>JAZKCO010000001.1:0-478469 GCA_040388055.1 Bacteroidota bacterium
CCACCGTCGCTGCTATGCAAATACTTTTGCTTTAACTGCCCGATTTCGTTATAAACCGCTTTATTTAACCAAACCTCGCCCTGGCTATTGATGTTTTCTTTGCTGGCTAGCCTGCGACCCACATGATCATAAACATAGCTGTTAACAATGCTGGTGGTAACCGCATTTGCAATAGTAGTAGTTGTAGGTTTTGGGCGTTCGGGCGTGCTGTTCGCTGTATCTTTTGGAAAATTGATCTTAACAAAGCATATACCTGTGCCAAAAGGATGCCGCTGCCATCACTAACGCAGAATTAACTTAAAGAAAAGAGAGGTCAAATGGGTAAAGTGGTTAAACCAAAATGATTGACCCCGCCTTACCATTTTCATGCTATCTTCTATTTATATGATAATCAAAACAATACGAATTGATTCAAAATTAGCGAGGAGGGGTCAACTTAATGTGGTTTATCCAGCTTTGCTGTTAGAATTACTATATAGCATATTTTAACGTAGCTTCTTCTTTTGATAATTGTATTAATGAAGGTGGCCCACCTCCTTGCAGTTCACCGTGCTCATAAACCAGTTCCCAATACCGCTTATCTTCTGGATCTTGATAAAGAATAATCCAACCCGTCTCATCAGTTGCAATTTTCATTAAATAATTGCTCCGTAACCAATTTATTCTTTTACAGTTCTCATCTTCAACAACTTTCGCACCGTCTAAAATCCAGTTTCCTGTGATTTTTGTTTCATTAAAACTTATTATCATGGTATTACTTTTTTTGTTGCATTAGCAGGTATTGGTTGATTAGGAACTGTAAATTCTCTAGCACCTCCCAATGTCCGACCAAAACCAGTAAACATAGGATCTGTTCTATATATTGGAGAGGCAAGTCCAGCCGCCGGTGTAGGAAATTCAAATATTGTAAATCCGGACGCACTTTCAGGTATTGCCAATTTTGAAGCTATCTGACCTGAGTTTAACCCTCTTATATCGCTCGCAGCAGTCACAAATACATCAGCTGCACTCGGCGGACCTAGTGTGCTAGATACATCTGCAGTTGGGATCGCTCTCGCTAAAGTACCTGGAACTGGATTATTGGCTGTCGGAACCAATGCTCTAGCACCTCCAATTGCTTCACCAGCAGCTGCCGTAGCTAGAACTGTTGCTGTATTTGCAGTCTCATGTCCAATTATTGAACCCAAAGCCTTACCATCACCCTGAACTATTGCCTTCGCGGCAGCATATTCTTTCTTTAAAAGTTGAACTCCAGGGGATTTAGTAATTGGAGATGTTAACAGTTCTCCCGCAGACATCTTACTAATACTATTTGCGGCAGCTCTAGCAGTAGCTCCCGGATTCTGAACTGCGTTGGCGATAGACTTGAAGTACCCCTTAAAAGAATTTTTAGCAGAAGCCCAGGTATCACTCAGGAAATTTGGTCCCGGCCACATCCCATCAGGATCGATGAAATAGATCGGATTGTCAAATGCATACGCATAAGGAGACCACCTTCTACCTAGCTCTGCTTTGGGATCCACCACATTCCACCTTCCAATTACCGGATCATAGAACCTTGCCCCATAATCATATTGTCCCAACTCGCTTTGCAACTCCTTGCTATTATAAAGATACTTATTAGTCCCCGCTGTTGCAACTTTCCTTAACCCAAAAGCATAATAATCATCAGCCTGTAATTGCCTTAACAGCCCGGCATTCTTATCGAAACTATAACGTACATTCCCCAAATGATCCATAAGGTTATACTCATAAGTATAAGTGCCAGTTGTGTTGCTTGCCCTTCCTTCTTCGGTTTGGATAAAGTCGATAACCGTACCGGTATACTGGATCCCATCTGCATAATTGGTTACCACACCATTACTGGTCTTACTTAGCTTCTTGCCGCTAGCATCGTAACTATAAGCCACACTTAACCCACTCTTAGTTGCTGTTACAGGCAAGTTAAGAAAGTTATAAGTTAAGCTTACCCCGTTTCTTCCATCGGTAGTGGCATTCCCGTTTGCATCGTAAGCATAAGCCCCGGTTGTTAACCCACCTCCAGAGATCCCACTTAAGCGGTTACCGCTATAACTGTAAGTAGCCGTGCCACCAGCATCCCTGTTTAAAGTAGCGATATTACCCATCGCATCGTAACTTAGAATCTCGCTCATGGCAACCCCTGTACTTATGCCACTGGTTAAGCGGTTTAACTTATCGTAAGTATACAAGAACTTATTGCCATAGCCAGCTCCCCATAACTGAGCGCTAATATTGCCGTTATACTGGGGGTTAGCCAGTGTATCGTAACCCAGCTTAAGGTTAAACTGCCCCGAACTGCTGTTTTTTAACCAGCCTCTTTCGTTATAGGCATACTTCGTGTTTTGAAGAAAGGTGCTCCCACCGTCGCTGCTATGCAAATACTTTTGCTTTAACTGCCCGATTTCGTTATAAACCGCTTTATTTAACCAAACCTCGCCCTGGCTATTGATGTTTTCTTTGCTGGCTAGCCTGCGACCCACATGATCATAAACATAGCTGTTAACAATGCTGGTGGTAACCGCATTTGCAATATGTGTTCGGGTACCGCTTGTTTGCTCGCCCACAAAATTATAGGTGTTGACCATCCTATCGGTACCATTAAGATGGTTCTGGCCAATGGTTTCCTGGCTACGCCCCTTATCGTCGTAATAATGCACACTTAAAAGCAGATTACCCCCCAGCACCCTAACCTTACTCGCCGTTACTAAGCTCCGGATCTGGCTGCTTACCGTAGTGGTTTCCTGATAAGCACTACTATTGCCATAAAAAACATACGTGTCGTAATAGTTTATTACATTGCAATCTGATAGGGCAACTACAGGCACAATAGTATTACTGTAACCTATACCTGTACTGTTGGTATTGCCCGGGTCGATAATTTCCCATAAAATCCCTGTTTGCCCATCCACACTACTTTGCCAGCTACTCCTGCTATTGCTACTACTAAGCTCCCCGCTAATAATTGTTCGGCCCAGCCCATCGTATTTAACAAAAGACCAACGGTTAACAGACCGCTGGTTGGCATCCTGGGTAAAAACAACCTGGTCCAGCTTATTGTAAACCAGGTAAGACCAACCCTTTCCCGGAACTTTCTGCTCGACCAAGCGTTTACGACCATCGTAATGGTAACCATACATGAAACTGGTAAAAACCCCATCGCTTTCTATAAAACTGGTCGTGCTGGCAGTATTTACACCCGGTGGAATAACATAACAAAGCAGCCCGGCCTCATTATAAACATAATAAGTATTTAAAGCCGTGCTTTCATCTTGCCAGCTTCGTTTTAATACCACCTGCCCCTGGGTATCTTTAAACTCCTCGCTCGTCCCGGCTTTACCGCTACTCCAATTCTCGTCCTTGCTAACGCTTTTAGATAGTTTTGCAGCGCTGTAATTACCAGTGGTCGAGGCACCAGCACTATTAACCGTCCAGAATTGTACATCGGTACTGGTATTGGAAGCATAAACTTGCTTTACAGTATGACCAGAGCCTGCAATACTCACATTATAGGGCTGCCATACTGCTCCGGCCGACCCCTGCTCTAATACCCGGTTTACTGGCGAAAGCTCGAAAACAGTTTGGTTAAAAGGATAAGGGGTCTTAGCCACATTCGCATCCCAGCCACTAAGCCCATAAAACCCACTCTGGTTACTCATTGCATTGGTTTTATAGCTCCCATCGCCGCTGCTCTGCTCGGCATAAGGTAAATAATTAAAAGCTTGCTGCCCCAATGCATTGTAAACCCTGGGTTGTACCACATCTTTCTTAAGCGGGCTGCCCTGCCATTGCACAGTTTGTATAAGCCGGCCTAAACCATCAAAATAGCTGATGTTCCGGTTAACCTTGTCGACCGTAAGGCTGTTAAGGCTGGCCTCGGTTTTCTTCCCTGCTTCTCTTACCAGGGTTTCCATAACGTAATTCTGCGAACTACTGGGGCTTTGGCCATAGGCTACCTTTACCATACTAGCGATAAACAGTAGCGATAAAAAATAGGATTTAATCATCTGTTTATAAGTTAAGGTCTGTAATGGTAAGTGTAAGTCTTAATAATATCGCCATTCTGGTCTTTAATAACCTTTAATCGCTGCAGATCGTCATACTCGTAATAAGTGGTCTGCCCGCGGGCATCGATCTGGCTCCTTATCCCAATTAAAGGGTCGTAAGTAGACGAGCTTAACTGGGCATCGATAGGATAAATGGCAACATCATCGTACCCATCGCCCCCGCTCATGGTAAAGGAACTTGCACTATAGGCTTGGGGCGGGCGCATAAACCAAACCCCGCCACTGCGGTACCAGTAAGTAATCACATAACTCCGGGCATTAGGCCGGGTAAAGCTTACCAGCGCAGTCGTGGTATATTTGCTGCCCGTATGGGCTGCACCAGTAGTCGCCCCTACAGCCTGTTCGAAGTTCTCGCTATAAAATTCGCCTGGGCTGGCATTGTTAACCTGGGTAATTAGGTAATCGCCATTATAACCCCATTTATAAGCCGCCGGCCATACTCCATCTTTAACGGTCCCGGTAAGCTGGTCGGCATCGTTGTAAATGCTTAAATCGGTTCTCTTCTCGAAAGCCAGGATGGCTGTATTCCAGCTATTAATAGCACCGGTAACGATATGGCTGGTCGCCCCATTATATTGATAGTCGACCCGGGTCGATTCGGTAAGACCTCCATTTATGGTTTTACTAACCACCACCGGAGCTGCTATATTTCCATCGGTAGTTAATTGGGCAAGGATGGTGGATTGCGCCGGGTCCAGGCCCGAAATACTCGCATAGTCGGCACTATACCAATACTGGTCTACCCTGGTCTCGCCGTTACTGAGTTGCTGGGTATCGCTGCTCATTAATAGTGTAGCCGGATTATAAGCATACTGATGAACCACCGTTACCGGGTTTAAACCATCCTGGTCATAGCTAAGGGTAGTTTCGCTATCCTGGTACCGCCAGGCCGAGGTAAGGGTATAGGTATCGCCATCGAAAGGGTTAAATTCGGTATCCAGTGGCACAGCCGGCGGTATACTGCTACATTTTGCAATAAAGTTTTTCCTTACCATATAGCCCTTTACCTGATGAAACTGATTTATCGAATCGATGGTAAAGGTTTTGAAGGTTTCCTGTACTTTAATCACATTAGTTCCATTCTTTTTAAAATCGAGCGCATAAACCTCCTGTCCGTTTTCCCACGACCGGGAAGTAAGAGGAACATCCTGAAGCTGCTCGCCAATAAAGGTAAAGGCCGTAATGTCGGGGGCATCGACGGTAAATTTTCGCTGGTTACCTCCGCCTGCAAAATTATCATCTCCAAGGCTTTCCAGACACGAACTGTAATAAATATGCGAACCAGACGCAGTTTGGTTACTAATGCCATTAGAATGCGCAATAATATAATTACATTGGTAAGATCCGCAATCGATGGTTCCCGAACCGGTTCCCCCACAGTCTAACGCATTTCTTAATACACTGTAATAATCCGGTCCCGGTTGTACGATTTGACCCGAACAGCTTACCCCATCGAGCTGGGTATACAAATACCGTTTATACAACAACTGGGTAGCCCCGTCGTAGCTTATCGTTTTGGCCAGCCGCGCCCCACCAACCAATAGCGGTAATAATTCGTGAGTGGCCGATCCGGCCCGGTAAGTAAGCACACTATTCATCGTAATAATATCCCCATAGGCGCTGGTAATAAGTTCGTAACTATGGCCAGCGGTAAAGTTTACCGTCGTATTTACATTGGTGCCGGGGTCTATTTTTGCCATATAATACAAATCAACGCCAGCGGTTATATCGCGTAACTGGATGCGCCCAAAATTATGGATGCTGTCGTATTCGTATTCCGAACCAGGACTCTCGCTGCAACTATAGTTGAGGCTCCCGGTTTGATCGTAAGCAATGTTAAAGGTGCCCGAGCTTACCGAATTAACGGTTCTGCTCCCTATTCCCCTTACATCTCCATAATAATAGGTTACCGGAGGTTCTACCAGCGTGTCTTGTAGGGCATAATGGGGTTCGTAAACTAACGAATCCTTTCCTCCGCTCGGATAGCGAATGCTACTTAACAGACCATAACCAAATACAGTTGCACTTGGAGAGCGGTTGGCCGTTACAAAGTTGTTAGTAACAGGGGTAAGCGGTGTGGGAGCTTGCCCGATAAAACTGGCATTGCTTTGTCCGTTAAAAAAACCATAATGGTCTTGCGAAAAAGAAAGCCGGGCGGGTAATAGGTTGGGCGAATAATAATTAAAGTGATAACTGCCCAGGGTAGTATTGTTTTGCCCGCTCTGTAAAACCCCACTAAGGTACATCCGGTAATTAACACTCGTATTAGTGGGAGCATCGGGAGAGCTCATCGGATTAAGCGATTGAATATGGTTATAACTTAGGCTAAACTTTTTAAGCATCACATTAGCCGGCGACCGCAGCTCGATACTGTTTAAAGCAACATCGCCCGGTAAATCGAAACGGGTTCCGGTACTGCTGTAGCTTAAAATTACCTGCCCACCCTGCGAGGAGGTAACCTGCGAGAGAAAATAACCGTTAACCTGTAACTGCATTACACAGGTCTTATTTTCTAAAAGATCGGGGCACCGGGTGCTCGACGGGCAACCACCTAAAGGGGTAGTCGTGGGGGTCCTGATCTGTGTTTGACTAACCGAGGTATAATAGGTAAAGGTATTGGCCGTATACACAAATTGAAGGTTATCCCGGTCGGGGTTTTTGCCTTGCGGATGAACGATCTTTATAAGGTACCAGGCCGTTGGCGCCCCGTCGTTAAGCACTGGCCTGTTACTGCCACAATTTAAACCATAAGTTAATGTCTTGGTATATTCTGTGGCGTTGCTACCCCCAAAATAATAAACTATACCATTCTGATCGGTAATCTTAAAATTATAAACTGTACTTAAAAAATCCTTTTCTATTTTTAAAGTGCTCTTGGTAATCTGACGGATGTTACCGCTGTTATCGAACACAAAACGACCGCTATAGCCATTAAAGTTAAAGGAAAACTCATCAGGCTGATTATCGTAGCCATCGTCTTGCAAAACCGAGCGTTCTAAAAAATCGAGCATAGCACGGCTCCGCTCGGCCAGATTAACCGGGGGTACATTAGGGGTCGACAGCTCGTCGGGCTCGTCCATAATGGTTCTGCTAATTACACCTGTTCCATTTAACGCCCAGCCAAGACCTACCCGGGAAGCCGTTTGATCGACCTTAATGCCCGCAGCTCCATAAGAAAGACTAAAATCATAGCTTATTTTGCCCGCACTAATACTTAATAACGGTAAACTATAGTTAACAGCTCCAGTGGATTTATTAAGCGGGATATCCCCATACCTGGCAATCGCACTCACATCGGGCGAGGCAGGCATACGGTCGGTAATTTTAGCAAGAGATTGCGGATCGATCTGGGCATATACAGCAGTGCTATATATAAACGCCGCCAACAGAAGGTAAATCGTGTTGCGAAACATAGGCCATAAGGAAGATGATGTACTGCAATATAACAAAAATGTTAGCCGATGCAAAATTTTATAAACCCAGATGTTCTTCATTTTAGTGGCTTTTTAGTTAACCAAACAAATTTGAGCACTAAAAAGCACATTGCAAAGTTTCGGGATAGACAGTACGATTTCCGCCACGAACACCGCTATTCCCTACACGAAAAGGGGTTTTCGTTGGTCGCTGTTCGGTGATGGAGAGATTAAAGCTACGAATCCGGGCCCATAACCCGTAACACGCAACTATTTAGTCGGCCTGTCTTAAACCGGGCCAGCACCAAAAGCTATGGACTAAGCAAAAAATATCCTACAATCATCCGCCATATACCCTACGATTCTCGACACTTATTGGGTCGGTACTGAATAGACACCGGATAGCAAAAGCGGTAAAACAACAAAAGACGAGAAAACGAATAAATTACTTTTTCGAAGTATCTCCGCTTTTAGGAGCAGTAGCTGGAGCAGTTGTGCTTGCGCCGCTACCAATTGGAGATGGAGTTGCTGTTTTATTAATTAATGGAGCAATTTTAGATTCGTTAGCCGAAGCTGCACCGCCAGTTTTACCGATGGTTGTTAGGGCCATAGAGATCACCACGATTAGTGTTAATAATACCCAGGTTCCTTTTTCGAGCACATCACCTGTACGTTTTACCCCAAACATGTTGCTGCCAGAACCACCTGTGGTTAAGCCCCCACCTTTAGGGTCTTGAATTAAAACGAATAAACCTAGTGCTATACTTAAAATAATTAATAAAATGATCAATAAGATTACCATGGTATGTGATGTTGTTAAATTTTCTTTTCTAAAGATTGAATAAGGTCGGCAAAGTAACGGCTTTTTTCTGGAAATTTCAAACTTAATTTTTCATAAGTATCTATTGCTTTGTGGTAAAGCATTTGCTCGATATAAATTGCTGCTAATGTTTCCGAAACTAAGTCGTAATTATCTTCTGCGCTTTTTTTAGCCTTGTTCTCGTTGTTAATCTGATCGGCCTTTGGCGCTTTAATTTGCGGATCGTTTTTAATAAAGGAATTAATAATGTCTATTCCTTTTGGCTTCGCCTGAAGATTTACCGGGCCTTTACTAAACTCGTTTGTGATATTAAGTGGCGATTGCAAATGAAAAATGTGCTCTACATATTGCTGCTGCAGTTCGTTAGGATTAACCGTAGTTTGCTGTTTTGGCGTAACATAAGGCTGGAATATTTGCTCATGTTCTTTACGTGTTTTAGCCAGCCACCATAAAAAAGTATAGGGGAGCTTATCGTCGTCGTATTTACTTACTGTACTTTGTGCCTCCGCTTCGAAATTGTATTCTTCGGGTTGGATAACTGTCGTACTATTTTCATCTTCAGTAACCTTTTCGGTATTGAAGTTCTTTTCGAAGGCAAAAAAATCTGCAGCAACTATACTTTCTAAGGCTAACTCGCCAGTTAATGTTGCTGGTTCGGCTACATTGGCGGGTATAGAGACCGGAGCAAAAGCTTGAGGATCTATTTCTGCGATTTCTTCGAAAACCTCCTGTTCGTCGGCCTTAACCTCTGGTAAAGACACCGATTCGATTTCTGCAATCTCTTCGAAGGTTTCCTGCTCGTCGACAGGCTGGGTCTCGATATCGAAAGTTTCTGACTGGTAAATAAATCGATGCAATAAACTACCACCATTGTAAAGTGCCGCTGTGGTAAGTCTGGTATTATAACTTGGTAAACCTGCGCTGGCTTTTGCCAGTAACAAATGTAACGGCTGGTAATAAGGATAGGCCTCGACCAAACTGGTTAACAAACCAACATGAGCCTCGGTTACCATCGTTGGTTTTGCAAGTAAATCTGTAAGTGTATCCAGCTCCATTTTGCTAAGTTAACATTTGAAATTTCAAATTCTTTACCATTGTGCAAAAGCACGGTTAAAAATATTTTCGGTTAGCTGTATATTTACCTTTTTAATTAAACCCTGCTCTTGCGATTGCAAGGACTGGCCTGCTAAAGAAAAATCGGTAAAGGCCGTAAAATCTTGTTCGAACCCTTCTTTTTCGTGATCTTTAACCCGATTAGTGTACTTAACATGAATGGTAATAGTTAAACGATTTGCCCCGGCTACCGGCCTGGTATTGTCTTGAATGGCAATTGGTTTAATATCGTAACCAGTAATACGGCCTTCAAATTTTCCCTGTGCCTCACCCTGAACAATACTTAATTTAGTTTGGGTACGAATTCTCTCTTTTAAGTCTTCGGTAAATGACTGACTTAAGTTGGGTACCACCAGTGGGGCATTATTCTCGAAAAATTCGACATTAATGGTCTTCATTTCGGGAGGAATAGAGGCTCCGCTAAATTTGTAGCCACAACCACTCAGTACAGTTATTCCTAAAATAAATATCAATTTGTAGCCAATGGTTTTCATACTTAGTTTAAGTTAAGTTCTTTAATCTTTCGGTAAAGCGTGCGTTCTGAGATCCCTAATTCTTGTGCGGCAAATTTACGTTTGCCTTTGTGTTTTTTCAATGCCTTTTTAATCAAATCAGATTCTTTATCGATTAAGGATAACGATTCTTCGATTTCTTCGGCGTCGTGCGCATAATTATATTCGGCAGGTAAATTTTGTAAAGGATGCTTAATTGTTAAGGTTTGCTCGTTATTACCCGATAAATCTACTTCCTGGTATAATTGATTAATATATTGAGGGTTTTCGGCCATGATATGCGAGGTATTACCGCCGTTCTGGATAATTTCTGCAACCAGCTTCTTGAGCTCCATCATGTCTTTTTTCATGTCGAAAAGCACCTTATATAAAATATCCCGCTCCGAGAAATCCTCCTTGTTATGCCCGTTAATAGCCATTGGTAAGTTACTTGCCGACTCGTTTGGAATATAATTGAGCAGGGCCTGAGCAGTAACATTGCGGTCTTTTTCTAAAACGCAGATTTGCTCGGCAATATTTTTTAACTGCCTTACATTTCCCGGCCAGCTATAATTGCTTAACAACTGAATAGCATCGGGTTCTAAGTTAATGCCCGGACTGCGGTATTTATCGCTGAAATCGGCTGCGAACTTGCGAAAAAGTAAATAAATATCTTCTTTTCGTTCGTTTAAGGCAGGAATTCGTAAAGGAACCGTATTTAAACGATAATACAAGTCTTCTCTAAATTTGCCCGATTTTACCCGGTTGTATACATCGACATTGGTTGCTGCAATTATACGGACATCGGTTTTTTGAACTTTAGACGAACCTACACGTAAATATTCTCCGCTTTCCAAAATACGTAATAAACGGGCTTGTGTGCCTAATGGCAGTTCGGCAACTTCATCTAAAAATATAGTTCCGCCATTGGCGACTTCGAAATAACCTTTCCGTGCTTCGTGCGCACCGGTAAAGGAGCCTTTCTCGTGCCCAAAAAGTTCCGAATCGATGGTTCCTTCGGGAATAGCCCCACAGTTAACTGCAATAAAAGCCCCATGTTTACGGGCACTCATCTGATGAATAATGTGCGAAAACACTTCCTTTCCACTTCCACTCTCGCCAGTAATTAACACCGACATATCTGTTGGTGCGACTTGCCTGGCCGTATCGATCGCCCGGTTAAGTAGCGGCGAACCACCAATAATACCGAACCTGTTTTTTATATCTTGTATATCCATTTTGTGTTGCGGTTTATGTGTTTTGCTTTAAACTATACTACCTAATAGGGTAGCAGAGGTACATCGCTCTATATAAACATTTGCATAGTCGCCTGGTTTTACCGAATCGGTTACCGGGAAAACCACCATGGCATTTTCGTCGTTGCGGCCTTTGTATTCCTGATCAGATTTTTTAGAAAATCCTTCTATTAAAACCTTAACGGTTTTGCCTACAAATTCTGCTAAACAAGCTAATGAATCTTCCTGTTGTTTCTTAAAGATCTCGGCCAAACGGCGAGCTTTTACAGCTTCGGGCACATCGTCTTCATATTTCCGGGCAGCAAGGGTGCCTGGGCGCTCGGAATACGAAAAGGTATAGGCGAAATTATAGCGGGCATAATCCATAATACTTAGCGTATCCTGATGCTCTTCTTCGGTTTCGGTACAGAAGCCGGCAATAATATCGGCCGAAATGGCACAACCCGGAATAATTCGACGAATGGCATCAATCCTGTTCATGTACCACTCGCGGGTATAAGTACGGTTCATTAAGGCTAAAATTCTCGAATTGCCCGATTGCACCGGCAAATGAATATAATTGCAAATATTATCGTATTTGGCAATGGTGTATAACACTTCGTCGGTAATATCTTTAGGATGCGAAGTAGAAAAGCGAACTCTTAAAGCGGGGTCTATCTCGGCTACCATCGCCAAAAGCTGGGCAAAATTAATCGCACCGGCCGTGGCTTCGGCTTCTAGCCTGCGTGTTCCCGGTAAATCGCTTTTATGCGTTAGGGCCTCCAAAAGCGCGTCGCCAGTTAAAGTATTCATTTCGTCGCCCAAATCATTAACTGGTACACTATTGGTTTTGGCAGGTGCCCATAAGTAGGAATCGACATTTTGCCCCAATAAAGTAACTTCTCTATAGCCGCTTTCGAATAATTCGCGAGCTTCTTTAAGAATGGAAAACGGATCCCTGCTGCGTTCGCGCCCCCGGGTAAAGGGCACGACACAAAAAGAACACATATTATCGCAACCCCGCATAATAGAAATAAATGCAGTAATGCCATTGCCGTTTAGTCTTACCGGGCTAATATCGGCATAAGTTTCTTCACGCGATAAAATTACATTTACCGCTTTATGCCCTTCCTCTACCTGGCTAATTAAACCTGGCAAATCGCGGTAAGCATCTGGACCCACCACTACATCTACTAGTTTTTCTTCCTCTAAAAATTTGGCTTTTAACCGTTCGGCCATGCAGCCTAATACCCCAACAATTAATTTGGGATTTCTTCTTTTCTCCACACCAAATTGAGATAGGCGATTACGCACCCGTTGCTCGGCATTTTCGCGGATAGAACAGGTATTGATAAATATTACATCGGCCTGTTGGTAATCGCCGGTTGTTTCGAAACCAGTGTCTGCTAAAATAGAAGCTACAATTTCACTATCAGCAAAATTCATCTGGCAACCGTAGCTTTCTATATAAAGCTTTCGGCCATCGCCATTTTTAGCGGTTGGTATAACCAAAGCTTCTCCCTGGCGTTCTTCATCGTGCGTTTTATCTGTAAGCTGTAAATCAATCATCAAAATCATCAATATTTATGGGCTTCAAAAATAAGAAATTTAATTGATAAATGACAAATTGTCAGCGTCAAAATTATCTTTCCTTGCAAATTTCAAACAATAAGAGTTAAATATTGTAATTGTATGCAGAGACATAGCGATATGAACAAACACACAATTAAACGTATTATAAAGTATGGTGGCGGGATTTTATTACTAGCGATAATTAGCATGGGTATTGCTGCATTTTACCTCAGTGCTAAATGGAAGCCGGTTATTACGGAAAAGATAAAAGAGGGTGTTTACACCGGATCAAACCGCTTATACCGGATCAATTTTAAAGACATCCATCTTAATTTATGGAGCGGAAATGTAAAACTGGATAGTATTACTCTTATCCCGGATACCCAAGTTTACCGGCAATTAAAGCCGGCTTATTTATTCGAGCTTAAGGCCGCAGCACTAAAAATAAGTAGGATAGGGATACTTACGGCCTATTTTAGCCAGAAAATAAAAATGAATTCGATTGTGCTCGACCAGCCTTCCATTAACATGATTTACGAGAAAGCACCTCGAAAACGGGATAAAGACGAAAAGACTTTGTATCAACAAATAGCAAAGACCTTAAAATCGATCAGGATCGGACATATAAGCATTAATGATGCCAATTTTGATTATTATAAAGGGACGGAAAAACAGCATGAGATACGGCATTTAAACATGACGATAAAAGATTTCTTAGTCGATTCTCTTTCTCAGTACGATACCACCAGAATTTATCATGCTAAAGATATTGCTTTCGAGTTGGCTGGTTATCGTGCTTTAACAAAAGACAAAATGTATACCCTAAAAATCGACACGATTAAGGGATCGGTTGACAGAAAATCGATCGGTATTAGCGGCTTAAAATTAATTCCAATGTATCCTGATTTAACGTTTAGTAGAAAATATAAGGCGCAAAAAGATCGCTATGACCTTAATTTTAATCAGGTTAAATTTAATGGAGTCGATTTTATAAAATTAAATAATACCGGAAATTTACATGCCCGGCAGTTAATAATTGGGCCGGCAAACGTAGCTATTTTTCTAAACAGAGAGTTGCCACCGCCTAATTTCGATAAAGGCCGGAATTATCCACATATTGCTTTAAAACGATTGCCCATTACCACCTTAATAGATACGGTAAGTTTAAATAAGATCGATATTGCTTATACCGAATATAACCCAAAAACAAAGGAAAGGGGCACCTTAAAGTTGGATAACCTAAGCGGGCCTATTTTAAACGTAACCAACGATTCGGTAGCCCTCCTTAAAAATCATAAAGCTTATGCGAATCTAAACACCTATTTAATGGGGAAGGGTAAAATGAATGTAAAAATAGATTTTAACCTGACCGATAATAATGGGGCATTTTCTTATGTAGGAAATATCGGGCCCATTAACCTGCAAACTTTAAATCCATTAGCCAAGGCATTAGGTCAGCTAACCATCGAAAGCGGAAATGTTCAAAAAATGAACTTCAAGGTCGACGCCAATCTTAAAGCGGCAAAAGGAGAAGTAAATTTTTATTACCAGGATTTAAAAATAAACCTTTTAAAAGAAGGGGAGGACGGAAAAGCTAAGGGAAAAGGCTTATTATCTTTTTTAGCAAATACAGTACTCATTAAAAATGATAACCCTATAAAAGGCGAAGCATTGAGAATAGCAAACACCACTTTCGAACGAGTACCCCAGGCTTCTTTTTTTAACCTGATGTGGAAAACGGTATTTGTTGGGGTTAGGACCGCAGTGGGAATTGGTGTGGTGCCGGTTAAGCCAATGCCCGAACCTAAACCTGGCAGCAACAACCAGAAGAAGGAAAAGTTAAAAAAGGTTAATTGAAGTTAAAGAGGGCGTAAAAACCGTATATTGGAGTATTAAACGATTTTATCCGGTATGAACAACAGTACACCAAGGAAATTTAAAGTTTTGAAATGGCTATTGGGTATCTTCATTGTTATTTCACTCCTTCTGGTTGCCGCTTCCTGGTATATTAGCGTAAAATTTAAGCCCCTTATTAGAAAAGAGATTACCGAACTGGTAAAGAAAACTACTAATGGCTTGTATCATATCGAGTTTTCTACGATCCATACCAACTTTATTACGGGTTCTGCGGCTATAGCCGATGTAAAAATAATTCCAGATACTAATGTTTTTAAAGCCCTTATTGCACAACAGCAAGCGCCTAATAATTTATATTATATAAAACTCAAAAAACTTTCTATCCAAAGGTTTCATCCGCTGGCCATTTATTTCGATAAGGAAGCAAAGATCGATTTGCTGCTCTTCGACCGGCCGAATGTAACCATGGTTAATAAGCATTTCGAATTTAACGAAAACAGACCACCTCGCCCGCGAAAATCACCCTACGACTATATCGCTAAATTATTTAAATCGCTACGCATTAAAACGGTAGATTTTAAGGACGCTAATTTCAAATACGTAAATAACAATGGTTTAGTGCCCGATATCGATTCGGTCGCTAACCTAAATGTAAGTTTAAAAGATTGGCTTATCGACGAACATTCTTCGGCCGATACAAGCAGGCTATATTTACTGAAAGATGTAGCAATTAATGTAAATAATTATAGTTATGCCACACCAGATAGCATGTACTATCTCAAAGTAGATCAGCTCGATTTTATGGCATCCAGCGGAAAATTAAATGTAAAGCAATTTAGTTTAGTACCCCGATACAGTGAAGCCAATTTTGCGAAAGTAAATGGTTATGCACGCGACCGGTTTACTATCGAACTTAATAACATCAGCCTCGATGGCATAAATTTACCGGCCTATATTCAGAAACAAGAGTTAATAGCCAAGCGGATGAACGTTGCCGATGGGAGCGTTGCGGTGTATAACAATAACACCTTCCCTAAGCAAGTAGCGGTTAAAACCGGCAGGTTTCCGCATCAGCTGCTGCAATTGCTAAAAGCAAAATTAGACATCAAGAAAATTGATTTAAAAAATATTGATATCAGCTATGCCGAATTCGACAGCAATAGCCAGCAAACTGGAAAGATTACTTTTGAAAAAACTAGCGGAGTTATTTTAAATGCGACAAATCTACCGCACCGCAAAGCTATAAATCCGATCCTTACCGCCAACTTGCAAAGTTACTTAATGGGACAGGGAAAGCTAGATGTTGCTTTTAAGTTTAATCTTGTTGCGCCCAATGGGGCATTTACCTATACCGGCGCACTAAATAATTTGGATGGTAAAACACTAAATCAGATTACTAAACCATTAGGCATGGTACAAGTAAATAAGGGGGATATTAAAAAGCTTGCTTTTACAATTAAGGCCGACGAAAATATAGCGACTGGCAGGGTCGATTTTACTTATCATGACCTTTCGGTTGCTTTAATGAAAAAGGAGGAAGGCAAAGATCGCCTGGTTAGACAAGGGTTAATTTCTTTTCTTGCTAATAACCTGATCATTTATTCGGATAATCCAAATCTTGAAGGTAAGTATACCAGCGCTACAATTAAATATAAACGGGAGCCGACAGCTTCATTTTTTAATTATACCTGGAAAACACTTTTCCAGGGAGTAAAATATAGTGTCGGAATAACCCCGCAAAAACAGGCAGAGATTAAAGCTCAAATTGCCAAGTTCGAAAAAATGAAAAGCGATCGGGAAGAACGAAAGCTACGCAGACAATTGAGAAAAGAAAAAAGAGAACAACAAAAATGAGCGTCTTTTGTTTACCGTTGTTCGCCTAGCGACTGGTAGCTAATTTATTGCTCGTTTTTCGATTACGAATCCCAGCCCCATAACCTCATTAATAGACTTAATTAATAGACATCGCTAATAGCAGTAGTGGCACGCTTCGGACACTGTTCTGCTGTCTTTAGCCTTTCATTAGCCTTCCCTTAGAGTTTCCTTAGACTTAGGGTCTAACAGACTCTGACCATACTCTGACCAAAGTCTAACAAAAGTCTAAGCATTATTAGAACTCAACAAGCTAAATATTAGCGATTGCAGCCCCTGGGCAAGGCTGAGTTTTTATTTATTTCTGGTTATTGGCTATATCCAAATCGCTTGAATTGCAAATCAATAACTCGATAAAAAAGCTCGTAATCAAAGATAAAGATGAGCAAATTTTACAACTTGCTCATCTTCAATTTTTGCTATTTAATTAATCCTTCAGGAACAGGTTTATTTAACAGGTGTTCGTAATAGAAACGGTAGCGTTCTGCACGATCGTGAGCCGCCTTTGTTGGCCCAAAACTATGGCGACTACCAGGATAAATCATTAATTCGAAATGTTTATTGGTATTGGTTAATTTATCGACCAACTGAATAGTATTTTGAACATGAACGTTATCGTCCATATCACCATGCATAATGCGCAGTAAACCTTTGTATTTATCGACATAAGTTAATACAGAAGCTGCTTTATAGCCTTCCGGATTTTCCTGAGGGGTATCCATAAAACGTTCGGTATAATGGCTATCGTACAATTCCCAGCTGGTAACTGGTGCACCCGCATACCCAAAATCGAAATCGTCGGCCCCCATAGTTAAAGCCAGTGCACTCATGTAACCACCATAACTATGGCCGGTAATGAGCAATTTTTTATGATCGACCCAAGGTTTTGCTTTGAGCCATTTAGCCGCGGTACCATAATCTTTCATTTCCCATTTACCGAGGTTGCGATGCATTAAGGCTACCCCTTCTTTGCCAAACTGACCCGATGCCCGATGATCTACCGATATTTGGATAATCCCTTCGTTAGCCCACCATTGGTTGCCAGTGCCTTTCCAGCTGTTGCTTACCGTACCTGCATTCGGCCCACCGTAAATGCTAAAAATAACCGGGTATTTTTTAGTTTGATCGAAGTCTGTTGGATAGGTAATAGTGGCCGGAAGTTGATATAAGCCATCCTCAGAAGGAATGGTAATCAGTTCTGTTTTACCATAAGCATATTGATCAAAATCGTCGGCTTTGCTATCGCCCAACTCTTTTATAATTTTGCCATTGTTGTCTAATAGTGTTTGCTTTGGTGGCGTCGCAACATTAGAGTAGGTGGTAATAAATTTTTTCCCATCTGGCGACATTTGAACCTGGTGTGTATATTCCCCAAAAGTTAAGCGCTTTAAATTTTTGCCGCTGTAATCGACACGGTATAAGTCGGTGCGGGTGCTGGCCTCTTTACGTGCTGTAAAATAAATTACTTTGCTTTTTTCGTCGGTATATATCAGCTTACTTACCTGCCACTTGCCTGTAGTAATTGGGTTAATTAATTTTCCATCCAGTGTATACAGATAAAAATGAGCCCATCCGGTTTTATCGCTTTTTAAAATATACTGTTTATTGTCTTTCAAATACGTTATTCTACCATCGAAGTCCAGGTCAACCCAGGAAGATTGTTTTTCGTCGTAAATTTCTTTTTTAGCACCGGTTTGCGGGCTAACGGCATAAAATTTTAAGTTATCCTGTCCACGGTTTAGCCATTGCACCATCATGTTACTGCCATCGAAACTCCAGTAAGGTGTGCCGAAATATTGATCGTCTTTTTCGTTAAAGTCGGCCCAGATTACTTTGCCACCCTCGGTAGGCGCAAAGCCGATTTTTACTTCCGGGTTAGGATCGCCTGCTTTAGGATAACGGGTTTTTTCGACATAACCATGCTGACCAGTAGAGCCATTAATAGGGAACATCGGAACTTTAGTGTCGTCGAATCGCATAAAGGCCAGATGTTTGCTATCTGGAGCCCACCAAAAAGCTTTATAGCGAGTGGCACGGCCTAAGATTTCTTCGAAATATACCCATGATGAGTAACCATTATAGATTACATCGGTGGCATCTGTGGTATAACGAATTTCTTTACCATTAGCAACTTCGACAGCATATAAGTCATTATTGCGGGTAAAAGCTACATATTTACCGTCAGGCGATAAGGTCGGATTTTTTTCTTCGTCTGGGTTATTGGTTAAACGCTTTGCTTCTTCTTTTCCATATTGGATGTAGACATCTTTATCTTTAACCATTACGTTTACATCGCTTTTAGGTGGCGGTGTATAGGCTGCACGTTCGCCAGTAGCCAGGTCTACCGCATATTGTTTGCGGTCTTTCATATCAAATTCTAGGTAATGGGTATTATCGCTCCAACCACTAATCATATTCATCGATTTGGTTAGCGAAGGTTGCGTACCTAAAGCTTGGGCCTGGTTTAACTTCTTTTGCTGTGCTTGGGCATTCACACTTAAACAAAGTGCTGCAATTACACATAAGCGTATAGATTTCTTCATATTTAAAATTTTAAACCCTGAAAGTACTCATTGTATATGATTTGGAGAAATTGTGAGCGAGATGTTACCGAGCCGGCTTGTCGAAACTGGCACAGGTAACATAAAAAAGGCCTCGAATTTCGAAGCCTTAAAATATGGGGATTGTATTTTTATACAATCCAGTTCCAGCCAAACTTATCGGGCGCTAAACCATAGCGGATATCGTTTAATTTGCTGGCGATACTGGTAGAAACTATTCTGGTATTGACATCGGCAAGCGGATATAATTTATTATCGAAACCAATCTCGCCAATTTGGGTTACCGTTGCTGCAGTACCTACAGCAAAGGCTTCGGTTAATTTTCCATTTTCGGCACCGGCAATAATTTCGGCAACGGTAATCTTTCTTTCTTCAACTTCAATACCCTGGTCTTTCGCTAAAGCAATAATGGTATCGCGAGTTACCCCGTTTAAAATGGTTTCGCCAACGGCAGCTGTAATTAATTTTCCATCTAAAACAAACATCACGTTCGCGGCACCCGATTCTTCGACTAAAGTATGCGTGGCAGAATCGGTCCAGATTAATTGGTCGAAACCTTCTTTTTGTGCCTCGGCGAAAGGGTATAAAGAGCGGGCATAATTGCCTGCGGTTTTTGCATAACCTACACCACCTTCGTTAGCACGGGTATATTTAGTCTCAATTTTTACTTTTAAGGCTTTAGTATAATAGGGGCCAGTTGGGGTGGCTAAAACGACAAATTTGTAGCTCGAGCTTGCTCTTACACCTAAAGAAGTATCGGTAGCAAACATTACTGGTCTTAAGTATAACGAGTAATTTTCTTGGGTTGGTACCCAGCCTTTATCGATCTGAATAAGGGTAGCAATACCCTGCATAAAGATTTCTTCGGGAACAGTTGGCATACACATCCGGTCTGCAGAAATATTAAAACGCTCGAAATTCTTATTTGCTCTAAAAACACTAATATCGCCATTTGGCAAATGATAAGCTTTCATTCCTTCGAAAATGGCCTGTCCGTAATGCAAAGCAGAAATAGCAGGGCTCATCTCGAGCGGACCATAAGGTAAAATCTGAAGATTTTTCCACTCGCCGTCTTCAAAGTCGGCAACAAACATGTGGTCTGTAAAAATTTTTCCAAACGGAATGTTGACAAACTCAGTTTCTGCCAATCTCGGACTACTATTTTCGGTAATCTTAATTTGTAAGGTATCTATCACGACTTTCGGGTATTAGTTTAAGGCAAAAGTACGAAAAAACAGGTTTAAACCCAATTTATTTTTCTTGGTAAGTTATTATTATGGTCGAGCCTTAATTGTTTTTAATACACTAAGTACCCAGCTTTTTCCCCACTCTTCGATCTGTTCTTCGGTCCATAAAAAAGGGTAAAAAATGCGTTTTTGAAAACGGGGAGGAAGGTATTTTTGCCAGTTTGTGCCGCCTGTTGCAGCAATATCTACTGGGTCTTTTTCTAAATACCTAACTGCCGATTTATAATGCACCAGAGTCCATTCGACATTTACAAACAAGTCTAATTTGCGGAGCTCTTCGGCCAGCTCACTTACCTCCTCGCCTTTATCTTTAAAATGAAGATATAGCGACGAAAAATTACTGTATTCCCTGTCTTTAGCCAATTGTAAAAACTGGGCGGCATATTTTTTAATAAATTGCTTTAGGGTTAATGTTTGTTTGCCTGTGGCCAGCTCGGTTGCCCCGAATTTCCAATAAATATATTCGAACTTCTCTTCGATACTCGAGTCTTTGAGTTCCTCGCGCTTACTCTTATCGACCAGGCGATCGAAAGAGGTAGCCGCAATTTCGATTAGCCGGTATTGCCCCGATTGAAATCCACTCGCTGGTAAAAGCGACATCCGGAATTTTAAAAATTGTTCTTTCTCCATACCATTAATCATGATTTCGAAAGAAGCAGTTAAAGCATTGAAATAAGCATTGATCCTTTTAATCCGGTCGGTAAAAAACTGAACGGTTAAATGCGGATGCATGGCAATCTGGTCGCACTCGTGTAAAGAAAGCTTAAAATATAACTCCGTAATCTGATGATACATGATAAAAATTTCCTCGTCGGGAAGCAACGTTTTCGGGTTTTGCAGACTTAACAGGGTATCGAGGTGAATATAATCCCAATAGGTTAAAAAATCTGCATATAACAAGCCGTCCAGATAAGAGGCCATGTCTTGTCCCATGGCTTCGTATTTTTCCTGAAGCTTGTTTATTTTTTCTTTAATTTCTGGTGTGAATTCCATATTAATAAGGGTCGCGATTTTTAGGCGGTTACACGTTTAAATTTAATCTTAATAATTTCTATTCTGATTTAATAGCAAGGCTATAAATAAAAATGAAGTTTTAGCGAATTGATTAATTAGCTCGGCCTGTCGATGATCAACGAATATTTAGGATCCACATGAAATGTTTATAGGATGCAAGTTAGGAAAAATTGCATAACTTTTGTACCCAGTGTGGTTTCGGTACCCTGTTATATAAACTATGACAACTTTCTTTGCGCCCTGCCATTAAAGTTGTCGTAGTTTAATACAGCACTCTAAATTTAATGGTATTTTCTATTTTCTTTAATGATTTAAATAATTGCTTGTCATACTCGGCATTGATATCGGTAATGGCATAGCCAACAATGGCATTGGTCATTAAGAATTGGCCAACGATATTGATCTGATGTTTGGCGAAAATGGTATTAATTTGTGCCATGATGCCAGGTACATTTTTATGAATATGAATGAGCCGGTGTGATTTGTCAATTGCTGGCAATTGTAAGTTCGGGAAATTGGTGCTCAGGTAAGTGGCGCCTTTATTCATAAAATCGATTACTCTTTTGGGGATAAAACTTACATTACGGGGGTTGCCTTTCTGATCGTCGAAAACGACAATTCCCATTTCGGTACAGGTCTGTAAAGAAAATTTATTTCGGGCATTACCCAAATAACCTATAGTTTTTAATTTAACCGCACGTTTTAATTTTTCTTCTTCAATTTTTTCTCCATTAGCTAGGAAGAGCATCCCCACATCTGGTACATATTTTTCTTCAAATTCGGTTTTATGGCGAATAGAAAAGCCATCCTTTTTAAGGAGCGCAATACTTTCGGCTGGTACATCGCCAATAACCAGACATAAAATTCTATTTTTAGGATAAGATATTGCTCTTGGTAAATTATTTACATATAAAAACTCATCGAAACTGGGCGTAACGTGATCGGCTTTTGACACGATGCTTTCGCGTGCGATATTTTCTGTAAAAGCAAAAAACTTTTTAATTAAACCGCTTTCGCGAAGCTGAAAATCAGAATAGCCATCGCCAATACCATATAAATCGCCTTCTAAACCCATTTGCTGTACGAGTTTTACTTTACCTCCTTCTTCGCTTAGTGGGTTTGCATGGTCGAAATCTATAATTTTACCATCCCCTGTAGTTACAAAAGTGTTGGCATAAATATTTTCTTTTTTAATGTGATATTGGCTTACCACCGGTGTAATAAACTCTTTAAAACCACCAGAAATGATTAAAATTTCGTCGGCATGTTTTTTAAAGAAAGCTGCATTGCGGGAAAATGACCGCGAGACTTTCTTTTTTAATCGGGTAATGAGTTGTTTTAGATGATCTTCGGAAGCTTCTAATAATTTAACACGTTGAGCCAGGCTTTCCGAAAAGGAGAGCTTACCTTCCATTGCTAAATTGGTATAATCTTCAATTTTTTTAAAGATAGCTTCCTTATCTGGATGCTTATTTAAAGAGATACGAGCGAGTTCGTCTAAGGCTTCTACCTGTGTAAAGGTGCTATCAAAATCGATGATATAAAAATTCTGTGGTTTCATTATGTTATTTCAAAGCTTGGCAAACTTCGCGGATGCTCTCTTTTAAAGGTTTAAAATTAATATTAATGGCGGTTTTAACTTTTTCATTGCTATAATAGCTGAGGTTAAAGCTACTATGGGCAGCATCGCGGGTTAGGGCTGGTGCTTTTCGGGTAAAAAAAGAAGCAACCTTTAAGGTGCGCCAGGCAACTCCCAGCATCCAGGGTTTAGCTTCGGTCGATGGCGCTTTAATTCCGAATCCATTGGCAATTTCGGTAAAAAATTGCTGATAATTTAAATTATCGGCCGAAAGTGTAAATCGTTCGGCATTAATTTCACTATTCATTAAAAGAATAGCGCATTTAACCACATCTTCTACATCGACAATGCCAGTAGCACCATTCGTGTAAAACTTTAAACCATCTTTTACCAATTTAAAAATAGCACCACTCCCGGTAAAGCCCGCGTTTTTGCCAATAATTACTGCAGGATTTACAATAACCGCATCCAGGCCTTCGGCTATTCCACGCCAAACTTCCATCTCGCCCTCATATTTGGAAATGGCATAGGTATGTACTTTTGAGTCATATTCCCAAAAATCTTTTTCGGTAATCTGCTCTCCCTTTTTTGCATTGCCCAAAGCAGCAACAGAGCTTACATGCAATAAACGAATCCGATAGTCGAGGCAAAGGTTTACTACATTCGAGGTGCCCTCTATATTTGTTCTTAGCAATTTGGCTTTATCGGCAGGATCGAAAGAGATAAATGCCGCACAATGATAAACCTGTGTAATGTTTTCGAAAGCACCGGCAAGTGTTTCCGGCTCTAAAATATCTGCTTCAAACCATTCGACCCATTTATTATTAATTAATAATGAGGGAATGATAGCGGTATTTCTCTTTAGTGCTCGTACCTTTATTTGCTGTGCAGTTAGCTGTTTAATTAATTCAGTTCCTAAAAACCCTGTAGCCCCAGTTACCAGTATCATTTATTTTTTTTTAGGATGTTCATTAAAATCTCCGTTCAAAAATAGATATTTGATGCCAAACATTTATATCGCTTTTATGTCTTTATCAGATTTTTTTTCGCCTTTACAACCCGAACAGTTTAGTCCAAAAAATGGGTTTTACACTAGTCAGCTAGGGCTAAAGGCAGATTTCTATACCGATCGTTTCCCAGAACTGGAAGAAAAAAGCTACGATATTGCCATTTTTGGAGTTAACGACGACCGGGGTTCTAAAAATAATAATGGCTGTTTATTGGGCGCCGAATATTTTAGAACGCAGTTTTATGTGCTCAACGAGGGTGCTTTTACCAGTAAAATTATCGATTTGGGAAATATTATTGCAGGTAAGGAAATTTCCGATACTTATTTTGCTGTTAAAACAGTAGTTGAGGAATTGATAAAGCTCCACATCCTACCTATAATTATTGGCGGTGGCCAGGATTTAACTTATGCTCAATATATGGCCTACGAAGGGCTGGAACAAAAGGTCGATTTAGTAGTTGTAGACTCAAAATTCGATTTAGATGAAGATAACAACGATAATATTGCTACCACGTCTGATTCTTATTTGAGCAAGATTTTTCTTCATCAGCCAAACTATCTTTTCAATTTTAGCAATATTGGCTACCAGACTTATTTTGTAAACCAGGAAAGTTTAAAGGTAATGGAGAAACTTTATTTCGATGTGCACCGTTTGGGCGAGTTTATGCAAGATATTTCCTTAACTGAGCCAGTTATCCGCAATGCGAATATGATTAGTTTCGATATGGGGGCTATTCGCTCTGGCGATGCCAGCGCAAATGCGAATGCAGGCCCTAACGGTTTTCATGGTGCCGATGCTTGTCGTATTGCTCGTTATGCAGGGATGAACGATAAACTAAGTTCGATAGGGTTTTACGAGTTTAACCCGGCTTTCGATAGGAGCAGCCAGACCGGGATGTTATTGGCGCAGATGATTTGGTATTTTATCGATGGGTTTTATAACCGGAAGCAGGATTTCCCACTTACCCCAAAATCTCAGTATATTATCTATAGAACCAGTTTAAAAGATGGATCGGGTGAAATGAATTTCGTTAAAAGTAAAAGGTCTGACCGTTGGTGGATGCAGGTGCCTTATCCGACTGGAATTTCGAAAAATGAAAGATATCATTTGGTTCCTTGCCGTTATGAGGATTATAATATTGCCGTTAATGGCGAAATGCCCGATCTATGGTGGCGAACTTATCAAAAGTTAGGATAATTTTACATAAAAGTTAATTGTTGGGATAGTTAAATTATTATATTTGAACTTCAAGCAGTTTTAACCTAGAAATAATAAATGATGAACAAAATAATTTTATCAGCCTTTTGCCTTTTACCAATAGGGCTAATGGCTCAGGATTCCTTTACCATGAAAGGTAAAGTTGGGAACTTAAATGCTCCAGCTAAAGCATATTTATCTTACAAAGTAGGCACAACTAATATAACCGATTCTGCAACCCTTGTTAATGGTGCATTCGAGTTTAAGGGCAAAGTTGAAGGGCCAGGCATGGCTTCACTGAGGGTAAAACACGATGCAAATCCGGTAGATCCAGATCCTAAAAAAAGAGTTCCGACTGATTTTCTGAACCTGTACCTAGAAAATACAACGATTAATGTCGAATCTCCCGATTCTATTAAACGCGCGAAAATTACAGGCTCGGTGGTAAACAGCGATAATGCCAGGCTAACCTTAGCGATGAAGCCAGTTACCGATAAAAATGCGCTGTTAATGAAAGATTATGCAGCATATACTCCCGAGCAAAAGAAAGATGAGGTTTTTATGAAACCTTTTTGGGATAAATATGAGGCACTAGATAATGAAAGAAAACCGATTAACTTAAAATTCGCTCAAGACAACCGCGATTCGTATATCGGATTAGTGGCTTTTAGAGGTTCTATGGGTTACGATCCAGATCCTAAAATAGCAGAACCGGAATTTATGAAGTTTTCTACGGCAGTAAGAAATACACCAGATGGGAAAAGAATACAGGTAATGATAGATGGTGCTAAAAAAACCCAAATAGGAATGATAACCGATTTTACCCAAAATGATGCCGATGGTAAGCCGGTAAAATTATCAGATTTTAAAGGCAAATATGTATTGGTCGATTTTTGGGCATCATGGTGTGGCCCATGCCGTGCAGAAAATCCTAATGTCGTTATTGCCTACAATAAATTTAAAGATAAAAACTTTACAGTTCTTGGTGTTTCTTTAGATAGACCAGGTCAGAAAGCAGCCTGGTTAAAAGCAATTAAAGACGATGGTTTAACCTGGACGCATGTATCGGATTTAAAATGGTGGGATAATGAGGTTTCAAAATCTTATGGCGTAAGTGCTATTCCATTTAATTTTATGGTCGATCCTACAGGTAAGATTGTTGCCAGAAATATTAGAGGTGAAGAGCTTCAAAATAAATTGCAGGAAATACTTGGTGGAAAAACCAAATAGGTACCTCACTCATTAAGATCTCTAAAAAACCTCATGCGGCAATTGTCGCATGAGGTTTTTTAATTAAAAGCATTTGATCTCTTGGTTTATTTTTTGCCAAATTTTCTTGGATAATAAGAAAAAGTGGTCATGAAATATTGTTGTAATACATTTTGAGTACCAACAGTAAAGCTATTTCCATAGCCATAATTGATAACACTATTATTCTGATGAAGCAAATCTAAGGCCGATAATTTAAACTCGGCATTATTCCCCTTAAGAAAGCGATAAGTTGCAGTGGCGTTCCAGATAGTAAAGTTAATATCTTTTGCATTTTGAGATTTGCTGGTATTAAAGGCCAGATTGCTATTTAAAGAAAACTGCTTGGTTACATTATAAATAGAGCTTATGGTGCTGCTTAAATTAGTGCCGCTATAGGTAGCATTATTAAACGATAGTCGCCTCGATTGATAATTGGAGATAGACTGCTTAAATTCTACACTGAATAAACCTTTTAAGCTGTAGTTAATATTTAAACTTCCGCTTATGTTTCTATTTTCGGCAAAGTTGAAAACACCGTTAATATAACCTGGAGTTTTCGAAAGATTTAAACTCGTATTTAGCCTAAGCTTTAGCTCGCCGGTTTTAAGTTTATATGCTTTTTGGATATTACCATAAAGGTTAAGATATTTACTACCACTCGCATTTATTGCGAATATGGTTTGCCTATTCTGCTGGTCGATAAATACGCTATCGACTATGCCATTATCGACAAAGCCGCCGGTAGCATTGAGGTTATAATTTAAGGTGTTTTTTTTAGCCAAGTCGCTGTGGTTAAAATAAAACGAAATTACCCTGTCTACAGCTTCACTTAAGTTAATATTGCCTTTTCTTAAGGTATAGACTTCGGTACTATCTATTAACGGAGCCAATTGGTTAAGGGTAGGTAACTTCAAATTAGTATTGAAACTTAGGCTATAAGATCTGAAATATTCACCTTGCTGACTATCAGAATAACTGAAATTTGCGCTCGGTGTAAACCTGCTAAAAGTGCGTTTAATATGCTGAATGCTCTTTTCTGAAGTGAAATTTTGATAAACAAATTTCTGCTTAGCGGCAATAGTAATATAAAATCGTTTATTATATCTGTTCGATAAACTTTTACTAAATGTTCGGTTAAAATTTATGCCCGGCATTTCCTCGATTAAATCTGTTTGTACCTGGTTGCTTAAATAAATATTCTTTTCGTAACTATTAGTTGCTGTATTTAGATCTGCAACTTCATTATTGTCATTAGAGTTAGCAATGCTTAAATTATTGCTTATTGAGAAATCTATACCAGCAAGTTTAGCCTTGCCAAATAAATACGATTTTACGTTGTTAAGCTCAAAATCTAATTTTTGATTAATACCATCAGCGCTTGTCTCGTAATTACGATTAAAATTTCTGTTTGTCGCCGCATTTACATACGATTTAAATTCGGTTACATTGTCGCGATCTCTTTTGTTATCGAAAATAGTTAGGTTATAATTAACCCGGAAACCTTTAAATTTGGGATTAGGCTTTAGGTAGTTTTGCGATAAGCGATAATCGGCATTAAGCACAAAATTTCTGCTGTTATAGTTGGTCTTATCGAACGAATTATTGGCGCTGGTTAATACATTTTGAGCGTTCTCGGCAGTTCTTGAGGTGGTATTATTGGATAAACCATTATTGATAATGGTTGACTGCGAAATTTGCAGTATCTGATTTAGGTTAGACCAATCGTAATTAGTTTTAAAAACCTGATTAGTGCTGCTCGTAGAATTATTGCTCTTATTTTTATCGAATATTCGATCGGCATTGTTTAATAAACTTGTCGTTTCAGTTTTACTGAGATTATCGTAATTTCTATTTTGGATGAAATAACTACTTTTTAATACCTTTTTATGGTTATAAGTCGGTTTTTCGATAAAATTATAAGTAAAATCGACACCACCAGTATTGGTGCGGTTAATACCAGAAGTTCTAAAATCTGGCTGGTAATCTATACTCGTGCCTGCACCCTTAAAAGTGCTATTTGCGATTAAGGTTTGAATGCTATTGGCTGTTTTATTAATATTATTGCCCGCAGCAATAAAAGCAAGTTGCATTTTAGGCGAAAAAATATTGAAACTAGCGTCGCCTTCAAAACGGTTATTTGTTCCATAACCACCGCCTATTTTGCCAAAGTAGCCGATGTCTTTCCCTTTTTTGAGCTTTAAATTCATGTATAAAACAGAATCTAAAGGCTTTTCCTTATCTTCATTTACATTATAAACCTGTATTTTTTCTAAGGCATTTTTAGCAATATTTTGAGTTGCTACTTTAGGGTCATTCCCAAAAAATGTTTTCCCATTTACCAATAAGCTTTTAATTTCCTTTCCGTTTACGGTAATTTGCCCATCGCCCCAAAGAGTTATATTGGGTATCTTTTTCAGTAAATCTTCGACGACCGCATTACTGTCTAGTTTAAAGGCTGCTGCATTAAATTCTAAAGTATCGCCATTCATCCTAATGGGTGGAATAGTAATTACAACTTCTTTTAACGTAATGTCCCGCGGGCTAATCGATAGCGTTTTTAAGTCTAAAAAATTGGCAGGGGCTGAGATGGTAAAATTCCGGTTAAAAGTTTGATAACCTACATTGCTCACTTCAACACGTAATAAAACGGCAGTAGGCAAGTTTTTAAAGCTAAATTCGCCATAATTATTGCTTACCTGATAATTTAAAAGCGTACTGTCTGCGGCTTTATACACAGATACGGTCGCTGATTTTAAAACATACAAATGCACCGTATCTCTTAAAATACCCTTTACGCTACCAGGTAGCATAGGTTTGCCTTGCTGGGCATTTGAACGAAAGGTAATTAAGACCGATAAAATGGCAGCAAAAAAAGCTAAATGAGGGCGCATTAATTTATAGTTTCTTGGGTTTAAGTCTGATGAGAACTGGATTGCTTTTTTTGTTTTGTGTATTAAAGTAGGTAGTTAGCACCTCATTATAATTAGCCTGCTTACCCGCACGTTGCTCCTTAAAGGTAAACATCGCCAGTGACGAATAACTGGTGTAAATAGATTGATTATCAAATAGATGTATCCCGTATCTATAATAATCGTAAAACACACCGGCATCGGTAATAGGTAAAAAGGATGATAAACTGTCGGGCTCTATATCTTTAATCGATGTTAATTCCCCAGTTTGAAGATGATAAATGAGTGCATTTTTTTTATTCTTATCAAAAGCCATCGACCGCATCTTTAAAAAAAGCTGATTACCTATTTGATAAGTATCGGTTAGGCCATAAAATATCTCCTGGTTTTTTTGAAAATAGGCGATCCTTTTATTTTTATAATCGGCATTGTCCATAAAACCTTTTGGTAAAGAGTTAGTTGCCGGGAAAATTAATCGATAGGCTAAACTCACTGCATCAGGAGTAATTTTGTAGATATTAAAATCGTAATATCTTAAATAGAAAAACTCATTAGCCACCCCATAATCGATAATGGGCGTAGACGAACCTCCTAAGTATTGATCGGTTTTAAATCTATTTGCTGCATAGGGAAAATAGCTGGCTACTTCGTCGTTCTTGTTAAACAGTACAATTTCGTGAAAGAGACTATCCTTACCCTCTACCTTTAACTGATTTATTTTTAATGCCTTATTAGCCGCTGTAAAAGGATAGATCTGCTCTAATTTTTCTTCACTAATAGGATTTTTACGAATTAATTTTGCGTCTAAGTTGAAGTAATAAACATTTTTTCTTGAATAGGTTCTAATCTGATCCGTACCGTCAGTTTTAATAAGCTGGAAGCCAAAAAATTGAAGTTGTTCTTTCTGATCACCTTCTTCCTGCTTAATAATATCTGTACTAATTTTTGCATGGAATTTCCCTTTTTTCGTAAAAATTAGCACCGATTTAGTGTCGTAATCGTAAATTACATAATAGTCTTTTGTAGCCTTGAGCTGATAGATTTTTCCAAATAAACTCTCTTTCGTAGTTTCTAAGGGGATAAATTCTACTTCGTCGAAAATTTGAGAAACCGTTGCGCCCTTTGCGGTTTCGGGGTCTATACGCAAAGTAACCATAGCCGAACTATCGACTTTTGCTGTTTGCGCAAAAGTAGTAGTTCCAAGCCATAATAAGCCAAGGACGACGAGCGTTAATTTTTTCATGAATGTCCTCCTTGTTTGGTTCCGGTTATAGAGAGGTTAGTTCAAACATAATTAAATAACTCGACTCTTTTTGTTAAAAGGTGTTAAACTAATTTTATAGGTTACATGAAGTCGAAGCCAATATCTTCTCTAAAATATTTACCATCGAAATAAATGCGGGCAGCATCGGCTGTGGCGCATTGTAAAGCATTAAATTGACTGTCTTGCAGACTGGTAATGGCCAATACCCGCCCACCATTAGTTTTAATTACCCCTCCCTCGATTGTTGTTCCGGCATGGAAAGCCAAAGAATCCCGCAGGTTATCTAAGCCACTAATCGATTTTCCCTTTTCGTACTCGCCCGGATAGCCACCAGCAACCAGCATTACCGTAGCTGCATTTTTCTCGCTGATCTTTAATTGGTAATTTCCCAGCTTTTTATCGGCGCAAGCCTTCAATAATTCGATCAAATCGTTTTCAATTCTGGGTATTACACTTTCTGTTTCGGGATCGCCCATTCGACAATTGTATTCGATTACATAAGGTTGATCTCCTACTTTTATGAGACCAAAGAAAATGAAGCCAGTATAATCTATCTTATCTTTTAGGAGCCCTTTTATGGTGGGCTGAATAATATTTTTTTCAATTAGCGCTAAAAATGCTTCATCGGCAAATGGAACTGGCGATACCGACCCCATGCCGCCTGTATTTAAGCCTGTATCGCCCTGGCCAATCCTTTTGTAATCTTTGGCTTCGGGTAAAATAACATAATTTTGGCCATCGCTCAATACAAATACGGAAAGCTCAATCCCTGTTAAAAACTCTTCGATAACAACCGTTGTTCCGGCTGCTCCAAATTTGCCATCGAGCATGAGCTTTAATTCTTCCTGTGCTTCGGCGGTATTATCGATAATAAGCACCCCCTTGCCTGCGGCTAAACCATCGGCTTTTAAAACTACAGGGAGTGCATGGGTTTGAAGGTAAGTTAAGCCCTCGTTTAAAGTTGCATGGGTAAAAGATCTGGATTGAGCAGTAGGTATGCCATGTCTTTCCATAAACTGTTTAGAAAAATCTTTACTGCCTTCTAAAATTGCACCTTCTTTTTTTGGCCCGATTACCGGAATATGCACAAGTTCTTCATCATTAGTAAAAAAATCGTGAATGCCATTTACTAAGGGCTCTTCTGGCCCAACGATTAACAAATTAATTTCCTCTTTTAAAGCTAGTGTTTTAACTGCTTCGAAATCGTTCAAGTTGATGTTTATATTTTTTCCATAAGCACTTGTTCCGGCATTGCCAGGTGCAATTAGCAATTTATCGCATTGCGAAGATTGACTTATTTTCCATGCAAAAGCACATTCCCGACCACCGGCACCTAAAAGTAAAATATTCATCAGCTCGTTTATTGTTTTGTTAGTTCCTATTTAACTACAGGCAAAGATATTGCTTTCGGTTTAGATGTCGCATAAATATCGTTGATAATTACGGGTTTTAATTTTATCCGATTATAAACGTTTAACTCCGGCTAGATAATTTTAGCGTATTAGATTTGTATAACGGAAATATTTAATAAGGAGAAATATGGGTAAACTAGCGATCAATAAAATAGAAATTACAGATAATCTGATTATGAATCAGATTTATCACATTAGAGGGCAAAAAATAATGATAGATAAAGATTTGGCTTTGCTTTATGGTGTCGAAACCAAAGTGCTCAATCAGGCAGTTAGACGAAACCTGATTAGGTTTCCAACCGACTTTATGTTTGAATTAACCCCTCAGGAATTGGATTCTTTAAGGTCACAAATTGTGACCTTAAAGAAAAGAGGTGCTCATACGAAATAGCTGCCTTTAGCTTTTACAGAACAGGGTGTCGCTATGCTGTCGAGTGTGTTAAATAGCAGTCGTGCTATTTTGGTAAATATACAAGTAATTAGAATTTTTAGTAAGATGCGGCAACTATGGGCTGATGCGGACAACCTTCGCCGGGAGATAGCGGCTATTAAAAACACCCTTCAACTTCATGATCAAAAACTGAATAACCAGGATAAAAATATCGAAATTGTTTTCCGATACCTTGACGAGTTAATGGAAAAGCAAGAAACCATTCAAAATCCGCAACAAAAAATTGGCTATAAGCTTGGGGTTTAATCGCCTAAACCAGCTTAGTTTAGCTTCATTTTATGCGTTAATAACAATCAGATTTCTGTATGTAAAAGATTAAAATTAGATTTGCGCCAGAAATGAAGCATATCGTTACCCTATCTCTCGTGTTTTTAAGCATGACTCAACTTTCCCGCGCGGAAAAGGTGGAGGGCTTAAGGCTTTTAACAGAGCGGTATTGTAATAAGCAACAAACGGGTAATGATGTTATTATATTAGACTTTTCGCAGCTAGATAACCAAAGAAATCCATTTCTACTCACAAATAACGAGCTTACGCTTATTGGTACTCTTCCAGAGTTACAGCATACCAAATACCGGCTTAGAGATCAAATGGTTGCCGATTTAACCATCAGGGAAAAACCAAAGAACAATAGTCCTTAACACCTAATTTAGCTTTTTCGTTCACTATCTACCCCTATAACTGCCAAGTTGACTTAATTTTAAGCATGGCTTGGTTGTTGTAAAATGTTCATTTTTAATTTTAATAATCAAATACAACCATAAAACATGTTAGGATTTTTAACCAAGATATTTGGCAGCAAATCGGAGAGAGACATTAAGGTATTACAACCTCTGGTGCTCCAGATTAACGAAGAATATGCAAAACTTTCGTCATTAAGCAATGACGAATTACGTCATAAAACCATCGAATTTAAAGAAACCATTGCTGCGGCATTGACCGATATCGATAATAAAGTTGCCGATACCAAGCAAAAAGCAGAAGACCCCGCATTGTCGCTCCCCGAGAAAACAGCGTTATACGATACTGTCGATGCATTAGCTAAAGAACGAGACATTGAATTAGAGAAAATACTTCAGGAGATTTTGCCAGCAGCATTTGCGGTTGTTAAAGAAACTTCACGTCGTTTAAGTGAAAATGAAACGCTCGAAGTTACTGCAACTCCTTATGATAGAGATTATGCAGCACACAAAAGCAATGTTAAAATCGTTGGCGATAAAGCACTTTGGGCAAACAAATGGGAGGCCGCAGGTACCGAGGTTTCCTGGAATATGGTACATTACGATGTACAGCTTATCGGTGGTATGGTTTTACATGGCGGGAAGATTGCCGAAATGGCTACTGGTGAGGGTAAAACGCTAGTAAGTACCTTGCCGGCCTATTTAAATGCATTGGCCGGACAAGGGGTTCATATTGTAACGGTAAACGATTATTTAGCACGACGCGACTCGGAGTGGAATGGGCCATTATTCGAATTTCATGGCTTAAGAGTCGATTGTATTGATAAGCACGAGCCAAACTCCCAAGAACGGAGAAACGCTTACCTGGCAGATATTACTTATGGTACTAATAACGAATTTGGTTTCGATTACCTGCGTGACAATATGTCGCAAACACCCGACCAATTGGTACAGCGTAAATTGCATTTTGCGATGGTCGATGAGGTCGATTCGGTTTTAATTGATGATGCACGTACACCATTAATTATTTCGGGCCCGGTTCCTTTTGGCGACCAACACGAGTTTCATGAGTTAAAACCACGTATTGAACGACTGGTAAATGCCCAAAAGACCTATGTTACGCAGGCTTTAAACGAAGCAAAAAAATTAATAAACGAAGGTAAAACCGGAACCGAAGAAGGCGAAGGTGGTTTGGCACTTTTACGTGCACACCGCGGTTTGCCAAAAAATAAAACATTGATTAAATTTTTAAGTGAAGGTGCTGTAAGACAAACCTTACTTAAAACAGAAAATCACTATATGGCAGATCAATCCAAGAATATGCCAAAAGTAGATGCCGAGTTGTTTTTCTATATCGACGAGAAAAATAACCAGGTAGAACTAACCGAAAAAGGGATTGAACTAATTACACAATCTGGAGAAGATGTAAGCTTTTTTGTATTACCCGATGTAGGTACAGAAATTGCAGATATCGAAAAATCGACATTGAGCAACGAAGAAAAGGTAGCTCAAAAGGATAACCTAATGCGCGATTATGCAGTTAAAGCGGAACGCATCCACTCGGTAAATCAATTGTTAAAAGCATATACCTTGTTCGAAATCGATGTCGAATACATTATCGACGAAGGTAAAATCAAAATTGTTGATGAGCAAACCGGTCGTATTATGGATGGCCGTCGTTACTCTGATGGATTGCACCAGGCCATCGAAGCAAAAGAAAACGTAAAAGTCGAAGATGCCTCACAGACTTATGCAACAGTAACCTTGCAAAACTTTTTCCGGATGTACCACAAGCTTTGTGGGATGACGGGTACTGCAACTACCGAAGCAGGCGAGTTCTGGTCTATTTATAAACTGGATGTTGTGGAAATCCCAACTAACCGTATACTGGCCAGATTAGACCACCAGGATTACGTTTATCGCACCATTCGTGAAAAATATAATGCGGTTGCCGAAGAAATTGTAAAATTAACCGAAGCTGGCCGACCAGTATTGGTAGGTACCACCTCGGTCGAAATTTCCGAATTATTAAGCCGCATGTTAAAACTTCGGGGCATTAAACATAATGTACTCAATGCCAAAATGCACCAGAAAGAGGCCGATATTGTTGCCGAAGCTGGTAAAGCAGGTACCGTAACCATTGCAACCAACATGGCAGGTCGTGGTACGGATATTAAACTTGGCGAAGGTGTTAAAGATGCGGGTGGTTTGGCTATTATTGGTACAGAACGCCACGAATCTCGCCGGGTCGACAGGCAGTTACGTGGTCGTGCTGGTCGCCAGGGTGATCCGGGTACCTCACAATTCTTTGTATCGTTAGAAGACAACCTGATGCGTCTGTTTGGCTCGGAAAGAATTTCTAACATCATGGTTAAAATGGGAATCGAAGAAGGTGAAGTAATTCAGCATTCTATGATTACCAATTCTATCGAACGTGCACAGAAAAAAGTGGAAGAAAATAACTTTGGCGTTCGTAAGCGTTTATTAGAATACGATGATGTAATGAATTCGCAACGTTCGGTAATTTACGCAAAACGAAGAAATGCCTTATTTGGCGATCGTTTAGATGTAGACATGAACAACATGGTGTTCGATGTGGCCGAAGATATTGTGAGCGAGTACAAAGAATTAGGTAATTACGAAGGATTTAAACTGGAGGTAATTAGGAATTTCTCTTCAGATACAGCAATAGATGAAAATGAATTTACTGCTAAAAACATTCATCAGCTAACAGACCAGTTATTCGAAGAAGTAACGGCTTTCTATACCCGTAAATCGGAAGGGATTATGAACCAGTCGATGCACGTGTTAAAACAGGTTTTTGCCGAACGCGGCGAACAAGTTGAGCAGGTGGTCGTTCCATTTACAGACGGCATTCGTCAGATGCATGTGCCGGTCGACTTGAAAAAGGCAATTGCCAACAATGGCCGCGAAGTAACCAAAGCTTTCGAAAAAACGATTATTTTAGCTTTAATCGACGATAGCTGGAAGGAGCATTTGCGCGAAATGGACGAATTGAAGCAATCGGTACAAAATGCAGTTTACGAACAAAAGGATCCATTAATTATTTATAAAATGGAAGCGTTCAACTTATTTAAGAGCATGCTAAATGTGATCAATAAAGAGGTGGTAAGTTTCTTGTATAAAGGTGGAATTCCAGTTCATCAGGATGCAGACGACGTAAGAGAAGCCAGAGCCCCTAGACGGGAACAAAGCAAGCTGCAAATGTCTAAAGCAGAATTTAACCAATCTTCCGGTAATGCGATGCCAATGGAAGATACCCGGGAGCATGTGCCACAGCAGCCGATCCGTAAAGAGGTAACGGTTGGCCGGAACGAACCTTGCCCTTGTGGTAGTGGTAAAAAGTTTAAAAACTGCCATGGCGCTAATGTATAATTAGTGCATAAAATAATAAGGAGGCCTTAGCGAAAGTTAAGGCTTTTTTTTCGGCCTCGAAAGTCCTGGAAATTGCACCTTACAAGCGCTTAAGCACCTGCAAGGTCTAGAAAAGGGTAGCCTAAAATTTAACAAATTTGCATTCCCCATCAATTATGTCGATTTTTGCTTTACCATGAAAAAGCTAGTCCTTCTTATTTTTAACCTGCTGATAACGACGGTAATTTTTGCTCAAAACAAGGGTAAAGTAATTATTATTAAAGACCCCCTCATCGACAGCCTAATTGCTAAAAGAATTGAACTGAATGCCAAGAAGCCAACAACTACCAATCCTGCTAGCCCGGTTGGAGTTTCACAAATGGGCTATAGGGTACAACTATTTTACGGTGTAGACAGACGTGAAACTTTTAGTGAACAAGCCCGTTTTAAAGCATTATACCCGAAACTGAATACTTATATTACCTATAAAGAACCTAATTATTATTTGCGGGCTGGCGATTTTAGGACACGATTAGAAGCGCAAAACTTATTGAACGAATTGCGGCCGAGTTTTCCGACCCTGTTTATATTTAGAGAGAAAATAAATGCCCCCGATCTTGACCCGTTAAATGAATAAAGTTTATTGGTTAACCCAACAAAAAATGAAACAAAAAGTACAAGAACTAGCCGCTAAAATATATAAAGATGTGGTGAGTTATCGCCATCATTTACATGCCAATCCGGAGCTTTCGTTTAAGGAGTTTAAAACGTCGATGTACATTAAAGAGAAGTTAACTGCTTGGGGAATTGAGTATAAAGACATGGCCAATACAGGTATTGTAGGCTTAATTAAGGGCGAATTACCCTCTACAGCGGTTATTGCGCTACGTGCCGATATGGATGCCCTGCCTATACACGAGGCAAACGATAAGCCTTACCGCTCTAAGAATGAAGGAGTAATGCATGCCTGTGGGCACGACGTGCATAGTTCTTCGCTTTTGGGAACAGCCTATATTTTAAACGAACTAAAGGCCGAATTTGCAGGCACGATTAAATTGGTGTTTCAGCCCGCCGAAGAGGTTTTACCTGGAGGCGCCAGCATCATGATTAAAGAAGGAGTACTCGAAAACCCAACACCAAATGCAATGGTAGGCCAGCATGTAATGCCTTTAATCGAATCGGGGAAAGTGGGTTTCCGTTCTGGAATTTATATGGCATCGACAGATGAGCTTTATGTAACCGTACATGGCAAAGGTGGGCACGGTGCACAACCACATCAGAACATAGACCCGGTTTTAATTACAGCACATATTATTGTCGCCCTGCAGCAAATTGTGAGTAGAAATGCCGACCCCCGTTTACCATCGGTACTTTCTTTTGGAAAAGTAAATGCCAATGGCGCAACTAATATTATTCCTAATGAAGTAAAATTAGAAGGCACTTTTAGAACCTTAAATGAGGAATGGCGTAAAGAGGCGCATCGGCTGATGAAAAAAATGGCCGAGGGTATTGCCGAAAGCATGGGTGGGAGCTGCGAATTTACGATTATGCATGGCTATCCATTCTTAGTTAACGAAGAACGATTAACAGAAAATGCACGGACCTTTGCAGAAGATTACCTGGGTAAAGCCAATGTGGTAGATCTGGATATTTGGATGGCAGCCGAAGATTTTGCTTATTACTCTCAGGTAACCAATGCCTGTTTCTATAGACTGGGAACAGGAAATGAAGCTAAAGGAACTACCCATTCGGTACATACCCCAAACTTCGATATCGACGAAGACGCACTCAAAATTTCGACAGGCCTGATGGCCTATATTGCCTTAAAGCAATTGGGCAACTAGACAAATTAAATACCAATGAAAAAAATCATCATCATTCTGATTTTAGCAGTGGTTTCTTTAAATGCAAATAGTCAGGAAATACCACGATTTAATCCCGATACCATTAAAACCATTCGGCTAGACTCGGCAGTAAATATTGTTGGGAAAAAGTTTGGGATCGAAACATTTATCGATGCCATTATTAACGACACCAGCTTTTATCAGGCATTTAGGAACATGAAAAAATATAGTTTCATTGCCGAGAACAGGATTTTCACTTACGATAAAAATAATAAAGTAGAAGGAAAGGTGTATCGAAAAATAAGACATAATAACGATGGCCCTTATAAAATGGAATACCTGGTTAAGGAAGACAATGGGAAGGTTTATAAGAAGAATGGTAAATATCAACTCTATACTGTAGAAATGTTCGACTATATCTTTATGAATACCTACAATACCGATTTTATGCCGAGTGCACCCACAAGTACCGGTAAGCGAGGTGGAACTAACGAGAGTTATAAAGATAAATTAAAGACCCTTATTTTTAATCCTGGCCGGCCAATTAAAGGTTTACCGTTTATTGGCAATAAAACGGAAATTTTTACTGCTAATATGCGTCAGTACTACGATTATTCGTTTTATAGCGCAACCTATTTAGATTCGATTCCTGTTTACCGTTTTAAAGTAGCGATTAAGCCAGGTTTAAGTAATTGGACCAAAGATGGCCTAATGATTAAAGAACTGGTTACTATTTTTGACAAGCGGAATTTCGAAATACTTGGCCGCTATGTAGACATGAAATATAGCAATATGCTTTTTGATTTCGATGTACAGATGAATATCGAAATGAGCTATTTTGGCGAAGATAAGCTTCCCACCAAGATTACCTATCAGGGTAACTGGGATTACCCATTTAAAAAGGAAGAAAGAGCAAGCTTTTTAGTGGTACATAAAGATTATAAATTGGGTAAGGGGAAATAAACTTTCTTACTAAAAGCGATCACTTTATGCGAATGGAAAAGATTAGTATCTTAGTGCCCTTACATTTAAACAACCTTGATTATGCAATCGTTTTATCGTATTAGCCTCAAATTATTACTGGTTATTTCTCTATTGATAACGAGTACAGTGCAGGCACAAATCTTAACCTCCAAGCAAATAGATAGTGTTGCAGAAAAAACACTAAGCACATTTAATGTTCCAGGAATTGCCGTTGCGGTAATTAAAGACGGAAAGGTAATTCATGCTAAAGGTTATGGCGTACGCTCCATTAAAACCAATCTAAAGGTCGACGAAAACACCTTATTTGGGGTGGCCTCTAATACCAAAGCATTTACAGCGGCAGCATTGGGAATGCTGGTCGACGCCAAAAAATTAACCTGGGACACCAAAGTAACCGACGTTATTCCGGAGTTTAAAATGCACGATCCCTATGTTACCAGCGAGTTTACAGTGAGAGACTTGTTAACGCACCGTAGCGGACTTGGTCTGGGTGCTGGCGATTTAATGATCTGGCCCGATTCGTCGAGTGTAGACAAAAAACAACTGATCCATAATTTAAGGTACCTCAAACCAGTATCTTCGTTTCGTACCAAATACGATTACGATAATTTAATGTATATCCTTGCTGGCGAAATTGTAGCCCGGGTATCTGGAATTACTTATGAAGATTTTATCGAAAGTAAAATAATTAAGCCTTTAGGCATGACAAAAACCGCTGCTTCATGGTATCGTTTACAAGATAAGTCGAACGTGATAGATGGACATGCGCCTTACCAGGGTAAATTAATTCCGGTAGGCCTAAGCTTTGGCGAGGTGGCCAACTCGGCCGGGGGTATTTACTCGAGTATAACCGACATGAGTAAATGGGTAATTGCAATGATAAATGGCGGAAAATATGGCGATAAACTCGACAAAAAATTATTTAGCCCGGCAGTTGCCCGGGAGCTTTGGACACCTCAAACCATTATAAGCGGTGGTAACCCCAGTAGTTTTAGCAGTTATGGTTTGGGCTGGTTCTTAAGTAATGTGAATGGTAATTTTCAGGCTACACACACAGGTGGCCTTTCTGGAATTGTAACTCAGGTAACCATCTTGCCCGAAATGAAACTGGGAATTATCGTATTAACCAACCAGCAATCGGGCGCCGCTTTTAATGCCATTACCAATTCGATTAAAGATGGTTATTTAAATATCAAAGGTCAGGATAGAATTAAAGCCTATAACGATAATCGTTTGAGAAGAGAGAAAGAGGCCGATGAAATTGTAGCTAAAGTATGGGCCGATATTGCGGCTACGCAAAAACTATCTGCTGTAAAACCGGAAGTGAAGAATTATTTCGGCACTTATAAAGATGCCTGGTTTGGCGAGGTAACCATAAGTGAGGTAAATGGTAAAATGCATTTTCAGGCTAAAAACTCGCCGAAATTGCGAGGCGATATGACCTACTACAAAGGCAATACCTTTATAGTAAAATGGTACGACCGAAGTCTGGATGCAGATGCATTTGTAAACTTTAGCCTCGCTAATACCGCAAAGGCGGATGGCTTTAAAATTGAAGCGATTTCTCCATTAACCGACTTTAGTTTCGACTTTCAAGATCTAGATTTTAAAATAATTAAATAAATAAAAATGAAGAACTATATTAAAAAAATCAGCATAATAGCTGTTGTTGCTATTTTATTCCTAAGTACTTCGATGATCAGAAAACCTAAAAAAGTTATTTTCTTTGGCGATTCGATTACACAAATGGGCGCCAATAAAGGAGGCTATATTTCTTTAATCAGAGAAAGAGTAGATTCTACAAAGTTTCAGCTCATTGGCGCTGGTGTTGGCGGCAATAAAGTATACGATCTCTATCTTCGGATGGAGGAAGATGTTTTAAATAAGAAACCGGATTTAGTTTTTATTTATGTGGGTATTAATGATGTTTGGCACAAACTGGGCGCCAGAACGGGTACCGATTACGACAAATATTTAAAATTCTATCAGGCATTGATCAATAAAATTCAGGCTACAGGAAGTAAGGTTGTTCTATGCACACCATCGGTTATTGGCGAGAAAAAAGATGGAACTAACGAAGTAGATGCCGATTTAAACAAATATGCAGATGGGGTTAGGGCGCTGGCTGCCAAAAATAACCTGCCACTTTGCGACCTCAGGAAAGCTTTTATGGCTTATGAGGCGGCAAATAATCCGGACGATAAAGAAAAAGGTGTTTTAACGATGGATAAAGTACATTTAACCCCTGCCGGCAATAAATTAGTTGCCGATACCATGATGCCATTTATAAAGCTATAAGTAATGAGCAAAGAACAAGGATGAAGTAGTTAGTATTTAGACCACACGAAGACGAATTAACTAATTTGTTAAGGTGCCAAATAACGACTAACGAAAGACGAGAAACGAACAACCCAATTGATTAATCGCGAAACGATAGATAAAATAATGGAAACTGCCCGAATTGAAGAGGTGGTTGGCGATTTTGTGCATTTAAAAAAACGCGGTACGAGTTTAATTGGCAATTGTCCATTTCATGGCGAGAAAACACCATCTTTTCATGTCTCGGTAAGTAAAGGGATCTTTAAGTGTTTCGGCTGCGGCAAGGGTGGAGATTCTGTTCGGTTTATTATGGAGCACGAAAAATACTCCTATCCCGAGGCGCTTAAATTCCTGGCTCAGAAATATAATATCGAAGTAGAGGAAACAGTAGAAACGGTACAGGATATCGAAGCCCAGAATGCCCGGGAAAGCCTCTATATTGTGTCTCAGTTTGCAGCAACTTATTTCGAAGATCAGCTTTGGAACAGCCCCGATGGAAAAGCTATAGGTTTAAGTTATTTTAAGGAACGCGGATTTAGGGAAGACATTCTTAAAAAATTCAATTTAGGCTATTCGCCCGACATTTGGGATGCTTTAACTCAGGATGCGATAAAAAACAAACATGCCGAAGAATACCTGGAAAAAACGGGGCTATCTATCAGAAATGATAAGGGCAAGCTTTACGATCGCTTCCGCGGAAGGGTAATGTTTCCCATTCATAATTTTACAGGTCGGGTTATTGGCTTTGGTGGGCGTACTTTAAAAACCGATAAGAACGTTCCCAAATATGTGAATTCGCCCGAGAGTGAGATCTATCACAAATCGAATGTCCTGTATGGCTTATTTCACGCAAAAAAAGCGATCCGGGATTTAGATAACTGCTATTTAGTAGAGGGCTATGCCGATGTTTTAGCCGTTCATCAGGCTCAAATCGAAAATGTAGTGGCCTCTTCTGGCACTTCACTAACCATAGAACAAATTCGGCTCATTGGCCGTTTTACTCAAAACATTACCATTCTGTACGATGGCGATGCTGCCGGGATAAAGGCTTCATTACGAGGCTTAGATATGATTTTGGAAGAAGGTCTTAACGTAAAAGTAGTCTCTTTTCCCGATGGTGACGACCCCGATTCTTATATGCATAAAGTTGGTGCAGGGGCCTTTAAAAGCTATATTGAAACACACCGGCAAGATTTTATCCTGTATAAAGCAAATATCCTCCTTGCCGAGGCGGGGAAAGACCCCATTAAGCGGGCGGGTATAATAAGAGATATTGTAGAAAGTATTGCTAAGATACCAGATAACATTAAAGCGTCTGTTTTTATTAGAGAATGCAGCCATTTACTGGAAGTAGAGGAAAGAATATTGCTTTCGGAACTGAATGCCATGCGGGCCGCAAAACTTAAAAAGACGGCGGGTTTACCAAATCGTCAACTGCCACAAGATAGCCCACCAGAAAATCTCTTCGACGACAATGCGTCTTTAGCTACTGCCGAGGTAATCGCGAACGACGAATTGCAGGAGCAGGAAATTGTTCGTTTGCTGCTAGCTTATGGACACGAATTGGTAAGCTGGGATAAGATCGATAACATGTATATTGGCTCGTTTATTATTCAGAATTTGACCGATGTTACTTTCGAAAACGAACACTGTAAAGAAATTATCGACCACTATAGAAGAGAAATAGAAAATGGACAATTGCCCACAGCTAATCATTTTATTAAAAGCGACGATCGCGCAATTGCCGATCTTGCAATTACACTTTCTACCTCGCCCTATAGCCTGAGCGAAAATTGGTACAATAAACATAATATTTACGTTCGCGACGAAACCATTAACCTTAAGGCAACGATTTTAGGCGGCCTCTATCATCTTAAAAAGCGTAAAGTAGACCGGATTTTATTAGACCTACTAAAAGAAATAAAGAACGAAACCGATGCAACCAATCAGGAAATCCTGATGCAGCGCTATGCATTTATAAAGAATGTAGAAAAGGAGATTTCTAGATTTTTGGGCTCTGTTATTGTGAAGTAAGGTTTAAGTTGAGGGTATTGAGTATAACGTATTGAGACCAGATGCCAAACGAATCAATGAAGTATTGCGTCTGAAGACAGGATACTAACCAATTCAAATAACGAAAGACGAACAACGACAAACGAACTAACCAAAAATGGCGCAGCATAACGATTTAGGAAAATATGGCGAAGCATTAGCTTCCAAATATTTGCGGGAGAAGGGCTACGAAATTTTAGACGAAAACTGGACTTATGAGAAAGCGGAGATAGATCTTGTTGTTTATTTTAACCGGCTTATCATTTTTGTCGAAGTTAAAACCCGAAGTTCGGTAGGTTTTGGACTTCCTGAAGATTTTGTAGACCAGGCCAAACAGCAACGACTTGCTGATGCTGCCGAGGCCTATATAGAAGTGATGGGTTATGAGGGAGAAATTCGTTTTGATATTATTTCCATACTTTTTGATAGAAAAAATAATTATACCATTAACCACATTGAAGATGCATTTTGGCCACTATAAAAATAATTTCAGGAATCTTTGGGTAGTGTTTATCGTACTCTTGCTGGCTGCTTGTAAAACTAAGCCAGCGTTAATTATCAGTTTTAAAACACCGGAGCAAGGGCAAAACATTAATCTAGGCGATGAAGTAAATATTAGCCTCGATATTCCTAAAGGGGTGCAGGTAGAATCGACAAACTATTTAATCGATGGGAAACCAATCGGGGAGACTCGAAAAGGAAATGCCCTAAAGTTAGCAACGAAAGATTTAGCAATGGGTTACAGAATGATTACCGCAATTGTAGCCCACGATGGCAATAAAGATACCATTACTACCAATATTGTATTAAAGTCGAACCTTGTGCCTAAAAACCTTAGCTACAAAATAATCCGAACATTTCCTCACGATACCAGCGCCTATACCGAGGGCTTAAGCTATGTAAATGGGAAAATACTGGAAAGCACTGGCGAAAAGGGAAATTCTGTTTTAAAATGGGTCGACCTCGAAACGGGTAAGACACTTCAACAAACTAAACTGGAACCGCAGTATTTTGGCGAAGGAAGCCTTAAAATTGGCGATAAAATTATTATGCTTACCTGGCAAGAGAATATAGGTTTCATTTTCGATGCCAAAACTTTTAAGCAATTAGGAACCTTTCCTTATCAGAATAGCAGAGAAGGTTGGGGCCTTACTTTTAATGGTCAGCAAATTTTAAGGTCTGATGGTTCGAACCGGATATGGTTAATGAACAAAGATACCTATCGTGAAGAAGGTTATATCGAAGTATACGACCAAAATGGAGAAGTAAAAAACCTTAACGAACTAGAGTTTATAAATGGAAAGATTTATGCCAATGCTTACCTTGCCAATAAAATTGTAGTGATAGATCCCGTTTCGGGCAGGGTGGAAGCTACAATTAATTTATCGCCTCTTGTCCCTAAAAATTATTTTAAAACCGATTTTGAAGAACAAAACAATGTACTTAATGGGATTGCCTGGGACGAAAAGGGTAAGCGCTTATTTGTTGGCGGTAAAAAATGGCCAAAGCTTTACGAAATTAAAATAACCAATTAGGTTTTAGAAAGCGGGTTTTTTCGGCTCACTTAAATAGCCATTATAGGTAATAGATTGCTTGTTGTTGCTTGTAATCATTAACGTTGCATAACCATTAGTCGAAATAGTAAAATTTAATCTGGGGTTTTCCTTAACATCTTTTGTCGTAATGTTAATTTCCCAACCCCCTTTTTTACGTTTGGAATTTTCGTAAGTAAATTTTTTAGCTGTGAATTTATAACCACTATCATCACTATTTATAGGCGCGCTATAGGCCCGGCCATAATAAGGTAGATAAACAACCAGGCTATCGGATTTTACTTGTACATTGTAGCCGCTTCCTGATAAACTTATACTGCCCGCACCACCATTACCTGGTATTTTACTTAAAACGCTGTTAACATCTCTGGTGTTTAAAGGGATAGCCATAGTGGCGACAAATATAAAATCTTTGTCTTCTACGATTTTTTGAGTGGTTGCTTTATCGGTCTGAGCGGCTGCATTAAAGGCAATTAATGTTAATAATAATAAGCCACAATTTCGAAGCTTTTTCATCTGTTGCAGAATAAGTTAATAGTTAAACACCAAACGTTGCCAATGGTTTAATAATTCTCGAATTGTTTTTAGTTTTTTATCGACCCTTTAAGACAGGGCTTCCAAAAGTAACGATCCCAAAACAGAAAGCAAGTGCTGCATAAATAACTGCTGGTATGATAATTATTTCCTGATCGGGATGCGCCATAAAGTACTTAATTAACGCCAGGGCACTTATTAAAAAATGCATAAAATTGCCTAAGGCTACTGGTTTACTATAAATACCACCAATAAGGTTACCTTTTGCCATCCAGTTAAGTATAGCAAAGCCGAGGTATAATGCACCTAAAATCTGAACTATTAATACTAGTATCTTGCCGGGGTCTAAAATTAAGCCCAGATAGTTAAGCAACTCGCCAGGGAAAAAAGAACAAGCTATTCCGACGATCGCCATTACTATGGCACTCATCATCATTAAAAATCTAGTATTCATGGGATAAACATATTACGAGTTAGCATGTTTAAAGGTACTCGTTTATTCTGAATTAATTTTTAAGAAACTGCGGCTGTTAATATGGTGCCCGATAAGCTGGTGCTATACACTTTTAATGCGCTGGTCGTTCCGCCATCGGAAGGTTGCCTGATAATGCTTCCACTGGTTGTATATTGGGAGCTATGTAAAGCACATTGGATAAGGTTGCTTGCCTGTACCCAATTTAATGCCCCTCCCTGATGTGGGCAGGTTGCCTGTGTGGCAATAAAGGACGAAGTCGAATTTCCGGCCGCAAGCCGAACAAAAAGTACCCCGCTAATTGTGATAAAAGACCCGACCGATAATAATTGAGAGGCCAGATCAATAGTAACATTACTGCCACCTGGAGCGGGAGTCGGGTCTTCGGCTTTGCTTCCGCCACAACCAGCCATACAACTGCCGGTACAAACCAAGGCAATACCTAGCCCTAATGATTTGATAAATTCGTTACGTTCCATGTTTTTGTTTTTTAATAAATGGTAGATTTCGTATCTGGATTTTTCGATTTGAATAGACTAAAATTGCGGGAAATGGTAAATCCAAAACGAACCCCGCCATGTTTCCACGATTTTTTGGTATTAGGGATAAAATTATTTTCGTTAATGTACTCCGAGTTCATAAAGTTGAGCGAGAAGATATGCCCACCAGTTTCAATTTCTAGTCCAACGCCAAGTGGGTTATAAAAAACTATAGGTAAATCTGTTGGTCTGGATAAGCCATTTACGATGGTATAATCTGCAACAAAAGACAGGCGTTTATTAAGCTTTATCCGTCCGGCAAAGCCCAGACTAAATAAATTTTTTGGATCGTTTACATCGGCCGTTATAGAACGAATTAATAGGCCCGGCATTATTTGTGCAGATATGTTTGGAGAAAATTTTCTCGATAAAATTGGCTGTATAAAATAAGATAGGCGCTCGCCATAGTTTTTAAATTCGGTTGCTGTGAAGGATTCTCTCCCTATTGTAGCTAATTGAGCAAATAAGGTAAGGTTTAATGGCATGCCATCTGTCTTTTGCTGCAATAGCTTTTGTTTAACCAAAAGATTAAATAATTCGTCGTGCTTACTCCGCCCGATACCGATCGTTAATTTATCGGTAATGCCATAATCTAATCCTATAAACAGATCGGAGGCTACATCTAAGCCATATAGGGTGTGTGCATTCCCAAATTCGCCGCCAATATCCCCAAAGTGATGGCGAATTCTAAGGTCTAAATCGTGCTTTTTCTGCGTTTCGGTCGAATTAGATAGTACAACATGCGTCGACTTAAAGGTAGCCTCGACTTTATTAAATTTTTGATCGCTGTTAAGGGTATTGAGCAAGGAATCGACTTGTTGCGCCCCTGCCTTTATGCCGATTGCAATAAGAAAAAGCAGCGACAGGCTAAAAAATTTGGCTTTGATCATGATCGTTTATTTAAGAAGATTTAGAGTGCCCTGTATTTTTACTTGTATTACTTCGGCGATTTTGGTAACGATGAGGCTTGGGATTTTAATTTTATGTGCTACACAGGCCACGTCGAAAGTAGAATTGAGGAAAACTGCGCCATTCTTAATGATTATTTTTCCACTAACGGATCTGGCCTGGTTTACACCATGAACATTTAAAATACCTTTGGCTACCACATTATATTCGCCATCTTTAGTGAGGTCTATTTTGGGTTCGATTATACCTTTAAACCTGGCTAATGGATATTTGTCGCTTTCCATGTAATTCTCATTAAAATGCTCCTGCATTAATTTTTTATCGAAGTCCAGGCTTTTAATTATAACCTGGATAGCGAGTTCCTGCTTCGGAAATGCCAGTACTGCGACGCCAGAATTACTTACGGCCTTAATATCTTCTACAGGTGTGGAAGAAAAAATATTAACCTTGATGTTTTTCCCGGTATAAGTTTGTGCACTTGCTGGTATAAAAGCAGCAAAACAACATAAGAGAGCTAATAATAGCTTGTTATTTTTTATTAAGATCATATCGTATTTTTAAGGAGACTCCGCTCGATTTTAGCGGCACATTACCTTCGCCAATCCCGCTCATCGGAATTTTTAGATAAGGTTCGATGCCCAGCGCAAATTTTTTATTTTTTAGTTTTATATTATAAGTAGCCGATAAATCGATTACACTTAAATAATGTTGGTTAGCGTTGGTTTTTTCTAAAAGCCTGTCTTTGCGGCCGGAAACTGCTGTGTAAATAAAGTTATAGTCTTCTTTTAACATGATATAACTCGACAGGCCCGCATTTAAATCAATACTACTGTGTTGCTGGTCGGTAAGTTGATAGGATGCCCTTAACGGAATTTCGAGTACTTTACAGGCGGCGTTTATTGCGGCAATGCTATTGGCCACATTCGGGTTGTTAAAAGCATAATCGTAGCCACTTGCCTCATAATTTTTAGCTCCATAAGCAATGCCGGTTTGCAGGCTTAGTTTTTTGAATAACCCTACACTTACGCTAAGGCCCATCGCCATACTTCCTTTTCCACCAACAACCTTCTCTGTCGAATTAAAATCGGGGCCAAAACTAAGTGCAACACTAATAGGAATCTTTCTGCTATTCTTTTTTACATTTTTTAGCTCCGCTTTAGTGGCATCTGTAGGGGTTATACTGGCCAATGCCAACTGGTCTGGAGCCGTTATTTGGCCAGAAGATAGATCTGGTGTAGCGGTGGCTAAAGCTACTGTATCGGGCTCATTTTGAGCCATAATTGGTAATTCGGTAATTTCTTCTTTTCGTAAGCTTTGAAAAGATTTACCGATTATTACCCCTGTTATTGAGCGTGTTTTCACATTCGAAGCGGGTAATAAGGTGGTTAAGCCGGTATTTGGCTGTGCGGCATTAGTAATCTCTTTTTCGCCTGGAGTACCCGTATTTTTAAGCTCATTTTGAGGTGCTTTATGGATAGCATTAACGGTTGTTTTGGTAGGTTCTTTTCTATTCATAAAATAGAAACCTAACCCAAACGAGAGAAACAACAAGATAATGCTGGCATTTCTGTAAAACACAAACCTATCCTTACGAGCAAGTTTTTTTTCCATTTTGAGCCACGACTCTTCTTCAAAAGGAGGAAGACCTTCGGCAATCCTTTCTTTAAAAAGCTGATCAAAATCTTTATCGTTCAATTCTTTCATTTTTAGTGAGCTGCATCGGTTTATCCGTTGCTTTTACTATCGGTTAACATTTTCTTTAAATTTTCTCTTGCCTTAAACAGATTCGATTTGGAAGTGCCAACAGAAATCTGGAGCATCGTCGAAATCTCCTCATGGTTATACCCATCGATAGCAAACAGGTTAAACACAGTTCTATAAGCATGAGAAAGCTTTTGCACCAATTCAATTAGATCTTCATAATTTAAATGGGATAGGATATTTTCTCTATCTTCTACTTCTTGCATTGTATTTAGTTCTTCCATTTCTATTTGTTTAATGCGTTTTCTATACTGGTCTATCGAAGTATTAATCATTATTGTACTTATCCAACTGTTAAACGATAAGTTTACATCGTAGCGAGATATATTTGTAAACACCTTCATAAAGCCATCGTTTACTACCTCAACAGCCTCATCTTTATTTTTGGCATACCTTAAACAGATGCGAAGTGCATAGCCATAGTAAAGCCTGTAAAGCTCTTTCTGGCTTTTCCTGTCCTTTTTTATGCAACCATCAATTAAATTAGGTGTGAGCAAAATAATATCAATAAGTTTAGTTATTTAACAGTTACGCTAAATGTTGGGCTGAGGTTGCCCCGGCATGGAGAAAATTAGTCGATAAGTCTAAGAACAAGTAGACTACAGACTTTCGACTAAAGACTAAGAAAAACTATCTCCAATTTTTATACTGATTAATGAGCCCATTGGTCGATGAGTCGTGCGAAGCGATCGTTTCGTTTCCTTTTAATTCGGGCTGTATTTTTTGTGCCAGCTGCTTGCCCAACTCTACTCCCCATTGGTCGAAACTAAAAATATTCCATATAACCCCTTGTACAAAGATTTTATGCTCGTATAGCGCAATTAAATTGCCCAGGCTATAAGGGGTTATTTTTTTTAATAGAATAGAGTTCGTTGGTCGGTTGCCATCGAAAACTTTGAAAGGGGCGAGTGCTTCGATCTCGCTGGCCGACTTCCCAGACAGTATCAACTCTTTTCTTACTTCCGCTTCGCTTTTGCCATTCATTAAAGCTTCGGTTTGTGCGAAAAAGTTCGATAATAAAATAGGATGATGATCGCCGAGTGGGTTTAAACTTTGTGCCGGTGCAATAAAATCGCAGGGAATTAAGCGAGTCCCCTGATGAATGAGTTGGTAAAAAGCATGCTGCCCGTTAGTGCCAGGTTCGCCCCAAATTACCGGCCCCGTTTCGTAATCGACCGCATTACCATTCCGGTCTACATGTTTCCCGTTACTTTCCATATCGCCCTGCTGAAAATAAGCGGCAAAACGATGTAAATACTGATCGTAAGGTAAAATAGCTTGGGTTTCGGCATTAAAAAAGTTGATGTACCATATTCCTAATAGCCCTAAAATAACAGGTATATTTTGTTCGAACGGTGTTTCTTCGAAATGCTGGTCGGATGCATGAGCCCCAGCCAGTAGTTGTTTAAAATTATCGAACCCTATCCCTAAAGAAATAGATAAGCCAATGGCGCTCCATAAAGAATAACGACCACCAACCCAATCCCAAAATCCGAACATATTTTCGGTGTTAATCCCAAAGGCAGCGACATCTTTTGCATTGGTCGAAAGTGCGGCGAAATGTTTAGCAATATCTCCGGTTTTAGCCCCTTTTTTTAACAGCCACTCGCGGGCGCTATGCGCGTTAGTCATTGTTTCTTGGGTTGTGAAAGTTTTAGAGGCGACTAAAAACAAAGTAGTTTCGGGATTTACCACTTTTAAAGTTTCGCTAAGGTGGGTGCCGTCTATATTCGAAACGAAATGCAAGTTTAGGCGAGTTTTATAGTGTTTTAGCGCTTCGGTAACCATTACTGGGCCTAAATCGGAGCCCCCAATGCCAATGTTAACGATATCGGTAATGGCTTTACCAGTATAACCTTTCCATTGGCCCGAAATGATGGCTTCACTAAATTTTTCCATTTTAGCCAGCACCGCATTCACGTCGGGCATTACATCTTTTCCATCGACCAAAATAGGGCGGTTAGCCTGGTTGCGTAGGGCGACATGTAATACCGGACGGCCTTCTGTTTCATTAATTTTATCGCCTTTAAACATCGCTTTTATGGCTTCATCGAGCTTACATTCTTTCGCCAGTTGCAACAGTAGCGCCAAAGTCGTATCGTTAATCCTGTTCTTAGAAAAATCGAACAGGATGTCTTCGAAATGAATAGAGAACTTTTTAAAACGATCGTTGTCGTTGGCAAATAATTGCTTTAAATCAGTTTCATTAATCGTGATAAAATGATCGCTAAGGTATTTATAGGCTGTGGTGGTCGTAAAATTTATTTTCGGTAGCATAATAGGAGGTTTTATAAAGTAAAAATACAAATACCAAAGCACTAAAACATAAGCGGATTTTAAAATAATGGAAAAGGCTAAGCGGCAAAAAAGATTAATGCAAAAAAAGTTAATCCTGTAAATAGACCTTTTCGTCCCGGAAATATAGGGTTCTGTATAAAATAATTGGCACTAACATAACCACCGGCTATGTTTGGTACAAACATCTATAACCATTCATTATTTTTAATCAAGCTTATATGACCAAAAAAACTATTTGCCTCATTTCTTTTATGCTTTTGCTTTTTGCCTATGCTTGTAAAAAAGAGCTTTATGTTAAAGATAACCAAGAGCAAGCAATTACCGAAGTCTCGCAATGGTTTAATGCACGTACCTCACATAGCGCCCTTAATACTTCCATTTTTAGAAAGTCTACTCCTAAAAAAGGAACTGGCACCAGCACTTCGGCTATACCTACCTCGGCCGATCATCAATTAAATGCAGACTGGACAAATGCCAAAACGTATGAAACTGTTGGTAAAACAATTATAGAAGTGCCTTTGCTACACGATGGGATTTTTATGTTTAACTTTAAGCCAATGGCAAAGGGCGACAGTGTAAGTAAAAGCAAAAGTATTACAAGATTGTTGTTCTTTAAAACGGCCGAAAAGACCGAAGGCTATTTTATGACGATTATTGCCGACGACGAATACCTGAGTAAAGTTAGGGCTCGTTTTGAGAATAACACTTACCTGGAAAAAGATCCAGGATTTAGTGGGGCAGTAATCTATCACGATCTTTCGGGTAATTATAGTGCAAGTAAAAGGTTCGATAAGCAACAGGGCAAAACAACAAGCCAGACTGGTGTAAAAGGAAGCCATGGAGAGGTAAAAAATGCGATTCCTCCAGATTGTTTTGAACAAGATATTTACGAAGTGTTTGGTGTGGGTTGTGTTGAAATAGCTCCGGGCTGGATTCATTGCGATTATGTATACAGTGTATATCTCGATAGTTATACCGTTTGTTCGAATGGTGGCAATACAGAGCCCGGTGGTGGTGGTGGGCCACCACAAGTAGTAGATTGTGCTGGAGTTGCCGGGGGAACAGCTTATATGGCCTAAATAATTTTATTGGAGAAAATAAACCGATTGATCTGACTTTTAAATTAGAGTCGTTAAGCGCACCTGGCATTATTAAATACGGTACAACAGTTCCAGAGCCATTAACCTGGAACTCCCAAAATATAGACCTTATAATTAACGCAGACATAATCGATAGTTTACCTAGTATTGAAGTTGCGTTCACATTACTTCATGAAGGCATACACGCAGAAATATATAGGAAACTTTTAATAATACATGGGCCATCCAATTTGAATAGCATGAATTTTCCGTCCATGTTTAATTTATACCAACAATACAAAATTAGTCAAGGATTTAGTCATGAATACATGGCTAAGTATTACGTTGATATAATGAGTAGTGCTATGAAACAATATGATAATAATAAATTCGATGCGGATTACTACAATGCTCTTGCCTGGTTGGGTCTTGAAGGAACAGACTATTATCAAAATAATATTACGCCCACAAAAAAACAGAAATTAGCAATCAAGTAAACCTCTTATTAAAAAATAGAAGCAAGATAAACTGCAATGATTAAAATAAAAATATTTACAATAATCTTATTCGCGAGCTTTTCAGGCTACTCACAAAGCAATAAAAAAAGAGATCTTTATTTGCTTTTTAAACCAGATTCAACTTGTTTCAAGTGGGAGAGAAAGCAAACCCCTTCTTATATAAATAATCAGTATTTCCCAGATAGGTATGACGTCTATGGCGTTAAAACTATAAATAACACCAGAAAAAGAGAAACTTTAACTTTACTTTTTTCAACAATTAATAAAAATAGGTATAGGATAACAGATAGTGTAGAAATGAAAAAGAGAACAATCATCCCGTATAAAGATGTTTTACAGGTTAAAGGCATTCATTTCGATACTTCAGATCAAACACATTTTCCATATACCAATGTTTTTATTGTGGAGCAATTGGATCTAAATCAATTTAAAATTATTCAGGTTCAGTCTTATATAGGCTCGGATGTGGTAAGTAGCCAGCCAATGAAGTAAAATACATTTTGAATAGTTTAGCGAGCGGCGTAGACACCTTCACACTTATAATTAATTAGCAAGACAAGAACACTTCAATGATTAAGAATAAATTAACTTTAACACCGGCTATGTTTGGTACAAACATCTATAACCATTCATTATTTTTAATCAAGCTTATATGACCAAAAAAACTATTTGCCTCATTTCTTTTATGCTTTTGCTTTTTGCCTATGCTTGTAAAAAAGAGCTTTATGTTAAAGATAACCAAGAGCAAGCAATTACCGAAGTCTCGCAATGGTTTAATGCACGTACCTCACATAGCGCCCTTAATACTTCCATTTTTAGAAAGTCTACTCCTAAAAAAGGAACTGGCACCAGCACTTCGGCTATACCTACCTCGGCCGATCATCAATTAAATGCAGACTGGACAAATGCCAAAACGTATGAAACTGTTGGTAAAACAATTATAGAAGTGCCTTTGCTACACGATGGGATTTTTATGTTTAACTTTAAGCCAATGGCAAAGGGCGACAGTGTAAGTAAAAGCAAAAGTATTACAAGATTGTTGTTCTTTAAAACGGCCGAAAAGACCGAAGGCTATTTCAGATTCATGTCTGAAGGTAATGGTTGAAGCTTCAATTGGTAGTGGTGTCAAAAATGAAATCTCAAAATTAATAGACAGTATATTTAGAAAAAGTCCAACTGTACATTTATATTTAGTTGATGTAACTACATTAGCAAATATTAGGGATGGGGAAACAGGACTGATTAAGTTGCCAAATGAAAATATATTACTTGAAATGAAGCTTAATCAAAATATACTTCCAAATGCCTCAAAGGAGTATATCGCAGCAACAATTTTGCATGAAGCGATACATGCTTATATGGGAGCAACAAATGAAACATTAAATATTTTGCGAGTCCACCAACTGGCTTAACGGTACTCACTAATCAAGCTAATATTAATGGAAAATATAGAAATAAAACCCTAGGGCATGGATGCAGTAATTAGCTATATTAATAAAATGGTTTTGAGTTTACTATTTTCCGTTTCGATTATAGGTACCTGCTTTTCTCAATCCAATACTATTTTATCCGAAGAAATCAACAAAAGCATTGGTAATGCTTTTATCATGTTAAATGACTCCTTACAAAAAGAACGTCATCATTTTTTAATAAAAATGGTAGTAGATGATCAGTCATTGATAAGTAGTGTTGAAATTTCAGATAGTGTCGATCCTTTCTATAAGGAGATCTTTTTAGATAATTTAAGTTTAATTAAGATTCAAAAGCAGCTTAAGGCAAGTAAAGATTCTGCTAGAATAGTTTTAATACCAGTATATATTATTTCAATTGATATTCCTAAAACGTATATAATGCCATTTCTTAAGTATAGTCAATTTAACGGGAAGGCACTCAATGGTTTAACATATATGATGCCAGCATGTACAATAAGAACAAAATTTTCACAGAATTAATTTGTAAATTATGTGGTTGCTAAAATTTTTTTTATCCAAAAGAAACCGTAGTTTTTTTCTACTATTTATCGCTATCTTTTTATATACCGAAGCCCGTAGTCAATTAACGATAAAGCAGGCTTCTGAAATAAAAGAACAGATTAGTTCTGGCATGATTAAGCTACTATTTGATAAAAATAGCAATAGTCGTTCGACGAAAATTTTCTTGATTAAGCTACAAATTGAAGAAGGATCCGTTTTAGAGACAATGCAGGTGTCTGATAATTTAGATACTGCCTTTAAAGAGAGTTTTTTAGAAACGGTTAGCATTGCTGCGCTAAATAAAAAAATAAAGACATTGGCTATTAAACCTCAAACATTGTTAATCCCAGTTCATTATATTTATAGTACAACCACGATTTCAAATAGCCTCGACATGGCTATGCAGTTTACTTTATTTAATAAGACAGAGGTAGTAGGTGCGTGCTATTGGTTATCGCCAATTGTGGTAAATAGAGAATAAATGTTAAAAGCTTAGGGGTTTTGCATAAAATTATTGGTACAGCATGCTTTATTCGGAAACTATAAATTCAAACAGTCAAACCTTACCCAAATCGATTACCTAAGTATTGAACTGAGTTATATGAAAAATGGAAACAAAGGAACTAAATGCCAGTAACATGAAACACATTAAAGTATATCTATTTTTTTTAGCCCTAATCGGAGCTATTACTACGGTCTCGGCACAGGATAAAGGAATATATGGCGCCCTAAACAAACTTATTAAAGTAAACGATTTATTTTATACCGATAAATATTACGACAAAGGATTTTTGTTTTCGATTAGCATTGGCGTAAATCCGAAAGGAATTATCGATACCGTAATGTTTTCTCATTATCGTAATGATGAGTTGGGGCAACTAATTAATTTCAATGAAATAAAAAACGGCTTAAAAAAAAACAAAACAGATTTTCTTGCACATAAGAATGAAATGCTGGTTTTATTGGTAATGATTATTCGTGGTGGTAATGCCTTAACAATGTTAACTAATGGTAATCAATTAAGAGAAAACTGGATTAATATTATTGATTCTTCAAGGGAGTTATCGAAAAGAAAACAATTTCTTTTAACCCCAATGTTAATAAGCTCGACAGGAAAAAAGGGCGAGTTTTAATTAATCTTGCACCCAACTCTGTTTTTACGTTGGAAATTCGATCGTTCAATGCTCTTTTTAAATAGCGAAGCGTATTAAATTAAAAGGTTTAGTTTTTACTATTGATGATAAAGACGGCAGCCGGTTTCGGGATTTTAAATCTAAAACCATATTATTGCTAGAAAGCATTTTATATATTTGCGACATGACAAAAGAATTTTTGCAGGATTTAAGGGGCAGGGTAACGTCGCTGAGGAGGTATCTTTGACGTCGATAACCGACTGGAAGATATTCGCATCGAGCAGGAGTTAACCCTGCAGCCTAATTTCTGGGACGACCCCAACAAAGCCGAAAAACATATTGCCACAATTAACTCGAAAAAAGTCTGGACCGATGCCTGGCAACAAGCCCATGCGTTGCTGGAGGATACCGAAGTCCTTTTCGATTTTTTCCAGGCTGGAGATGCTAGCGAAGCAGAAATGCAGTCGCAATTCGATCTTTGCTTAAAAGCTGTCGAAGAACTGGAACTTAGAAATATGCTTAACAGCAAAGAAGATCAGTTTAATGCAGTAATGCAAATTACTGCGGGTGCTGGTGGGACCGAAAGTTGCGATTGGGCTTATATGCTAATGCGGATGTACCTAATGTGGGCCGAAAAGAATGGTTATAAAGTAACTGAACAGGATTATGCGGAAGGCGAAGTAGCCGGCATTAAATCGGTAACTCTACAAATTACCGGCGAATTTGCTTATGGTTATCTAAAAGGCGAAAATGGCGTACATCGCCTGGTAAGGATCTCGCCATTCGACTCGAATGCCCGCCGCCATACTTCCTTTGCCTCGGTTTACGTTTATCCGCTAGTCGACGATACCATCGAAATTGAAGTAAAAGATGCCGAAATTGAATTCGAAACTTTTCGCTCTGGTGGCGCCGGTGGACAAAATGTGAATAAGGTCGAAACAGCGGTACGCTTATATCATAAACCTTCAGGTATTATCATTAAAAACCAAGAGTCAAGATCGCAATTACAGAATAAGGAAAATGCCATACGCTTATTAAAATCGCAGCTCTACGAAATCGAAATGCGTAAGCGCCAGGAGGCAACAGCCTTGGTCGAGGGTTCGAAAAAGAAAATAGAATGGGGTTCTCAAATTAGAAGTTATGTTTTAGACGATAGAAGAGTAAAAGACCACCGAACAAATTACCAGACTTCGAACCCACAAGCGGTGCTCGACGGCGATATAAACGAATTTTTGAAAGCTTATTTAATGGAATTTTAGTAAACTTACATGTCTTTAAAAATAAGTGATGAAACAGGTATTATTTTTTGCATTTTTTCTCTTGGCAGCAACTTCAATAAGTCGGGCACAACAAGTTATTCCACTTTATAATGCAGCAATTCCTGGGGCAAAGTTGGCTCCGGTCGATTATCAAGAGGCTACAGTAACAGGTGTCGATGGCGTAACAAGGGTGAGTAAAGTAACCGCACCCACACTTGCGGTGTACTTGCCAGCAAAGGATAAGTCAAATGGAACTGCAGTAATTATTTGCCCGGGTGGGGGTTATGGAATCCTGGCCATCGACAAAGAGGGATTTGCTGTTGCTAAAAAATTTAACGAGCTGGGAGTAACTGCCTTTGTACTCAAATACCGCTTACCCAGCGATTTAATAATGGAAGATAAGACGATGGGTCCACTCCAGGATGCTTTACAAGCTATTTATTTAGTGCGTAAAAATGCAGCGGTCTGGAAGCTCGACCCAAATAAAATAGGGGTAATGGGCTTTTCGGCAGGTGGCCATCTCGCAGCGAGTTTAACAGTTCATTATAACGATATGAAAATTGAAAACCAGGAGAATATTAACCTCAGGCCCGACTTTTCAATCTTAATTTATCCTGTTATTAGCTTCGGAACAGTTACACATGCAGGCTCGGTTAAAAATCTATTAGGCGAAAACCCTACTCAAGTACAGCGAAATTATTTCTCTGCACAGAATTATGTAAGCGCAACAACGCCACCAACCTTTTTGGTGCATGCCAATAACGATAATTCGGTGCCGGTAAAAAATAGTATCTTGTTCGACGAGGCTTTAGTTAAATTTAAAGTTCCGGCCGAAATGCACTTGTACCAGGGCGGCGGTCATGGTTTTGGCTTAAATAACCCCACCACCAAAGACGACTGGTTCGAACGTTTAAAAAATTGGATGGAAAGCAATAAATTTTTGACCGTTAATCCTTAAGTATAAAGACAAACAACGGCCAACGATTAACTCTTAACTGCTAATTGCCCGCAGGCAGCGTCGATATCTTTACCGCGGCTACGCCGGATATTGGTATTTACACCGTGATTGCGCAAATAAGTTGCAAAAGCATCAATCTTATCGCCCTCGGCATTTACAAAATCAGCAAATTGAATAGGATTGTATTCGATGAGGTTAACCTTGCAAGGTACATGTTTGCAAAACTTAACGAGCTCCATCGCATCTTCAATTTCATCGTTGAAATTATTAAAAACAATGTATTCGTAAGTTACCGGGTTTTTGGTTTTCTGAAAATAATACTTCAAAGCTTCGGCCAATGCCTTTAACGAGTTATGCTCGGTAATCGGCATAATTTCGTGACGCTTAATGTCGTTGGCAGCATGCAAAGAAAGGGCTAAATTAAATTTGGCACCATCGTCGCCCAATTTTTTAATCATCTTGGCAATCCCTGCGGTAGATACTGTAATGCGTTTATAGCTCATATTTAAACCATCTGCTGCGGTAATGCGCTCGATAGATTTAAGTACATTGGCATAGTTAAGCAGCGGTTCGCCCATCCCCATGTACACGATATTAGTTAGGGGAATATTGTAATTTTTCTTGGCCTGTTGGTCGATTAAGACCACCTGGTCGTAAATTTCGTCGGCATTTAAATTACGTTTACGATCCATATAGCCAGTTGCACAGAACTTGCAAGTTAAGCTACAACCCACCTGCGAGCTTACACAGGCCGTCATGCGGTCGTCGGTTGGGATTAAAACACCCTCTACAATATTGCCGTCATATAAACGAAAAGCATTTTTTATAGTATGGTCATTGCTAAATTGCGCGGTATTAATTTCGACCACATTAATGGCGAAAAGATCGTCGAGCTTTTTACGTAAATCTTTCGATAAATTACTCATTTCCTCGAAGCTACGGGCCGATTTTTCCCATAACCATTGATAAACCTGTTTTGCGCGGTAGGCTGGCTCCTTCATGGCAGCAAAATGCTGTTGTAAGGAGAGTAAGTCTAAGGAACGAATGTCTGTTTTTTTAGTATTAATCATTTTTTATTTGTCGCCATAATGACCCATAGCAGAAATAATGAAAGCGGTTATTATATTTTATTCAATGCGATAAATGAACCTATCTTTTCGATTGATTTTTCTCGACCAATAATTTGATAAACTATATTTTAAAGCTTCAGGATTTCCGATGCCAGTTTTGGGATGAGATTTTAATTCTTCAAAAATTTGATTTAACTTTTTTATAGTTAATTTATCTCCAGATTTAGCATGTTTTTTAAAATCAACCGCTGCAAGTTTATCTAGAATTATAATATATTTTCCCATAATGTTTTTGATGGGTCGAGCGTTTTAACTTTACCTGCTTTTATAGATTTTTCTGCGCGCTCTACTGCTTCCACTAAATCAAGGCCATAAAGTTCTATCGTCTTTTCTCGTCCCGATAGCTCCGCATTTTGTTTTTTTTCGAATGGAATCTTCAATGCTTTAGCAATAGCTTTTAAGATCGCTATTTGCTTTTTATTTTCGGGGAGCATAATTAATGTTTCCATAACTCAATTAAATATTGATACAAAGATAATAAAAAGCTTGGACTTGATTAGTTAGGGAATCATTACTTCCGCTTCGGGCTTCTGGTTTTTGCTGCTGGGGCACCTTGCCGGCCTTTCGATGGGCGACTTGGTCTTTTACTTGGCCCATTCGATTTAAACCAATCTGCCGGGCCTTCTTTCGAATCGAAAGTTTTAGCGTTCCGCGAATTGCCTTTAGCTTTTGCAGCTGGTTTATTTTTAGCAAAACGTTGTGCTGGTTTCTCCTCCTTTTCGACGGCTGGTTTTTTATTTACTCTTTTAGGTCCACTCTGTTTTTCTGAACTCGACTTGGCAATCATTTTAAAGATTTCGGTCTGCTCTTCCTCTGTTAGCTCCCTCCAATCGCCAATGGGTAGGCCTTTTAAGGTAATGTTCATAATGCGAACACGCTCCAATTTGGTAACCTCAAAACCAAAATACTCGCACATCCGGCGTATCTGACGATTTAGACCCTGGATAAGCACAATTTTGAAAACAAAGGGGCTTTCTTTAACGATCTTGCATTTTTTCGTCATTACCCCTAAAACAGGCACACCCTTAGCCATGCCTGTTATAAATTGGTCGGTTAATGGTTTATTAACGGTAACGATATACTCCTTTTCGTGATTATTCCCTGCCCGCAATATTTTATTAACAAGGTCGCCATTGTTGGTTAAAAATATTAACCCTTGCGAGTCCTTATCTAATCGCCCGATAGGGAAAACCCGCTCGCTATGGTTTACATGATCTACAATATTGCCCTTTACACTGGCTTCGGTTGTACTGGTTATCCCAACTGGTTTATTGTAGGCCAGGAGAATAGAGTTTTCTGCCTGTTTGGGTTCTATCGCATTTCCATTTACATTAACGAGGTCGCCAAAAAACACTTTATCACCAACCTTAGCTTTGCGCCCATTTATAAAAACCTGACCCAGTTCGATGTACCTGTCGGCAGCCCTTCGAGAGCATAAACCGCTTTCGCTAATGTATTTATTTAATCGTGTTGTAGAATCGGCCATCGGGTAGAATTTTTATATAGGCTACAAAGCTACTAAATTTAGATGGAGTATAGCCTATTAAGACTTAACGACTAACCGACAACCTGCTAAAAGCTCGTGTCGTCAGCACTTGGGCCATAACTACCAGGGATAGGGATATTTAATAACCGCAAATAAACTCCCAACTGTGCTCTATGATGTATAGTCTGACTAAAAGCAACCCGAATAGTTTCATATTTTGTCATAGTAGCATAAATTTGATCAGCATTACGCAAAACCCATTTGCCCGTTAAATCTTCTTCTTTTGCTTGTGCTAAGCTTTCTCTTCCTTCGGCATAACTTTTTTCGAAGAGAGCCAGGATATCAGCTGTATTTTCTGCTGGCGCAGGATCGTAAGGAGCAGTGGCAAAATCGAGCTCCTCGGTAGTTAGCGCCAGGGTAATCCAGCTGGGAAGCTCTGCAATATGGGTTCCTAAAGGCTTCATTTTCATGCTTTTTTCATGCGGTGCCCAATCAAAGCTATCGACTGGTATAAGTGCCAGCATTTTACGGGTAACCTGCGCTTCGCGCGCTAATTCTGTAAGTAATAATTCAATTATATTCATTTTTTCTTTTTTTATAACACAAAGAAAAGCAGGCCAACTGACAGCCCTATGGCAGTGCTAAAATGAAAGAAGAAATAATTTGCCGGCTAGTAGTTTACCGGGAGTAATTTCATATAATCGTTAAGTGCGATATGCTCGCTTTTCTTAAAAGGAATTTCGGTGCAATTAATATGGAGAATATTAATAATTTTAAAATCGCGGTAATCATTTCTTAGATGACACCAAGCAATGAGATGCCAGTTAAATGCATAAAAGATTAAACCAACAGGTTCGACTTCCCGCTTGCTCGTTTCGTCAGCTTTGTTTTTGTAGTCGATTACAATAATGCACCGGGCCGATATAGCATTTTGTAAAATAGAAAGGTATTCGAAATCGTTTTTTAAACGCGCTGGCAATTGTAATTTAATGTGTTCATTTAAAGTTTCCAGCTTTTCTTTTTGTGCGGTGCGAAGTACTGCTTTAACTTTATTTAAGGCAGTTGTATAATGTTGAGTAATAGACCGGTCCGAGAATCCTGTTAAAAAGCGTTCCATTAGCAGCAGCGCATTAGCTTCATCAGAATTAAAGGAAATGGGAGGAAGAAAATAACCATGTACAATAAAGTACCCTTTATGTGGTTCGAAACTTAAAGGAATGCCTTGCTCGCCCAATGCCTTCATGTCTCGATAAACCGTACGTATGCTAATGCCGAAAGTGGCAGCAATTTTTTCGGCTGTTATATATTTGCGCGATTGTAACAAGACTAAAATTCCGAAGAGACGATCGATGCGATTCATTGTGTTAAAATTAATAAAAAATCTGAGCTCAAACACCCTTTATCCATTCTTCAGTTTTATGGATATAAAAAACCATCTTTTTAATGTTAATCGACACAAATTTTCGTTATAAATGTCTTATAACTATAAAACCTAATTTAAATGACCGCTACTGTTCAAAAACATTTTTTCCGGGCGACTAAAGGAAAGGTAATTATAGGCTTTTTATTTGCCTGCCTTGCCTTGCTTATGGCTTGGGGCATTAGCAAGTTTGTATTTAAAGAAATGTTGGGGACTGTCGAGAAACTTTCGGCGCCGAACGATAGGCTAAGAATGGTAAATGAGCTTTCTCATAAAATATCGCGGCTCGATCAGCTCCAAAGGGATCAGGCATTTAACAAGGCCGGGAACGAAAATAATTTTATTACCGAAACCCGGCGTTTAAGACGAAGCTTAGATACTTTATCGGGCTTGTTTGCCAAAGACTCTACCCAGCTTTTGCGGATCAGGTCTATTAAGAAACTATTATTAGATAGGGATAAGCAATTCGTAAAATACCTGGAAGTAAGGGAAAACCTGATCAATACCGAATCTTTTTCGGACGAAGTTCAAAAGCTAAATGAACTTGTTTTGCAAAGATCAAGACAAGCCGATAGCGCCGTCTTAACAACAGAAACGGCAACATCGACCACAACTTTAGCCCCCGAACAGGAAAAAAAATCGAAAGGATTTTTAACCCGGATTTTTGGTAAAAAACAAGCAGAGGTTTATAAAATTATTAATGAAGAATTTAAAATTAAGCGCGATACTTTAAATGCATTAGTCGAAGACAGCATTATGAAAGGTATCGAAGGCTCTTTAGCAGATATTGCTTTAGAACAGCAGCAAAAAAGCAATAAATTTTTAAAACGGGAAGCGATGCTGGCTAATTCAAGCAACACGTTAACAAAGCAAATGCTTAATATTTTAAGAGAAGTTGAGGCAGAAGCAGTAAGTCAGATTGATTTAAATGGAGCCCAGGCAAAAGAAGTTGTAAATGAAGGAATTACACAAATTACCGCAATTATTATCACTTTCTTTCTAATTACGCTGGTTTTAGGATACCTGATACTAGCCGATATTAGTAGAAGCAACCGGTATAGAAAGGCATTAGAACTGGCGAAAGACGAAGCCGAATATCATAGTAAAGCTAAACAGCGTTTCCTTTCGAATATGAGCCACGAAATAAGGACTCCATTACAATCTATTATCGGCTATGCAGAATGGATTCTGCAAGAGAAGAACCCCGAAAAAAAAGATATAGATGCGATTTATCACTCGTCCATGCACCTGTTGCAAATTGTGAATGAGATCCTAGACTATAACCGCATTATTTCGGGCGAATTTAGTTTTAATAACCAGCGGTTCGAACTTCGTAAGGTATTAGAAGAAGTAGTGGAAGTGATGCGGCCACTCGCCGAGCAAAAAGCGATTAGTTTAATTACGAAATTTAACCTTGAAGATCGCATTGAAATTAAAGGCGACGCATTTCGTTTAAAGCAAGTGTTATTTAATTTACTGGGCAACGCCATAAAATTTACTTTAAAAGGCCAGGTGCTTTTAGCAGTTTCATGTCAACGCCAGGAAGACCAGCTTCATTTTAATTTTAGTATTGAAGATACTGGCATAGGCTTCGCCGAAGCAGATAAAAACCGGATCTTTAACGAATTTGAGCAGATCGAGACTCCAGAAAAATACCTCCTTAATCGTACCGGAACGGGGCTTGGCCTAGCTATTGTGAAATCTCTTATAGAAGCCCAGAATGGGAGAATTGAGGTCGAAAGTGAGATTAACAAAGGCACTGTGTTTAAGGTTTACCTCCAATACCCTTTGGCCGATAAAACCGAGAGCCAATTACAGCGCCCTCTCCTCCCACTAACAGCAAATACAGGTAAAGTCTGGCTCATCGACGACGATCGGCTTATTTTAGAACTGTGCGCCCTCATTTTCGAAAAGCACAAAATACCTTATCAACGTTTTAACGAAGTGAGTGCTATTTTAAATGAGGCTCCAGACGAGCAGGTAAAATACGTCTTCATTGATATCCGTTTGCCAGGGATGTCTGGCCTGGATTTATGCCGTTTATTAAAGAGGAAAATGCCATCCGATGTTAAATTTTATGCAATTACTGCACAAGTATTGCCCGACGAGAGGGCTGCATTAGAAAAAGAAGGTTTTAATGGGGTCATTACCAAACCATTTAATGCCAGCGATTTGCTTTCTATTTTTGGACAGCAAGAAGAAATAAAAGAGCCAATAGCATTAGATCTTAGCTTAGTCGAAAAAATGACAATGGGTAATCGGCAAATGCTTGAAAAAATATTAGATCGTTTTAAAAAGGATTGTTCCGCTGATAGCGATGAATTGAAAAAAAATCTGCATCCTTACAATCGGCAGGCGAGCAGATTAATTATCCACCGTTTAGCAGGAAGAATTGCTCAAATGGGTTCGAAAGCACTTGCCACCGAATTTAGAGCCATGGAAATGGATATTGCAGCCAGAGCGACGATAAACGACGAAGATCGCTCAAAAATGCAGCAGCTCTTATTAAAACTGGAGCAGCTATTGGAACAAATAGACGAGGGCAATTATGTAATGCCATAACGTTCCATTTTGCTGTAGAGCGTTTTGCGATCGATATTTAATAGTTTAGCCGCCTTAGATTTGTTATACTTTACCTTTAGCAAGGCCGCTGTAATTAAAGCCTTTTCGTTGGCCTCGTTTACTGCTTTTAAATCGGATGGGTTTTGCAAAGGCTGGGTATTAATAGTAGCATGCATTTCGTCGGGTAGGGCCTCTATAGTAGCGACCTCCCCTTTGCTTAACAAAACCATGCGCTTAATTACGTTATTTAATTCTCGTAAATTTCCTGGCCAGTCGTATTGCAATAAAAGTGATTTGGCTTCGGCCGATACACTTTTTACGTTACGCTGCAAGGCGATATTGGCCAGCTGTATAAAATGACGAATAAATAAAGTTAAATCTTTTCCTCTTTCGCGTAAAGGGGGCAACAGGATTTTAAACTCGTTAAGGCGATGATATAAATCCTCTCTAAAATCGCCATTCTGGATTGCCTTGCTTAAATCGTCGTTCGTTGCTGCAATAATGCGAACATCGGTCTTGATCTTTTTAGTGCTACCCAGTGGCTGGATTACCCGCTCTTGCAGAGCCCGCAAGAGTTTAACCTGCACTTCGTAGCTCAAGTTTCCAATTTCGTCTAAAAATAAAGTGCCACCATTAGCTTCTTCGAACTGCCCTTTTTTGTCGCTCGAGGCACCAGTAAATGCACCTTTAACATGGCCAAAAAGCTCACTCGCAGCTAAATCCCTCGATAAGGCCCCACAATCTATCGCAATAAAAGGCTGGTCTTTTCTGGTACTCTGCTGATGTAAAATTCTTGCTGCATATTCTTTACCAGTCCCACTTTCGCCTTCAATAATGACCGACATATCGGTCGGGGCAACTAAATTAATATGCTCATATAATTTGTCGGCAATTGCACTCTCGCCTTTAAGGAAATGACTAGGCGTTATGCTATCGGGGGCTTCTTCTTTAGCTAAAGAACTATTGATAATCATTAACAGCTCCTCGGGATTAACAGGCTTGGTAATATAATCGGCTGCCCCAAGCTGGATAGATTTAACAGCCGTACGAACATCGTTAAAGCTGGTCATGATAATGATCGGAATAGTTATTCCCTTCTGACGCACCTTGCTGAGTACCTCTAACCCGGTGCCATCTGGCAAACGATAATCGATAAGGAGAAGATCAAATTCTTGCCCATCGAGGGTTTTGGCGGCTTGTTGTACGGTGGTAATACAAATTGTAGAATGCTGGTTTTTATTTAAAAAAACTTCGAGCAATTGGGCAAATGTCGTATCATCTTCTATAATCAGTATCCTAGCCATAATACAAAAATAGCAAAAGCCTTTAAATTTAAAGGCTTTTGCTATTACTAATAAAACATACTCCTGGTTTGCTCTATTCTACTGGCTTACCATCTTTGTCGAATTTTAAAGAACCCATTTGCTCTTCCTTTTTAACATCGACCTGATAATAAAACTTTTCTCCATCCTTAACAGTAAATGCTGCAGTCGGAATCCAGTCTTTATAAGGATCTGTTTTAAGAGTCGCTTTAATGGAGTCAGGAAGTTCTTCTAATTTGATCGGCGTTTTAATAACACTATCTTGTACGCTTAGGGGAGCAGTTTCAATTTTACTTTTTACGGTACTGGCTTGTGCGGTTGCGAAGCCGGCGAAAGTTAAAAATGCTGCGGCTAAAATTAATTTTTTCATAAATTATAATTTAAAATTTAGGGGTAAAACAATACTTGCTAATCGTACATAATGATGCCACAAAGCAATAAAAAACATAAATAGCTGTTAAACAGTTAATTATTAAATTAGGCTGATTTTTAAACCGTGGAATTTCTCCCCATTCTGACGATTTTGTCGGCATCATTTTTTGTTTCGGGGTTATTCCACTTAATTTGTAACATGTTAAATTATTTATCGGCCGATTGGATTTTCCCCGTTGCTATACCGCCAATTAAAAATGGCGTTATCGGACTTGCTGCAAATGGCGAAATCGAAAGATTATATACTAGCGAAGAAGCGGCAAATGCAGGAATTAAAGACATAAAGTATTACCAGGGAGTTTTAACGCCAGGTTTTGTAAATACTCACTGTCATTTAGAGTTGTCTCATTTGTTGGGTAGAGTTGACGAAAAAACAGGATTAACTCATTTTATAAAGAATATATTAGCTTTAAGGCAACAGCCTGAAGACGAAATAATAGCCGCAATGCAACATGCCGACCAGGAAATGTATAATAATGGTATTGTGGCAGTTGGCGATATCTCGAATGTACTGAGTTCGAAACTAATTAAGCAAAACAGCAAAATATATTACCATACTTTTGTCGAAATTTTTGGCTTTAACAGGCCTTCGCAAGCCGTTATTATAGCAGGAGAGCAGCTAAAAGCAGATTTTGCCCCTTTAAGAGCCTCCATAGTTCCACATGCACCTTATTCGGTTTCTACCTCCTTATTTGAGGAAATTAGCAGAGTTACTTCAATAACCGATATTTTGAGTATCCACAATCAGGAAACCTTAGGCGAGAACGAACTTTTCGAGAAAGGGACCGGCAGCTTTGCAACATTCTTTGCAGCGGCCGGTATTGCACAAAGTGAGGCACATAATGCAGGTCGGAATTCAATTAAATATTACCTGCCACAATTACCAAAAAATGTAAATACACTTTTGGTTCATAATACTTTTAGCAGCAAGACTGATATAGATTTTGCCGAACAAACACACTCGAAATTGTACTGGTGTTTATGTCCTAATGCCAATTTGTATATCGAAAATGCCTTACCCGATGTAGATTTGCTGGTTAAAGAAAACCTAAATATTACTTTAGGGACAGATAGTTTGGCCAGCAATCATCAATTAAATATTTTAACAGAAATGCAGACTTTGCAAGCGCAAAAAGGTATCTCTTTCGAACTCGCTTTAAAGTGGGCGACTTTAAATGGAGCCCGGTTTTTAGGGATCGACTCTCGATATGGAAGTTTAGAAGTCGGGAAAAGACCAGGGATTAATCTAATTAAATTAGGTGCTAATCAGGAAATAATAAGCGATAAAGTCGAAAAAATAAACTAATCCGGGAATGAATTCAATTTGTAAACTCTTTAATATTCAATATCCAATTATTCAGGCTGGAATGGTTTGGTGTAGTGGCTGGAAACTGGCATCGGCGGTTTCGAATGCTGGCGGATTGGGCATTATTGGCGCTGGTTCCATGTATCCCGATGTACTAAGGACACATATCCATAAATGTAAAATAGCAACCAATAAACCCTTCGCCGTAAATGTACCGCTCTTATACCCCAACATAGAAGAAATAATAGGTATTATTATTGCCGAAGATGTGAAAATCGTTTTTACTTCGGCAGGTAATCCAGATACCTGGACGAGCCTTTTAAAAGAAAAGGGAATAACCGTTGTTCATGTAATTGCTAATACTAAATTTGCGTTAAAAGCCGAAGCTTGTGGAGTTGATGCTATTGTTGCCGAAGGTTTTGAAGCTGGTGGGCATAATGGCCGGGAAGAAACAACCACACTTTGTTTAATCCCGATGATTAAAGCTGCCGTAAAAATCCCGGTTATTGCAGCCGGTGGCATTGGCAGTGGGAAAACTATGTTGGCAGCTTTTGCTTTAGGCGCCGATGCTGTTCAGGTGGGTTCTGCTTTTGCTATTGCGGAAGAATCGTCGGCCCATCCGAATTTTAAAGAAAGGATTGTAAATGCAACTGAAGGAGAGACCAAATTGCGCCTCAAAAAATTGGTGCCAGTGCGCCTACTTAAGAACGAATTTGCTGATGCTGTAGCGCAAGCAGAAGCCGAAGGCGCAAATGCCGAAAACCTTTTGCTACTTTTGGGCCGGGCCAGGGCAAAATTAGGAATGTTCGAAGGCAATATGGAGCAAGGTGAGCTAGAAATTGGCCAGATATCGGCAATGTTGAAGGAAATTAGGCCCGCTGCTCAAATTTTGGAGACCCTCTGGAAAGAGTTCTTACAAGAAAAGCAACACTTGGAGAAAATGCATTTTGATTAGTAATGAGCTATGAAACACATTGATATTAAAATAAAAGGGAAAGTACAAGGCGTGTTTTTTAGGGCCAGCACTAAGGCTGTGGCCGACCAAATGGGGGTTAAGGGCCTGGTTAGAAATGAAAAGGATGGCTCCGTTTATGTAGAAGCAGAGGCCGATGCCATCAGTTTGGAGCTATTTATAGAATGGTGTAAGGAAGGTCCCGATAACGCTACGGTCGAACAAATAGAAGTGGAAGATGGAGAATTAAAAAATTATCGCAACTTTGAAGTAGTTAAAAAGAATTTACTTTGGTAGAAAGGGGAAGTGTTAGCATTGCGTTTGGAGATTGGATGCTAACCAGCGAACAACGAATAACTTTTAGCGTTGGTCGTTTTTCTTCTAGCATCTAACCATTAATCAATAAAAATAAAGCAGTAGTTAGTATTTAGAACTTGGTATTGCATATAGAGACAGGAAAGCAAGGACTAGGCGTCATAACACAAAACAAACAACGAACAACGAGTAACGTCCAACAAACAACCCAAAATGTCGGTATATAAAAAATTTCTTGGCCAAACTGCTGTTTACGGTATAAGTACGGTATTCTCCAGGTTATTTAATTTTATTTTAACCCCAATTTATACCGAGGTTTATAAAAAGGGTACCTATGGCATTTTTACGAATATGTACGCCAATGCATCGCTAATTAATGCTGTTTTGGCTTTTGGTATGGAAAGCACCTATTTTAGGTACCTTAATAAGTTCGAAGATAAAAAGCAGGAAGTTTATAACAATTCTTTTTTTTGCATTGCATTTATATCCACACTTTTTTTAATTACGGGTTTAGTTTTTGTTACGCCAATTGCGGCTTACCTTGCTACCGATGCCGCAGAAATTGCCGATTATAAGCATTATGTGAGCTTCTTTTTATGGATTTTATTTATCGATGCGATTTGTGTAATTCCTTTTGCGAAGCTACGTGCAGATGGGAGGCCATTTAAATATAGTGTAGCTAAATTTTTAAATATCGGTTGTTTTGTAGGCTTTAATCTTATTTTTATTTATGTGCTGCCGGCAATCATTAAACACGATTGGTTAGGCGCAAACTGGTTGATGTCGTGGTATCGCCACCAATGGATCGGCTATGTATTTCTGGCTAACCTGATCGCTTCTTTGGTTACCTTTTTATTTCTTTTACCCGAATTCTTAAAACTGCAGTTCCGATTTGATGGAAAGCTGTTCGGTACCATGTTTACCTATAGCTGGCCAATCTTAATTGCCAATTTATCGTTTATCGTAAACGAAAACCTGGATAAGATTGTGCTTAAAAAACTTTTACCGGTTGCTATAGCAGATGGCGAGGTAGGGATCTATGGAGCGGTATGTAAGATTGCGATTTTTATCAGCATTTTTATTACTGCATTTAGGTTGGGCGCAGAGCCGTTCTTTTTTAGTCATGCTAAACACGAAAATGCTAAAAATACTTATGCGATCATTTTAAAGTATTTTGTAATTGCATTGGCTATTCTTTTTGTGGGTATAATTGCCAACATAGAAATCTTAAAATTCTTTATTCGTAAAGAAGAATATTGGGTAGGATTGCCAGCAGTTCCCTATTTGCTGTTAGGTTACGTTTGCCTCGGTATTTACATGAATTTATCGATCTGGTGCCGCTTATCAGATCAGACCCGTTTTGGCTTGTATATTTCGGTAGCTGGGGCTATTATTACCATCGTTTTAAATGTGATTTTAATACCGAAATACAGTTATATGGGTTCTGCCTGGGTAAGCATGCTGGCTTATTTTGTAATGATGGTATTATCGTATGTACTGGGCCAGAAATATTATCCGATTCCATATAACCTGAAAAAGATTTCGGCGTATTTGTTAAGTTCGACACTAATTGTATTTGCCTCGTTTTTTATATTTAAACGAAATATTTATATCGGTAATGCAATGCTGATTGCTTTTATAGCAGGAATCGTTTATTTTGAAAAAAATGATTTAATAAAAATATTAAAGAAAGGTTAGGTTGTGATGGGTTATGGGGATGGATTTATAATTAAGTTTGTACAGTTAAACAACGAAAAGCGAACAACGAATGAACTATAAAGTCTTCCTATTTATACTGTTAAGTTGTTCTATCAATGCATACACGCAAGAACCACCATCGACTAAAGCAAGGGATAGTAACCTTGTTAAAGAGCTCTTTTTTGCGGGGCTTAAAGAAAAAATGGTGGAAAATTATGTAAGTGCTGATGCTAATTTTGCAAAAATAATTACCATAGATCCGAAAAATGATGCCGCTTATTTTGAATTGGCTAATTTAAACTTCCGCCAGAATAAACTGCTTGATGCAGAAATCGCAATAAAGAAAGCGATAGCTCTTAATCCTAATAACCTTTGGTATTACAAATTGGAATCGGAGCTTTATAAACGGAACGGTAACATGGACGCCCTGGTTATCGTTTTCGATAAACTTATCTTATTATCGCCAACAATCGACGACTATTATTTCGACAGGGCCAATGCCTTGTTCCTGGCGGGCAAAACGGAGGATGCTTTAAAAGCTTACGAACAAATTGAGCAAAAATTTGGAAGTTCTGCTGCTTTAACTTCGGCCAGACAAAGATTGAGTTTGCAAAATAAGGTTGGAGTAGATGCTGCTGCAATTGATAAACTGCTGGTCGAAAATCCTACCGACATCAAAAACTACCTGTATTTAAGCGGGGTTTTATTAGCGCAGAACAAAAAAGAGGAGGCGATAACCATTCTTCAGAAAGCAAAACTTATTGCATCCGATAACTACGAAGTCGATTTGGCGCTCGCAGGTGTTTATCAGGCACAACGAAAAAATGAATTAGCAATAGGTCCATTAAAAACGGCTTTTGCTCATCCGGCGATGCCACTAGAGAATAAAATAGAGATCATTAGCGAAATGTTGCCCCGGTTTAATAATCCAATTGTTGCTAAAGATGCAACCGATTTGGTTAAGATTGCTATAAAGACACATCCGGGCGAATCTAAATTGCTCATGCTTTATGGTAATGTGCTCTATCAGCAAGGCAATTTAACTGGGGCGAAAGAACAATATCAGGCAGTATTAAAAATCGCAGAGCAATTCTATCCGGCCTGGGAAAAATTATTGGCAGTTCAAACTTTATTGGGGCAATACACCGATGCTATTAAAACTGGTGAGGAAGCACTCGCTATTTATCCTAATCAGGCAATTTTGTATTATTATCAGGCATTCGCTCTTCATCGGGATGGACAAAATGCAGCGGCCGGAATCGAGATCAATTCGGCTTTACAATTAGATGGCGAAGATGTGCAGCTTAAAGCAATGATTTTTGCTTTACAGGCCGAAGTATTAATAGACCAGCAAAAGCTAAAAGAAGCCGATGCGGCCTTCGATAAATCTATTGCGCTTGCTCCCGATAATTATTTAACCATGAGTAATTATGCCTATTATTTAGCCTTAAGAAATCATGATTTAAAAAAAGCAGAATCTTTGGCTGCAAAAGCAGCAACCGCACTTCCGAAAAATGCTTCGATAGCAGATACTTATGCTTTTGTACTTCTTAAATTAGAAAAATATGAGCAAGCTAAAATCTGGATCGAAAAGGCGCTTCAAAACAATGAAGCTTCAAACCCTGTTTACCTTGAGCATTATGGAGATATCCTTTTTTTAAAGGGGGAAAAAGAATTAGCAATTATGCAATGGCAAAAGGCTGCAGCAACAGGAAGTGAATCCGAAAAATTAAAGAGAAAATTAAATGAGAAAAAATATATTAAATAGGCTGTTAATATTGGCCTTGGTTTTAACAGCATTGGGCTGCCGCCCTAAAAAAGTAATTGTAACAACCCCGCCGGTAAGTGGGGCAAATATCGAAGTTAAGGAAGATAAGAAGCCTGAAAATATTGCCTTATTAAGGGGCAAAGATCTTTTATTTAATACACTTAGCCTAAAGGGAAAAGCTAGTCTGGCCATTAATGGCGACGAAAATAATGTAACGATGCTTATTAGAATAGAGAAGGATAAAAGGATCTGGCTAAGTATTACTGCACCTATTTTGGGTGAGGTAGCCAGGGCATTAGTTACTCCCGACAGCTTGTTTTTGAGGAATAATTTACAAAAAACATATACGAAAAAGCCCTTTAGTTACGTTTATAAGTATACCAATAAACAGCTAGATTTTGGGCTATTGCAAGCTGTATTTTCAGGGAATACATTACCGGGTTTTACGACAGTTAATTCTGATCTTACTTTAGAAAATGGAGTTTGGGTATTAAGCGGTACGTCGAACGACCTGGTTTATCGCAGTGTATTTAATACTTTGTTAAAAACTGCTGAAACTACTTTAAATGATGCCAAAGCTGCTCAGGCCCTTAAGGTTGTTTATGGGAATTATACACCAATAAACGCCGCCTTATTTCCGTCTAACTTAAAAATTAACTCGATGTCGGGGACCAAAACAATTACTGTCGATCTCAATTTTACTAAAATAGACGCTAATGTCCCTTTAGAGTTTCCATTTACGGTTCCTAAAAATTATGAGCTAATCAACTAATTTTTTATATTTTTGATGCGATGAAGTTACGAAAAATTCTCCTTTCCCTATTATTATCAGCGTTTTGCTTAACAGTATCCGCACAATCGAGTAAGGAGCTTACCCGTAAAAAGGAAGCCTTACAAAGAGAAATTGAACTGGCGACAAAAAATCTAACTAAGGCGTCGAAAGGTAAAAAATTAACCTTAGGGCAAATTAATGCGATAAAAGCCCAGATTAGGTTAAGGCAGGAAAAAATATCGACCATTAACTCTGAAATGAAAAATCTGGATAACCAGATTACAGAGAATACCGGCAAAGTCCATAATTTACAAGGTCGATTGGCAGATTTAAAAAAGGAATATGCCGCAATGATTCGTTTTGCACAGCGCAATAAAAATTCGTACGACAAAATGATGTTTATCTTTGCTGCTAAAGATTTTAATCAGGCATATAAACGCATTAAATATTTGCAACAATTTGGGCAATACCGTAAAAAACAGGCAGCTTATATTCAGGGAACAGAAAAGGAGCTCAGTAATAAAATTGTGGTGCTCGATAAAAACCTTAAAAGTAAAAACAGTTTATTAAAAGAAGAGGTTAATGAAAAAAGTAAGCTCGATAAAAATAAGAACGAGCAGGCAGTTGTACTTAATAAGTTAAGTAAACAGGAAAAGCAGTATAGACAGGATATACAGAACCGTAAACAACAACAAAACCAAATAGACCGGCAAATTAGAGCGGCCATACAAAGAGAGATTGCGATAGCACGTAAAAAAGAAGAAGATGCTGCAAAGGCGGCAGCAGCTAAAGCCAAAGCAGAAAATAGACCAGTCCCGGCGACAACTACAGCCAAAGCCAAAACAAATAGCGAATTATTAAGGGCAACACCCGAGGCTGCCCGGCTTTCTGCTTCTTTCGAGAGTAACCGGGGGAGTTTGCCATCGCCAGTAGCGAATGGCTACATTACCTCGCGTTTTGGTGCTTACAAAGTAGACCAGGCCACAGGAAACAATGAGGGTATTACTTATCACACGAGTGAGGGAGCAGCAGTTAGGGCGGTATTTAATGGTACAGTAACTACTATTTTCGATAAGTTTGGGAAATGGTATGTCATTATTAAACATGGAGAATATTTTACAGTTTACGAAAACTTGAAAAGCGTTAGTGTAAGCAAAGGCAGTAATGTAAGCACCAAACAAACCATTGGTATTGCTGGCGAAACAGAGAATGTGCCAGAAGTAGGTTTTCAAATTCATAAAGGAAGTACCGCTTTAAATCCGGAAAGTTGGATAGCCAGATAAACCATTAGGCATTTTATTTGTCTATATTTGTCTATAAATTGATTAAACATGTATCAGGGAGCATTATTAGAGTTTTTAAATATGGGTGGCGGCGAGATTGCACTCATTATGGTAGCCATACTTTTGTTATTTGGAGGTAAAAAATTACCCGAATTGGCAAGAGGATTGGGCAAAGGGATTAGGGAATTTAAAGATGCTTCGGAAGGCGTAAAGCGCGAAATCCATCGTAACATTAATTCCGTAAATGTAGAAGGCGAAGAAGAGCAGGAAATAGTAAGCCATAACGAAAGGCATCATCCAGTAACAGAAACAGAAGAAGAATCGGCACAACCAACAGGATCAGCCGAAGAAGCTAAAGCAGCGGAAGAACTAACGCCTGTTGCTGAAAAGGGAAAAGAATCGCACATTGAGTAGAAATTATAAAGAAATTAAATAAAATATCATGACACAACCAACACTATTATTAGCCGGTATTGGTGCCGGAGAAATCACTTTAATCGTTTTAGCATTATTATTGCTATTCGGCGGGAAAAAAATTCCCGAATTGATGCGTGGTTTAGGGAAAGGTATGAAGGAGTTTAAAGATGGTAAAGACGGGGTAGATAACGAAAACAAGCCACAATAATCTTTTAATTTTTGGTTTTGAAGAAATATACCTCTTTAATAGAGATACAGGTAGAACTTGCGCAAAAACAACTTAAAATAGAGGATTTACTTTCCTACTATTTTAAGCAAATAGAAAAGAACCAACACCTCAATGCTTTTAATGAGGTGTTTTTTGATTCTGCTGCCCGCCAGGCAAAGCGAGTACAGCAAAAAATAGATACAGGTACAGCGGGTAAGCTGGCGGGCATGGTAATTGGGATCAAGGATAACATCTGCTACAAAGATCATCAGGTTTCGGCATCGTCTAAAATGTTGGCCGATTTTGTTTCGCCTTATTCGTCGACCGTTGTCGATCGATTACTGCAGGAAGATGCTATTATTATTGGCAGACTAAACTGCGACGAATTTGCAATGGGAGGATCGAATGAAACTTCGTATTATGGGGCCGTTAAAAATGCGGCCGATAATGAACGGGTTGCAGGGGGCTCTTCTGGTGGTTCGGCAGTGGCTGTACAAGCCGATATGTGTCTAGCAGCTCTGGGCACGGATACGGGCGGCTCGGTAAGGCAGCCTGCGGCCTTTTGCGGTTGCATTGGTTTTAAACCAAGCTATGGCCGCATTTCCAGATATGGCGTTATCGCCTATGCCTCTTCTTTCGATCAGGTAGGCACCCTAACCTCGTCGGTAAGCGATGCCGCTTTGTTAATGGAAGTTTTAGCGGGAGCCGACGATGCCGATAGCACCGTTTCTTCATTGCCGGTGCCAAATTATTCGCAATTACTTTCGCAAAGCGGAAAAAAGAAAATAGCAGTTTTAGCAGAAACGATTACAAATGAAGCGCTGGATCCTGAAATAAAAACCGCCATTTTACAGGCTATAACAAAACTGGAAGCCCAGGGGCATACGATCGAATATGTTTCTTTCGATTTGCTCGATTACCTCGTTCCGGCCTATTATGTATTAACGACTGCCGAAGCTTCATCGAATTTATCACGTTACGATGGCGTGCATTATGGTTATCGCAATGTGGAAGCAAAGAGTTTGGATAGTTTATATAAGTTTTCGAGGGCTGAAGGTTTTGGAGAAGAAGTGAAACGGAGAATTTTACTGGGAACCTTTGTTTTAAGCGCAGGTTATTACGATGCTTATTACCAAAAGGCACAGCAGGTACGCCGGTTAATTAGAGAAAAAATAGAGTCCTTATTCTCAAACTACGACATACTGCTTAGCCCGGTTACCCCAACACCCGCTTTTAAAATGGGCGAAAATATGCAGGACCCATTGGTAATGTATATGGCCGATATTTATACGGTTTTGGCCTCACTTGCTGGTATTCCAGCAATTGCATTACCTTTGGGCAATAATAATGCAGGTTTACCGTTAAGTATGCAATTAATGGCCAAATATTTTAATGAGCAAGAGCTGCTCGCTTTAACTAATAGTTTTTTAAACGAAGTGCAGTAAGATATTTAATCAATTTTGCAGCAAGCCGATGCCTATGAAGAAATTAATACTCGCACTATTTAGTTTTTATCTGTTAATGATGGCTTCGGCCAATGCACAGTTAAATAATCGGCAAGCAGATTCGATTGCAAAAGATACCGCGGCATTACCCCTGATCGAGAATGAAACAAGTTTTTATAATTATAACTTTACCTATAAATCGAGGCTGGATTCTATTCAGAAAACAGTCCCGCTAAGCTACAACGAATACGTCCAAAACTTTATCGAAATACTAAGTAAACAAAAAACCCGGATGGGCAAAATGCTTGGTCTATCTAATTACTATTTTCCCATTTTTGAGAAGGCATTGCTCGCCTACAACATTCCTGTAGAAATTAAATACCTCCCAATTATAGAATCGTCTATGGATCCCCACGCCGTATCGCGAGTGGGTGCTACTGGTTTATGGCAGTTTATGTTTGGTACGGCGAAAGCTTATGGCTTAAATATGGATAATTTTGTCGACGAACGTAAAGACCCTATTCAGGCTAGCTACGCAGCTGCTGCTTATTTTAGGGATGCTTACGACGAACTTGGCGATTGGCTTTTAGCAATTGCAGCCTACAATTGTGGTAAAGGGAATGTAACCAGAGCGATAGACAAAGCTGGTTCGCGAGATTTTTGGCAGATCAGACAGTTTTTACCCAGAGAAACCAGAGACTATGTGCCGGCTTTTATTGCTGCACTTTATGTAATGAATTATGCCGATTCGCATCAGATTAATGCCCAGAATGCAGTGCTCGATTTAAAAACAGATACCATTTTTGTAAATCATTTCGTTGCATTGAGCGATGTATCTAAAGCTTTAAATAAAGACGAAAGCCTGTTGCTAGCCTTAAATCCATCCTATAAAAAAAAGGTGGTAAATGGAACCGATCTTTTGCCGAAAAGAATTGTTTTACCCCGAGTAGCGCAAACAAATTATACCAGGCTCTACGAAGTTTTAAATAACGATATCGAGATGGAACATAATATTGTGCTAGCCTCGACAGACGATGTACGGGAATTGAAAAAACAGGTGCCTGCGAAAGCCATCCCAGCCATACGCTACCATAAAGTGTTGTCGGGACAGAATTTGGGTAATATTGCCGATAGGTATGGGGTCGAAGTGCAGGATTTAAAAGTCTGGAATAAGCTAAAGGGCAGTATAATTATACCAGGCCAGCGATTAAAAATATACAAGGCGGGTAAAGCGCCTAAAACTAATCAGGTTCACTACATTACCTACAAGGTAAAAGTAGGAGACACGCTTTCAGAAATTGCCGAAAAATTTGAGGGAGCTACTGTTGCCAATATTAAAAAAGCAAATGGATTAAGCAAAGCAAACATACAACCTGGTATGTTGCTTAAGATTATTAAAGGGTAAGCCCCGCGTAAGACCTCGTTTTTCTTCTCCTAAAACCTGTTTGGACTAAAAATTAATCGTAACTTTGCCTATTACCAAATAGTATTTTATGAGCAAGACGAATAGGAAACAAGACGCTTTAGACTATCACTCGCAAGGACGACCCGGTAAAATTGAGGTTGTACCCACTAAACCATATTCTTCGCAAAGAGATTTAACCCTGGCCTACTCTCCCGGAGTAGCTGAACCTTGTTTAAAAATTGCCGAAAACAAAGATGATGTTTATAAATATACCGCTAAGGGAAACCTTGTTGCTGTAATTAGTAATGGTACTGCAGTTTTAGGCCTGGGCGATATCGGGCCCGAGGCTGGTAAGCCGGTAATGGAGGGCAAAGGCCTGTTGTTTAAAATATTTGCAGACATCGATGTTTTCGATCTCGAACTTGATACAAAAAATGTAGACGATTTTGTAAAAATCGTAAAAGCTTTAGAACCAACTTTTGGCGGGGTAAACCTCGAAGATATTAAGGCTCCGGAATGTTTTGAAATTGAGCGCCGTTTAAAAGAGGAAATGAATATTCCTGTAATGCACGACGACCAGCATGGTACTGCAATTATTAGTGCGGCTGCTTTGCTAAATGCCTGCGATTTACAAAAAAAGAAAATCGATAAAGTTAAGATCGTTGTAAATGGCGCCGGAGCTGCCGCTATTTCCTGTTCCCGTTTATATGTGTCGCTGGGCGCAAAAAAAGAAAATATCGTGATGTGCGATAGAAATGGAGTAATTAGGAGCGATAGGGCTGTTTTGGACGATATAAAAAAGGAATTTGCTACACCACGCAATCTGAATACACTCGCCGACGCCATGAAAGATTCGGATGTATTTATCGGGCTTTCCTCAGCCGATTGTGTTACTGCTGATATGTTAAAGTCGATGGCCAAAAATCCCATCGTGTTTGCAATGGCCAATCCAAACCCCGAGATTGCTTACGATCTGGCAATTAGCTCGCGTAAAGATCTGATTATGGCAACTGGCCGGTCCGATTACCCTAACCAGGTTAATAATGTATTGGGTTTCCCCTATATTTTTAGAGGGGCTTTAGATGTGAGGGCCACAGGGATTAATGAGGCTATGAAAATTGCTGCGGTTCGTGCTATTGCCGATTTGGCAAGGAAAACTGTTCCGGAAGCCGTAAATATGGCTTATAATTCGCGTAATATTAAGTTCGGTAAAGACTATATTATTCCGAAGCCTATGGATTTTAGGCTAATGACTAATGTTTCGATTGCGGTAGCTAAAGCGGCTATTGAATCGGGTGTAGCCCGTAAAAAAATTACCAATTGGGATGCCTATTCGGAAGAGTTGAAACGCCGTTTGGGGATGGACGATTCGATTATGCGCGCGATTACCAATAAAGCTAAATCGGCACCAAAAAGAGTCGTTTTTGCAGAAGCTGATAATTATAAGATTCTAAAAGCTGCTCAAATTGTTAAAGACGATGGTATCGCTATTCCAATATTATTAGGAAATAAAGAGGCTATCCAACAAATTATAAAAGAAAATGCGCTCGAGCTAGAAGGTGTTCAGATTATTGAACCAGTTCTGGAACACGAACGCCTTAAAAAATACGCCGATTCGTTATATAAGAAACGGCAACGTAAAGGTGTAACTCTATTTGAAGCGAAAAAATTATTACGCGACAGAAATTACTTTGGCGCATCAATGGTCGAATTTGGGGAAGCCGATGCGATGATCTCCGGCCTAACCAAAAATTATGTATCGACGATTAAACCAGCATTACAGATTATTGGTACCGAAGAAGGCGTAAATAGGGTAGCCGGAATGTACATGATGATGACCGAAAAGGGGCCGGTGTTTTTTGGCGATACGACAGTAAATGTCGATCCAACTGTCGAAGAATTGGTAGACCTTACTTTGTTGCTGGCAAAATCGGTATGTAAATTTAATATTCAACCTCGCATTGCCTTGTTGTCTTATTCTAATTTTGGATCGAATGAAGGTGTAATTCCAGAAAAAGTAAGTAAAGCAGTTAAAATTTTGCACGAACAACACCCAGATATTGTGGTCGATGGCGACATGCAAGGTAATTTTGCGATGAATAATTCGCTATTAAGGGAAAATTTTCCTTTTAGTATGCTGGCCGATGCACCCGCAAATACCCTCGTTTTCCCAAACCTGGAATCGGGAAATATTGCCTATAAACTTTTACAAGAATTGGGTGGCGCCGAAGCAGTTGGCCCGATTTTGCTGGGGCTAAAAAAACCAGTTCATATTGTTCAGTTAGGAAGCTCTGTACGTGAAATTGTGAATATGATTACCATTGCGGTGTTAGATGTACAAGCCAAAGAAGAAACGGCGAATCCAGTAAAAAAGAGAAGTATCCTGAAAAGAATTGCTAAAAAGTAAAAAAATATGTTTGCATATATTGACGGGAAACTAACCTTTAAATGTCCAACTTATATTGTGGTCGAGGCTGGAGGTGTGGGCTATCACGTCAACATATCGCTAAACACTTATTCGGCCCTGGCTAATACAGAGCGATGCAAGGTTTATACCTGGCTGCATGTAAAAGAGGATTCGCATACTTTATATGGTTTTGCCGATGAGGGTGAAAGAAGACTTTTTCTGCACCTTATCTCGGTTTCGGGCATTGGCCCCACCACCTGTAGAATGATGCTGTCTTCAATTACACCGGTAGAAATCCAAAATGCTATTATTAAGGCCGATGTAGCTTTGATACAGCAGATTAAAGGGATTGGTGCTAAATCTGCACAACGAATTGTACTCGAACTGCAGGATAAATTGAAGAAAGAAGGCCCCGATTCGCTAATCTCTATGCCTTTGCATAATACAACAAAGGACGAAGCGTTATCTGCATTGGTTATGCTCGGTTTTGGTAAACAAATTGCCGAAAAGGCCATAGATAATGCAATTAAAAAAGCCGAACAAGAGCTAACGGTTGAACAGATGATTAAGGTGGCATTAAAAAACTTATAAACAGACTTGCCTTTTGAGGAACAAATTTACCCTCCTTGTTTTTTTTCTCTTCACTTTTACAGGCAAAGATGCATTTACGCAAATAATACCTGTAAAGGAGGCTAGAGATTCGCTTAAAAATTCGTTCAACCTACGCGAAAAAAAATACCTCGGGCTTCATAATTTTACTAACCCATTCTTGCAATTGCCTTCCAATATTAAAAGGGAAGTAACTTACGATGCTGTAAATAAACAGTACATCCTTACCGAAAAGATCGGTGATCGTGTATTTTCGCCACCTCAATACCTTACCATCGAGCAATACCTGCGATTGGTTAATAGCGAAATAAAACGAGAAAACTGGCGCATCCTGTCTAATCACGAAATTGCAGAGGTTAGAAAAACCGGTATTATCCCACCGGTAAAGATTAATAGCCGTGTTTTTGAGAAATTGTTTGGAGGCACTACCATCGATATCCAACCCCGGGGGGAGGCAGAATTAACTTTTTTAGGACGAGTAAATAAGAACGAAAATCCACTTTTTAACGAGCGACAGCGGGTTCAAAGTAATTTCGATTTTAACCAGCGCATACAGATGGACGTTTTGGGCAACATAGGCACCAAAATGAAAATTAAAATGAATTATAATACCGAGGCACAATTCGATTTCGAAAATCAGATTAAACTCGATTATACTGGCGGAGCAGACGACATTATTAAAAAAATTGAGGCCGGGAATGTGAGCCTTCCATTAAATAGTACCTTAATTAATGGAACGCAGTCGCTATTTGGAGTTAAAACGCAGCTTCAATTTGGTAAATTAGACATTGCAACGGTTTTTACTCAGCAAAAATCGCAATCGAAAGAAATACAGATCAATAATGGGGCACAACAAAATGAATTCAGGGTTAGTGGCTCCGACTACGAAGCTAATAAGCATTATTTTCTGGCTCAATATTTTAGAGATAATTACAATAAATCGCTAAGCACCCCACCTACCATTACTTCGGGGATTTTAATAACCAAAATAGAAGTTTGGATAACCAATAAGACAGGAAACACCCAAGACTCGAGAGATATTTTAGGCTTCCTGGATTTGGGTGAAAACCAACCTTATAATACCGCACAATTAACCGGAGGGCAATCGGTTCTGCCCTCGGCATTCAGTAATCCTGGTTTTCCACCGCAATCGAATAATTTATTAACTAATCTGCCCGCGAATGCCAGACTAACCAATTCGAACGAGGTAATTAACTATTTTAGTGCTAACGGTGGAACCGATAACTTTGCCAAGCTAACCTATGCTAGGAAATTGAGTGAAAGAGAATATACCTTTCAGCCGCAGCTAGGTTATATCTCTTTAAATAATGCTTTAAATGCCGACGAAGTGTTGGCCGTTTCTTATCGTTATACCTATAATGGGGTCGAATACCAGGTTGGTGAACTTACAAGCGATGTAAGCTTCGATCAGGCGACGCCAAAAGTACTTTATGCAAAATTGCTTAAAAACGAAACCATTAAAACCAATTTGCCGACCTGGAATTTAATGATGAAAAATATCTACTCCATTAATGGGTACCAGATTAGCAACCAGAATTTTAAGTTGGATATTTTTAGAATCGACGATAAAACCGGGGTCGAAATGCCTTTAATTAGAGAGGGTTTAAAAACAGAAGGGAAGCAATACATCTCTTTAACCAACCTGGATCAGTTAAACCAGCAAAAAGAACGGAAGTCTGACGGTATTTTCGATTTCGAAGCAGAAAACAAGCCCTTTACCTCGAATATTAATAGCCAGAGTTCGGGTAATTTTCCAAATAGTGGCGGAGGGGCGGGTCTGAGCAACCTGGTTAACAATAGTAACAATGGTTATGTAACGATTGATGCTTTAAATGGGAGAGTGATTTTCCCTTTATTAGAGCCTTTTGGGCGAGATTTAGCTGCTAAATTTAATTTACCGGCCGAACAGGCTTTGGCTACTAAATATACCTATCCGCAGCTATACGATTCGGTAAAGGTTGTTGCACAGCAACTCTTTAGCAATAAGAACCTTTATGTGATTAAAGGCGCTTATCAATCTGAAATTTCGTCAGAGTTTTCCCTAAATGCGATTAATGTAACTGAGGGTTCGGTTAAGGTTTTTGCAGGCACCATTCCTTTACAGGAGGGCTCAGACTTTACGGTCGACTATCAGGGTGGGCGAGTAAAAATCGTAAATACAGCGGTCTTAATTTCCGGACAACCCATAAGAATTACTACAGAAAATAACGAACTATTTGGATTGCAACAAAGATCGCTGTTTGGAACCAGACTGGATTACCATGTAAACAATAAGTTAAATTTTGGGGGTACATTTATGAACCTTACCGAAAAACCACTTACTCAAAAAGTGAATTACTTAGAAGAGCCTATTTCGAACTCGATATGGGGCTTAGATGTGAATTATAGTGCTACCTCGCGTTTTCTAACAAAATTGGTCGACAAGATTCCGCTAATTTCTACAAAAGCACCTTCGACCATTACTTTTGCAGGTGAATATGCACAACTTATTCCGGGGCATCCCAATGCGATTAATGCCACTGGCGAAAGAGGTGGAGCCAGTTATTTAGACGATTTTGAAGCCTCCAGATCTGTAATTGACCTTAAAAGCTCAATTCCCTGGCAGTTATCGGGCACCCCACAATTGTTCTCCGAATCTGCGCTAGTCGATAATTTGGAATATGGTTACAACCGTGCCAAAATCGCCTTTTATAATATAGATCCCATATTTTATAACAGAAGTGGTTCGTCTGCATTACCGGCAAGTATCCGCAATAATAAAAACGAATTATCTAATCATTATGTAAGAGAGATTATCGAGCAGGAAGTTTTTCCTTTTAAAGAAACAAGCGCTGGTCAGTCTATTACCCTGCCAACGCTCGACATTGCTTTTTATCCAACTATTCGTGGGCCTTACAACTATGTTCCCCATGGATTTAATAGCAATGGAGCTTTAAATAATCCAAGATCCCGGTGGGGTGGATTAATGCGTAAAATAGAAGTAAACGATTTCGAATCTCAAAATATAGAATATATAGAACTTTGGGTAATGGATCCAAATCTTTATAAACCAGCCTCATTGGGTGGCGATTTATATTTTAACTTGGGTAATATTTCTGAAGATATCTTAAAAGACGGCCGGAAGTCTTTAGAAAATGGCCTACCTCCAAATGGGGATCCTTCAAAATACGACGAAACCAATTGGGGTCGTGTGGCTAAGTTGCAGCCGGTAATCCAAGCCTTCGATAATGATCCGACAGCCAGGAAAGCTCAGGATGTGGGATTGGATGGGCTGTCGAGTGCCGACGAGAAAATTAAATTTGCCGGCTTAATTAATCAAATTAAAACACAATTAAATCCAGGGGCTGCACAAGCCTTCGACAATGATCCTTCTTCAGACGATTATGCTTATTTTAGAGGAAGTAAATTAGATCAGGAAAATGCAGGGATTTTAAAAAGATACCTCAATTATAATGGTACAGAAGGTAATTCGAAAACCTCGCAGCAATCGTTAGACGAGCTGGGTCTCGAAAACTCGGCGTCAACCTCACTACCTGATGGAGAAGATATTAATCGGGACAATAATATGACCCAGTCTGATGAGTATTTTCAATATAAAGTATCGATGCGGCCTGGCGATTTAGTGGTTGGCCAAAATTTTGTAACGGATAAAATTGTTTCGCAGGTAAAATTAGCTAACGGTCAGACGCAAAGTGCTACCTGGTATCAAATTCGTATCCCCCTGGCGCAATACCAGCAAAAAGTAGGTAGTATTCAGGATTTCAAGTCTATCCGTTTCTTTCGGATGTTTTTAACAAATTTTACCGATACAACTGTACTTCGGTTTGCGAAAATACAATTGGTAAGAGGCGAATGGCGCCGCTATAATGCAAAAAACGAAAGTAGCCAGGTTATAGCCGATCCTGCTTTACTTCCGGCGAATGCCGATAATTCGACCCTCGAAGTAGCCACTGTAAATATTGAAGAAAATGGAAAGCGAATCCCAATACCTTATGTAGTGCCTCCTGGAATCGAACGCGAACGCGACTTTAGCAATTATCGTGGCGATACCCGGCAGAATGAGCAATCGCTTGCTGTAGTTATTAAAAATTTACGCGATGGCTATGGCCGGGCAGTCTTTAAAACGGCCATTAACGATTTCAGATCTTATAAACATCTCGAAATGTACATCCATTTAGAGGCTATTCCCGGATCGAGCTTAGTAGATAACGATTTAAGTGCATTTTTAAGAATAGGAACCGATAACCAGGATAACTATTACGAATACAACCAGCCCTTAAAAGTTACGCTGCCAGGCACCAGCGACCCCTATTCAATTTGGCCCGACCAAAACAAAATGGATATTGAACTGGAGTTATTCCAGAAGGCAAAAACAGCCCGTAACAATGCAGTAACCAATACTGGAGCACCTTGGCCAATAAATGTTCCTTTTAATTATATAGAAGGTAAAAACACCATTATCGTAAAAGGACAACCAGATATGAGCAAGGTTAGGGTTTATATGCTGGGTCTTAAAAATCCGTTGCGCAATACAGCTTCGCCAGCAGGCGACGATGGCTTCGAGAAGAGTGCGCAAGTATGGTTTAACGAGTTAAGGTTAACAGAGTTCGACGAAAGGGGTGGCTGGGCAGCTACGGCAAGGATGAATGCAAAACTTGCAGATTTCGCCGATCTAAATGTCTCTGGAAGCAAATCGACCATTGGTTTTGGTTCTTTAGAGAAAAAAGTGAGCGAGCGTAACCGGGCAGATCAAACCTTTTTCGATATTTCTTCGAGCTTGGAATTGGGTAAGTTTTTACCGCAAAAATCGGGCATTAAGATTCCGATGTATATTAGTTATTCGACACAGGTAATTACACCACAATACGACCCGCGCACTCCCGACATAGAACTTAAAAATGCACTCGATGGAGCGAATAAAGCGCAAAGAGATTCGATCCTTAATTTTGCACAGGATTATACAACCAGAAGCAGCATTAACTTTACCAATGTTCGCAAAGAAAGGTCGGCAACCGATACTAAATACAGACTTTGGGATATAGAGAATTTTAATGTGTCTTATGCACAAACGAAATTTTCGCATCGCGACTTTATTAACGAAAATAGTTTACAACATACTTATCGCGCTTCGCTGGGCTATAGTTATAACGGGACTCCAAAAAATTATCAGCCTTTCGATAAGCTTATCAAGTCTAATACCCTTAAACTGCTTAAAGATTTTAACTTTAGCTTATTACCGAGCGCCATCAATTTTAGAATAGACCTGGATCGTTTTTATGCCGAAAATACTTTGCGCAATAACGATCCCAATAATTTCCTACCTATTAATACTACCTTTAATAAAAACTTCCTGGTATCGCGAGTATATGGTATCGCTTGGAATCTAACGAACTCCCTAAGTCTCGATTTCGATGCTACTAATTACTCGATTATCGACGAACCAGATGGTCGTATTGAAGGATTAAAACGGGATACCCTTTGGCAGAATTTAAAAAGATTAGGGCGTACTACCGATTATAGTCACAATGTAAATGTAACTTATAAACTTCCAATCGATAAAATACCGGGATTGGATTGGCTGTCGATTGCTACTACTTATGGAACAACTTTTAATTGGCAAACGGAGCCGCTTTCGACCTTGCGCGATCCTACAATTAACCTGGGTAATACGATTCAAAATTCGCATATTGTCCAAATTAATCCTAATCTAAATTTAACGGGTCTCTATAACAAATTTGGTTTTATTAACCGCAGCTTAAACTCGACAGATTCTGTGAAAAAGTTTTCTGATGTATTAATTGGGTTGGTAACCAGTATAAAAAATATTAAAGTTTCTTTTGTACAGAATAAGGGTACATTTTTGCCGGGGTATTTGCCACGAACTACCTATTTTGGCATCGACGATGTAAGTGGGGCTCCGGGCTTAGGTTTCGTATTTGGAAGCCAAAGAGATATAAGGGAAAGAGCTTTAGCTAACGGATGGCTAACTACCGACGAGTTACAGACCCAGTTATATATTAATACGCTTAGAGAAGACCTGCAACTGACCAGTACGATAGAGCCTTTAAACGATTTGAGAATAACCTTAAGCGCTAGCAGGAACCGCACGTTAAACTATGCGACCAATTTCAAGTACGATAAAAGCCTGGGTTCTTTCCGCGATCTTAGCCCTACAACAACAGGCGATTATAGTGTCTCATTTATTACCTTAGGTACAGCCTTTAAAGATAAAAATGGAAGCACTGTATCTAAATTGTTTAACCAATTTATGAATAACCGGCAAACTATTTCGGGCAGGCTTGGTGCTTTAAACCCAAATTCTAATGGCCTTAACAATGGCTTTGCAGATGGCTACAATAAAGATGCGCAAGATGTTATTGTTTCGTCGTTTATTGCGGCTTATACAGGGAAAAATGCGAATTCGGTTAGCTTAAATAACCTGCCTAAAATACCGTTACCAAATTGGCAGATTACTTATGGGGGCTTAACCAGAATTCCGTTTATTGCCGATCGCTTTTCGGAGCTTAGTTTAAAACATGTTTATACCTCGCTTTATAGTGTAAATGGTTTTAACAGTTTATTAAAATACCAGGAAACCAATGGTCATGTAAGTAGTAAAGATATTAATCAGAATTTTTTACCAGCTTACCAATTTGCTCAGGTAAGCATTTCCGAACGATTTGCGCCCTTAATAGGCATAGATACCCGCTTTAAGAATAATTTATCGGCTAATTTCGAGATCAATAAAACGCGTTTGCTAGCGCTGAGTTTGGCAAATAGCCAGCTTGCACAACTTTCCGAAAATAATCTGGTATTTGGCTTGGGCTACCGCACTACTAAATTCAGATTCCCGTTTGGATGGTTTAGCGGCCTTAGGCTCGATAATAACATGGATTTTAAATTAGACGTTTCGGTAAGGGATAATAAGACGGTAATTTACCGGGCAGATGTTGCCGAAGCGGAAGTATCATCGGGCGCAAAAAATATTGCCCTTAGGCCTAGTGTAGATTATGTGTTAAACCAACGATTTAACCTGAAGATTTTCTACGATTCGAATATTACGAAGCCTTATACTTCCCAATCATTTAATACGTCTTTTAGTAACTTTGGCTTTAGTTTGCGGGTTACGCTTAATTAATGACCTGTATACAATATACCATGAGATCTAAAGAAATAAAATTTAGACTTGCAAGGGTTATTTTGATTGCTGCGGTACGGGAAACCGTAGGGATGGAATAGCTAAAGGGTTATTCATTAATGATCGTCAGAAAACCTGTTAGTACTCTAAAATAGCTTGCTCCATTAATGGTTATAAGCGGCTTAACAATACTTCTTTGCAACACCTTAATATTTCATAAAATGAAATATATTTCATTTTATGAAATATTAATCTTAACTTTGAATAATGATAGTACTCATTAAAAGAACACTTTCAGAATTTGCACAACGACATCCGACAGCAGCCGAACCATTAAATAAGTGGTATGAAATTACTAAATCTGCTGAATGGGGCAAATTGGCAGATATTAAGAAAGTATTTAATAATGTTGACTATGTGGGTAATGATTTTCTTTGATAAACGCACCCTGTTTATACGCTTTATAGGCACGCCTAGCGAGTATGATAAAATTGAATGTTCAACTATTTAGAATTAAACATTATGATTGATAAGATAAGAAACGAAGCCCAGTATAATCAAGTGATGCTAATGATTGAAGGCTTTATAAAAAAAGCTACCGATGGTGGTGGCTTTAATTCTCTACCTAAAGCAGATGCAGATGAGTTGGCAGAACTTAGCTTATTGGCAGAGCAGTTTGAAGATAATGTGATGCAGATTATGCCTTTACCCATTACCATAAACTCGGTTGTTCAAAATAAAATTAAAGAGTTAAATATTACACAGGTAAAACTTGCTGAAATGTTAGGCTTAGGTACGGCAAAGCTATCGCAGATATTGAGCGGTAAAAGAGAGCCTGATGTCTCCTTTTTAAAAGCAGTACATAGCAAACTTGGTATTAGTGGAGATTTTTTGTTAGAGAGCGTTTAAAAAATAAACCCAGTTGCCATTGTAGAAAGCGAAAACACGGCATTAAAGCGAGTATTGTTAAATTGTTCGTTTTAGAATGGCTCTTTAGGTCTTATTGAAAACTTTTTAGAGTGGTTTACAGTAACAAATGGAATTTTAATTATCAATGATTTTTAACATTGTAAAATGAATGTAAATAATAGTAAATTTGCCCATAATAAAAGGCAATGTTTGCAATTATGTGTTCAACATCATTCTCGTTTCCTGTATAATTAATTTATTATTAGATAGTTATAAAAATATGAATTTTCCATCAGAATTAAAGTATACCAAAGACCACGAGTGGGTTAAAGTTGAAGGTAGCGAAGCTACTATAGGAATCACAGATTTTGCTCAGCGCGAGTTGGGCGATATTGTTTATATCGATGTAAATAGCATCGGCACCGAAGTTGCCAAAGAAGAAGTTTTCGGCACAGTAGAAGCAGTTAAAACAGTTTCGGATTTATTTATGCCTTTAACAGCTACTGTTTTGGAATTAAATGCAGCATTAAACGATAATCCGGAATTGGTAAATTCCGACCCCTATGGAGAAGGATGGATGGTTAAGGTTGCTTTGGCCGATGTTTCGGAAGTGGATGGTTTATTAAGCGCAGCAGATTATAAAGCCTTAATAGGCGCATAAATGAATAAGTTTAAAGCACTAAAATATCAACGTTGGGCATTGCTATGGACGGTAATTATTTTAGTGCTTTGCAACATACAGCTGCCGGAAAGCGATGACCGCGGGGGCTTTTTTTTCCCCGGTTTTGACAAGCTTACCCATACAGGCTTTTTCTTTGTTTTAACCATTTTACTTTTTTACGGTAAAATAAACTACCAGCATAATTATAATTTCCGGTCGCTAACGATTTTTAAAATTGTTGCAATTTCAGTTATACTAGGTGGTGGAATAGAGCTTTTACAATGGAAGGTGTTTACTTACCGTTCTGCAGAATGGTGGGACTTTGCCTGCGACTTAATAGGAACTTTTATGGGGGTATTTGGTTATATACTGTTACATAAAGCGAATTATAATGAACAAAAACCTTAGTATATGGTTGCTCTTATTCGCAATCCTGTTAATTAGTGCGTGCCGCCTGGTTAAACCCAACTGCAATTGCCCAAAAGTGCCCGGTTCGACCTTTAAACGATGATTTTTTTAAAATAAGTATGGCTAAAAATGCAGAAAACGACTCCATTCCTTAGCCTCAAATTAAACCCCTGTAACGACAAAGTTAGTTGTATTTAAAATGTTACCCATATTTTAACATTCGTTAACAAACTTTTAAGACTTACCGTAGTCTGATAGGGTAAATTACAAAACTATATATTAATAAAAATGAAGACTTTTATACAAAAATCAATACTCATTGCCCTTTTATTTGTAAGCTACGTCGCAGCTGCACAAACTAAGCCTGGTACTGCGGCTGGTAAAATACTAAACGGGAAGGATAAGTCTCCGGTAGATTATGCTTCGGTTGCGATAAAAAGGTTGTCGGGAGATTCGGCGGTCGTAGGAACTACGGTTACTACACCAACAGGTACTTTTGCAATTAACGACCTAAAGGCTGGAAAATATAGACTATATGTTGCCTATTTAGGGCTTAAAACAATTAACAAGGATTTCGAATTAACCGCTGCCAATCCAGGAATTAATTTTGGCGATCTATCGATGGAAGATGTAGGAGTGGACCTGAAAGGCGTTGAGATTGTAGGCGAGATCCCACCGGTAAAGGTTAAAAAAGATACTTTAGAATTTAATGCTGCTGCTTTTAAAGTAAAGGAAAATGCAGTAGTTGAAGATGTGCTTAAAAAACTCCCAGGTGTTGATGTGGCTAAAGATGGTACCATTACCACTCAGGGTGAAACGATTAAAAAAGTACGGGTCGACGGTAAAGACTTTATGGGTAACGACCCGCTAATGGCAACCCGGAATTTACCTGCAGATATGATCGATAAAATCCAGATCATCGACGATATGTCCGATCAGTCTAAATTTTCGGGAGTAGACGATGGCAATCGTGAAAAAATCATCAACATTACGACCAGACAAGATAAAAAGAACGGTTTTTTTGGTAACAGTACTTTAGGATATGGTACCAATGATCGTTATGACGTTAACTTGAATGTTAACAAATTTAAAAACGACGAGCAGATGTCGATTCTAGGTCAGTTTAATAACGTTAACAAACAGAACTTTGGCGGTGGTATTGGCGGTGGCCGTGGAATGAGCTTTGGTGGTGGCGGTAGTCAGCAGGGTATTACCACTACTAACATGGCGGGTTTAAACTATGCGAATGTTTATAAAAATGGAACTACTTTTAATGGGAGCTATAATTTTAACAAGACTTCTTTATTTAATGAGCAAAGCAGCTTTACTCAAAACCTTTTGGGTAATACAACCACGACCAACCAGAATAATTTAGAAAGTACTACAGAAAGGTTAAACCACAGGATTAACTTTACTTTAGATACCAAATTAGATTCGACTATTTCGTTCCGATTGCAACCTAATTTTACTTATTCAGAAAATACAGGAAACAGTGCAACCAATTATACTCGATTGGTATTAAATAGCTCGACCGTTGGAAAGCAAAATTATATCACAAACTCTACTGCTCCGTCTTTTAGTAATAATTTATTGATCCGTAAAAAATTTCAACGTAGAGGCCGTACTTTATCTTTAAACGTAAATACAAACATCAATAACAGCGATGCCGATAATACCAATTATATCGAAGACAATGTAACCATTGCAGATGTGCCAAGTTTAAGAGTGATTAATCAGTTAAACGATCAGAATTCGAAATCGATTAGCAATAGTGCAAGATTGGTATATACCGAGCCTTTAGCTAAAACGCTGAGTCTGGAACTTAATTACCAGAATGGATATAATTTCGATAATCAGGAACGTCTAATTTATAATTATAATCCGGTTACACAGCAGTACGACCTCAGAGACCTTACTTATAGTAACGAATATGAGAATACAACACTTACTAATTCGGCAGGGTTTAGCTTTAATAAAACCGAAAAAAAATACAACTGGAATATAGGTTTAGCCGTTCAGAATACAGATCGTAAAAATGTAAACATGACTACTGGTGATGTATTTAACCAAAATTTTACTAACCTTACACCACAAGCGCAGTTTAGATATAATTTTGGAACCAGCAAACGTTTAAACATCAGGTATAACGGTCGTACACAACAACCGTCGATTAGCCAAATCCAACCAATTCCAGATAATACCAATACACAGACTATCGTTTTAGGTAATCCAGGATTAAAACCAGCGTTTACCAATAGCTTATCGATTTTCTACAATAACTTCAATTTTGCCAGTTACCGCTCTATGTTTTTTGGTGCATTTTTTAACCAACAATTTAATGCATTTTCGAGCAGCCAAGTGTTAATTACAGACCCTACAAGTGTTAATTATGGCAAAATAGCACAAACTAGCATCAACGTTGATGGTAATTTTAGTGGAACCTTATTTGGGAATGTTAGTCAGCCAATTATAAAAGGAAATAAATTAAACTTACAGATTAATTTAAATGGTAGCTACGCGAAAAGTACGGCTATTACCAGCTCCATAGAAAATGAAACTCAAAACTTTTCGATTATGAATGGTTATAAGTTGGTTTCTAACTTAGACAAATTAGATCTTTCGGCTGGTATTTCAGGAACCATGTTCCGCGATACTTATTCGGCTACACCTAATAGTAACCAGCGGTATTATAGCTTAGCACCGAACATCGATGTGAGCTACTTGTTTCCTGGAAACATCCGTCTGCAAAGCGATTTAACTTATAATAAATTAACAGGAAGAGGCGCAGCTAATACCGATTTTACGATGGTAAACGCCTACATTAGCCGCCAGTTCTTTAAAAACAGAGGGACTTTTAAATTGTCGGTAAATGACTTGTTAAATGAAAACACAGGGATTTCACGTTCAGGTGGAGCAAATACCATTCAGGATTTAAACTTTAATGTATTAAAACGTTATTATATGTTCTCATTTACCTATTCGTTAAATAGAGTAGGTGGCAAAAACGTTGGCGGCCAAATGCCAGGCCAAGGTGGACACAGGACAATGAGAATAGGTGGCATGTAAGCCAAGTTAAAAACTTTCTTAAAAAAAGCACTACCAGTTTCTGGTGGTGCTTTTTTTTATTTAACATTTATTAACTAATAAAATAGTTTTAAATCTACTAAAGATTTAGTTTATTTGTTTAACCAAACTATTCCGCACATGAAATCATTCTTTACAATTTGTATAGCCTTACTATTAGGCCTAACCCTATCGGTCAATGCGCAACAGAAAACGGGTGCAATAAAAGGGAAATCTGTAGACCTCAAAACGAAAAAGCCAATAGACTATGCTTCTTTTGCCGTTAAAAACGTAAAGGATTCGACGGTGGCAGCAATGGGAGCGACTACTCCCGATGGTGCTTTTTCGGCGAAAGGTTTAACCTTCGGCCGGTATAAGTTTTACCTGGCCGTTATTGGTTATAAGCCCATTTTAAAAGCATTCGAATTAACAGCCGAAAAGCCGATGGTCGATTTTGGAGATGTTGAAATGGAAGAAAGTGCTATTATGTTAAAAGACGTATTAATTACGAACGAATTACTACCTATATTGATCAAAAAGGATACGGTCGAATTTTCGGCCGATGCCTTTAAAACACAGGCCGATGCCAGTGTAGAAGATCTGTTAAAAGTGGTGCAGGGGATGGAAGTAGATAAAGATGGTAACATTACCTATAATGGGAAAAAGATAGACAGGGTAACGGTAGGGGGTAAAGATTTTTTTGGCAATGATCCTAAAATGGCCACTCAAAATTTGCCTAAAGATATCGTTAGCAAACTGCAGGTAATTGAAAAGAAGACCGACGATGCAATTTTTAAAGGGATAGATGACGGTAAACGCGAAAATGTCTTAAATATCGAATTAAAAGACGATAAAAAGAAAGGTTATTTTGGTAATACAACTGTGGGGAAAGCCGATGCCAATTTGTACGATGCTTCTCTAAATCTGAATCGCTTTAACGATAAGCGCCAGCTTTCTTTTATTGGTTTAGCTAATAACATTAATAAAACAAGTTTTTCTTTTAACGATCTGAGCGATTTTCTGGGGGGGAACATATTTGGCTCGGGTTTGGTAACTGGGATAGTTATAGATGCCGGCGGTGCTGTTACTATTGGGATGAATGGCGAAAATGTAAGTAGCGGGAATAGCGGAGGTGGGATTAATGATAACAAAGGCTTTGGGGTAAATTTTAACGACGAATGGGGTAAAAATAAAAAGCTGCCTAATAAAATCTCTTTTAATTACATGGGAAATAGAAATTATGGCATTAAGCAAAGTTTAAGCAGCAGGTTGAACTTACTGGGTCAGGATAGCTATTTTAACGAGAACAATAATGAAGCAACAAGTACCACCACCCGTCATCGCTTTTCCATGAAATTGGATATACCACTCGATTCGATGAATAAACTGCAAATTTCGCCTGGTTTTGGGTATAGCAGTTCGGCTGTTGAAACGACTTCCATATTTAGTTCTTATACCCAAAATGGGCAACAGCCTATTAACGATGGAAATTCGTTGAATAACAATAACAGTAAATCGCCAGGCTTTAGTGGAAAGATTTTATACAATAAACGATTTAACAAAAAAGGTAGAAATCTTTCGCTGTCGGCCAATGGCAGCTATAGCAATGCTGTTTTAGATGGGCTTAATGTTTCGAATATTACAATTCATAATGGCGGTGCCTTATCGTCAACCCTCTTAGATCAATTGATTGACCAAACAAGTAATGGGAATGGTTATAGCATTTCGGCCGATTTCTCGGAGCCTTTAAATAAGAAGCTGAATTTAGCTGTTAATTATAGTTACCAAAAAAGAAGTGATGTTATCGAGCGAGTAGTGTACGATTACAATATGGGCACCACAAGATACGATTTAGTAAATAATGTGCTCTCTCGAAACCTACAGAATTTTAATAAGAGTAATAATGTTGGTTTGCGATTAAATTATGTCGCTAGCCCTAAATTTAACATCAGCCTCAATGCCAATCAGAAATTTTTAACTTTAGAAGGTAATAACCTAATGAATAACCGGAAGCTAAGCCGCGACTTTTTGCTAATAGAACCTAATTTTTACCTGTCGTATAAAATGAATAAAACTTCGAGTTTATCGGTCGATGGAAGTAGGTATATCAATACGCCAAGCATTTCTCAATTGCAGCCTTTAACCGATAATTCGAATCCATTATTAATTACCAATGGAAATCCATTGCTTAAACCCTCTGCCAATCATAATATCGGATTAAGATATAATACCTTTAACCCAACTAAAGGAAATAGCTTCAATTTTAGTCTCAGCTTTAATCAAACCGATCGTAGAATTACCAATAATTCTACCCTTGATCCAAAAACAGGGATACAAACTACTTTTTACGATAACGTTGATGGCATTTATAGCTTTAGTGCAAGAACAGGAGGAAGTTTTAAAATCAAGCGTTTGGGTTTAACATTTGGCCCGAGCGCAAATATCTCGTCAAGTAAGAATGTATCTTTTTTAAATGGAAAAATGGTAAACTCGAGTTCTTTGGCTTATGGTTTTGGAACCAGTATGAATTATACCATTGGTACTGCATTGCAATTTTCTAACCGGATTAACTTTAATTTAAGAGAAACTAAATATGATTACGATCATTTAGCTGCCCAAAATTTTACCGCTGTATTTAATAATTTGAGTTTAAATGTAACGATGCCTTACGATTTTAGGTTTACCTTAAATAGTAATCTCGTTTACAATGCAAATATTAGTTTAGGAAACAACAATAATACTATTCATACTGCAAATGTAAGTATGGAAAAAATGTTCTTTAACAAGGCGCTGGGTCTGAAGATGTCCGTTTCGGATGTGTTTAATAATAGCCGTAATACTTCTCGATTTGCAAGCGATACTTACATTCTGGAAAGCGTTAACTTGGGGATGCGCAGATACTTTTTAATGAGTTTAACCTATCGGATTAAGAAATTTGGCGCAAAAGAAGCGAGTAACCCGCTGGGTCTTTTAATGAACTAATGATTGGTAGTGAGTCTTTTCATTCTTATTTGGATTTAATATAAATAAAGACTAAATTGCGCCATAATTAGCGTATGAAACTGTCGCAACTAAACCCCGGAGAACAAGGAACAATCGTAGCCTTTACAGACTTAGAAATGTCGGTAAAGCTAATGGAAATGGGCTGCCTTCCAGGCGAGCTGGTAGAGGTAGAGCGTTTTGCTCCACTGGGTGATCCCATGGCTATCCGCGTTGCAGGGTATCAACTTTGTTTGCGTAAAAGCGAAGCCGCTGTCATCATAATTCAATAATAAATTGGCCGATATTAGAATTGCATTAGTTGGTAATCCCAATACCGGAAAATCTACCCTTTTTAATCTGCTTACCGGATTAAATCAGAAAATTGGAAACTTCCCAGGGATTACCGTCGATAAAAAAGTAGGATTTTGTAAATTAAGTATGGGTAAAACCGCCGAAATTGTCGACTTGCCAGGTACTTATAGCCTTTATCCAAAAAGTAAAGACGAAAGCATTGTTTTTCAGGTATTGGCCGATAAGCATAATCCAAGTCACCCAGATGTAGTTGTACTCGTAGCCGATGCCACCAATTTGAGGCGTAACCTTTTGTTGTATTCGCAGGTTGCAGATTTAGGCTTACCCATGTTATTGGTACTCAACATGACCGATATGGCCAAAAAAGAGGGGATCAATATAAATGTCGATAAATTATCGCAGCGGCTTGGTGTACAGGTGGTCGCTATCTCGGCCCGAAGTAACGAAGGGATCGTTAAATTAAAGCAAGCCCTTGCCCATACCACGCTAATTAGTACGCAGATTAGTGGTATCGATGTCAATATTTTCGCCGCCGATGCCATTGCCCAGGTAAAAACAAGAATTAATACGACTAACGATTATTATGCGTTGCAGGTTTTACACCAGCATGAACATCTGGGCTTCTTTGCCGCAAAAGAGCAGGAAGAAATAGAGGCGATAGAAAAGGCAAATGCTTTCGATTCGAATAAGCTGCAGGCTGCCGAAACCATAGCCCGGTACCGGTATTTAAACACGGTATTAACCGATGTCGTTATCGATATGGGCGCCGAGAAGAAGTTTAAAGTTACCGATAAGCTCGATTCGATTTTAACGCACAAGTTTTGGGGCTTCGCCATCTTTATACTCATTTTGTTTTTCGTTTTCAATGCCATATTTTCCTGGTCATCGTACCCCATGGAACTCATCGAGAATGGCTTTGTCTGGTTAACAGACCTCGGACATACCTATCTGCCAGCGGGTTTATTAACTAATCTTTTAATAGACGGAGTATTAGCAGGCTTAGGTGGGGTAGTTATTTTTATTCCCCAGATTGCGATTTTGTTTGCACTAATTTCCATACTCGAAGACACTGGCTACATGGCCAGGGTTACGTTTATGATGGATAAAATTATGAGCAAATTTGGCCTGAGTGGTAAATCTGTAGTCCCCATGATTGGGGGCATTGCCTGCGCTGTGCCGTCGATAATGAGTGCCCGTAACATCGAGAACTGGAAAGATAGAATTATTACCATTATGGTTACCCCATTGGTAAGCTGCTCTGCAAGACTACCTGTTTATACCTTGTTAATCTCGTTGGTGGTGCCACAGAAGATGATTTTGGGTATTTTTAGCCTACAGGGCCTTACCTTAATGGCGATGTATGTGATTAGTATCGTTGCGGCGGTGTTAGTAGCATTGGTAATGAAATTCATTATCAAAGCGAAAGAGAAATCGTACTTTATTATGGAACTGCCCGTATACCGTATGCCACGATGGAAAAATGTAATATATACCATGTACGAAAAGTCGAAAACCTTTGTACTCGAAGCAGGTAAAGTTATTATTGCCATTTCGATTGTACTCTGGGTAATGGCGACCTATGGCCCTGGCAAACGTTTCGATAATATTGAAAAGAAATATGCAGCCATAGAGGCTACCTCAACAGATTCGGTACAATTAGCCTCCTTAGAAAGGGATAAAGCTGCCGAAAAGCTCGAGAATTCGTATGCAGGTATTTTGGGACAGGTTATAGAACCAGCTATTAAACCCCTTGGTTTCGATTGGAAGATTGGAATTGCTTTAATTACTTCTTTTGCGGCCCGGGAAGCCTTTGTTGGTACCATGTCGACCATTTATAGTGTCGATAGTGGGAATGAGGTAACCGCCACGATTCGTAATAAAATGGCCGATGCTAAGAATCCGGAAACTGGTTTGCCGGTATTTACTTTCGCTACCGCATTTTCGTTAATGCTGTTTTATGCTTTTGCCATGCAATGCATGAGCACCGTTGCGGTGGTTCATCGGGAAACGAAATCGTGGAAATGGCCGATTATTCAATTGGTTTATATGACCTTGCTGGCCTATGTAGCCAGCCTAATTGCTTATCAGCTGCTGGCTTAGCTTTTTGATGCTTACTAATTGCTAATTCATTATCTTTGCACTTCAATATAATTGAGCCAAAATGAATAAGACGGATATTTTAGCACAATATATGCCAGCCCCTGCTGCTCCGGTTATTGCGAAATGGATCGATTATTTTCAATGCGAATTTAAGATTTCGAAGAATAGAAGCACCAAACTTGGCGATTACCGGCACCCGTTTAAAGCTAAAGGGCATAAAATCTCTGTAAATAATGACCTCAACCCCTACGCGTTTTTAGTAACGACCGTACACGAATTTGCACATTTGTTAACCTGGAACGATCATAAAAATAAGGCAAAGCCACATGGCGCAGAGTGGAAAAATAATTTTAAAAGGATGATGAAACCCTTTTTTGATTTGCAGGTTTTTCCGCCAGAAATAGCGCATACCATTGTTAATTATTTAAACAATCCGGCCGCATCGAGCTGTACGGATTTAAGCCTGGCCCGCGCTTTAAAGAAATACGACGTCGCCTTACACACTACTCGAATTGAAGAGTTGCCTTCCGATGCTATTTTTACCTTAAAGGATGGCCGGAAGTTTAAAAAAGGAGAACGAATGCGGAAACGCTACCGTTGTTTATGTTTAGATAACGGGAATATTTATTTATTTAATCCTTTAGCAGAAGTGTTATTGGAGACGGGAAGTTAAGCACCCATTAATCCAGATCAAAAGACACCTGTTCTTCGGTAGACCCCCCGGTTACGGTGGCATGTACAATGGCGGCCGGATTAAAAGACTTGTTGTTAACGATCACATCGCCGGCAAAAGTCGAGTTTACATATTGCAACGAAATTGCAGTAATGCACAAGCAACCTGGTGCTAGTTCGAATTCGAACGTTTGTCCGGGTGCAAGCACGGGCTTATAAGAATAGGAGATGTCCATTATCTGTGGCGAGAGATGCTTTGGATGGCCATGCACAAGATCGATCATCGTGGTCTCCATTAAAAGCCGGCAATAATTAAGGCGATCTTCAGGGAACTTTAACTCGGTTGGGATTTTTAATTCAGGTATTTCTACTCGAAGCGTCGTGCCGTTAAGCGTAATTCTCGGGTGTATCAGGAGTTGTTTTTTTAAGGGCGAGCCGAGGTTGAACTCAAAACCGGTTAACGACAGGAAACTATCAGTCCTGCAATTGAAGCTTTGTGTTTCGGCGTCCTTAATGCTATTGAGGCAGTGCAGTATTTCGGTGTTTAACCTAAAGATCATGGTGCCATCGTAGAACTTTCCAGTAGTCCAGCTTAATCCTACTCTTATTTTACAAGCCAGTTTGCTTGCTTTTCCAAATACCTTGGCCGCCTTTATGGTGCCCGCCGTACGATGGTTTTTACGCATTTGGGGTTTGGATTGAATAATCTGTTTGCCGCGATACTCGCGATAGAGGAGGTTGTTGATCAACCCCCGCATAAATTTTCCATCTGAATTTGCCATAACGATTTTCGATTAGTCTCTATACCTTCTTCGTACCTGCTTCGAGAATGTTTCGAGATGATTGCAGATTAAATCTAAATAAAATCCATAATAAATCCAAGTTAAGTCCAAGTGAAAGTTGGACTTAACTTGGACTCATATTGGACTCAACTTGGACTCATCTTGGACTTAGCCTGAATATGGTACGAATAAATCTCGAAGCAGATATAGCGAAAACCCAGAAAATAGATAGATATATCGCTTTGCAGCCTTTTTCAATAATCCGTGTTTACCATACTTGTGACTTAGTGCGTACCTTATAAATAAGACAGATCCACAAATCACGATTATGCCAATACAAAGCAAAAGGTTAAGTCCAATAATATATAAAGAGGCAAAAACAAAAAACAATAAGAAGAGTTACTAAGCCGATAGCGAGATAACTGATCAAAATCTTTGGTTTTTTGTATTTGTAGAGATCTGCAGGTACAACAACAGGAATTTGAAAACATAACAACGGAGTATAAATCTTATCAGCAGCTCTATCAGAAAAAGGTAATCTCGAGAAGTGAGTTTGCACAACAGGAAAATAAATACCTTGCTGCCAAATATCCATTGCAGCAAACGGAGACGGCATTATTGAACAATGCCGGGAGTTATAGTGCAAAAGAAAAAGAACTGCTCGAATTGGAACATACCATTACCGAATTGCAGGCTAAATTTACACAAGCCTTAAATAGGTGTATTACAGAAACAGAGGACTGGATTTTGCAATATGTGTTTAAATCGCCGGCCGATGGTAAGTTAAGCTTTGCAGGAATTGTTCAACAGAATCAAAATGTGGCGGCAAACCAGGAGGTTTTTGTGGTAAATCCTGGCAATACCGATTTTTTTGGCGAAATCCAGATCCCGCAATATAATATGGGCAAGATTAAAAAAGGAGAAAAAACTTTAGTCAAATTACGAAGCTATCCATTCGAGCAATATGGAATAATAAGAGGCACCTTAAGCTATGTTTCTGATGTTGCCTATCGCGATAGTGTTTTTATTGCAAAGGTAAGCTTTAATCACTTCGAGAATAAAGACCCTAACCGGAAAATAATTCTTAAAAACGGTATGCAGGCCGATGCAGAAATTATTACCGAAGAAAGCGCTCTACTACAACGGTTTTTTAGAAACGTGACCAAGATGTTAAATGGCGGCGGGTAATTTTAGTACTTCAACAACTTCTCTATAGTTTCGGCTAACCTGCTTTTCGCCAAAAAATCGTCTTCCAATACTTTGCTCATCGGTATAGCGGTATCTAAGCTGGCACAACGCATTACGGGTGCATCGAGTTCGGTAAAGCAATGTTCGCCAATCCACGCCGCTATTTCGGCACCAAAGCCACAGCTTAGGGTATCTTCGTGTAAAATTAAAACACGGCCGCTAGCTTTTACTGCGCTGCGAACCGTTTCTTTGTCCCAGGGCTGCAAGCTTACCAGGTCGACTAAGGTTGCCGCTAATTCGGGCTGTTCTTTGAGGTAAGCCAACGCCCAATGTACACCTAAACCATAGGTAATAATCGTTAACTGATCGCCTTCTTTTAAGACATTCGCTTTGCCAATTTCGACCGTATAATAGTTATCCGGAACCAAGCCACTAAGGCTGCGGTACAAATATTTATGTTCGAAATACATTACCGGATTAGGGTCTTCGATGGCGGCCAAAAGTAAGCCTTTGGCATCGTAGGGGAAAGCGGGGTAAACGACTTTTAGCCCTGGCGTTTTCGTAAACCAGGCTTCGTTACTTTGCGAGTGGAATGGTCCGGCACCTGTTCCGGCACCCGTAGGCATGCGGATAACTACATCGGCCTTTTCGCCCCAACGGTAATGGGTTTTAGCCAGGTTATTTACAATCTGATTAAAGCCACAAGTTGCAAAATCGGCAAATTGCATTTCCATTACCGCTTTATAGCCATTAATAGATAAACCCAAGGCAGCACCTACTATCGCCGATTCGCATATCGGTGTATTGCGTACCCGGGCTTTACCAAATTCGGCGACAAAGCCATCAGTTATCTTAAATGCACCGCCATATTCGGCTACATCCTGCCCCATAATAACCAGGTTGTTGTGGCGCTGCATTCCTATTCGCAATCCATCACTTATGGCATCTAAATATCGTTTTTCGGTCTGAACTCCCGAAGGGCTAATTACTTCCTGTCGATATGGATAATACATATCGGCAGTTTCGATAGGTTCGCTCGCCGTTGGTTCTGTTTCTTTAAATGCCATTTCGACTTCTTGCTCTATCTCGCTTTTAAACAGGGCTTTAATCTCTTCGATAAGCTCGTTATTCAAAACATTTTGCGTAATTAAATACTGCTCAAAGTTTTTAACGGGATCTTTTGCTGCCCACTCTTCGAATAAATGCGGTGGAACATATTTTACGCCCGACGCTTCTTCGTGCCCACGCATCCGAAAGGTTAAACATTCTACTAAAACTGGCCGTGGATTTACCCTAATGTCTTCGGCAATTTTACTAAGGGTGTCGTATACTGTTAAAATATTATTCCCGTCTATTTGATGCCCCTCTATTCCATAACCAATCGCCCGGTCTACTAAATGCTTGCAATTAAATTGCTCGTTTATAGGAGTCGATAAGCCATAGCCATTATTCTCGATCAAGAAGATAACCGGCAGGTTCCAAACCGAAGCCACATTAATCGCTTCATGGAAATCGCCCTCGCTCGTTGCTCCCTCACCGGTAAAAACTAAGGTCGCTTTTGGCTTGCTGGCAATGAGGTCGGCTAAAGCAATCCCATCGGCTAAGGCCATTTGGGGACCTAAGTGTGAAATCATGCCTATAATTTTATAATCCTGAGTGCCAAAATGGAAAGAGCGGTCCCGCCCTTTGGTAAAGCCCGAAATTTTACCTTGCCATTGGGCCATCAGTTTTTTTAACGGAATACCTCTGCTGGTAAAAACCCCCAAGTTACGGTGCATGGGCAAAATATACTCGTCTTGCTCCATTGCCAAAGTACTACCAACTGCGATGGCTTCCTGTCCGATTCCAGAAAACCACTTGCCAATTCGACCCTGACGTAAAAGAATGAGCATTTTCTCTTCTACCATCCTCGGATAGAGCAGTTGTTTGTAAGTCGCTAATAAGAATTGATCGTCTTTATCGTTTCTGTCGTATTGCATTTTTGTAGTTAGTATATAGTAGTTAGATTGGTGCTTTAGGCTGAGGGTTTAAGAATCCAGCCCCTTTTTAGAGTCCTCCCATTGTTTTGCAAATGATTTTGGGGCGATTTCGGGCATAGATCGGTATTTTCCCCAGCTTTTCGTGAAGAATTTTTTGAGGAAGAAATTCTTCATTTTACCACTAATAAGATCCATTAACGATCGCTTTTGCATTCCTTTCTTCCATAAACTCCAGCCAATTCCTTCCATTTTCGAATTTTCGTGGTTACTTGCCGCATCTCGCCTGTTAAGCAGCAACATTTTATGAATATCTATTTTAACCGGGCAAACTTCCGAGCATTTCCCACAGAGGCTCGACGCATAGCTGAGGTGCTTAAATTCTTTCATTCCTTTAAAATGCGGAGTAATGATAGAACCGATTGGGCCACTGTATGTCGTATTATAAGTATGACCGCCAATGTTTTTATAAATTGGGCAGGCATTTAAGCAGGCTCCGCAACGAATACAATACAAGGCCTGTCTTTGTTCTTTTTGAGCCAATAAGTTCGTGCGGCCATTATCTAAAAGAATGACATACATTTCTTCGGGGCCATCGGTTTCGTTGGCTTGTCTGGGGCCGCTTAAGATCGAATTGTAAACCGTTAAATTTTGGCCCGTACCATGAGTCGATAAAAGAGGCCAGAACAGATCCAAATCGGCAATCGATGGGATTATCTTTTCTATACCCACAATGGCAATATGGACTTTTGGGAAAGTGGTGCATAAACGAGCATTTCCTTCATTCTCGGTTAAGGCAATACTACCGGTGTCGGCTATCAGGAAGTTACCTCCCGAAATGCCAATATCGGCCTGTAAATATTTCTCTCGTAATAATTCTCTTGCTTTTTGGGTAAGCTGTTCGGGTGTTGCATTAACCGGAGTGCCAAATTTCTCATGAAATAATTGAGCAATCTCTTCTTTGGTTAAGTGCATGGCCGGGGTAACGATGTGATAAGGCTTCTGTCCAAGCAGCTGAACAATATATTCGCCTAAATCGCTTTCGAGCGATTCGATAGCATGTTTTTCGAGGAACTCGTTTAAATGAATTTCCTCGGTGGTCATCGATTTTGATTTAATGACTGTTTTGCCGCCCCTTTTCTGGATGATATTTAAGATTTCCCGCTGCGCTTCGGCTACATCATTGGCCCAAATTACTTTCCCACCACGTTTCTGGAAATTGGATTCGAATTCGGGCAGAAATTTATCTAAATTTTCTATAACCCGCCATTTAACGACATGTGCCTTTTTCTTCGAAGCCGCTAAGTTTTCGAATTTGGAAAGTCCTTTTTCTACAGCAGTATCATATTTGCCTATATTATGATTAATGGTTTTTCGATGCGGTAAGTCGAAAGCTTTTTCATCGGCTTTTATCAAAAATTCTTCTGCAAAGTTAGTCATGCTCAAATATACTCTCAAAAGTTGAGAGTATAAAGTCAAAAGTTGAAAGACGTTTAGCGTTTTTCGTTCGGCGGTAAATGAATCAAAAAGACCTCGCAGGTTATTGGAAGCCTGCGAGGTCTTTTTGATTTTGTTTTAATTCCTTTGCCTTGTTGCGCCGTCTGGTTTCTTATCGACCACCGGTCTATTTGCCCTATTGGCCAACTCCCATCCAATATAATAGGTAAGATGTGCACGTTTTGCTAATAGATCGAAATTAATTTTACTTACCTCGTCGCCCAGACCATGGTAATCTTTACCTAGCATACCATCGTAATAGAAAATAACTGGAATGCCTAATTTAGCAAAGTTATAGTGGTCGGAACGATAGTAAATCTGCTCAGGGTCTTTCGGATCATCATATTTATAATCGAGCTTCATTTTGGTATAGGTATCGTTTATTTTTTCGGCAATCTGACCTAGCTCGGTGCTCAATTTGAAAGAACCGACCGAATAAATGTAATTTGCGCTATCAGGTTTACCCAAATACTCTTCTCCAATACGGCCGATCATATCGGTATTTAAATCGGCAATGGTATTTTCGACAGGGAAAACGGGATTTTCCGAATACCATTCGGAGCCTAATAAACCTTTTTCCTCGCCAACAACTGTCATGAATAAGATACTTCTTTTAGGGCCTTTACCAGCTTTTTTTGCTTTTGCAAAGGCTTCGGCAATTAATAATACGCCAGTAGTTCCAGAACCGTCATCGTCGGCACCGTTGTATACTTTATCGGCTGCGTTTGGATCTTTGTTTAAGCCGATATGGTCGTAGTGACCGGTAATTACTAATACTTCCTCTTTTAATTTAGGATCGGATCCTTCTAAGAAACCAAGTACATTTTCGCCGCGATGCATGTTTTCTTTTTTCTCTGCATTTACTGAGAAATTAACGGCAATGGTTTGAGAGGCAGGTTTGCCGCTTTCTGCAATTTTCTTGGTTACTGCTTCGACCGAAGTACCGCCAACTTTTAATATTTCGTCGGCTGTTGCCGGAGAAATGGTAATCGCAGTATAAGGTACCGGTCTTTGCAATCTTGCCAGACTTTCTTTATTTTTTAACATGATGCGGCCATTGGCAGCGCTAACTTTACTGTATTCGGGCATTTTGTCAAAAGCAGGATCGATTAATAAAATTGCTTTTACTTTATTTTGCACCAGGTAGCCCATCATTTTTTGTCTGGCCATCATCATTGCACGCTGGCTTGCTCTGTCGGTAGCCACAGCAGTTGCTTTACCTGTTGGATCGCCCGAGGCAAATATCATCACTACTTTGTCTTCTACGTTTACACCTTCGTAATCATTATAGCCTTCTTTGTTTAAACCATAACCTGCAAATACAACTTCGCTGGCTGTTACATTAAGGCCATTGATGCCTACACCGCTGTTGGCGATTAAATAGTCTTTGTTTACTTGTTTTGTCTGCCCGTTAATAGCTAAGCTGCTTCCGGTAATATCGTAAGTAACCAAATCTATTTTTTGAAAATAAGGGTCGCTGCCATCTTTAACAGGTCCCTTTAAGCCAAAACTTTGGAACTGTTTTTTAATATAGTCTGCAGCCATCCAAGCACCTTTTGTGCCAGTTTCCCGACCTTCGTACTCGTCTGAAGCCAAAATAGAAAGATGGCTGTAAGCCCGGTCTTTATTAATAGTTTGACTAAACTTAATTGCAGTTTTGTCTTGTGCTACTGCACTCAGGCTGAGCAATAATGCAAGGCCCGTGTATAGAAATTGTTTTTTCATTAGTTTTATTTATATCAGTTTTATATTGTCTTGTTTTTAGCAGGATATTTTATCAACCCTGTTTTCATGTCTTCCGCCTTCGAAAGCCCTGCTTAAAAAAGTATCGGCCATTTCTTTAGCGAGGTAAGTCGACACAAATCGTGCTGGAATACATAATATATTCGCATTATTGTGCTGTCTTGCTAAAGCGGCCAACTCATTTTCCCAGCAAATTGCAGCTCTAATGTGTTGATGTTTATTAGCGGTAATAGCTACGCCATTTGCACTTCCACAGATTAAAATTCCGAAATCGAAAGCCGTACTTTCTACTGCTAGTGCTACCGGATGGGCGAAATCGGGATAATCGACCGAATCGGTCGAGTAGGTCCCAAAGTCTTTTATTTCATGAGCCGTTAAATATGCCTTTAATACTTCTTTGTATTCGAAGCCGGCATGGTCAGCACCAATTGCAATTTTTAATTTTCTCTCTGTAGACATTTCTCAAATTTATATAGAATAATGAAGATTATGCGTAAATTTTTTGTTGCTCTTTTAGCTTCCGGCTTCCTTAATTTTTATAAAACAAGGCTTCGGCTTTTTGTTTCTTTTTCTGGATATTGGCCGAGATCATGATACTTAACTCGTATAATAAGAATAAAGGTAAGGCTACAATCATCATGGTATAAGGATCGGCAGTTGGGGTAACCACAGCAGCCACCACTAAAACCAAGACCGCAGCATACCTTCTGCTTTTACGCATAAATTGCGGGGTCATAATTCCCAGTTTCGACAAAATGAAGATTACTACCGGTAACTGGAAAATAATACCAGTACCCAGCGTTAAAGTTAATACGGTCGATAAATACGAATCGATGGTAAATGTATTTTGAATACTTGGGTCGACGGTAAAATTAATTAAGAAATTAATCGATAATGGCGCAATAATATAGTACCCAAATAAGATACCTGCTAAAAAAAGCATTGAAGCAAAAAAAACAAAACCTCGCGACGATCTTCTTTCGGTATCGAGCAAGGCTGGTTTAATAAATAACCAGATTTCGAATAAAAGATAGGGAACACCAAGGACTAAACCGGCAGTAATACACGAATTCATCTGGAGGGTAAACTGACCAGACATTTCGGTATTGATAATTTTAGCATCGATTTTAGTGATACAAAAGTCGCTCCCAATAGAAGGGATAAGTTCTACCAGTTTGCACATCATCCGGTAGGTCCAGAAGCTTGGGTCTTTTGGACCCATAATGATGGTACTCCAAATGAAGTCTGAAAAATAAAATGCAACGCAGGTAAGGAGTGTAACAACGGCTAAAGCTCTTAATAAATGCTTACGTAATACATCGATGTGATCGAAAAAGGACATTTCGGCTTCTAAGCTTTTCCCTTTATTTTTAATAGAATCGATTAAATTCTGTGTTTTGTTCTCGCTCATTGAAATTATTTGTAAACAAAAATACCATTCTATTTGGATTAGAATGGTATTTACGATCTAAATATAAAAAAAGATGAGTTTATTCTGAAAATTCGAAAGTTTCCATAAACTTAGTTGTAAAGTTGCCGGCTCTAAAGTTGGGATCTTTCATTAATTTTAAATGAAAAGGGATCGTCGTTTTAACACCTTCAATTACGAATTCGCTGAGGGCGCGCTCCATTGTGCAAATTGCTTCCTCGCGGGTTTGTGCAACACAAATTAATTTGGCAATCATCGAGTCGTAGTTCGACGGAATTTGATAACCTGCATAAACATGGGTGTCTACACGAACCCCATGGCCGCCAGGAGAATGAAAATTAGTGATCCGGCCTGGTGAAGGTCTAAAATTGTTAAATGGATCTTCTGCGTTAATTCTACATTCTATGGCGTGCATGTTTGGTAAATAATTATTTCCCGAAATTGGGATACCCGCCGCTACTTTAATTTGTTCTTTAATAAGATCGAAATTAATAACTTCTTCGGTTACTGGATGCTCTACCTGAATACGGGTGTTCATTTCCATGAAATAGAAATTCCGGTGTTTATCGACCAAAAACTCGACGGTTCCTGCACCTTCATAATTTACAGCAAGCGCACCTTTAATAGCCGCGATTCCCATTTTTTCTCTTAACTCTGGAGTCATAAAAGGGGAAGGTGCTTCTTCTACCAGTTTTTGATGACGGCGTTGAATAGAGCAATCTCTTTCCGAAAGGTGGCAGGCTTTGCCATATTGGTCGCCAATAACCTGGATTTCGATGTGGCGCGGATCTTCGATATACTTTTCGAGGTAAAGGCCATCGTTTCCAAAAGCAGCACCCGATTCCTGACGGGCGCTATCCCAGGCATTTTCGAACTCTTCATCTTTCCATACAATACGCATCCCTCGGCCACCACCACCGGCAGTTGCCTTTAAAATTACCGGGTAGCCCATAGATTTGGCTATTTTAATACCTTCTTTTACGCTTTCGAGTAAACCCTCCGAGCCCGGGATAGTAGGGACTCCGGCAATTTTCATGGTTTCTTTGGCCGAGGCTTTATCGCCCATACCATTTATCTGTTCGGGTGTTGCCCCAATAAATTTGATCCCATAGTCGCGGCAAACTGACGAAAACTTAGCATTTTCGGAAAGAAAACCATAGCCGGGATGAATAGCATCTGCATTGGTTAATTCGGCTGCAGAAATAATATTGGGGATACTTAAATAAGAATCTTTACTGGGTGGGGGACCAATACAGACCGCTTCGTCGGCAAAACGTACATGTAAACTCTCCCGATCGGCAGTAGAGTAAACAGCAACTGTTTTTATGCCCATTTCTTTACAAGTACGGATAATGCGCAAAGCAATTTCACCCCTGTTGGCAATTAATATTTTTTTAAACATAGATGTTAAATTAGCTAATTGGCTAACTAGTGAATTAGCTAATTAAATAGGTTCTACTAAGAATAATGGCTGATCATATTCGACCGGAGAGGCGTTATCTACTAATACTTTAACAATACGGCCTGCCACTTCACTTTCAATTTCGTTAAATAATTTCATGGCTTCGATAATACAGATCACTTTACCAATGCCGACTTCGTCGCCTACATTTGCAAATGAAGGCTTATCAGGGCTCGACGAACGGTAAAAAGTACCGATCATTGGTGATTTTATAGTCAAGTATTTTGAGTTATCTTCAGCTTCTGGAGCTGCTGTAGCTTTGGTTTCTGCAACTGGAGCTGCTGCCTGCGGCGCGGGCTGGGCTACTACTGGTGCAGGCAATGCTGCATTTACATAAACTGGCGCCTGATTGGTTTTAATGGTAATTTTAAAGTTTTCCTGTTCTATGGCAACTTCATTTACCCCCGACCGGGACACAAATTTAATAAGTTCCTGAATTTGTTTGATATCCATTCTTTTGTTGTTATGTTAAAAAAATTGGTGTCTTTATGAATTAACTAAGTTATAGTTTTTTTATTTTATTTTATATACCTCGGCCAATAGCCTGTAGCTAAAGAACTGCCGGTTAAAGCCTATTTAATAGGCCCACTTCAAATATACGGAACCCCAGGTAAAGCCACCTCCAAATGCTGCCAGAATGAGGTTGTCGCCTTTTTTAAGTTTGCTTTCCCATTCCCATAAACACAAAGGAATAGTTCCATTGGTAGTATTACCATAACGTTCGATGTTAATCATCACTTTCTCGGCATTTAACCCCATTCTCGATGCTGTAGCATCTATAATTCGCTTATTAGCTTGGTGTGGAACAAGCCAGGTTACGTCGTCAGATGTTAAATGATTGCGTTCCATAATCTCGGCAGCTACATCGGCCATGTTGGTTACGGCGAATTTAAATACTGCCTGACCTTCCTGGTGCACCACATGTTCGTTATTTGCCACGGTCTCGGCACTTGCCGGACGAGCAGAACCACCGGCCTTTTGACCTAAGTAATTTCGTCCAGAACCATCGCTACGCAATATAGAATCTTGTACACCCAAGCCTTCTTCATTAGGCTCTAATAAGACGGCACCACAACCATCGCCAAAAATAATACAGGTGGTACGATCTTGATAATTAATAATAGACGACATTTTATCGCCACCTACTACCAGTACTTTTTTATGCTTGCCCGATTCGATAAACTGGGAGGCAGTTGATAAGCCGAAAATAAATCCCGAGCATGCTGCCTGTAAATCGTAGCCCCAGGCATTTTTTGCGCCAATTTTATCGGCTAAAACATTTGCCGACGCCGGAAAAGGATAATCTGGAGTTGTGGTACAGAAAATAATCAGCTCGATTTCTTCGGCTCCAATACCTCGCTTTTTAAGCAGGCCATTTACGGCTTCAACGGCCATATCGGAAGTGCCTAAACCTTCCCCTTTTAATATTCTTCGCTCTTTAATGCCAGTTCTGGTCGTAATCCACTCGTCTGAAGTTTCGACGATAGTTTCCAGCTCTTTATTAGTCATGATATAGTCTGGGACGTAACCATGAACTGCAGTAATCGCAGCGCGAATTTTATTCATTTTATTTATTTTTAATTATTGGAATGCAGCTTGTATTTTATTAACCAGCCCCGAGGTAATCATATCTCTGGATTGGAAAATCATATTTTTTATCGCTTCCGGACTCGAAATGCCATGGCCAATTAATACCGGAGCATTTACCCCTAAAACCGGGCTTCCACCATAATTTTCGTAATTAAAGCGATCGAAAAATTCATCTTTTAGCCCCTTTTTAATGGTTAATATATAGAATGACTCTGCTAATTTAAGCATTACATTTCCAGTAAAACCATCGCATACAATTACATCGGCTTTATCGTTAAACAGATCGCGGCCTTCTATATTGCCTACGAATTTAAAAAGCTCGGTTTCTTTCATTAATGGAAAGGTAGCCATTGCCAGCATATTGCCTTTCTCATCTTCCTCACCAATATTCATTAGAGCGACCTTAGGATCGGGAATTTGCATTACATTTTCGGCATATAAGCTCCCTAAAACTCCAAACTGTAGTAAAGTGTCGGGTTTGCAATCGGCATTAGCGCCAACGTCGAGTAGCAGCCCGGTGCCACCCTTTAATTTAGGGACAATTGTACAGAGGCAAGGCCTGATGATGCCAGGAATGGTTTTTACACTAAAAACAGCCCCAACAAGCATAGCGCCAGAGTTGCCTGCGCTTGCAAACGAATCTAGTTTGCCTTCTTTTAATAACTGAAAACCGATGCCAATACTCGAGTTTGGTTTCTGGAGGATAGCCTTTGTAGGGTGATCGCCCATACCAATTACTTCTTCGGTATGTATGTATTCGAAATGATCGGGATTGAATCCTTTCTCCGAGAGTAGAGGTTTAATCTGCTGGGTATCCCCAATAAGTACGATATGCTCGCCGGGGTTGAGAGATTGATGAGCTGCTATTGCTCCCAAAACGATTGCTTTGGGAGCATAGTCTCCGCCCATTATATCGAGACCTATTTTCATAGTAAAAAATCTTTCGTGTACAAGCTAAATTGCTTTTAAAATTCGATTAGCCTAAGTTAAACTTAAACGAATGGAAAACACAAAAATTTTCTTAGAAAATTAACCTATCGAAGTATTTTCTATAACTAATTTACCGTTGTAGTATAAGTTACCATCAACGTTATAGGCGTGATGAGGAACATGTACAGCACCAGTAGTTTGGCATGTTGCCAAAGAAGGAGCTACAGCTTTGTAATGTGTTCTTCTTTTATCTCTTCTTTGTTTCGAAACCTTGCGTTTTGGATGTGCCATTGCTGTTTATTTAATTATTATTTTAATTTTTTTAATGCGGCCCAGCGTGGGTCGTCACTTTGTTCTTCTTCTTTTGTTGCGCTTCCGCTGGCCAGCTTTTCTAATGTTGCGATCATGGTCTGGTCGCACGCCTTGCCTACTTGTTCGCATTTATTGATATATGGAACTGCTACAGTAATGTATTCGTAAATCAATTCCGAAACATCAATAGCACTTTCCTTTTTATTAAGCATAATGATTTCTAAATCATCACTTTCTAAATTATCTTCCACAAACTTTACAATTTGTCTTTCCTTAATCGCAAGGGGTTGAGCAAACGTAGCCAAACATTTGTCACAATTTAACTGAATAGTACCTTCAATCTGGAAATTTAAAATCAACATCGTCTCCTGTTTATCTAGGTCGACCACCGCCTTTAAAGCTCCATCTTTAACTAAAGAGTATTCATACGCATCAAAAAAGCTTTTATCAATCTCAAAATCGAATTGATGTTTGCCCAATTTTAAGCCTGTAAAAGGGATTGAAAATTGTTTTAATGCCTTCAATTGTAACTAAATTTTAGCCTGCAAAGGTAGAAATAATTTTTATAAAATGAAATCTTTTTATAGAAAGCCCTATTGATTTTTCAAACTTTAAGAGTCTTCAAACAACTTTATGGCTTTTGGATTGTTTAACTTTAAATTTAAGCAATGGAAAAGCATGAAAAGATCGATTTACTAAAAACGATCGAACAACAAATGAGTTCTTCTATCCTTGGCGGAAGAGAAGACGATTACGTTTCTTTAGAAAATGAAGGCTATATTAAAATTAACAGGAGTGCTGTACAATGGTGGGCGGCATTAACGCCCTTAGGCTTAGATTTTTTAACTGAAAATGCCGATCATTAAGACTTCGCAAGTTTTTAAAAATTGCGAAGACCAACGAGGTTAGTGCAGTTCGATGTATAAAAAAGCAATAAACGTTTTTATTAGATTTTTTTATCGTTCGAATGGTTAATTGGCATCGTCCTTTACATCGGCCGCAGTTTCGATAATTTTTCCACCACTCCTTAACTGGTTGCCGACTAATTTTTCTTGCTCCCTACGATGCTTTACGATATGTACAGCCGCGAAAATGGCTTCCATAAATGAAGTGGGATCGGCCATATCCTTTCCGGCAATTGAATAACCTGTCCCATGGTCGGGCGAAGTACGCACAAACTTTAAACCTGCAGTATAATTTACACCAGTATCGAATGCAATTGTTTTAAATGGAATTAAGCCCTGATCGTGGTACATGGCTAAAACGGCATCAAATTGCTTATAGGTGCCATTGCCAAAGAAACCATCGGCTGAGTATGGCCCAAAACAAATTATTCCTTTGTCGAATGCTTCTTGTATAGCCGGACTAATAATTTCGGCTTCTTCTTTGCCTAGCAGCCCATTGTCGCTGGCATGTGGATTAAGACCTAATACGGCGATTTTCGGCTTTTCGATCCAGAAATCTTTCTTTAAACTATCGTTAATTAACTGAAGTTTTTTGACGATCTTTTCTGTGCTAATTGCTTTAGGGACTTCTAAAAGAGGGATATGGCTGGTTACTACACCAATACGTAATCCCTCGCTCACTAAAAACATTAATACATCGGTACTGTTAGCCCGCTTTTGTAAATATTCGGTATGACCAGGGAAATCGAAAGTTTCTGACTGGATATTATGCTTGTTAATAGGTGCTGTTACTAAAGCATCGATTGTTCCGTTAATTAAATCGTCGGTTGCCTTTTCTAAAGAGAGCAATGCATATTTACCCCCAGTTTCGGTAGCCTGGCCCAGTTCGATTTTTACATCTTCTTCCCAGCAGTTAATTAGGTTTGCTTTACGTGGATTGGCCTGGTCGGCCTGCGAAATTACATTAAATGAAAAATCGGTTAGATGCAATGCTTTCCGATGAAAAGAAGCCACTTTAGTATTGCCGTAAACAATTGGCGTACAATAATCCAATATCCGGTTCTCGGCCAGGGTTTTTAAAATAACCTCTAATCCAATACCGTTTACATCGCCTATACTTATTCCTATTTTAACTTTATCGCTCATTTGCTGTGAAGAGAATTTAGCGCAAATTAACGATTATTTAGCGGAATTTGGTTAAAAAAATTAAATACAACGTTCGTTTCTAGTCATTCTTTTTTCGCCCTTCAACCTTTTTCGCCCTACATTAAATAAAACCTTAACTTTGTTGCAATGAGTGTAGTAAAAGCAAAAAAGCATTTAGGGCAGCATTTTTTAACCGATAAGAAAATTGCGGAGAAAATTGTAAATGGCTTAATTCGTACCGATCAATACCAACAGGTTTTAGAAGTAGGACCAGGAATGGGTATTCTTTCGGATATTTTGTTGGAAAGAAAGAATCTGGAAACTTTCCTTATCGATATTGACGTCGAATCGATTGCTTTTTTAGGGGCGAAATACCCGCAATTAGGCACAAGATTAATAAGTGGAGATTTTTTAAAACTTGATCTTACTGCCATTTTTCCAGGTAAATTTGCAGTAATCGGTAACTTCCCTTACAATATATCTTCGCAAATTTTATTTAAAATTTTGGAGCATAAAGATCATATTGTAGAAATGGTAGGGATGTTTCAGAAAGAAGTTGCCGAACGTTGTGCCTCTAAATCCGGAACTAAAGAATACGGGATTTTAAGTGTGCTGATCCAGGCTTATTATGATATCGACTATCTGTTTACCGTTAAACCCGGTACATTTAATCCGCCGCCAAAAGTAAATTCGGGGGTAATTAGGCTAAGTAGAAATGCGACTGCTGTTTTGCCATGCGACGAAAAGTTGTTCTGGCGTACGGTAAAAGGCGGGTTTAATCAGCGGCGTAAAACTTTAAGAAATGCCTTGTCGGGCACTATTCCAAAAGATAAAATGGATAATCATCCTTTTTTTGATAAAAGAGCAGAGCAGTTAAGTGTCGCTGATTTTATTGCCTTAACCCAACATTTATCTAAATTGATGCAACCTTAACCTTGTTTTTATCGTCTTTCCCGATATGAAGAAATTGATTTTACTCCTTTTGCTTTTTACCACTATTGCTAAGGTACGGGGGCAAGAAGCGCAAAATATTGCAGATCTGGACTTCCTCTATCAGGCGATCCAAAAAGTGCCTTCTTATAAAGACCAGTTAAAAAGCGATAAAACCTATGTTCAACTTTATCAGCAGTTGCGAAAAGAGTTGAATACAACCGACGAATTAATTGTTTTTCAGAAATTAGCACAGCTGATCTTCCCTCTTAGAGATAATCATTTGGCTTTAGCCAGGAAGCCGGATTCAAATTTTAAGTTTATATCCTTAAAACCGGAGGTAGATTTAGTCCGATTAGAAAAAAAACTTATTGAAGTCCCTTTAGATAGTATTGAGGGAGTTTTTTACGAAGGCCAGCAGAAATACCTTATTTATAAACAGGCCCCGCAGGTTTATTATGTGCAAAGTATAGCAGATAACGAAGTGAAGGCAATCTTATGCAAGAATCAATTCAGTTCTTACGATGTTGTCCAATTTAAGTTTGGTAGCTATCCTTATGTATTAAATAGAAATATTAAGTTTTTAAACGGGCTTTTAATCGGATTAAATTATGCTAAAGAGCCCGGCAAAACTTACTACGATGTAGTGGAACGAAAGGAGAAATACAGTTATAAAATGTTAAATGAGACGACTGGCTATTTGAGTTTGGGTACTTTTAGTTCATCAAATCAGAACATCGAGGTAGCTACGCGCTTTTTTGACCAGATTTCGCCAACCATTACGACTAAAAACCTCATTGTCGATGTGCGGAATAATGGAGGTGGGGGATATAAAACTTCTAAACAATTTTTAGCGTTTTTGGATAAGTTTAAGGGGGAGGTTTATGTTTTGCAAAATGCTTATACGGTAAGTAATGCAGAGCAATTTATTTTAAAATTAAGAGAAAAGAGAAAGATTACGACAATGGGCGAATCGACAATGGGCACCATTACCTATGGGAGTAATTACGGCAAAAGGATTACCTTGCCTAGCGATCGTTTTACGTTTTATCCGACCGATATGAGTGGGTTAAAAAAAGAACTTGTCTATGAAAGTATTGGCATCAAACCTGATGTATATTTAAACCCCTTTACCGAAGACTGGGTTGCACAAGCCCTAAAGCAAATTAAATAAGACCTACATGAGCAAAAAGATTTTAATTATAGACGAGCTTCATCCTGTGTTTAAAGAAAAGGCAATTGCCTTAGGGTTTGAGGTCGACGACCGGCCTTTAATTAGCCATGCCGAAACATTAAGTATAATTAAAGATTATGTCGGCATCGCTGTTCGTACTAAATTTAGAATAGATACTGCGCTTTTCGAGGCAGCCCCGCAATTAAAATTCGTTGCCCGGGCAGGGGCCGGTTTGGATAATATTGATGAGATCGAAGCTGCAGCAAGAAACATACAACTCATTAATGCGCCCGAGGGTAATCGGGATGCAGTTGGCGAACACGCAATAGGCTTGTTGCTGGCTTTAATGAATAATTTCCGCAAGGCTGATGATGAGGTTAGGCGTGGAATTTGGGATAGGGAAGGTAACCGGGCTTACGAGCTAAAGGGTAAAACGGTTGGTATAATCGGTTATGGCTTTATGGGGCAGAGCTTTGCGAAAAAGCTGACAGGTTTTGAAACGAAAGTGATTGCTTACGACAAATATAAAACCGGTTTTTCCGATGCTTATGCACGGGAGGTAAGCATGGAAGAAATCGTAAAGCATAGTGATATCTTGAGCCTGCATGTCCCTTTAACTAAAGAAACCCGGCAAATGGTCGATGCAGAGTATTTATATCATTTTAAACGGCCGATCTTTTTAATCAATACCGCAAGGGGCGAAATTGTAAATACAACCGCTGTATTGACACAACTTCAATCGGGCAAAGTTTTAGGCGCTGGCCTGGATGTTTTGGAAACGGAGAAATTCCCGGCCTTAAGCGAACAAGTTTGGTTTAGCGAATTAAAAGCAAGTGGGAAAGTAATTTTAACTCCACATGTGGCGGGCTGGACCTTCGATTCGTACCGTAAAATTTCTGAAGTTTTAGGCACAAAGCTCTCGGAAATCAAATTATAATTTCTTAAATTGCTCTAAGATTAGTTATGGGTTGTGTACTACGAGGCCAGGCTTAGGCAATCACAACCCATAATCCACTCATGTAACAGATAAGAAATGGCAAAGGAACATCAATATAAAACCAATTTAGTTTGGGTAGGCAATAAAGGTTCGGGTACGATGGACTATCGTTCTTACGACCGCGACTTTGTCGTTTCGATCGAGAACAAGGAGCCTATTTCGGGCTCTTCAGATTCTGTGTTTTTAGGCGATAAAACTAAATATAACCCTGAAGACCTGTTGCTTTCTTCTATTTCTTCCTGCCACATGTTGTGGTATCTTCATCTCTGTTCCAAAAACGATATTGTAGTAATCGAATATAAAGACAAAGCGATTGGCACCATGATCGAGAATGCCGATGGGGGCGGTCAGTTTAAAGAAGTGTTGCTGCAACCCGAAGTCTTGATTTCTAAAAAAGAACAAGTCGAGCTGGCCAATGCGTTACACGAAGAGGCGAACAAAATGTGCTTCATTGCCAACTCATTAAATTTCCCGGTTAGGCATCAGCCAAGTTGTAAGGGAATTAAGTAGCTAGTATTTAGATTGGGCTTATAGATAAAGCGTTCTATTTTTTTAACTAAGCACTAGGTATTACCCTCACAACAGGACTTTAAAGCCCCCAGCTGTTATCTTTTGGGGTTGCATCCATAAAAATACCGCCATCCAATTCTATAGTCTTTACTTTTTTCTTACTGCTAAAGCTTACGTTTGCGAGCTTCTGATTAGCTTTCCAAATTGCCGGGGTCTGGTGTAAGGTCTGCTTTGTGCCATCGGTGTAGGTTATATTTACATCGAACGGAATAGCAAAACCACCTTCATTTTTAATGGCAACTACATTTTTACCCGCAGTTGCACTTACTTTCTGTACGGCCAGGTCAATATAATTATTGCTGAAAAACCAATTGTTAAAGAACCAGTTTAAATTTTGTTTTGACCCTGCATTCATCGAATTGAAATAATCCCAGGGAATAGGGTGCTTACCATTCCAATTATCCATATAATGATGTAAAGCGGTTTTAAACAGCTGATCGCCCAACATATCTTTTAGCGCCAGATAAGATAGAGATGCTTTGCCATAAGAGTTATTGCCATAGCCAGCACCCGATAATTGAGAAGACATTGAAATAATAGGCTGATCTTCTTCGGCCGATTTGTCTTTGATATAGCTATTTACTCTAAAGCTCTTATAAAATTTATCTGCAGCTTCTTTTCCGTGTTCGGCAATACCAATTAAATATTCGAGTGTAGTTGCCCAGCCTTCATCCATAAAGGCATAGCGTGTTTCGTTTATTCCCATATAAAAAGGGAAATAGGTATGAGCAATCTCGTGGTCTTGCACCAATTGTGAGAAAGCTAAACTGCCGGTCTGCGAATCGTTTACCATCATTGGATATTCCATGTCTGCAAAACCCTGAAAGGCCGTCATTTTAGAGAAAGGATAAGGAACGCCAGGCCAGTTATTCGAAAACCAATCAAGGGCGTAATTAGAAAACTTAACCGAATTCACAAAATCGGTACCCTTTACATTATAGGCCGCTTGGGTGCTTACCCGGCGATTTGTTTTCTTGTCGACAATTACACTTCCGGCATCCCATAAATAGGTGCTGCTTAATCCGAAACAAACATCGACGATATGGTTAGCAGAAAACTTCCAGGCATTCCACTCGTTCTGTAAAGTTACTTTGCCGGCTGCCATTTCCTGCTCGTTAGCAATATGCATAACGTCGTCGCTGGTATAAGATTTTTTAAGCCTGGCTGCAAATTCTGGCTGTAAAACTTCGTCTGGATTTAATAAATCGCCCGTCGCATAAACAACATAGTTTTTAGGTGCTTTAACAGTAAAAGTATAATCGTTAAAATCATTATAAAACTCCTGACGATCGGTATGCGGTAAACGATCCCAGCCATTATAATCGTCGTAAACAGAAATACGGGGATAACTGTAGGCTACAAATAATGTAGTCGGATTAATTTGCCCCTCGCGGCCACTTTCTTTAGAGAGCGGATAATTCCAGTCGATATTTACATTAGCTTTTTGCTGAGGTAACAGGGGTGATTTAAGTCTTACTTCACCGGTAGTTCCCCAGCCTTTTGTATTTACAGTATAAGTTTCGCCATTTATCTTAAGCGAAGTGATATTTAGTCCTGTGGTAAGGAAATCTTCGCTAACACTACCACCTCTGGGTGAAGTTGGTTTGTGCAAATTATTCACAAAACGGATGGTTAGGCTTTTTAAAGTATCCGGGCTATTGTTAGCATAGCTAATACTTTCTGTTCCAGTAACCACCTTGGTGTCGGGATTAACCTCAATTTCCATCTGATATGCGCCGTGGTTTTGCCAGTAATTTTTTCCGGGCTTCCCATCGGCCGACCGAGTTCCTTTTTTAAAGGCGGTTGTAATATTACGAGGCATATAAAGGGCTTGTGCGAAAACAGTTGTAACGCTAATCAGCAATACAAACAGCAGAGAAATTCTTTTCATATATTAAAAGTAAGTGATCATCTGCAATTTATTTAATTTATCACTTTATTTTTACGCAAGGTCTCAATTATCATTCGTGTGTTTTTTAAATCAAAATATTTGCTTTTGTAAGAATAGGCTTATATCTTCGTTTTAATTGAAGCAAGACTATGTAGGCTAAAAAGCCGATATAGTCTTGTTTGTTTTTTAGAGGATTTAATAAAAAAATGAGCTATGGCAGAGGTAACTTATTATACCCAAGATGGTTTGGATAAACTAAAAGAAGAAATACATTATTTAAAAACAACTGGCCGACAATTAATTTCTAAAGCAATTGCCGAAGCCAGAGATAAAGGCGATCTTTCGGAGAATGCCGAATACGATGCAGCTAAAGAAGCACAGGGTTTGCACGAAGCACGGATTGCAAAACTAGACCATACCTTATCTGGGGCACGGCTAATCGACGAGTCTAAGCTCGATGTAACTAAGGTTTTGGCCTTATCTATCGTTAAAATAAAAAATATAAAGAACGGCGCAACAATGACCTACCAGTTGGTGGCAGAAAGTGAAGCAGATTTAAAAACAGGTAAAATCTCTGTGAAATCTCCGATCGCCCAGGGTTTATTAGGGAAGTCTGTAGGCGATACAACCGAAATTCAGGTTCCGGCTGGTAAAGTAGAATTCGAGATATTGGAAATTTCTAGATAAGTTACGGGTTAGGCGTTGCGTGTTACGGGCTGGAAGGTTTAAACCCATAATCCATTAAAAAATGAGCATTTTTTCTAAAATTGTAAGCGGGGAAATCCCAGCGCATAAAGTAGCCGAAACAGCAGATTTTTTGGCATTTTTGGACGTTAACCCTTTGGTTATGGGCCACGTTTTGGTTATTCCCAAAAAGGAAATAGATTATATTTTCGATATGGACGATGAAATTTATGTTGGCTTAACCTTATTTGCTAAGAGAGTGGCCAAAGCTGTAAAAATAGCTTTCCCCTGTACTAAAGTGGGGGTGGCAGTTGTCGGATTGGAAGTCCCACATACCCATATTCATTTAATACCGATGAACAAGGTAAGTGATATGAATTTTGCTAAGGAAAAGCTGAAGCCAACACCAGAAGCACTGGCCGAAGCCGCAACAAAAATAAAGGCGGTATTGTAATTTTCAACCCCAACTATTTCAGTTTCTTATTATCCCGATGTCTATCGGCATCTCGGGTAGTTTTTTTCTCGATATTTTTAAGAAATGCTTCGTTTAGGTCAATTCCGGTTTGATTGGCTAAACAAATCAATACAAACAGCACGTCGGCCATTTCGTCGGCCAGGTTAATTTCTTCATCACTCTTTTTAAAAGATTGCTCCCCGTATTTTCGCGACATAATTCGCGCCACCTCACCCACTTCTTCCATTAAAATGGCAGTATTTGTTAATTCGTTGAAATAGCGAATGCCGGTGGTTTTAATCCAATTGTCGACGGTTTCTTGCGCTTCTGGGATGGTCATTTGTAGTATTGTTTAAGTGGTTTTTACTTATTCCCTATTTTTGGTGTCCATCATTATCGTAACCGGCCCATCATTTAGCAGGCTAATTTTCATGTCTGCACCAAAAATACCACATTGTATTTCTTTATTCAGCAATGCTGATAATTGCTTAATCATTTCTTCGTACATCGGGATGGCTTTCTCCGGTCTTGCCGCCCTGGTAAACCCGGGTCTGTTCCCTTTCTTGGTCGCTGCAAACAATGTAAATTGACTAATTAATAAGATATTGCCATCTATATCGGTAAGCGCCTTATTCATTAAGTCATTTTCGTCGCCGAAAATACGCATATTAGCAATTTTTTGCGCCAGCCAAGTCAGCTCTTCCAGCGTATCGGCATCTTCAATCCCTAATAAGACCAAAAATCCATTACCGATTGTTCCGGTTATTTTACCTTCTACTGTACAGCTGGCCTGTGTTACACGTTGTATTACTGCTCTCATTTGGGTTGTTGGTCTTTCGTTGTTGGTCTTTCGTTCAAGGACAAACGAACAACCAATTAAAGATTAGCCTCGGGTATCGTTATTATGGTAAATACTTAAATAGCTTTCGTATCGGCTGGGTTCTATATCGCCATTTTCTACAGCTTTAATTACCGCACAGCCTGGTTCGTTAATATGCCTGCAATTATTAAACTTACATTGGTTTAGGCGTTCCCGCATTTCGACAAAATAATGGCTCAGTTCTTCGGGCTTAATATCGAATATACCCAGCTCACGGATGCCTGGTGTATCGATTAAGTAACCGCCAAAAGGCAGGGTATGCATTTCGGCAAAGGTAGTGGTATGCTGTCCTTTATCGCTCCAATCGGAAACCGCACCGGTTTTAATTTCATAGCCTGGAAGCAAAGCATTAATTAAGCTGGATTTGCCAACACCAGAATGACCAGAGAATAAAGTGGTTTTATCTTTCAATAAGCCTTTAACCTGTTCTATATTTGTGCCTTTTAGCGCCGAAACCTCGTAACAAGGGTATCCAATTTTCTCATAAATGGCTTTATATTCGGCCAAAATTTCCAGTCCTTGTGTACTAAATAGATCCAGCTTATTAAAAATAAGCGAAGTAGGGATACTATAAGCTGCTGAAGTAACCAAAAAACGATCTATAAAGCCGAGCGAGGTGCGTGGCGATGCTAAGGTTACGATTAAAAAAGCCTGATCTAAATTAGTTGCAATAATCTGCGCCTGTTTGGAAAGGTTAATTGACTTTCGGATAATGTAATTTTTCCTGTCGTGAAGCGTATCAATTACGCCGGTTTCGGCATTGGGCTCGAGCTCGAACCCCACCCTATCGCCAACTGCAATCGGATTGGTGGTTTGGATGCCCTGTATCCTGAATTTGCCTTTAATACGACAATCGTAAGTTTTACCATCATTAGCGTACACTTGGTACCAGCTTCCGGTGCTTTTTATTACTAATCCTTGCATAATGAGAAATCAAAGGTAATAAAAATGGAATAGTTTAGGTGTTAATTAGCTTCCTCCTAATGGAGATCGAAGTTATGTTTTCTTTTTCGTTCTCCGCCACGAAGGCGCTTTCTTTTTTCCCAAAAAAGAAACAAAAACTCCCGGCTGCTTATTTTTCTATTAAAGGCAGTATTTAGGCTCATTTCTTCGATTCCGAAAAATAAAAGGCCGGTTGAAAACGGTAAACTTAAGTCGGTGCTTTTAACCATCTCGACCTAGCAAAACGTAACCTCCCCAACTTTTTTGCTTGATCCTATTTTATGGAGGACTTTTCAAAAAATCGCATGAAATAAGTGCTTTCAATAAAAAATTTCAATTTTTTTTAAATAACCCTTGACATTGTAAAAAATTATTACCTACTTAGCGGTGTAGAAAATACACTTAGAGCGAAATGATTTTTAACCATACAATTATTACCATTAATACCTCAACAACAGGCAACGGCCTGATGGGGATACGCTAGTGGTATAATTGAAAAATAAAATACAAAAGCGCCCCACAAAACGGGGCGCTTTTTTTTTACCCAATATATTTTGAAACAACGTTAAACATATATGAACATTTTAAAATTTGGCGGAACATCCGTAGGTTCCGTAGAAAGTATCAGCGCCTTAATGGGCATTCTGGCAAAAGCAGAACAGGAAACAGAAAAACCAATAATTGTGTTGTCGGCAATGAGTGGTGTAACTAACCTGTTAACCGAGATGGCCGAAAAGGCCGCACTCGGCAACGATTATAGTGAAGAGCTTAAAGCGATAGAACAGCGCCATTTTGAAGTAATTAGGACATTACTGCCAGCAGCAGCGCAAAATCCGGTGCTAACCAAGCTCAAACTTTATTTTAACGAACTGGAAGAGCTTTTGCAAGCCATTTATAATTTGAAGGAATTGAGCTTGCAAGCTAAAGATCTGGTGCTAAGTTATGGGGAACGTTGCTCGACCTTTATGGTTTGTTATATTGCCCGGCAACAATTTCCGACAGCCGTATTTGCCGATGCTACACAGTTTATTAAGACCGATGGCAACTTCGGACAAGCAAAAGTAGACCTGCAGCTAACCGATTTTCTGGTTAAGGATTTTTATCAACGTAATGCCGACAAAATGCTTTTCGTTACCGGTTTTATAGCCAGTAACGATGCCAACAGAGTAACTACTTTAGGGCGGGGTGGAAGCGATTATACCGCTGCCTTATTGGGCTCGGCATTAAATGCCGGCGAAATTCAGATATGGACAGATGTGAATGGAATGATGACTGCCGACCCACGGATGGTAAAAAAAGCTTTTTCGTTACCCGAATTAAGCTATATCGAAGCGATGGAGCTCTCTTATTTCGGCGCAAAAGTAATTTACCCGCCAACCATGACACCGGCTTTCCTTAAAAAAATCCCGATTGTGATTAAGAATACCTTCGACAGCGATTTTGAAGGTACTTATATTCGTCATGGCGCTAAACCCTCGTTGTTACCTATAAAGGGAATTTCTTCCATAAACGAGATTAGTATTATTAACCTGGCCGGAAGTGGAATGGTAGGTAAAGCTGGCTTTAGTGGCCGCTTATTTTCATTGTTGTCGCGCGAGCAGATTAACATTGTATTAATTACGCAATCTTCTTCAGAACATAGCATCACTTTTGCGGTAAAGCCCGACGATGCCATTAAAGCAGTAGCGTTAATCGCGAAAGAATTTGATCTCGAACTGCAAGCTAAAAAACTGGAAAAACCGGAAGTCGAAAATGGCCTGTCTGTTTTAGCTATTGTTGGCGAAAATATGAAAAGAACTCCAGGTATTTCTGGTAAATTGTTTCATGCCCTGGGTAGAAATGGGGTAAATGTGCATGCCATTGCACAAGGCTCGTCTGAATATAATATCTCGGTTATTATTGCAAAGGCAGATTTGTCGAAAGCTATCAATGCCGTACACGATGCTTTTTATGCTAAGCTTAACAAAACTTTACATGTTTTTTGCCTCGGGACAGGGAATATTGGGAAAACGTTATTCCGGCAATTAATCTTGCAAATGCCATTTCTAGCAAAGAATAACGACCTGCAAGTTAAAGTAATGGGGATAAGTAACACCCGCAAAATGTTGTTGTCGACCAATGGAATTGCCTTAGAAAATTGGGAAGAAGCGCTGGATAATGAGGATAAAGTGGCCAACTTGGATAGTTTTGTTGCACAAATGAAAGCGATGAATTTACCAAACTGTGTTTTTGTGGATAATACCGCCAGCCCACAGCCGGTACCTTTTTATCAGGGAATTTTCGAAGCCAGTATTTCTGTGGTTACCTGTAACAAGATCGGCAATTCGGCAAGCTTTAAACAGTACGAGTCCTTTAAACATACTGCCCGTAAGTATGGGGTCGATTTTTATTATGAAACCAACGTTGGTGCAGGGCTACCCATTATCAGAACCTTAAAAGACCTGATGATGAGTGGCGATAAAGTAGCCAAAATTGAAGCCATTTTATCAGGTACCATTTCTTATATTTTTAATCACTTTAAAGGAGATGCGGCCTTTCACGAAATCGTGAAAGAAGCGCAAGAAATGGGATATACCGAACCCGACCCACGCGACGATTTAAATGGGAAGGACTTTATGCGTAAAATGCTCATTTTAGCAAGGGATGCCGGCTATGCACTGGAAGCTGAAGATGTAAAAATTGATAATATTTTGCCGGAACCCTGTTTAAATGCAGCAACTGTAGAAGATTTTTATGCCGAATTAAAAGCCAATTCCAGCTATTTCGAAGCCCTTAAAAATAAGGCTACAGCCGAGCATAAAGTATTGCGCTATATCGGGAAACTGGAAAATGGGAAAGTAGAAATTAGCCTGCAAATGGTCGATGACAATCATCCGTTTTATATGTTGTCGGGAAGTGATAATATCATTTGTTTTACAACAGATCGGTATCATACACGGCCACTTGTAATTAAAGGTCCAGGTGCTGGCGCCGAAGTTACCGCCGCAGGCGTATTTGCTGATATTATTAATGTTGGCACCTTAAATAGCTAACGAAAATTTAAATCTTAATACTCGTTACTCAAAAATAATGAAAGAAATAAAAGTTTTTGCCCCCGCTACCGTTGCCAATGTAGTTTGCGGGTTTGATGTTTTAGGTTTTGCCGTAAACGAACCTGGCGACGAAGTCTTGATGAAATTAACAGGAGAACCTGGGGTACGTCTATTAAAAATTACTGGCGATGATGGCCGTCTGCCTTTAGATTCTGCCAAAAATACAGTTAGCGCAAGCGTGCAATATTATTTAAAGCACCTTAACCGGGAAGATCTTGGCGTTGAAATAGAGCTGCATAAAAAAATGCCCATCGGCAGTGGCTTAGGTTCAAGTGCTGCAAGTACCGTTGCCGGATTATTTGCCATCAACCAGTTAATGGGTAACCCATTAACCGCAAAAGAACTGGTTCCTTTTGCCATGAAAGGCGAAGAACTGGCTTGTGGTTACGGTCATGCCGATAATGTTGCTCCTGCTTTAATGGGAGGTTTTGTATTAGTGCGGAGCTATAGCCCGCTCGATTTAATTGCACTCCCCACACCATCCGACTTGTTTGCGGCCATCGTTTATCCGGAGGTCGATGTACCCACGAAAGATGCCCGCCAAATGATTCGCTCGAAGGTATTGTTAAAAGATGCAGTTACCCAATGGGGGAATGTAGGAGGGTTAATAAGCGGCCTTTTTTTAAACGATCTCGATTTGGTGGGGCGGAGCATGAAAGATGTGCTTATCGAACCGGTTCGCTCTATTTTAATCCCCGGTTTTGAGGAGCTGAGGGCGTTAGCAATGGAAAATGAGGCCATAGGATTTGGAATTTCGGGATCGGGCCCTTCTGTTTTTGCATTAACAAAAGACGAATTAATCGCCAAGAAAATAACAACAGCACAGCAAAAATACCTCGCCAAATTGAATATTAAAAGTAAAGCTTACGTGTCACCGGTAAATGCCGAAGGACCTAAGATAATTTAGTCTTTAGTATAAAGAGACAACGAACAACGGTTAACTAACAACGAACAATTATCACATTACTCAGTTATGCAACTCTACAGTACCAACAATAAAGCTTTAAGGGTCTCTTTCCAAGATGCGGTTTTTAATAGCATGCCGCTAGATAAAGGCTTATATATGCCGGTAACTCTACCAGACTTATCGGGTGATCCCGCTGGGATTCGAACCCAGGACCTCAACTTTATTGCGCATATCGAACAATATTCGCTGCAAGAAATTGCTTATTATGTGGCATCAACCTTGTTAAAAGACGAAATCCCCGAAAAGGATTTAAAAATACTGATTGAGGATGCTATCGATTTTGAAGCGCCAGTAATAAAATTAGCCGGTGATACTTTTGTACTGGAGTTGTTTCATGGACCTTCTTTAGCGTTTAAGGATTTTGGCGCCCGATTTATGAGCCGGATAATGGCTTATTTCTTAAAGGATAACGAACAATTATTGGATGTATTGGTAGCCACCTCTGGCGATACTGGTGGTGCTGTAGCACTGGGCTTTTTAGGCGTGCCGAATACCAGGGTAACTATTCTTTTTCCTAAGGGTAAAGTGAGCGAAATTCAACAATTACAATTAACTACTAATGGGAAAAATATTAGAGCAATTGCAGTTAACGGTACTTTCGACGACTGCCAGGCTTTAGTAAAAGAAGCTTTTACCGATGCAGAGTTGACTGCCAAATTGAGGTTAACTTCTGCCAACTCTATAAATATTGCCCGGCTAATTCCACAGACTTTTTACTACTTTAATGCCTACGCTGAGCTTAAAAGGCAAGGTTATACGGAGGTAACTTTTGCAGTTCCCAGTGGTAATTTTGGAAATATTGGCGCTGGTTTACTAGCCTATAAAATGGGGCTGCCTGTTAAGCAATTCATTGCAGCAACCAATGCTAACGATACGGTACCCCGATTTTTGGAGACTGGGGTTTACAAAACTAAACCCTCTGTGCCTACTTATTCGAATGCAATGGATGTAGGTGCTCCAAGCAATTGGGTTCGGATTATGGACTTATTTAATCAGAACCGGAATGCAATCGCCAATCATGTAAAAGCCTATCGATTTACCGACGAAGAAACCCTGGCCGGAATAAAAGAGATTTATAAACAATTCAATTATATCGCTTGCCCGCATACTGCGATAGCCTGGCTGGCCACAAGCGCTTATACCCAGGAAAATCCGGACGACAGGAGTGCTAAAGTTTTCTTATCGACCGCACATCCTTGCAAGTTTCCCAATGTTTTTCCGGTCGAAATAGCGCAACAAATTGACCTGCCCGCACAGGTTCGTTCTTTAAAAGACAAGCCCGAACAATACATCGAATTAAATAACGATTTTAAAGAATTTAAACAGTATTTATTGTCTTAAGACTTCCAGAGTTTCTAAAATTTCGTAAACCTAGCAAAGTTAAGGGGTTTCATTGCCTAAAAAAAGCATTAATTAAAAGATGGCTTGAGCAATCCTTTTCGTGGGTTCCGGATTACTCATGGTATAAAAATGGAGTACCGGGGCACCAATTTTAATCAGTTCTTTACATTGTTCAATCATAAACTCTATACCTACTTCCTTCACAGCAGCTTCGTTTTTGCAGGCATGTATAGCCTCGCTTAACTCTTCAGGCAAATCGATATGAAATACTTTAGGTAAACTAATTAGCTGTTTAGACGAAGTAATGGGTTTTAACCCGGGTATAATGGGCACATTTATATCATTTTCGCGACACTGCTTTACAAAATCAATATATTTAGAGTTGTCGAAAAACATCTGGGTAACGATAAATTCGGCGCCCATTTCTACCTTTTTCTTCAGGTATTTGAAGTCGGTTTTTAGATTGGGAGCTTCAAAGTGTTTTTCGGGATAACCAGCAACGCCAACACAGAAATCTGTTTTAAAAGCATCGTGATCTTCGTGTAAATACCGGCCATTGTTCATGTGCATTACCTGTTCTAAAAGGTCGGTTGCATAAGCATGACCACCTGGTGTGGGAATGAAACTCGTATCGGCATGCCGGGCATCGCCACGTAACGCCAGCACATTATCGATTCCTAAAAATTGCAGGTCGATTAATGCATTTTCAGTTTCTTCTTTGGTAAAACCGCCACAAATTAAGTGCGGAACAGCATCTACTTTATACTTATTAATGATCGCTGCACAGATCGCGACTGTTCCGGGTCTTTTGCGATAAGAAATCTTTTCGAGTAAACCACTTTCGTGCTGTTTATAAATATAGTCTTCCCGGTGATAGGTTACGTCGATAAAAGGAGGTTCGAACTCCATTAATGGGTCTATAGCATTATAAATAGCCTCGATACTTTTACCCTTTACCGGTGGTAATAGCTCGAACGAGAACAGGGTCTTTTTTGCCTGATTAATATGGTCGGTAATCTTCATTTGGGTTATTGGTTATCAGTGATGTGTTGTGGGTTTGGAAGCTTATTTTACAGGTTGTTGATAGTAATTTAGATATTGTTGATCGAAAGCTATATAAATTTGTGTTTCTAATTCATAAATAGATCCGCTTGTTACATAATAGAATTGAATGCTGTCTTTTGGGTAATTTCTTCCACATCCTTCAGCAATATTGGAAAGGATAGAAACGGCGCACCTTCTCATTTGATTCGTTAATCCAAATTGCTCCTCTTTTGGAAAATCTCTTGTAATAGCATATATTTCATTTGTCAAAATTCTAGCTTCTTTCCAGACATCTAAATCAGTATAAGATTTTTTCTCTTTATCCATTGTTTTACGCAATTAGCCTCATAACCCAACTAATAGGCCAAATTCGAGCTCAACCATCGTTCTGCGACTTCTATACTCATATTTTTGCGCAAAGCATAATCTTCGATCTGATCTTTAGTTATTTTCCCAAGCCCAAAATATCTCGATTCGGGGTGTGAAAAATAAAAACCACTTACTGCTGCGGTGGGATACATGGCATAGCTTTCGGTAATGCGTAATCCGATCTTGTTTTCGGCATCGAGTAGCGCAAATAAAGTTCCCTTTTCGGTGTGTTCCGGACATGCAGGATAACCAGGTGCCGGCCTAATGCCAACATATTGTTCTTTAATTAATTCCTGATTGCTAAGCCGTTCTTCTTTTGCATAACCCCAATATGTTTGACGAACGAGTTCATGTAGTTTTTCGGCAAAGGCTTCTGCTAATCTATCGGCCAGTGCTTTTGCCATAATGCTATTGTAATCGTCGTAATTTTTCTCGAACTCGGCGACCAGCTCATCACATCCTAAACCGGCAGTAACCGCGAAGCCTCCAAAGTAATCTTGTATACCACTATCTTTTGGTGCAATAAAATCGGATAAGGCATAATAAGGTTGTCCGTCGGTTTTCTCTGCCTGCTGACGAAGGGTGTGTATCGTAACTTTTGGGTTTGGAGCTTGGGGTTCGGAGTCTTGACTCAACTCCAAGCGCTCAACTTCCAACTCAATATCATCTTCTACGGCATTGGCTGGCCAGAACCCAATTACAGCGCTTGCTGTCAATAATTTTTCGCTAACAATGCGATTTAGCAAGGCTTGTGCATCATCGAAAAGTTTTTTAGCTTCGATACCAACGGTTTTATCTTCGAATATTTTCGGGTAGCTGCCCCGAAGCTCCCAGGTATGGAAAAACGGGGTCCAATCTATATAAGGTAATAACTCGGCCAGCGGGTAATTTTCGATTACCTTGGTGCCGGTAAAACTTGGTGCCGGAGCAACCTGCGATAAATCTAGTTGGAATTTATGAGCCCTTGCTTCTTCGATGGTTTTATAACGTTTATCCGAACGCTTATTTAAATGGGCTTCCCGGGCTTTGTCGTATTCGGCTCTAATGCCAGCGGTATAATTGGCCTTAGCATCGGCATTCATTAAAGTGCTGCAAACCGTAACACTCCGCGAAGCATCCAATACATGGATAGTCGGACCAGCATAGTGTGGAGCAACCTTTACAGCGGCATGGATACGGGAAGTAGTTGCGCCACCAATAATTAATGGGATTGTAAAACCCTCGCGCTCCATTTCTTTGGCAAAGTGTACCATTTCGTCGAGAGAGGGGGTAATGAGCCCGCTCAACCCAATAATATCGGCATTAATTTCTCTTGCTTTTTTAATAATTTCCTGCGCGGGTACCATTACCCCCATGTCTATAATTTCGAAATTATTACAAGCTAATACTACACCAACAATATTTTTACCAATGTCGTGCACATCGCCTTTTACCGTAGCCATTAAAACCCGGCCGGCCGAAGAGCTTTGATCCTGATCGGGATTATCGAGCTTTTCCTGTTCTATAAATGGCAATAAATAGGCAACGGCTTTTTTCATTACCCGGGCCGATTTTACAACTTGTGGTAAAAACATTTTCCCGGCACCAAATAAATCGCCTACAATATTCATCCCATCCATTAATGGTCCTTCAATTACCTCGATAGGGCGGGCGTATTGCTGGCGGGCCTCTTCTACGTCGTTGTCTAAATATTCGACAATCCCTTTTACCAACGAATGTGATAATCTTTCTTCGACCGTTCCTTTACGCCATTCTTCGTCTTTAACGATTTCCTTGCCTTTACTTTTAATGGTGTCTGCATAATCGACCAAACGTTCGGTAGCATCGGTTCTTCGGTTTAATAAGACATCCTCTACGCGCTCCAGTAATTCGGGTTGAATTTCCTGGTAAACTTCGAGCATTCCGGCATTTACAATCCCCATATCGAGGCCAGCCTTTATGGCATGGTATAAAAATGCAGAGTGCATGGCTTCCCGTACGGTATTATTGCCTCTAAAGGAGAATGAAATGTTAGACACACCACCGCTTACCTTAGCATGAGGCAGATTGTCTTTAATCCATTTGGTTGCTTTTATAAAGTCGACGGCATAATTATTATGTTCTTCTAATCCGGTGGCTACCGTTAGGATATTAGGGTCGAAAATTATGTCCTGCGGTGGGAAACCAAGTTCCTTAACCAGGATGTCGTAACTTCGTTTACAGATTTCGGTACGACGTTCGAAGTTATCGGCCTGTCCTTTTTCGTCGAAGGCCATTACGACAACTGCGGCGCCATATTGCATTATTTTGCGGGCACTTTCTTTAAACTTTTCTTCACCTTCTTTTAAGGAGATCGAATTAACGATCCCTTTTCCTTGCATACATTTTAATCCATTTTCGATAACCGTCCATTTAGACGAATCGACCATGATTGGTAATTTGGCAATATCGGGCTCTGAAGCAATCAGGTTTAAAAATTTGGTCATGGCAGCTTCCGAATCGAGCATACCTTCGTCCATATTTACGTCGATAACCTGAGCACCACCTTCAACCTGTTGAAGTGCAATGGCCAGAGCAGCTTCGTAATTACCGCCTAAAATAAGCTTAGAGAATTTTGGGGATCCGGTAATGTTGGTACGTTCGCCAATATTTACAAAAATACTTTCGGGGGTAATGGTTACTGGTTCCAAACCGCTTAAGCGCAAATAAGGTTCGACATTAGGAATTTTTCTTGGTCGAGCCTTTTTTGCATTAGCCACGATACAGGCAATATGTTCGGGAGTAGTACCACAGCAACCCCCCACAATATTGACGAAGCCCGAGCTTATAAAATCGTCGACCAGATGGGCAGTTTCGTGAGGTTGCTCGTCGTAAGCACCAAATTCGTTTGGTAAACCTGCATTTGGATAAGCCGAAATATAACATCCGGCTTTTGCCGAAAGTTCTTCGATATAAGGCCGCATTTCTTTGGCCCCTAAAGCACAATTAAATCCAATGCTTAATGGATTGGCATGGCTTACCGCATTTAAGAATGCTTCGGCAGTCTGACCAGATAAAGTTCTCCCCGAAGCATCGGTAATGGTGCCCGAAATCATAATTTCGAGCTTACGGCCAATAATGGCTTCATATTTTTTAATAGCTACAATTGCGGCTTTTGCATTTAAGGTATCAAAAATGGTTTCGATTAAGAGTACATCAGCACCTCCGTCGACCAGGCCACGGATTTGCTCGCTATAGGCTGCTTCTAGTTCGTCGAAATAAATAGCCCGATAACCCGGGTCGTTTACATCGGGCGACATAGAAAGTGTGCGGTTGGTAGGGCCAATGGCACCAGCTACAAAACAACGACGATCGGGGTTTGCAGATATAAATTCCTGTACGGCTTCTTTAGCCACCCGTGCCCCTTCGAAGCTAAGCTCGTAGGCAAGCTCCTCCATCTGGTAATCGGCCATAGAAATTCGCTGGGTACTGAAGGTATTGGTCTCTATAATATCGGCTCCGGCTTCCAGGTATGCTAAATGAATAGCCTTTATAATATCGGGACGGGTAATATTTAGTAAATCGTTATTTCCTTTCACATCAGATGGATGATTTTTAAAGCGATCGCCTCTAAAATCAGCCTCCGAAAGGGTATAGCGTTGAATCATGGTGCCCATTGCACCATCGATAATTAAAATGCGTTTTTGTAACTCTTCTCTAATATCCATGTTAGTGTATAGTAGTTAATTTAAAGTATCAAGACATCCGATACCTTATAAAAACTACGTTTTAGTATATAGTAGTTAGTATCAAGATGCCTGGTACTATATAAAACCTACCTTTAAGTCAAAAGATTTTATTTAGTAACTACTAAGTACTCAAAAAATGCTTATTAAAAAACGGAATAGTTTTTCTTCTCAACTTATCTTTTCCCATTTAACCGGGATAGAATGTAGCACCTTGTAAGCACAGGTTGCTAAGACATCGTCGGGTCTAATCCCTCCGCCTTTCTTTATAAGCGATACAAAAATGCAATAAAAACAATTTGATTCCAAAAATATACCGGCAATAACCAAATTAAATTACAAAAGCCACGCAAAAATACGTGGCCTTCGATATAATATTTTGAAACCGGGTTTATTTTCTGCTTCCGAAAATACGTAGCAGGAATAAGAAGATATTGATAAAGTCGAGGTATAAGGACAGGGCGGCCATAATGGCTAATTTACCTGAATCGGCTGCGGCCATCTGATTGCCATTTTCTTCTATGCCCATTCCAATTCTTTTAATCTTTTGAACATCGTAAGCAGTTAGTGCCGTAAAGATAGCAACGCCAAAGAAACTCATGATATAGTCGAATTGTGAGCTTCCAATAAACATATTAATTACGCTAGCAATAACTAAACCTATTACGCCAACCATTAAGATTGGGCCAAATTTGCTTAAATCTACTTCTGTGGTATAGCCTAGAAAAGCCATAATGCCGAATATTCCAGCAGCGGCAACAAAGCAAGCAACCACAGAGCCTAATTGATAAAATATTAAAATAGAGCTTAAACTTACCCCTAATAAGGTCGAGAATAGAATAAAGACACCTAGTAAAGCCCCATAAGAAAGTTTATTAAAACCTGCACCCATTAATAATACGAGGCCCAGGGGTGCAAAAGTTGCAATATATCCGAGTGTAGTTGGTTTGAGTGTTGTGGCATCTCTGATATAAGCTGCTGCATTTGGAATTTGATTCATGAAGATGGCTGCGGCAGTAGAAACACTAAGCGCGATAAACATCCATAAAAATACATTCGCAAAGAATTTTTTAGAGACACTTCCTTCTTCGATTACAAAAACGTTATTGTTTGGGTATTGATAATTTTCTTGTTCCATTTCTTAGTTAAGAATTATTTGTGTTTGTTAAAATTACGGTTTTAATTCAATCTTTTTGTCAAGATTTCTTCAACTTTTTTATAAAATTGGAGGGGTTTAAGCTTACGCCAATGTAACTCGTCCAATTCGCCACCAAAGTTAAGGTAATAATCGATACTATGAGTGCGAAACTCACTAATTACATGCTCGTTAAAATTAATGCCTGCAATCCAGCCTTCTTCTATTTCCTGAAACCACTCTTCGTAATAGCTGTCGTCGGAGGCGTGAAAGTTGAGGATATTTTCTCCGATGAGGATGAATTTGGTAATTCCTTCATCGACCATAAGGTCAATAATTTCGCGCTTCAGGAACATGATGTCATTGTTAATGGTGTCGTTCCATTCGCCCATTAATTCTATAATGGTGTATTGCCTGTCGTAATCTGTGTATAACACTTTAATATATAAAGTATTAGAGCCAAATACATCCCATTGGGGGTGAATTAAGAAGTTATAAAGCTGCTTATCGTAATAAAACTCTGAATATTCGGTATTGAAAAATGGTGATCGTTCATCTTCAGCGGCAATATAATCATCTCTCCAAAGATAAAAAGGTTCAATTTCGTGCATGTTTCTTCGTTTCTCGTCTACCGTTTTTTATCTACCGAATAATGGATAACGAAAATCACTAACCTTTAATGGCTTCTACAGCTTTCCTTACGCTACCATATTTGGTCAATAAATCTGCAGCACGATCGTGGTCGATTTTGAGCTCGTCCATTACCATTTGTGTGCCGCGGTCGACCAGTTTATGATTAGTTAACTGCATGTCGACCATTTTATTGCCTTTAACCCGGCCCAGTCTAATCATTACTGTAGTACTTAACATGTTAAGTACTAGTTTTTGTGCAGTACCCGATTTCATCCGGGTAGAGCCGGTTAAAAACTCGGGTCCAACTACCACTTCGACCGGATAATCCGATTCGGCAACAATTGGTCCACCTTCATTGCATACGATACATCCGGTTAAGACCCCGTGTTGACGGGCGGTGTTTAGGCCGCCTATAACATAAGGCGTGGTGCCCGATGCTGCTAGTCCGACTAAAGAATCTTTTTCGTTAATCTGATATTCCTGTAAATCGATCCAGGCCTGTTTGGCATCATCTTCGGCAAATTCTACGGCTTTTCTAATGGCGTTATCACCACCGGCAATAATACCGACTACGCGATCGAATGTTACTCCGAAAGTAGGTGGGCATTCGGAAGCATCGACCACTCCTAAGCGGCCACTTGTACCTGCTCCGATATAAAATAACCGGCCGCCGGCAATCATTCTTTCTGCAACAGCAGCGGCTAGCTTTTCTATTTGAGGGATTGACTTTTCTACAGCCAGGGGGACAATTTTATCTTCGGTATTTATTCCTTTCAAAATCTCCAAAATCGACATCTTGTCGATATCATTATATTTGGATTCCTGCTCGGTTATTCTTTTCATTCGTGTGTAATTGTTTTATTGATGCGCTTTAATTGCTTTTAATGATATCAATGAGCTTACAGGCTCGGGTTAACAGTAAAAATTATCCTGAGTTTATCGGCCTTAGTTTGTAATGGCAAGCTCCTGATGATTTCATTAAGTGTAGTTTATGTTAAAGTTCGTTAATTTCTGCTAAATCAGGAAATATTTCGAATAAAACAGTACAATTTTAGAGAGAAGATTACGCCTCTCCAAATATTTACAAGAAATTATTAAAAAAACCAAAAAGATAGCGTTGTTGTTGTTTAATTAACAGGCTAATTTTCATAACTTTGAGCAGTCTACCTACAAATGAAAAAAAACACCCGTTATAATATCCTCATCGCCCTAACTTATTCCATTACCTTAATAGGAGGGATGTTTTTGGGCTATAAATTTTTGAAGGATCAGGGGTTTAAAATCGAAAAAAATAGTCGCTATGCCAATAGCAATCAGAAGGTCGAAGATATTATTCATATTATTAATAAAAACTATGTCGACGATGTGAATGCGGATAGCCTTCAACACCTACCAATAGATAGTTTATTACATCAGTTAGATCCACATAGCATATATCTGCCTCCAACTAAAGCCTCCGAATTTACAGAGACCTTTGAAGGTAATTTTGAAGGCATTGGGGTCGAATATTATATTTTAAACGACACTTTACTAGTAACCAATGTGCTTAAGGATGGTCCGGCGTTTTTTGCAGGACTTAAGCAGGGGGATAAAATTTTAAAGATCGACAGTAATTTTGTAAGTGGCAGATCCTTGCCCAGATCGGAAATGACAGGGAAAATAAGAGGTAAAAAGGGAACTTCTGTTCAATTAACTATTGCCCGTGCAGGAGTAATAAATCCTACTGTATTAAATATTAAAAGAGGCCGGGTAGATGTGAGTAGCATTGACGCTTGCTACATGTTGAATTTTGAAACGGCCTATCTCCGGATCAGCAAATTTGGTGCAAATACCGATAAAGACTTTATCGAAGCGGTAAAAGCCTTAAAGGCGAAGGGAATGAGAAAGCTGGTGCTCGATTTGCGCGATAATGGTGGTGGTTATGTAAGTGCAGCTACGGGCCTGGCAAATCAGTTTTTACCGGAGAATAAATTAATTGTTTATACCGAAGGTAAACACGAGCCACGTACCGATTATTTTACGACGGGTGGTGGCGAGTTCGAACAGGGTAAGTTAGCTGTATTGATTAATGAAAATTCCGCTTCGGCCAGCGAGATTTTTGCTGGAGCGATGCAAGATTTAGACCGGGGTATTATCGTGGGCCGGCGTTCGTTTGGTAAAGGTTTAGTACAAGAACAATTCCCTTTCGAAGATGGGTCGGCACTTAATTTAACCATTGCCAGGTATTATACGCCATTAGGCCGCAGTATTCAGAAATCATATAAAAAGGGGTATGCAGCTTATCAGCACGAGCTGGAAGATCGTTTCAATGATGGCGAATTAACGGCCAAGAATATACAAGTTAAAGATAGCCTGCAAAAAAATATTGCTTTTGTAACTGCCGCCGGTAAAAAGGTTTTCGGTGGGGGCGGCATTCAGCCTGATGTTTATGTAAAATTAGACACTGTTGGCTATAATAGATTTTATGCAGATCTTGTCCATAAAAAAGTATTGATAGATTTTGTGTTCGATGTATTGGCCGATCGCTATAATTCGACTTATTTAGCACAAAATCTGGGTAGTTTTACCATTAGCGATGCCGATTACAAAGACCTGCTGGTGTATCTCCATACAAAGAACATTAAAGTAGATCAGAAACAACTGATTGCCTCCAAACCAATTATCTATAACGATTTGAAAGTAATGTTATGCAAGTATCATCTGGGGGATATTGGGTATTATAAGGCCAATAATTTAACCGACCCGGTAGTAAAACAAGCCTTAAGCAGTTTGCAGTAAGAATTTAATTGTAAAAACATTCGGAAATGCTAATTGATACAATATATAATTCTTGTTTTTGATTTTATACATCATTTATATTCTTAATTTTTAATTATAAAAGATATATTATTCCGAATAGATATCTTTGGACGTCTGTAATTATTTCCAATTTAAGCGTAAATAAACTGCTATGTCCAGAAAAATGAAACCCGAAAGTTTAATGATGTCTTATGGCTATAAGCCGGAACTATCTGAAGGAGCCATCAAATGTCCAATTTTTCAAACCTCAACTTTTGTATTTAAGTGCGCTGAAGATGGTAAAGCATTTTTTGAAGTCGCTTATGGGCACCGGGCGCAAAAGGCCGATGAAGAGCTGGGTTTAATTTATAGCCGGATTAATAACCCCGACTTAGAGATTTTAGAAAATCGCTTAACCCTTTGGGATGAGGCCGAAGATTGCGCGGTTTTTGAAAGTGGAATGTCGGCGATATCGACGGTTTTGCTCGAGTTTTTAAAACCTGGTGATGTACTTTTAATTAGCAGCCCTTTATATGGCGGAAGTGATCATTTTATTAAAAAGATTCTCATCAAATTTGGCATTAACTCACTTACCTTTAAGGTGGGTCAAAGTACGCAGGAAATTATAGACCTCGTTAAGGCAGCTGGTTATGGCGATAAATTAGCCATGGTGTATATCGAAACACCCGCAAACCCGACTAACGATTTAATGGATATTGAAGGTGCAAAGGCTGTTGCCAACTATTTTTCTACGGCTGATAAAGAAGTCTATTTAGCGGTCGATAATACTTATATGGGGCCAGTTTGGCAGCATCCGTTAAAGCATGGTGCCGATTTAGTATTATACTCGGCGACCAAATATATTGGCGGTCATAGCGATGTAATTGCCGGAGCGTGCTTGGGCAGCAACGCACTAATGTCCAGAATTAAAGGGCTAAGGACCTTTTTAGGAAACATGGCTAGTCCTAATACCGGATGGTTGTTGTTACGGAGTCTGGAAACTTTGAAAATACGGATGGATATGCAGACATTAAATGCCAATAAAGTTGCCGAATTCTTAAACCATCACCCGATGGTCGAAAAAGTTTATTTTATTGGAAACCTTAGTCCGGCAGATGGGATGCAATATGAGATTAAAAATAAACAATGCTTAAGCAATGGCGGAATGATCTCGTTCGATATTAAAGGCGGAGAAAAGGAAGCTTTTAAATTTTTAAACTCATTAAAGCTCATTAAACTTGCGGTAAGTTTGGGTGGGACAGAGAGCCTGGCCGAACACCCGGCAACGATGACCCATGTCGATGTAGATCCCGATTTGAAACGGGAGCTTTTTATTAACGAAAAGATGATCAGGCTTTCGATCGGAGTCGAAAACGCGGAAGACCTGATTTTTGATATTGAGCAGGCGCTGGGTCGATTTGAGTAATGCGTATGGAGATTGGTGGGTTAACCTTCGGGCCGGTGTTAAAGAATAAGACTAAGCATCACAAGTCATAACTCAGACTTTAATTTCGAACAAATTCAGACTAATACCTTCGTAATGTTTTGGAAGTCCGCTATTGGGTAAGACTTTAATGCTGCCTACATGATCGAAGCCACAGCCGGTATAATAGTTCAGTAGTTTTTCATTATCGGCCCAGGTATCCATGCGCACATATTGGATATGATTGCTTTTAGCATAATCTTTTGCCCAATCGATAATATGGTTAACGAAACCATAACCTCTAAAATGAGGGTGGGTAACAATACGGTGAATGTAAACGGATGGTTGTGCATCGCGCTCTTTCCAAATTTGAGAGTCGTTAAATGTAATGGCAAAAATAGCAGCAATCTGACCATTAACCTGGATTTGATATTGCCTGTTTTCTTCAACCTCTTGCATTACCAATTCGCGGCTAAAGCCCTCCCAATGTTTGTGGAATACCATTTTCTGATGAGCAACCGCCAGGTCATAAAACTCGAATATTGTATCGATATCTGTTGGTGTACTATTAATAATAGTGATTGATTCTTCCATATTTTAAACCAATAAAAATAGCCGGCTAGTCGGTAGTTGAAAACGAAAATCCAACGGGCTAATGAACCGTTCCTTATTTCTGCCTAAAATAAATCTGAATCGGCACGCCACTAAAGTCGAAGTTTTCACGTAATTTATTCTCTATAAAACGTTTATAAGGCTCTTTAATATATTGTGGCAGGTTGCAGAAAAAGGCAAACATCGGCGAGCTGGCATTAATCTGTGTAATGTATTTTACTTTAATGTACTTACCTTTTAATGCTGGCGGTGGATAGTTTTCTATAATCGGCAGCATTACATCATTTAATTTTGAAGTTGGCACTTTCTTGCTGCGGTTTTTGTGTACTTCTAAAGCCGTTTCGATAGTTTTAAAAATCCTCTGTTTGTTTAAAACCGAAATAAAGAGAATAGGTACGTCGGTAAAAGGCTGCAATTTATGGCGTATTTGATCTTCAAACTCTTTCATCGTTTTATTGTTTTTTTCGATGAGGTCCCATTTGTTAACCAGGATAACAATTCCTTTTTTATTCTTTTCGGCCAGGTGGAAAATGTTCACGTCCTGTGCTTCCAGGCCTTCCTCGGCATCGATCATTAGCATTACTACATCGGCCTCTTCCAGGGCTTTAATGGTCCGCATTACCGAATAAAACTCGATATTTTCTTTAACTTTTGTTTTTTTACGGAGGCCGGCAGTATCAATAAACATAAACTCGTGGCCAAACTGGTTATAGTGGATATGGATCGAATCGCGAGTGGTTCCGGCAATTGGGGTTACAATGTTACGGTCTTTACCAATTAAAGCATTAATTAGCGACGATTTACCAACATTAGGACGGCCAACAATGGTAATTTTAGGTAAAGCGTTTTCTTCTTCCGGGATATCTTCGAAATGAGTAATTACTTCGTCGAGCAATTCGCCGGTTCCAGAACCCGTCATTGAAGAGATGGTATAAATTTCGCCAAGACCAAAGCCATAAAATACGGTGGCATCGTTTTCTAAAGCGGTGTTATCCACTTTGTTTACAACAATAAAAACAGGTTTCTTGCTGCGGCGTAGCAGCTGTGCAATTTCGTCGTCTAAATCGGTAATACCAGTAGTTACATCGACCATAAACAACAATACGGTGGCTTCTTCGATGGCAATGACGACCTGCTCGCGAATAGCGGCTTCGAACACATCTTCAGAGTTGGCTACATAGCCGCCAGTATCAATTACAGTAAACTCCCGGTTGGTCCACTCGGCTTTACCATAATGGCGATCGCGGGTTACACCGCTAAAATCATCCACAATAGCTTTGCGACTTTCTGTTAAGCGGTTAAAAAGGGTAGATTTGCCTACGTTTGGTCTTCCGACGATTGCGATAATATTGCTCATATCTTGTTATATTGTTAGCACGTTACAAGGATTGAAACGTTTCCATGTTTTAAACTAATAGTTGAATTTACTTAAACAATTTGAAATCAACTACTAAACCCTTTTTATAGGGGCTGCAAAGGTACGTTTTATAATTGGAACTATAAACCTATATTGTGATCGTCTTTTCGTTGCTCGTTTATCGTAGATTGTTTTTCGCTAGTTGTCGTATCCAAAACTTTTAAGGTAGTTTTTTTTGCTGCGCCAGTCGGGAATTACCTTTACGAAGGTTTCTAAAAATACTTTTTTATCGACAAATTTCTCGATGTCTTTTCGGGCTTCGGTGCCTACTTTTTTGAGCATAGCCCCAGCTTTGCCAATGAGGATATTTTTTTGCGATTCTCTTTCGACGATAATTTCTGTGCTGATTCTGATAATATTTTCTTCTTCTTTAAAAGATTTTACGATAACTTCAGTGCTATAGGGAATTTCTTTTTGGTAGTTATTAAAGATTTTTTCGCGGATAATTTCCGAAACGAAGAAACGCTGACTGCGATCGGTTAGTTCTTCTTTGTCGTAATAGGCGGGGTGTTCGGGAATATGTTCGAGTATGAGTGGTAAAATGCCTTCCAGGTTGTATTTATGGAGGGCAGAGATGGCATAAATATGCTTTGGATTTAATTTCTCCTGCCAGTAGGCAAATTTTTCGTCGACTTGTTCCTGGGTGGCATTGTCTATTTTATTTAACAGAACTACCAACGGAATTTCGGTGTGGGTAATTTTTTCAAGCACGTCATTTTCGTCATGCTTTTCGTTAATATCGGTTACAAAGAGGAGGAGATCGGCGTCGCTAAGGGCGCCATTTACAGCGCTCATCATCGAATCTTGTAATCCATAAAGTGGTTTTATGATGCCAGGTGTGTCGGAAAATACAATCTGAAAGTCGTCTTCATTTACAATTCCCAGAATACGGTGCCGGGTAGTTTGGGCCTTAGGGGTAATAATAGAAAGCTTTTCGCCTACTAAGGCGTTCATTAGGGTAGATTTTCCTACGTTGGGTTTACCAATTATGCTGACGAAACCTGCTTTATGCGACATAAAAATATTTTTTGAAATAAATTTGTAATGCAAAGAAACGAATTATATCTTTGCATTCCAATTCGGAGGAAGAGTTAAGGATTTAACAAAAAGTGCGAATTGTATATAGTGCGGGGTGGAGCAGTTGGTAGCTCGTCGGGCTCATAACCCGAAGGTCATCAGTTCGAGTCTGGTCCCCGCTACCAAGTAAAGCATAAGCAGAAATGTGAGTCGCTTTGAAATAATGGCCCGTTCGTCTAGGGGTGAGGACGCCAGATTTTCATTCTGGAAACAGGGGTTCGATTCCCCTACGGGCTACTGGAAAAATAACTTGCTGATAATCAGCAAGTTATTTTTGTTTTAAGGGAATATGAACCTAAACAATGAATATTTTTAAAAACCTGCTAATCAATGATTTTCAGGTTTTTTTCGTTTATGGTTAGTTTAAAATATCCTGAAAAGTTGAATATAATAGTGAGTATTTCAGTGAGTGTTTAATACAATATTTTGACGCTCAACTAGTATTACTGAGGTACATCTTGACAGACATAGCTTGGAAGGTTAATTTTGCTCAATAATTAAAAAAACCATGAGCCAGAATTATTCTCTTCACTTCTTCTTAAAAGCACAGAAAAATTATATAGATGGTCCAAAAGCCATATACATGCGACTTACCGTTAATGGTGGCATTCCAAAGGAAGCATCGGTCGGCAGAAAATTGGAACCAGCAAACTGGATCTCGAATGTAAATAGGGCAAAAGGGACAAGTGAAGCTGCCAGAACATTGAACAGTTATCTTGATGCAATCTCAAAAGAGGTCGAACAGATCCATACCGGTTTTGCGCGGGAGATGAAAGAAATTACTGCACAGGGTTTGATGGATAAATTCAAAGGCAGAGAGGAGAAAGCAAAAAATTTGATGGAAATCTTTGCAGACCACAACAAAAAGATGGAGATATCCATAGGGAAAGTATTTAAGGTGAATACGCTGAAAGGCTATAAATCTTCGGTTAATCATTTAAACGATTTTATCTTAAAAGCCTACGGAACAAAAGATATTGATATTAAAAAGATTGATCACGGCTTCATAATAGGCTACGAATTTTTTCTTCGAACTGACAAGGATATAAGTGATATTTCGGCGGCGATATATATGAAGCATTTCCGGAAGATCATTAACTTATGTATCGCCCATAGATGGATAAAGTACAATCCATTTGTTTTCTATAAAAACAAAGCAAAACCAAAGGATAAAGAGTTTTTAACAAAGCATGAACTGAATGCTATAGCAAATCATCAGTTTACTTCAAAAAGATTAGGTCAAGTGCGTGATGTATTTGTTTTCTGTTGCTACACAGGTCTTTCTTATGCGGATATCAAAAAGCTAAAAAGAACAGAAATTAGAAAAGGCGATGATGGCAAGTTATGGATTTATACGAGCAGGGAGAAAAATGAAAATATATCGAATATTCCATTACTAGATATCCCAGAAAATCTGATGAATAAATACACAGACCATATTGAATGCGAGCTATATGATTCTGTATTTCCCGTACTTAGCAACCAGAAAATGAACGCCTACTTAAAAGAGATTGCTGGTGCATATAGTATTTACAAAACATTAACTTTTCATATCGCAAGGCATACATTTGCAACTACAGTTACTTTGAGTAATAATGTTCCGTTAGAAACTGTTGCAAAAATGCTAGGACATAAGGATTTAAAAACTACACAACATTATGCGAAAGTTTTAGATAAAAAGATAGGTCGAGATATGAAGGAACTGAACAAAAAATTAAGGAGGGCGGTCTGAAAAGGTTAGTTTTCTTAACTACTAATTTTCATTTCTTAAGATTTCCTAATTGTTGCTACTCTGACTGGTAATTTTAGGATTTGTAAGATGATGATTTTGCAGAAACCATACTAGAAATGTTGGGACTGATGGCCGACTTAGAACTGAGCAAATTATGTACAGAGACTATTGATGATTTAGCATAGCCTGTTTTTTAGGTTGTAAATGCGGTAATTTGTTAAAAAATGTAAAATTTTATAAATATTTAGCGAAAGGCAACAAATTTGTTGTCTAATTGTTATATTTGAAAAAAACCAATCCTTTTGATACCCAAATTCGACGACACAGGCTATCTGCCCGAAGGCATTTATGATGCGACAATCACTGAATATGAGCAGCGATTCGTTTACAATGTTATCAGAAAGGAAATCCATGCTGGTTTATTGAGATTGCTTAAGGAACTTAAAACAATTGGCTGTAAATCCGTCTTTATAGATGGGAGTTATGTCACTGTGAAAGAACATCCAAAGGATGTGGATGTCTGCTGGGACAACAGGGGAGTAAACCTTGAGGAAGCTGAAAAGCAATTGCCAATCCTCTGGGATATGGCCCACCCTCGGCATCAGCAGCAAACGCTTTTCAGGGCAGATGTCTTTCCTGCATTTGCCATGGAAGTGGGTTCAAGAAAGATGTTCCTGGACTTTTTTCAGCAGATCAAACATGAGGAACACAGGAAAAAAGGGATCATTAAAATTGATATACTATGATTAAGAACGCAAAACAAGCCAAAACAACTAAAAATAAGCTTAATCAATTGATGCGTGATAGGGATGAAATGATTGCCGCACAAGGCCAACCAAATTCAGCAGGTTCAAGGCTAGCGGCGAATGCATTTAATGGGCTAATTACGGATCTGGAAAGCCAATTGGAAGAATATCAGATGCTGACCAATGGTGAAATTAGTTGCCTTAACCCTAAGGATATCAGCGGGCTTCCCAAGACACTGATTGCCGCTAGGATTGCACAGAATATGTCCCAGGGTGAACTTGCCGGTCTACTTGGCGTGCATTCCCAACAGATCCAGCGCGACGAGGCCACAGAATATGAAGGTGCATCCCATTCGCGGATAGTAGAGGTCGCCCGCGTCCTGAAAGTTAACTGCAAGATAGCGCCCACCTATTTGATGGATACTACAAAGCCAATGGAATTTGTGCTACCAGAAGGAGTAAGCCAAACATCGGTAGATGAAATGACAAAAGCCGTTCAGCAGAATGGGTCAATCTTAATGGATTAAATGAAAACGATAACTTTTTATTCCTATAAAGGCGGTGTAGGCCGTTCACTTGCTTTAAGCAAGATGGCGATTAGGCTTTCTGAACTGAGCAAGAAGGTTTGTGTGCTGGATTTTGATCTGGACGCGCCCGGACTAAGGTTCAAATTTGTTAATTATATTCCTGCCAAGCCAATTACAAGAGGTATAGTTGACCATATTTACGACTTTTCGAAAAAGGGAAAAATCAATTTGGAAATCCATGATTTAGTGATAGACCTGCAGCCCATCAATGCAACCCATGCGCCGATAAGTTTCATATCAGCGGGAGATATAAATAGCAGTGATTATTGGAAAAAACTATCGATGATCAATTGGGCAGAGATGTTCTATGGTGAACAGCCACAGGGTGTCCGGTTCTTTTTGGACCTTAAATCAAAGATAGAAAAGGAAATTGCTCCGGATTATTTTCTTATCGATTCAAGAACGGGAATAACCGACATTTCTGGGATCACCTTGAGACTGCTTGCCGATCAGGTCGTAGTCATGGCGGTGCATAATCCAGAAAATATATTCGGATCTAAGAAAATTATCAAAAACCTGCTTTCGACGTCTTTCCCTGGTACGCCTCCTAAGATCAACTTTGTCCTTTCCAGATTGCCCTATACAGCGGGTGAAATCGATATGGAAAACAGGGTGGTAGAGGATGTCAGAGAGGAGTTCGCCGAATTGTTCGAACTTGCCGATATCCCAATTTCGGTTATACATACGGACGAGCAGATCCAGATTGACGAGGCTGCTGTAGGCAGTAGAGAAACAGATGGACAGAAGCCGTCTCCAACCACCAAGGATTATCTTAATCTTTTTGATATTATTACCAAGGACAGCTTGCTTTCAAATGAATTTATCGAAAGGGCACGTGAGGCTGAAAACGAGCACTCCAAATATATGATGGAAAAAGAGCCTGGTTCTAGGATCAGGTATATTTCAAAGGCAATTGTTCTTAACCCGAACAAGTACGAATATTGGGCATACCGCGGAATAGAGTATTTTAAGCAGAACGAAATAGATAAGGCGATCGATGACTATATGAGAGCTATAGAGCTCAACCCGAATGATCCGGTACTAAAATTGAATATGGGCGTTTTCTATGAACGCAAAAAAGATTATGATAACGCTCTCTATTATCTAAATCAGGCAGATGCACAGGGCGAACGTACCTTTATGGCCAAGAGCAGGATATATGAGGTGCTTGGAGAAATGGACAAATCAATAGCTGCCCTTAACACCGCAATAGATATGGATCCTATGAACGATAGGGCGTTAAATTCACGTGCACACCAGCTTCGGCTGAAGGGAAATTATGAACAGGCATTCATCGACGTTTCCAGGGCAATCGAAATCAATTCACAGATTCCTCATTACTTTGCAACATTAGCGGAAATATACGCCATGCAGAAGAAGTATAGTGAATTCTATCTGAATATTTCAATAGCGCTGTCCAAGGGAATAACGGCGGCAGGGCTAAGGAGTGCCAAGGACGTTTATGAACTATTCAAAAATGACCAACGTTTTGAAGAACTTTTAAAGAAGAACAATCTCTTTATCGAGGATATTTTCGAAAGCGGCACCGAAGAATAGATTAGTGGATAATTGGTTCTAGAGAACTGGCTCAAGCTTAAGGCATTCGGATGTACTGAATTGGTAATGTTCGTTATGGGATACATAGCCGAGCTGGTTGGTCAACAAGGTAGTGTCCCCAATTCTGAAATCAGGCACGTTCTGGTGGTGGTGACCATAAATCCAATAATCTGCACCGGAAGTTTCGATCAGTCCATCTAGATGTGTTGCAAATGCTTCATTTATCATGCTATCCCTATATTGAGGCGGATAACGCCTGAAAGTTGGCAGGTGGTGGCTAATGATTACCGTATTCCCCTGAAAATCTTCTTTTATGGCATCGGTAAGGAAATCCACACTCTGTTGATGTAGCCTATTGAACATTTTCGGCGTAAAGGAATGGCCATCGTTGTTGATAAGGTGGAAGTCGCTCATTCCGCGCTGAATATATTTCTCCTTGGATTGACTGATCTTCGACCAAAGTGTAGAAAAGATCAATCTTGTTTCTCCAAGTTCAACTGTTGAATTGTTCAGCAAGAATACATTGCTGCGAATGCTTTCAGCGAACTTTCCCGAACGGTGCTGTATATTGGAGTAATAATATTCGTGGTTCCCAGGCACCCAATAACAGCTGGAAAAATGATCGCTGATATAGTCGAAAAAGTCCCTGTGTTTTCCTATCTGGTCAAACTGACAAATATCTCCGGCCAAAAGCAATACATCACCCTTAGGTACTATTGGATTAGCTTTTAAAAATTTGGAATTTTGATTAAATTCCAGGTGAAGGTCCGAACAATATTGAAGAAACATAATCTAATTTTCCTTATCCAAGATAAGAAAATACATGGTGGAAATCAAGGATATGGCCACTTTTTTTGTAAGGGTTGAGGGCTATTCGATGCTCAGTTCTGGTATTTTACAGTTGATATGTTTGTTGGTGGATAGCTCTCTGGAGCGAAGAACGGCGATGTGGTTGTCGGAAATCAACAAGGAGCTGTGTTGCGCAGCTTAATTCATTGAAGACTCGTTGCTAACGTGCTGAATTATGGTATACAACGTGTTTATCAGCTGTTGTAATGCTTGTGCTCTGGCGACGACAGTATTCATAGCGAAAAGATCGCCGTTCATTTCGATGCTTTTTCGTAAAATGGACTATCATTTTCGGATAACTGCTTTTTTATAAATCTCAGTTAATCATTAAATGAATATATTTTAATGGATAATATGTGAATGCATATATTACAAACAGCAATTAGCAAGACTAATAAGACCTTCGCAATACAGAATATAAGCTGCATTGATTTTTTGTGGGTCGCCAGACTTTATCCGACTTACTTACTGGTAGCCCCAGCAGATTGGAGGCAACGGATAATAAATATCTTTTTTTCCAGGTTATGTCGTTATTTTTTATCGCAAAACCCTCGACTTTTTTTAATATTCTTTGAATCATTTCATCTACAAAATAATCTTTTTGATCAAGTTTATAATTAAAGTTTAATGATTGGAAATCAGTTTTGATAAGTGGTGGCTGTGCAATAATCTGTGATGGTCCAGTTGCAAATAAATAATGAGTTATCTTCCCAATATCAAACATATAATCGCTGCAATACCAATCTTTTACATCTATGAAACGCACAATTGACTTTCCTGCTTTGTCAACTCCGTAAAGAATATTCTCTGGATGGCAATCCCCATGTACAAACGTCGTAAAATCGACTTTATAATCAGATAAGTTTTGATTTATTTGTTCAAGATAAAACTCTGGTCTTTCATACCTCTTGTTATTTATAACAATGCTAGCAGTAGATGTTTTTCGAAAATTTGGATCATGATTTCTTGCTTCTTCAAGCCGTTGAACAATTCTATCAACATAAATATTTTTAATATTGGGCATGGTATTTCGATCAATAGTAGCCTGGTATGCAGGAACTAAGGTCTTAAGAATTTCCTGGGTTCCTTTAACTACTAGGTTTTTAGGATTTCTAGCTTTAAAAATATAATCGGAAAATGAAGCGATATTGAAGCCTTGCATGATATAAGCATAAGGTGGTTTGTCATGTTTTATTGCATAGATTTTTGGGAAGTTCTTATAAAATCCTTTAGGAAGCTTTAAACGATTCTGCATCATCTTTAATGCATAAGCCTCATCTAATAGAGTTTTATTTTTATCAAATTTTATAACAAATGATATATTCGCATGGGCGTGCATTACGAGGTCAGCTACTGAACCTTCAGTTGCACGATTGGACTTACCCGTTACTTCGTGTGTAATGGAAATTCCACTTAACAAGGCTTTTTGAACGAGCCTGCTAATAATTTCGTCCTTTTCCTCTGGAACATCACCTCGTAAAATTATTTTATTTAAAACATCTTCAGAGGCGTTTAAATCTACAGGTTTGAAAACTGGTGGTGGTTGAAGAATGTGATTTTCCATAATGTTATTATTTAGGTGAACATTAATCGGCAATGGCCTTAAGAATTTCGGGACATTGATTTGATAAAACTTTCGTAAGCTTTAACTATTTCTGGTTGGCTATAAGATGAATATTGGTTTGGAAATGCCTTATTCAGTTTTGAGTCAATTTTATCCAGTTCATTTAGAACTTCCTCAAGTAATAAAAGCCTATATTGGATATCTTGGATGATACCGATGAAGTTTTGGGCGTTGTGGGCAGGGATTATGAAGTAATTCAAAACGTAGATGCATTTTCATTTTTTGACAGCATCGTTGGCGGTAAGGATGGGATTTTGTATGAAACTGCGGGCGCATTGGGCAAGGGGGAACGAATTTTTATAACTGCTAAGTTGCCCGAATATATCAAAGTTGGCAAGAATGATTTAATAGAACAGTACCTATTTTTGACCACTTCGCACGATGGTTTTGGAAGTATTACCGCATCGTTTACACCGATTAGGGTTTGTTGCCAAAACACCTTAAATGCCGCTTTGAGGAACCAAACGGGCGCAATCAAGATACGCCATACCGCAAACGCCCATCAAAAATTGAAACAGGCGCATAAACTGTTAGGTGTTACCAATCAGTTGGGGCGAGAAATGGAACAGATTTTTAACCAATGGGCGAAAGTAAAGATTACGGACAAACAGGTTAAAAAATTGGTACAGATGGCAATGGCTCCCAATAGGGAAACATTAGAAAACTTGCAGAAAGGTAGACAGGACGAATTTTCAAGTGTGTTTAACAATATGGTGGAAAATGTTTTGGAGTACTCGCAAACTTGCCCGACTCAACAGATGGAAACGACAAAGGGAACTTTGTTTGGCGCATATAATTCGGTTACTGGTTTTTTTCAGAATGTGAAGAGCTACAAAGACACGGAAACCAAGTTTAAATCTATTATGTCGGGGAATGCATTAGGAAAAGCACAAGCCACGTTTGATTTGTGCAATGATTTTGCTAAAGTGGGCGTGAATGCGCTGAATTAAGGCTTAACTATACACTACTAACGGCACTAAGGACAGGTTGTTCTTAGTGCTTTGTTATGCCCAAAATTTCGGGCGGCCCTTGCGGGCAATAAGTCTGTTAAGTTACATTTTACATCAGTAATAAACCGTATCATCCAATTTTTTTAGACTGCTCGGGCAGCATCCATGAATGTTTTTTCAAACTCTTCTTCGTAATATTCAATGTATGGAAATTCCTTTTGAAAATTTTCGTTAATCTCACCATTCGAGAGTTTTTCCAAATACTGTAGAAAATCTAACTGAAACATGATTTGCACGTCCCATTCAAATGCATTGATTGAATAAGTTCGGAAATTATATTCATCTAGTACCTGTAATGGTATATCAGCTTTAATTAAGGCGGTCTTAACCGATTCGGTAAGCTTTTCTTTTATATCGGGTCCACCTGCGAACCATTCTTCAAGAGTTACCACCATAGGAATGAATTTCATTTTTGAATCATATTTTAAGCCGGGTATACGGTCATTCTTGTAATGATCATAAACCTTATAAAGCTGAGTGACGGCGGCTGCCATAAAATCAATATCTACGGATAGCGATTCGGCAGAAGAAAGCATGGTTTTTGATGGCAACCTTAGTCTTTTCGTTTTACATTCAATGAAAGTTATAGCATCAGATGATTTAACTATCCAATCTGAGGTTTTAAGTTTGTTGCTTTTATAACTAAATTCAATTTCTTCAATAATCTGGAATAAATCATTTGTATTGTTCTTTTTAAGCACCATTCCCAGATACTGTTCAAATGATTTCCCAAAAGCATTAGCTAATTTATTTTTTTTGTCTCCAACGCTTGCAATATAATATATACCGGAAAGGAATTGCGCCTGCAAATGATCAGGATACATGCAGTATAGATTTCCATCTTTTTCAAGTAAGGGTTTCAATAAATGTGGGTAGCCATGTAATATGAATAAGTCTTCATCAAATTTGGTAACCTGCTTTAATTGGATTCTTAAATCGTACAACGAAAGAGAAAGAAGGTCAAGGGTCTTTAGCATATTCTCCTTTGAAAAGATAACACTTCCGTTATTTTTCCCGATGAAATAAGCCTTTGGTGAGGCAAACTTTTTTACAAAAACTGCGTGTAACCATAAAGCACAAATGAAATAATCTTTGTACGGTATACCAATTACGTTTTCGATATGCTTACTAATGCTCTCTTCCGAAAAAATATAGTAGTATCTGTAAACTGAGTTTTTATAACCATTGTACTTAGCTTTAAGTTGGCTTAAAGCCAATGTGTGCAGCCAGCGCCAAACTTCCGTTTCAATTTTGAGCTCGGCGATCTTACCGTTCAAGGCATTACAAAGATTTAGAACCTTTTCAAACGAATCTTTATGTTTAGAATTTATGCTCGGGGCATCAGCATACAGTATCAGATTGATGTAAAGGAATTCTCCAACCTCTGGAAGTATTTGTCCTCTGCTTTTTAGCAAATAAAGTTCATCAAGGGAAGCTTGTAAGTTGAGGCCCCTTATTTTATTTCTGATTGGTTTGAATAACTCGAAAATATCCATACTTGATTATAGGGGCATCTTAATCTAATGTAAATTATACTCAAAGATTAAAAAAAATATACGTTTTTTTTATAAAATGGCCAAATCTGAGAATCTCTTTTATTGTTATAGTTTCTCATCCGCATACCTATGAATCAAATCAATAGCTTAGTAAGCTCTATAATGATTTTTTAAGTAAATTTTGACTGTAAGTAACGGAAGTTTATAAAAGTTAGCTAAACTATTCGAATAAGATCATCCATGAAATTAGATAATTCCCCTGCACGGGTGAAGGTTTCTATTTCATCATCACTCAAATCGCCAGTATTCTTTACAGATTCTACAATCTTTTCTAACTGGTCACTATTAATTGGGAAATAATGAGACATCTTTTCTTTGTCATTAAAGACATTCCAGAATGGCAAATTCATTACATGGCCAGAGTATCCGATATATTTCAGAATTAAAATGCCTGCTAAATAATGTAGCTTTAATGCTATCAATTCAAGTTGCCAAACATTTTGATGAGGAGTTGGGGATCGACCATGAAGGAAGTCATTTCGGTAGTTTAGGATTTCTTTGTCTAAGTCACTAAGGAACAATCCAAAGTGTTTGAAAGGAAACAACAACTTACTTTTGTTAGTCGGTTTATTTAAGTCACTTAATTTGGAGTTAATGATTAGACCACCCTCGTCTGGAATGTTAAATTCAGATTTAACTACTTCCTTAAGTTTCTTAATGAGAGATTTTGCAAGTTTTTTATCGGGGATAGGTTTAACAGTTTTTTCGTTCTCATCTGCGATCAATTCTGTTATTGTTTCTAAAGCCACAGAGCACAGTATCCCCTGTTGTAGCGGGTCTTTTGTAGAAATGGAGTTGACAAGAATTTCAATTGCTCTTATTAAGACTGGATTTTCAGAGAGCTGGGAACACAATCTATTGAAAACATCAACAGGAAATCTTGTATGAAAATCTTTAAATTTTTCCTTAGTCGATTCTGACGATATATTCCGATAGTACTGAAATAGTTGTGCAGGGTTAATAAGCTGATGTTGTCCAGATATTTGTTCCGGTTTTACGCAATAAGAAATATCGCTAATTTTTTTAAAATGCTTGTCTTTGGAGATCAGTGTAAAAACTTCACCCGAATAATACCTTGCGGTCAAAAATCCAAAACCCAATAAAATATTCTCTGTCGCTTTTTGAAAATCATCAAAGGATTGTTTTTCGATTGAATCGATAAAGATTGATTTAATATCCTCTACTGCATAAAAGTGATATTGTCGCCCCCTGATATTTAATACTATACACATTCCTTTTATAGAAGGGAAGCGTACCCCAATTAATGATGGTTGCATATCCCATTGTTTAACATCAAACACCAGATGCAGTTCAGTATCTAAAATGTCTGCTGGATAAACTATACTTTTATCTCCAGTTGGTATGCATATTCTAAAATAAGAATCATTATATGTTTTCCTCCTAGTTTCCAAATGAACTAAATAACCGGTCAGCTTTCTCGGAACGGAAGGAAAGCTACACTCAAAATTTCGAATCGATCCCGACCTAGCTTTCATTACAAGATGGTCACTAAATATGAAAAGTTCATTGTCTAATCCATAGCTGTTCATGTGTTTGACACCACCGTTTCTAATTTGTTCATCTATGCTGATTTCAAAGTTAACACCAGGAAGGTTCTCCCGATTTAAAAGTTTAATGTTAGCTAAATAGTCACTTCTTTTTTTTGTGTCAGTATCGATATATTGAATGTTGATTTTGAAATCAGTATTCTGTAAAAGCGTCTTGATTGCATCAATAGAGGGTTTTAGATGTTTTTTATACGCTCCTTTCAGAAGTTTTCTAGAAAACAACGGACTATTTTTCATATTGGCTTTCAATCAAATGTAAATTAGATCATTACCCTAAACTTAGCTAATCTACCTGAATAATCATAGACAACTTCGTTTTCGGGATTTCTGTAGTAATTCAAACAATCTCCCGTTAAGGGTAACCCTCAACAAACCTCTCAAATTTTTGTTAACATTTTGTCGATTCTAAGTCGTTACGATTTTCATTAGCGTTTTCAGAAATCGCCGCCAACACCTCTAAAAACACTATTAAATGTTCTAAATATTGGTCATCCCCGCTACGATCCCGCTTTACGATAAGTAGAGTGGGATTTTTGCTTTTAAGGAAAATCAAACCTTCCTCTGAAATATTTTGAATCAGAACCAAGACCTGTGGACTAAGCAAATAATTTAGTTAGCCTAAACAAGAAAAAGTCAGTACATCATTCAGTGTGTTCCTAAAACGAAAATAGGTATTCATCGTAAAGAATCTAAAAATCTAATTTACAGCAAGCTCATTAATTGGACATCTTGATTACGATTAGCCGCATTGCTAGTTTCGCCTCGTCGACTCTTATTGCTTTTATCGGCGATGCAGCCTTGCCCGAAAACCGGGTTCGAGTTGTTTAACTTTTTTAAGAGTCTGAACTATTCCAGTAAGTGAGTTCTACAACGCCCGATTTAAAAACCCTGGTACCGGTTAATTTTAATCCAATTCGCGCTTTTAAATCTTCAAACAGGGGTTTTCCGCTGCCCAAAACCACTGGATGTACAGATATCTTATAAACGTCAATAAGCCCTAGGTTGATGAAGGTCTTAATCAGGTTTGCCCCGCCGTAAAGCCAAATATCTTTACCTCCTCGTCTTTTTATTTCCGCTACTTTGTTAACGATGTCAGAAGTTATAAAGGTCGCTTTTTCATTTGTTCGGTTTTGGCTGGAAAAGACAAATTTATTTTTAGAATGTATGCCTTGCCACATCATTTTTTCTGCTGGGCTTGTAGTTTCATCCGGTTGAAAATTTCCCCAGGCATCATAGCTTACCCGGCCGTAAAATATGGTGTCAATACACTCAATGAAAGCGTCAAAGTTCATATCGTCATCCATTATACACCAATCAGTTTCTCCGTTTGAGCCTTCGATAAAACCGTCTAATGTAACTGCTAAATTCAAAATCACTTTTTTCATATCACTATCTTTTTAGTAAAATTACGAATCAGTTTTTAATCATACTTTAGAAAAATGCGACAAATTAAAGTTGTGTTGGTGCAAACCCTGTATTTCGTTAGCAAGATGGGAATGGTCGTAATAACCACACTCAAAAGCTATCGCTAATAAACTTCGATTTTGGGTATCATTTTTAATTACATTTAGGGCATGCTGAAAACGTATGATATTGGAATACTCTTTTGGCGAAATTCCTATATGGGCTTTAAAGCTCCGTTCTAATTGCCTTACTGTAGTAAAATTTCTTTTAGCAAGCTGGGAAATACTTAATCGACCTTGCACTCGATGGATGTCTTCAACGGCCGTTTGTAAAAATCCATTGCCGTTTTGTAATCTGCGAATAAAGAAAGTATTCAGATAATGAACAAGGTTTTAGCTCTTTATACTCCATTTCTAATTTTAAATTGCCAGAATCCTATGAATTATTCTATCACGAAAATACAAATTAATTTTTTCGATAAGTCAATTAAGGGTGTTCCTACGTTAGGGACAGGATAACAACCGAAAGAGCTACAACGATGCCCAAATCGGACAGCTTAAAATGTTTTTAAATGTGCAGTAGATGATCACGACAGTAAAAAAACAGGCTTTAAATTAACATTTTTTCTTCGGTCAAAATTTGTTGCCTGAAATTTTTATTTAGGCAAAGCCATAGGAAAACTACATCAAATGCATTAATTTCGAGGCAAAATGAAGAAATCGAAACGCTGGCGTGTTGCCCAATATTTTGAAGCCCAATGGTGGAGAAATTACCTGAAAAATAAAGATGTAGATTCGTACTTAACCTGGAAAAAAAAGTACTGGGCGGGAGTGCTTCAACAAATAGAAACGAATGTTAAGCCAGCCGAAGGTATGAAAATCTTGGATGCTGGTTGCGGCCCGGCAGGTATCTTTATTGCACTCCAACCCCACGAGGTTACCGCTATCGATCCTTTACTTGCCCAATATGCGCAAGATCTCACTCATTTTAACCCGGCCATGTATCCTTATGTGGAATTTGAAACCATCGCCTTAGAAAATTTTGAAAGGAATGGAATATTCGACCTGGTTTTTTGTTTAAATGCAATCAACCATGTTTCTGATCTTAAAACAGCATTCTTACAACTATATAACAGCACAAAGAAGGGCGGGAAGCTGATAGTTTCTATTGATGCCCATAATTACAGGCTCTTTAAGCAGCTCTTTCGCTTGCAACCTGCCGATATTCTCCATCCACACCAATACGACCTCAAAGAATATGGGGAAATGCTAACCAATCTTGGTTGCACAATAGTACAAACGGTGCTCCTTAAACGCGAGTTTTTATTTAATCATTACTTATTGGTTGCCCGTAAAGATTAAATTGCTTAAGTAAAAATTACCAGACCGGGTTTTTACCAGCTTGTTACAATCAAAGGGGGCTTGTGCAAGGCCAAGATTATTCCTAATAGTTTTAAAAAATGGCATTGTTCAGGCTCGCAAAAATTCTGATTGCCGAGCTCATCTTTAAGGGCCATCTGTTTGTCTGTATAATTTGTATATATTTATAAATCAGATGATTGTAGGTTATTTATTGAGTAACAAAAAATCTTTTGGGTTTGTAAATTTACTCGACTTTAAATATATCTTTTTCTTACTGCTAACCCACTGCTAACCGCAGTCAAAAGTTCCTGAAACATTTTTTTAACCCTCGAAATTTTTGCTTAATTAAAATTTAAAGCATGATTTTGTTAAATTAGAAAACCTTATAAGGCTAAGGTAAAAGAATCGAACTTAAATTAGGCCCAATTATCAATTACGATCCCAGCTGGCCCCAACAATTTCAGGAACTGAAAGTAGTGTTTAGCAATGCCTTGTCCGATTATATCATTACTATAAGGCATATTGGAAGTACTGCTGCACCCAAATTAGCAGCTAAACCAATCTTAGATATCCATATTATACTTATGGTAAATTAAAAAGAGAACTCGTTTTAATTGCCACAGATATACATAGATATGTAGAATTGAAAAGTTCTTTTATAGCTGATGTCCTTAGTAGCGCTGGCCTTTCTTCCGAACTTATCAAAGAGATAGTAGACCAGAACAAAAAAGAATTGCATTCTCCTGGTGATCACGATTTAACCTTCCTAATTTTAAAATAGAAATGTATTGTACTACATATTAACAAAATTATTCATCTTTGTGTAGTTTTAATAAAATGGCAATATGGCAATTAATGATTTAAAGAAAGACCTTGCTCCAATTACATCCAATACGATGGCTGATATTGTAGAAGTCAGAATAAGAGAATATTTGAAAAGGATGTCTCTTAAACCTGGCGATTCTCTTCCTAAGGAAACAGACCTGGCAGAAGCATTGGGCGTAAGCAGAAATGTGGTAAGGGAAGCTTTAAGTCGTTTACGGATGTTGGGAATGGTAGAAACCCGTAAACGTAAAGGAATGGTGCTTGCAAGTCCGGATATTTTACAGGCCTTTGAACGGGTATTAGATCCGTTAATTATTGATGATGCTACTCTTAAGGATATATTCGAATTACGTTTAGTACTGGAGATGGGGCTTGCTGATCTTTTATATGCAAGAAAGACCGATAAAGATATTGAGGAGCTCGAAGCCATTGCAAATAGCGAAATTGATAAGGACAAATTCTTTTTAATTAAAAATGAAATAGCTTTTCATGGCAAACTTTATGAAATGACGGGCAATACTACATTGCGTAGATTCCAGATTATGTTAATGCCTGTATTTGCCTATGTTACGGCTCTTGTTGATAAACCTAAAAGCGGAAAAATTGATCATAGAGGGCTTGTGGATATTTTAAAAAATGGCACTAAAGAAAACTTTAAAAAGGGAATGTATGAGCATCTGAGGCCACATTTCGATCATTTGTAAATAACCCTAGAAATTACTTTCTCGCAAATTGAGCTAAAATATTATGGCTTTTAAATCAAGAAATTCTTCTTGTTTAGGCTACTGCATTCTTAGGTTTCTGCATAGCAGGATGAACTCATTTTTTATTTTTTTAAAAATAATTAGGATAATTTAAAAATTATAATTCTATTTGTCCTATATGTACTACATATAACCAAATATATTAAAGTTCTAAAAAAGTTTGAGCATTGTTTCATTCTTTAATCGAATGAACTAAACCTAAAGAATATGAAAAAAATTTTTTACGCTTTATTTATGCTAATTGGGTTGTTCGCATGCTCAGCGAGCGCACAGGAACAACCAATCGTTTTAACGGGAAGTATTTTGTCATCTGTAAATTCTGATAAGCTGGTTGGAGCAAGTATTACGGAAAAAGGTACAGGGACTATGGTAAGATCTGATGAAAATGGGAATTATAAAATTAAAATTTCCAATGCAAATAGCACATTACTGATATCTTATACTGGTTATAAAACCAAAGAGATCGAGGTGGCTGGCCGAAAAACAATAGCGATTACACTGGATACAGATATATCCGGTCTTCAAGAGGTTGTGGTTATTGGTTATGGAACAAGACGTAGAAAAGATCTTACTGGTTCGATTTCTTCAATAACGAGCAAGCAAATTGAAGATCAGCCAGTGATGACTATTGAGCAATTGATGCAAGGAAAAGCATCGGGTGTTCAGATTACGCAAACTACCGGTGCTCCTGGAGGAGCCATTGAAGTAAGAATCAGGGGAGCCAGTTCGATTAATGCAGGAAATGAGCCCTTATTTGTAATTGATGGTGTTCCCTATTATAACGGCAGTCAGGATCCCGGCGGTACAACTTATGGCACAACCACGCCAACGAATGCTTTGGCATCACTTAACCCTAATGATATAGAATCGATCGACGTACTGAAAGATGCTTCTGCGACCGCTATTTATGGTTCTAGGGGCTCGAATGGTGTTATTATTGTAACTACAAAGAGGGGCAATAGCGATGCAGTTAGGGTTAACTATAATGGATACGTCGGGACTCAGCGAATTGCTAAAGAATTGGATATTATGAATGCTGCCGAGCACGCCACTTTTTTAAACGCTTGGGCCGAAGCAAATAAGAATCCGCTTCCTTTTGCCGACCCCGCAAGTTTAGGCGCAGGAACAAACTGGCAAAAGGAAATTTTCCAGACAGCCGCAATGCAAAACCATCAACTATCCTTATCTGGAGGAAAGGGGAACAACAGGTATTACATTTCAGGAAATTTTTTCGATCAAAATGGAATAGTAATAAATACAGGAATGAAGCGGTACTCATTCCGGGTAAATTTCGATAAGGAGATTAATAAGAAATTAAATTTCCACGAGAGCTTCTCTTACAATAAAACTAATAGCAATGCTGTTCCAATTAAGGGCGCCGGATCGGGAAATGTTAGATCGGCTGGAGAAAGAGCGCTTTATTCGTCTCCCATTTTATCGATCTATGGAGCAGATGGCAATTTCAATACCATACCCTGGTACGGTGCTACAAAATTTGAAAATCCTGTTGCTTCCTTACTTACTACCTATAGTAACCTGCAAAGAGATAATGTTACAGGAAATTTAACGCTCGATTATGAAGTGATAAAAGGCCTTACGGTAAAATCGCTGGTTGGGATAAATCTATATAAAACAGATAATAAAGAATATTATCCACGGTCCACGACTTACATTGGCGGTATACTTGGTGGTTTAGGTTTTTTAGCAAACCGGCAGGTTGTAAATATTTTGAATGAGAATACTGTTAATTATTCGGCTGCTATAAAGAAGCACAAATTTGACATTTTAGCTGGGTTAACCCTAGAATCAGAAAATGATTTTTCGAGCACCATGCAGCCATCTGGGTTCCCAGACGATAGATTAGACCTTAACAATATTAGCAGTTCAACCGGGATTCCTTTAATTGGTTCGTCAAAGTCCAAATGGGGTTTAATTTCATTACTCAGCAGGGTAAATTATCAGTTTGCCGACAAATATTTATTTACTGCAAGTATAAGAGCCGACGGCTCATCTAAGTTTAGTGAAGGTAATAAATGGGGTTATTTCCCATCGGTTGCAATTGGATATCGGCTTTCGGAAGAAAAGTTCATAAAGGATTTAAACTTTTTTGATGACCTTAAGCTAAAGGCAAGTTATGGGATAACCGGAAATCAGGAAGTAGGGAGTTACCAGTCTCTATCGAGATTAGTAACCGATGCAAACTATATTATTGATGGCAAATTAATATCAGGAGCTCGCTTAACAAGTCTTGCGAATAAGAACCTAACCTGGGAGAATTCTAAACAGCTGGATATTGGTATGAATGCTTCATTTTTTAACAGCAGAATAAATGTTGGATTTGATTATTATAAAAAGAGAACAGAGAATTTGCTTTTTAGTATCGATATCCCCTCTACTTCAGGTTATGGAAGCGGTAAAGTCTTATTCAATACTGGGTCTTTATATAACAGAGGAATCGAAGCCGACCTGTCTGCCGCCATTTTTACCAAAGAATTTAAATGGAATGTTATTGCCAATTTTTCAAAAAATAAATCCATTTTAACTTCCCTTGGCGAATCACCTGGAACAACAACCTTATTTGTTGGCCGTACCCCTGGTGCGAAACTTGGACAAACCTATTTAGGTATTTTCCATAATCAGCAAGAAATTACAGATTATGGTATTCAGCCGAGTGCAAAGCCTGGCGACATGAAGTTTGCAGATATAAATGGTGATGGAAAATTTACCGGCGCGGATCAGCTTCCAATTGGTTCACCCATACCAAAATATATTTTTGGCCTTACCAATACCTTTAATTACAAAAGATTTGAATTAACACTTTTTGTAGAATCTTCTGTTGGCCGCAATGGCGATGATATTGATTTATTAAATGATCCGGTAGACCTTACCAGTAACAAATACCGGAAGTTTATAAACATTTGGACACCTGGGAATACCGAAAACGCAACAGTACCTGGGCCTGGAGTTAGTAATTATTCTTATTCTACATTTGATCTGGTTAACCGTAGTTATTATAAATTGCGTAACGCAAGATTAAGTTACTCGTTTTCTCCAAAGCTGACAAAATTTGCAAGATCGGCATCACTCTATCTTTCTGGCCAAAATTTAATTACTATATCCAAGTATCCGGGATTTGATCCCGAAACGGGTAGCGTTGGTTATCCTACTACAAGAACATTTGTACTAGGAGTAAATGTTGGATTTTAATTATTAACTCTATTAAAATGAAAAAAATAACTTGTTTCTCTCTGCTTATGTTGTGCATGACTTGTTTTTCGTGCAAAAAAATTATAGAAGAAAAACCCTACAGTTTTTTGTCGCCCGAAAATTATTTCGAAAATGGTAACGATGCTTATTCGGCACTGATAGGTGCCTATAGTGGCTTAGGCGAAAACTCGTATTATTCGAGATTTATGTTCTTAATTCCAACACTGGTTTCAGATGAAAGTGCTAACATAACCGGCGATGCAGCATCAAAGCAACAGGATGGCCTTAGTTATTCTTCTACATTAAGCTCATTTCTTACGCTCTGGCGTGCTATTTATGTAGATATTATGCGAACTAATGTTGTAATTGCCAGATTGCCTGATATTAAAATGGACGAGAAATTAAAACAGCAATACATTGCGGAAGCTAAATTTCTTAGGGCTTTAAACTATTTTAACCTGGTTAGATTTTGGGGTGAAGTTCCATTGATGAAAAATGAAATCTTCAAAATGGAAGAGGTATATGTAGAAAAATCGCCCATCAATAATATTTATAATTTCATAATCCAGGACCTGAAGGATGCAGCAATGGAATTGCCAAATAAAAACCTAAATGGAAGAGCCGGAAAAGGTTCTGCGCTCGCCCTGCTGGCTAAAGTTTATTTAACACGGGCATCTTCTACTGTAGCAGAACAAAGCGATTACCAGGATTGCGCATCATTGTGTAAGCAAGTAATTGCACTGCCTGAATTTCATTTGATGGCTGATTTTCAAAAAGTCGTAGGTGCTGAGAATGAATTCAGTGCCGAATCTTTGTTCGAATGGAATGCCGACAGAGAAACAGGTGGTGGTTTTAGTAGTGTCGGGCAATTTGCACTACCAAGTGGGGTATTTGGGTTAGTTCCCGAAAATGCAACTGGCGAGAGTTATTTTGGTGCCGAAAGAACCTTTTATAATTCTTTTAATGCCAAAGATTATAGAAAAGAATCTACCTTTATTAATAGTGTAACGGATGCTAACGGAAATGTAATCAAATATACCAGCTGGCAATTTCCATACCCAAGTCCGGCACCTAAATTCATTAATAAAACCTCTACAACCCGCTCGGGGTATGCTTTTAGCGCAAACTTTATTGTGCTTCGCTTGGCAGATGTGTATTTAATGCGTGCCGAGGCACTGAACGAAATTGGCGGACCGGCAACTGAAGATGCTTATGACCTTATTAATGCGATTAGGGCCAGGGCGAGAAATCGTAATGGAAATCCGGTCGCTACTTTCCCCGCAAATCTTTCGGGGCTAAATAAAGATACTTTTCGTGATGCGGTGCTCGACGAAAGAAAGGTAGAATTGGCGTATGAAGGGCATAGGTGGTTCGATTTGATAAGAACAAAACGATTAGTCGGTACAATTTCGAGCGCTAAAACAAAGCATTACTTATTTCCAATACCCAATACCGAAATTCTTTTATCCAAAGGGAAACTTACTCAAAATGCCGATTGGTAACCTTTTGGAAAATTATATTTTATGAGGAGACTATTGATTTATTGTTTATTTGTTCTAGTATTAAACAGCCATATTGTTTATGCTCAAGTTCTTTTTGAAGAGAACACGGTATGGGCATTAGAGGCTGATGCTGGAATAGCTGAACACTTTGTTTACGGATTGGAGGTAGGCAATAACGGTGTAATTTTGGCCTTTTCGGAAGGACGTATCCGTGCTAACGATACCAGCCCGCATCATATTGTATTAAAACGAAGCCTCGACAAAGGAAAGACCTGGCTGCCTTCTCAAATATTGGCCCAGAGTAACAATAACGAATGTTATGCTAACCCAACGCCGGTGAAAGATCCGGCCACCGGAAATATCACGCTTTTCTATGCACTAAATCTTAATAACGAACGTACAAAAGTCTTTTTCATCATAAGTAAAGATGAAGGATTAACCTGGAGTAAACCTCTTGAAATTACAGCACTTTTTAATTCAGATCCTCTCCTCAGACCATTTCATCTTCCTGGGCCAGGGCATGGAATTGCATTAAAGAATGGCCGATTAATCGTACAGGTATGGCATCGATTTTCTGTTAAATTACCTTTAGAGGAAAGAAGGTATGGCGTTTCTGTAATCTATAGCGACGATCAGGGGAAATCCTGGAAAGCCGGAGGGTATATGCCTTATAATAATTTATATCCGGCAAACGAATCGAGAATAGTAGAAACCAGCGATGGAAAAATAATATTAAATGGTCGCTATGCTACAGGAAAAGGGAACCAGTATCGTATTCTGACTTATAGTAACGATAATGGCTTAAACTGGTCGGAAGGAACTTATAGTTCATTCAGTACATTTACGCCTGTAGATGCCGGACTGAATAAGCTTACTATTGGCAGAAAGACTTACCAACTTTTTAGTTATCCTGCCGGACCTGGTAGAAACAACCTCATGATAAGTATAAGTGAAGATGAGGGGAAGACATGGCTAAAAAGCAAACTCATTGCCAAAGGACCTGTAAATTACTCAGATATAGCCATCCTTCCTGATCAGACAATTCTCGTTTTATATGGGAAAGGTAACCCTAAATATGTAGTAAATGCCAGATTTAATTTGGAATGGATTCTGAAATAATTTATTAAATAATAGATATGTTGAGATATTTCGTAACCTGTTTTTTTGCATGCTTGTTTTTCAATATGGCTGCTGTAAATGCCCAAAGCGATGCGAATTGGTTCGTTTGGAAAGTACAAAAGAAATTGCCGGCTAAAAATGGATTGAGCGGAACAATTACCGGTATAAGTAATGGGGCACTTATTGTAGCTGGGGGAAATAATTTTGATAAACGCATCCAGGAAGGAGGAAAGAAACACATTTATAATGATATATATGTTTGCATAGATCCGGCCGCAGACAGTTTAGTTTGGATCAATGCCGGGAAATTGCCTTATCCCGTGGTCGATGCTGCTACTGTATCCTTTAATAATCGATTATTGGTAATTGGTGGCTCGAATGGCAAAAAACCATACCGAAATGTGATCAGTTTAACCTGGAATAGAGACACAAAAAAAGTTGATATTAATACAAACTATCCCAAGCTTCCTCAGGCACGTTCGGGGCTCTCTGCGATCATAACAAAAGAAAATAAGCTATATATTGCCGGAGGGAAATCTGCTGAAGATGCTCCGGGGAATAATTTTTGGTCATCAACATTAAATGCTAGCGGCGAAAAATTATCGACTTGGCAACAACTGCCAGATCTTCCCGGCGAAGGACGTTTTGGTGCGGCCTTGATCGCTCAGAATGATGGAGAATTTAATAGTATTTATCTTGCTGGTGGAAAATCGACCTCCACTTATTTAACTGATGCCTATAAATTTACACCACATTACGGCGAGGTTAGTGTATGGACAAAAATAAAAGACTTGCCAAGACCAGCATTTTTTGCATCAGCAATGGCATACGGTCAAAGTCATGCGCTTTTGTTTGGGGGTTCTGTTGGCCCTAGTGCTGAAGCTGCAATTGCTTTGGGAGACAAATATAAAATGGCCGACGATATTCTCGCTTACCATACCATTACCGATACCTGGATTACTGCCGGCTATTTGCCGCACGGCATTGCTGGTGCAACGGTTATCCAGGATAACGATAGAATAGAACTTATAGGTGGTGAATTAAGACCCGGAGTAAAATCTGATTTGATAATGTCTGGCAAACCAGTTATTGCCATTCAGAAGAGCAAGTTTGGGATAATTGACTATGCTACGGTAATTATATACCTTATTATTCTTGCAGGAATTAGCTTCTATTTTTCAAGAAATAAAAACACCACAGATGATTATTTACGTGGCGGTCAGCGCATTCCTTATTGGGCAGCAGGGATTAGTGTAATGGCAACACAGGTTAGTGCAATTGGATTTATGAGTATTCCGGCAAAATCGTATGCTACAAACTGGAGCTATTTTGCGGGAGTTTGGACCTGGTTTCTTGTTGTGCCTATTGTAACCTGGGCATTTATTCCTTTCTTTCGAAAGCTCGACGTTACCAGTGCTTACGAATATTTAGAAAGGCGTTTTGATAAATGGACCCGTTTATTTTCTGGGGTAATCTACTGTTTATATCAGCTTGGCAGAATGGGTTTGGTTATTTATCTGCCTGCTGTGGCATTATCTGCTGTTTCACCAATCGACACCTTTACCTGTATATTAATTATGGGTGTTTTAAGCACACTGTACACTATTGTTGGTGGAATTGAAGCGGTAATATGGATTGAAGTTATACAAGCAGGGCTACTCATGGGCGGTGCTATTATCTGTGTAATACTTGCAGTAATCGGTATCGATGGGGGGGTGTCAGAATTTGTAGATGTAGCGGTAACCCATAATAAATTTAGCTTTGGATCTCTGAATCTCGATTTTACTTCTTCAGCATTAGGAGTTATCCTTATCGGCAACATATTTAACAGGTTTGGTAATTTAATTTCAGACCAGGCTATCGTACAACGTTACATGACCACTAAAAATGTAAAAGAAGCAAAAAAATCGCTATGGATTGACGTGGCTGTATCTGTACCCTGGGCCATTGTTATTTATTTACTTGGAACAGCGCTATATGTTTTTTATAAATCTAATCCTCAAATGCTCAATCCTGTAACTCCTACAGATGGGATTTTACCACAATTTATTGCACAAAGAGCACCATCTGGATTAAGCGGGCTTATTATTGCTGCAATTTTTGCGGCATCGATGTCGACAGTTGAAAGCCATATTCACAGTCTCGCAACCATATTTACCACCGATTTTTACGCAAGATTTGCAAAATCAGTTACCGAAAAAAAGAAGCTAAATTTTGCCAGATGGACTACAGGTATTTTAGGCCTGGTAGCTACATTGTTAGCTTTATTACTGCTTACGGTTGATATTAAATCTATTCTCGATGTATTTACAGAGCTTACAGGTTTATTTATCGGCGCTGCTGGCGGTTTGTTCCTTTTAGGCATTTTTACCGAAAAGACAAATAGCACTGGTGCGTTAATAGGCGCTGTTGCAAGTTGTCTCCTCCTTTACTTTATCCAGACACAAACACATATTAATTTTTGGCTCTACAGCGCGGTAGGTTTTGCCAGTTGCTTTATTGTCGGCTATTTAAGCAGTTTCATGCTGAAAGGACGCCGGCAACTGCAGGGGCTTACCATTTATACATTAAACGAAAAGATATTTAATAAAGAAAAATAGAGATATATGAATAAAGTTATTGCATTAGATAGCGGCTTAAGTAAGTTCCGGCCCCTGGATAAAATTATCTGTTATGATGATTTTGATAAAGGAATGAACGGGTGGCTGGACCTGCATCCAAATTATGTAGGTAAGGATTTTAATACGCTTCGCTATAGCCATGTAGATAAAACACAATGGGGACCAATTATGCTCAGTTCGGCAAGTTTCAGGCTTGTGGGCACGCATGGTTCTATGGATGGGACCTATTCGCTAAAACTTGCTACCAGGCCTGCAGCAAATTCATATACCGAAGCACCTGCCCCAGGCAGCCTCTCGCATGGAATTAAAAGGCTTACTACCCATTTACCTAAAGGACAACGACAATTTGAAATGTGGTATGCTTATACACCCGAACAAGACAGGCAGGGTTTAAGCGAACAGGCTATGCGGGCATTTGGATGTTTTTTTGACATTCAGGATGATGATTACAGGTATTTTATTGGAGCTCGTTACTTAAATGCCGTAAACGGCGAAATGGTTAGAAAATGGCAGATTTTTCAAGCAAAAGATACCAGCGATTTAGAATGGGCCTATGGTATTGAAGACGATTGGTGTAAGCATGGAATTGATGCAATGTGGTATGGCGAACGTTATAATGACGGTTCGACCGACGGTTTCGCCTGGATCCCAGATGGTTATCAGGATCTTTGTTACAATGAAAGCGATGATAAAATTAATTGGGGATACCTGCGGTTGCTGATAGATACAGAAAAAAGAGAATATGTAGAACTTCAATCAGGAAGTAAAACCTTCGATTTAAGAGGGATAAAACCTACCCTTACGGCCCCTTATGCCAGAATTAAAGGCTTATTTAACCCTAGTATCTGGGTCGAAAATGACACCGACAGGCGTGTGTTTTTGTTTGTTGATTCAATTGTAATTTCAGGAGAATGAGACATTTTTATGCATCGGCCGTAGAGCGCCGGATTACAAAGAGCGGTATCATCCAATCTTACCCTATGGAAGCTGGTTGGGCTTCGGAAGCTATTTTTTTTGTAAATGTTGAGAATATAGTGGGCAAAGGTGCGCGATTAACTGCATCTGTTCAGATTTCTCCTGATGGTATAAATTGGATAGATGAAGGAACAATTTTTCCGGTTATCGAAAAGGAAGGACATTATTACGTGAAGGTTAATCATTTTGGAAATTGGCTCAGAATAAATGCACAGATGGAAGGTGGAGCTACGAATACAATAACACTTTCAGTCCATCTACATTTAAAATCATAGAATAGATAATTTCAAAACTTTATATTATACAATTATGCGATCATTTAGCAACCAAATTATACTCTTCTTTTTCCTGTTAGTTGGCACTCAACTATGTTTTGCACAAAATAAGGCTGAGTTTACCGTTAAGAATAATTGGGTTGAATCCATTTTTGAAATCAAAAATACGGATCAACCAGTTGACAAAAATTTATCCAAACAAAAAGACATCGAATTATGGCAATTCTTGAGGAAGAATTTTAATCGTACAAAAGACCTGCAAGAAATGAGCTGGGAAGAAAGAGATAAAATATGGGATTTTCAGGATGATAGCTTTTCTTTAAAAAAATTAGGTCAAAATTACATGAAGGCCCTCAATGTATCGTATAATGAAAGAGGAATAAAACCTGTTGTCTTTCAAAATGAGTTTAAAACTTTAGCTGATGTTTATAAACTGCGGGAAATTTATCTTCAATCCAGAGCAAAGGAATATGTTATACTTACTCCAAAACCACTTTTATCCCCTAAAATTAACGGGCCTTCTATTTTTGGAGCGCGTCCCGGGCATCCTATTCTATATAAAGTCCCCGTTACAGGTCAGCAACCCCTTAAAATTACCATTTCGGGATTACCCGAAGGCTGCAAATTTAATGAGAAGACGGGCATAATTACAGGGGCATTGCAAAATGCCGGAACTTATAAGCTTATCATAAACGCAAGTAATATATATGGAAAGGACTTAAAAACATTTATATTAAAGATAGGTAGTGAAATTTCATTAACACCCCCGATGGGTTGGAATAGCTGGAATTGTTTTGCGAGCGATGTAACTGCAAAAGATATTCAGGCTGCAGCCGAATCGATGGTTAGCAGTGGCCTTGCAAACTACGGATGGAGTTATATTAATATCGACGATTGCTGGATGAACAGGCCTGCCGAAGATGATCCGATTTTCAAAATCAATGATATAATTACAGAAAAATTTGTATCAAAAGAGAATCTAAGAAAACGACTTAGCAGGATCAGGTTTAATGAAAGTAAACTGGTTGGCAATGTAAGAGATAAAAATGGCAACATTTTGTCGAATATAGATTTTCCCGACATGAAGGGTTTAACTAATAAAATTCACGACCTGGGACTTAAAACAGGTATTTATATTTCGCCGGGGCATGTAACTTGTCAAAACTATATTGGAAGCTTGTACCACGAAGAGCAAGATGCCAAACAATTTGCCGAATGGGGTTTTGATTACCTTAAATACGATTGGTGTGGTTATAGTCAAATTGTTTTCGATAATAAACTCGAAACCTTAAAAAAGCCTTATTTAGTAATGAGAGATGCACTTAACAAGGTAGATCGGGATATTATATATAGTATTTGTCAATATGGTAAAGGAGAGGTATGGGAATGGGGAAAAGAAGTTGGAGGTAATTTGTGGCGAACCACGAGCGATATTCGCGATACTTGGGAGAGCATTACAAAGCTTGGGTTTGGCTCGAATGGCAAAGAAGCTTATGCTGGCCCTGGCCATTGGAATGATCCCGATATGCTGGTTGTTGGATACGTAGGCTGGAGTAAAAATTTGCGGCCGACCTATCTTTCTCCTAACGAACAATATACCCACGTCTCTTTGTGGAGCTTGTTATCAGCTCCCCTTATTATTGGTGCCGATTTGACCAAATTAGATGATTTTACATTAGGATTATTATCCAATAGCGAGGTTTTGGCTGTCGATCAGGACATGCTTGGGAAGCAAGCCAAAAAAGTACTGGATTCCAACAACATCCAGGTGTGGCAAAAAGAATTGGCAGACGGCTCTTTCGCTATAGGGATATTTAATACTGGAGAAGTGCCGGCTGATTATAAACTCGAACTAAACGCGATCAATTTAAAAGGAAATTATACGGTACGTGATCTTTGGTTGCAGAAAGATTTAAAAGAAAATGTTTCTCAATTTAGTTCGACCATTAACAGGCATGGGGTAAAATTATTGAAATTAACTCCGGTATTATGAGCTTAAAACAGTTATGCCTATTTTTTCTACTTATTGTGGGAAGTAAGGCTTTTGCACAATCAGCCAGTAAACAAAAAGATACTAGCCTCTTTAATCTTGCCGAAAAAGCAACAGTTTCATCTCCATACGCTCAAAAATTCCCGCAACGAAAGATTACTAATCTAATTGATGGAAAGTCAGATAATAACCCTAATAACGGCTGGACCCCAAATATTTCGAACGTAAATAGCAAAAATCCGGTCTTGATTGCTTTAAGTTGGGAAAAACCTGTCCGTATTGAACAGATTGATTTGTCGTGGTTAAAGAATTGGTATTTTACTGATTATACATTTGCTACATGGAACGGCCCCGAACCAGTAATTTTAACGGCTCCACCAACCCGTTATAAACACACCAATGTTTTTACTTCGGGGCAGGAAGGTTATCATACTTTCCGTATCCCGGCAATGGTTATTTCTCCTAAAGGAACGATTTTTGCCTTTTGCGAAGGCCGGAAAAACAATAATCGCGATGTTGGTGCTATCGATTTATTGGTTAAACGAAGCACCGACCAGGGGGCAACCTGGGGGGCAGCTCAGGTAGTTTATGGCGAAAAAAGTGAAGTTACCATCGGGAATCCAGTTCCAATAGCAGATAAAACAGGTAATATTCATGTTGTTTTCTGCAAAGACAGTAAATCGGTGCTGTATTCGAAAAGTAACGACGATGGTCTCACGTATTCATCTCCAGCAGATATTACTAATGCGATTGATGAGCTTTGTAAAAATGCAGGACTTCAATGGGATCAGGTATGGACAGGCCCTGGTCATGGATTAGAAACAAGCAAGGGCCGTTTAATTATCCCGTTAAAAGTTACCAGAAAAGAAACAGAAGGTATAAAGAGAAGGGTTGGAATTATCTATAGCGATGATGGCGGAAATACCTGGCTTCCAGGCGGGATTGTAACACCATCGATTGGTGAAATGAGTGAATGTTCGGTATTCGAAAAAGCAGATGGAACTTTATTAATAAATATGCGCTGGCACGATGGACGTTATCGTGCGGTTAGTGAAAGTGCTAACGGTGGCCTAACCTGGAGTGTTCCAATTGCAGCAAAGCAACTTCCCGACCCTGGTTCGGAAGGAAGTATTATTAGATATTCTTCTGATAAAGATGACCAACGAGTTTTGTTTTCTAATCTTAATAATCAGGAAGTGGGAACGGTAAACAGAAAAAACCTAACCTTAAGGCTAAGTAAGGATGATGGGAAAACCTGGAATTCGGGTTTGCAAATTGTTCCGGGTCCGGCTGGATATTCGGATATTGCCATTACCAAAAAAGGTAAAGTTGCAATCCTTTTCGAGAATGGAACCGCAAGTTATTCGGATCAACTTACGTTTTGCCTGATTGATCCCAATGAGCTTGAACTACCTAAAAAAGGAGCATTAACAAAAGAAAGCTATGAGGTAAATGTTGCCCGGTCGTTTATACAAAATAAGAACTGGAATCTTATTGAAAAGATTTCAAATAATGAGGCTAAGCCTAAAATATACACCCTAAAAAAACCTATCGTAACTAATACGCTGTTTATTTCTGTTTCGGGAACACACCAGCCCGATGGCCTTGCCTACTTTCAGGAAATCAGAGTTCTTGGCCACGAAAATAATGATGAAAAGAAATAATCAGTGTAGATTTTTCGATAAAAACCAATTTACCTAAATAAATTAGAAAAATGATGAAAATAGAAGGCCTCATTACTGCGACTTTTTGCCCATTTAATCCAGATGGATCCCTAAATATCTCTCTAATACCGATAATTGTAGAAAAAGCAATAGCAGATGGCTTAACCGGCGTGTTTGTTTGTGGTACAAATGGAGAAGGCCCCAATCTCACTATTGAAGAAAGAATGTCGATTGCTGAAGAGTATGTTAAAGTAGTCGACAATAGAATTTTAGTTATCGTACACGTTGGTCATAACTCGATAGCCGAGTCGAGGAAGCTGGCCAAACATGCAGTTGCTATTGGGGCTGATGCCATTTCTTCGGTCGCCTCCTTTTATTTTAAATTAAGTTCTGTTTACAATTTAGTGGAAAGCATAGCAGCAATAGCTGCTGCAGCACCAGACCTTCCATTTTATTATTATCATATCCCAGCACTTACTGGTGTGGCCATGGATATGGTCGAATTTTTAAAACTAGGCGAAGAGTTAATCCCGAATTTAGCTGGAATAAAATATACTGCCTCTACACTTCATGAGTATCAGGCCTGCCTAAATTATAAGAATGGAAAGTTTGATATCTTATTTGGGTATGATGAGATGCTGCTAAGCGCATTATCGGTTGGCGCAAAGGGTGCAGTAGGGAGTACTTATAATTTTGCTGCTGGGTTATACCTGCAAATCATGAACCTTTATCGCCAAGATGAGAAAGAAGCTGCAAGAAAACTTCAACTTACTGCAGTAGAAATGGTTCGGTGTTTGGTACAGTTCCCTTCTCTTCCGGCCCAAAGGGCTATTATGAAAATGATTGGACTTGACCTAGGCACCTGCCGGCTGCCCTTGAAAGAACTTTCAGAAAAGGAATCTAACCTATTAAAAGCTGGTTTGGAGGCTATTGATTTTTTTGCGATCGTAGAAAATTGCCGCGGGCCGGTAAAGAAAGTCTTGTTTTAATTTGTAGTTATCGTTTAATTTAAAGTATCTCTTTGTTTAGCAGGCTTCCGGCTATCGCTAATACTAATTTCATCGAAACTTATCTTCCTCATATTAGATTTGATTTTAAGGTTTAAATCGTTTAGTTTTGCAGAAATTAGAATTAGTCTAAATAAGATTTGATAAAATACATTTATATATTATTCTTTCTGCCTCTCTTTACTTTTGGACAACCAGGCACCATTACCCTTAAGGGGCAGGTGCTCGATGCAGGTAACAAGCCTATTCAATTTGCGGCGATTAGGATTAAAGAAACTAATGAGGCTACTTATTCTGATATTAACGGACGGTATACACTCTTACTAAAACATAATTTTTTTCAAACTCTTACCCTACAGGTATCATTTGTTGGGAAGCAATCGGTTATCCGTACTTTGCAAACAGCAGCGTTTAGTATTGCACAAACTATTATTTTACTCGAGCAGAGCCTTACCCTTAATGATGTGGTAGTAACGGCACAACGTAAAAGGAGTGAAGTGTCAAACTCATCTATTGTTTTCGATCGCCAATCGATCGACCAGATACAAGCCTTTAGTCTTGCAGATATATTGAATAATCTGCCTGGTAAAACGATGTCGCCACCCAACCTGCAGTATAAACAAAATGTTACCCTGCGCTCTGCTGGTGCTATTCAAGACCCTGTACAGCTAACTAATAATGCGATGGGTGTAGCTATTTATATAGATGGCATGAGGCAGTCGAACGATGCCAATATGCAAACCAGAAATGTAGGCGCATTTGGTATAACAGGCGGTGCCATAGCGAATACAGCAGACCCCGGAATAGGCAATCCCCAATACGATACGCCTTTTAGTGGGCTCGATGTGCGCAACATACCTGCCGATAATATCGAAAGTGTGGAGGTGGTATCGGGCGTGGCATCGGCCAAATATGGCGAATTAACAGATGGCGCTATTATTATTAACCGGATGGCCGGTAAAACAGATTACCGGGTAAACCTACGTTTAAATGGCACTTCAACTAATGCGGCTATTTCGAAAGGTTTTAAATTGCCAGGCAAAGCTGGGGCATTAAATACCAATTTTAATTACCTGAATAGTGTTCAGGATCCACGCGATAACACCAAAAATTACAGTAGGTTAAGCGGCGGATTGATGTGGTCGATCTTTTTAAATAAAGCTATAAAAAACACATTTTCTGCCGATTATAGCCACAAGATTGATAATGCTAAATTAGATCCCGACGACGACACGCAGCAAATAACTTACTCGAAAGAACGGCGCCTGGGCTTTACCAACCGCACCTCTATAACGGTAAACAGTAACTTTTTACAGCGCATTAATCTCGGCCTGAGCTACGATGTGGGCTACCAGGAAAGCTATCGCCAGCGATATAATAATACCTCGGCACAAGGAGTGGCCGATAAAGATACTACCGGAATTTACGAAGGATATTATGTGCCTGGTAATTTCCTTTCTATCGATCACATTATTGGTAAGCCTTATAATGCAGCAGTTAACCTCGACCTAATCAATAATTTCAGCACCGGCTCGCTAGAGCATAACCTTTCCTTTGGAAGTAATTTCAGTACATCGGGTAACAGCGGGCAGGGAGTAATTGCCGATCCGTCGCACCCTTACCTTAATATAGCAGGGAACAAGAGCGTGCGTCCATATAGCTTCGATTTGTTGCGTGATATTTATAATATCGGTTTTTATGCCGAAGACCGCACACTAGTAAAAGTATTTAATAAGCCCTTATCCGTAACGGCTGGGGTGCGTTACGATTTACAGAACGGTTATCCCAGTGTACAACCCCGTATTAATACCAGCTATCAATTAAATAGCCAGTGGGCGGTAAGAGCGGCATTTGGCATCGCAAGTAAGGCACCTTCCATGTCGTACCGTTATCCAGGGCCAACCTATTTCGATATCACGCTCATTAATGCTTATAATACCTTTGTTAATGAGAGCCTTTATTTGGTTTATACCCGGAAAATCGAGCAAGATAACAGTCGGTTAAAGCCTTCTAAGGCGAGCCAGATAGAATTAGGGACTAGTTTTGAAAGTAAATGGATCAATTCGTCGCTTTATATTTATCTTAAAAGGAATCGTGACGGCTTAAATAGTTCTGGCGTTTTTATGCCTATTTACCTGCCAACTTATACCGTTACGCCAGTACCCGGGGGGAAACCAACATACGCCGAAACTGGGCAATACAAGCTTTATGCTAGCCTTAGCGACTTGCGGGTAGGCAACCATGTAAATTCGGATAATTATGGCGCAGAATGGTTTGTGAGTACCCGCAAAATTCCGGTATTGCAAACCTCCTTCAATCTTAATACTTCTGTTGGCTATAGTTATTTCAATAATACAGGTACCGCCATTACCAAAGTCGACGACAGTTACATCATACGTGGTAATACTGCATGGTATGGGATTTATAAAGCCATTCATCGTAAAGAATGGTCGGTAATAAGCAAATTAAGTAGCGACACCCATATCCCGCATCTCGGCTTTGTAGTAAGCCTAATGGCCGATTTTTATTGGTACAATGTACGGCAAGCACTTGGTAATAGTCAGGTTCCGATTGCTTATATCGATAAAGATGGCAATACCATACCCATACCTGTTTTTGATAATAATAATACCGATTATAATTATTTATTGCTCAGTTCGGTAGCCGGTACCAAGGTACAGGATCCGCCTTTTGTTTACGGTAACTTAAGTTTAAGGCTGGCTAAAGAAGTACGAAAGAAATTGAGAATATCCGTTTTTGCCTATAATTTTTTAAATATCCGGGTTAAATATTACAACCGCGAACTTAATTCGGCAAAGACTTATAATAGCCCCGTAAATGTAGGGGCGGAGTTAGCTTATAAATTTTAACTATTCATAATTAAATTCATTAATCAGCTATGAAACAGATCAAATATCTATTTTTAATTACCATTTTACTTGGCGCACTTGCATCGTGTAAAAAAGATAAATCGAACGATGTAACATTACTTAAACTAGATGTAAAAACGACATTTGATGATGAAAATGCAACTTTTGGTTTTGGCTTGGATAAAGCAGAAGTGACCGTAATTAATCTGGTAACCAACCAATCTACAAAAGCAACTAGCAATGCCTCTGGCACAGCCACTTTTAATAACCTATCACCTGGAAACTATAAAATAACGGTTGTATTAACCGTGGCTGCGGCCGATTATAATGCTAAAGCAGGTACAAATGTACAGGAAGATATCATTTACAACGGGACCATCAGCAGCCAAAGTATTACCCAAAATACACAGGCGAATGTAATGCTGAAAGTTGGTCGTGTTGGCGATTTTGTAATTAAGCAAATCTATTATGCGGGCTCTAATGCTGCTAATGGTGCGATATTTCGTGATCAGTTTTTCGAAATCTATAACAACTCGAACGAAACCCTCTATGCCGACAGTCTTTATTTTGCGCAGGTAATGGGCATGAGCGCTGCTTCGTCGGGTATCGATCTTAGCAAAGGCTTTTACCAAAGCAATGGTCAATACGATTGGACAAAATCTGTTGGGATGAATAATCCAAAAGCCAACACCGATTATATCTATGCAAAAACGATGTTTATGATTCCTGGAACAGGTAAGCAATATCCACTGGCACCTGGTAAGAGTATCATTATCGCAGCTACTGCATTAAATCACCAGGCACCCTATATTGGGGCTACTGGTAATCCAATTACTGTTAAAGACCCGAGCCTTACCATCGATCTTAGTAAGGCCGATTTTGAAGTTTATCTGGGCGATGTGCCAGGAGTAAACCCATTGGCTTCCGATCTCGATATGCCCGCTGTTACGAATGTTAAGGTTATAGATAATGGGAGTGGTCGCGACTTAATTATTGATAACCTGGGCCGGGACGGTTTAGTAATCTTTAAGACAGCTGCTGATGTTACAAAATGGCCAGCTTATGCTACACCAGATGTTACTACGATAACACCAACAACACGTATAAATACTCAGATCCCTGTAGGCGTAATTATAGACGGTGTTGGCTTACAGCATGCAGTTACCGCATCGCGTGTGCCTAAAAGACTTATCGATGTAATTGATGCCGGAGAAACCTTTGTGCCAGGAGGATCTTACTCGTCGCAATCTGTAGTGCGTAAAACAAGTAAAGTTGTAAACGGCCGTATTGTATTAAAGGATACTAATAATTCGACTAACGATTTTGGCATGCTTACTAAAGCCGATCCGTCGAAACAACCCTCATCGTTTATTAATTAATTTAATGAAAGGCATACTTTCAATTATAATAAGTTTAACGCTATCGGTAACTGTATCTGCTCAGGTACAGCCCGATAGCATCTATTTTTATCGACAGGATAGCCGTGTACTCGATATGGCTTTCAGCAACGCTACCCAATTGATACATTCGCCTTTTCAAAAAACAAGCTCGATTTCATTTAATTTTAACAGTAATAACGGACATTACCGGAAATCGCAGGAAGCGGAAAATAATTCGGCCGTTCATTTTTTTACAGGCGGTATACAAACATTGGGGTCGTTTAAATTTTCGGGTAGTTTCGACTTCGAACGGATGTGGGAGGATAGCCTGGCCTATACCATGAAAGGTTTGCACAGTGATGTTAGCCCCTTTTATTATATGGCCCAAAAAGCTGGAAACTACCAGCGTTTAAATTATAGGCTTAAGGGCACAGCTGTGTATGCTCTCGTGCCTAATAAACTTAATTTATCGGCTGGTATCGACTACCTTTTTAACTCGGCATCGCGTGCTGTAGATCCGCGTCCATCGGTCGACACTTATCATATTATTATAAAACCAGCGATAATCTATCAATGGCAAAACAAAGCAATTGGTCTAGGCGCCGACTTTGGCTATGGTACGGAAATCAATAGCATTGGATATAGTAACCAAAGTTTTGCCACCAGTAATCTATATCCCGACCGGTTCATTTACATGGTTACCGGATATGGGTACAGCGACAGGAAAACTGCTTCGATCGATCGTAGTTTCAGACGCAAAACAAGCTATACCGGGTTAAATTTAAATTACGCAGCCAATTATAATTCGGGATATCTTAAACTCAATTTGCGATACAATGCCTCGCACGAGAATAATAGTAACGAGTTAGACCAGTCGATTAACGATAAAAATCTGGGTACTTTCGATCTCGATCGCTATGCTGTGGATGTTTTATCAGCAAAAAACAATGGACCATTAAAACATCAGTTCTTCATAAAAGCAACCTATACCAGCGGTATCGATTATAATACTCTTTTAGGTGGCAGTAATTATAAATATCGCCAAACTACAGGCGAATTTGGGTATAATTTAATGGTTAACCGTAGACCCTTATCATTATTACCAGAGTTTGGCTTAACTTTAAAATACGAACAGCAATTCGGTCGGGATATTAGTGCGGGTACGCTTGCCGACCATAGCTACTTACAGCCGGGTTTAAGCATGGCTGTTTATAAAACCTATAAAGGAATGAACCGGTTTTCGGCAACTTTATTACCGGCTTTAAGATTGCCACTAAGCCACAAGGTAAATACGACAGCAGGTCTGTTCGATTATTTTACCAATGGGATTGTTTATCCTGACCATAGCTACTGGTCGTCTACAGCAGCGGTGTTAAGTGGCAAATTCAGCTACTTTACTCCCGTATTATTTAAGGGTACAAATACCGCATTGAGTATTTCCGGAACGTATTTAAGACCATTAAATACTCAAACCGATAACATTATTGCTAATTTTGTGCCAAGTGGATATAGACTGGCTGGTTCGGCCAGTTTAAATTTTTATTTCTGATAAGATATGAAGAAAGTGCTTTTTTGCATCGCAGGTGTGTTGTTGAGTTTAGTGTTGTTTTCTTTTTATGGAGACAAAGGGAGTAAATCGGAAAGTTTTTTGAGTGTAGATTCCCTGCGGGCAATTTATAATGGTGCGCCATCGACCTGGCCAAAACCAACAGTCGACGAAGGAATTAAATGGCAGGAACTTGGCGAACTGCCTGGTACACCGATTGCCGGTAAGGAAACTGAACTAAAAAATATAATAGTACTTGGTAAAGTATTATTCTACGACCCACGTTTATCTGGATCTAACCAGATATCTTGCATAAGTTGCCATGCACCTGATATGAATTGGGCCGACGGCCGGGCAGTATCGATAGGACATAATCAAGCTGCCAATACACGCAATGCACCATCGTTAGAAAATGTATGGAATGCTAAAAAACTATTCTGGGATGGTCGTGCCGAAAACCTTGAAGAACAACTTACTGGCCCTATAACCTCGGCTATAGAAATGCATCAGGACCTGAAAGCCCTGCCTGCAAAGCTTGCAAAAATTAAAGGCTATGGAGCACTTTTTACGGAAGCTTTTGGGGATCGTAAAATAAACCAGCAACGTATTGCAAAAGCCTTGGCTACCTATCAGCTTACATTTACCAGCCGAAAATCAGATTTTGATTACTTTTTGCAAGGCAATACCAAACGTCTTACCGACCAGCAAGTAGAGGGCTTACATCTTTTTCGCACCAAAGGACGGTGTATGAACTGCCATTACGGGCCTCTATTTACCGATAACGATTTTCATAACCTTGGCCTCACTTATTATGGCCGGAATGAATATGAGGACTTAGGCCGCTATAATATTACCCACAAACCCGAAGACGTTGGTAAGTTTAAAACGCCTGGTTTACGCAACGTGTTACGTACACGCCCATGGTTTCATAATGGGATATTCGATAATATAGAAGGGGTATTAAACATGTATAGCAATGGTATGCCACAGCCTAAACCCAAACCCGAGCAGGTTAACGATCCGCTTTTCCCAAAAACAGATCCGCATATAAAAAGGCTTAACCTTAGTAAAGCAGAAAAAGAAGCCATTATAGCCTTTCTTGGTGCTATTACGACCGAACCCTGGAAAATTAAACCACCAGTTTTGCCTAATTAGTTAAGCCGGGTTTTGAAGAATTAAACTATTCCTTAAAATTAAAGGCAAAAATAACTACAGCGACCATAAAGAGTACTGAGGCTAAAACCATAGTCGCTACACTGGTAGGCTCGCGATAGGTTGCCCAGGCCACTAACGAAAAAAAACCTGCCAGTACAATAAGAACGCCTGAAATGATAAAATTCCGCTTTCTTTTCATGATGTATTCTCTCCTTCCTGAAAAGAAACAAATGGGTATTCCTTTTGTTTAAATAATAAAACTTTGTTATTTAGCGCAAAAGCAATGAAGAATTATAATCAAGAGTTTACCATTAGCGTGCACTTAAGCGATAAGCTTCGGCATATTAACGTGCGGCCCAAAGAGACCACAGACGGGGTTGCTTATTTTGGGTGTTTTTTAGATAAAAAAGAAATAACCCAATTAAGAAAAGAACTATATGGACACTGGGAACAGCTTTGGGGTAATTTGGATGCCGCAACCATCGAAAGTATAGGGAAGGAAATAGAGAAGAAAGTACTCTCCTAGAAAAATAATGGCTGATGAAGAATAGTAAAATGAAATTCTTCAGCGGAAGCTAAAAGCAGTAATATATTTATCGATATATTGTTGCTTATACGCATTTTTATATTGCATAATAAACCTAGGATGTTCGAGTGCGATAATCTTCGCGAAAAAGCCATATTCTTCATTTAATTTACTCAGAAACCTTTCATTTTTTCCTGTTCCCAGACAAAAGCAGGTATCGGTATTAATACCAAGAGCGATAAGCTTAGTAATTTGTTCGACCATAAAACCTTTTACCGCATTAATCAAATCCTTGCTATCGTAATAATTGTAGTTTTTTTCCCGGCCATTGGCATCGATCGAAGTAAAGCCCAAAGGGCAAGGCGAATTGATATAAAAATCGCTGTAAAACGCTTCGGGACCACCATAAGCTGCTATCATTTCGTAAATGAAAGTCGAAGAGGGTTCGTGAGTTATTCGGCCCTGGTAACTAATATTGCATATTTTCATGAGTCTCTTAGGGTCGGTAAATGGGATGCCGGTTAGGCCAGCCCCAAGCCGACTGGGATTAATTCCTAAAATAAGATACCTGGACTTGCGATCGTTATAGTATTTGCGATAAAAATCTTCGGTAATTCTTAGAGTCTGCTCAAATTCTGTAAAGGGGTTCATAATCCGGATGCCTGATGGTAGTGAGTCGCCTGTATAGGTTAATTGCCTGTTAAACTCGATTGCCCTGGTTGCAAATGTCATTGGTCTAAATTAGAAAATTACAATCAGCTAAAAAAGTTTTGAATACCTTTACTTAACGAATCGGGTACACCATGGAACATATATTAGATAATCCCATCTATAACGCTTTACGGACAGGGCACCGTATTTTTGCAGAAGGAAATGAAAATGCTACTTATTATACGGCGACCGTTGCCTCATTTGCAGGTCTCGCAACCAATAGCGAACAAGATTTCGAAACACTTTATAAAATTAGCCCCGCCGATAGCTTCTTCATTGTTTTTACACCAACTGCAATGGCTATCCCCCGTAAATGGGAGCTGGTTACCCATATCGATATGTTTCAGCTATGCTATGAACTTAAAGAGCTTCCTGCTGGCAATGATATTGGTTTTAGCGATTTAGCCGATCGGCATGTTCCGGAAATGGAAGCATTAGTGAGTTTAACCAAACCCGGCCCATTTCTGCCCCGGACTATCGAACTTGGCAATTATACAGGCGTATTTAAAGATAAAGAACTAGTGGCTATGGCTGGGCACCGGTTTAACCCTAGCCCTTATACAGAAATTAGTGCCGTTTGTACCCGCCCGGATCATCTGGGTAATGGATATGCTTATGGGCTTTTAAGAGAACAAATTAAAAGGATATTAGCTAAAACCGAAATTCCTTTTCTGCATGTGAGAGACGATAACGAAGGAGCAATTAAACTCTATCAGAAATTGGGTTTTGAAATAAGGACTCCGATGATTGCCTATGTTATCCGAAAAAAGACAGCGACTTACTGACCATATAATTGATGTTGATAAAGATAGGAAGCCAGCTGATAATAGGCGATTGCTTCGTTAGTTAGTGTTGTATCTGGAGCAATAAGACTCGAATTCCCGCTTATAAAATCCGGCAAAAAAGTATCCGCCTTTTTATTGGGATCGAGTATAATTAATTTGTTGTTTTTAAGGTAACCCAGGCTTTGGTAAGTGCTAATAAATGCTCGCTCACTACCATTCGCCATTTTAAATACATCCTGTCCGAAAAATTTGCTCTCATAATTAAAATTTAAAAAACCTAAGATCGTTGGTGCAATGTCTATCTGTGCGGTAAGTTTCTCAAATTTCCCGGGTAAAATATGTCCTGGCGCATAAAATATCATCGGGATATGGTATTTATCGATCGGCAATTCTACCTTTCCTGCACTCGAAGCACAATGGTCGGCAACAATTACAAAAAGGGTATTCGAAAACCAAGGTTTTGTACTGGCTTCTTTAATAAATTTGCCAATGGCATAATCGGTATATTTTACTGCACCTTCTCTACTGGTATGCGAGGGAATATCTATCCGCCCCTCCGGATAGGTATAAGGTCGGTGGTTCGAAACGGTCATAATATGAGCAAAAAAAGGTTTCTTTTGCTGGTAATCGCCATCCAATTCACGTAACGACAAAGTAAAAAGATCTTCGTCGGCCACACCCCAGATATTAGAATAATGAATTTCCTTGTCGGTCAAAGCACTTCTATCAGTAACTTCATAACCATTTTGAGAGAAAAACTCTTTCATGTTATCGAAATAGCTGTAACCCCCATAAATATATCGACTGCTATAACCTTTAGCCTTAAAAACGCTACCTAAGGTAAAGAGGTTTTTGTTGTCGGGTCGCTTAATAATAGACTGACCGGGTGTTGGTGGAATACTTAACGACAAGGCTTCGAGGCCACGAACGGTCCTAGTTCCTGAAGCATAGAGTTTAGTAAACAGCAAGCCTTTTTTGGCTAACGAATCCAATTGTGGCGTAAGGTGTTGTGTGTTGCCAAAGCTCCCTAAAAAATTAGCACTTAAACTCTCTACACTAATTAATACTACATTCATTTGTTGTTCCGGTCCGGTACCCAAAATGTTTCGCGTAGTATAGAGATCGGTAGGTTTTTTGGAAGTGGAAGTAGGGGCTAAGATTTGCCTGAAAAGTGCTTTTACCGTGTCGATAGGTAGAGTTTTGTAAAAAGTATTGTAATCTAGTTCGTTATTCCAGAAGGCAAAGCCAAAATCGTACATGCCATTGCCAGCCAACTCATTTACATACTGATTACTACTCTGATACTTCCACTTATGGTTAAGGCCAAAGTAGGTAATAAATGGAAGGCAAAGCAGCAATAAGGCGATCTTACTTCGCCCGGTAAACCTTGTTTTACTGGTGGTCGATTGCCATATTAGATTTCTCAAAGCATAGGTAAATAGCGCGGAAACTACAAATAATAGGCTAAGAATGGTGTTAATAGGATAAGATTGCCGGATATTTCCAATTACTTCGGTTGTATAAACCAGGTAATCGACCGCAATAAAATTATACCTTACCGAAAATTCTTCCCAAAAAAACCATTCCGATATGGCATTAAATAGCAGGGTCGCTACGACAACAAAAAAGTAAAGCAACAGTAATATCCTGTTTAGTTTTTTCGCATACCAACGGTTTGGAAATAGCCACAAATAAAGCACTAATGGAATACAGGCATAAGATGCGGCCGCCAAATCGAATAAGAGACCCGTAAAGAATACCTTTAAAATATTGACGAAAGACCAATCGAAAACATCGGCCGAGTAAATGAGCAAGGCAATCCTTGTGAGAAGGGAGATGATACATAAAAGGAGCGTTGCTAGGGCAACCGGAGCAAATCTGTTCTTAAATAGCGCTTTATTCTGCATAATTTTTGAAAGCAATCAATAACAAAGCTATAATTTAATTCTGAAGAAATACTGAACTCCTGTTGCCCAGCGCTTAAAATTACAGTTTAATCTTTAGTCCGCCATTAATTACGAAACCATCTACCGGGGCATAGATGTCTCTAAAAACGGGATTAGTAATACTGCCGGTATAAATGGTGTCGAATTTGGTTTGCCGGGTATCGGTAAAATTTTCGAAATTAATAAATATAGAAAAGCGTTCCCATAGTTTTTCTACCATAAAGCCTGGCGTCCAATAGCTTTTACCCCTAGCGCCATCGTTTAACTTCTGCGCACTAAAATAATAGGCTTCTGCCCCAATTTTCCATTTATCCTCAACTTCATACATCAAAACATTGTTAAGACGATGCTTCGAAACCAGAGGGTAAGTAAAAGAAGCCGCTTCCGTATGCTGATTTACATCGGCAAAGGTATAGCCTACAAAAAGCTTAAAGTCTTTAAAAGTTACTTTTATATTGGTTTCTATTCCCTTTGTATTTAAATCCCCTTTGGGTTGTATATATTGTAAATATTCTGATCGGATGTCGGCCAAAATGGGATTATTAATTCGTGTATAAAAGAAGAGCTGATTAATACTAAAGCCAACTTGATCGTTAAAAAGCGGGGTTTTATAATTAACATCAAAGTTGGCACCATAAGAGCGTTCGGCTTTAGTATGGTTTACCTCGATAGGTAATACATTTTTAAACTGAATTCTTTCGGCGTCTTCTGTAAAAATGCTTGGCGCTTTATAACCCAGTCCGCCGCCAAGCCTAAAAGTAAACTGCGCATTCATTTTCCATAATGCCGATATTTTTGGTAAAAGCATAAATCCATAGTCGTTATGATAGTCGCCACGCAGACCCGATTCGAAAGTGAGTTTTTCTGATGCAGCAAAGGTATTCTGAATAAATGCACCAAAGGTATGGTTGTTATAATCCCTTAATGGGAAATTACTTCGCAGGTCTTCCTTAAAATTCTCGCTGAGGAAATTTAAGCCCATTACCCAATCGGTATTTTCGCCGTCTTTAGCATAATTCGCCTCACTATAGGTCGAAACCTGTACGCCAGAAAATAAATAATTTGGCATAGCGATGGAACGGTCGTAATAACTTATACTATTCCTAAAAGTAAGTCTTTGCTGGTCGTCTATTTGGTGTTTAAACTCCAGCTGACTGCTATATCGCCAAGTCTTATTTTCTTCGAAATAAGAATGACTGGCACTTCCATTTCCTTTAATATATTGCATATCCCCACCTATGCGTTTTTCGATCGTTGTATTTAAAGCTGCGGTAAAGATGCTGCGATTGCTAAGGTAAAAAAACAGCTTAGGGTTGAATGTAAAACGATCGAATTCGGGAATGGCGCTAAGGCCAATAGGAACGGGATCGTAAGCAGTACCATGGTTATAAGCAGCGTAAAGGGTAGCGCCAATTTTTTTAAATTTCTGCGCATAGAACCCGCTGGCATCTAAGCCCAATGCAGAGGTGCCATTGAGCAAGAAATTAAGCTGCCTTTCGTCGGTAGGGGTTTTGGAAACAAGATTAACTAATCCGGCAATGGCACCACCTCCATATAATGTGGAGGAAGAGCCTTTAATTACTTCTACTTGTTTAAGGTCGAGCGGGGCAATCTGCAACAGACCTAATCCGCCAGAGAAGCCCGAATATAAAGGGAATCCATCTCTGATAATTTGTGTGTACCGACCATCTAAACCTTGTATCCTGATACTGGAGTTACCACTTATGGCCGAAGTTTGTTGGGTTTGTATGCCTGTAGTTTCGGCCAGCATCATTCTAATATCTCCAGGTTTCATGTTAGCCTTTTCGTCGATTTCTTCGCCCACTAAAACCTCCACTCTTGTGGGGATATTGGCAATGGTTCTACTGCTTCTGGTAGCTGAAACGACCACTTCTTCGAGCTCTTCGCCTTCTTTGTCGGGCTGCAAAAGAATAAGCATGCGCGCTGAATCCGATAGCGGGAAGTGGAGCGTATCTGCCCTTTTCTGATAACCGATATGACTAAAAAGCAATATTTGTTTGCCCGATGGAATATTCGATAGCGTCGCATTTCCACTACTATCTGTCGCCACTGCAATAAGACTTTGTACTAATTTTATGGAGGTTCCTAAAATGGGTTTTTTGGTTTCGGCATCGCTAACAATAACCTTTAAAGTATGTTGGGCATAGCTAATGGTCGTATATAACAGTATAGCCAAAAGCAAGATTGTTTTCTTCATGATTAATTTTAATTAAGTAATTGTAAATGAGCCATACAAGGCTTTCTTTTAAATTAACTTAAGTAATTTTGGTGGCTGCCAGATGTTCCGATCGGCGCCATCTGCATACGGCTGAAAGTAGTCGTTATTGAAAGTTATAGGGGCAATTGAAAGGGTTGGGCTAGTAACACCAACAAAGAGAATTACGGTAAGGCCACTACAAGTGCCGCAGGTGTAAAAGGGCGAGCAGCCTATAAAACAATTATCGCTAGGGTTTTTTTCAGTTGCTAATTGTTTTTCTAATCTTGTTTGCTGTAGGTGATCTTCTATAGCACAGCATGGCGTTATGGAAAGTACGACTACCATTAATGACAAGAAAAGTGCAATTGTTTTCACGCAACAAAACTAGTAATTTTGAGGGTATTTTCGCTGCTAAACCAAAAATTTCAACCTTAAAATATTACAACACTACAACAAAAGAAATGAAGGAACTGGAAGTTAAATTAAACGAGAAAAAAATTACACCAACGGCCATGCGTCTAGTTGTGCTCGATTTTCTTTTAAAACAATCATCAGCTTTAAGCTTAACCGATTTAGAAGTTGGGTTAGATAAAACAGACCGGGTAACCTTATTTAGAACCATAAGAACTTTTGAAGAGCATGGATTAGTGCATCGCATTGAAGATGGGAGCGGTACTACTAAATTTGCACTATGCGCTCCTGGTTGCGGTATCGAAGGACATCACGATCTTCATATTCATTTTTATTGCACGCAATGTAAGGAAACTCATTGCTTGCCTAAAACGCAAATTCCCGAAGTGGATTTACCAGACCTTTATCTTGTCGAAGAGCGGGAACTAATTGTAAAAGGAGTTTGTGCCAGTTGTAATATACCTAAAGTTAGCCCATAATTTTACCCGGCTATAAATGCAATACCATTGCATCCCATTCGTCTTTATCTTTGTCTTATCGCTTCAAATAAAGACAGAGAATGCAAAAGGAACCCCGTCATACACATCAACATAGTTGCCACGACCACGATCATGATGGCATTTTTGGAAAAAATAGCGAACTTATTTTTAGTTTACTTTCTGGTGCTTTTTTAGCAATTGGTTTCGGGTTATCCTTTATTGAGGAAACCTCGAGATTAAGTTGGGCCTGTTATCTTATCGCCTATCTTTTTGGGGGCTTTTATACCACCAGGGAAGCTTACGAGAGTATTAATAAGGGTCATTTCGAGATCGACTTTTTAATGCTGGTCGCAGCTGCCGGGGCTGCAGCCTTAGGGCGATGGGCAGAGGGGGGCTTACTGTTATTCTTATTTAGCCTGGGGCATTCGTTAGAGCACTTTGCGATGAATAAGGCAAAGAAATCTATTTCGGCCTTAGCCGATCTGGCTCCCAAGACTGCTATTGTTCGAAGAAATAACGAGGAAATCGAAATAACGGTTGCAGAACTTGCAATTGGAGACCTCATTATTGTAAAGCCCAATAGTAAGATTCCGGCCGATGGGCTAGTTATTAAAGGCGAAAGTAGCGTAAACCAGGCACCAATAACCGGCGAAAGTATTCCAGTCGATAAATGGCCTATTCGAAACGATAACCAAAGAGACGCCGCGCATCAGGTGTTTTCGGGAACTATTAATGGAAGTGGTGTGCTCGAGATTAGCGTAACCCGACTTACTGCCGATTCGACTATAGCCCGGTTGGTAAAGTTGATAAATGATACTACTGCCCAAAAATCACCCACTCAGTTATTTACCGATCGGTTGCAAAAATATTACGTGCCCGCAGTACTTGGCCTGGTGGTTTTATTACTTTTCGCTTTTCTGGTAATCGACGAGGCTTTTAGTCAGAGTTTTTATCGGGCAATGGCAGTTTTAGTTGCTGCAAGTCCATGTGCGCTGGCTATTTCGACTCCAAGTGCGGTATTAAGCGCGATTGCAAGAGCTGCAAAAGGCGGAGTTTTAATTAAAGGTGGCCGCCCACTAGAAGAACTAGGGAATTTAACAGCCATTGCCTTCGACAAAACAGGCACCTTAACCGAAGGTAAGCCCCAGCTAACTGGAGTGTTTGGCCTGGAAGGTGTTAGCGATAACGAAGTGTTGGAAATTGCGGTTGCAGTCGAAAAAATGAGCGATCATCTGTTGGCAGCAGCTATAGTAAAAGGGGGGTTAATGAAGTTGAAAAAGGACATCCCACCGGCAACAAATTTAAAAGCCATAAGCGGTCGTGGTGTACATGCTGAACTAAATGGCGAAAAGATAACCATCGGTAATAGCGCCCTGTTTAAAAACCTTAACGAAGAATTGGATAAACAAATAGTGCAATTAGAAAGAGAAGGAAATACCACCATGCTAGTGCAGCGCAAAGATCAAATTATAGGCATTATTTGTTTAATGGATATTCCTAGACCAGAAGCTGCAAGAACCATAGCAAAGCTGAATGCATTGGGTATGCAGGAAATGGTAATGCTAACCGGCGATAACCAGCAAGTGGCCGATGCGGTAGCGAAACAAGTTGGGATAACCACCGCTTTAGGCAGCTTATTGCCAGAACAAAAGGTTAATGCTATCCAAGAATTGATGCAGAAATCGCAAAAAGTAGCGATGGTAGGCGATGGCGTAAACGATGCTCCGGCAATGGCTGGAAGTACGGTGGGTATTGCTATGGGAGCGGCCAGCTCTAGTGTAGCGCTCGAAACAGCCGATATAGCCTTAATGGCCAATAATTTAAATCATTTACCCTTTGCAATAGGCTTAAGCAGGCAATCGAGCCGCATTATTAAACAAAACCTGTGGATGAGTTTAGGGATGGTAGGGCTCTTAATTCCATTAACCATTTTAGGAATTTCGGGTATTGGCCCGGCTGTAATTGGGCACGAAGGATCGACTTTAATTGTTGTGTTTAATGGATTGAGATTATTGGCGTATCGAGAAGATTAAATCCAAAAGCCCAACGAGAAACAATCAACTGTCTGCAAACAACCGGCTAAAATGATTTTCTAAGTGATTACGCATCGCATTCCGGAAAAGCTCGGGCGAACCATTTTCCAGGATATCGACCAGGCCTTTATGTGAAACGAATTTATGAATCTGTCCTTGCTTTTTTAAAAGGCCACTGTTGTGTACAAAATCGAAAATGGGCAAAAGCATGCCTTGGAACTTGCGCAACGTTTCATTTCCGGTAATATCATATAGTTTACCATGAAAGCCAATCTCGTGCTCGATATTAAATAAATAGTCCTGAGAAGACTCGGGCTCATTGTCTACTATTTCTTTGAGCATCTTAATATCTTCGGGTGTTACGCGTTGAAACAGTAAGTCGGCCATCCCAATTTCCAGTACTAATCTAATTTCGAAAATCTCTTTAAGGGTATCCTGGTCGAGGATATGAGGATTCATGCTCTTGTTTAAAATGCTGAAGATGTCTGGGCTTGTAATAACTGCCCCCTTTTTCTTTTTCGATTCGATGAGCCCCATTAGCCTTAACCGAAGCAATGCTTCTCTAACTACAGTTCGGCTCACGCCCAATATACTACTTAATTCGAGCTCGGTTGGGATGCTATCTCCAACTTTTAGCTTGCGTTCCTGAAGTAGTTGTACAAGATTGTCCTCAACCCGGTCGACTAACGAACTGGTATCTACTTGTTTAAAATTGGCAATGTCGTCCATTATTAGGTATAATTTATTTGTGGCAAAAAAAAGTGCCCTCAAAGCGTTGGCGCAAATATAATACTTATGATATCAAATTTGTCTAAAATAAAATTTCAGAATTATTTGCAAATAAATAAAATAATTAAGTACTTAGTGGTATTATGTCTGACATAATAATCAAATTAAACCCTAAAGTATGAAAAAATTTTACCAAACAAATGTTAGTAAACTGTTGCTAACAGTAGCTATGAGCTTCATCATGCTTATCGCTAATGCCCAAAGCAAAAATGTTACTGGGCGTGTAACCGACTCGTCGGGAGGTGGCGTGCCAAGTACAGGCATCATCATTAAAGGAACTAAAGTATCCGCTATCACAGATGCTTCAGGAAAGTATGTAATTCCGGCAAAAAGCGGAGATATCTTAGTTTTCTCTTTTATTGGTTACATTACACAAGAGGTTACTGTGGGTAACCAGCAAACGATTAATGTACTATTAAAAGAAGACAATACTGCGCTCGACGAAGTTGTTGTTTTAGGTTATGGTTCGATTAAGAAGTCGAAACTTACAGGCTCAGTATCCAAGCTGGATCCTAAGGTTTTAGAAACAGGTATACGATCTAATCCTGCATCGGCCTTAGCCGGAACAATACCTGGGGTAAGAGTACAACAGACTTCTGGTCGCCCCGGCTCGGTACCCAATATTGTTTTGCGTGGGGGTACCAGTTATGGCGGCGGTGGTTCACCATTGGTTGTGGTCGACGGTTTATTAAGATCGGGTTTTAGCGATATTAACCAGGACGACATAGAATCTATAGAAGTATTAAAAGATGCATCGGCAACGGCTATTTATGGTGCCCGAGCAAGTAATGGAGTAGTTTTAATTACGACTAAAAGAGGTAAAGCTGGGGTATCTAATATCTCTCTTAAATCGAAAGTAGGAATCAATAAATTAAATATCCCTTTCGAATTTTTTGGTGCGGAAGAATATCTTTACTGGTCTAGAAAGGCTATCGAAACTTCTGGGTTATATGATGCCAGCCGCTTAAGTCAGTTAAATACTACAGGTCCATTTGGTACTGGAAACTTATATAAAGATACCAATGGTGTGCCTTACGATGGAAATGTAAATGCCAGTGCCGTATGGAGTCCAATGTTTAGAAATTCGACTAATGAAGAATTGCTAACAAAAGGATGGAAATCTATGCTCGATCCAGTTAAAACCAATGCAGCTGGTGCTTACGATCCTAATGGAACTAATAAAGAAATTATCTATAAAAGTTTTAACTACCAGGATTATGCCCTTAGGCCCTATAGCTTAACTCAGGATTATAACCTCAATGTAACTGGCGGGAATGAAAATGGCAAATATTATGCTGGTTTAGGTAGCTATGAAGAGAAAGGAATGCCAATTAATACCTTTTACAAGCGTTTAACCTTTGTTTTAAATGGCGATTACAAAGTAAAACCTTGGCTAACCTCTTCTTCGAGCTTAAACTTCGCTAATGCCAAGTGGCGGGATGCCGTTACAAACAGTGAAGGAAATTACTTAACCCGTTCTTTGGGTGCGCCACCAACCATGCGCGGTACAAACGAAAAGGGAGATTTATTGGTAGGTAGAGATCTTGCAGATGGTAATCCAGCGGTAAATGATGATAAATTTCTGCGCGACAATAGTACCGATAAATTTACTTTGTCTCAGGCGTTTGTAATAGATTTCCTTAAAAATCTGAACTTAAAAGTAAGTGGTAACCTATTCTACGACGAAGGTTATTACGAGTCGTTTAATAAAGATTATTTATCGAGCCCTAATAATATTAATAGAACCCGTAGTTCAAGTGCTTCATCAGATAAAGACTTAAGTCAGACTTATAATGCGGTTTTAAATTATAATACTAATATCGCTTCAAAACACAGCATCAATGTAATGGTCGCTTCCGAATATTACGATATTTATCAAAAGGGGCTTTCGGCATCGGGTTCTGGTGCACCAACAGACGATTTTATGGATCTCCAATACACAAGTTCTGATAAGGACAGAAGAAGCATTGACACCTATCACCAACGTCAACGTATTCTGTCGTTCTTTGGTCGTGCTACCTACGATTACGATGAAAAATACTTATTAACAGCTACTTTCAGACGCGATGGTTATTCGAGATTGTTAAATAACCGCTGGGGTAATTTCCCAGGTATTTCGATAGGTTGGAATATTCATAACGAAGACTTCTTTAAACCATTTACTAATGTAGTTAATACCTTAAAATTAAGAGCTAGTTATGGTGCAAATGGTAACGTAGGGGGTGTAGGTGCCTATACTTTACAAGGTAACTATAGTTCAAATAAATATAATGGCAGCATCGGCTATTTAGCGGGCAACCCTTATACACCTAACTTATTATGGGAAAGTTTAATTACAAAAGAAGTTGGCTTAGATGCCCGCTTGTTTAATAAATTGGATGTCTCATTAGCCTATTATTACAGAACAACAAGCGATAAAATTGCCTCCCTAACATTTCCTGTAACTGCAGGTATTTCTTCAATAAGTACTAACAATGGTAATATGCAGAATAAAGGGGTAGAGATAGATTTGAATTATAATGCTTTCAGAAATAAAGATTGGGCGGTAAACATTAACTACAATATGGCCTATAATGCTAATAAAGTATTAAAATTACCATCTAATGGCCTTCTTAATAACAGACAAGGTGGCTTCCAGGTTTACGATCCGAACACAAAAGAACTGATTTGGGTAGGCGGAATACAGGAAGGACAAGATCCAAATGTGGCTTATGCTTACCAAGCTGATGGAATTATTAGAAATAAGGCCGACTTAGATTCTTATGCATTACAGTTAAGAGATTTATTGGGTGCTAAAACTTTAGTGCATCCCGATGTATATAATGCATTGCCAGCTTCGCAAAAAAACTTGTATTATCCAATCGCCCTTGGTGATGTGAAATGGAAAGATGTGAATGGAGATGGTATTATTAATAGTTTTGATAGAGTTTACCAAGGACGCACAATACCACGTTTTACAGGTGGTTTTGGCGCCAATGTGAAATGGAAAGATTTCTCTTTAAGTACTCGTCTAGATTATGCACTTGGGTTTGTACAATATGATGGTGCAACTGCCTGGTTTGTAAGTAATGCACAAGGAACATTTAATACCACTACTGCAATTCGCGATACCTGGTCGCCAACTAACCCAAATGCCAAATATCCAACCTATTATTGGGCAGATCAATTATACAAAAATAATACCTTCCGCGAGTCGAGTATGTTTTATCAAAAAGGAGATTATCTGGCATTAAGAGAGGTTAATTTAACCTATTCTTTGCCTGCTAAAATTGCCAGCAGACTAAAAAGCCAGGGGGTAAATTTATCGGTAAGCGGTCAGAACCTTACTTATTTCAGCAAATCTACTTTATACTCTCCAGAGAGCGGAAGTACTCCAATAGGTGCTGGTGGTTATCCATTACCACGTACGATCATTTTTGGAGCTCAATTTATATTTTAAGAAGACAGACATGAAAAAAATAATAATCGGCTTTGCCGCACTAGCATTAAGCGTAACGTTTACGGCTTGTAATAAATTACAATTAGCACCCGAAGACTATTTTGCGAGCGAAAGTTTTTGGAAAAATGCAGCTCAGGTAGATGGTGCAATGATTGGCATCCACAGCCAACTTAGAGGGAACCAGTTTTTGCTATTTTCTTTAGGAGAGCTAAGAGGGGGAACTTTAAAAACCGGGACAAGTTTTACAGGAACGGCTTCCTTAAACTCGGCTGGCTATATTAATCAGGATGTTAGAGAATCGAGCCCGGGCTTTAGTTCGTGGGGCGGTCTTTATAACACCTCTATATTCCAGGTTAACAATTTTATTTATCAGGTAGAAAAAGCAGACTATTTATCGGCTGCCGATAAAGGCTACTACCTAGGTCAGGCTTATGGTTTAAGAGCATATTATTACTTTTACCTTTACCGTACTTACGGAAGAGTACCATTAGCTAAAGAGCCTACCGTATTACTTACCGATCCTAAATCGGCAAAAGATATGTACCTGCCAAGAGCCAAAACCGATAAAGAAACCTTAGACTTTATCAAATCTGATATCGATAAATCGGTAACCAATTTTGGTGGAAATTATACGACTAAATTTCAAAAAGCACAGTGGTCATTAGCCGCCACTCAAATGCTAAAAGCCGAAGTTTATTTATGGTCGGCAAAAGTGAAAATTGATGGCGCCGCACCTACAACTACAGCTGCCGACTTAGGCGTTGCAAGAGCTGCCTTGGAAGATGTTATCCCGAAATATAGCTTGCAAGCTAATTTTGCAAATGTATTTAAATCGGCCAGTGTGCCAGCAAGCAAAGGCAATAGCGAAATTATCTTTGCATTAAGATACCAGCAGGGCGAGGCTACTAACTCATTTAGCCAGTTCATTTATGCAATTACCGACCCGTTAAGTGGTTATGTTGATGATAAAGGTGTGGCCATTCCGGCCGACCCATTGCAAGTAAACGGTGGAGGTACCATTATCCGTTACGAGTATAAAATAGAGGCTTACGATCAATACGAAACGGCCGATACCCGGGCGAATGCTACTTTCTTAAATTTTAATAAAGGAACTATTCATGCCACCAACCTACGTAAATTTATGGGTACTGTTGTAGATGGAGCACGCAGCTTTTCAGACGACTATCCTATTTACCGTTTAGCCGATGCCTATTTATTATTGGCAGAGGTAAAAAACAAACAAGGTCAGGACCCAACTGCAGAAATTATGATGGTGCGTAACCGTGCCTATGCACCAAGTGCAGCCCCTCAATTTGTAAATGGAACTTTTGAAGCTAATGAACTAGCAATTTTTACCGAAAGAAGCAAAGAATTTGTTGCCGAAGGAAAACGCTGGTGGGATTTACGCCGTATGCAAGATGCCTCAGGAAATCCATTGGTATTTAGAAGAGATCTCCCTTTAGTAGGTGTTTTAGATAATGTTGCAGGTCAGAATCATAAAATTATCCTGCCAATAGATTTAAATACGCTTACACAAGACGAAAGTTTAGAAGGCGATCAAAATCCTGGTTACCCTGGTACTTAATACCTTACTTAAAAAAGAGTGAGCAGTAGCATTTTACTGCTTGCTCTTTTATTTTTCTTATTATAAATTAGCGAAAATGAATTTCGAACCAATCCAGGGGTTAATTTCTGCTCCCTTTACACCCATGAACGAAAATGGTAATGTAAACTTAGCGATTATACCTACTTATTATCAATTTTTAAAGAGTAACAAAATTACAGGCGCATTTATTTGTGGTTCAACCGGCGAAGGCGTATCCATGTCTACGCCCGAGAAAAAAGCAGTGGCTAAGGCTTGGGCCGATTGTACCAAAGGCGACAATGATTTTAAAGTAATGTTGTTTTTGGGCGGTACCAGTATTACAGATTGTAAAGAATTAGCATTGTATGCTAAAGAAATAGGCATATATGCCGTCTCTTTTACTACCCCATTTTATTTTAAGCCTGCCAATGTTGAAATGTTAGCCAAATCTTGTGCAGAAATCGCTGCTGTAGTTCCGGATATGCCTTTTTATTATTACCATATTCCAGTATTAACAGGCGGTAATTTTGCGATGTACGATTTATTGCAAGCTGTTGATGGTAAAATCCCAAATTTTGCAGGGATTAAATACACGCATGAAGATTTTATGGACTTCTTTACCTGCATGAATTACCAAAATGGTAAATATGATATGCTTTGGGGTAGAGATGAGAATATACTTTCGGCCTTGGTGTTAGGTGCTAAAGGTTCTGTTGGAAGTACTTTTAACTATGCCGCTCCTTTATATTATGATTTAATTGATGCATTCGATCAGGGCAATTTAAAAAAGGCTCAAGAACTACAACAAAAAGCCATCGATATGATCCGGTTGTTAGGTAAATACGGAGGCATTGCAACGGGTAAAGCTTATATGAAACTCGTTGGCATTAATTGTGGCGAGTTTAGACTCCCTGTAAAAAATATGAGCGCCGAGCAATTTGAATTATTTAAAAAAGATGTAATTGCCTTAAATTTTGATAATTTTAAATCTAATGCACTGGCATAGGTTATTTATTAAAATTAGAATGAACAAATCTCTTTTCTATCTCTTATTTTTTACTTCCTGCATGCTGATCACAGAAAATGTTTTTTCTCAAAAAAAAAGCATACCTCAATTAAAATGGACTGCCATTGCTAAGCTTCCTAATGCCAAAGGTAGGCCTTCTTTAGGTTTTGCTGGTGCTATAAATGGATTTTCGAATCAGGCTTTAATCGTGGCTGGAGGAGCAAACTTTCCGGATAAAATGCCTTGGGAACAAGGCAAAAAGTACTATAGTAAAGAAATTCAGGTTTTGCAAAAACAAGGCGAGAGCTGGCAATGGGATAAATCTTTTAAAGGCGAACTCCCCGAACCCATTGCTTATTGTGGAAATACAGTAACCCCCTTTGGAATAGTGTACGCTGGCGGGGAAAATGAAAACGGATTGTCTGATAAAGCTTATCTCTTGAAATGGAATGCGAATACACATACAATTGAAATTAAATCGTTACCCAACTTGCCGCGTGCTGCTAGTAATATTACTTTAACTAATATTGGTAATGTGGTATATGCTGCTGGTGGCGATGATTCCAACAAATCGTCGAGTCAGTTTTTAAGTATTGATTTAGATCTGCCAGTATGGAAATGGAAGGCCTTACCCAATTTGCCAATTGCTTTAGCGAATGCAGTAACCGTAGCGCAGCAAAATCATGTTTATGTAATTGGTGGAAGGAGTAAAAATAGAAACGGGATTAGCGATTTACATCATAGCACTTTTGCATTCGATCTTAAACTTCATGTCTGGAAAACCTTAGCGCCTATTTCGGACGGTAAAAATACAACCAACCTGTCGGCAGCAACAGGGGTTGCCATAGGCAAAAATTATATTTTAATTCCTGGAGGTGATAATGGGAAAGTGTTTCATCAGATCGAGGTTTATATGAGCCAGATTTTGGCTGCAAAAACCGATGCCGAAAAGGCAAGATTAACTGCCGAAAAGAATGAACTCGTTATACATCATGATGGTTTTTATAGAGGAGTGTTATTGTATAATACTCTAACTAATCGCTGGCGTAAAGTAAATGAATTACCATTTTTAACCCCAGTAACAACAACCGCAACTAAGCATGGCAATTATATTATTTTATCGAATGGCGAAGTAAAACCTGGAATAAGAACGCCTAATATTATGCTCGGCGATTTTAAATTCATTAAATTTTAAGCTAATGAAGACTTCAAAATATTACCCCTGGGTATTAGTAGGCTTATTATGGGTGGTAGCCCTGCTCAATTATATGGATCGGCAAATGCTTTCGACCATGAAGCCTGCCATGCAGGTCGATATTGCAGAATTACAAACCGCTGCAAACTTTGGCTATTTAATGGCTATATTTTTATGGATTTATGGTTTTATGAGCCCGGTTTCGGGTATTATAGCCGATAAATTTAATCGAAAATGGCTTATCGTAGGCAGCCTTTTCGTGTGGAGTGCAGTAACCTTTGCTATGGGTTATGCGACCACCTTTAATCAGCTTTACATGTTAAGAGCAATAATGGGTGTTAGCGAAGCCTTGTATATTCCTGCGGGCCTATCGTTAATTGCCGACTTTCATAGTCCTAAAACCCGATCGTTGGCTATAGGAATCCACATGACGGGCCTATATATGGGGCAGGCCTTAGGGGGCTTCGGGGCAACTGTAGCAAAAACATATACCTGGCAATCTACTTTTCATACCTTTGGTTTCATCGGTATTGTTTATGCCTTGGTGTTAATTTTCTTTTTAAGAGAGAAAAAGGAGCATACGCTCGAAGATACAGCCGATCGAATAGCAATTGCACCAAAACTATCGATTTTTAAAGGCTTAGCTTTATTATTTAGTAATATCTCATTTTGGGTAATCTTATTTTATTTCGCCATTCCAAGTTTACCAGGTTGGGGCGTAAAAAACTGGTTGCCGACCCTATTTGCACAGAATTTAAACCTACCAATGGAACAGGCAGGGCCTTTGTCGACCATTACTATAGCGGCGTCATCGTTTATAGGTGTTATTTTTGGTGGCATTTTATCCGATAAATGGGTGCAAAAAAACTTGAAAGGCCGCATATATACCAGCGCTATTGGTCTGGGGTTAACTATTCCATCTTTATTACTCATTGGCTTCGGTCATTCTTTATTTCATGTAGTTGGTGCCGCACTTTGTTTCGGAATAGGCTTTGGGATGTTCGATGCGAACAATATGCCCATTCTTTGCCAATTTGTTTCGGCTAAATACAGGGCAACAGCTTATGGATTAATGAATATGACCGGCGTGTTTTTTGGTGCCTTTATTACCGATTTATTAGGGAAATCATCAGATGAAGGTAATTTGGGTAAAGACTTCGCCATGCTGGCTGGTATTGTCCTTTTAGCATTGCTGGTACAACTTTATATGCTGAGGCCGAAAGTAAACGATTTTGTGGAATCCTAAAACGATAACGCACGCATGAAGCAAAAACATCAATCGACCCTGTTTTATCTGCTAACGATCTTCTTCCTATCGAGCAGTCTGAGCTGTAGCAAGAAAACAACGACAAAAGTAACTGTCCCCCTAAAACCAGCCGTTCTTACCGCACAGGTAAACACAACCTATACACTGCCAGTGCTAACCAACCAGTCGGCTAATCCCTATACCCTTATTACCATTCAGGTTCCACAGCAAGCAGGGATAAAGAAAATTACACGAATCGTGTGCTCGCTAAATAATGAGGTTACCAACGATGTTGAAAAAATTCAGGTTTACCAGGGCGGTCCGGTTTTTACAGAAGAATTACCTTTAATGGCCACACAAACAGCTATTACTGCCACTATCGAAATTCCTGTTAACCTTAGCTTACAAGCAGGAACGAACTATATTTGGTTAAATATACGACTAAAGGAAAACCCATCGCTGGCTTCGAAATTGAACTTAAAGGTTAACCAGCTAATTGATGAACTTGGCAATGGAATAACGATTGATTTAAATACCAATCCGACTTCAAAATATCAGGGTATTACCTTGCGAAAAGCAGGCGAAGATGGTATTAATACTTACCGGATCCCCGGGATAATTACGACAGATAAAGGGACTTTAATTGCCGTATACGATAACCGGTATGTAAATAGTGCCGATTTGCCAGCTAATATTGATGTTGCAATGAGCCGTAGCAACGATGGCGGTAAAACATGGCAAGCCATGAAAGTGATTATGGATATGGGAATTCCCAACGATCAAAATGGGATAGGTGACCCCTCGATATTGTTCGATCCAGTTACCCATAAAATTTGGGTTGCTGCATTATGGAGTAAGGGTAACCATTCTATTGCCGGGTCTGGCCCTGGTTTATTACCCGACGAAACCGGTCAACTCATTTTGGTCAATAGTAGCGACGATGGTTTAACCTGGTCGGCGCCTATTAATATTACCACTCAGGTAAAAAATCCGCTATGGAAGATCTTATTTCAGGGCCCTGGTAATGGTATAGCGATGCAGGATGGTACGCTTGTTTTTCCGGCCCAATATTGGGATGCTTTAAACATGCCCTATTCGACCTTTATTTATAGCAAAGACCAAGGGCTAACCTGGAAAAGAGCCAGCGCACAAGGGCCAAAATCGAATACCACAGAAAGTCAGGTCGTAGAAACCACTGCTGGAACTTTGATGTTAAACATGAGAGATAACCGGGGTGGTTTTAGAAGTGTAGCCACTACGAACGATTTGGGCGATAACTGGGTCATACACCCAACGTCTTATCAAGCACTTGTCGACCCGGTTTGTATGGGAAGTTTAATTAAAGCTCGGGTAAAAGTAAACGGTGCCCTGAAAGATGTTTTATTTTTCAGCAATCCCAATTCGAATTCGAGCCGGAGCAATATAACCATTAAGGCCAGCTTAGATATGGGCTTAACCTGGCAAGCTACAAATCAATTGTTAATAGACAGCAGAAGCACTTATGGTTATTCTTCATTAACAAAAATCGATGATCAGACCATTGGGATTTTATATGAAGGAACCCGCGACTTATACTTTTTAAGGATACCAGTTAACGATATAATAAAATAAGGTTTTAAAGAAATGACGTTAAACACTAGGAAAGTAGCGATCCTATTCTTTTTTTTATTTAGCTTTCTGTTGGCAAGTGCCCAACCCATTAAAATTGCCTGTATTGGCAATTCAGTTACTTATGGTTATGGGTTGAAAAATCCAGGTACAGAATCCTATCCGGCGCAATTACAAAAAATGTTGGGTAGCGGGTATGAAGTGGGTAATTTTGGGCATAGTGGTGCTACTTTGTTAAAAAAAGGCCATAACCCTTATTATAAAACGAAAGAATTTGCTGATGCCCTAAATTTTAAGGCCGATATAGCCATTATTCATCTGGGTTTAAACGATACCGACCCCCGAAACTGGCCAAATTATAAAGACAGCTTTGCAAGCGATTATCATTGGTTAATCGATACTTTAAAAAAGCAAAATCCAGTAATTAAACTGTTTATTTGCGATCTTAGCCCTATATTTTCGGGGCATCCCCGCTTTAAATCCGGTACGAGAACCTGGTACGACCAAATTCGACAGCTCATTCCGCAAATCGCTACAGCCAACGAAACCCGGCTCATTAACCTAAATGCTGCATTAGCTAACCGGCCAAACCTGTTTGCCGATAACCTGCATCCTAATATAGTGGGGGCAACAATTATTGCTCAGACTGTTTTTCGAAGTTTAACCGGACAATTTGGAGCGTTAAAATTAGCGCCAGTTTTTACCGACCAGATGGTATTGCAACGCTTAAAACCAATTCCGGTATACGGTACTGCCAATGCCGGCGATAAAATTGAAATCCAATTCCAAAATATAAAGCTCCACACCATTGCCGACTTAAATGGAAAATGGAAAGTGAGTTTTCCGGCTTCGAAACACGGGGGCCCCTTTACTTTATCGGTTAAAACCAATCAAACTCAAATTCTGCTTAAGGATATATTAATTGGCGATGTTTGGCTTTGTTCGGGGCAATCGAATATGGATTTTAAGTTAAGAGACCCTAAAGAAATCAAGCAAAAAGGAGGAAACCCTTTACTAAGATTGCTGAAATTTAATGCCATAGCAGAAACCGATAATAGTACTTGGGATTCGCTAACGCTGGAGAAAACCAATCGGCTAGACTTTTTCTCGGGGAAATGGGCAATAGCCGATTCGGCTGCTTTGCAAAACTTTTCGGCCGTTGCTTATTATTTTGGGAAAGCGATCACTAATGCCGAACAAATTCCGATTGGATTGGTACAGGTTGCTGTTGGCGGCTCTGGCACCGAATCGTGGATCGATCGTTATACGATGGAACACGACGATTTACTGGTCGATATGCTTAACAACTGGCGTAAAAGTGATTTTATCGACGAGTGGTGCCGGGAACGGGCTACCCTAAACCTAAAGAATGCAAACTCGCCATTGCAAAGGCACCCTTATCAGCCTTGCTATAATTTTGAAGCTGGCATAGCGCCTTTAACCGGGTCGCCAATAACTGGTGTAATCTGGTATCAGGGCGAAAGCAATGCGAACCGTGTCGAACTCCACGAACACCTTTTTAAAACCTTGGTTAAAAGCTGGAGAAGCCAATGGAGCAGCAACTTACCTTTTTATTATGTCCAGCTGTCGAGTTTAAACCGCCCTTCGTGGCCAGCATTTAGAAATTCGCAACGCCTGCTGCAACAAGAAATTGCAAATGTATATATGGCGGTAAGCTCGGATGTCGGCGATTCGTTAAATGTGCATCCCATTAACAAGCGGCCTGTAGGCAAAAGATTAGCAAAGCTTGCTTTAAAATATACTTATCAAAAAGCTATCCAGGCCGAAGGACCGGCGGCCACAAAGGCAATAATAACAGCCGGACATGTTGTGCTTAGTTTTACGCAGGCTAAAAAATTATTAACGGCCGACCAAAAAGAACTGCGAGGCTTCGAGCTGGTAACAACTCAAGGGATGGTGCTAAAAGCAAGTGCCACTATTCGTAACCAGCAGGTTTGGCTTAAAATTCCCGTTGGAGAAAAAATAAAAAGAGTTTTATATGCATGGCAGCCATTTACCAGAGCCAACCTTGTTAACGAAGCCCTTTTGCCGGCAAGCACCTTTAGTATAAATACCATAAATTTGGACTCAAGAAAATGAAATTAGCAATAAACTATTTGGAAGAACAATTGGCTTTTTACCAGAATCAATTGTTAAATGATACTGTTCCTTTTTGGTTTCCACGGTCGATCGATACCGAATACGGCGGCTTTTTATTAATGCGGGATGCCGATGGTAGCTTAATCGACGACGATAAGGCGGTTTGGATACAGGGTCGTGCGGCCTGGTTATTGGCTACCCTTTACCACACGATCTCGCCGAAACAAGAATGGCTGGATGGCGCTAAATCGGGTATTGATTTCCTCAATAAATATTGTTTCGATACCGACGGACAGATGTTTTTTCATGTTGCCCGCAATGGTAAGCCCATTAGAAAACGACGCTATTATTTTTCGGAAACTTTTGCGGTAATTGCTAATGCAGCCTATGCTAAAGCTAGTGGAGACGAAAGCGCAGCCGAAAAAGCCCGGTTCTTATTTGGTAAATGCATCGAATATGCGACAACTCCTGGCTTATTGCCAGCTAAATATACCTCCACACGCCAGGCAAAGGGAATTGGCGTGCCTATGATTATGATGAACACGGCGCAACAATTGCGGGAAACTATTGGCGACCCCCGTTGCGACGAATGGATCGATAGATGGATTGCCGAGATCGAGCGAGATTTTGTAAAAGACGATATTCGTTGCGTTATGGAACAAGTAGCGCCCGATGGCAGTATTATCGACCATATAGATGGAAGAACCCTTAACCCAGGGCATGCCATAGAAGGCGCCTGGTTTATCTTACATGAAGCCAAATACCGCAATAACGACCCACGTTTAATAGCCTTAGGCTGCAAAATGCTCGATTACATGTGGGAGCGTGGCTGGGATAAGGAGCATGGTGGCATTTTTTATTTTAAGGATGTTTACGATAAACCGGTACAGGAATATTGGCAGGATATGAAATTCTGGTGGCCACATAACGAAGTTATTATTGCGACCTTATTAGCTTACCTCTTAACAGGCGAAGAGAAATACCGGCAATGGCATCAAATGGTGCACGACTATGCTTACTCAAAGTTTCACGATAAAGAAAATGGCGAATGGTATGGTTATTTACATCGTGATGGTACCTTAGCACAAACTGCTAAAGGAAATTTATATAAAGGGCCTTTCCATTTACCAAGACAGGAGTGGTATTGCCAGCAAATTATAAACGAATATTTGGCTCAGCTTAAATGATCAAAATACTAAATAAACAATATGGATGGATACTGGCAGGCTTGGTTTTTGCCATGTTTTGGGCTTCGGCCTCGACCGCAACTAAAATAGGCCTGGCTGTTGCGCAACCTTTGGTTATTGCCATTACCCGCTTTGCGGTGGCGGCCTCCATTATGTTATTTATTGCACACTTTATTCAGAAAAGTAGACTGCCAAAAGGAAGAGAATGGCTACAGATTAGTATTTACGGGCTCTTAAATATTAGTATTTATTTAGGGCTTTATGTGGTTGCAATGCAAGAAGTAACTGCCGGAATAGGGTCGCTAGCCATTGCAGTTAATCCGGTATTTATTAGCTTTTTTGCCGTCTTCTTTTTGAATAAAAAGTTAACATGGCCCATTATTCTGGCTTTAATTATCTGTACGTTAGGGGTAATTTGTGCGGCATGGCCCTTGTTTAATAATGCCGCAGTAACCACCAAAGGCTTATTACTGCTTTTACTAAGCATGCTTTCTTATGCTTTGTCGGCTATTTATTTTTCGGCAAAAAAATGGCAGGGCTTAAGCTTGCTTACCATTAATGGCTGGCAAACTTGTATTGGCGGACTGTTATTATTGCCCTTTGTTGCTTTTTTTTATAACGGTCCCCTCAATCATTTCGACTTCAAATTCTGGTCGGCTGTTTTATGGTTAGCGATTCCTGTTTCTATTGTTGCCGTACAATTATGGCTTTGGCTCTTAAAAACGAATGCTGTTAAGGCTGGAATGTGGCTGTTCTTATGCCCATTGTTTGGCTATATTATTGCTGCTTTACTGGCCGATGAAGCCATTAGTGGCTATACTTTTATCGGAGTTATTTTAGTGTTAATGGGCTTGTTCATTGCTAAAAAGGTAAATAATTAAGACCACTCGTCATTGCAAACCGAAGCAAAGGTTGAGCGTTGACGTGAAGTAACCTTTAAGGAAATACGGCTTAGCTAGAAAGATTGCTTCGCTTCGCTCGCAATGACGATAAAGTGCTTACAATGATAAAACCACGACAATAATAAACCTACAATAATGATTAAAATATAATTTAACACACGATGAAAACAATTTTAAACACTTTTATTTGCCTTTTCCTTACGCTTAGTGGTTTTGCGCAAACCTACACACCGGTTTTTGTTTCCGGACAAGAAGGTCATCAAAGTTATCGCATACCAGCTATCGTTACGCTAAAGAACGGCGACCTATTGGCTTTTGCCGAGGGTAGGGTACACGATGCCGGCGATTTTGGCGATATTAATATCGTGTTAAAGCGCAGCCGGGACAAAGGAAAAACCTGGTCGGCTTTACAAACTGTAGTCGATTACGATCAACTTCAGGCAGGAAACCCAGCGCCAGTATTGGATCTTACCGATCCGAAATACCCTAAGGGACGCTTATTCTTATTCTATAATACTGGAAACAACCACGAAAGTGAGGTAAGAAAAGGAAACGGATTAAGAGAGGTCTGGTATAAAACTTCGACTGATGGTGGCCTAAGCTGGTCGGAGCCCGTAAATATAACAACACAGGTGCATAAGCCAAAAATGCCGCAACTAAATCCCAACTACAATTTTGCAGAAGATTGGCGGAGCTATGCCAATACCCCCGGACATGCCATGCAATTTGATGAAGGTTTATATAAAGGACGGATTTTTGTAGCAGCCAACCATTCGGCCGGAGCACCACAACCGGCAGGTAAAGATTATGTAGCCCATGGGTATTTTACCGACGACCATGGGGTTACTTTTAAGCTTTCCGAAAATGTAAGTTTTGCAGGTGGCAATGAAGCGATGGCCGCCCAGCTTTCTGGTAATGGCATGGTCATGAACATCAGGAATCAACAAGGAAATGTGAAGCAAAGAATTATCGCCATTAGTAATAATGGCGGACAAACCTGGGACCAAACTTATTTCGATGCCAATTTGCCCGATCCGGTTTGCCAGGGAAGTACACTTTCTTATGTCGCTAAAAATGGAAAACGTATCCTGGCATTCTGTAATGCAGCCGACACTAAAAAAAGAGATAACCTTACCCTTCGCATAAGTACCGACGATGGAAAAAACTGGACGAAGCAGAAGGTCATCGCTAAGAGCCCCGAATCTTATAAAGGCAATAGTTATTCGGCCTATTCTGATATGGTTAGGTTAAATGATAAAACAATTGGGGTGTTGTTCGAATATGATGGTTATAAATCGATCGTTTTTGCAGTTCAAAAATGGTAGGGATGAAACAACTGATAAGGCTTTTTATAGGTTTAATGGCACTTGCCGGGACAACGCAGGCGCAAAAGTTGTCTAACAACACACCGCCGGTTGCACTCATTCCACAACCAAGAGAACTTGCACTAAAAAGGGGAACCTTCGATCTTTACAGGGTCGAAACCATTTTTATATCGACACCTTCCTTAAAAAAAGAAGCACATTTTTTACAGGAAATTTTAAAAACGAAGGGGATTCCAGTAAGCGTTAAAACCGGAAAGATAAAGAGCGATAAGCCTTATGTTACCCTGGAACTCCTTAAAAATGGAGCGGATGGAGAATCTTATCAACTGAGTATCGATAAAAATCGCATTTCGATTACGGCTACCGAAGGTACAGGTGTTTTTTATGGGCTTCAAACCCTAAGACAATACCTAGGTGCCAAGTCTTTCCTGAAAAACATCGAAATTAAAGATTCTCCAGCCTTTAAGTGGCGGGGTTATATGGTCGATGTGGGGCGTAATTATCAGTCATTAGCCTTGCTGAAACAACAGATTGAGGTAATGGCAGCCTATAAACTCAATGTTTTTCATTTTCATTTTACCGAAGATATTGCCTGGCGTCTGGCTATTAAATCATACCCGCAATTAACAGACTCTAACTATATGCTCCGAAATAAAGGGAAATATTATAGCGAGGCCGAATTTAAAGAGCTCATTAATTATTGTAAAGACCGGCACATTACACTTGTTCCGGAAATCGACATGCCGGGCCATAGTGCCGCTTTTAAGCGCGCAATGGGGGTCGATATGCAAAGTGACTCGGGAATACGGGTGCTTAAAAATATCTTGAAAGAGTTTTGTGCTACATACGATTTACCTTATTTCCATATTGGTGCCGACGAAGTAAAGATTACCAATAAAGATTTTGTGCCCGAAATGAGTAGGTTTCTAGAGTCGATGGGGAAAAAAGTAATTGGCTGGGAACCGGGGGGTAATTTTGATAAATCGACCATTCGCCAACTTTGGATGGACGACGCTGGATTGACTGCCGGAAATAACGAAATTAAATACATCGATTCGAGACACCTGTATCTTAACCATATCGATCCACTCGAAAGTGTGGTTACCCTGTTTAATCGTCAGCTTTGCGATACCGATCGGGGTAACGAACAGGCGCTTGGCGCAACGCTATGTCTTTGGCCCGACCGGCGAATCGCCAAAGAAGAAGATGCTATTAAAATGAATGGCGTTTATCCGGCAATGCTTGCTTTTGCCGAACGTGCCTGGCTGGGCGGTGGTTATGCAGGTTGGGTGGCCGGTATAGGGCTAAATGGAACCGCCGCTTTTACTGCATTCGAAGATTTCGAATCCCGGTTAATGGTTCATCAAAAGAAATACTTTCAAGATAAACCTTTCCCCTATAACTTGCAAAGTAATATCAATTGGCAGCTTTATGGCCCATTTTCCAATGGAGGAAAACTGGATAAAAAGTTCGAACCTGAACGTCCTAATTTTAATTTGGCGCTAGAGAAACCAGCGTTATCGGCCCGAGGTGGAACGATCATTTTAAGGCATTGGTGGGCGCCTAAAATTAAAGGCGTGCTAACTGCACCGGCAGAAAATACGACCTGGTATGCCTTTACCAAGCTCTGGGTAAAAAGCGATACCGTTAAAGCCTTTTGGATAGGGTTTAATAACCTTTCGCGTTCGCCAGCTACCGACAGCCCGTTGGCCGGAACCTGGGATAACCATGCGAGCGAAATTTGGCTAAACAACGAAATTATATCCCCTCCAAATTGGAAGCAAGCTGGACAAAAAGGCGATTCGGAAATACCTTTAATCGACGAAGGTTATGAATATAGAAAACCGGTATCTTTAGCTTTAAAAAAGGGTTGGAATACCATTCGTGTAAAGGCACCTATTGGCAGTTTTCGAGCTAAGAATTGGCAGAATCCGGAAAAATGGATGTTTACCTTTATCGAATCACCAAGTACCGAAACTATAAAAAATGAAAACCATTAAAATTGATCAGCTGAAGTTTTTTCTGCTCCTTTATTTGGTGTTAAATAGCCTCATTTCTTTTGGACAAACAGATCAGGAAGTTAAATTCGATGCTCCAGCTCAACGTTTTACAGAATCAGCGCTCCTCGGAAATGGCCGCCTGGGTGCCATGGTTTTCGGTAATCCTGTTCGGGAACGTATTATTTTAAACGAAATTTCGATGTGGTCTGGCGGGGTAGACCAGCCTAACCGCTTCGATGCTCATGTTTATTTGCCTGCTATCCAGGAATTGCTAAAACAAGGAAAAAATAAAGAGGCACAACAGCTGCTGCAACAGCATTTTACGAGTGCCGGGCAAGGTTCGGCTGAAGGGAGTGGAGCAAATGCAAAATATGGATGCTACCAATTACTTTCCGATTTATTTATTACTTGGAGCGACACCAGCGCCAATTTTAGCCATTATAAAAGAACCCTAAAACTAGATCAGGCGCTGGCCGTTACCGAATGGCAAAAAGCGGATGTTAATTTTAAAGAAGAAGTTTTAGTTAGCGCCCCACAACAGGTTATCGCAATTCGCTTAACCTCGAGTAAACCTGGCGGGCTTAATTTCAAGCTTCAACTTAGCAGAAAAGAAAATGCCGAATTCTTAGCTGCAGTGAATACTTTAACCATGCAAGGACAGTTGCCCGGAGGAAATGGCGATAAGGGTATCCGTTTTGCAGCTTTTACAAAAGTAATAACTGCAACCGGTAAAATAACCGCAACAGGCCATCAACTGGCAGTAAACGGAGCAACAGATTGCCTTATCCTAATCGGTGCTGCTACCGATATGAACTGGCCTAATATTACCCAACGTGGAGCTGCACCCTTGCCTCTCGCTAAAGATAAAGTGAATGAGGCGGCTAAATTAACTTGGACGAACCTTTTAAGCCAGCATGTCCGAGATTTCAAGACTTATTATAACCGCAATATCGTTAAGTTTACCAGCCCGCAAGTAGGGGATATTTCGAAACTATCCACTCCAGCCCGGCTTGTGCGTTATGCGAAGGGCGAGCCTGATGTAACGCTTCCACTGTTGTATTTTAATTTTGGCAGGTATTTGCTTATTTCCAGCTCCCGTCCTAATGGCCTGCCAGCTAACTTACAAGGGCTCTGGGCCGATAGCTATCAGACTCCTTGGAATGGGGATTATCATTTAAATATTAATCTACAAATGAATTATTGGCCAGCAGAGGTAACTAATCTGGCGGCTATGCACGAACCCTTGATCGAATTTACCAAACAATTGGTCGAGCCGGGAAAACTAACAGCAAAAGCTTATTATAATAGCAATGGCTGGGTAGCACATACAATTGCTAACCCCTGGAAATTTACTGCACCTGGAGAAGATGCTTCCTGGGGCTCGACCTTATCGGGAGGTGCCTGGTTATGCGAAAACCTGTGGCAACATTATTTATTTAACCCTGATGTTAAGACATTAGCAGCTATATATCCGGTTTTAAAGGGTGCTGCCAGATTTTATCTCGATATTTTAATCGAAGATCCGGTAACGAAGTGGTTGGTAACTGCTCCCTCCAACTCGCCAGAAAATTCGTATAAAACCGATAAAGGTTTTGTCGGGCAAACCACCATGGGGCCTACCATGGATATGCAGATTGGAAGGGAACTATTTAGCAATACTATTGCAGCGGCGAAATTGCTTCAGGTCGATAAAGTATGGAGCGACAGCCTGCAACTCGCCATGGATCGTTTTGCACCTAATCAGATTAGCAAAAAAACGGGCGGTGTACAGGAGTGGATTAGGGATTACGACGAAACAGAAATAAAGCACCGTCATGTTTCCCATTTATATGGATTATATCCCTTCGACGAAATTACTACTTTAGGCACTCCATTATTAGCCGAAGCAGCCCGGAAAACCTTGTTAAGAAGAGGCGACGATGGAACAGGATGGTCTAGAGCTTGGAAAATTAATTTTTGGGCAAGGCTGGGCGATGGCGACCATGCCTTAAAAGTGTTTAAGGCATTGCTAACCCCCGCAGCTACCTCGGGAGCCGGTACCTATCCTAATTTGCTTTGTGCACATCCACCATTTCAGATCGATGGAAACTTTGGCGGCACAGCAGCCATTGCAGAAATGCTATTACAAAGCCAAGGCAAAAACTCCGTCATCCGACTGCTTCCGGCATTGCCTTCAAGTCCCGATTGGAGCAGTGGCGAAGTAAAAGGTATGCGGGCCAGGAATGGATTTGAAGTAAGTTTCGACTGGAAAAATGCGAAGCTAACCACAGCAAAAATTTTATCAACTGCCGGCCAGGATTGTTACCTCGAATTACCGACAGGAACCCAGGTATATGATTACAATGGGAAAAAAATAACCTTAACTAAACTGGATAATCAAGTGGTTAAATTTAATACAGTTAAGGGCAATAGTTATTTGTTAGCTCAATAGAATTAATAAACATCATTATCAAAAATAAATGAAACACACTTTGCTTATTATTTTCGCTTTATGTTTTAGTAAATTAAGCTACGCTCAACGCGATACTATTGGAATAAATTCGGACTGGCAATTTGCGGTCGATAAACAAAACATGGGCGTCGATAAACAATGGTATATGGGTACTTTGGCTAATGCAAAAACAGTCGGGCTTCCACATACCTGGAATGTCGAAAAAGAAACAGAAAATTATTATGGCTGGGGCTGGTATCAGAAAAAAATCAATATCCCTGCAAATTGGAAAAATAAAAATATAAGCTTACAGTTTGGTGCGATTAACCATACTGCATTTATTTATATCAATGGGGTTAAAATTGGCGAGCATATTGGCGATGGCTTCAATAAGTTTGCGCTTAACCTTAATGGAAAAGTGCTTTATGGTAAGGAAAATGTAATTACCATTGCTTGTAATAACGATTTCGGAAAGAATAAAGTGCCTTATGGAAGTTCGTTCGATTGGCCAAACGATGGTGGGCTGATCAGGAAGGTTGCCCTTATTGTATCGGGTAGGCCTACGGCAAACTACCTCCATGCCGAACCGAAGCTAGTTTTAGCAAACAATACCGGGCAGCTTAAACTTAAACTGGGTTTTACCAAAGTCGATCAAACCATAAAATTATTAGTCTCGGTTACTGAAGAAAATCAGGCTACTAAAAAAGAAGTGCTTAACATAAGTGCAAAACCAAGCTGGGAAAATAAGGAGGCAGTACTCGATTTTAAAATAGCCGATGTTCATCCTTGGCATTTCGATTTTCCGAATTTATATAGGGTTTCGGTTACGGTGCTCAAAGGAAATAAGGCGGTCGACCGGATAACGACCAATGTGGGTTTTAGGGAAATTGGTTTTGTAAACGGGCAAACTTACCTTAATGGCGAACGGGTTAAGCTTATGGGTATAGAATGGACAGCAGGTTCTAATCCTAATTTTGGTTTTGCCGAACCCGATGCCGAAATTATCAGGCATGGGAAACTGATGAAAGATGTAAATGCCATTTTTACCCGGCAACATTTTCAGCAAGACGATTTGTTCTACGATTTTTGCGATAGGAACGGTATCATCGTTCAACAGGAAATCCCACTTTGGGGTCCAGAAACCCCTGCTAATGAGGTCATCAGAGATATCTCTATGAAGCAACTGGAGCAAATGATTGGGAATTATTATAATCATCCTTCTATTTTTGCTTGGGGGGTGGGCAATGAGCTTAGAGGGCGTGATGCCGCAATGAAAAAAATGATCGCCGAGATGATTGCCAGGGTTAAAGTCTTAGATCCAACCCGGTCGGTGGCCTATGTAAGCAATACATTAACCAGTAGCTTTTATAATGATCCGAAGTTTGTTCCCGATGCCGCCAACGATGGCGATTATTTAATGATGAACGAATATGGTGGAAGCTGGTGGAAAATTCCTAGTGCAAAAATTAGCAATTACCTCGATAGTGTACATCTTTCTTATCCCAATAAACCTTTTTTTATTTCAGAGTTTGGTTTGTGCGAACCTAACTTTAAAGGTGGCGACGAGCGCCGTATCGAAGACCTGATTTATCATATCGCAGTTTTCGAAACAAAACCTTATATCGAAGGCGCAATTTATTTCGACCTTACCGATTACAGAACGCACTATCCGGGGACAAACGACAATGATAAATTTAGAAGACGGATACATGGGGTTTACGACATGTATGGAAAACCTAAGCCATCAATGCGGGTGCTGCGTGAGCTGAGTTCGCCACTGGAAGTTCAAGCCCTAAGCCAGGGTAAAAAGAATAAACTCAATGTCAGCATGTTTGGAAGCATTGGCCTGCCACAGCATATTGTTAAAGGCTATAAGCTTTATTTATCTGACCGGGAAGATAATTTTGCGACAACGAAAGCTTACAATTTACCAGAAATAAAGCCGGGACAACTATTGGACTTTGAAATCGACGATCTTTATAATGGAAAGGGAATTATTACGATTGTAAGACCAACCGGGTTTATCGCCAGTCAGAAATCTTTTAATTAAGGATATTTCCTTGCGCTAGATAAATATTTTTCGTCTTTAGGTATGGCGGCTAGTTAACCAGTTAAATAAACGAACAACGAACAATGGTCAAACGGGTTTAATCAAATAATTTAATCATTTGATTAAATACTAGATTATTTTTATATTTGCTTTGTCATCAGCCTTTTCAAATGAGCAAGCAATCTAAAATAGAAGTCAATCTGAGTACCGAAGAAAAGTTTAAAGCTGCGGCACGCATTGTTTTTACCAAAAAGGGGTATGCGGCCACAAAGACCAGGGATATTGCAGCAGAGGCAGGCCTCAACCTTGCTTTGTTAAACTATTATTTCCGCAGTAAAGAGAAACTTTTCGAACTTATTATGATCGAAAAGGTGGAGCAGCTTTTTACCCATATCGCGCCCATTATTAATGATTCGACAAGCACGCTAAACGAAAAGATTGATCAGATTGCTATCAATTATATTGATATGTTACTTGAAAATCCGGATTTGCCACTTTTTGTACTCAGCGAAATGAATAGAAACCCCGAGCGATTTGGGAAAATTATCCGATTAGATACTCATATTCTTAACTCTCGCTTTATAGCGCAGCTCGCCGAAGTAAAAAAGGAAATTAATCCTATCCAGCTTTTTATTACTTTTTTAGGGATGCTTATATTTCCATTTATTAGCAAACCTGTTTTCCAGTCGTCGGGCACATTAAGCGAAGCGCTGTTCTGTAAATTAATGGAAGAACGAAAAGAATTAACCGCAAAGTGGATGAAAATGATATTAGAATGAAAAAGTTATTCGTCGTCTTGCTATTTCAACTTTTTACTTTAGGAGTAATAGCCCAAAAACCGGCCCTGTTAAGTCTTAGCGAATGTTACCGGCTCGCCGAACAAAATTATCCTTTAAGCAAGCAACGCGATTTACTAACTAAAGCTGCGGCTTATACCATCGAAAATATACAGAAGGGATACCTGCCTCAGTTTAACCTTAATGGCCTGGCAAGCTATCAATCTGAGGTTACACAACTACCGATCCAGCTTCCAGGTATGGTTGTTCCGGCCATGAGCAAGGATCAATATAAACTATACGGCGAAATTAATCAGCTCATTTACGATGGAGGTGTCCTTAAACAACAAAAGGAATTACAACAGGCTAACACTTTAATTGAGCAACGAAAACTGGAAACGACTCTTTACCAGTTAAGAGAACGCATTAATCAGCTTTTCTTTGGCGCCTTGTTAATTGGCGAGCAGCTTAAACAAAATGAATTGATGGCTGGAGATATCCAATTGGGGCTTCGTAGGGTACAGGCTGCTATCGATAATGGAACTGCCCTTAAAAGTAATGCCGATGTGTTAAAAGCCGATTTATTAAAAAACAAGCAACGACGGGCCGAATTACTTGCTATTCAAAAATCGTATCACACCATGCTTGGCTTGTTTATAGGTAAAGCTATGGCACCCGAAATAAACCTACTTAAGCCCGCACCTATAATAACAAGTGTATGGCCACAAATTAAGCGCCCCGAATTACTGGTTTACGAGAGCCAAAATAAAAATCTGGACGTACAAAATAATTTACTAACCACAAAGGCAAGGCCTAAATTTTCTTTCTTTTTGCAAGGTGGCTATGGTCGACCGGCGCTTAATTTTTTAAATAATAATTTCGAAACCTATTACCTAAGTGGTTTTCGTTTAAGCTGGTCGCCCACTGTATTTTATACCCTCAAAAAAGATCGCCAACTGCTTAACCTTAATCGTAATACTATCGAAGTGCAGAAAGAAACCTTTCTGTTTAATACCAATTTAACGTTAAGGCAGCAGCGTGCAGAAATCGACAAATATTTAGAATTACTAAGCACCGACGAGGAAATCATTGCCTTACGTTCTAAAATAAAAGCGACGGCGATGGTACAGTTAGAAAATGGAGTAATTAATGGAAATGATTACCTGCGCGAAGTGAATGCCGAGAATGAAGCCCGGCAAAATAAAATACTGCACGAAACACAATTGCTGTTAGCACAATACAACGAACAAACTACCAGCGGTAACTAATAAATAACCAGATGAATAAAATTAAAGTTTTGCTTATAGCTGTTTTAGGTCTGGCCGCCTGTAAAAATAAAGTTGCATTATACGATGCTTCGGGCACTTTCGAGGCGGTAGAGACCCTGGTCTCGGCCGAAGCCACCGGAGCTATTAAAATGCTGAACCTGCAAGAAGGTCAGACATTGCAGGCTGGTCAGGTGCTGGGTTACATCGATAGTACCCAACTTTATTTAAAAAAGAAACAGCTGCTTGCTCAAGTTGCGGCAATTTTGGGTAAAAAGCCAGATATAGTGGCACAAACGGCAGCCTTATACGAGCAATTGCAACAGGCGGCGCGCGAACAAAAGCGTACAGCTAACTTATACAAAGCCGATGCCGCTACGCGGAAACAACTGGACGATGCAACTTCACAAATTGCCATCATTAAGAAGCAGATCGAAGCTCAGCAGTCGGCACTACATATTAATACCGCAAGCCTTCGTAACGAAACGGCTCCTTTAACCATACAAATTCAGCAAATTAACGACCAGCTCGAAAAATGTAAGTTGATTAATCCTGTTAACGGAACCGTACTTACCAAATACGCGGAAGTAAATGAAGTAACCAGTATAGGTAAGCCTATTTACAAAATAGCCGAGCTAAATGTTATTATTCTACGTACTTACCTTACCAATGATCTTATGGGTAAAGTTAAATTGGGGCAACAGGTAAAGGTTTTAGTCGACGATACAAAAGAGGCTTACAAAACTTATCCTGGCACAATAGAATGGATAAGCAGCAAGGCAGAATTTACACCCAAGACCATTCAGACTAAAGAAGAAAGGGCCAATTTGGTATATGCAGTTAAGATCAGGGTTAAAAACGACGGCTATCTTAAAATTGGGATGTATGGAGAGGTAAAGCTATAAACGATGGATGCGGTAGTGGTACATGGCCTTAGTAAAATTTACGATAAGGATAAAACTGCAGTCGATGGTGTTTCTTTCTCCATAAAACAAGGGGAGATCTTTGGACTTATCGGGCCCGATGGCGCCGGGAAAACCAGCATTTTTAGAATGTTAACCACTTTGTTGCTTCCCGATGGCGGATCGGCCACGGTCGATGGTTTCGATGTCGTGAAAGATTATAAGCAGATAAGAAACCGGGTTGGTTATATGCCAGGAAAATTCTCGCTTTATCCGGACCTTAGTGTTGCAGAAAACCTTAATTTTTTTGCTACGGTATTTAATACCACCGTAACCGAAAATTACCATCTTATTAAAGATATTTACCTTCAGATCGAGCCTTTTAAAAACCGCCGCGCCGGACAATTGTCGGGCGGAATGAAGCAAAAGCTGGCTTTATGCTGTGCTTTAATTCATAAACCTACCGTATTGTTTTTAGACGAACCCACTACAGGTGTGGATCCGGTTTCGAGGAAAGAATTCTGGGAGATGCTTAAAAAACTGAAAGCCCAAACCATTACCATAGTGGTTTCTACGCCTTATATGGACGAAGCTAATTTATGCGACCGGATTGCTTTAATCCAGAATGGGAAAGTTTTGTCGGTCGATACCCCAGCAAATATAAAAGCAGCCTATCCCGAACCGCTTTATGCAATTCGAGCCGACGATATGCACCGCCTGTTAAAACTATTGCAAGGGTACGACAAGGTGCTTAGCAGTTATGCTTTTGGAGCCGATGTTCATGTATCGTTTAAAGCTCGAAATACGAACGAAAGCCAGGTGCTCGACTATTTAAAGCAACAAGGACTAGGAAATATACACTTACAACAAATAGAGGCCACAATTGAAGATAGTTTTATAAAACTTTTAAAAAACTAAGATGAGCGAATCTGTAATTAGAACGGATAAATTAACCAAACGTTTTGGCAACTTTATTGCAACCAACGAAATTACGTTCGAAGTAAATAAGGGCGAGATCTTTGGTTTTTTGGGCGCAAATGGGGCTGGAAAAACAACGGCAATGCGGATGTTGTGTGGCCTGTCGACCCCATCTTCGGGCCAGGCTACAATTGCAGGCTTCGACATCTATAAACAAACCGAACAAATTAAAAAGAATATCGGCTACATGAGTCAGCGATTTTCGCTGTACGAAGACCTTACCATAATTGAGAATATTCGTTTTTTTGGGGGGATTTATGGGTTGAGCAATAAACAGATTGGCCTTAAAACAACTCAACTTATCGAACAATTGGGTCTGGAGGCCGAAGCTAAGAAATTGGTGGCCTCCCTTCCATTAGGATGGAAACAGAAATTGGCTTTCTCGGTAGCCATTTTGCACGAACCTCAAATTGTTTTTTTAGACGAACCTACGGGTGGAGTAGACCCGCTTACCCGAAGGCAATTTTGGGAAATGATTTACGATGCTGCCGACCAGGGGATTACCATTTTCGTAACAACACACTATATGGACGAAGCCGAATATTGCCATCGCATTTCGTTAATGGTCGATGGAAGGATCAAGGCTATGGATACTCCCCAAAATTTGAAAATGCAATTTAAAGTAAACACGATGGACGAAGTGTTTTACGAACTGGCACGTGGTGCGAAACGAACTGAATAACCTGGATGAAACAGTTTTTTACATTTATAAAAAAGGAATTTGCTCACGTATTGCGCGATAGAAAAACGCTGTTAATCTTATTTGGGATGCCAATTGTCCAGGTACTGATTTTTGGCTTTGCCCTTACCAATGAAGTGAAAAATGCTAAAATAATTATTGTAAACCAGGCTAACGATGTGGTTTCGCAAAGTTTAATCACTAAAATTGCCGCCAGTCGTTATTTCCAGATCGAGCGCACAACCTCAGCACACCAGGAAATGGAAGCTGCTTTTAAAAAGGGAACGATAAAACTTGCCCTGGTATTTCCTGCTCATTTTGGGAACGATCTTTTACACCAGAAAAAGGCGCAATTACAAATTATTACCGACGCTTCCGACCCTAATTATGCGACCACACTTACTAATTATATCGGTGCAATAGTTCGCGAAGAGGTCGACCAAATTAATGCGGGGGCTAAAAATCCTTATCAAATTACCACCGAAGTGCGCATGTTGTATAACCCGCAGCTTAAAGGGGCACCTAATTTTGTGCCCGGGGTAATGGCTCTGGTGCTGATGTTGGTTTGTGTAATGATGACCGCCGTTTCTATTGTAAAAGAAAAGGAAACCGGTACCATGGAGGTTTTATTGGTATCGCCCTTTAGCCCTTTAATGGTTATTGTGTCCAAAGCAGTCCCATACTTATTGTTGTCACTTATCAATGTCACTTCTATTTTATTACTGAGCATATTTGTGCTCGATGTACCTGTAAATGGGAGCATTTTGTTGCTATTTATAGAAAGCATTTTGTTTATCATTACCTGTCTCTCGTTGGGCATTTTTATTTCTATAAAAACAAGTTCCCAACAAGTAGCTATGTTAATTTCGCTAATGGGGATGATGCTCCCTGCCATTTTGTTTAGCGGCTTTATGTTCCCCATCGAAAATATGCCGTTGCCATTGCAGGTTATTTCCAATATTGTGCCTTCTAAATGGTATTACATTATTGTAAAATCGATTATGATTAAAGGACTTGGCTTTAGTTCGATCTGGAAAGAAACCTTAATTCTATTAGGAATAACAGTGTTGCTGATATCGATTAGTTTAAAGAGTTTTAAAATACGCTTGTCATGAGGACCATCAGATTTTTACTGCAAAAAGAATTCAGGCAGATTTTTCGCAATAAATCTATTTTGGCAATGGTTATCGTAATGCCGGTAATGCAACTGCTCATTTTGCCGATGGCTGCAAACTACGAAGTAAAAAACATCAACATTGCGGTAATCGATAACGACCATTCCACTTATTCGCAGCAGCTGATTACAAAAATTACTGCATCGGGTTATTTTAAATTAATTGCAGCCAGCTCTTCCTATAAGCAGGCACTCGCATTAATCGAAACAGACCAGGCCGATCTAATTCTGGAAATTCCGCAGGGTTTTGAACGAAACCTGGTTAGAGAAAATGAACAAAAATTGTTTATCGCTGTAAATGCCATTAATGGAACCAAAGCTAATTTGGGCGGTGCTTATTTAAATCAGATTATTGGCGATCATAATGGGGAGCTTCGGCTGCAACTCTTAGCCCCCGACAAATTTACCCCAAGGCCGGTAATCGATATGGCTCCGGTTAATTGGTTTAACCCTTATCTTAATTATAAAGTGTATATGGTGCCCGGCATATTAGCTATTCTGGTAACCATGGTTGGCGGGTTTTTAGCGGCGCTTAATATTGTAAAGGAAAAAGAAGTGGGCACCATCGAACAAATTAATGTTACCCCTATTAAAAAGCATCATTTTATCTTAGGTAAACTCATTCCTTTCTGGATATTAGGTAATGTTGTATTTAGCCTGGGTTTGGTGGTAGCCTGGCTCTTTTATGGCATTATCCCATTGGGAAGCTTTATTTTGTTGTATAGTTTCGTAGGGGTTTATTTGCTGGCGGTATTGGGCTTTGGTTTGCTTATTTCTACATTTTGCGACACCCAGCAACAAGCCATGTTTATTATGTTTTTCTTTATGATGATATTTATTTTAATGGGTGGCCTGTTTACGCCCATAGATAGTATGCCCGATTGGGCTCGCATTACAACCAAACTGAATCCGGTAAGCTATCTTATCGACGTAATGCGGGCTATTATTTTAAAGGGGAGTGGTTTTAAAGACGTGATATCAAAATTGGGTACTGTTGCTTTATTTGCAGTAATCTTAAATGGATGGGCAATTTTGAATTATAAGAAAACGAATTAATAGGGGTAAATCCAAATCCAGATTAAATAAGTAAGAATGAAACCATAAACTCTTATCAATAATTGTATACTGATGAAAAAAATGACTAAATTTAGATCATTACCAAAACAACAATAAATTCTTAGTTTAAACTTAAAGTTTAATAATGAAGCTTCTTGGATTATTTATACTATCCCAGTTAATTTCAGTTACTGGTGGTTTTTCGCAATCAGCTCAAAGGCCAAATATTATTATCATTATCTCAGACGATCATGCCTTATCGACTATCGGGGCTTATGGCGCAAAATATGGAGCAACACCAAATATAGACCGGATTGCAAAAGAAGGGGCTGTTTTTAAAAATGCCTTTGTAAATAATTCCATTTGTGCACCCAGCCGGGCAAGCTTACTTACCGGCAAGTACAGCCATTTAAATGGTTTAAAAGATAATCACGACGAGTTCGATGCTACTCAGGATGTTTTTCCAAGACGAATGCAACAATCGGGTTTTCAAACGGCATGGATAGGTAAATGGCATTTAAAAACTTATCCGCAAGGCTTCGATTATTGGAATATACTACCCGGACAGGGGCAATACTACAATCCTTCATTTATAAGTATGAAAGGAGATACCAGTAAAATAAGTGGCTATTGTACCGACATCACTACAGATATTGCATTAGAGTGGCTAAACAAGCGCGATACAACTAAGCCCTTTTGTATGGTTGTAGGTGAGAAAGCGCCACATCGTACCTGGATGCCAGATACGCAGGATCTCGGCAAATTTGATCAGGTAACTTTTCCACTTCCGGCAAATTTTTACGACTCATATACGGATCGCATTGCCGCTAAAAATCAGGATATGAATATCGCCCATACCCTAAAGCTGGGCTACGATCTTAAAATGAAGAGCGATACCGATAAGATAAATACAGCAACCATGTTTACTACAAGGATGAACCCCGTACAACGAAAAGCATGGAATGCTTATTACGATCGTGTGGAAGAAGATTTTTTAAGTAAAAAGCCAACAGGGAATGCCTTAATAGAATGGAAGTATCAACGATATATGCGCGATTATTTAAGCACCACACTTTCGCTGGATAGGAATATAGGTAAGATTTTAACGTACCTCGATAAAAATAACCTTGCTAAAAACACCATCGTAATTTATACCTCCGATCAAGGCTTTTATATGGGCGAGCATGGTTGGTTCGATAAACGCTTTATGTACGAAGAGTCGATGCATGCGCCCTTTATTGTGCGTTACCCTGGCGTGGTTAAACCTGGTACTATTATGCCGCAGTTAGTATCGAATGTAGATTTTGCCCCCACATTTTTACAATTGGCAGGAATTGAGGTTCCGACGGCGATGCAAGGTAAATCGTTCGATCGTATACTGAAAAACCCAGCCGAAAAATTTAGAGAATCGGTATATTATCATTATTACGAGTATCCTGGCGAACACAGTGTGATGAAACATTTCGGTATTCGTACCGATCGCTATAAATTGATCCGGTTTTATGGAGCGCAGAATTTTTGGGAGCTTTACGATTTAAAAACAGACCCGCACGAGACGATAAACCTGTTTAATAAAAAAGGACAAGAAGCACTAATCAGTAGTTTAAAGAAAAAACTTCTCGACCTGGTAACAGAAAACAAAGACGACGTTGCCTTAAAAGCACTGGAAGGGCATTAAGAACTTAATTATGAACGAACCTAAATTAACTTTAGACGAAAAGGGACAAGGGGCCTTTACTATCGTGGCAGAGGGTGAGCAGCTTGGCGAAATGGTTGTTGCTGTTTCAGACTCTAATTTAACAGTTTACCATACCGAGGTAATGCCAAAAGCTGAAGGACAGGGGCTGGCCAAAACATTGCTCAATGCTATGGTTACCTATGCTCGTAGCCAGAATTTAAAAGTAATTCCACTATGCCCCTATGTTCATGCCCAATTTAAAAGGCATCCAGAAGCTTATGAAGATATTTGGAATAAAGCAGAACAGTAATTAAGAATAATAACTCATGGCAAATAGCGGAAATCCCAAATCCTCATTTATCGATTATAAAACGGAGTTTTTTTTCGATCTGTCTTTCGATCTCTTGTGCATTGCCGGATATGATGGTTATTTTAAAAAGATAAATCCAGCTGTCGTTAAAATATTAGGTTATACTGAAGAAGAATTATTCTCGAAACCAATTAACGAGTTTGTTTATAAAGACGACCGGGATATTACCCAGCAAAATCGCGAAAACTTAAGGAATAGTATCCCGTTATTAAATTTCGAAAACCGGTATTTAACTAAATCGGGAGAGATTGTATGGCTATTCTGGACATCTGTACCCATCGATAGCGAACAACTAGTTTATGCAATAGCTAAAGATATTACCTATAAAAAGAAACTGGAAGAAGAGCGGAATTTACTATTGGCCAACCTAACTAAGGTAAATAACGACCTAAAATTAGTAAGCTATACGGCTTCACATAACTTACGATCGCCTGTAAATAACCTGATTTCCGTATTTGAACTCTTAGCCGAATCTAAAATCGAGAACGAAGAAGTGCTCGAACTCATTGCCGCCTTAAAGGCAACCACTTATAGCTTAAAAGAAAGTTTAAATAATTATGTCGAGGTGCTAAATAAACACGATCGCTTAAGTGTAGAGACAGAAGAAGTAAATCTTAAAGAAACATTAACTCACGTAAAACAAGCAATTAATTCGTTAATATACGACTCGAAAACCATATTTAGGATAGATTTTTCGGCATTCGAAACCATTAGTTTTAACGCGGGCTATCTGGAAAGTATCTTTCTTAATCTCATCACCAATGCTATAAAATATGCAGTTCCCAACCAACAATCGGTAATTACCATTTTTACCAGAGAATTTGAAGGGGTAAAACAATTGGTTTTTGCCGATAATGGCCTGGGATTTGATATGGATAAAGTAGGTGACAAAGTTTTTGGTTTAAATCAAAAGTTTAATCAGCATAAAGATAGTATGGGAATTGGCTTGTACTTGGTGCATAACCATATTACCAGTATGGGTGGCAATATTGTTTTGGAAAGCAAAAAGAATGAAGGCGCAAAATTTATCTTATCATTCCATTAATCCTTCTTGTTTTTCTTTTGTCATAGCATTATAATCTTGATCAAACCATTATCAAAAAACAATTATATACTACTGAAAAATGAAAAGAAGTATTCACGGTTTTTATGTATGCATAATTAGCTTAAGCTTTTTATTGTTATTTTCTTCATTCGTTAGAAATGCAGGCCTTTCTTTACCCTATAAAAAAGCAGGCCTTACCGAACAGCAGGCAGCAGCACATTTATTAGGGCGTTTTACTTATGGCGCAAAACCCGGCGACGTAGACTTTGTTGTTAAAATGGGTTTAGAAAAATGGTTAAAACAACAACTCGACGGAAATATTGAAGACAGGGAGTTAAACAATGCACTCGATAAATTCGACGATATTAATTTAACAAATACCGAAGTAGAAAATATTTTCCCCAGAAATGCGCAACTGATAAGGTTTGCCATTAAAGATGGTTATATCCATAAAGACTCTGTAAATAAGGCGAATAGCAAGGAGTATAGGTCTACTCTTTTAAGTTATATGAAAGAAAAGGGTTATAAACCTCAGCAGGAACTCTACCGGGAATTTATTAACCAGAAAATAATTAGAGCTATCTATACCAATAATCAGTTCAAAGAATTGATGACGGATTTTTGGTTCAATCATTTTAATGTTTCTTTAAGTAAAAATCAGTGTGCGGCTTATATTCCTGCTTACGAAAGAGATGTAATTAGGCCAAATGTGTTTGGTAAATTCGAAAACCTGGTGTTAAATACTGCTAAATCGCCAGCAATGCTGATGTATCTCGATAATTTTAGCAGTGCCGGAAATAATGCAGCCCCTGTAAATAATAATACCGAAATGACTCCAATGGTTATGCGTCGTGCCGGACAAGGTAAAGGTAAAGCAAAGTTACAGCAGCTAAAAGCCAAAAACCAGCAAAATAATAAAAAACCACTAACCGCCGCTAAGAAACCGGGCCTCAACGAAAATTATGCCCGCGAAGTAATGGAATTACATACGCTAGGCGTCGATGGTGGTTATACACAGAATGATGTTACCCAGGCAGCCCGTATTTTAACCGGATGGACCATAGCACCCATGAGCGATAATGGCTATGGCGCGGGTATGAAAAAGGTTTTGGAAAAGGTTGGTAACGACAACCTGAGTAAACGTGGCTTTGTGCACGAAGGTGATTTCCTTTTTGCTATGAATAGGCACGATAATGGAGAGAAAACAGTATTGGGTAAAAAATTTGCTGCTGGTGGTGGTTACGAAGAAGGAGTAACTTTGTTAAAAATGTTGGCTCACCACGCTTCGACTGCTAAGTTTATATCGAAAAAGCTAGCTATTCGTTTTGTAAGCGATAATCCACCACAAAGTTTAATCGATAAAATGGCTAAAACTTTTCTTTCGTCTGATGGAGATATTAAAAGTGTGCTAATTACGATGGTTTCTGCTCCCGAATTTTGGTCGGCAGATGCCCTTAGAGAAAAAACAAAATCTCCTTTCGAATTGGCAATAAGTGCAGTAAGAAGCTTAGATGCAACAGTAAAACAACCTTATCAGCTTTATACCTGGATTAATAAAATGGGCCAGCAAATGTATTACTATCAAGCACCAACAGGCTTTCCGGATAGAGGGCAATATTGGATCAATACCGGGTCGTTATTAAATAGAATGAATTTTGGCCTGGCATTAGCCTCACAGCGCATTCCAGGAATTACCTTCAATTTAACAGCTTTAAACAATAACCACGAACCAGAAAGTGCCGAAGCAGCACTTCAAACCTATAGTAAATTAATAATGCCCGAGCGAGATCTCGACGCTACTATAAAGCGGCTAAAGCCCATGGTTACCGATCCTAATTTTGAGGCAAATGTTGCTCAGGCAGCCGAAAAAAATATGCCCCCTAAGCCGATGAACAGCATGGTAAATGAAGATGCCAATTTAATGAACGAGGTGCCTGAAGGACAGAAATTAAAAGGGAAAAAGGCCCTAAATAGTAGCATAACAGTACAAAAGGCAGGAAACAATACCATGCTTGCACAGGTTGTGGGCGTAATTATTGGTTCTCCAGAATTTCAACGTAAATAGCATTTATCATGACATCAAGAAGAGGATTTATCAAAGCCGGCGGACTAGCATTATTTGGGATTGGTTTAGGGGGGATACCCGGGTTTTTAGCTGATGCAGTAGCAAGCACTACTCCATTAGGATTATTTAAAAAACGTAAAATCATGGTTTGTATCTTTCAGCGAGGTGCGATGGATGGTTTAATGGCTGTTACTCCATTTACTGATCAATATTTAAAAGCAGTAAGACCAACTTTATTTATGTCGGCTGCGGCCAATGGAAAAGGAAATCCCTTAATCGATTTGGATGGCCGTTTCGGGTTACATCCATCTATGTCGGCATTCGAACCCATGTTTCGCGAAAAACGAATGGCTATTGTACATGGCATCGGTTCGCCAAATAATACCAGGTCGCATTTCGATGCACAGGATTTTATGGAATCGGGTACTCCATTTAATAAGGGCACGGCAAGCGGGTGGTTAAATCGCGCAGTTGGCCTGTTAGGCCACGATGCGGCTACCCCTTTTCAGGGTGTAAGTTTAACTTCGTCGTTGCCAAGATCTTTTTATGGGGATAATCCTGCTGTTGCCATTAGTAACCTGGCCGATTTTAATATCCAGTTAAAAGGTAATCAGGCTGGTGCAAATAGCGCCTCAAAAAGCTTTGAAGATCTTTACGATCAGACCTCTTCTGGCTTGCTAAAAAATACAGGTAAAGAAAGCTTCGAAGCCATTAAAATGTTGCAAAAAACAAACCCTAAAACTTATCAGCCAGAATATAATGTAGTTTACCCTACCTCACCATTGGGGAATGCCCTTAAACAGATTGCGCAACTCATTAAAATGGATGTGGGTATGGAGGTTGCTTTTGCCGAATCGGGTGGTTGGGATACCCATTTTAACCAGGGTGCCGAAACCGGAATTTTTGCTCGTAATGTAAACGATTTAAGTAATTGTATTATGGCATTTTGGAACGACCTGGCTAAATACCAGGACGATGTTACCGTAATGACCATGACCGAGTTTGGCCGAACCGTAGCACAGAATGGTACCGGCGGAACAGACCATGGCCGGGGTTCTTGTAACTTTATTTTGGGTAATGGCGTTAATGGTGGTCTGGTACATGGCCTGGTTAACCCTTTAGCTAAAGAAAATCTGGAAGATGGCCGGGATTTAGCAGTAACTACCGATTTTAGAAGCGTGTTTAGCGAAGTCGCCGACAGACATCTTGGCATTAATAACGATAAAGTTTTATTTCCTAATTGGGATGGTAAACAAATTGGCGTAATGCGCAGGGCATAGTGCCAGGTTTAGCAGCAATATCATTAATCAAAAGCGATAGTGAACGCTAATATTTGACTTGTTCAGTCCTAATAATTATTAGACTATTGTTAGAGTTTGGTCAGAGTATGGTTAGAGTCTGTTAGACCCTAAGTCTAATAAAAGTCTGAGTAAAGCCTAATTATAGGCTGAAGTGGAAAGAACAGTGCCAGAAGAAGCCTGATATGCGAATGGTAGGGCAAATAGCCGGCCCATTCCGTTTTGGAAAAATTGGCATTACTAAATCTGAATATTGCTCTAATAGAAATAGGATAGATTAGAATTTTTGGCCTTTTTTTGTAAGGTATAACCCTCTGTATAACACCAGCATAAGATGAAATGCTTTCAATATAAAATTTTTCGTAATTTTTAAGAGTCAGCGTTAGAACAATATGATCTGTTTTAATTTTCCACGGGTCTTCAAATTTTTTAGTTTCAGGGTATATTTATAATTTTGAGAATTTATTTCTTGTTCAAAAGATGCAGGGGAAAGTTATAAATAATTAATAATACAGCTAAGTATTATGATTTTTTTCATTGGAATATCTTTATTCGCAATACTTTGTGCTGTTGTTTTTGATATGGTATTGCTTTTACAATGGTGTGGGGATCCGTTTAAAAGGTGTAATTTTTTTTGAGCCGTATACGAGCTGGTAAAAGAAGCTAATACAATAAAGAGTAGGAAAGGTAATTTCATACTTAATGTGGGTATTCGAGTCTAAGTAAAAATACTCTAAAAAGAATCGCATTGCGCTTTATAGTCTGAAAAGTAATAAAACGGCTAATTATTATAAGTAATAGCTTTGATTTACTACTTTTCTCGAACTTTACCCATGTAACAAATTCTCTAGACATTGGCTTTTTCTTGCCAAAATAGATACAAAGTTCTATCTTTCGATCGAAACTAAATTAAACTTATCATGAAGACTAAACCAGTTAATGTTGTTAAATTGTTTTTTGTAGCCTTAATGTTTTGCGGCAGTCTAACCTATGCCCAAAGTAAAGATGCTATTATCGATAAGATTGTAAAAGAGGTAAATAATAATTCGCAACTCGAAAAGTTAGCGCACGAATTGATGGACCAAATCGGCCCGCGCTTAGTGGGTACCCCACAATTGAAGCAAGGTCAGGATTGGGCCGTTAAAAAATATGCAGATTGGGGGATTTCGGCAAAGAATGAAAAATGGGGCGAATGGCGTGGCTGGGAACGTGGAGTTACCCATATCGATTTAATTAGCCCACGGTTAAGGACCCTAGAAGGAACACAATTAGCTTGGAGCCCATCAACCAATGGCAAGGCCATTAATGCCGAAGCTATTATTCTGCCAGAAGTTGCCGATTCGATGGCATTTCAACAATGGTTGCCAAATGTTAAAGGCAAGCTAGTGCTCATTTCACAAAACCAGATTTCAGGCCGCCCGGATAAAAACTGGGAAGATTTTGCAACGAAGGACTTGTATGCTAAATATAAGAAAGAAAAGGAAGAGGCCGCAAAAGCCTGGAAAGAAAGGCTGACGAAAACCGGCTTAAATGCAAAAAACCTAGCTCTAGCCATAGAGAAAGCCGGTGCAGCAGGTATTATCATTAATAATTGGTCGGCAGGTTGGGGCGTTGATAAAGTTTTTGGGGCCAATACCACAAAAATCCCTACGGTCGATTTATCGCTCGAAGATTATGGTTTAGTTTTCCGTTTGGCACAATATGGTTCGAAACCAATGCTTAAAATCCAATCCGAATCGAAAGAATTAGGGATAGTGCCGACTTTTAATACCATTGCAGAAATTAAAGGAAAAGAAAAACCGAATGAATATGTAATGCTATCGGCTCATTTCGATTCGTGGGATGCTTCGAGCGGCGCAACCGATAATGGTTCGGGTACCATTATGATGATGGAAGCCCTACGGGTGTTGAAGAAATTTTATCCAAATCCAAAAAGGACAATTTTAGTAGGACATTGGAGTAGTGAAGAGCAAGGCTTAAATGGCTCGCGGGCTTTTGCAGAAGACCATCCCGAAATTGTTAATAACTTACAAGCTTTATTTAACCAGGATAATGGGACAGGCAGAGTTGTTAACTTATCGGGCCAGGGTTTTGCAAAGGCAAAGGATTATTTAACCAGATGGTTGGCAGCAGTACCTGATACGATTAAAAACCAGATTAAAACCAGTTTTCCAGGCATGCCAAGTGGTGGAGGCTCCGATAATGCTTCTTTTGTTGCTGTGGGTGCTCCGGGTTTTTCTTTAGGCTCTACAAGTTGGGATTATTTTAGTTACACCTGGCATACTAATCGAGATACTTACGATAAATTGGTTTTCGACGAGATTAGAAGTAATGTAATTTTAGCGGCAATAATGGTGTATATGGCCTGTGAAGATCCGGAAAGAGCTTCGGTAGAAAAAGCAGATTTACCTGTAAACCAACGTACCGGAATGCCTAGTACCTGGCCGGTACCCGTAAAATCGAACCGAAAAGGCGGGATTAATTAGCCGTAGAACGTTAACCGACAGGCGGAAACGCCAGACGATACACGAAAAAATTTTAACCCTTTATCTTCAACCCGTGATATGATGTTTAAAAAACTATTCTTTATTGCCCTATTTATTCTTTCATTAACACAGCTTTCCTTTGGGCAAAAAGCCTACCCACCAAAGGCGATGCAAGAATTTAGAGCGGCATGGATTGCTTCAGTTGCTAATATTAACTGGCCAAGTAAGCCAGGTCTAAGCGTAGCAGAGCAACAAAAAGAAGCCATTGTTTTATTAGACCTGTTGCAGTCGTTAAACTTTAATGCTGCTATTTTACAGATCCGGCCGCAGGCCGATGCTTTGTATAAAAGCGATATCGAACCCTGGTCGTATTTCTTGTCGGGTACCCAAGGTAAAGCCCCCGAACCCTACTACGATCCACTCGAATTTTGGGTAGAAGCGGCACACGATCGGGGTTTAGAACTCCATGTTTGGCTAAACCCTTATCGGGCACATCATTTAAGTGGTGGTGAAGTAAGCGCAAATTCTATCGTTAAATTAAAGCCAGAGCTGGTTGTTAAATTAAAAGACGGACAATATTGGATGGACCCTTCGCTAAAGGGCGTACAGGATTTATCGGCGGCAGTAGTTAAAGATATCGTTAAACGTTACGACATCGATGGGGTACATTTCGACGATTATTTTTATCCCTACGATTCGTATAATGGTGGAGCCGATTTTCCAGACGATGTAAGCTGGGCTGCTTATCAGCAAAGTGGTGGGAAGTTATCGAGATCAGATTGGCGCCGGGAAAGTGTAAATAAGTTTATAGAACGGGTTTACAAGGAGATAAAAGCAGAAAAGAAATACGTTAAATTCGGTCTAAGCCCCTTCGGTATTTGGAGACCGGGTTACCCAGAATCTATCGAAGGTTACGATCAGTACGAAAAACTCTATGCCGATGCCAAATTATGGTTAAATAAAGGCTGGATCGATTATTTTACACCCCAATTGTATTGGAAAGTAAACGATTACCCGCATAGCTTCCCGGTATTGCTAGGCTGGTGGCAGTCCGAAAATACGAAAAACAGACATTTGTGGCCGGGAATGAGTGTAGGTCTGGGTGGCGACGAAAAAAATGTCGATGAAGTAATTAACCAGATTATGATTACCAGGGGTATTACCCCTAAAAGTAACGGCGCGGTACATTGGAGTATTGCGGCGTTGGTTAAACACGAGAAATTAAGGAAAGGATTAGTTGAAGGCCCTTATAAAAACCAGGCTGTAGTGCCACCAAGTTTATGGCTCGACCATAAAAAACCAGAAAAGCCAACAGCTTCCTTTACCCCTAAAGCACAATTTTTCGAAATTCGATGGGATCATCCGGAAACTGCAGATGTTTTTAGGTGGGTGGTTTATTTTAAATATGGTAATAAATGGTCTTATAAAATTATGAATAGGAAAGACCATAGTTTGGAGGTTTTGGCAGCCGCTACTTCTCCAAATGGGAAAGATATTAATACTTTACAGGCGATTGCCGTAACTGCAGTAGACAGAACGGGTAATGAAAGTGAATTTGCAGAATTGCCGGTAAAGTAAAATTAAATGAAAAAACCTACTAAAGAGCAGATTGAAGCTACAGCGAATGCAATTGTGCACCATTTTATTCCAAAAAACCCGGAAGAAAAAACGCTTAGCTTCAATTTTACTATTCCACCGGCTTCAAATTTTAATGTTGTCTACGAAAAAGATAAGCAGCAGAACTGGATTTTGGCGGGCTATAAGTCAGTCGACAAAAACGACTGATATTTATGTTATCAGGCTAATTTTTACAGTATAGATCCTTGCGCCAACTTTTACACTTAATACATAAATACCACGGGCAAACGAATTGAGGTTTACTTTACGGGTATAAATCCCACTAAAATTTAACTTCTCGTCTATAAATACTACCTGACCCAGCAAATTACTAATCTGGACGGTAACCTTATCCTTTTGCGAAATTTCAAAATAAATATTCAGCTCTGCATTGGTTGGAACCGGATAGGCTTTTAAATTAATAGCATTCTTGCTCGATGGGTCTTTAATAGTGGTTACACTAAGTTCGGCCGATCGCATAGCGCAACTATTCGGTGCTGTTACCTCGAACATATATTTGCCATTTCTAGTCGGCGTAAAATCTTTACTGGTTGCACCCACAATAAGCTCTCCATTTAAATACCACTGATTATACGCAGTAAAGTTTGAAGAAAGTGAGGTGCCCGTTTGTGTAATTACCGGGATATTTAATGGCACAGGTAACCTTGCGCCCCCTAAACAACCCGCCGATTTTACTTTTAGATCGTAAAAATAATAATAGTAAGTCTTGTAATAATTAATATTATTGTCGAGCGTTGCTGTATTGCCTGTAATACTAAATAGATTCGAGGCGCTTTGGTAGGGGTAAGAAGTATTGCTTACATTATTTCTAAAAATGGTGGCTCCATTTAAATATTCTATATTAATGGTATAATTCCCAGCATTAGGTAATGTTAAATTGAGCGCATATACCTGGCCATTATCGGCCAGATCGTTGGCCGATGCATCGGCTTCGGGGAAGGTTTTAGTTGCCGTAACATTTAATAAAACAGACGAAACTGCAATGCCTGAACTATTAATTGCTGTAAACCTAATCTGACCAGAATTGCCAATATAAAGTTTGGCGCTTTCGAGTGTAATTGGAACAAGCGTATTAATGGAGATGCCTGGCGTAAACTGATTGTAGCCACCATCGCCAATATCACCTTTACTTTTAGGGCCTACTTCTGCCTTAAAATCATTAACTCCTAGATAGTACGAATTGTTTGCATTTGGCGCAATATCGGTGGTGGTTACATTTCCAAATGCAATAGGATTAACATCATTGTTATTTTTATACCAGAAAACAGTCGAATTTGCAATGGCATCGGTATTTAGACTATAGGCATTAATAAGATTGCAAAAATAGGCGGCTCCCGTAATGGCAGCCGGAGCAATACTGGTTTGGATGGTACTGCTTAATTGATTATTTGAAGAGTTTAAATCGCCAGTTAGATTGGTTTGAGCTAAAATGGTATAAGTTTTCCCTGCATCGGCATTAAAACCTGAAGGAAGTGTAAAATCGACCTCGTTTAAAAAAGCTATAGTGCCTGTATATGTTGCATTTAAAGTGGCAATAATCGTTGCACCCTCCATTATGCTAACGACAACAGGGATATTTGCGATATTTTGGGTGCCTAAATTCTTTAACCTTACAGTAACCTTTTGGCTGGGATTTGCACAGATTGCACCTGCGTTGTTAACGATTGCATTTAATGAAACATCTACAGATGGATTTAAGAAGCTAACCCTATAATCCTGTGTTTCCCCTTTGGCATAGGTTCCGCAGGCTAATACATTGGAGGGAGTACTGGTTTCGGTTAAAACGACTCTTAATAAAGAAAAATCATTAATGTTAACAATATCAGGAACAGTAATGCTGCTGGTAAAAATTTCGGTGCCCTGCACTATATTACTTGTAGCGACAAGTTCGCTGGCATCGTTAAAGTCTCCATCCCCGTTCCAATCTACAAATACCTTGGCAATTTTATCGAAGTTTCCTCCGCAGGTACCCAATGTTAAACTGAAAGGATAAGTCTTCCCTTTTTCGAGGTTAATGGTTTGCCCAGTAAAATTTGAATAACCCGGGCAGTTTACTGTCGAATGGTTATCGATATTAGCTAATTTGAAATTGATGATTTTCGAATCAGCATTATTACTGGGAGCAGAAGCACAATAGCTAGTCCCACCAATGCCTGTTACCACTAGCGAGAATGCCTGTGGCCCACGAGCAAGCGTACCTTTATGTGTAATGGTTAGGGTATAGTTTTTGCCAGGTATTGCATTTGCCAAATAAATTTGTTCAATATTATCTCTAAAATTATCGCCGGTGGTAGCGGCAGCACTAGGGTTGGCCGGATCGAGCACCCATGGGGTGTAGGTATTAACTCCATCACTTATTCTTATATCCAGATCGTTAATTAAGCGAAGACTGGTATTATTTAAAGCAGCTGTAGTAGCAACCGGAGTAGCTTCGGGATCTGTCCAGCAAATGGTGGCAATTAGCGGCCCATTACCCGAAGCTATTATATCTAGGGTTTGCGTCGATCCATTGCTAAGGTTATTTTCGGTAATGATACTTTTTGTGCCTTTAGTTAAAATGGCTTTTGCTGCTGCTTCGGCATTGAGTAAACCCCACCCAAAAACATAATCGGGCCCTGGGTTAGCCCCCGCTTCGGTAGCCGTACCTAGCACCAAGGCTTTTAAAGTAGCCGAACGCATATAAGCATTAGCATTTTTCTGGCTATATAATTCCTGCAATAAAACTAAAGTGCCACTTACATTTGGAGCCGACATCGATGTACCCGAAAGAATAGTATAGGCTGTATTATTTGCGTCGCTGGTAGAAGTTAAACCAACCCCATCGCCTACAAGATCTGGTTTTATCCGCCCATCGTCTGTTGGCCCCCAACTGCTGAAGGTCGAAATCTGAATGCTACCCGGGGTTGTTGTACCAAAGGGTAAGGGGTTAATCGCACCAACTGTTAGTATATTTTTAGCAGTACCATTAGTCGAAATAATATCATAACCATTATTACTGCTTATACCTGCTGGTCGATTTCCGGCATTCGCCATTACGCCCGATGTGTTATATCGATAATAAGGTTCGCCAATCGCCGGGCCATTTTCGTTACGACTATTGCCAGCCGATTTTACCGGTAAATAATAAGGTGCATTATAACAGATTAAATCCCAATCCCGTGCTGCAGAATTGTAATAACCAAAATTAAAATCCTCGTTCGCTGTAGCTGTTCCCCAGAATTCCCACCGCGCCGGACTTACATCTTCATTGTATTGCCAGCCCGCGATCGACCCATAAGAATGATTGGAAATTAATAAAGTCGTGGCATTGGCCGACATTTCTGCTCTGTCGTTATTAAAATCAAATGCCAAGAGCTGAGGCAAACCAAAAGCCATCCCTTTTGCTGCAGGGTAAATACCTGCGGCAATCATTGTGCCTGCAACGTGGGTAGCATGTGTAGATAAAGTGGCAGTATTATCTTTTATCTTGATTCTGTTACCTGCAAATTCGGTATGCGTAGTTAAAATGGCACCACCATCCCAAATGGCAACCTTGTCGTTAGGAATAGAACTTCCACTTAAATTTAAACCCAGATTACCCCCGGTATATAGGCTATTGGTATGAGTAGTCGCTGCAGCGGTGCTGTTGTTGTAGGTAATGTAGTAAACAGGTAACCCTAAGTCGTTAATCTCCTGTAAAGCCATAATTGCCCCACTTTTGGTTACTTTAAGCGTTTCCCAACCCTTTTCTTTAGCTATGGCAAAAGCCTTTTGACGGTTATCTATTGTTTTTTGCTGTAATACCTGTGCATTTTGTTGCAAAAAAGCTATATTGGTTCCCTTGTTAAAAATTTGAGCATAACTATTAACGGGCCCTATTAAAAATAGCGCAATAAGTAGGGAGAAGCCTATACTTAGGTAACCGTTTTTAACCATAAGCCATATTCTCATGAAATATACGACAATATTTTTGTTTGCAATGCTTAGTCTTTCCTTGAGTTTTTGTTCCAGTATACAACAGGGTTACAGCACCATAAAGCAAGGAGTTTTTGGTCAGGCACTTTGGTCGCAGGGAAACCAAATGCCTTCGCCAGATAAACCCCAACAAAATGGGAGTAGGCCAGTTCAGCGGACGGTTTATATTTATATGCGCACCAAATTGAAGGAAGCTGTTGGACAACCACCCTTATTTTCAAAAATTGAAACCAAACTAGTTGCTAAAGTTAAAACCAATAAAGAGGGTTATTTTCAATGTAAACTCGAACCCGGCTATTACTCTGCTTTTACCGAGGAAGCAGATGGTAGACTGTTTGCTAATCTTTTCGATGGCGATGGTAATATTGCTGCATTTGAAGTTAAAGCGGGTAAGCTAACTACTTATCCTATCCATATTAATTATAAGGCAGCGTATTAGTTTTAAGTTATACGTTTTTCGTTATTTAATTGGTTCATCTTTTTGGTTAACTTACAATCTCTCCACCTTCCAAACCCCGGCTCGAAAAGACGCTTTTATTCCAACAGATAATTTACTAGATTTGAGAAACGACATTAACCCTTAAATTATAATGTTGTATAAGACCCAGCCAAATTAAATAGCTATTGCATGCCTACGACTATAACCAGAGTATTTGATCTTTTAAAGTACAATCTAGAAAAATTCCCGCAACCGGAATTTATTAGTGGTAAAGTAAATGGACAATGGAAAAAATATAGCACACAAGAATTTTGCGAACTAACAGATTGGGTAAGTAATGGCTTAACTACGCTTGGCGTGGGCAAAGGGTCGAGAGTAGCAATTATGGCTCATAACCGGCCAGAATGGAATATTTGCGACTATGCAATTATGCAATTGGGCGCTTATCAAATTCCACTATACCCTACTTTACCTGCGCACGATCTCAAATTTATTATCGAAAATGCAGAGATTTCTATTGTTTTTGTAGAAGACAATACGCTTTATCAAAAATTAACTGAAGTTAATAAGACTCTGGAGCACCCTGTATTACTTTATACTTTTAACAAGGTTGAAGGCGCAAATTATTGGGAAGACCTGATAGCAATAGGTAAATCGACAACAGTAGATTTAGAAATTTATCGCCAGGCAGTTGGTCCCGACGATATTTTAACATTAATTTATACTTCTGGTACGACTGGTACACCTAAAGGGGTAATGTTAACGCACGATAATTTGGTACAGAATTTCGAAAAGTCCGCGATTATTTTTCCTAAAGCAGTAAAAGTTGGGCTCAGTTTTTTGCCATTGTCGCATATTTTTGAGCGGATGATTTCCTATCTCTATGCCTATGAAGGCGTTTCGGTTTACTATGCCGAAAGTATGGATACCATTGTTGCCGACATACAAGAGGTAAAACCAAATTCTTTCTCTACGGTACCCCGTTTGTTAGAAAAGGTGTACGATAAGATTATGGAAAAAGGGAAAGATTTAAAGGGGATAAAAAGAGCTATTTTCTTTTGGTCGATGGCACTGGCCGAAAAATATGATTTTAAGAAAGGCTGGTGGTATAATTTTAAACTCCGTATTGCACGTAAACTGGTATTTAAAAAATGGCAGGAAGCGTTGGGTGGTAAGATTGTCGTTATCGTTTCTGGAGGTGCTGCCCTCAATCCACGTTTGGCACGGGTTTTTTGGGCTGCCGGCATGCCGGTTTTCGAAGGTTATGGCCTTACAGAAACTTCACCTGTTATTACCGTTAATCATTTTGGAGCTACCATGTTTGGTACTGTCGGTCCGGTAATTGAGGGGGTAGAAGTTAAGATTGCCGAAGATGGGGAGATTTTAACCCGCGGTCATCATATTATGAAGGGCTATTATTTAAGAGAAGATCTTACTGCCGAAACGATAGACAACGAAGGGTGGTTCCATACCGGAGATATTGGCGAAATGGTGGCCGGTAAATTCCTAAAGATTACCGATCGGAAAAAAGAAATTTTTAAAACAACAGGCGGAAAATATGTTGCTCCCCAAATGCTCGAAAATAAATATAAAGAATCGCCATTAATAGAGCAGATTATGGTTTTGGGCGAAAACCGAAAATTCCCGGCTGCCCTAATTGTGCCCGCTTTTGGTGCTTTAAAAAGCTGGTGCGCTAAAAAAAATATCCCCTATACCACTAACGAAGAAATGATTACCAATAAGCAGGTGCTCGATAAATACGAAAGAATAATTGCCACACTTGGCGCAGAATTCGGGAAATGGGAACAGGTTAAACGCTTTGTTTTACTGGCAAAAGAATTTAGTATAGAAGGCGGCGAACTTACGCCTAAACTAAGCTTTAAACGCAAAATCATACTCGAAAAAAATAAAGATACTATAGAAAAAATATATAAAGATGCAGAAAATTATAAAGAATAAATTGAAATCAAAGTGTTTAGTAGGTGGCTTATTCCTGGCCAGTATATTGTTGAGTTGTGTTGGTGGCCACTTAGGTAAAAATAATAGTGGCGAATATAGAAACGGTATGGTAGTTTCGGCTAATGGTATAGCTTCTGAGGTTGGGATAGACATTCTTAAAAAAGGCGGAAATGCCGTAGATGCCGCAGTAGCTGTGCAATTTGCCTTGGCGGTAGTGCATCCTAATGCAGGGAATATAGGCGGCGGAGGTTTTATGGTATACCGTTCGGCCAAAGGGGAGGCTAACACGCTCGATTTTAGAGAAAAGGCTGCATCAGGTGCGGGAAGAGATATGTATTTGGATGCTGCTGGAAATCCAATTGTCGAAAAAAGTCTTTATGGACAATTAGCTTCGGGAGTACCCGGTTCTGTGGCAGGGATGGCCGAAGCTCACCAGAAATATGGTAAACTAAAATGGGAAGTTCTTCTGGCGCCGGCAGTAAGCCTTGCGACCGAAGGTTTCAAAATAACTGGAAGACAGGCAAACGAGCTCAATGGCTTAAAAGCAAGGCTTAAGCGATCGAATCCACTAGGTACTGCATTGTTAAAAGAAACGAAATGGGTAGAAGGCGATATATTAGTTCAGCGAGAATTGGGAAAAACGCTTAAACTGATACAAGAACAAGGCCGGAAAGGATTTTATGAGGGTGCTGTAGCCGACTCTATTGTAGCAGAAATGCAAAGAGGCAATGGGATCATTACCAAACAGGATCTTGCAGCTTATAAAGCGATATGGCGTAAACCGGTAACCGGAACCTATAGAGGTTATGATATTGTAACGATGCCACCTCCATCGAGCGGAGGAATTGCACTTATCCAGTTATTAAAATCTGTCGAACCTTTTCCCTTAAAAAGATGGGGTTTCAATGCCGATTCTACCGTTCAGCTTATGGTCGAAGCCGAACGTAGGGTTTACGCAGACAGAGCAGCACATTTGGGCGATCCAGATTTTTATCCGGTACCACAGCAAAAGTTAATCGAAGACGCTTACATTAGAAACAGGATGAGCACTTTCGATTGGCAAAAAGCAAGTACCAGCGCCGACATTAAAGCGGGCGAAATTGCGCCTGCAGAACACGAAGAAACAACGCATTTCTCCATTGTAGACCGGGAAGGGAATGCGGTTGCTATTACTACAACTTTAAATGGTTCTTACGGATCGGGAGTAGTGGTAAAAGGTGCAGGCTTTTTATTGAATAACGAAATGGACGATTTTTCGGTAAAACCCGGAGCACCAAATATGTATGGCCTGGTGGGTGGCGAAGCCAATGCAATTGCTCCACACAAACGGATGCTAAGCTCGATGACTCCAGCCATTTTAGCTAAAAATGGCGACTTGTTTATGGTAGTAGGCACACCAGGAGGCTCGACGATTATTACCTCTGTTTTTCAGACGATTTTAAATGTGGTCGATTTCGATCTATCCATGCAGGCTGCTGTGAATGCTAAGAAATTCCATCATCAGTGGCTGCCAGATCAGGTAGATATCGAACCTAAAGCTTTGGATAGTTTAACGATCGAGAAATTAAAAGCAAAAGGATATAAAATCGTGCCGCGTGGTGCGATAGGTAGGGTCGACGCGATCTTAAAAACCAAATGGGGTTATTATCAAGGTGGAGCAGATCCACGTGGCGACGATAAAGCTGTAGGATGGTAAAGTGTGCTATTTAAACAAAACCTGCAATGCGTAAACTTCTATTAATACTCTTATTTATAACAGCTGCTTTCCAGTCCGTACGAACGAAAGCGCAGTCTCAAATGCTTCCATCAAACGAAGCAAGCGCGATAAGCCCCCTCATTAATCAGTATCGGGCCGACGAGACAATGCTGAACAGAAAGTATGTCTTAAAACGTTCTGAAGAATATTTTAGCAGGATGGAACATTTTTATGCAGCTTGGTTAAGCAGATTAAAGACGGTTCCTTTTACCAAACTTACGGTAAATGAAAGAGTGGATTATGTCTTACTCAGACGCGATATTAATGCAGATACAAGAATGCTGCAACAAAACTATACCGAGTTTAAAACCACAAAATTTGCCATTCCGTTTTCGGCAACATTGATCGATTTTGAGGGAAAAAGAAGAATTGGAAAACAACAGGATGGCGAGGTTATCGCTGCAGCTTTTGGAAAGTTGAAAGATAATATCGACAATACGATTAAAGCGGTTCGTTCCCAGCAATTATCGATTACCCCAGCACAAGCTAACTGGACACAGCAAACTATAAACCAATATATGACTGTGTTTATCGAAGCGTATAAATTTTACGATGGTTACGATCCCCAATTTACGAAAGCAACCAAGGCTATTTATCCAGAGGTAGTTAGCGCCTTAAAAGATTATGCACTCGAATTGGGTAAAACTGCAAAATTATCCAATGCAAAAGACGATGGTAGCGGCATTTTAGGTAACCCTATTGGAAGAACAGCATTTTTAGCCTTGCTTCAAGACGAAATGATCGCCTATACACCCGAGCAGATCGAGGCGATAGCCCGGAGAGAATTTGCCTGGTGTGATGCCGAAATGCTGAAAGCAAGTAAGGAGATGGGCTTTGGCAACAATTGGAAAGCAGCACTCGAAAAAGTGAAAACCGATTATCCCGAATTAGGTAAGCAGCCCGAACTGGTTTACGAATTAGCTAATGAAGCGATCAATTTTGTAGAGCAAAATAAACTGATTACCATTCCCGCGATGGCAAAAGAAGGCTGGCGCATGCGGATGTTAAGCGCACAAGAACAACAATTTGCTCCTTTCTTTTTGGGAGGGGAGTCGGTGTTAATTGCCTACCCAACAAACGACATGAGCGAAGAGTCTAAAATGATGACTTTAAGAGGGAATAATCGCCATTTCTCGAGGGCCGTTGTTTTTCATGAGCTCATACCTGGGCATAATTTACAATACTATATGCAAAGCCGGTATAAACCTTATCGCCGTGGTTTTGGTACTCCATTCTGGACAGAGGGCTGGTCTTTATATTGGGAAATGCTGCTTTGGGATAAGAATTTTGCAAAAACTCCCGAAGATAAAATTGGGATGCTGTTTTGGCGTATGCACCGTTGTGCCCGTATTATTTTCTCCATGAACTATCATTTAGGTAAATGGACTCCGAAGCAATGCATCGATTTTTTAGTAGAACGCGTAGGCTTCGAAAGAGCCAATGCCGAAGCCGAAGTACGCCGGTCGTTTACCGGCGGCTATGGGCCGCTTTACCAAATTGGGTATATGCTTGGCGGATTGCAGTTTAGAGCATTGCATAAAGAGCTGGTGGTTAGCGGTAAAATGAGCAATATTCAATTCCACGACCGGATTTTAAAGGAAAATAACATGCCTGTAGAAATGGTAAGAGCAATTTTAACTAAGCAAGTTTTGCCAGAAAACTTTAAAACACAATGGAAATTCGCCGGCGAAATTAAATAAAAGACCCTCCCGGTTGCGCTAAATCTGTGCGGTGTTTTATTTTCAAATTCTTCTTGCATCTTAAATTTTAATCCATTAAATTTGTTATGCAAGCATAGTATTAATGAAACAGCAAGAAACAGTAGATTATTTTTTAAAAGTGGTTTGGCAAAATGTCTCTAACACTTACAATCAGATTGCTTCGGGCTTTGGGATTACCCAGGCTATTGGCTATGTCTTAATTAACATTGAAGCCGAAGGTACAGCCGTTTCGGCATTAGCGGCTCTGCTTGGTGTAAAAGCCACCAGCTTATCACGGATGTTAAATAACATGGAAGAATTAGGATTAATATACCGCGAAATTTCGAGTGGTGATAAACGCTCTGTCAAAGTTTTTTTAACCCCTTTCGGGGTCGAAAAACGAAAGCTGGCCAGAAATGTGGTCATCTCTTTTAACGAATATTTAAATGGTAAGTTAAGCGTTAAAGAGAAAGAGCAACTCATTGCAACTTTAGCTAAAGTGAACCAATTAACCCTGGCTTATGCCCAAATCAAAGATCATGATGAACAAAAGAATAAATAAAATAGCCGTTTTAGGATCCGGTATTATGGGCTCGCGTATTGCTTGTCATTTTGCTAATATTGGAGTCGAAGTCTTGCTATTGGATATTACACCTAAAGAATTAAGTGCGGAGGAGCAGGCGAAAGGCCTGGATTTATCACATCCGACGGTAAAAAACCGGATTGTAAATACCGCATTACAAACTGCTGTTAAAACTAATCCATCACCAATCTATTCTCAAAAAGTATTAACCAAAATAAGTACGGGAAATTTTGAAGATGATATGCCCAAAATTGCCAATTACGATTGGATTATCGAAGTGGTCATCGAAAACCTGGGTATTAAACAAAAAGTATTCGAACAGGTCGAACAATTCCGTAAACCCGGAACGTTAATTACTTCCAATACTTCGGGTATTCCTATTCACCTGATGGCCGAAGGCAGAACAGCCGATTTTAAAGCGAACTTCTGCGGTACGCATTTTTTTAATCCACCACGCTATCTGCGTTTACTGGAAATTATTCCGACAGCACACACCCGACCAGAAATTGTTGATTTTTTAATGCATTATGGTGATAAATTTTTAGGCAAAACAACAGTCTTGTGTAAAGATACCCCTGCATTTATTGCCAATAGAGTTGGCGTTTATTCGATTATGGCTTTATTACACCTGGTCGAGAAAATGGATTTGACTGTCGAAGAAATCGATAAATTTACTGGCCCGGCTTTAGGTCGGCCAAAATCGGCTACTTTCCGCACCACCGATGTTGTAGGTCTGGATACAATGATTAAAGTGTCGAAAGGTTTGTACGATAATTGCCCCGACGATAAAGCACACGATTTATTTCAGCTTCCGGCTTATGTACAAAAAATGGAGGCTAATAACTGGTTGGGCGATAAAACCAAACAGGGCTTCTATAAAAAGACGAAATCAGCCGATGGTAAAACAGAAATTTTAGCACTCGATTTAAAAACCCTCGACTATCGTCCACAGCAAAAAGTTAAATCTGCAACCCTCGATTTAACGAAAACAATAGAAAATGTAAAAGACCGGATGAAAGTATTTGTTGCCGGTAAAGATAAAGCCGGCGAATTATTCCGGGCTTCATTTTTTGGCTTGTTCGAATATGTATCCGACCGCATTCCGGAAATAGCAGACGAGTTATATCGTATCGACGATGCTATGCGTGCAGGTTTTGGTTGGGATTTAGGGCCTTTTGAAGTCTGGGATGCCATAGGTATTTCGGATTCGCTCGATGGAATGAAGGCTTATGCACATAGCGCTGCAGCCTGGGTAACCGAAATGCTGGCGGCCGGGCATACTTCGTTTTATAAAGTAGAGGATGGCGTTAAAAAATATTACGATATCCCTAGCAAAAGTTATAAAGCTATTCCGGGTACAGCTCATTTTATTATGCTCGATAATCTGCGGGCTAATAAAGTGCTTTGGAAAAATGGAGGCGCTTCGATTATCGATTTGGGCGATGGTATTATCAATGTCGAATTTCATTCGAAAATGAATACCATTGGTGGCGATACCCTTACTGCCATTAACAAAGCGATCGATATGGCCGAAAAGGATTACCGCGGTGTGGTAATTGGTAACGACGGCGCTAACTTCTCTGCAGGAGCTAATGTGGGGATGATTTTTATGATGGCAGTAGAACAAGAGTGGGAAGAGCTGAATATGGCCGTCCGCTTGTTTCAAAATACATCGATGCGAATCCGCTATTCTTCAATCCCGGTGGTTGTTGCTCCGCATAACCTAACATTAGGTGGAGGCTGCGAATTTAGCTTGCATGCCGATTTTGTGCAACTCAATGCCGAAACTTATATGGGGCTGGTCGAGTTTGGCGTAGGGGTTATCCCAGGTGGTGGTGGCACCAAGGAGTTTGCTTTGCGCGCATCAGACGAGTATAAGGCCGATCAGATTGTGCAAAATACGATGAAAGACCGCTTCCTTACTATCGGAATGGCTAAAGTTTCTACTTCTGCTGTGGAAGCATTCGAGCTGGGTTATTTGCAAAAGGATAAATATGCCATTAGCATGAACCGGAGCCGTTTAATAGCGGATGCCAAAGCTAAAGCAATCGAGCTGGCCGATGCCGGATACACCAAGCCAGTTCCACGTAAAGATATTATGGTGTTGGGTAAACAAGGCCTAGGAATCGTATATGCCGGAGCGAATACCATGTTTTCGGGTAATTATATTTCCGAGCACGATAAAAAGATTTCCGAAAAACTTGGATGGGTAATGTGTGGCGGCGATTTATCTGCACCAACACAAGTTACAGAACAATATTTATTGGACCTGGAAAGAGAAGCATTTTTATCACTCTGTGGCGAAAGAAAAACTTTGGAACGGATACAGAGTATTGTAACCAAAGGGAAGCCGTTGAGAAATTAAGCGAAGCAAGGAATAAAAAGAGAAAATTTAGAAATCGTCTTTCAAACAACGAACAGCGACAAACGAACAAATAAGTAGCATATTAATGTAAAACAGATTTAAGCGTTAAATTCTTGCGCTTTTATCTTTAATCAAAATAAAATGCAGGAAGCATACATCATAGCTGGATTAAGAACAGCAGTAGGAAAAGCCCCAAGAGGCGTATTTCGTTTTACCAGGGCCGACGAGCTAGCAGCTACTGTAATCAGAGCGCTGATTGCCTCAATTCCAAACCTGGATAAGGAGCAAGTAGACGATGTGATTGTAGGTAATGCCACGCCAGAAGCAGAACAGGGATTAAATGTTGCGCGGATGATAAGTTTAATGGCACTCGATACCGATAAGGTTCCAGGGGTAACCATTAACCGCTATTGTGCATCGGGCCTGGAAACCATTGCTACCGCCGTAGCTAAAATTAAGGCAGGCATGGCCGATTGTATTGTAGCTGGTGGCGTAGAAGTAATGTCTGGTATGCCTTTCGGTGGCTGGAAAGTTGTTCCTAACCCCGAAGTAGCTAAAACTAATCCCGATTGGTATTGGGGCATGGGCCTAACTGCCGAGGCGGTAGCGAAAGAATATGCGGTAAGTAGGGAGGATCAGGACGAGTTTTCTTATCACTCCCATCGCAAAGCAATAGCCGCTATTAAAAATGGCCATTTAAAAGCTGGAGTTTTACCAATTACGATAAATGAGAATTATTTGGATGCCAACATGAAGAAGCAAATGCGTTCTTATGTAGTCGATACCGACGAAGGGCCACGGGCAGATACTACACCAGAAAAATTAGCGAAGTTAAAACCTGTTTTCGCTGCCAATGGCTGTGTTACGGCTGGTAATTCTTCTCAAACATCAGACGGTGCTGCCTTTGTACTGGTAGTGTCTGAAAAGAAAATGAAAGAATTGGGCGCAACACCTATTGCGAGGCTCATAAGCTATGGTGTGGCTGGTGTACCTCCACGCATTATGGGCATCGGGCCCATTGAGGCCATTCCGAAAGCCTTAAAACAAGCAGGACTAAAATTGGATGATATTAATTTAATTGAACTAAATGAGGCCTTTGCTTCGCAATCGTTAGCAGTAATTAGAACACTGGGCCTGGATCAAAGTAAGCTTAATGTAAATGGTGGCGCTATTGCGCTCGGACATCCATTGGGTTGTACAGGAGCTAAACTTTCGGTACAACTATTTAACGAATTGAAAAGAAGGGGCGAACAGTACGGGATGGTAACCATGTGCGTAGGGTCGGGGCAAGGCGCTGCAGGTATTTTTGAAGTTTACTAAGATTTGAAATAGGCGTATAACGTCAAAAAAATCCATTCAGCTAGTAGGCCACAAGTAAATAATTAATAATTTAAACGGTAAAGGTATTGCCTCTGTAAGCAATACGCGTTACCAAACATTGAGCAAAATGAAAAAAACAACCAAAGGTGGGGAATTCTTAATCACTGAAACAACTTATCAGGATGTATTTATTCCAGAAGAATTTGACGAAGAACAGCAAATGATTGCACAAACCTGCCGCGATTTTTTAACGGCAGAAATAAATCCAATTTTAGACCGGATAGATAATCAGGAAGAAGGCTTAATGCCAGCTTTGATGGATAAAGCCGGCGAACTTGGAATTTTAGGGGTATCTATACCCGAAGAATTTGGGGGCTTTGGCAAAAATTTCAATACTTCTATGTTGGTGGCCGATGTATGTGGTGCCGGGCATTCTTTTGCAGTAGCCTTATCTGCCCATACCGGGATTGGTACTTTGCCAATACTTTATTATGGTAACGAAGCGCAAAAAGCAAAATATATTCCTAAATTAGGTACAGGCGAGTGGAAGGCTTCTTATTGCCTAACAGAGCCCAATTCGGGTTCGGATGCCAATTCGGGCCGGACAAAAGCGAAATTAAGCGCCGATGGGAAACATTACCTCATTAACGGTCAAAAAATGTGGATTACCAATGGTGGCTTTGCCGATATTTTTATCGTTTTTGCTAAAATAGACGACGATAAAAACTTAACTGCATTTATTGTGGAAAAGGAGTTTGGTGGTATTACCATGAACCCTGAGGAACATAAAATGGGTATTAAAGGCTCGTCTACCCGCCAGGTGTTTTTTAACGATTGCCCGGTGCCTGTAGAGAATATGCTTTCTGATAGGGAAAATGGATTTAAGATTGCTGTAAATATTTTAAATATTGGCCGGATTAAATTAGCTGCGGCTGCAATTGGAGGCTCGAAAGAAGTATTAAGCCAAGCGGTAAATTATGCAAATGAAAGAATTCAGTTCGAAAGGCCTATCTCTAAATATGGTGCTATAAGGTATAAAATTGCCGAAATGGCTACAAAAATTTATGCGGTAGAATCGGCAAATTATAGAGCCGGACAGAATATAGACGATGCATACGAAGCATTGGTTGCCGGCGGAATGGATGCCAGTAAAGCTAAATTAAAGTCGACCGAACAATTTGCGGTAGAATGTGCCATATTAAAAGTCTGGGGCTCTGAAGTGCTTGATTATGTAACCGACGAAGGCGTACAGATTTATGGCGGCATGGGATTTTCGGCCGATGCGCCTATGGACAGAGCCTATCGTGATGCCAGGATTAACCGGATTTTTGAAGGGACGAACGAAATTAATCGGCTTTTAACAGTCGATATGATGTTAAAGCGGGCCATGAAAGGCGAACTGGATTTAATGACTCCCGCAACGGCTGTAGCAGCAGAGCTGCTGTCGATCCCCGAGTTCGGTGAAGAGGACACCACTTTATTTGCGGCAGAAAAGAAAGTTATCCAAAATCTTAAAAAGGCAACACTTATGGTGGCTGGTGCTGCCGTGCAAAAGCTAATGATGAGTCTTTCGAAAGAACAGGAAATTTTAATGAATATTGCCGATATGGCAAGTTATATTTATGTAGCCGAATCGGCAATGTTGCGCACAGAAAAACTGGTAAACTTACGAGGCGAGGAAGCATGCAGCGGACAGTTAGCCATGATGCGTATTTATTTTGTGGAAGCTGTAGATGGGCTGCAAAAAGCAGGTAAAGAGGCTTTATGGGCTTTTGCAGAGGGTGACGAACAAAGAATGATGCTGGCTGGCTTACGCAGGTTTACTAAAATGGAACCATTTAACGTAAAACAAGCCCGACAAGATGTAGCACAACAAATTATTGCCGCTAATAAGTATTGTTTTTAGGTTAGTTAGTAGTTAGATCGGCTAAGCCAATTAAACGAGCAACGAACAACGAAAGGCAAATTGTTAAATTTGGTTAAATATTGCGCCATCAACAATAAAAGCTTATTTTTGTGCGATTATGTTGAAAACGAAGATATTTTTAGTATTCTTTTTAATTGCCGGGGCTTTTTCGTCTTGTAAAAAAGACAATTACGATGCCGAACAGCAACTCGCTATAGACGATGGATTAATAAAAGATTTTATTACCAAAAATAGTATTGCTGCCGTTAAAGATGAGGATTCTGGGATATATTACCAGGTAATTGCTTCTGGATCTGGAAGTATAAATTATACCGCCGCTACCCGTGTTACTGTTAACTACGAAGGTAGGTTACTAAATGGATCGGTATTCGATAAATCTTCGTCGGCCAAAGAATTTACCTTAGGCAAGCTTGTACAAGGCTGGCAAATTGGTCTTCGTCATATCCAAAAAGGCGGCAAAATTAGATTGCTTATCCCCTCTACGCTAGGTTACATGAACCAGGCCTCGGTCGGAATACCCGAAAACTCTGTTTTAGATTTTACCATAGAATTAATTAATGCACAATAACATGCAAACCAGCAAAAACATAGCTAAATATACTTTTTTATTATTGGGCAGCCTTTTACTTTTTAATTCTTGTAAAAAGGAATACGAAAGCATCGAAAGTATCGACGACGCAAAAATTCAAGCCTATATTCAAGAAAATAATATCAATGCAATAAAGGATCCAAGTGGGTTTTATTATCAGGTAATAGAACAAGGTACAGGCGGTCCGTTGTTGAATAAAGATTCGATCTTTTATAATTCGACAATTAAATCGCTAACCGGAACAACTTATTATGCACCAAAGGACTTTAGTAATGATGGTAATTATTTGGGCTATATTACACCAACCTCTTACAGGATAGCTCTTTATCATATTAATAGAGGTGGAAAAGTACGTGTAATTATGCCATCTTACCTTGCATTTGGTAAAAATGGAAGCGGACCTATTCCGGGTAATGAAGTAGTTACAGCTGATATCTCTGTTTATCCTCAAACTACCCAATGGGAGTTAGACGATAAAGTAATTACCGATTTTTTAACAGCTAAAGGATTAACTGCCACTAAACATCCTTCCAGAGTTTATTATAATATAAGCCAGGCAGGTACAGGTACTACTGCTATAGAAGCTTCTTCTACAGTTACTGTAAAATATACAGGCAGACTTTTAACAGGGACAGTTTTTGATAAAACAGCCGATGGCGCAACTTACGAAGCCGTATTAGCCCAGCAGATAGTGTCGTGGAGAAAAGTACTAATTGGCTTAACTAAAGGCACAAAACTTCGGATATTTACCCCTTCCGATTTAAGCTATGGGCCATTGGGAAGAGACGCTATTCCGCCAAATTCAGTTCTCGATTTTGATATCGAGATCGTTGAAGTAGTTAATTAAATGCCGGCATATATTTCTTCTAAGGCTTCGTCTAGATGAGGATAGCTGAACTGATAACCGGTGGCTAAAATTTGACTTGCATTCGTATTATTGCTCATCAATACTAAAGTACTTAACTCTCCAAGCAACAATCGTAATATAAACGCAGGAACATGAATTGGCCAAATAGGTCTGTTTAATTGATAGGCAATCCTTTTTACCAGTAGTTTATTGGTTACCGGAACAGGAGCTGTTGCATGATAAGCACCTGCCATTGATTTGTCGTTTACAGCCTTTGCAAATATATTTATAACATCAGTTATATGGATCCAGGGGATCCATTGCTTACCATTGCCTAATGGAGCACCCACGAAAAATTTAATAGGTTTAGCGATTGCAGTTAATGCGCCGCCCGCACCGCTTAACAGCAGGCCAATTCTGATTTTAACTACCCTTATGTCCAATAACTTTCCTTCGTCGGCCGCGGCTTCCCATCGAACACAACAGTCGGCTAAAAAGCCTTTCCCGGGTTTGCAGGTTTCCGACAAAAATTCATCATTGCGATTACCATAATAACCGACTGCAGCGGCAGAAATAAAACTGGTAACCGGAGCTTTCGTTTTCCGAATGGTTTTGTACAAAAGCTGAGCAGATTTTACCCGGCTTTCGATAATTTCTTTTTTACGCTTATTAGTCCATTTTTTATCGGCAATGCCAGCGCCAGCTAAATGGATAATGGTATCGACTCCCTGCAATGCATTATTATCGATTGTTTGGAGGTCAATATCCCATAAATATACTTTAACATCCTTAATTGTGATTGGTTTTCTGGTTAAAATGGAAACGGTATGACCTTCCTTTTGCAAGGTTGGAATCAATGTGCTGCCTAATAAACCAGTTGCACCAGTAATTAAAATATGCTTTGTTATCATATTCAAAATTAGAAAATAAAAAACTAACCATAAGAGAGATGCGAATAAAGCAAAGGATTGATAATCCAAACCCACAATCTATAGCCCCTAACCCACTCCATTTTGTTATCGGGGTGTAAAAAATAGAATGTTAGAACGTGTAATTGCTAGAATTTGTGCAAATTGCAGGTCTATAAAAAGGCTACGGATATGAGCAAAAGGATACTGGTTTGGTTTAGGAACGATCTTCGCTTACACGACAATGAAATGTTAGTCGAAGCAATTGCCAAATCAGATTGTATTTTACCTGTTTATTTTTTCGACCCCCGCCAGTTTGAACATACCCAATATCATACTTTAAAAACGGGAGTTAACAGAACGCGTTTTTTGTTACAAAGCGTCGAGGCATTGCGTTTGTCTTTTAAAGACTTAGGAGGCGATCTTTTAATTGTGAATGGAAAACCAGAGGATTTTTTACCAGACTTGGTACATAAATATGCCATTACAGAAGTTTATCATCATCGGGAAGTCGCAAGCGAAGAAACAACCATTTCTATAAATATAGAGGACCTGCTTTGGAAACAAAGGGTAAACCTGAAACATTTTATTGGCCATACACTTTATAATAAAGAAGACCTGCCTTTTCCGGTAAAAGATATCCCCGATGTTTTTACCTTGTTTAAGAAGAAAACGGAGCGGGATGCAACGGTAAAACCATGCTTTTTAACCCCAATCCATATCGATTTTGTTGTTGCCGACGATTGGGGAGAACTCCCTGTGTTAAATACATTACTTCCGGGCGAAATAAACACTAACATAACTGACGACATTTTCTTTACAGGTGGAGAGGCAGCGGCTTTTAGACATCTCGACGATTTTTTACATACCGGTGAAGGCTTGGCTTATACCAATGTAACAGTAAAAAGAAATGAAGTCCTTTCTAAATTATCTGCATGGTTGGCAATGGGTTGTTTATCGCCACGCGAAGTTTACTGGAAACTAAAAGAGGCCGAGGCCAGCTATGGCTTAAAGCCTTATTTCGGGCAAATCATATTAGGTATTTTATGGCGCGACTATTTTCGCTTTATGTTTAAAAAATATGGTAACATTTTTTTTAGACCGGAAGGTTTTAAACAGGAAATACAACCGTTACCATTAATCGAAAGTAATAACCTTAAACTATGGCAAACTGCTAGTACGGGCCATATTCTTGTCGATTCGATTATGCAGGAGCTTAATAGTACTGGCTATATTAACCATAACTCGCGCCAATTGGTTGCAGTTTATCTGGTCGATAAGCTTAAAGTGAATTGGGTGTTGGGTGCTGCTTATATGGAAGAAAAGCTAATAGACTATTGCCCCGCGAGTAATTGGGGTAACTGGGCAAATATTGCAGGAGTGGGTAACGACCAACGTTTAAGCTGTAGCTTTAATTTTGAAAAGCTACTCAAAATCTACGATCCAAAAGGCACTTACCGCCAAACAGTAAGCGTTTAATAGTGTATCTAATACTTAGTAGAAAATCTTAATTAAAATTGCTTTTTATTTTATTTAATTCTGAAGTTTATTGCCTTTTCTTAAGGTAAAATCCTAATTTTGCAATACTTATCGTAATCAATCAACAATGGATAACTTATCTTATCTTAATGGCGCAAATGCCGAATATATTGAATCCCTATACCAGAGCTATAACCAGGACCGAAATTCTGTCGAATTTGGCTGGCAGAAGTTTTTCGAGGGCTTCGATTTTGGACGTGGATCTGGTGCAGCACATGTAACAACAGAAGCTCCTGAGCACTTTTTAAAAGAAATTAACGTACTAAACCTCATTAATGGATACCGCCAGCGCGGACACTTATTTACCAAAACAAATCCGGTTAGAGAAAGACGTAAACATTTACCAACGCTAGCTATCGAGAACTTTGGGTTGGCTCAAGCTGATTTAGAGACGGTATTTAATTCGAGCGTTGAACTGGGCATTGGTTCGGCTAAGTTAAAGGATATTGTCGCTTTCCTGGAGCAAACTTATTGTGGTTCAATCGGTGTTGAATATAAATACTTACGTACACCAGAGCTGCTAAGCTGGCTGGAAACAAAGATGGAAACTGCACGTAATACGCCTAGTTTATCTATCGACGAAAAGAAACGAATCCTAACTAAATTAAACCAGGCCGTAAGTTTTGAGAATTTTTTAGGCACTAAGTTTTTGGGCCAAAAACGATTCTCTTTAGAGGGTGCAGAAACAGTAATACCAGCATTAGATTCGGTAATCGAAAAAGGTGCCGAGCTCGGTATCGAAGAGTTTGTAATCGGAATGGCCCACCGTGGCCGTTTAAATGTGTTGGCCAATATTATGCAAAAAACTTATAAAGATATTTTTGCAGAATTTGAAGGTAAAGGCTATAATGCCGATTCTCCATTTGGTGGCGACGTTAAATACCATTTGGGTTACTCGACCGATGTCACTACAAATGGTGGCAAAAATGTTCATTTAAGTTTATGTCCTAACCCATCGCACCTGGAAACTGTAAATGGAGTGGTCGAGGGGATGACCCGCTCTAAAATAGATTTCAAATACGGCGGCGACGACGCGCGAATTGCACCCATACTTATTCATGGTGATGCCTCTGTTGCGGGCCAGGGTATTGTATACGAAGTAATACAGATGGCTGGTTTGGAAGGCTATAAAACCGGTGGAACTATACACCTGGTTATTAATAATCAGATTGGTTTTACTACCAATTATAAAGATGCTCGTTCCAGTACCTATTGTACCGATATTGCAAAAGTTACTTTATCACCAGTTTTTCATGTAAATGGCGATGATGTTGAAGCTTTGGTGTACGCGATTAACCTAGCAATGGAGTATCGTCAGAAATATAAAAACGATGTATTTATCGATATCTTATGCTATCGTAGGTTTGGACACAATGAAGCAGATGAACCGAAATTTACACAACCTTTATTGTATAAAGCAATAGAAAAACATGCTAATCCACGTGATATTTATATCGCACAATTAATTAAAACCGGCCAATTAGAGGCTGGTTTAGCTAAAGAAATGGAGAAGGAATTTAGAGGTATTTTGCAAGAACGCCTCAACGAGGCTAAAGAAATTACTTCGACTTATCACGATGTGAAATTCGGTGGAGCTTGGGCCGATATGCGCCTGGCTACTGCTAAAGACTTCGAAAAATCGCCCGAAACTGCTGTTAAAAAGACAACTTTGCTAGAAGTAGCAAAAAGAATTTCTACTCTGCCTAAGGATAAGAAATTTTTCAAAAAGATTGAAAAATTATTCGACGAGCGCCTTAAAATGGCAACCACAACTCATATATTCGATTGGGCTATGGGCGAACAATTAGCCTATGGAACTATCTTAGCCGAAGGTAAAAGAGTTCGTTTAAGTGGACAAGATGTAAAAAGAGGAACTTTTTCCCATCGTCATGCGGTACTAACGCTCGAAGATTCAGAAGAAGAATATACACCGTTAACTAAAATTTCCGATCAGCAGGCGCAATTCGATATCTATAATTCACATTTATCCGAATATGGAGTTTTAGGGTTCGAATATGGTTATGCAATGGCTAATCCAAATGCATTAACTATTTGGGAAGCACAATTTGGAGATTTTTTTAACGGAGCTCAAATTGTTGTAGATCAGTATGTTGCAAGTGCAGAAACAAAATGGCAAAGAGAAAATGGTTTAGTGATGTTGTTGCCACATGGTTACGAGGGGCAAGGGCCAGAGCATTCCTCGGCACGGATAGAGCGTTTTATGGAGCTTTGTGCCGATTATAATATGCAGGTTACCAATTGTACAACACCGGCTAACTTTTTCCATGCCCTACGCCGTCAGTTTAAACGTGATTTCCGTAAGCCGTTAGTAGTATTTACTCCTAAAAGCTTATTACGCCATCCGCTTTGCGTAAGTAAATTAACAGATTTTACAGAAGGTGGCTTTAAAGAAGTTATAGACGACGAAAATGTAAAACCTGCTAGCGTAAAACGTGTTGTTTTTTGTAGCGGAAAAATCTATTACGATTTACTGGAAACGCAAAAGGCCAATCAGAAGGGCGAAGTTGCGTTGGTACGTGTAGAACAATTGTATCCGACCCCACTAGGGCAAATGGAAGCAGTTTACAAACGATATAAAAATGCAATCGATGCAGTTTGGGTACAGGAAGAACCGGAAAATATGGGAGCCTGGCCATACCTGTTACGGAAATTAAGAAAAACATCATTTAAAGAAATGGAAGTCATTTCAAGGAAAGAAAGTAGCAGTACTGCTACTGGTTTTGCAAAACAACATGCCAACCAGCAGGCTTATATTGTATCGGCAGCTTTCGATGTTCCTGTAACGGAAAAAGTAAAAGCAATTGTTGCAAAAGCAACAAAAAAATTGGTTAATATAGATTAAACTTTATAACATATATTTAATAACATGGGTTTAGAAATAAAAGTTCCGTCGGTTGGCGAATCGATAACCGAAGTCGTTTTATCGCGCTGGGTTAAAAACGATGGCGATTTTGTTGAAATGGACGAAATTATTGCCGAATTAGAATCTGATAAGGCAACATTCGAGTTAACGGCCGAAAAAGCCGGAACTTTAAAAATAGTAGCTAACGAAGGCGATACCCTGGCAATTGGCGCAGTAGTGTGTTCGATCGAAGAAGGTGCTTCAGGTTCGAAACCCGAAACCCCGAAAGCTGAAACCCCGAAAGCAGATGCTTCAACATCGGCTCCGGTAGCCGAAGCCCCTAAGGCTAAAGACTCTTATGCAGCAGGTACACCATCGCCATCGGCAGCCAAAATTTTAGCCGAAAAAGGTGTCGATGCCAATGCAGTTAAAGGGACTGGCGTTGATGGCCGGATTACCAAAGACGATGCAGTTAAGGCTGCTGCACAGCCATCAGAAAGCCCGAAAGCAACCGCTACACCAGTAGTATCGGGCACCGGAGCGAGAGCAGAACGCCGGGTAAAAATGTCGCCATTGCGCAAAACAGTAGCTAAACGTTTGGTAACTGTTAAAAATGAAACGGCAATGTTAACCACATTTAATGAGGTAAACATGAAGCCAATTATGGATTTAAGAGCCAAATATAAAGAGCAGTTTAAAGAGAAGTTTGGTGTTGGCTTGGGCTTTATGAGCTTCTTTACCAAAGCAGTTTGTGAGGCAGCCAAAGACTTTCCAGCAGTTAATGCCCGTATAGAAGGAGAGGAAGTAGTATATAACGATTTTGTAGATGTTTCTATTGCTGTATCTGCCCCTAAAGGCCTGGTAGTGCCAATTATTAGAAATGCAGAAAGTATGAGCCTTGCGCAAATCGAAAAAACGGTAATCGAATTAGCTACTAAAGCAAGGGATAGTAAATTAACTCTCGAAGAAATGACAGGCGGAACATTTACGATTACAAATGGCGGCGTATTTGGTTCGATGATGTCGACTCCAATTATTAATGCACCACAATCTGCAATATTAGGGATGCACAATATTATTGAACGGCCAATTGCCGAGAATAAAGAAGTGGTAATCAGACCAATGATGTATATCGCGTTGTCTTACGATCATAGAATTATCGATGGCCGCGAATCAGTAGGTTTTTTAGTAAGGGTTAAGCAATTATTGGAAGACCCAGCCAGGTTATTATTAGGAGTATAGTTGGTAGAATTTGGAGTTGAAGCGTTAATGAACCCTTCAACTCCAAATTTATTAAGATGTTTTTCGAACACTGCCAGAACCAACTACTCTTTTTTCGACACTCGCATTACCACTATAATTTACCGATCCAGAACCGCTAATTACGGCATTAATTTTATTATCGGCATTTATATTTACCGATCCCGATCCGCTAATTACCGTAGAAAGACTGCCCACCGCAAGTCCTCCTTTTTTGGTAAGAGACCCCGAACCACTTATAGTAATGGTTGCATCGTTAGCATGACCCGAAAAATTTAAATTTCCAGAGCCGCTAATTACACCATTAAAATTGTTAACGTTAACATTTGCTGAAATGCTGCCAGAACCACTTAAAGTGGCTGCCAATCCGGTTTCTTTAACTAAACCAGTTACACTCATATTGCCACTACCGCTCATGGTTAAGCTTTTAATCATTTTAGCAGATACATAGGCAGTTATTTTTTTATTTTCATATTTCCTTGCCCAGCTGGTCCAGCTGTTTTGAGGTCTAATAATTAAAATGCTACCCTTTACTTCACTAATTAAAGTGGCAATAGCATCGGCATCGCCTTCAAATCGGAGGCCTTCGGTATTCCCTAAAGTAATAATCACATTAATGGGGCCGCCAGCTGCAACACCATTAAAGTTTTTAACAATCCTGTCATCTTTTTTAAAATTATTAAAATTCACAGTAATCGGATCTGAGGATAGAACAGGCTGAAGGCTTAAAGTAGCAAGCGCCAAAATAAGGCTAAATGAGATAAATATTTTTTTCATGGTTTAATTTTTTTAATAAGACAATAGTTTTGATTAAAACGTTGCATGGCCTCAAAAAAATAATCTCTACAATGCTTTTTTAAGTGCAATATAAAAGTTGGGATCTGCTTTAAAACTGTCTGTAGTTATTGCCTCATTAATTTTTATAGTTTTCCAATTGTTGGTTGGTTTAATTAAAGTATATCCATCCGCTTTTAGCGAAACTCTAACCGGCATATCGAAATCGGCGACATCGGTAATCCATCGATAAGATAATATTCCCTTATCGATTTTATATTCCAGTTCCGGAATATGCGAATAACGAAGATACTGATCGAATACCTTCGATAAATTTAACCCGCTTTTTTTGGTGATGTAGCTTTCTACTTCGGCCGAGGTTGTCGTTTGATGATAAAATACTTTATTTAAACCTCTTAAAATTCCTCTAAACTTTTTATCGTTATTTATCAGTTGCCGGATAGTATGAATGAGGTTGGCACCTTTAGAATACATATCGGGGCTACCTTCTTTATTTACATTGTAGGGTCCAATAATTGGCGAGCGGTTCCCTATGCCGCGACGTAATCCAATTACATAAGCTTCTCCGGCTGCTTTTCCCTGGGTATATTCGGTAAATAATGCTTCAGAATAGGTGGTAAAGCCCTCGTGCACCCACATATCTGCAATGTCTTTAGTCGTTATATTGTTGGCAAACCATTCGTGGCCACTTTCGTGCACGATAATATAATCCCATTTAAGGCCATAGCCCGTTCCGGACATATCGCGACCTAAATAGCCCTTTTTAAACTGGTTGCCATAAGCAACGGCACTTTGATGTTCCATGCCTAAATGCGGCGCTTGCACCAATTTGTAACCATCTTTATACCAAGGATAGGGGCCAAACCAATACTCAAAGGCAGCAATCATCGGCTTAGTATCTGCATCCCAATGAGGGCGTGCAACAGCACTGTCTTCTTTTAACGACCAGAAATCGAGCGAAAGCGGGCCATTTTCGCCTGCATAGGTTTCTGTCCAATGGGCGTATTTACCAATATAAAAAGTTACATTATAATTGTTAATGGGATTACTTACAAACCAGTTATGTTGTTTGTAACCATCTGGTTTTTCGACAATGCTCCGCAAACGGCCATTAGAAACTTCGTCTAGCGCTGCTGGCACCGAAATACTAATGAGCATGCTGTCGACCTCGTCGCTTTGATGGTCTTTTGTTGGCCACCATACACTGGCACCAAGACCCTGGCAGGCCACAGAAACAAAAGGATTACCACCTTTATCTTTTTTAAAAATGAAGCCACCATCCCAAGGCGGATTACGGGCAACTTTCGGATTACCACCATAAAACACAGTGAACTTATCTTTAGCCCCCTTTTTTATGGTTTTTGGAAAGGTTACGAATACAGCGCCAAACTCGCGGGTATAGGGAATTTCGGCGCCGTCATAAACGATCTTTTCGATCTTTAGGTTCTCGAAAAGATCGAATTGCAGTTTTGTAAAATCCTGGGTAGCCGTAAATACAAATTCATTGCTTCCACTTACCGATTTATTTTCGATATCGATTTTCACATCTAGATGGTAGTAGTTAATGTCGTAACAAGTACGCAGTGGAGTTAACATGCCACGCAGGGTATCTGCACGGGTATATACTTTTTTGCTATTCAAAAGCTGTGCTTTAAGGCCTCCAGACAGGAATACGAACGCCAATACCAGGAGAAATAATTTTTTCATTAGTTTATGGTTTTAAAATATTTACAGTAATAGAAGAACTATTAAAGGTGTCGTGATAAATTTTGTGGGTAGCTTTTTGGAAATCTTTAGGCTCTGCCTGATAGATGTCCATAAATTTTTGTGGGTTCCTATCGGCGAGTGGGAACCACGAATTTTGAATCTGGATCATGATCCTATGGCCTTTTTTAAAGGTATGAGCAACATCGGGTAGCGGATAGCTAACTTTTGTAATGGCACCAGGAACGAAAGCCTCAGGGTTTTCGAAACTATTCCTATATTTTCCCCGCATAATTTCGCCCCGAACCAACATTTGGTAACCGCCCATAATTAAGTTTTTAGGGTTAGGAACAGGATTTGGGAAATCTTCGGGATATACGTCGATTAGCTTAACCACATAATCTGCGTCGGTTCCAGTTGTAGAAACAACCAGGTTTGCTAATACTGGGCCTGTTAAAGTGATATCTTCGGTAAGAATAGCAGTCTGATAGGTTTTTACGTCCGGCCTGCGGGCGGCAAAACGCTGGTCATCTATCATGTATTCCCGCGTTCTCGATGCTTGTACACCAGCCTGATAAGGAACGGGATTTGCAGGATCACTTACATATTCGTCCCAACTATCGGTTCTTGTAGGTTTTTCGAAAGCGAGTTTTCCATTGGGTTGTAAATAAAGGCTTTTACTCTCGGTTTCGGCCGGTGGCCAGGAATTAAACTTCTTCCATTCGTTACTGCCAGTAATAAAAATATTAGCTTCGGCCGGATTAAAATTACCTTCGCCTTTTAAATAGTATTTAAAGAAAGGCAATTCAAGATTCTGCTGGTAATAAGTGCTGGTTGCCTGGCCAAATTCGATATCGCCAAAACTGCTACCAGTGCTGCGTACCCAGCCGCCATGAAACCAGGGGCCGGCAACTAAAATATTATTAGCTCCAGGGTTTTGTTTCTCAATGGCCTTGTAGGTAGCAAAGGTGCCATAAGCATCCTCGGCATCAAAAAAACCACCTACAACCATTACAGCAGGTTTAACATTGGTTAAATGTGGTAATATTACCCTTGCTTTCCAAAAGGTATCTAAATTTGGATGTTTAAATAAATCGTTCCAAAATTTAATGCTGTCGGCAAAATATTTGTCTTTTAAATTTTTAACGGAGCCCTCTTCAAGATAAAAACGATAGTTATCAGGGATGGAGAATTTAAAGCCCTTTGGCCCCTTATCTGGTGTAATTGGCTGCGGACGGGGCACGCCAAAAGAGGCCATAAATTTAAAAGCATCCATTAAGAACAAAGTTCCACGATGATGAAAGTCGTCGCCCATAAACCAATCTGTTACTGGTGCTTGTGGTGAGACTGCTTTTAAAGCCGGATGTGCATTCGGTAAAGAAGTGGTCGAATAAAACCCCGGATAAGAAATCCCAGAGATCCCAGCTTTGCCATTATTGTTTTGTATATTCTTAACCAACCAATCTATCGTGTCGTAAGTATCGGTACTTTCGTCAATGTCCTTTTTCCCTTTTTTGGTGGTTTGCGGCCTGATGTCTTCAAAATTTCCCTCGCTCATCCACTTGCCGCGAACATCCTGATAAACAAAGATAAAGCCCTCTTTCATCATTCCTGGGAAATTCCCTAAGCTCAATTTATACTTATCCTCCCCATAAGGCGAAACAGTATAAGGGGTTCGGTTAATTAGAAAAGGATATTTCTTACTTTGATCTTTCGGAATGTAGATGGAAGTAAATAGCTTCACGCCATCGCGCATCGTAATTCGTCGTTCTATTTTGGTGTAATGACTTCGCACATAAGCCGAATCCGTTTCTTGTGCGAAGACCGAGGCAGAAACTGAAAATAGAAAAAGGAGCAGGAATAATTTGAAGCGCTTCATATCAGTATAATTGAGTAAAGTAAACAGTTGTGAAATAAAACTTAAATATAGAAAATGAGCGGCTCAAAAAAGTAATTAACTAAAGAAGTTACATAATAGAACATTTCAACATTACAACCCTATTGTGTACCTTTGCAGCATAAAATTTTTAAATATATGCAATACGATGTAGTTGTTATTGGCTCGGGCCCGGGCGGTTATGTAGGTGCCATCCGTTGTGCACAACTAGGCTTAAAAACAGCCGTAATAGAAAAATATAAAACTTATGGTGGTACTTGCCTAAATGTAGGTTGTATTCCGTCTAAAGCTTTACTCGATTCTTCAGAGCATTTTCACAATGCGGCTCACAGCTTTACCACACATGGGATTAACCTTAAAGATTTAAAGGTCGATATGAAACAGATGATCGCCCGCAAAGATGATGTGGTTGCCCAAAATACAGCTGGTATTACTTATTTATTTAAGAAAAATAAAATTGATGCCTTTGAGGGTGTAGGCTCTTTTGTCGACAAAAACACGGTGTTAATTACAAAAGCAGATGGGACAACGGAAACTTTAACAACTAAAAATGTCATTATAGCTACGGGATCTAAACCAACTGCATTACCATTTTTACCCATCGATAAAAAAAGAATTATTACTTCGACCGAGGCTTTAAATATTAAAGAAGTTCCTAAAACTATGGTAGTTATTGGGGGCGGTGTTATTGGCCTGGAGCTGGGTTCGGTATATGCCCGCTTAGGTACAAAAGTTTCGGTTATCGAGTTCATGCCTTCTATTATTGGTACTATGGATGCTGGCTTGGGTAAAGAATTGCAACGCGTGCTAAAAAAATCGTTAGGCATGGAATTTTTTATGGGCCATAAAGTTACCGGTGCAACTACTAAAGGTAAAATCGTTACCGTTACTGCGGATAATGCTAAGGGCGAGGCTATTAAATTTGAAGCCGATTACTGTATCGTTGCAGTAGGCCGTACTGCTTATAGCGAAGGTTTAGGCCTTGATAAAATCGGTATCACTTTAGAAGAAAGAGGGAAGAAAATCCCGGTAAACGAACATTTAGAAACTCCTGTTAAAGGTGTTTATGCGATAGGGGATGTAATTACCGGTGCGATGCTGGCCCATAAGGCCGAAGATGAGGGTATTTATGTTGCAGAAACCATTGCAGGTCAAAAGCCACATATCAATTATAATTTAATTCCTGGTGTAGTTTATACCTGGCCGGAAGTGGCTTCGGTAGGCCAAACGGAAGAACAGTTAAAAGCTGCCGGAACAAAATACAAGATAGGCTCTTTTCCATTTAAGGCAAGTGGGCGTGCAAAAGCAAGTATGGATACCGATGGTTTCGTAAAAGTATTGGCCGCAGAGGCTACAGACGAAATTTTAGGAGTGCATATTATTGGCCCTCGTGCAGCAGATATGATCGCCGAAGCGGTTGTAGCCATGGAGTTCCGTGCTTCTGCCGAAGATATTGCTCGCATCTGTCATGCCCATCCAACCTATACAGAAGCTTTGAAAGAAGCTGCGTTGGCCGCTACAGAAAATAGAGCGATACATATTTAAGGATAAAGGTTGAAGCCCGGATCCTACTATAAAGATTATGGAAACTTTGTCGATCCAAAATTCTATTCAAGATCATTTTTATAGTAAGAAAAGGATCCGGTATGCAATTTCTCTACTCTATTTTGCCCAGGGTGTTGTCTTTGCTTCCTGGGCAAGTCGTATTCCCGATTTAAAATCTACGCTGCAACTGTCCGATGCGCAATTGGGAAGTGCCTTGCTGGCATTACCTTTGGGACAGTTGGTTACTATGCCTGTTTCGGGTAGGCTAACTACTATTTTTGGAAGCAGAAGAATGTTAACCATTGCACTCCCAATTTATGCTTCAGCCTTAACTATTTTAGGTTTGGCAACAAGCGGTTGGCAACTGGCCTTATTCCTTTTCCTGTTCGGCGTATCTGGAAACCTTTGTAACATTGCCCTAAATACACAGGGTGTTGCCGGCGAAAAGCATTATGGCAAGCCTATCATGACCTCTTTTCACGGGGCCTGGAGCATCGGGGGCTTTACGGGGGCATTAATTGGGTTGCTCGTTGTCAATTTTTCAACTGGCCCTTATCTGCATTTTTGTATAATCGCTGCATTGGCCTGGATTAATATTGCAATTAATTATCGCTACCTGTTGGTGGCTCAAAAACCAAAAGCGACCGAGAAACCGAAATTATTTACTAAACCACAAGGTGTACTTATCCAGTTAGGGATTATTGGATTTTGTAGTATGGCCACAGAAGGAGCCATGTTCGACTGGAGTGGCATTTATTTTAAAGATATAGTAAAGGTGCCACAGGCGCTAGTTGTTTTAGGCTATGCCTCTTTTATGATTATGATGGCAACGGGCAGGTTTTTGGGCGATAAAGTAATTGCAAGTTATGGCCGGAAGCGCTCGCTTCAGGTAAGCGGCATTATTATTTCGACAGGAATGTTTATTTCGGTAGTGTTCCCATATCTGATCCCAGCAACCCTGGGCTTCATGTTGGTTGGTATCGGTGTTTCGGGCATTGTGCCAATGGTTTATAGCATTGCTGGCACCAATACAAAAGTACCAGCAGGAATTGCTTTAGCGATGGTTTCTGGTGTAAGTTATTTTGGGTTCTTAATGGGGCCGCCTTTAATTGGTTATATTTCGGCATTATCTAGCCTGCGTTATTCGTACGCTGTTATTGGTTGTTTTGGGCTATTAATTACTTTAATCGTAGCTAAGATTAGCGCAATTAAATAGGCTTACTTTCTTAGTATATAAGCCAGAGGCTGTGGTGCTAATGTCTTTATTCTTCATTGCTTTTTTTAAGCAACGAAACCTGCTAACTTTAGGCGCTTAAAATTAAACATAGTAAATAAAAAATCGGTCGCCAGATTATCTCCGACGACCGATTTAAGCTTAAAATTTATAGGTTTAAGATTTCTTTTTAAACCAACCTTTTATTCTTTTCGAGTTAATGTCGCCCAATAAATACATACAAGGCACTAAAATTAACGTAAGGAAGGTCGCAAAGGCTAATCCGAAAATCATTGTCCACGATAAAGGGCCCCAGAAAGCAACATTGTCGCCACCAAAGTAAATATGTGGATTAAACTCGGTAAATAGCAAGGTAAAATCCATATTTAAACCAACTGCCAATGGAATTAAGCCCAGCATTGTTGCCGTCGCGGTTAACAACACCGGTGTCATCCGGGTACGACCAGCTTCGACTACTGCATCTTTAACGCTCATGCCCTGTTCAATTAACAAGTCGGTAAACTCTACCAGTAAAATACCATTACGGACTACAATACCCGCCAGCGCTACAATACCAATCCCGCTCATTACGATAGACATCGTCATTCCAAATATGGTAATACCCAGAATTACACCGATAATACTAAACAGGATCTCACTTAAGATAATAAGCGGTTTACTGATGGAGTTAAACTGGGTAACGAGAATAATTAAGATTAAGCCTAATGCAATTAACATGGCTTTACCTAAAAATGCGGCAGTTTCCAATTGCTCTTCCTGCTCGCCAGCCATTTTAACGGTAACTCCGGCAGGCGCATTAAACTGGTTAATTTCTGTTTGAATATTGGCCACAACCTCATTTGGATTGTAAGCGGCTAAAACGTTAGAAGATAAAATAATGATTCTTTTTTCTTGTTTACGTTTAATACCACCATAAGTATTTACATAATCGATATTGGCAAACGACGAGATTGGCACTTGTCTAATCTGACCGCCCATGCCCATATCGCGATAGGTAATTTTCATGTTCCTTAGTGCGTCCAGGTTATTACGCTGATTTTCTTGCGAGCGAAGATTAATTTCATAATCCTCGTCGACATCCCTGAATTTCGAAACTTCTTTACCAAAAATGGCTGTTCTCAAATCGCCACCAATCTGACCTGAAGAAATACCTTCGCGATTAGCTCTTTCTCTGTCCAAGTCGAAAACAATCTCTGGTTTATTATTTTGAAAATCAGATTTCAACTCTTCAATACCATCAATTTTTTTAGCAATGATGTATTTTTTCAGATTTTCTGATACTTTAACTAATGAGTCGAGGTTGTCGCCAGTAATTTCGATACTAATCGGTTTCGCAGTAGGTGGGCCACCTTGCTCTTTGGCAACGGTAACCTCGGCGCCTGGGATGCCTTTAACAGCTTCCCTTATTTTATCCATATAGGTAGAAGTTTTAGGGCCAGTTCGCTTACCATATTCGACGAAAGCGACTGTAATCTTACCCTTGTTAGGGTATTCTCCCTGATCTTCATCTTGTGGATCGGTAACCCCAACAGTAACGTTCGAAATTATAGAAGATACATCTTTATTACCTTTTCCACCTACTACAGCAGTTACTTTTTTCTCTAACTTTTGAACCACCTCGTTTGTATAAGCTTGGTCTGTACCAATTGGCATACTTACATACACATATAAGAAATTCGGGTCACCTTCGGGAAAGAATACCACTTTTGGTGGCACCACAACCATAAGGGCGAAAGAGAAAAATAAAAGGCCAACAGTGCCAAATAGCATTGCTCTTGGCCATTTTATAGCTCTTTGCAGCAATCTGCTATAGGCATCCTGGAAACGAGGCCATAAATTGTTCTGGAACTTCTTAACTGCACCTTCCAAAAAGAAGTGGTTTAATAGATACAATAACATCATTAAAACCATGAAGTTACCAAAGCCAAAAGCAATAAGATAAGCAATTACAGTAACACCTGCCATAATGAGCAATGTTTTCTTCACTTTCTTATCGAATTTTGGCTCGTGGTTTTCGTGATCTTCGATTTCCATAAAATCGACTGCAAAAACCGGATTAATGATATAAGCAACAACTAACGACGCCAGTAAAGTTATAATTAAGGTAACCGGCAGGAAGAACATAAATTCGCCGATAATACCTGGCCAGAAAAGTAAAGGTACAAATGGGGCCAGTGTGGTTAGTGTACCCGATAATACGGGTAAAAATACTTCGCCTGCAGCCATCTTTGCTGCTTTAACAATAGGCACTTTCCCATTATTGAAAATACGGTGGGTGTTCTCGATAACCACAATGGCATCGTCGACGACAATTCCCAGCCCCAGCAGGAAAGAGAAGAGCACGATCATGTTCATGGTAAAACTAAAGCCAAATATACCACCGAGTGCCGGCATCGTTATAAAGGCAATAAACATAGATAACGGCACAGATAAGGCTACAAATAAGGCATTTTTAACCCCCATAAAAAACATGAGGATAATAGTTACCAAGATGAAACCAATAATAATAGTATTGATCAAATCGTGCAAAGTAACTCTGGTTTGATCTGATTGATCGCCGGTTATTGTAATATCTAGGTTTTTAGGCAGGGAAGTGGCCTTCATTTCGATAATTAGGGCATTGATTTTATCGGAAGCCTCAATTAAGTTTTCACCACTTCGTTTTTTAATGTTTAGGGTAACTACGTTTTTGCCATATAGGGTCGCATAACTCTCTTGTTCTTTAAAGCTATCTTTAACTTCGGCAATGTCTCTTAAATAAACAGAAGAACCGGTAGGGGTTTTGATAATAAGGTTCGCGATTTCTTCCGCATTTTTAAACTCTTTCTTTACGTTTAAAGTTCTGCGAATCCCATCCATCTTTATATCTCCGCCCGAAATGGTTAAATTCTCATATTTTACAGCGTTTTCGATATCGGTAAACGATATTTTTGCTGCCCCCATTTTATTAAGGTCTACATTAATTTGAACCTCCTGTTCGAGTGCGCCAACGATGTCTACCCCAGAGATCTCTTTAAAACTTTCTATCCGGTCTTGTAAATCTTTCGCATATTTCTTTAAGCTTTTTAAATCGAAATCGCCAGAAAGGTTAACAAACATAATCGGAAGATCCGAAAGGTTAACATCGGTAATGGTCGGCTCGTTTGGTAAATTATTAGGTAAATCGGTTTTCGATTTATCCACCGCATCTTTTACCCTTTGTTTTGCATCGGCAATGTCGACATTGGTATTAAACTCTGCCGAAATGATAGAAAAGTTCTGGTAAGAATTTGAAGTTACTTTCTTTAATCCTTTGGTCGATTTTAATTGCTTTTCTATTTGCTTAGTTACCAGAGTCTCCATGTTGGCCGGAGAGGTTCCCGGATAAACAGTCGATACAAATATTTTTGGAATTAGCACTTCCGGGAAATTCTCTTTGGGTAATCCTTGATAGCCAAAATACCCCATAATGGCAATGATAACCGTTAAAACGTAAATTGCCGTTTTGTTATCGATGGCCCAACTAGAGGGAGCAAATTCTTTGTTAGCGTCGTCTTTCATCTATTTTATGATATAGGTTGATTAAAATTTAACAGAATCACCTTCGTTTAAGTCTTGTGTGCCTGTAATAATTACTTTGTCACCAGCAGTAAGCCCAGCTAAAATTTCTATTTTACCAGCATAGGTTCTTCCCGGTTTTACGATTATTTTTTTAGCAATTCCATTTACAGCAGTAAATACATAATCGCCATTTTCTGCTTTCTGAATTGCACTAATTGGAATAACGAGCGCTTTGGTGTTTTTATAATCGACAATTTTTAAAACCGCCAACATATTTGGGCGATATTTTTTATTCGATGGCAGGTTAATCTGCACTTCAAAACTCCTTGAAGCTGGGTCGATGGTTTTCGAAGCAAAATTAATTCTAGTCGTAAGGCTATCTGCAGCATCAGGGAAAATTACATTTACCTCGTCGCCAGCACTTACCCGACCAGCATAAGCTTCGGCAAGCTGTGCTTTAGCTTTTAAATTACTGGTATTAATTACCCTAATTCCAGACATGCCCGGCGCAACCGATTGGCCAACTTTTAGGTCCATTGCATCGATCGTTCCATTAATAGGAGATTTTATTTTATACATGTCGATCTGAGAACGTAAAGTAGCAATTCTACGTTCGGCTGCTTCTTTTTGTGTTTTGGCATTGATAAATTGAACTTCAGTACCAATTTTTTGGTCCCAAAGGTTTTTCTGCCGGTTGTATAAACTGTTTGCTAGCTCTAATTGCGTTTGTAATTCTGCAATATTCTGACGTGATACTTTGTCGTCTATTTGTGCCAATACCTGACCTTTACTTACATTTTGGCCAATTTTAACATAAACAGCAGTTACTACACCCTGCGCTTCGGGGTTAACCTGAATATTTTCTTCAGCATCAATTTTACCTTGTATTTCTATGTAATTTTTAAATACAGTTTGCGTTAGATCGAAAACACTCACTTCTCTAACTATACCTTTGGTACTGTCGCTTTCGCCAACTTCGACCTGTAGTTTAGCAATTTTAGTATCTAAAGCTGCACGTTCTTTTTTAAGGTCTGCTAACTCGGTTTTTTTATCCTTTGGCTGCGAACAAGCTGCTAAGAAGATTATCGTAGCTATCAATAATATTTGTTTCATTTTATAGTAATTTGTAAGGTTTAATAATTGATGTTTCCTAATGCTTTATCCAGATTCACTTTGTTAATAAGCATATCATATAAGGCATTGATATAATTGTTCTGAGATTCTTTTAAGGCAGTTTCTGCGGTAGTTACTTCTAAACTAGAGCCCACCCCTTGATCGTATTTTACTTTCGTAACACGCAATACCTCTTTGGCTAAATCCATATTCCTTTTTTGGTTCGCCAACGATTGCTGACCATTTTTATAAGTGGTTTGCGCCTGTTTAACATCCAGGTTAATGGTGTTTTGTAAATTAAATAAATCATTTTCCGTTTTAAGTACGGCCAGTTTCGCATTACGCAATTGATATAATTTCTGACCGCCGGAAATTATCGGAACCGATAACCTTAATCCGATTACTGTAGTTGGAAATCGTTGATCGTACAAGCCAGAAAAACTGTTGCTCTGAAAATTGTTGGAAGTACTTCCAAAAGCAGATAATGATGGTAAAAATGCACTTTTATAGCGTTTTACATCTAGCTCGTTCAATTTCTTTTGTGTTGTTAATAATGAATACTCGATCCTTTTGCTATAAGCAGTCGTGTCGTTTACCAAAGCTACATTATCGTAAACCGGGATCGAACTAATCTGATCTGTTAACGAAAGTTTGCTTCCAATGGTCATCCCCATTTGAAACTTTAGCATGTCTTTGTTAAGTGCCAATAATCTAATTACATTCTCACGTTCGGTTAGTAAGTTGTTATTTAAAACACTTAAACGGTCTACATCTATTTTTTCTGCAAAACCGTTTTTAAACAATTGCTCGGTATCGTTTAACGATTTCTTTAAACGATCTAAGTTTGCGTCGATTAACGACAATTGCTCATTGCTTACCAGTACCGAATAATAGGCTTTAGTTACCGCTACTGCGGTTTCTATGCGGGTACGTTTAGTGCTTTTAACAGAAAGCTCCTTAAAGGTTTTGGATGCTTGTAAGCCAACCAGATAAGATCCGTCGAATACAAGCTGGTTAAGCTCCAAACCCAATGTCGAATTATATTTTACGCCAAACTGTACAGGGATCTGTGTGCCAGGTGCTCCAAAAACCTCGCCAGGTAATAAGCTGGTTGGTATTTTAATGAAGTCCTGGAAATTTGCATTTCCACTAAGCTGTGGTAAACCGATACCAATGGTTTGTTTAACGGTATTTTTGGCAATCTGCTCATCGATTTGTGCATTTAATACATTGGTCTGATGTTGCTGAGCATAATCGATCGCCTGCTGCAGGTTAAAAGCTGCAACCGTATCTTTTTGCTGGGCCTTGGCCGGAATAATCCAGCTCAAACAAAAAAGTAAAAGGTAAAGTTGGTGTTTCATAGGGCTATATTTGCGCTGATTGTTGTTTATAATAGTTAATTTTTTCTAATCCTTTTGCATTGCATACGCCATAAAGGAAATGCTCAGTAATTTCGACCATTACCTGAGCAATATTATATTTATTCATCGTATAATGATCATGTTGTGTAAAAAGCAGGTCGACCTGTTCCAAGCGCATTTGCGATAAAATATCGATCTTAATATCGCTACGGTACAGATCTTCACTTATACCACGTTCCAGATTTTGTAAGATAGATCTGCCCAGGTTTTGGGTCTTAAAGTCTTTAAAAGACAGCCAAGCTTTAGGATGATATTTTTGTAGGTCGTAAAAAAGCTTAGGATTCATACTGGTTAATACTTCGTTGATATTGTTAACAGCGAAAAATATTTCTTGAACTGCATTTTCGGCCTTTAAAGAACAAGAATCCATCATGCAATCTTGTGCTGTTAATTTTTCTTTAATTAAAATGTTAACCAACTCGTCTTTATCACTAAAATGATGATAAATGGTCTTTTTAGACATGCCCAAGTGTTTGGCAATATCATCCATCGTTACACTCTTAAAGCCATACTGACAAAAAAGTGTATCCGCCTCCTCAATTATATACGCTTTTACTTCCAAATCTTTACTCCTGAATAACGGCGCAAAACTATGGAAACTTTTTTCAATTCCAAAGTTTCCATTAAAATAATTTGAATTATTTTTCACAAGCTTGGTTTGTAGCCGAAATTGCATGTACAAATAAACAGCATGCCCTTCTTTTTAAAAAGATAAAGTCGGTGAAGTGTAGATTTTGGTAGGTAAAAAGGGTTTGTATGGAAAAATTTGTTTTATATTCGAAATCCAAACGAAATAACTAATGAAAAAAGGACGAATTGAAGCCTTTAGCGATGGCGTTATTGCGATTATTATTACCATTATGGTATTAGAGCTAAAGGTGCCGCACAAACATAGCAGCTTAGCAGACCTTAAGCCACTTTTACCGGTATTTTTAAGCTATGTACTTAGTTTTATCTACGTTGGTATTTACTGGAATAACCACCATCACATGTTTGCAGTGGTAAGCAAGGTAAATGGAGCGATACTCTGGGCAAATATGCATTTGCTGTTCTGGCTTTCTATGATTCCTTTTGCCACATCGTGGATGGGCGAAAATCATTTTGCGTCTGCACCAGTAGCAATCTATGGTTTTGTATTGCTCATGAATGGGGTGGCCTATACGATTTTAACCCTATTACTGATACGGCATCATGGAGATGAATCGACCCTGTCGAGAGCAGTTGGGAATGACTTTAAAGGTAAAATATCGGTAGTATGCTATGCAATAGCTATTCCCTGTGCATTTTTTCAGGTATGGATTTCGGGATCTTTGTTCGTCCTTGTCGCTTTATTGTGGCTTATTCCAGACTTAAGAATTGAAAAGATTTTGCACGAGGAGGGGTAAATTTAGGTTTAAACAATTAGTACATTTGCATCAATATATTTGTCTTCTATGTCAATTCTGCAAAAAAATGTCCCTCTAAAGCCTTATAATACCTTTGGTATTGCCGTTAATGCAAATTCTTTTGTAGAAATTAAAACCGAAGCCGACCTCGTAGCGATATTCGATAGCCCGGAAGTAAGAGGCCAGGAGCTATTAGTTTTAGGCGGTGGAAGCAATATGCTTTTTACTCATGATTTTGATGGCCTAGTCTTAAAAATAAACATTTTAGGGATTAGTTATATAGAAACAGGCGACGATATTATCGTAACCGCGGGTGCTGGAATGGTATGGAACGAACTGGTAATCTTTTGTGTACATCGGGGCTTTGCCGGTTTAGAAAACTTAACTCTGATCCCTGGTACAGTAGGCGCATCGCCTATTCAGAATATTGGCGCTTACGGAGTAGAACTTAAAGATGTTTTTAGCTCATGTACTGCTTTCGAAATTGAAACCGGTAATATGAAGACCTTCCATTATAAAGATGTAGCTTTTGGTTACCGCGAGAGCATTTTTAAAAATGAGCTAAAAGGGAAATATATCATCACATCGGTTACCTTTCGCTTAAGCAGGCAAGCCGAAATTAAAACTCAATATGGAGCCATCTCTGCTGAGCTCGAAAAAAGAAACATCAAAACCCCGGATATTGCTGCCATCTCTGCGGTAGTTGCCGATATACGAGTAAGTAAATTGCCAGATCCAACGACCATTGGAAATGCAGGCAGTTTTTTCAAGAACCCGGTAATCGAAAAAGAGACTTTCGGTAAACTGCTTACTAAATTCCCAAATATTGTACATTATCCGGCACCCGACCAAAAAATTAAACTGGCAGCAGGGTGGCTAATAGAACAATGCGGGTTTAAAGGAAAAACCATCGGGCAAACCGGAACCTGGAAAAACCAGGCGCTGGTTTTGGTAAATCATGGTCATGCCACGGGACAAGAAGTGTATGCTTTTTCGGAACAAATTATAAATGCTGTATATGCCAAATTCGGAGTGCAGTTAAGCAGAGAAGTAAACATCTACTAGTAAACCGCTTTATGGAGCATTGAGCAATATTTTAGCTTAAAAATTAATCACTTCTTTTTTTTGGTATTAAAGTTGCATAGCTTTTAGTAAGTACAAACAGTTCGCAGAAGCACGCGATATTTCTGTTTCTTTTTTAAAACTAAAACTAAAAACTATGACACAGCTTCAATTTAACCACCAATTGCATGATTATTCTAGTTCTTTGCGATCGTTCGCTTTAAATTTTACAAAAGACATAGAAGATGCTAACGACCTTGTTCAAGACACCATGCTTAAAGCGGTTACCTACTATAGTAAATTTAAAGAAGGTACCAATCTGAAAGGCTGGCTATTTACTATTATGAGAAATACGTTTATTAATAATTATAGACGGATGGTAAAAACGAATACTTTAATTACCCAATCGGAGGACATCTCTTCGGCCAATTTACATTATAGTGCAAGTAGAAACGAAGTGGAAGGTAAATTTATAATGGGCGATATTCACAAAGCCCTGGCTACTCTACAGCCAGAATATTATGTGCCTTTTATCAAATATTTTGAAGGGTTTAAATACCACGAGATTGCCGACGAACTCGAAATTCCTATTGGTACAGTAAAAACCCGTATTCATGTAGCCCGTGGAATTCTTAAAAAATATTTGAAAACTTATGCTAAAGACTTAACACCTGTCGAATAAAGGATGATAAACATCCTGTTAAAAAGTCCCGGTAATATCGGGACTTTTTTTGTTTGCGGACTAGAAAAAAGGCAATTGCTAAAAAAGATCCGGGTTAAACGGCATCAAAATCCTATTTTTGAGAATCTTAAAATTAAAAATACCGTCGATGGCCTATACCTTTTTATGCATTAATCTTTTTTTGATCTTAATTCCGGTCTTGCTTACTTTAGATAAAACCCATTTTAAGGCTGCGTGGTTGAGGTACAGCTTGCCACCGGTATTGATTAGCGGAATAGTTTTTTCGGCTTTTTCAGTGTTTTTTACCTTGTTTGGCGTTTGGTCTTTTAATCCGGCTTATTTGTTAGGTATAACCTATCGCGATTTGCCTTTAGAGCAATATTTATTCTCGTTTACTTTTAGCTTTGCCGCTTTAAACATTTATGCCTATCTCAATAGCCGCTATCCCGATAATCATTGGCAAAAATATAGCCTGGCCGTTAGTAATTTATTGCTGGGTGTATGTGTGGCCTTTATCTATTTTGCGCATACCAAATGGTATACCGTCGTTACTTTTTCAATTTTGTTGATTTTTCTGCTCTTTATCGAGTTTTTTAATAAACTCCGGTTTATGTACCGGTTTTACCGGGCATATTTAGTTTGTCTGGTGCCATTTTATATTTGTTATGGCTTAATCAGTATTTTGCCTGTTATCTATTATAATAATTTGGAGACGGTTAAGTTTTCTATTTTAATGATTCCCTTAGAAAGCCATTTCTTGATGATGTGCATGATTATGCTAGGGGTTTATTTATTAGAAGTTTACCGAAGCAAACTAACTAAATAATTGGAACTTCCCGTTTACAGTAAGCAACAGCTGGCCTTGCGTAATGGTCAGGATAAACCTCAAGTATGGATTGCCTATCGAGGATTAATTTACGATGTGGGTAGCAGTCGCTTGTGGAAAAATGGAAAACATTACGAACATTGGGCCGGCCAGGATTTAACCGACGAGCTCCCAGATGCACCCCATACAGACACAGTTTTTGAGCGGTTTAAGGTGGTGGGTAAGTTAAAGTAAGCCTTTTCACAATTGGACCTTTGGTGTAGTAAATTCCATTTTATAGTGGTTGATCTGGGCTGGGCAGAATGCTGATGTTTTATTTACTGTATTTTTAAGATTGTAACGATCGATGTTGTAACTTAGACAGCTTATCATAAGTGTATGAAAAGAACGGACTTTATTAAGTCGGGTTTGCTTGCGGCCGGGCTTGCGGTATTACCAGATACCATTTTGGCAAATGATAAACCAGCCAAGCGCTCATTCCGGTTTGCATTTATGTCAGATATTCATGTTAAACCTGGTGAGGTACCCGAAAGGGGTATGCTGAAAGCGATACAGCATATACAGAACTTAAAGCCCGAGGTAGATTTTATTATCAATGGCGGCGATTCGATTATGGATGCACTGGCTGCCACCAAAGAGTCTACACAAAAACAATGGGCGCTTTATCACGAAGTGATGCGTAAAGCAAATAAGCTACCTGTTTATAGTACAATAGGCAATCACGATGTATATGGTTGGTTTAAGAAAGAGTCTGATGGCACCGAATCGCTATATGGGAAAGATTGGGCGGTAAAAGAATTGAAAATGCCGGCTCGTTATTACCGTTTCGAAAAGGGTAAATGGGATTTTATCGTTTTAGACAGTACGCAGCTCAATCCGCTAGGTGGTTACATAGGCAAGATCGATGAAGCGCAAATGGAATGGTTAGAAGAGCAGCTTTCTATGCTCAACAAAGATAGGTTTGTGGCAATTATCTCTCATATACCAATCTTATCAATTTGTGCAGGTTTATTTTTTAACAAAACAGAAGCGAATGGCGATTTAATGATCAAGCGTAATTTGATGCATAGCGATTTTCTTACGCTTAAGACTTTGTTTAATCAGCATCCCAATATAAAAACTTGCCTGAGTGGTCACGTTCATTTACAAGATGAGGTTCATTATCATGGAGTGAAGTATTATTGCAACGGTGCTATTTGTGGGAACTGGTGGTCGGGTGCTTTTCAGGAGTTTGATCCGGCTTATGCCGTATTCGAATTTTTCGATGATGGAAGCTGTAGTCGGGAGATGATTAATTATAACTAATAAATTTTCCATATAAAAAGCCCAATCTATCGATTCAAGATTTGGGCTTTTTAAAATATTGGCTTTTAATCCTGATTAATTTCGAAGCTGCTTAAATTTACAAATTGCTGTAAACGTTTAGCGATGGCAGTTTTATCTAATTCCAATAATCTTTCTATGCCAAACTTCTCCACACAAAAGGAAGCCAATGCCGAGCCATAGATGAGGGCATTTTTCATGTTATTAAAGTTAATGGTGCCTACCTGAGCCAGATAACCGATAAAGCCACCGGCAAAAGTATCACCGGCACCGGTTGGGTCGAACACATCAGCCAAAGGTAGAGCCGGAGCCGAAAATATTTTATCTTCGTGAAACAGTAATGCACCATGTTCGCCTTTTTTAATGATCAGGTATTTAGGGCCCATAGTTAGTATTTTGTTGGCTGCTTTCACTAAAGAGTATTCGCCAGAAAGTTGACGGGCTTCCGAATCGTTAATGGTTAAGACATCGACCATTTTAATGGTTTCCAATAAATCGGCCATCATAATATCCATCCAAAAGTTCATCGTGTCTAATACAATTAGTTTTGGACGGTTTTTAAGCCTCTTAATTACGGTTTGCTGTATTTGTGGAGTAAGGTTGCCAAGCATCAGGTATTCGCAATCCTGATAACTCTCGGGGATGATGGGATCGAAATTTTCTAAAACATTGAGCTCTGTTATTAAGGTATCCCGGCTATTCATGTCATTATGATATTTTCCGCTCCAAAAGAATGATTTTTCACCGGTTTTAATTTGTAAGCCTTCGGTATCTATACCATGTTTTTTAAAGGTGTCAATATCTTCTTTTTTGAAATCGTCGCCTACCACGGCCACAATTTTTGTGTGATTATAAAAGTAAGAAGCAGCAAAACTAGCGTAAGTTGCAGCACCACCAACAATTTTGTCGGTTTTTCCAAAAGGGGTTTCAATGGCGTCGAATGCCACAGTACCTATGATTATCAGGCTCATATATGGGATATTAAAATTATTTCATTTTTTTTCACTACAAATATTGCATAAATAATTTAAAAGCCCTAATATTGCATTCCCAAAACGAAGAAGGTTTTTGTTCCTTTCAATAATCTGAAAGCGTTTTTGGATAAACCAGCACTCCCGAATAGCTCAGCTGGTTAGAGCATCTGACTGTTAATCAGAGGGTCGCTGGTTCGAGCCCAGCTTCGGGAGCCAATACCCTTCACGATATCGTGAAGGGTATTTCTGTTTTTAGCTGATTTTCAAATCGTTGCATACGATAAATAGAGCCCGATTTTTGGTTCGAGCTCAGTATCCGCACCCATACTGTGCAAAGCCTCTAAAAAACTCAAGCTTGCTTCACTAACACCTTCTTAGCGAATAGATTATAATTTATATTCTCAGCTTTTTTTGGTTCGATGCTGTTAAATTCGATAGGTTTACAAGTTTTGCTAGCATTATATAGCTTAAATGCCTGTTCTGAAAAGAAATAAATAAGGTCAATATATTTTTCTGCTTCTTCTTCTGAAAGATTCATGCCTTTAGCTTTGAAGTCTTCGATTACCTTATTGGTGGTAAGAGATCTTGTTAGTTGGTTTTCCATTATGGTGGGTTTTAGTGAACGAATGCCATAATAGTTTGTTGGGGTTAGTTAAGTTAATAACTATTTCTTTATTTAATGCAATTTGTGGTTATCTTCACTTATCAAAAATAGGATGTGCCAAAATATACTAATCAAATAGTTGTCTTCCTTGATATACTTGGGTTTAGCAATATGCTTCAAAGTTTTGAAGACGAAGCATTATTGAATGGCGACTTTGATGAGGAAAACTTTCATGAATCAATAGCTTTAAATGATCTTCTCGGAATTTTTAAAAATTCAATTGGCTTAATTCAAGAAAGGAATTGTAATCACTATTTATTTAGTGATAATATTTGCATAACTATTGATTATGTTGTTGATGGTTTTGAACATCCAAAATTATTCATCGAAATTTTGCAATTAATTAATATTCTCAATTATGAATTTATTCAAAAAGGATATTTCCTAAGAGGTGGTGTAGATGCAGGGTGGTTTTTAGATAGCCGAGATATGGCAGCGGGGACTCCATTGCTCGAAGCTTACCATCTTGAAAGCAAAGTAGCCAATTACCCTAGAATCGTTATCTCTGATCGCTATAAAAAATTAATTGATGAAATGAACAGTAACAATCAGTTTAATGATGAGCAGAGTTTTTTGTTAGAATATATATTAAAAGATGACGGTGCTAACCATTATATTAATAACTTTCTCCATATTTTGAACTTTGAGGATCCTATTTCTAAGGGGGACTTTTTAACTACATATAGGGATAATATAGTATCTTCAATTATTAAGCATAGGGATAATGAAAGAATTTTATCTAAATATCTTTGGTCAGCAGAGAAATTTAATCATTTCTTAGATGAATACACATTAAATAATGAGGCATTTGAGGTAGATGGATTATTAGACACCGAATATATTGAGACTTTAAAAGATCTAAAAATCAGTTAAAATGAACTATAAATATTTTCCTGTACTTCGGGTTAGACAACAAGAAATTGATGTTTTGCAGAAATTTGAATTTGGAAATCAAATTATTCCTATTTTAGAAATTATTAAAGAAAAAGATAGGAAGGATAATATAGAGACTCCATTGGATATTTATAGTAAAATAATAACAAAGATAAAGGCCGAGAAGGTGCTAATGGATTTGCCAATATATTTAAGTCCTAAGGTTAGCACAAGTGCGGAAGTCAGAACATTCTTTCTTTCAACTATTAGTAACCTCAATTCAAGAATAGCTTTCTATTCTCAGTTTAATGAATTATCTGAGAGAATTATCCCTGTAATATCCATTTTGGAGCCTGTCTCTAATGATTCTGAAACTCTTATTAAACAGTTTGAACAATTGTCTATAATCTTTCCTCAAATAGCTATAAGGATTTTTTATGACAAATTTGACATCGCTATAAGCGAACTTCAACTAATTAATCTTAGAGATAATGACATTATAATTTATGATCTTGAAACTGCTAACATTACCAATCCGATTGTTACTAAACACAAGAAAAATCTAGACTTACTATACAAAGATTATTTTCAAGTAATTATTCGTAGTGCAATTAACACGGACATTCAAAATATAACTTTGGATCATGAGGAAGTAATAGGGCAAGCAGATAACAGTTTAAAGGATTTATATAAACTACCTCAATACAGATTTAATGCTTTTGGGGATTTTGCAGGAGTAAAAAGAGACGAGCTTACTGCTGGTGGCTCAATAAGTCCAGGTTTAGTTTTTTTTAATCCCGAAGAAAATCTCTATTATGGATTTCGTGGACCAACTAAAAATTTGTCTGAATTTGAGCAAACGATTATTCCATCAGTATTAGAAATGGGTTTTATTAAAGAATGGCAAGCTAATGGCTCCGCATTTATCATAGATAACCCTGGGTACGATAGACTGGTAAATATTCGTGACGGGAAAGAACCTTCAAAAAGTCAAGCAAAATACAAATGGATTTCTATCATGCATTACCTTCATTGTATTAAAACAATGATTATTCAAGGTATAATTTAAAATCCTTCTGATATAATAATGAAGGTGATTCCTTTGTGCTAAAAAAGAACTGAAAATCAATTGGTAATATATTCTTGTTATGTTCTTTAACAAAATACCATTTATCAAAATATCGATTCTTTAAAGCCTTTTTAAATAGGCGATTAATTTCTTGGCAGCTAAAATTATCTAGTACCAATTTTAAAGAGTTGTAATCAAGTCCAAAATGACAAGTTAATTCTTTAGAAGTTAGCATCTCAAGTTGAGATTTACTACACAAAAATTTATGCTTTTTTGCATGTCTTAATACTCTTAGGCCTTTTTCTTCAATTAAAGTAATTCCAAACTCTATTGGAAGAACTCGAAGGGCCTGATTAAGATGCTTTTTATCAAGGATTATTGTGTTGTATTCAAAAACAGAACCGTAATCATTGGATTGTTTTATGAGTTTATTAAGGTTATCAAGTTTAGTCTTGATTTCATAACATCTAGTGACACCATTTATACTTAAAAAATCTGCCCTGCTATTCCTCGCTTTTATTTCAAAAGCACCAACTGTATTTTTTTTCAAATATTTTTTAGCAATTTGATATTTTACTATTTCTTCCCCGTAGTAGTTATTGGCTAAAATATTATTAACCATCTTGTGAAGATCATATTTTTCATAATTTGAAAAATCGATTTCATGGAATAAAGATTCCAAAAGCTCTCTTAACTTTCGGAAATATAATAATGGCGAATAGCTTCTTGCAAGTGTATTTGCTAAAGATGCATCAAATTGCAGATGTTGATTAACCATAATTTGGATTATAAATACAAAGTTAACAATAAGAAATAAACAATGCTACCTAAATTTTATAACAGTAATTTTATCAATATAATTGGCTAATGATATTATTAAAAAGATAGTTCACGTAAAAATTTTTCAGTAAATGCAGCATAATTTTATATTATTCCAGATAATCTTAATCAATCTTTGAAATTCCGGTCAGATCATAGAGCAATTTTTTTGAAAGTACAAGGTCTGGGAGCGAAAGCCTTGCAGAAATGTAAGGCTTTTGTTTTTAGAAGTTTCTTTAAAGAACCAGTTTATTAATTTTTATAATGAGCTTTTACTTACACAGTTTTCTGCCATATTGAATGCTAATTAAAAAATTATCTTTATGTTACAATAATGTAATATGAAGGACGAAAATAAAAAGGAAATACAGGATGCGTTTCAAAATGCTTCCTTGGCGTTAAGATCTTTAGAAGAGGTCATAAGGAAATATTATAATACTCCAAAGGAGAATTTAAATATTAAGGAGTTTAAGAAAATCCAATTTCCACCCAACTACATTAGAACTAAATATCACTTTGTTCAGCAGTATAATCTGAATGTTTTGATTACAGATAAAATTAAAATAGCTAGTATAGCATATTCACTTATGCAAAGCGATTTACATAACTATATTTTGAATAGAGTTCATATATGGGGCATCGTGGAAGGCTTTTTCTTTAAGTCTGCTATCATAAATCTAGTCTCAATTATTGAAGCATTAATACTATGCTCAATATCAAAACAGCATACTTTTTGTACAACTAATAATGGGAAAACTGTTTGCAAATTTAATGGTAATTGCAAATTTTACATAAAGTCAGCTAAACATATGAAAGTTAAAGAAGCTATTGAGTATTTTAAGGATAAATATTTTAATGGCAATCTAGAAATTTATGATGATTTAATACATTTAAATAGAATACGCAATAATGTTCATATATCAATTCTTGAAGAACATGAATTTGAATCAAAGGATTATTGTTTCGAGTCTTACAATAAAGCTATAAGAGTCTTACTGTATCTGAAAGAAAATCAATATAAAGTTATGCAGGAATATCATATACACAGAAATAACGGATGTGAAGTATTACCGTTTTAAAAATACAGAATTAGGTCTATTGCAATTAATAATCAATAAAATATAACTTCTCGATAGACTCGGCCATATCTAAGTTGCAAATTTTCAAATATTAAAATCCTTTATAGGATTAAATAAATGACACTTATCATCTTTCGATTTTGACAATAAATATTCTAATTATTTAAAATCTTCTAAAGAATCTTCCCCAATCCTTGCAATTCTCATCAAGTCATCCAACAAATTTCTAGAAAAGTACACAGTCTCGGGAGCAGAATTTCGGTAGTACCGATGTTTACCGAACTGTCAATTTAGGAAGCCCATTACGAAAGTGATGGGCTTTTTTTATTAAAAAATAATTGACTTGCATTTTGTACGTATTATTTCCGTATATTTGAATATTAAATAATTCATTATGGAAAACCAGTTAACATTGTCAGAAAAAGCTAGGTTTGATGCTAAAATACCAAAGGTTCAAAAAGAGCTATTTGAGTATGCAGCTAGCTTGGGAGGCTTTCGTACGCTTACGGATTTTATTATCAATACCGTACAAGAAAAAGCAAATGCTATTATTCAAGAACACAATACTATTCTAGCATCTAAAAAAGACCAAGAAATCTTTTTTAACGCATTAATGAATCCTGAAGGACCAAATCAAAAATTGCAGCACACCGCAGAACGGTATAAAAAATTTATACAGGAGAATAAATGAGCATCAAAATTGAGCTTTTAAATTTTTCATTGAATAAAAAGGATTTTAGTTGTGGGAAAGAGATGCTCGACAACTACCTGCATGCACAAGCAAGTCAAGACATTAAACGTAAGCTTTGTGTTGTGTTTACGATGTTTGAAGGTACGGTAATTAAGGGGTATTATACACTTTCCAATGCATCGATACCTTCAAGCATTATGCCAGAAGAACTTCGAAAAAAAATGCCGAAATCTTATGAAACACTTCCTGTTACGTTACTTGGAAGACTAGCAATAGATTCTAAATTTAAGGGTAATGGATTGGGAGGTATTATATTACTTGATGCGCTAAAACGAAGTTATGAAATAGCAAATAAAAGTCTGGGCTCTATCGGTGTGGTGGTTGACCCTTTAGACGATGATGCAGTAGCATTTTATGAAAAATTTGGTTTTATTCTTTTGCCGGACAGCGGGAAAATGTTTCTTCCTATGTCTGACATAGCTCAATTAAAATTATAAATAAACTTTTGATTCAAATTAATTCCTTACGATTCGTTTACCATTACAAAAATGATGGTACGTGCAATGTAAAGATCAGAATTTACCACAAAAACCAGCAGAGGTTCATCGAAACGACACACTTTCTCTGTGACAAACAGTTAAAAAGGCATCCCGAAAACAAACGGGAGTTCTTAATCTACTTCAGTAGCTTCTACCTTTTAATTCAGTATTCCTGTTATATTAACAATGGATATTCGAGAAGTACTAAGAGTATTCTCTAACCAACCGCTGACCCATCAGCTTCTGGCAGGTCTTTTAAAAGACTATAAACGACCAAACGATAAAATATTATCTTTAAAAGCTGATGGTCTGATCGAACCGGTCAAAAAAGGACTTTATATAGCAGGTAGATTACTTGACTCTGAACGACCTGAAAACGCACTGCTTGCCAATCATATACTCGGACCAAGCTACCTTTCAATGGAAAGTGCGCTCGCCCATTACGGGCTAATTCCAGAGAAGGTTTTTTCGGTCATTTCAATGACTACAAAAGCTTCGAGGAAATTTCAGACCAGCATTGGACTATATACCTATACCAACCTGCCATTGCTTTTTATGCATTCGGTCTTGCTACCGTGAACCTGTCTAAAGACCAGCAGGCCATACTGGCAATCCCGGAAAAGGCACTATGCGATAAAATTGTTATAACGGCGGGCATAACCTTAAGAAGCCAGTCTTCTGCAAGGGACTATGTTTTTGGAAACCTGAGAATGGAAGAAGAAGATCTCGCTAAGTTTGATGTAAATGAGATGTTAAGCTGGCTGGAAAGTGCACCCAAAAGGGAAAGCCTGGAAATGTTAATCAAAATGATCGAAAAAATATGATAAAGGAATGGCTTGAAAGTTATCATCCCGCAAACAGGGAGGAAGCTAAAGATGCATTGAGAGAAATTATGCAGGAGATCACATTGGCAGGACTTAACCGCGCAGGTTTTTTTGAAAAGGCGGCATTCTATGGTGGAACTGTCCTCAGGATATTTTACGGGTTAGACCAATTTTCATAGGATCTGGATTTTTCGCTGCTTGCCGTTGATCCCGATTTTTCGCTGGAAAAAGACCAAGATGCTATCATAAATGAGTTCGCCGCCCTAGGGATGCAGGTATCTATTTCGGAAAAGAAGGCAGCGAAGAGCAACATCAATTCAGCCTTTCTAAAGTCGGAAACCATTTGGAAGGAACTTGTGTTAGAGGGGGTCATCCCACAGAACAGCCTTAAGGACGTAGCCAGTATTAAGATCAAGATAGAAGTGGATAAAGAACCGCCATTGGGCTTCTCTACAGAAGAAAAATTATTGCTTCAACCTTTTTCATTTTACGTGAAGTGCCTGTCGTTTCCAGATCTTTTTGCGGGAAAGATGCATGCCTTGCTTTTTCGAAAGTGGGGCACTAATGTAAAAGGGCGGGGCTGGTATGATGTGGAATGGTACATCAAAAAAGGATATCCTCTCAATCTCAGCCATTTCCTGCTAAGGGCGATCGACAGCGGTGACTGGAAAAAAGAGACCATCAACGAAGAGGAGTTCAGGAAATTGTTGAGCGAAAAGATCGAAAGTGTTAAAATGGACTTTGTCAAAGCTGATATCTCTAGATTTATAAAGGATTCAAAGGTGCTTGAAATATGGTCCCCAAGTTATTTCCACGACCTGAGTGCAAAACTAAAAATCAATACATCAAGTTAAGCTCCAGATCTTGACTTTGGAAAAATTAAAAGGAGGTCATGAATTCAAGAGAATGTGCTCGCCTGTTAATCAGAGGGTCGCTGGTTCGAGCCCAGCAGATGGAGTTCACACATCATCTTGACTTTTCACTTAGTTTTTCAGATCGAGATGATAAAATATAGGTTATAACCCTAGTCATAATCCGATACCAAAATACAATGTCTGCAATTTTGGATATAGAAATTATTTGATGCTCTGGGTCGAACTTTACCAAGAATAATTAATGCTTTGGGTGGATTAATGCACAAAACACCAGATCTGCTATTTTAAACACAGCCTCTACTATTTTATTCTTGTAAGTTCGATATTAATGTTGCAAGTTTGGGTGCAATCAAATTAAACCTCTCAAGCCTCAATGAAGCTCAAAATCTTAGTCATCCTTATTTGCTGTTTATATGGAGCACAGACGTATGCCCAAAAATTATATTCGGTAAAAGGATTGCTAATCGATACGGCTTCAAATTCTAAAATTGACAAGGCCACGATTACTGTACTTAACGCCAAAGATTCTGTGCTGCAGAAATTTGTATACAGCAACAAGGGGAATTTTGAAGTTAGTAATTTAAAGGCTGGTGAATTTATGTTGCTAATAACCTATCCAGATTACGCAGACTTTGTAGCACGCTTTACGCTCGATGAAGCTCAGCCGACATACAACTTCGGCAATGTAAAAATGATATTGAAGGCAAGGCTATTGGAAGAGGTAATCATTAGGTCTAAGGTGGTACGCATGAGCATCAAAGGTGATACCACCGAATTTAATGGCGCTGCTTATGCTACCCAGAAGAATGCAAAAGTAGAGGATCTGCTAAAACAGCTGAACGGAATGAGAATCAACCAGAAGGGAGATATCTTGTTCCTAGGTGAACCGGTAAGCAGGATACTCGTTGATGGGGAAGAGTTCTTCAGCGATGATCCAGCACTTGTGTCCAAGACGGTCCGTGCAGATATGGTCAACAAAATACAGGTATTTGATCAAAAAAGTGAGCAGGCCAAACTCACTGGCATTGATGATGGGATAAAGGTAAAAACGATCAACATCGTCCTAACGGAAGATAAAAGAAAAGGTGTTTTCGGTAAACTTGAAGCGGGCCCAGCTACTAGAGGTTTTGGTCAAGCAGAAGCCAGTTTCAGTAAATTCAGTCTCAAGCAAAAATTCTCCGCACACGGCAATGCCGCTAATACTGGTGATGTCGGCTCGATCAAAGGAGATTTTACAGAATATGGAGCCCCTGGCACTCCATCGATGCGCGAAGCCGGAGCCCACTACGACACCAAATGGAACAAGGATAAGCAGGCCATCAATATCAATTATTCCTTGCGTGACCTGAACGTGGACCTGGTATCAAATAACCTGGCCCAGAATAACCTGCCGGGAAACTTTAACAGAAGCCAACAGGACAGAACATCCCTGAGCAACAACTTTAACCAATTCATTACCACTGCTTATACTGCCAAGATCGATTCGACGTCAGATTTCAGGCTGAGCATCAATGGCAGCGAGAGGAAACTAACGGCAGAAAATAGCAGCTTCGGGAGTACCACCCGTGGGAACGGTGTCTTACAAAATTCGAGTAATGTATCCTCCCTCACAGATAACAACAGCAGGAACTTTTATGCAGGTGCCAATTATACCAAGCGGCTGAAAAAGAAGGGACGGACCATTTCGGTAAATGCGTCATCGAGTTTTGGCGATACAAAAGGCAGCAATTACCTCAGTTCCCAGGTGAATTATTACGACGGACAAGGTAGGCTTGACAGTACGGGCAATATTAACCAGTATAAACCTGGCTCAACCACTAATTCGAGCGTAACCACCGGGTTTTCTTATACCGATCAGTTAAGCAAAATGCTATCCTTAACCACAGGATATAGCTTTTCAAGGTCAGAAAATCAAAATGATCAAAGGTCTTTTAACCAGGACCCGTCTAACAATTACACCTTATTGGACTCTGCCTTTAGCAGCGATTTTAGGTTAGTTAGCCAGTCGAGCACTTATATGGTGAATATTGCCTATACCGGTAAAAAAATATCGGCTAATGCAGGTACAAGTGTTGCAGATGCGGGGCTCCAGCAAACCGACCTGTTTTCGGATGTTATACTTGACAGGAAATTTATTAACTGGGCGCCAAATGCTAGTTTACGGTATCAGTTGAACAAAGCAACTTCCCTAACTCTTAGTTATTATGGCAATACTCAGCAACCGGATGCTAGCCAGCTGCAGCAATTACGGCAGAATGCCGACCCTTTGAATATTACCTTGGGTAACGCCCAGCTGAAGCCTTCTTTCAGAAATCGCCTTTCTTACAATTATCGCGTTTATCAGGCGTCATTAGACAGGGGAATCAACTTCCGTGGTAATTATGGTGCGGTAACGAATGCAATTGTATCCAACAGGTCCACAGATTCAACAGGGGTGAACGTCTTCCAATATGTTAACCTGAATGGCAGGACACAAAAAAACTGGGATGTTTATACGGAAGTCTATGGGCATGCTACCAAGCTGGATTTCGTCCTGTCGATCAGCTTTACTGCAAGGGGAAACACATACTTTAACTTTGTGAATGACCAGTTGAATAAGGTAATATCAGTTGATTATACTCCAAGACTGGAGATATCAAAAAACAAAGCTGATTATAATTACAGGCTGACTATTGGACCTAATTACCAGGTTAACACATCCTCGTTGCAGCAGGTGGATAACAACAGCAAGGGCTTTTTTTCTACCTTAAATTATTATACTAAACTGCCAGGAAACTTTTATATGGGTTCTGATCTAAATTATAAGTTCACTGGTAAAAACAAGGTGTTCGACCGCAACTTCCAGCAGCTGCTCATCAATACTTATGTAGGGAAATCATTCCTCAAAAATGAAAGCCTGAAACTAACCCTTAAAGCAAATGACCTGCTGAACCAGAACACAGGCTACTACAGGACAGGTACCTCGGACACGTTTACCGAAGTACGAAATTCTACCATCAAAAGATATTTCATGTTTTCTGCTACATGGGACTTCAAAAAATTTGGCAAATCACTCCAAAAACAACCTTAGTTATGAAACAATTACTAATATTATTTAGCTTTCTGATACTGTTGAATGTGGGCATGCTCAAGGCACAGAACAAGCATTTTATCACCAGTGGTACCATTGAATTTGAGCGTACGGCGAACATGTTCGCCTTGGTAAAAAAGAAGATTACCAAACACTCAATGGAGTATAAAGATGATTATGAGGAGTATTTAAAAAAGGAACCCCAGTTTAGAAAACTGAAAAGCACCTTGATATTTGACGCTAATACGACTATTTTCACACCTGAAAGTGCAAAAAACGTTCATTGGCGGTACGATAGTCCGATGGCCAATCAAATAAATACGGTGTTTTCTGATCTGAACAATGGCACAAGCGTTATCCAAAAAGAATTCTATGAACGCACTTTCCTGGTAAAGGATGTGATCCGCCAGATTAAGTGGAAAATAACCGACGAGATGAGGGTAATTGAAGGTTACAAATGCAGGAGAGCAAATGGCATCATGCTTGATTCAATTTATGTTGTCGCTTTTTATACAGATGAAATCCATGTCAAGGGCGGTCCCGAATCATTTAATGGATTGCCCGGGATGATACTCGGGGTATCCGTACCACATGAGAATGTGACATGGTTTGCAACGAAGGTAACAGAAGAAATCGTTGAGCCTAAAAGCCTTTTGGCACCAAAAAAAGGTAAGGAGGTAAATAACAAGCAAATGGAAGCGGAAATCATGAAGGCAATAGGTAACCAGGGTGATTTTGCTGTTGTTCAATTAAGAGGTCTTGTCCTATAAGCAGCGATTGTGGCATTCTTAAAAACTTTATTTTATGCTGAACTAGTGAAATATGCGTTGTGGCCGGCTTTTTTACGGTAATCACATTTAGATGAGCAATGATAATAGTGATAATATGTGTTCCTGCCTTTAGACGCATCTATTTACATTTATTTTATATTTATTGAGAACCAATATCGTATGAAAATTTATAATTTCAATATTTTTAGCTTAAGCCCTGTGATTTTTCTGAGCCTAATTAGTTGCAATCCCAATAAAGTCGGAAAATTTGTTGCCTCACCGATCCATTTCATAAACGCCGGTTTCGAGAAAAAATCTAAGACCGAGCTGCCCGCCAGTTGGAAATTAGTGCCAACTGAAGGATACGCTGTGACCCAGGTTGATGACATAAAACATTTAGGTGGCCATTCGCTCAAAATGGTGGGAACACCTGCCGATGGATCTAAGGATATGAATGTTTCGCAAAAAGTCTCGGTTGATTATAAACAAGTAAAACGCATTAGGGTTACTGCGTATATCAAAACCGAGCAGTTAAAAGGGAATGTTGTGTTATGGTATAATATTTTTGACGGTAAAGAGAGGGAAATTGATTTTGGTAATTCCGAGTCTTTAGGCGTTATGGCTACAGGGACGAAGGATTGGCAAAAATATGCGATCGATATCGTGTTAGGCAATGATGCGAAAGTGCTCAATTTTGGGGCATACATGCGTGGAACAGGAACTGTATGGTTCGACGACTTTGCCATTGAAGAATACGAAGGCGGCTCTGGTAAACCGTCTTCAGAAGTAGTGAAGTTGAATACAGAATTTATCGATGTTGTTAAGAAAAATTCAATCTATAAAGATTCCATTGATTGGAATGCGGTAGAAAAAGATTTAGCTTTACTTGGTAAGGGACTGAAAGTACCTAGTGATGCCATTATATTGAACAGCTATGTTCTGCAGCGGCTGAGAAAAGTCGGTGACTATCATTCGTTTATCCAGAACAAGGTTGGCGCGCAAAACTACACTTCGGGGAAAGTTACCCAACCCGAACCAGAATCTAAGTTGTTAACAAATGGCATTGGCTATATATCCGTGCCATCTTTTGGTTCGGTCAATGAAGAGGCTGTTGAGAAATTTGCTTTGCAGATACAGGCTATGATCAAGGAGCTGGATACACGAAATGATATTAAGGGCTGGGTTGTAGATTTAAGAACAAATGGTGGGGGCAATATGTACCCAATGATTTCAGGCTTGGCTCCCCTGCTTGATACGGGTAATCTAGCCTATTTCATAAAGGGAACTAAGGACTACCCGTTGAAACTTACCGAAAATGGAATGAGAGTAAATATCAAGGATCCTTATAAGGTTAAAAATAAAAACAATAAAATTGCCGTGCTGATTGGCTCAAAAACCGGTAGTAGTGGGGAAATGACGGCAATAAGCTTTATTGGACAACATAATACAAAGCTGTTCGGGGAGCCAAGTGCAGGCTATCTGACCTCAAACGAAATATTCAAAATCTCCGATGGATCAAACCTAGTTTTAGCGACAAGTTATATCGCAGACCGTAACCGTAAGAAATATTTGGAAAAAATTTATCCAGATATAACGGTAAAAGTAGTTGGCAATGGAGATACTGTTTTGCAAAAGGCTAAATCGTGGCTTGCTGAAAGATGATAGCATAATTTAATCATTATTCTTTCACAACCTTATAAATTTTCGTGGATGCCGCTCGGGGAAATAATAATATCAATAAAGCAATATGCCTGCGATATGTTTATATTTAATTATAGATTGAGAATTTTCATCCTTTTATTGAATAATTACCCATATCATGAAAAAGACTTTTATTTTTTTGCTATCGTCCATTATTGGGCTCAGTATGTCGACTAACTTATTAGCACAAACTGGAGAAATAAGTTATATGACGGCTGGTGGGAAGCTTAACCCACTACAGGCCATTATGGATATTCGTCATTATACTATTGCATTGGATGTGGATATTTCGAAGCAGGAAATTGGCGGCTATGCAGAAATAGAGCTCATGCTCTCCAAAAAGACCGATACACTTTTATTCGATTTATATAAGAAATATAACATCCAGCGTATTATAGTAGATAATAAGACGGAAAGCTTTTCAAAGGACGGAGACTCGCTCTATATCATTAACAACAAAGGGTTTAAGGAGGGGAGACATCGGGTCAGGATTAATTATGACGGTCGGCCGCCGATCGCAATCAAACCACCATGGAATGGGGGCTTTACTTGGACAAAAGATAAAAATGGCAATCCGTGGGTGGTAATTAACTGTCAGTTAGAAGGGGCTAAGGTATATTTCCCCTGCAAAGACCATCCCAGCGATGAGCCTAACGAAGGGGTGGATCTCCTTATTACCATTCCAAACGACCTATCGGTTGCCGGACCTGGCCTATTACAAAATGTAAAAAAGAAGGGCGATAAAGCCACTTGGCATTGGAAAACGAATTATACAATTAGTAATTATTGTGTGGTTTTCAATATTGGAAAATATAAAGTGGTAAAAAAACCATATACCACCATAGAGGGAAATATAGTGCCGATCGAATTTTATGTATTGGAGCAAGATGTTGCGCATGCTGATCATATTATCAATTTAAGAGCAAGAGATACTAAAATATTAGAAAAATACTTTGGAGAATATCCCTGGGTAAAAGAAAAAATAGGCATTGCTCAGGTTCCCAATCCTGGAATGGAACATCAAACGATGGTTACTTATGGCGATAAGTTTACTTTCGAAAAAGTTGGCGGGCAAGACTATTCGCCTAACTTATTTCACGAGTTCGGACACGAATGGTGGGCTAACAAAGTGACAAATAAAGATTGGGCACACATGTGGATACAAGAAGGGATTGATACTTATGCTGAAGCCTTGTTTTTTAGAGAAGTGGCCGGCGAAAGAGGCTACGATTCGTTGATGGTTAACATTAACTCACGAATTCGAAATTTAAAACCCGTTGTACAGGGCGAATCGTTAAATATGGCACAAGTTTATAATACCGATGTTTATACTAAAGGTGCTATGTTTATGCATACCTTAAGATTTGTGCTTGGCGATGAGGTCTTTTTTCCAACACTTAGAAAGTTTATCACTAATGTGAAATTCCCATATAATGAATTTTTTACCACAGACGATGTTGCTCAGTTCTTTTCTAAAGAAAGTGGAAGGGATCTTCAGCCATTATTTGACTTTTACCTGAGAACGACTAAAAAATTAGAATTTGAGCTACATCAAACTAAATTAAATACCTACACCATCAGGATATTAAATAGTCCTATCGATATTCCATTGGATATTTTAACTGATAAGGGTATTCTTCGGGTTCAAATTATGGCGGGAAGAAGTCAGCCCATTAAAATAAGCAGCAGCACCCAACCGATAATCGACCCGCGTGGCTGGTACTTTAAAAAGGTAACCATTCCATAAAATGAAGTTATTTTACCAATAAACCGAATAAAGCGCCACTAAAATTCCGATAATAAGTAAGGCACCTACCGCAAATCCGGTAGTGGTTTTAAACATTTTGGCATCAATTTCGAGGCCTTTAGCTTCCGCTTCTTCTTTATTTTTAAGCATGCTAATTATATACATCCCGATTACACAGAAAAGAAACACAAAGCCCATTCGGTCTATAAATGGGATTTCGTAAATTCCAGCTGCATTTTTAACCGAAAATCCCATACCCGAAAGGAAGGATAAGTCTGTCCACATCGGTAAGAATTTAAGTAGAATGGAAAGACCGAAACCTCCAATGGTTGCAAATAAAGCTGCAGCCGAAGTTGTTCTTTTCCAGAAAAATCCTAAAATGAACATGGCGAAAATACCCGGTGAAACAAAACCAGTATATTCCTGGATGTACTGGAACCCACCTTTTTTATCTATTCCCAAGTGTGGCGCAATTAGAACACCTAAAACCATGGCAATAACGATAGCCAGTTTGCCTACAATAACTAGGTTTTTCTCGGAAGCGTCGGTCTTAATTACTTTTTTATAAATATCTAAGGTAAAAATAGTAGCGATACTATTGGCTTTACCAGCCAATGAAGCAACAACCGCTGCGGTTAAGGCCGCAAAAGAAAGCCCCTTTAAGCCTGCAGGTAAAAGATTGAGTAATACCGGATAGGCACGATCTGGATTTACCGATCCATCTTGTAGCATTTCGGTCTGGAATGCTCCATCTTTATAAAGCACATAGGCTGCAATACCTGGAAGTACTACAATAATTGGCATTAACAATTTTAAAAATGCAGCAAATAAAATACCACCACGGGCTGTTTTCAAATCGGCACCTAAAGCACGCTGAGTAATGTATTGATTGCAACCCCAATAGTTCAAATTAACAATCCACATCCCACCAATTAAAACGCTTAGCCCTGGTAAATCGATATAATTTGGATTATCGGGTTTAAGCACCATGTGGAAATGCTCGGATGCCTTTTGAGTCATTACACTATAGCCCTCTAAAATTCCCTTGGTTCCATAGTGATCGGAGACTAAATCAAGTGCAAGGTAAGTAGTGGCCAAGCCTCCTAATATTAAAAAGAAGACCTGGATGACGTCGGTATAACCAATTACTTTCATTCCACCAAGGGTAATGATAATGGCAAAAACGGCAATAGCATACATACAAAAACTAAGATCGAAACCCGAAATGCTGCTTACTGCCAGAGCGCCCAGATAAAGAATAGAAGTAAGATTAACGACAACATAAAGCAATAACCAAAATACAGCCATAATCATAGCGACAGTACCATTATACCGCTGATGCAAAAATTGTGGCATCGTAAAAATCTTATTTTTAAGATAAACCGGAATAAAAAATACAGCTACGACAACGAGGGTAGCGGCGGCCATCCATTCGTAAGTAGCAATGGCAAGTCCCATTTTAAAACCCGAGCCACTCATGCCAATAAACTGCTCGGCCGAAATATTAGAAGCGATTAAAGAAGCACCAATTGCCCACCAGGTTAAAGAACCCTCGGCTAAAAAATAATCTTTTGAACCGCTTGAAGCAGATTTTTTCTTATTGTAGATGTATAGGCCATAAGCGGCCACAATAACAAAGTAGATTAAAAATACAATATAATCTTTGGTGTCGAGTAAATTAGTCTTCATTAATTTATTGGAATTAGTTTAGCGGACTAAATGTAATAATTTTTAAATAAATGTTTTGACATAAGCCTTCAATAAACAACATTTTTTTATCTACTATTTTTGCAGTATACCAAACTAAGTTGGTTATAGCAATGGATTACCAATATTGACCTTCGTAGCGATTAAACAAGGGGCAGTAGCCATTTTACGCGCATAATAAGCTTCTTTTCCGAGTTTCCGTAGCATCCGGTAATGGGAACCCAGCGCCCCTACAAAGGTTGGATTTTCCAGATAAGGAAGATCAAACTCGAGTGCGGTTTTCTTGACAATTTTGCCAATTGCCGGGTAATGAATATGACAGATCTTAGGAAAAAGATGATGCTCGACCTGCCGGTTTAAGCCACCACATAAAAAACCGGCAACTTTACTGTTTACCGCAAAATTAGCAGTAGTCATCATTTGATGTGCCGCCCAGGCCTCTTCTATATTCCCTTCATTATTGGGATTCGGAAAACTGGTTCCTTCGACTACATGTGCTAATTGAAATACCAGGCCTAATACCAAGCCCTGAGCAAATTGCATCGCTAAAAATCCGATTATAAATTGCCACCAGGTTACATTTAAAACGATAAGTGGTAAAATGATAAACAAAAAGTAATACAAGAACTTGAAAAAGAACAAATTGAAATATTCAATTTTCGGGTGATTTGCTACCTGACAACCAATCTTAGTCTGAAAGAATTTTTTATAGTCCTTTCTAAATACCCATGATAGCATGGCAAGACTATAGAGGCCAAAAGCATAAAAATGCTGGTAACGTTGTAGTTTATTTACCGGTTCATTTTCGCAAAAGCGGATCAAACCCGGAGCGACATCGATGTCTTCGTCGTGACCAGAAATATTAGTATAGGTATGGTGTACAATGTTGTGGCAAATACTCCAGACATAAGCACTTGCCCCTATTAAGCTAAATAAGAAGCTGAACGACTTATTAATGATGGGTTTGTCTGAAAATGCCTTATGAATGGCATCATGACAAATATTAAAGCCCACAAAGGCGCCAAACATTCCTAACAGAATGGCCATCCCCAACATTAAGTAAGGGTTAAAATTGCCAATTAAAATTGCTAGGTATAAGGTAATAAATGTCCCTAAAAAAAATACAGCTTTAAACCACATGGCACCATTTGCATGGATGCTTAAATTTTGATCTTCAAAATGGGAATCGACACGTTTACGTAAGGTAGCATAAAAGGTAGACTTATTAGTATTGGTAAACTTGACTTTCTTTGTCATATTTAATCTAGAGTAGATGGAGAGCGTTTTTATATTTTAGCTAATGTAGTTTAATTAATGTGTTATCTGGTACAAATGTCATATTAATTTCAGTTTTTAGGCTGATGTAGTTTTTAACGGGGTTAAATATCAATTATTATTAAGTAGCTTTGATAAGCTGCCCATAAGATAACATACCTAACCTGCGAGGTTATGGAGGCCATTTAAAGCCTGAATGCATGGCCGCTATTAGTAGTTTCGACCTTAAAATAAACGATATACAATGAAAAAAATAACTTATTTATTAGTACTTACGATGTTGCTGAGCTCGGCATGTAAAAAACCGGGAACGATCCCGAAAATAGATACGAAACCCATTGCCCCGGTCGTAGAACGCCCAGCCAATGCCAAAGATGGAGTCGTTTTTATTAACAATGGGACTTCGGCTATTATAACATTGTTTGCTCCCGATAAGAATACGGTGGCGCTAATTGGCGATTTTAATAACTGGACGGCTACTGCTTCCCCAATGACTAAAACATCGGACGGCAATACCTGGTGGATTCAACTTGATAACCTTAATCCCAATACCGAATATGCTTATCAGTTTCTGGTCGATGATAAGCTGCGGATTGCTGATCCTTATTGCGAGAAAATACTCGATCCGGACGACGATAGCTATATTAGCGCACTAACCTATCCGAATTTAAAAGCTTATCCTACAGGTAAAACAACCGGAATTGTAAGTGTAATGCAGGCTAACCAACCAACCTATACCTGGAAGAGTAACAATTTTACCCGCCCCGACAAAAATAACTTAGTCATTTACGAGCTGTTAATCAGAGATTTTACCGCAGGACATAGTTATGCGTCTACACTCGAAAAGCTAGATTACCTGGTTAATCTGGGGATCAATGCGATCGAATTAATGCCGGTAAATGAGTTCGAAGGTAATTTAAGCTGGGGTTATAATCCTTCATTCTATTTTGCCCCCGATAAATATTATGGCACGAAAACCGCTTTGCAGAATTTTGTCGACGAATGTCATTTACGTGGAATTGCAGTTATCGTCGATATGGTTTTAAACCACTCGTTTGGCGAGTCGCCAATGGTGCAGCTCTATTTCGACGGAACGAAACCCACCACCAATAGTCCCTGGTTTAATGCAGTAGCCAGACACCCCTTTAATGTGGGTTACGACTTTAACCATGAAAGTGCAGCCACGAAATACTTCTCGAAAAATGTGATGAAATTTTGGATGCAGCAGTATAAAATTGATGGTTTTCGCTTCGATCTGTCTAAAGGCTTTACCCAAACCCCCTCTGCCGACGATGCGGTTTTTAGAAAGTACGACGCTAGCCGAATCGCTATATGGAAAGACTATAATAACTTTATAAAGAGCATAGACCCGAATAATTTTTATGTGATCTTAGAGCATTTTGCTGAGGAAACCGAAGAAAAAGCATTGGCCGACGAAGGCATGATGCTCTGGAATAATTTAAACTATAACATGAACGAAGCAACAATGGGCTGGCTGGGTAATTCAGATTTTTCGTGGGGCTTTTATGGTAAACATGGATTTGGTAAGTCAGAAAACCTGGTAAGTTTTATCGAGAGCCACGACGAAGAGCGGCTAAATTATAAAAATATTACTTTTGGCAATTTGTGGGGCAACTATACCATAAAGGGCAATTTGTCCACATCACTAAAACGCGAAGAAATGGCGGCGGCATTTTTATTTGCTATTCCTGGACCAAAAATGATCTGGCAGTTTGGAGAGCTGGGCTACGATGTTTCTATAGATTTTAATGGCCGCACTGGTGATAAGCCCATTAAGTGGGAATATGCTGAAGAACCCAGTAGAAAAGCATTATATAATGCTTACGCTAAATTTATTGGGCTCAAAAAAAATAATGCTATTTTTAATTCGGCCTCCACTACTTATAGTTTAAATGGAGCGGTCAAATATATTAAGCTAAATAGTGGAACCAATACGGTTGTAGTGGTTGGTAATTTTGATGTTAGTGCCCAAAGTGCTAATATTGACTTCGGAAACCCAGGGGTATGGGTCGATGCAACCAACGGGGCTAGTATTAATTTGCCGCTTACTATGTATAATGTAACTTTAGCCCCAGGCGAATACCATATTTTTAGCAAACAAGCGCTCCACTAATTTTTGAAGATGCAATTGAAAAAAATCTTATTAATCTTTGTTATACCCTTATTTTTAGGCTTATCGGCGACAGCTCAAGATACCACTCAAAAGGTAATTCCTGGCCGCTTTAATAGTGTCGAGCAGCAAAAGAAGCCTTATGTGATTTTAATTTCCATCGATGCTTTTAGATGGGACTTAGCCGATAAATACCAGGCAAAAAACCTAATCCGCTTAAGAGAAACAGGGGTACAAGCAGCTTATTTAAAACCTTCGTTCCCCTCTTTAACATTTCCTAATCATTATACGATCGTAACGGGTCTATATCCGGCTCATCATGGTATTGTAGATAATATTTTTTACGATAAAGAAAGAGATGTAGTTTATAAAAAATCTGATCCGGCTATGGCTGTAGATAGCTCCTGGTATGGAGGAAAACCACTTTGGACATTAGCTGAAGAACAAAAAATGTTGAGTGCAATTTTTTATTGGCCAGGTTCGGAGATTAGCATGAATGGAATTAAACCTACTTATTTGTATGCTTATAACGAAGTTATTCCAATCGATCGCAGAGTTGCTGCGGTAAAGGACTGGCTCGAATTGCCAGCAGAAAGAAGACCCCATTTTATAGCCTTATATTTTCCACAGGTCGATAAGGCCGCACACTCACATACGGCCGACTCTGAAGAAACAAGGACTGCGGTCGGAATTGTCGACGATGCCATCGGAAAAATAGTCGATGCGGCAAAATCGACCGGCCTGGATGTTAATTTTATTGTCTTATCCGATCACGGGATGACTACCATAGACCAGGATCATACTATTCCTTTACCAAAGGCTATAAATTTAGAAGATTTCAAAGTGCCACCTGGAAATGCCATGCTTCATATATATGCAAAAGATGAATCATTTATTAAACCAACTTATAAGGCCTTAAAAGACGAAGCCAAAAATTACGATGTTTATTTAAGTAAAAATATTCCGAAGGCCTGGCATTACCGTAAAAAGGATGATCAGCATAACAGAGTAGGTGATATTTTGTTAGTCCCGCACTTACCTCAAGTTTTTAGTGCCAATGGGATTAAACCAGCTGTTGGGCAACATGGTTTTGATCCGGCATTCGAAGATATGCATGCTATCTTTTATGCCTGGGGGCCGAATTTTAAACCCGGTTTAAAAATTAAGGCATTCGAAAATGTAAATATTTATCCACTGATTGCGAAAATCCTGGGGTTAACTTATACGCAAAAAATAGATGGTAAGGAACGGGTATTATTGCCGGTTTTGAGCAGAGAATAAGTTTTTCGTCCAACGAACAAGTGAACCGTATAGTAACAATTTCGTTCATTTGCGGAATATGGCTTTCAATTTTTGATATTTATAACCGAAGAACCAAATCTAAATCTTATGAAGAAAATTTTTACCTCAGCGCTCTTTATAGTCGGACTTATTAGCCTCGTTTCTGCTCAACAAAGACAACAAGGTCAGGGCAACTCGCGCCCGGCCGCAAACTCGGCTGCCAATGCAGTAAAAGAAGAGCCGGCACCTCGTGCAACTGCTACTGCTTCCCGCACTATTGTTCCCGAAAGTTCGGTTATTACTAATCATACTGTAACTATAAAAGGTAAATCGGTACCCTATAAAGCAACAACTGGTACATTGCCAGTTTGGGATGAAGAAGGAAAACCTATTGCTGGTTTATTTTATACCTATTACGAGCGCTCGGATGTGACGAATAGAGACAGCAGGCCACTCGTTATTTCTTTTAACGGTGGGCCAGGCTCCGCATCAGTTTGGATGCACATCGCCTATACAGGCCCCGTGGTTTTAAATATAGACGACGAAGGTTATCCAATTCAGCCTTATGGCTATAAAGAAAATAGTTCTTCAATCTTAGACGTGGCCGATATTGTTTATATCGACCCTGTAAATACTGGTTATTCGCGAACAACCAGTAAAGATGTACCTAACAATAAATTTTTTGGCGTAAGAGCCGATATTAAGTACCTGGCCGAATGGTTAAATACTTTTGTAACCCGGAATAACCGCTGGGCTTCGCCTAAATTTTTAATTGGCGAAAGCTATGGCACTACCCGCGTTTCGGGACTGGCATTAGAGCTGCAAAGCAACCAATGGATGTACCTGAACGGGGTAATTTTAGTTTCTCCAACAGAATTAGGGATAGAAAGAGGAACGGTAATGGATGCAGCCTTACGTTTACCTTATTTTGCAGCAACTGCCTGGTATCATAAAAAATTGCCAGCCGACCTGCAAGGTAAAAAACTAACAGATATGCTACCTGAGGTCGAAAGCTTTACGGTAAACGAACTCATCCCTGCCATTACCAAAGGCGGATTTTTACCGATGGCCGAAAAACAAAAAATCGCTGCTAAAATGGCAAGGTTTTCGGGAATCTCGGAAAAAGTAATTTTGCAGAATAACCTCGATGTTTCGACTAATCTATTTTGGAAAGAACTATTACGCGACCAAGGTTTTACGGTGGGCAGACTAGATTCGAGGTATAAAGGACTGGATAAAGCCGATGCTGGCGATGGACCAGATTATAATGCCGAATTAACATCCTGGTTGCATTCGTTTACCCCGGCTATTAATATGTATATCCGCAACGAACTTAATTATAAAACAGACCTCAAATACAATATGTTTGGCTCGGTATACCCATGGGATAATAGTGGCGATCGTACCGGTGAAAATTTACGTGCTGCGATGGCTCAAAACCCCTACCTGCACTTACTGGTTCAATCGGGCTATTACGATGGTGCCTGCGATTATTTCAATGCTAAATACGATATGTGGCAAATGGACCCAAGTGGTAAGTTAAAAGACAGGATGACTTGGGAAGGTTACGAAAGTGGACACATGATGTATTTACGTAAACCCGATCTCGCAATGGGCAACGACCACATCAGGAACTTCATTTTAAAAGCATTACCAAAACCTGGCGTGCCAGCCAAGTTTTAATGGCTAGGCTTAACCTTTAGGTTAGCTTCAAGAAAATAGTAGCGCTTATTATTCTTGATGAAGTTTTCTTTTTGCGGAAAAAAGAAAGCGCCTTCTTGGCGGAGAACGAAAAAGAAAACATAACTGGGCTTCCGCGACCTTTTTGCTTGATCCCTGTTATGGAGCCAAATATACCGTTTTAAATCTTGTGCTAATCATGGTTTTGGGCTTGTTCGACTGTCGTTTTGTTCAGCGCTAAATTAAGCCGTGGATGGCTCTGCCTTTGCCCTGCATTCGCGTGCATGTATGCAGGCTATATGCACGGCCAATGCACGGCTTATGCACGGCTGGTGCAGGCTTGTCCAGAACGACAGTCGAACAAGAGTCGAAGGTGGACAGGAGGAGGGACCTCCAAAAAGCGACCCGAACCATAAGTTACACATAAATAAGGATTAAACAAAAAATAAGAGAAATTTTTTTGCATAGCATTTTGTTAAACTCCTCTGCTTATACCTTAAGGAAATGTTTTAAACCAGGACTAGAGACGTAGAAGTTTTTAAAACTTCGAAAGTTTTAAAATAATTCCTTATTTTTACAGCCCGCTTATGGAACAGATTAAAACATCCTTCGATTTCGAAAAGCCTTTAGCTGATTTAATGCAGCAAATTGAAAAGGTAAAACAGGTTGCTGATAAAACTAAAGTAGACATGTCTGCAACTTTAGCAGAGCTTGATGAAAAAGTTGCCAAGACCAGTAAATCCCTTTACAATAATTTAACAGGGTGGCAAAAGGTGCAAATGTCGAGGCATGCCGAAAGACCGCAAACCTTAGATTATATTAACATGATCTGCGACGATTTTATCGAAATGCATGGCGATAGAACCGTAAAGGACGATAAGGCAATTATAGGTGGCTTTGCGACAATCGATGGCAAAACGGTAATGATTATTGGTCATCAGAAAGGGAAAAATACGAAAGAACGTCAATACCGGAATTTTGGAATGGCAAACCCCGAAGGTTACCGGAAAGCACTGCGTTTAATGCGCCTGGCCGAGAAATTTAATAAGCCTGTTATTTCTTTTATCGATACCATGGGCGCTTATCCTGGTTTAGAAGCCGAAGAACGCGGACAAGGTGAGGCTATTGCCAGGAACTTACTGGAGATGTCCGTTTTAAAAGTGCCAATCTTATGCTTTGTTGTTGGCGAAGGTGCCTCGGGCGGAGCTTTAGGTATTGGTATTGGCGATAAAGTTTATATGTTAGAACATACCTGGTACTCGGTTATCTCGCCAGAATCTTGCTCTTCTATTTTATGGAGAAGCTGGGATTTTAAAGAAAAAGCGGCAGAATGCCTGAAGTTGACTTCAGACGATATGTTTAAAAATAAGCTTATCGATGGCATTGTGAAAGAACCCCTGGGTGGTGCACATCAAAATCCAGAAATGATGGCGCAAACTTTAAAGAAACAAATCTTAAAAGACCTTAAAGAATTAGCTAAACAAGATACCGACAAGCTTATTGCTACCAGAATTGATAAGTTCTGTGCAATGGGCGTGGTTAATGAATAAATTAGTGCTTCAGCTTTGCTTTAAACAATTTTTCTAACTTTTCTAGTTTTGGGAGTATAACTAAACGGCAATAAGGTAATTCGCCATTTTTAAGATAGTAATCCTGATGATAATTTTCGGCACTATAGAAGGGCTCGGCTTTAACAATTGTGGTTACAATAGGCTTCCCAAAAGCATTGACTTTATTTAATTCGGCCTTATAATTTTCGGCAGTTTCTTTTTGCGCTTCCGAATGATAAAAAATAACCGAGCGATATTGGGTGCCCACGTCGGCCCCCTGCCTGTTTAAAGTAGTGGGGTCGTGGCTTTTCCAAAAAACCTCCAAAAGTTCGTCGTAACTTATCTTGGCCGGATCGTAAGTAATTTCGGTTACTTCGGCATGATTAGTGGTGCCGGTGCAAACTTCTTCATAAGTAGGGTTGGGAACATCTCCGCCTTCATAACCCGATTTTACCGTAACAACACCGGTTAACCGTTGAAATAAGGCTTCCGTACACCAAAAACATCCCATGCCAAAGGTTGCTTTTTGTAATTTGTTTTGTTGAGCATCAGCATTTTCCATAGTTAAAAGAATTAGAATTAAACAGGCTAGGTATTTCATCACTTTGCATTTTTATAGTTAGTAATAATACGCAAAACAAAAGAGTTTAGTCGCTGAAAACCTAAAATGGTAAATATTATTGACAATTGGATGGCGAATCGCAGAAATATTGTTAATAACTTAATGAGATGCCATTTAAATGATTAGCAAACAAAAAATAGATAGTTTGGATTTTATTAACAGATCTTTCCTAAATTTATGTCTTCATTAAAATTAAACGATATGTCTACACCTTATATTCCGTGTCTCGATTTAGGCACCTATATTAATGGAAACGAAGAACAACGCAAAAAGTTTTCGGACGAGCTTGGCCGGGCTTTTAACGATTCTGGTTTTGTAACCATTACCAACCATGGCGTTAGCCAGGAATTGATCGATAAGTTATATGCTAATATTAAAGCCGTTTTTGGCTTGCCCGTAGCAGTAAAACGCAAATACGAAAAACCGGAACTAGCCGGTCAGCGGGGTTATACCAGTGCCGGAAAGGAAACAGCAAAAGGCGCAAAAACGGCCGATTTAAAAGAGTTTTGGCAAATAGGGCAGGAGGTAAACGATGGCGATCCGATAAAAAGCGAATACCCTGATAATGAGGTTTTAGAAGAAATAACCGAATTTAATCCGGTAACAAGAGAAATCTATCAAAAGCTAGAAGAAAATGGCAAACACTTATTACGGGCCATTGCTACTTATTTAGGGTTGCCAATTAACTATTTCGACGAGCATGTACATAATGGGAACTCGATTTTAAGAGGAATTCATTATTTTCCAATCGAAGACCCCGATACACTACCCGACGATGCCGTACGCGCAGGTGCGCACGAAGACATTAACCTTATTACCTTGCTTATTGGTGCAAGTGCCGATGGTTTAGAGGTTTTAACCCGTAATAACGAATGGCTGCCCATTAAAGCGCATCATACCGATATCGTGGTTAATGTGGGGGATATGTTGCAACGTTTAACGAATAATAAGCTAAGGTCTACGACACATAGAGTGGTTAATCCGCCGCGCGAGCTGATGAAAACTTCCCGTTTTTCTGTGCCATTCTTCCTGCATCCACGTAGTGATATGGATTTAACAAGCTTACCTTCAACGATCGATGCCGAACACCCAAAAGCCTATACCGACATGACGGCTGGCGAATATTTGGACGAACGTTTAAGAGAAATTGGCTTAAAAAAATAAGCTATCCACACCTCGCGGGTCTTTAGACCTGCGAGGTGTTAGCATACTATGCTTTCTTCAAAAATTCAGTTTTTAACACGCTTTGCTACAATCTACCTGACCATCGGTTAGCTTAATGTTTTTAATATCCATGCCCTTCTCCCCCTTTACAGGTAAACTTTTATTAAAATAATAGAATTACCATTCTTTAATCTATTCCCGTTGCTATCTTTTACAATTAATTCGGCTTCCATTAGCTTCGTTTCTCAATATAAGCTGTTTTTCAATTCTTCTATGTTAAGATCTTTCCTTATTATTTTTGCTTCTAATTCTTCAATACGCTTTTCCTGTTGTAAGATTATTTTCTGCATTAAATCGTATTCGGCTTTAGAAATGTCGATGGTAAATGAGGGTGTCGGCTCACTAGCCTGATATTCCTTTTGCAAAAAAGCATTAATAGGTTTATTAAGAACACCAGCAATCTGGGTTAAGCGCTCTGCCGAGATTTTAATAGTTCCTGCTTCTATTTTTTGATAAGTGCTTTGTCCCACGCCCAGCTGGTCGGCCATATAAGCCTGCGTATAGCATTTTTCATCCCTAAATTTGCGGATATCGCCTCCGTAAACCTTCTTCATTTCACTATTGGTTAATCTCACTTTTGAAGTCATTATGCAAGTTAAAATAAATTCTTAATCACATAGGAATAAAATTATTCCAAACAAGATTAAATTCATTCCAATAATAAGCGCTGGCTTGACTTTTAACTATATAGATTTACATAACGATTAATGGTTATATAGAGAAAATAGGTTTGTTGCAACAAGCCTTATTGGTTTCGCCAAATTAAGCCGGGCGTGATTGGCTTAAGTAAATGAGTAATAAATTAAAATTAAACGATGAAAAAGTTAAATTTACTCAGTAAGGCTGAGATGAAAAAAGTAATGGGGGGAAATCCAGTAGCAGGAGAGTGCGCCGTTTATGTACATCACCCCAATGGTGGTGGATATTGGACTAATAAAATTTATACAGTTGCTGAAGCGCAAAGCTTATATAATGATCCGATTATTTATTCTGATTATAGTTACGTTACTGGATACTGTTGTGCAAGTTGTTAACCAATAAGCCAGGTAAATATTCCTGGCTTATTTTTTATAAAAAATATGATGTTACAAGAAATAATAGTTTTATTAAATGTATTCATTTCCTTTTTTAATATTGGGACTTTATATCCGATGGCAATAAACAGGCCTCAAGCCAAAGATGTTGTCATAATAATAGAAAACAATACAAACCTTCCAGTCGCAATTAGTACAGACGAAAACTATGCAAACCTAAACGATTTTAGGCGAATAACTTATAAGGCAACTGATACCCTATTATTGCCTATAGATGGGTACGGCTTTTTATACTTCAGCCATAAAAATACTTTGGGCGATACCGTTTTGGCCTCGGAGGGCGATACCCTTCACCTTAAGGTAAATAATGAAAATATAAAATTCGACTTGTTTTCAAAAGACAAGGAGGCCTTAGCATTTAAGTCAAAAATAGCTGCCTATTATAAATCGAATTTAAGAATTAACCGGCAACAAGCGGTCGACTCGTTAACGAAACTGTTCTACGAAGTAAACAGGAAAGGGATTCCGATAAAAGGAAGTAATGATTTTAAAATGTTCGTTAACTATCCATTAAAAGCAAATCGAACCGCCTTTTTAGAAAAGACAGATAAACTCCGGCAACTTTTAGTTCTTTTAAGAAATCAATATCAGCTCGATGTCGATTACCTGGATAATAATTTACCGGCCTTATCCAAAAATCTATATCGCGTGTTTTTTTACAAAGTTCAGATCGAATATTATAATAAGTTATGGCCGCTCTTTATGCTCTCTAAAAGCAAAATGGTCTTGGCACACTTAAACGATAAAGTTTTTATAAACCAAAACCTGCTTCAAAATCCTTATTCTAAAGAGCTTATACAACATTTTTTAGAGAACAATGTGATTAAGAAGAAACCTGATTTTTCGAAATCTAAAATGTACATCGATTATAAGTATGCTTATGATAGCGTTTATAAATATTTGCCAGCTAATTTAATTAAGTATACAAAGTATGTCAGTATCGAAAATATGGTCGAATATGGGGAGGCATCTGTAGAGGTAAAAAAGAGATTTATTGAATTTAAAAACTCTTATCATGATCAGCGGTTAAATCAGATTTTAGCCGATAAATTTTTATTCGAGACATCGGACTTTGAAAACGTAAAAAAAGATTTAAAATTAATCGATCTCAATAGAAAAACATTTTTGTTAAACGATATCATCCATAATGCAAAAGGAAAGTTAATTTATATAGATTTTTGGGCAAGTTGGTGTATGCCTTGCAGGGCTGCAATGCCTGCTTCACATCAATTAGTTAATGAGTTCCAAAAGCAGCAGGTATTATTCATTTACTTGTCGATAGATAAGAATACTGAATTATGGCAGCAAGCTATTAATGCTGAAAAATTGAGTAATTATAAATATTCCTATCAAATAATTAATCAGGACCAGGCCCTGTTTATAAAGGAAATAGGATTAAAAGAAATCCCAAGATACTTGTTATTTAATAAAGAGGGAAAGCTGGTACATGAAAATGCTCCCGGCCCCGATGGAGTAGAAATACGGGCTTTATTAACAAAGTATTTAAAGGAATAGATGACTGGTATTCTTAAATTTAAACCATAATTATGAAAGCAATTTCGGCATATTTAATGCTGGTCTTAATTTTATTTTTTTTTGCTTGTCGTCGTAAAGCAGCAAAAACAAAAGAGTTGTTGCCAGTGCAAGTACAGAATGACACTTTACATTACCAAACTTATGGAAATGGGAATCATATTGTTTTAAATAGCATAATTCAGGATAGCATAAAAACGAGACTCATTTATGATACCGGAGCGGGAGCCAATCTTGTTTTAGATTCTGCATTTACAGTAAAGCAGAATTGGTTTAAACCAATTGGTGCGGCGCTTCAGGATACATTAAAAGACATGGGTTTTGGGCCTTATGCGGATCAGCGTAATTTACTTAGCGCTAGAAAAATTGATATGCAATTGGGAAAAATTAGAGACAGCCTTCCCCATACCGAAGTTGCAAACTTGCGAAAAATAATTAAGAATGAGGCTGATGGAATAATTGGAAATGATTTTATGTCTAGGTATGTTGTTGAGATAAATTATATCAATAAATTTTTAGTTTTACATCGACCTGAAGATTTTCGAGACGGGGGTAAGTATGATACTATTCCGGTAAAATATGGTGGTAAGTATGGCAAATACATTTCGATGGATGTTACTTATTACCTAACTAATGGGAAACATTTTAGTCAGACAGTACTTCTCGATTTAGGTGTTGGAAAAAACTACTTAATAATTGCAAACAATTATTTAATTAACAAATTCGATTTGCAAAATCAAATTCAACATCCAGAGATTAGAGAAAAGCTTGTTACTATATTCCGTACTGGCAGTCGAACAATAACAGGAAATATTAAATCAGTAACCATTGGCAAGAGCATAACTATCGATACGCCTAAGATTGGATTATTGGTTAACGACGACCCTAAAAAACGTAATACAAATGGATATATGTTGGTTGGTAACTATATCTTTAAAAGATTTGGGAAAATTTTTATCGATTACCAGCAAAATAAAATTTATGTGCCTAGGTAGGCGGATAAGAATCTGCAAAAAAGACTAAGTTAATTCAGTAAAACTAAAATGCGTCATCTCATTGTCGAACCAGGTTAATATACAAATTAAGCCGACCATTTAATTATATCTTATATGAAAAAAATTATATTAATTTTTAGTTTAACGTTGATAGGTTTTGTTACCAGTGTTAATGCTCAGATCGAAAAACCTGTATCTTGGGGCTATAAGCTTGCAAAGCTTGATCAAGCAAACGCGATATTATTCATCAAAGCTACTATTGATGAGGGTTGGCACATTTATGCACAAAATGGGAAAAGCGGTGGTCCAATACCGACAAAAATTTCATTTACTCCAAATAATGGCTATGTGTTAGTGGGGAAACCCTCAGAACCAAAGCCAATTGTTAAGTTCGAAAAGGTATATGGGTTTAATGTTAACTACTACGAAAACGAAGTGATTTTTCAACAAAAAATCAAACTAAAACAAAGTAAACCCGTAGTGAAAGGAAAAATAGAGTTTATGGTTTGCAACGACAATAAATGTTTACCATCAGACGAAGTGACCTTTAGCGTTCCGGTAAAATGATCGGGCATTAATTATTTGATTAATAAGTTTAATATACCAAATATTGGACCCCCTAAAATTGCCTTAAAACCGCTATTTTTGTTAAATGAGTAATAACGAGGCTTGTATTATCGAAGAAATAGAGGCGTCGGCTTTTAATCGCATAGGTGCAAGACCTTTATACGGTGTTTTCCTTTTTGAAGGAACAGGCCAGGTTAATGTCGACTTTATCGATTACGCCTACTTTGGCACAATGGTATTGTTTACCACGCCTTGGCAAAGTATCCGGTTTCACACCTCAAATAATACTAGAATCAGCGCATTATGGTTTCATGCAGACTACTATTGTATCGAATTTCATAAAAAAGAAGTAGCCTGCAATGGCTTGTTATTTAATAATATTTATGCTCAGCCACTCATTCGGCTAAACGAAACGAGTGCGGGAGAAATACAGGTCTTATTAGACCGGCTTCGACAAGAGCTCGAATTTAAAGACACTTATTCGCAAGCTGTTGCCCGTACTTATTTACAGCTGATTCTGGCACTTAGCAGTAAGGCAAAAATAGCTTCACAGCAAATTGTAGAAGAAAAGGCTGTTTACCATCCGGTTTTGAAATTCAAAGAACTGCTCGAAAAACATTTCATTAAAGAAAGAAGGCCATCATTTTATGCAGAACAATTAGGCATGTCTGTCAATACATTTTCTAAGAAATGTAAATTACAGTTTCACAAATCGCCATCAATGTTAATTCAGGAACGGGTTATTCTGGAGGCGAAAAAATTAATTCATCTTTCCCTAAAGAGCATGAAAGAAATCGCAGCCGAATTGCATTTTGACGACGAACATTACTTTAGCCGTTATTTTAAAAAGCATACCGGAATTGCACCAACAGGTTTTCGCGAAACAGTAGGCATTGCTCAGGTGGCATATTCGTCCATCTAATATCCGGGTCTGTCTATGGCTCGCTGCTAATTGTCTTTCGATCTTTGCACAGTAAATCGGATTAATGATGTTAGAGAATTTAATTAGTGCAGAAAAACAGTTTATCAATTTGATGCGTATCGCCATTTTTATAGTAATGGCATGGATCGGTGGCCTTAAATATTTTCAATATGAAGCAGATGGTATTGTACCTTTCGTAGCCAATAGCCCAGTGATGAGTTTTTTCTACAGTAAAAAAGCACCCGAATACCAGGCATATAAAAATCCGGAAGGTAAAACCGTTCAAAAAAACATAAACTGGCATCAAGAAAATGGCACCTATATATTTTCTTATATGCTGGGAACAGTAATCATCTTTATCGGATTGCTTACCCTGCTTGGTATATGGTTGCCTAAAATTGGTATCCTTGGCGGCCTGCTTACTTTTGGCATGTCTATAGTTACTTTGTCGTTTTTGATAACAACACCCGAAGTATATGTGCCCGGTCTTGGTGGTGACTTCCCATCTCCACAATATGGTTTTCCCTATCTTTCGGGCGCCGGACGATTGGTTGTAAAAGATATTATCATGATGGCAGGAGGCCTGATTGTTGCAACGGAAGCCGCAAAACGTTATTTGGCGCAAAATAATAAGAAATAGTGCGCTACACCTAAAAATATAGTTTGAGAGTAAGGAATAAAAAAGTAAATTTACTCAAATGAACTTAGCTTATATACTCCTTGCCTTCTCCATCTTGTTATTTAATGGGGGTACCAAAGCACCGTCCGAGCGCTTTACCACGATAACGGTCGACGATCTTCCAATAAATAAGGGGTTGAATTTTTATTATCACGATTCCCTGGCTAATGGTTATCCGGTAACCATTGCTAGTGTCCAGAAAAAAATAATACTTGATGCACCCACTTTGTTGTTCGAAGCAAATCGTAGCCAGATTCCCTTTTTAATTTATCCCGGAGAGGAGATTAATATAAAATACGCTGCAACAGACTCCGCGCTCTTATACGTTAAAGGCAATGCTGAAAGAACAAATGAACTTAATTTTTTTAGAAAACTTGTTCAAGAAACTGGCAATGTGTACACGGGATTGGAGGCATCGCCTTACCATAAAAAAACGACAGCGCTATCGAACTTTTATGCATTCGAGAAAACGATTAATAAGGTAAAAAATACAAGGCTGGAATTTCTAGCAGCTTATAGGAAAAAACAACCAGTTAGCAATCAATTTGCTGCAATTGCAGTTAATAGCATCAATAGTGTGGCATTTACAGATTCTTTAATTCTTGCCAGTAATAATAAAATACTATTGGGAGAAACCCAACTCGAAAAGCTGGTTTCACAAAAACTTTTAACCTTAAAAAAATTAGCCTATCAACCCTATCAGCTTTACCAGATGGCTTGTCTCAAACTTTTATCGATAACTTATCGAGGAGGGTTTAGTTATACGATAAACGACAACAAGAAATTTGAAAGCATGTTTAATTTTGTAGTGAAGAATTTTGAGGGAAAGACAAAAGATTTCCTGTTAACCCGGGCCATATTCTCAGCAAATAATGCAACTATAAGTATCTCAAAAGAAGTACTGGAGAAATATAATAAACAATGCACTAACGAACAGTTTAAGAAATTTATAGTCGATGAAATAACAGGGAAGCGCGAACGTAGTTTGCTGGAAGGAAAAGATAATTTATTAGGAACCGACAGAAAAACGATAGCCACAATCGAAGAAGTCGTTTCCAGTCAAAAAGGAAAGTTAATCGTATTAGATTTCTGGGCGAGCTGGTGTGTTCCGTGTAGAATAGAAACACCTTATTTAAAGATTTTAAAACAGCAATATCAAAATAAGGACATTGTTTTTATTGCTATTTCGATAGATAAGCGTGTAAATGATTGGATTAAGGCCGGAAAAGAAGAGGAGCTCGAAGCTAATAATTTTCTGTTCTTAAATTTTGATAAATCTTTATTTAAGAACAGGTATAAAATAAATACCATCCCTCGCTATTTTCTGATAGGGAAGGATGGTAAAATTGTAAATGATGACCTGGCTCGTCCAAGCGACCCGGAGTTAAAAACTATAATTGATAAATTAATTTAATTTTTTCCCTTATCGATTGCCTTATTAATGGCGTCCTCGATGCGTGGTCTAATATTTAGTCGACCCAATTGCTCACTTACAGTCGGATTTACACGATTAGATAAGAAGATATAAACTAATCCTCGCGATGGATCTACCCAAACCCCAATACCGGTATAACCCGTATGACCAAAAGTTTGTGGTGAGGCCAGTTGGGAAGGGTATTTCTTGTTAGGATCCGGATCCCAACGATCGAAGCCTAAACCTCTTCTGCTTACATCAGATTGCTTACTGGTAAAGGTCTCGACAGTTTGCGGAGCAAAATATTGCTCGCCGCCATAAGAGCCTTTATTAAGGAGAAGCTGATAGTAAATTGCCAGGTCGTTTGCACTGGCAAATAAACCAGCATGACCAGCAACGCCACCTTTTAAGGCGGCACCCTGATCGTGCACATAACCTTCTAATAAAGTTTTGCGGAATGCCTGATCATCTTCGGTTGGTACGATCTGCTCTTTTGAGAAACGATTTCTTGGCAAATAACCGGCAGTATGCATACCCAAAGGAGTATAGAAATTATCGAGTACATATTTATCGAGCGGAACTTCGGCAATATGTTCTACAATATCTTGCATTACATACATGCTAATGTCGCTGTAAACATATTTGCCTCGAGTTTTAATCGGCGAATTAAGCATTTTTGGCCACATAAAATCATTAAAGAACCCTTTTTTAATATAATAACGATCAGCAACCTTAGTCGGGAAAGCAGCCGAAGAATCACGACTATAATCGCCCTCTTTAACATAATTATGAAAAGGGATATAAGGAATAAATCCAGCCTGATGTAACATTACCTCACGAACATGAATGCTATTCATTGGGCTATTCCTCGCTTTAGCAATATAATATCCGATGTTGGTGTCGAGGTTTAATTTGCCCTGTTCTACCAGGCGCATTACACTTGGTGTAGTTGCCGTAACTTTGGTAACTGATGCCATATCGAAGATATCGGTTACTTTATCGGGCCTGGTGTTATCGTAAGTATGAGAGCCAAAGGCCTTGTTATAAATTACTTTACCGTCTTTCGCAACGAGCACCACCATGCCTGGCGCTGCTTTACCAGCTATGCCTTCGTTCACAATGTGATCGATTTCTTTAAGGTCTTCTGTATTTACATTAGCGTCTTCTGGAACCGTATATTTTAAACGGGTAACTGCTGTTTTATAACCCGAACCTACAGTATATTTCCCCGAATACCCTTTGCTTAGCGTTTGTTGAGCAGCAATACCGCCAAAAATGAACTGCGGAACTACCATCGCAGCTTCAGCATTGTATTGCGGGCTCCAAACAATGGGCGTGCTTAGCTGATCGAAGGCGCTAAGGTTTTTACCATCGCCAAATAATGCAATAATTACCTGCTTACTTTTCGCTATACTCGTCAGGAAATTTAAAAACTTCCCGTTTTTAGTCAGCTGATCGTTAAGGCTTACAATTACAGTATTGAAGTATTTTAAATCGTCTTCTAAATCGTTTAGTGTAGTCGAATCCCTGTATTTAGCAGCATCGATCGATTGTACATTAGCATATTTATTAAGCAGGCTATCAAAAGCAACCTGATAATTAAACCCTAAATTAACGGAGGCGATGTGTTTGTTTGTTAAACCGACAATCGGAATTAAACCAGTCTCATTGTTCAGTAAAACAGAACTATTAGCAATGGCATTAATTGTTTTTAATCTATTCTGGTTTTGTTTGTGATCTTGTGCGCACGCGCTTATTGTAAATAAGGTGGCAAGGCTTATGGCTATTATACCACGCAGGTTATTTGTGTTCATATACTTTTTCTCCATTAACGTAAGTTCTTAAAGCTTTATTTTCTAAAATCTGTTTATCGGTTGCTGTCATCATATCGTTTTCGAGGACTACAAAGTCTGCTAATTTGCCAACTTCAAGGCTTCCTTTTTCTTTTTCTTCAAAGTTTGCTTTTGCTGCCCAAATGGTCATTCCTCTTAAGGCCTGCTCTTTGGTTAAGGCATTTTCGGGTTGAAAACCACCCTGAGGGAAATCCTTCGCGTCTTTTCTAGCGGTTGCTGCAAAGAAAGTAAACATCGGGTTAATTTGCTCGACCGGGAAATCGGTACCTAAAGGGATCCAACCATTTTGCTCCATCAATTGTTTATTGGCATAAGCACCTTTTATCCGGTCTTTGCCTAAGCGATCGCCAGCCCAATACATATCGGAAGTGGCATGGGTAGGTTGTACAGAGGGGATAATACTTGCACTTCCGAAGAGTTTAAAATCGGCCGGTGCTATAACCTGGGCATGCTCAATGCGCCAGCGCTTATCATTTTTACCTCCTAAAACCTGGTTATAAATTTTAAGAATGGTACGATTGGCCGAGTCGCCTATGGCATGTGTACACATCTGAAAGCCATGTTCATTTATTTTTTTCGCCACTTCTTCAAAGTGTTTCGCATCGCTTAATAAAAATCCGCTTTTGCCAGGCATATCGCTATAAGGATGCAACAGGCAGGCCCCACGCGAACCCAAAGCGCCATCGGCGAATACTTTAAAGGCCCGCACATTTAAGCGGTCTGTTTTTATTGCTCCACGTTTAAACAAGTAATCGAAATTTTTCTCTGTATCGGAAAGCATTACATACATGCGCATTTTTAAACTGTTGTTGGCCTGCATTTTTTCGATAAACTCTACCGCTTCGAAATCTAAGCCACAATCGTCTATTGTAGTTAAACCCACCGCAAAGCAATTCTTCTGAGCGTCTAAAAGTAGTTTTTCGGTTTGCTCGGCATTGGCCGATGGAATTTTATTTTGCACCAGACCTACCGCATTATCTATTAATAAACCTGTTAACTTTCCATCTTTTTCTACAATATCACCTCCGGTTAGGGTAAAAGATTTGCTAATACCTGCTTCATCGAATGCTTTCTGGTTAACCAGTGCAGCATGTCCATCTATTCTTTCTAATAAAACCGGCCGGTTTGGAAATAATTGATCCAGTTTTTCTTTATTGGGAAACTGTTTATTGGCCCAATCGTTTTGGTCCCAGCCTTGCCCAATTAGCCAGCCTTCGGGATGGGATTTTGCAAATGCTGTTAATGTTGTTAAAACATCATCCCAACTGGTTGTGCCTCTTAAATCTGCTGTTTGCAGGCTTTGTCCATAACCAAAGAAATGGGCATGGGCATCGATAAAACCTGGATAAACAGCTTTGCCCTTAACATCGACCTCTTCGGTACTGCTAAATTGCTTACGGATTTCTGTACTGGAACCAATACCGATAATCTTGCCATCTTTAACTGCCATGGCCTCGGCCGTATCAAATTTATCGTTAACGGTATATATTTTCCCATTATAGATAATCAAATCTGCTTTTTGTTTGCTGCAACTGGTTAAGATGGCAAGCAGCAGCAATAAGGAACTTAATCTTTTCATTCGGATGTCATTGTTTTAAGGTTGTAATTTGAAATGTTATAATATTTGGAGAGAAAAGCATTATTTCTTAATTGGTAATGAAGCTTTGCTAAGCCGGTTAAATTCTTTTCCCTAGTAATTTCATGTTTTAAATATAGGGAATTTTGTGTGAAAGATGGAAATCCCATTCGGAAAGCCCACTAACCGGGTGCTACTTCTTCTGGTAAAATCCGGGTATAAGTCATTTAGTATCAATAATGTAAAAACAGCCTTAGGGATAAGGCTAATTTTAGTTAAATTAGCGGCCTTACTGGAGCGAATAAATGAGTGATATTATACAACTTTTACCAGATAGCGTTGCCAACCAGATTGCTGCTGGAGAAGTAGTGCAGCGGCCTGCATCGGCAGTAAAGGAATTGCTGGAAAACGCTATTGATGCTGGCGCCGACAAAATACAATTAATTGTAAAAGATGCAGGAAAGGCATTAATACAGGTAATAGACAACGGCTGCGGAATGAGTGTTAGTGATGCCCGGATGTGTTTCGAGCGCCATGCTACCTCTAAGGTTCGCAAAGCGGAAGATTTATTTGCCATTCGTACAATGGGCTTTAGAGGCGAAGCCATGGCGTCGATTGCGGCTATTGCGCAGGTAGAAATGAAGACTAAGCAACATGAGGATGAAGTGGGTACCCTTATCCAGATTGAAGGGGCATTATTTATCAAACAAGAACCTATAGGCGCACCAAACGGAACCAGTATTGCCATAAAAAATCTTTTTTATAATACACCGGCCCGTAGAAACTTTTTAAAAAGTAATCCGGCCGAGATGCGCCATATTATCGACGAGTTTCAGCGTGTTGCCATGGCTAAACCCAATATTGCTTTTAGCCTGCACCACGATGGGATAGAGATTTATCGCCTCCCTTCGTCGGCCTTAAAACAGCGGATTGTACATTTATTCGGTAATAATTATAATCAGCGCTTAATTCCGGTCGAGGAAGAAACGACCATTATTAACCTGAAAGGATATATAGGGAAACCCGAATTCGCAAAAAAAACACGTGGAGAACAGTTTTTCTTTGTAAACGATCGCTTTATTAAAGATGCCTATTTAAATCATGCGGTTAATAAAGCTTATCAGGAGTTATTACCAGACGATCATTTTCCATTATATGTCTTATTTATAGCGATCGACCCCGCCAAAATAGATGTGAATGTACACCCAACTAAAACGGAGATTAAATATCTTGACGAAAAATCTATTTATGCAATTATCCACTCGGCAGTAAAAAGATCGTTAGGCAGGTTTAATATTAGTCCGACGATCGATTTTAACCAGGAAACGGGTTTCAGTAAGATGATAAGCCATAAAGCACCCGAAGATATTGTGCCTCCAAGCATTGCTTTTAACCCTGATTTTAATCCTTTTGCTCAAAATAAATCGGCTGCGAAAGCACCTTCTTTTTTAAGCAATCAAGGCAATGCGGGTTCGGGCACTCAAAATTGGGGATCGCTGTACGAGATTACCAACCATAAGTTACCGGAACAAGCAGCCTTACCATTAAGCGGGCAGAATGTCGACGATCAATTCGAACCGATCCAGAAACAATTTATGCAGGTACATAACCGTTATATCGTTTCACAAATTAAATCGGGAGTAATGATTATTGACCAGCAGGCTGCGCACGAACGAATTTTATACGAACGGTTTTTGCTGCATCTCGAAGATCGGAAAGGTGCTTCCCAGCAAAGCCTTTTTCCGCAAACGGTAACATTGAGTCCTAACGATTACGAGCTCGCTAAGAGTTTACTCGAAGATATTAAAAGCCTAGGCTTTGAAGTACGCGAATTTGGTAAAAATACATTGGTAATTGAAGGAGTTCCAGTCGATTTAGGGGGCGCCAGTATTAATGAAACTCAATTATTTGAGCAGCTGATTGAGGGATTTAAAAATTCGCAACAAGAGCTCAAATTAGATAAGCGCGATGCGTTGGCAAGAAGTATGGCTAAAAATAGTGCGATTAAGGTCGGAACTGCGTTGAGCCAGCAAGAAATGAATACTTTAATAGAAGAGCTTTTTGCCTGTAAAACGCCTAACTTTAGCATCAATGGTAAACCAGTAATCCAGACTATTGCATTAAACGAAATTGCCCAGAAATTTGAAGGCCGCTAAGGAACTTGGAACCAGACGATTTTAGGGCTTGGTCAAAATATAAAACCGGGCAACGAACAACGAATAACGAACAACGAAAATGAATAACATTAACATCCCACCAGTTGTAAAAAATCTACTTGTTATCAATGTGATATTTTTTATAGCCACCTTAGTTTTTAAGAACGACGGCTCTTACACATTGGTACAGCACTTAGCTGTATTTTATTTCGATTCTCCGTCTTTTAGGATCTGGCAACCTATTACCTATATGTTTATGCATAGTCCGGTCGATTATTTTCATATCATTTTTAATATGTTTGCGCTCTACAGTTTTGGGAGTGTTTTAGAAGTGCGGTGGGGAGCAAAAAAGTTTCTTATTTTTTATTTCGTTACCGGCCTCGGCGCTTTGGCCTTGCAATGGGCAGTACAGGCTTACGAGGTTTATTCGGTAATTGGAAGCATAACGCTCGATGTATCCCAGAGCATTAACGTGGCACAAGATAAAATAGAATTGTTAAGCGGCATATATTATGGCCCAATGCTCGGTGCATCGGGTGCTATATTCGGCCTGTTGGTTGGTTTTGGCATGTTGTATCCTAATGCCGAACTATACATTATGTTTATTCCGGTACCGGTAAAAGCGAAGTATATTATTCCGGTATACATATTGATAGAGCTTTTCCTGGGCGTTGGCAAGTTTCAAGGCTCGGTTGCACATTTTGCGCATTTAGGTGGGGCATTGATCGGTTATATTTTGGTTAAACTCTGGAAAGATAAAGACACTTTTTACACCTACTATGAATAACTCTATTTGGAACGATCTGAAGTTGAAATTTTTTAAATCCGGCAGCCCGGCGATGCTATATATTGGCATTAATGGATTAATATACCTCGTCGCTGCTTTAGCTGGTGTAGTTTTCTTTTACGCTGGCCGCCCGGAGTTTATTTCCAACCTTATTCAGGAATATGCAGCTTTTCCGGCTACAGTAAGTGAATTGCCGACGAGGTTCTATACTTTAATAACCTATCAATTTTTCCATCAGGGTTTCTTCCATATTTTGTTTAATATGCTCTGGCTGTATTGGATGGGACAACTCTTTTTAGATTTCCTTAAACCACACCAATTTCATCTGGTATACCTGGGAGGCGGAATTGCCGGAGCCCTTGTTTTCTTATTGCTTTATCAATTGGTACCGGTCTTTGCAAATCAGCAAGCAACAATTATTGGCTCTTCGGCGGCAGTTATGGCAATTCTGGTAGCGGTCGGGACTTTAGTGCCAGATTATAGCCTGCGACTAATGTTTATTGGAGAGCTAAAGCTAAAATACCTTGTTTTGGCTTATATTATCTTGGATATTATTGGATCTGTAGGCGCTAATTCTGGTGGGAGTATTGCACATTTGGGTGGCGCATTATTTGGATTTATTTTTATAAAATTACTACAAAAAGGAGTAGATTTAAGTGCAGTTTTTAAGAGAAAGCCTAAGCTAAAAGTGGTAAAAAATAAAACGCCCCAAAAAAGTGAACCTTTAAACAACCAAAAAGAAATAGATGCAATTTTAGATAAAATTTCGAAATCCGGATACGATAAATTGAGTAAAGCCGAAAAAGAAACTTTATTTAAAGCAGGTAAGAATTAATGAAGAAGAAGTTCACATTTTTCGATAAACTGATGCTATTCGTGGCCATCGTAATGGCTGCGGGAATGCTTTGTGGTATAAAAGCTGGTTCGAGCGATCCACGCGAACACATTGTGATCGCTTTTTTTGGTCTTGCCTATCCGTTTTTCCTTTTAGCGAATTTATTAATGCTCATTTATTGGGCCTTAAGAACAAAATGGATGATCGCTATACTCACAATAATCATTATTTGTTTTGGCGGACATACTTTAATTGCCACTTTTGGTCTTTTTGGTAATGCCGGGAAATCGGAAAAGGAAGAAGCATCGCTCGTTAGAATGATGACTTATAATGTCCATAACTTTAAACCTTTTGGCGACGATAATACCGAAGCGATAAAAGAGAAGATGTTAGCGATTGTTAATGGCCAAAATCCGGATATCATTTGTTTTCAGGAGTTTTATACCCGGTATAAAGGACCTTACGACACCATCGATAGCTTAAAAAAAATTCTCAATACGCAATATTATTATTTTCTCCCGATTTCGAAAAGCCAGCGGGAAGCAATAGGCCTAGCTATTTTTTCCAGGTATCCTATCAAAAATAAAGGAAGTATTCTTTTTAATGAAGGTTATGGCGGAAATGAAAGTATTTATGTAGATCTCGAAATTAATAAACATACCGTACGGGTATATAACGTGCACTTACAGTCTATATCCTTCGATAAGGAAGATTATACTTATTTCGAGAAAGCGACTAAAGAAATGGAACCGCAGATCGGCTCGTCTAAAAGAATTGTACGAATGCTTAAAAGTGCATTCAAAAAGCGTAGCACACAGGTCGATATCATGAAAGCGCACATGAGAACCTGTAATACCCCTTATATTGTCGCCGGCGATTTTAACGATACTCCTGCTTCTTATGCAGTTACACAGATGACCGATTCGCTTAACAATGCCTTCCTAAAAAAGGGCCAGGGGTTGGGCCGGACCTATAATGGTAAATTTCCAAATTTTCAGATCGATTATATTGCGAGCACTAAAGAAATCGATATCGTGAACTATCATATTATTGAAGCAAAATTATCCGATCATTTCCCTGTTCGCAGCGATTTGCGATTAAAAAATTGACCCTTACCAAACGAATACCCCAACAATAAACCCATTAAATTACAACCGTAAATATTACATTTGCAACATGATACAGGAGCTACAATTATACAATACCATTTCACGTAAAAAGGAGCTATTCAAGCCGCTAAACGCACCTCATGTAGGGATGTATGTATGCGGGCCAACAGTTTATAGTGATGTGCACCTGGGTAATTGCCGGACTTTTATCTCGTTCGATTTAATTTTTAGATACCTCAAATTTAGCGGCTATAAAGTTCGCTATGTGCGTAATATTACAGATGCCGGCCATTTGGAGGGCGATAGAGACGAGGGGGATGATAAATTTGCAAAAAGAGCAAAACTGGAACAGCTCGAACCCATGGAAATTGTGCAGAAGTACACATTGGGCTTCCACGACGTTTTACGTATGTTTAATACGCTGCCACCAAGCATCGAGCCCACAGCAACAGGCCATATAATCGAACAGATCGAGATGATTAAAATGATTATGGCCAATGGTTATGCCTACGAGGTAAATGGAACGATTTATTTTGACGTAGAAAAATATAGCCAAAAATATAACTATACTATTTTAACCAATCGTAACCTGGAAGATATGTTGGCCAATACCCGGGAGCTGGATGGACAGGACGATAAACGCGGGCGCTTAGATTTTGCACTTTGGATTAAAGCTAAACCCGAAACATTAATGCAATGGGCATCGCCATGGGGAACGGGTTTTCCAGGCTGGCATATCGAATGCTCGGCAATGAGTGCTAAATATTTAGGCCAGGAGTTCGATATTCATGGTGGCGGTATGGATTTGGCAGCTACTCATCATACCAACGAAATTGCTCAATCTGAAGCTTGTAGCCATCATCAGCCTGCCAAATATTGGATGCATACAAATATGCTAACCGTAAACGGCACAAGGATGTCTAAATCGGCTGGTAATGGCTTCCTGCCTGAAGAACTGTTTACCGGAAACCATCCACTGTTAAAAAGAGGATATAGCCCGATGACGGTTAAATTCTTCATCTTACAAGCCCACTACCGCAGTACACTCGATTTTTCGAACGAAGCTTTGGAAGCTTCAGAAAAAGGTTTTAGGCGCTTAATGAATGCGATAAGTTTATTGCCGAAACTAATAAGCAGCGAAGAAAGTGAAGTCGAGATCGAACCCCTTCGAATTAATTGTATCAATGCCATGAACGACGATTTTAATAGTCCGGTAGTAATTGCCGAATTGTTCGAAGCGGTACGGATTGTGAATACAGTTTACGATGGCTCGGCCAAGATTTCGGCAGTCGAACTCGATCGATTGAAAGCATTAATGCAGAACTTTGTTTTCGAGGTTTTTGGTTTAAAAGACGAAGACAGTAGCAATGTAGAATTGAATAATGTGTTGGATATGCTGCTCGATCTTCGCAAAGATGCCAAAGAGAATAAAGATTATGCTACCTCCGATAGGATTAGAATAGGGCTGCAAGAAATGGGTATTCAATTAAAAGATGGTAAAGAGGGGACAACCTGGAGCAAAGCATAACCCTGATTGCTTTAGCAGTTTTACCGCATTTTTAAAATAGAATGATGAATAAGAAATTTTTAATACTTCCTTTCCTCGCTTTAATGGGGCTGGCTGCCTGTAATTCTAATGAGCAGCAAGACTCGGTAACCACCGAAGCTAAAACAGCTGTGAAATTGCTATCCCCAGATTTTAATGCCGACAGCGCCTTTGCTTATACCAAGGCACAAGTCGATTTTGGCCCACGTATTCCTTCTACTCCGGCTCATGCAGCTTGTGCTATTTATTTGCAAAATAAATTGAAATCTTTCGATGCCCAGGTAACCGTTCAGCAGGCACCAGTTCGCACTTACGATGGGAAAACGCATCAACTAAAAAATATTATCGCTGCGTTTCATCCCGAGAAGGCAAAGCGGGTTCTTATTACAGCCCATTGGGATGCCCGCCCATTTTCTGATAAGGATTTCGACGAAAAAAATAGAGATAAACCCTTCGATGCCGCTAATGATGGTGCAAGCGGAGTAGCGGTAATCTTAGAAATAGCTCGACAAATTCAGCTAAAACAACCGAATGTTGGAGTCGATCTAATTTTATGGGATATCGAAGATTATGGGAATGCCGACGACGAAACCTCACACGAAAGTACTTGGTGTCTTGGGTCGCAGTATTGGGCTAAAAATAAACCGGTAAAGGAGCATAAACCCTTGTATGCAATTAATTTAGATATGGTGGGCGGCGAAAATGCACAGTTTGCAATGGACGAAGTTTCGAGACAATATGCCCCGGCAATCGTAAAAAAAGTTTGGGATGTGGCTGCCGAAATCGGCTATTCGAATTATTTCATTAACCTTAATTCGGGAAATTTAATAGACGATCATTTTTGGGTAAACCAGGCAGGAATTCCATGCATAGATATTATTCACTTTACTGATAAAGGGGGCTTTTATAAAAATTGGCATACGCAATTAGACAATTTGAATAATATCGATAAAAATACCTTGAAGGCAGTCGGACAGGTCGTATTAGAAACAATTTACAGAGAGCAACCAACTGCTTAAATTCGAAAAATTAATTAATTTCTAGCCGATCATTCCATTGCAAACCCTATATTAGTAATATTAATTAGCTTAACTATGAAGAAGATTATAGGTACATTTTTGGCAATATCGACTGGTTTTATGGCTTTTGCTCAAAAATCAGACGGGAGTGCGAAATCTTTAGCAAAAGCCGAGCTGGCTTTTTCAACTTATGCATTAAAAAATGGAACAAATGCTGCTTTCAAGGAATTTTCGGCCTCAGATGCAGTTGTTTTTAGGCCAAATGCAGTAAATGCGGTAAAATTTTATGCTACAGCGCCCGATTTAAAAAATCTGTCGTGGTCGCCAAGCTATACCCGAATTTCGAGAAGCGCAGATTGGGGGTTTACCACTGGCGCTTATGTAGTAGATAGCGAACAAAAAGCTTATGGCCAATATGTATCGGTTTGGAGAGGAGAAGATGGTAATTGGAAACTGATTTTAGATATGGGTACAGAAACTAATAAACCGCTTAATAAGGTAACGCCAATGGTAATAGAGCCTAAAGATAAATTTAGACCAAGATTTGCGACAGAAAAAGAATTAAAAACAAGCAGGGATATTATTTATACTACCGAGAAAATACTAAATACAACGCTAAAATCGTATGGACCTAGCGCATTCTCTGGTTTTTTGAGCGCCGATTCCCGTCTCCTTTTTCCGGGTACGGAACCCGTTATTGGAAAAGCAAATATCCAGGCTTTTAATAACCGGATGATCGATAAAATTAGTTTAAAAACGACCGCAGCAGATAAAGCTTTAGGTGGCGATCTTGCTTATACCTATGGTTTGGCGACGATCGATTATAAAACCGATTTACGGGAAAGTTTTAATTATCTTTTTATCTGGGAACGCCAGGCAGATTCTAGCTGGAATATTTTAGTCCAGATTTATACTTTAGCAGAACGGTAAACCAAAACCAAATATAAAAAGGGGATTTCGGCAATAGCAGGAATCCTCTTTTTTATGACTAAATAGATTGGCTTTATTATTGAAGAGAAATTAATCATGAAGAAACTGATACTTTTATACTCGATCCTAACGATTTCAATACCTGTCTTAGCACAGCAAAAGTTCGATGTTCAGGGAAAGGCTGGTTGCCGCGGTATTATGCCCGAAAATACGATTGCCGGGATGATAAAGGCACTGGTACTTGGTGCAACTACTTTAGAAATGGATGCGGTAATCTCTAAAGATAAGCAGGTCGTTTTGTCGCAGGAACCTTATTTTAATCACGAAATTAGTTTAACTCCGGATGGGAAGCCTATTTCATTAAAAGAAGAGAAAAATCATAATATCTATAAAATGAATTATGAGGAAATTAAAAAGTACGATGTAGGTAGTAAACTCCATCCACGTTTTCCCGGACAACAAAAATTTAAAGCTTACAAACCTTTACTTACCGAAATGATCGATTCGGTCGAGAATTATGTAAAATTAAATCGCTTAGCCAAACCCGATTATAACATCGAAACAAGGTTAATTCGCAATGGAGATAACGAATTCCAACCCGAGCCAGCAGAATTTGTAACGCTGATTATGGAAATTGTAAAAAAGAAAAAGATAGAAAAAAGAGTAATTATCCAATCGTTCGATATCAGGACCTTACAATATTTACACGCTAACTATCCAAAAATTCGCACCTCTCTTTTAATCGACGAGAAAGAAGATTTCGAAAATAACATTAAAGAGCTAGGATTTAACCCCACTATTTATAGCCCATATTCGGTTTTGGTTGGAAAAAACCTGGTCGATAAATGCCATGCACTCGGCATAAAAGTTATTCCCTGGACAGTTAATTCTACCCGGGATATTAGTTATTTAATGAGCTTGGGCATTGATGGGATCATTACCGACTATCCCAACATAATGGGGCAATTAAATAAATAATTAATTAATATAAATCTCTAATGAGCTGCTCGATCGACAAGCCCTCGGCTTCTGCCCGGTAGTTACGTACAATGCGGTGCCGTAAAATAGGTTCGGCAACAGCTTGTACATCTTCGATATCGGGGGCGTATTTACCAGAAATAGCTGCATGGCATTTGGCGCCCAGCACTAAGAATTGCGATGCTCTTGGTCCTGCACCCCAGCTCACATAGTTATTAATAGCTGCCGATGCTAAGGCTGTATTTGGTCGTGTTTTAGCCGCTAATTTAACGGCATACTCGAGTACGTTGTCGGTAACTGGCAAATCCCGGACAAGCCTTTGGAAGTATTGTATTTCGCTACCACTTATTATCTTCTCGAGTTCAACCGCTCTATTGCTGGTCGTATTTTTCACAATAGTTAATTCGTCGGCAAACGACGGATAATCTAACTGAATGTTAAACATAAATCGATCTAGCTGGGCCTCTGGAAGTGGGTAAGTCCCTTCTTGTTCTATGGGGTTTTGTGTAGCCAATACAAAAAATGGCTGCGGCAAAGTGTGGGTATAGCCAGCGGTAGTAACGGCTTTTTCCTGCATAGCTTCTAATAATGCAGCCTGTGTTTTTGGCGGAGTACGATTAATCTCATCGGCCAAAATGATATTAGAAAAAATAGGACCTTTTATAAATTTAAGATGCCGGTCTTCTCCTAATATTTCGGCACCAATAATATCGCTGGGCATTAAATCGGGTGTAAACTGGATCCGGTTAAAAGAAAGATCTAACACACTGGCAACTGTCTGAACCAATAAGGTTTTAGCTAAGCCTGGAACACCCACCAATAGGCAATGGCCATTGCTAAAAATAGCCACCAATACACTTTTAATAACTTCGTCCTGCCCAGTAACTATCTTGCCAATTTCGGACCGGACCTTGTTAAATGATTGGTGCAGTGCATCTACAGCTTCTACCTCATTTTTAAACTGCATGCAACTATTCCTTATCCTTTTTTACCCATAGTTTCATTTCGTCGCAGGTCGAAAATTCGTCGTCGACTCTAATGTAGGTTGTTTCTTTACGCTTTTCGAACCATTCGCTCATTACCCGGTCTTCTTTCTCCTTTTGCGCTCTTTCCTTAAATTTAGGGTAATCCTGATCCAAATTTCCTTTATGTGGTGGTATTTTAGATTTTAATAAGAAAATTTTATAACCTTCTTTGTCTTGTTCTGGAGATGAAAAAGCAATGGGTTGCGAAATTTCACCCACCTTCATGGTATCGATGACCACGAAAACTGCCGGGTCTAATTTTTCTACCGGGATAAATGTTGTTCTAGCAGTTACGTTATCGGCATATAACATCATACCGCCGTTGTATTGCGTTTCTTTATTGTCTGAATAGGTCGAGGCTGCAAAAGCAAAAGGCAATTTCTTAACAGTAAGGTCTTTATAAATGCTATCGGCTTTTAATTTTAATCGCTCTAAACTTTCTGGTGTGGTTTGCGGTTTAATTAAGATATGACGTACATGCGCTTGTTCTCCGCGACGTTCAATAACCTGAAGGATATGATAACCATATTCGGTTTCAAAGACAGGCGACATTTCGCCGGCTTTTAATTTAAAGGCCCAGGCCGTAAATTCTTTTACCATGGTCGACCGGTCTATAAAACCATAATCTCCACCCTCTGATGCAGAACCGGGATCTTCCGAATAAGTTTTAGCTAAGAAACTAAAATCTTCACCACTTTTAATACGATGTCTGATGCCTTCCAATTTATCGAAATATTTTTGCTTCTCGGCTTTAGTTAGCTTAGGGTATAAGACAATTTCACCAACCTCAACTTCGGTACCAATGTCGGGCAGACTATCTTTCTGGTAAGTATCGAAGTATTTTTTTACCTCTAAAGGGGTAACACTAACATGCTCTGTAATTTTCGATTGCATTTTTTGAGCAATTAATCCTTCTTTTACATCTGGGCGCATCTCATCTTTATACTGTAAAACAGATTTGTGCAAAAACTGCTCCAGACGTTCCTGCCCACCCATACGTTGTATCTGGTAACGCATCCGCTTATCGAGATCGTCGTCGACCTGCGTATCTTCTACCACAATCGAATCTATCTCTGCTTGTTGTTTCAATAATTTTTGAACCAGCATTTGCTGTAAGAAATAACATTTGGCTTTCTCGTCGGCCGGGTTACCTTGATTAAGGTATATGGCGTATTGCTGATTAAGTTCTGATAATAAAATAATATTGCTTCCTACTACAGCTACAACCTTATCTAGGTTTTTCTTCTGCGCTTGTGCATTTATAAACAGGCACATTAAAGTGGCTGCGAATAGTAAAGATTTCTTCATTCTAATTGTTCAATTCTAATTATTTGCAAAGTTAATATTATCCGATTAAGAATTTGGCTATGGCCGTACTAATTTCCTCAACTCATCTTCATTAACCTTTACGGTATATCTTGCTCTTAAAGTTCTAATCCATTCGTCTTCTAAATTTTGCTGGTAATCGGCAATAACCAGGCCTCTTGCATCGTCGAAATTTTTAGGATCGTATTTTGAGCGGTTGGTATTATAAAATTCGTGAAGCTTGTTTTCGTTATCCCAGGCCTTACTCCAGATCTTTTTTTCTGAGATATTAAACATTAATACCCCCTCACGGTATTCATTCATAATAAAGGCATATTCTATGTTTTTTGGCGAAGTCTTCTTTTGTGCTTTTAATGCATTTTCGTATCCGTTAATTTCCTTCTTATAAGCTGTATCTGCCTCTAACCCCATCGCTTTTGCATCGATAACCTTTAATTTAAAATTAATATAAAGGTTTAAATAAGCTACTAAATCGCTATATGATGCGTTTGTAATGCCCGCGTGGTTTTTTTTATAAACCCACATAAATTCCTTGCTGCTTATAGATTTCCCATTTACCGATGCTACATTTTGTGCAAAAGCAAGGAGATTTAAAAGACACAATATAGAAATGCAACAGACTTTTCTCACAAAAGACAACAGCTATATATATTAATGGATAAAAGTAATAATTTAAGGCACTATAATAAGATATTTAACTAATTTTAACAGAAAAAGTTTTTCTATTATTTTTATAAATGAGTAACCAACTTACAAGTAACGCCGAAGCATTACGTTTATTTTTTACCGAAGACATTTATTTAGGGAAGGAGGATGTTCCAATTGCTTTAACTAAAGAGAATATAGCACTGGCAGAGCCAGACCTGCCAACCCCGGCCGATAACATTGATTTTAAATACCTGGGTAAGAACCAAAAGAATATTTTGATTTTGGTAAATGATGAGATAAATGAAGTAAGTTCTTTATTGGGAAGAGAATTATTACGGAAGCTCGTAAAAGCTATAAATTTGACGGCAAACGATTTTGCTTTGGTAAATTATGCTCAGTATAAAACGACTACCTACGATACTTTCGAAGCCTTTTTTAACTGCCAGTTGGTTTTGGCTTTTGGAGTTAAGGCGAGCGATTTAGCCTTGCCAAACCAAATACTGCACCAAATCGCAGAACATAAGCAGGTTAAAATGATATTTACAAGTAACCTGCACGATTTAGATAGCGATCAGGCCAGCAAGAAAATCTTATGGAATAGTTTACAACAATTAAAATGAAACGCATACCCTTAGTTTTTGCTACCCATAATGCAAACAAAACAACGGAAGTTCGTAACCTGTTAGCTAAGCAATATGAGGTTCTTAACCTCAACGATATCGGTTGTACGACCGATATTCCCGAAACCGGAAATAGCTTTGCTGCGAATGCCACTTTAAAAAGTACCTACGTCGTTAATCATTATCAATTAGATTGCTTCGCCGACGATAGTGGATTGGAAGTGGAAGCCCTAAATAATGAACCGGGAATTTTTTCTGCAAGGTATAGTGGTACCCGGGGCGATGAAATTAATTTATGGTATCTTTTAGATAAAATGAAAGGACAAAGCAATCGCAATGCAAGGTTTAAAACGGTAATATCATTAATGAAAGATGGAGAAAATCATCTTTTTGAAGGAGTTATTAAGGGTAGTTTGCTTGCGAAACCACTTGGTGACGAAGGTTTTGGTTACGACCCTATATTCGTGCCAGATGGTTATACCCAGACGTTTGCAGAAATGTCGTTAGCACAAAAAAATAAGATTAGCCACAGAGCAGTCGCTATGCAAAAATTAATTGCCTTTTTAAAAGAAAATTAAGGATTAACAACTGGTTTACTTGTGCGTGGCTTTGCCGTCTTGTCTATTGCCTCTGCTTTCGTACCGGTCGAGTTTTTCTTTACAGGTTTCGGTACTGCTTTTGATTTGGGTAGGGACGGTTCGGTGGTTTTTAGCGGTAAACCCTTAATAATATCGGCTTTACTTTTTGGCCTTAACTCGGGTTTCCATATAAATCCTGTTAATATCGACTCTTTCGGCGCTTTATCTATTGGCGTAAAAGTGCCTTCCACCTGCTTCACTGTTTTAACGCGCGACAACTCCTTATCTTCAAAAATAATCCTGATCCTGGAGCTAACCGTCTGATTAATATTGTCGTAAGCATCTTTATTATCTTTAGTATAATAAATGCTTTCTGCATTCCCATCTACATATAAATTCCTTATTTCGCCATCATTAAAGAAAGCAGTAATAATTTTACCTTTTACCTGATTAAATTTAGTCGTATCGGTTTCTAAATTCACGATAAACCCATTTTGTAATACCTGGGCACTGTTTATCTTTTTGTTTTTAAACTGAATATGAATGGTATCGCCAGTTTGTTGCGACCTGTCCGACCAGAGCATAGGGTTTTGATACAGTCTTAACGTAGAGTCTGCTGCAGTAAAGAATAAAGAATCAGATTTTGCCTGTAGGTTTGATTTAAACACCCTAACGTTATGAAACGCACTAATTGTACGGGTTCTAACCGTGTCGGCGGGGTTGAATGGAATAGAATCGACAACTGCTTTATTTGCCACCGCCTTTAATTTGTTAGCCGTTGCAGCAATCTTAGGCATGGTTTTTAGGGTGTCGCTTTTAAGTAAACTATCGCTTTTAAGAATTTTTTTTAAGGATGTTCGTGTCGTATCGACTGCTAGCTTTACACTATCGGGCGGTCTTACCAGCGAATCTGCTTTATTCTCTAAGTCTTTATTAGATTCTGCTTTAGCTCTTTCCTTTTTACTTGTTTTTTTACTTTTCTTCGGGTTTTCTTTCGGGCTTGGTTGCTTTATAATAGGTTTCCTTGGCGTTGCAACAGGCTTTTGTGCCGAAGCGGCCTCCTTTTTTTTCTCGTCTTCGGCACCCACTTCATCGTCTTTTAAAATAACGGGTTGAGCCAATAATTTTAGACTTTTTTGCAGCACCATCTGCGCTTCCAATCTATCGGCCCCAAGCCATAAGGTATCGGGAACAAACTTATCATTAACACTAATCGAATCTGCTGTACCAATGCCTACATACGCATTTTTGGTAACAATAACCCGCTCGTCTTTCTTGTAATATTCGCCGAGCTGCCCTCGTAATAATAATTTGTCTTCCGAATCGGTAAAAACTATATTTCTAACAGCTTTACCATAACCTGTTTTTCCATAATAGTACAGACTATCGCCTTTTAAAGTTTTACTGCCCTGGGTATATAGATTTTTTTTACCAAAATATGCATTTTCACTTTTGGTGTTATAGGCTCCATCTTCTGTGTACAAGTTGTCGTCTTTGCCCTTAATATTGGTTGGGCCATAAAAATAGGTCCAGTTGTTTCCGGTATTATACCGTAAAGTATCTGAGGTAATGGTTGCCTGTTTTGTTTTTACAATTACATCGTATTTAAAATAGGCATCTTTTGTGTTCGAGAAATAATAACCATTTTTACTGGTAATCTCGGCCTCCTTATTTACGATTTTTCCCTTTTGCACATATTGACCTATTTTAGTGCCCATATTGTAATCGAATACATTGGTAGTAAGTGTAGTAGTGGGATCTGATAGGCGAACGTTATCAATTAAATGGGCCAATTTCTGGTTGCCATCGTAATTTAATAGGTCGGAAAAGATATTAATAGTATCGCCCTGGTTAATGTGAACATGGCCAAAGGCTTCGAAATAATTTAACTCATTCCAGAAACGGGCACTATCGCAGGTTAATATAGCATTGTCGTGAATAAACACGGGCTTCTTAACATGCATAATTTTGGTTCTGGCATCAACATTTGCTACTTCAGATTTATCCAGAATAACTTTGCTTCGCTGTTGGGCGAAGATCAGACTCGGGAAGAGCAACAAGAGGAAGAAAAGACGTAATTTCTGCACTTTACAAAGTTAAGTTTAATTTTTTTTTAATGATGTAAGCTTTGCTGGTTTAAAATAAATATTTTTGGATCATGTTACCATTAGCCGACTTTACCACTTTTATCGAAAAAAATAGACTCTTTACCAAGAAAGATAAAATCTTATTGGCAGTAAGTGGCGGTAAAGACTCTGTACTTATGGTTCAGCTATTTAAACTTTCTGGCTATCAGTTTAGTATAGCTCATTGTAATTTTAATTTAAGGAACGACGAATCACAAAGGGACGAAACTTTTGTAAGGCTATTGGCTAAAAGCCTGGAGGTTCCCTTTTATGTTGCTCACTTCGATACCGTTGCTTATTCGAAAACTCATCAAGTATCGATCCAAATGGCTGCAAGAGAGTTGCGCTATCAATGGTTCGAAACGATAAGACAGCATAGTAACTATAACTTTATTGCTTTAGCACACCACCAGAGCGATTCGATCGAAACTTTGCTGCTTAATTTAACAAGAGGAACAGGGATTAGTGGTATGCATGGTATTTTACCGCAAAGAGATAAACTGGTTAGGCCATTATTGTTTTTATCACGGTCGCAAATCGATAAATTAGTTGAAATAAATGCAATCAATTATGTAGAAGATAGCTCTAACCTAAGTAGTAAATATGCCCGAAATAAAATAAGGCTAAATGTAATCCCACAGCTTCAGGAAATTAATCCGAATTTAGCAGAAACTTTTGCTCAAAATATAGCTCGCTTCGCGGAAACCGAAGAAGTATTGCAAAATGCAGTTGCACAGGTAAGGGCCGATATTTGCCGGGAAGAAAATGAGAGTTTCTATTTTAACCGGAGTAAAATTAATGCACTTAAACCGCAAAAACTGCTATTATTCGAATTGCTTAAGCCGTACCATTTTACGGCAGCAGTAACCGACGAGATTTTAGAATCTTTAACCAAGCAAAGCGGAACCTCATTTTACAGTCGTACCCATAGGGCAACAATAAATAGGGAAGAGCTTATCATATCGGTTATCACTAAGCCACACGAACCACGAAATTATGTTATGCATCAACGCGACGAAAATATTTTAATCGGGAATTGGAAGCTGTCAATTTTATATACCGATTCGAATTTTGTCGAGGCCAATTCTAACAAAGCTTTTATTGCAGCAGAAAAATTAATATTTCCCCTTAGTGTTCGGTTTAAACAAGATGGTGATAAATTTATGCCACTAGGAATGGTTCATTATAAAAAGCTGAGCGATTTTTTAATCGACAGCAAGGTGCCGCTTCCACAAAAGGAAAAGATCCCGCTACTCCTTAATGGGAACGGTGAAATTATTTGGGTAATTGGCTTAAGGCAAGACAATAGATATAAAGTAAAGGCAACAACAAAAAAAGTTGCTATATTCGAATGGTTAAATCAATAATCAGGTTTACCAGTTAACGAAGAACGATAAAACCAATAATGGATCATAAACATATATATATCGAAAAACAATATATCGGACGCGATTATATCCGTATTTGCATCAGGCTAATTATGGCTGCCTTTTGTTTTGGGGCCTATGTTTATGAGCGCGATCGGGACAATACTGTAGACTTGTTTCTGGTGGTTGGATTTGGTATTATTGGGGTTTCAATTATTCTGTTATTCCTTATCCAATATAAAATACGCATCGAAAATAAAAGCGTCGTTATAGATGGTTTGTGGACAGCAAAAAAAGTTAAAATAGATTTAAATAGCATTGTTAAAGTACGTAAAGACACTTATAGCAGCTATTTGTTTAATAATCCAGTCTATAACCTGCACAAGAAGGGAAGCATTCGTTTTTATTCGTCGGGTAAAGATGCAGTAGTGTTAACGGATCGAGATGGTCTCGAATATTTTATTGGTACACAGCGTCCAAACGAAATGTACCTGGTTATACAAGCCGAAATGAGAAGTTAGTACCCCGGTATCACTATTATATTAAGGACAAATAAAATTGCGATAACTCCATAACTGTTAAATTATATACCTATGAAAAAACATTTTACCTATTTACTGATGGCTACGGCCGTGCTCTGTTCTGGAATTGTAAACGCACAAACCTACACGGCTAACGTGTCTAAGGATTCATTAAAAGTCTTAAATGCACGCCTAAGTGTATTAAAGGCAAATATTAAGTTAATGGACTTAAAGATTAAAGAATCTGAAGAAGAAGCTCAGGTAGAGAAACTTGGTGCTAAGTTATTAAAAGCCAATGCTAATGCAAAGGAATCGGCGATCAAGAATAGCGATATGGCAAAGAAAATAAAGGCTTCAACTATAGATGCTAAACAAGTAGAAAAAATCGCTAAAAATGCGAAAGACGACATGATAGATGCACAAAAAGCTTTAGATCGATACCATAAACAAATTAAAAATGTAGGGGAGATAAGAAGCGAAATAAAGGCTGAAGAAAGTAAATTGGAAGGTAAAAAGCCACTAATAATTTACAAATAACAACAAAATGGTTATCTTATCGGATAGCCATTTTTGTTTAGCGGTCATCGATTTTATTACCAATAGATAACACAAATTAAATAAGATATAGGTTAATTTGCTTTCGTAAAAATTACAGGTTACATTTTGTAAAATAATACTAATGAAAATAGGAATTGTTTGTTATCCTACCTTTGGCGGTAGCGGTGTGGTGGCCACAGAATTGGGTAAAGCATTAGCCAATGAAGGCCATCAGGTTCATTTTATAACTTATAGCCAACCTGCACGCCTCGATTTTTTCTCGGCCAATTTGTTTTACCACGAAGTTTCGGTAAGGGATTATCCTTTATTCGATTACGCACCTTACGAATCGGCTCTAGCCAGTAAGCTGGTCGATGTGGTTCGTTTCGAGAAATTAGATATTTTACATGTACATTATGCCATTCCGCATGCTTCGGCAGCATTTATGGCTAAACAGATTTTAGCTACCTACGGTATTAACATTCCATTTGTGACCACTTTGCATGGTACCGATATTACCTTGGTTGGTAAAGACGCAACCTATAAACCTGTAGTAACATTTTCTATCAATCAAAGTGATGGAGTTACTACGGTTTCGCAAGATTTAAAAGACGATACTTACAAGCATTTTGAAATTCAGAAGGATATTAAGGTTATTCCAAACTTTATAGATTTTAATCGTTTTAGCCTTCAACCAAAAGATCATTTTAAAAAGGCAATTGCCCCAAATAACGAGCGCATCCTTATTCATACTTCGAACTTTAGAAAGGTAAAGAAAACGGAAGATGTAATTAGAATGTTCCAGAAAGTGCAGGAGAAAATCCCTTCAAAATTACTAATGGTGGGCGATGGCCCCGAACGTACCGCAAACGAACAATTATGTCGCGAATTAAATATTTGTGAAAATGTGAGGTTTTTGGGTAAACAAGATGCGATTGAAGAAATCTTATCAGTATCCGATTTATTCCTGATGCCATCCGAGTCGGAAAGTTTTGGTTTGGCGGCTCTGGAAGCAATGGCCTGCAAAGTACCTATTATTACTACTAATGCTGGCGGCTTACCCGAGTTAAACATCGATGGTTATTGCGGGTATATGAGTAATGTAGGGGATGTAGCCGATATGGCTAAAAATGCCATTACGATTTTAGCAAACGACACAACTTTGAAAGAGTTTAAAGAGCATGCTTATTTACGTGCGCAAGATTTCGACCTTAAAAAAATATTACCTATGTATATCGATTATTATACTGAGGTTCTTCAACAGTCTTTTGTAGCCAGTTAATTAGTTTTGAGTAAACAGCAAACAAACGGGGGTGCCTACGTTTATTCTTTTGCCACTGTCTTTTAAAGTACCCCTGGTTGGGTCGCGGTTAAAAATAACGACATCGTTGGTATATTGATGTGCTATAAGTAGAAAATTCCCGCTGGGATCGATAGCGAAATTACGAGGGCCACGGCCCAGAGTGGGTATGGTTTCGATAAATTTTAAGTTCCCATTAGGAAGAATGGAAAACGCAGTAATGGTATTGGCGTCGCCACGGTTGGTTTCGTAGAGGAATTTTCCATCGGGCGAAATATGGAGATCAGCTCCATCTATTCGCCCGGTAAAATCTTTAGCAGCAGTTCCGATTTCCTGGATTTTATCCAAATTTCCCTTATGGTAAGAAAAAACAGTAATGCTCCCGTTAAATTCGTGTACCAAGTAAGCAAATTGACCATTTTTACCGAAAGTTAAATGCCGGGGGCCAGTTCCTGGATTAGTTTTAATTACAGCTTTTTGTGTGAGCACTTTATCGGTGCTTTGTGGGTTATAATTATAAATGTAGCTGTTGTCTTCGCCCAAATCGTTGCTAATTAAATATTTATGGTCTGGGGTAAACTGAACTTGATGTACGTGTGCACTTTCCTGTCTTTTTTTTGGATCGATACTTTTTCCGGTATGCTGAACCACTTGTTTAATTGGGCCTAGTGAGCCATCCGCATTGCGCCCAAATACCGAAATATTACCGCCACCATAGTTGGCCAGGATTACGTTTTTGTCGTCGACCGTAATAAAACAGGGGTCGGCGCCAGCTGATGGATTTTTATTCAGGAAGGTTAGCTCGCCGCTTTGCATATTAAAGCTAAAGGCGCTAACTTCACTGTTTTTCCCAGCTTCATTTACGCTGTATACAAATTTCTTATCCTTACTTATGGCTAAATAACTTGGATTGATCACGTTTTTAGCCACGCTTTTTAATTTTGTTTCGGCTGTTGTGCGATCAAAGTCGTAAACATAAATCCCTTCACTCGTTCCTTTATTGGTATAAGTGCCAATTAAGAGTTTATCCTGCTGCGCTTCTGCTTCGGTAGCAAAAAATAATGCGAATAATGGGAGTAGGGCTAATTTCATGAGTTACTAAGTAGCGGTTATTTAATTAAATGTTTAATTTGGATAAGTTCGTGCTCCTCCAAAAAGCGCCACCGTCCGCGTGGTAAATCCTTTTTAGTTAAATTGCCGTATACAACGCGGTCTAATTTAACGACATCGTAGCCTAAATGCTCAAATATTCTGCGAACAATACGGTTTTTACCACTATGAATTTGAATGCCAACTTCTTTTTTGCTTGCGCCAGCTACGTACGAAACATTATCTGGTTTAATTAACCCGTCTTCTAATTCTAAACCAAATTGGATCTTATTAAAATCACCCTGACTTAGATTTTTATTTAACTCTACATGGTATATTTTGGTAATGCCATTTTTGGGATGTGATAATTTGTCGGCCAGATCACCATCGTTGGTCATTAAAATTAATCCTGTAGTATTTCTATCCAGGCGTCCGACAGGATAAATACGTTCTCTGCTTGCTTTTTCTACCAATTGCATTACCGTACGGCGTTCTTGCGGATCGTCGGTAGTAGTAATGTAATCTTTAGGTTTATTTAATAAAACATAAACTTTCTTTTCGCGTTTCAATAACTCGCCATTGTAACGAACTTCATCTTTAACAGGATCAATTTTATGCCCTAATTCGGAAACCGGCGAACCATTTACAGAAATTACCCCTGCCTCGATCAGTTCATCAGCTTTGCGACGCGAACAAATACCAGCATTAGAAATATAACGGTTTAAGCGAATTAAGCCATCATCTTTTGTTACCGGCGATTTCCTTGCTCTCGTGGTAGGCGCAATTCGCTCTCCACGATCGTTATTGCCCCTAAAATCGCCATCTTCTCTTTTTCTATAGGGACGGCTATCGGTACTTCTGGAAGTGGAAGTCTTTTTATCGCCAAAACCAGGCTTACTTCCATCTGTAGCGTATTTATCTTTCTTAATGTAACTGCGTTTACCTTCGGTTGGTTCGGTTCTAGAGCTCCCTTCCTTATAGGCTCTATTGCCTTCGTCTTTTTTTGCCCAGGGTTTAAAACCACCTTTTTCACTATTTTCTGTTCTGGGTTTGAACGTTTTCCCTGCTGCGGCTCGCGGAGAATAGGGCTTGGCATCGCCATCTCTTGCTGCCCTTGGTTGATAAGTACTGGAGATATTGTCCTTATTTGGTTTAGATTTGAAATCTTTTGTATGGCTATCGTTGGCTGTGAAGCCGGGCCTGCGACGATCTTCTTTTTCTTCTTTCTTGCCAGACCTACTCTTGGGCTTTTCATTAGCTACAGCACTTGTTCTTCTGCCTGTAGCGCCCTTACTGGACTTGTCATCGCGACTGTTCCTATTATTGTTTTTTATCATGATACGCTTTTAACCGCATAATTTATGCGGATGCAAATTTAGTGAAAAATGCGGGTATTCACAATTTTCGGCTGTAAAATATGGATCAAGCTTAAAAGCTATGATTAGAGGTTAATATTCTTAAGGTTATTCGATTAGTCTTTATCCCTGCTTCGTACTCGGTTCGAGGCTGCTTTAAGATGCTTGCAATATAACAGCAAGATGAGTCCAGTATGAGTCCAGGTTTTTACGGGAAAAGTTGGACTTAACTTGGACTCATATTGGACTCATCTTGGACTCATCTCGAAAAAAGTATAAAGCAAATACGAAGCAGACTCGAAAAAGACACAAGGAAAAGACCATTCGTCCGATACTGGATTATAGCTAGAACTAATCCCCAATTTTTTGAGTTTGATCTTAAAATATCAATTTTCAATAGCCGATGAGGCAGTAATAACTAGCCCCAAAAAGACTCATAACTCGCGAAAGGAACACTGCCGGATGCTTGGGAATTGGTAATAAAATGAAGTGATAAAAAACAGCGTTTATATAGATTTAAACCTTGATTTTATTGCTTAGTTTCGTAACTATTTGATAGTTAGACAAATATATTGTACCTTTGTCCCCAATTTATAATTGTTCACCAAAAGAAGGAGGAAGATGATAAAGAAACACCTCATTCCATATACGGTAATTATTGCATTACTGGTTATGGCAAAAGTGTTTGCTTATACACTACCAGATGAAAAAACAAAGCTAAAGAAAAACAATCTCACTACTCAAAATAAAAAATCCGAAGAGCCGGAATTTACCTTAGCTCAACTAGAATTTGCTACCGAAAGCCTTCCATTAGGCGATGCCAGAATAGCCGGAAAAATGAAGAAGATTTTAACTTCTTTCGGCTATCAGAATTTACAAACCAATCGTTTACACCGTAAGGCTGCAGAATGGTTTCCTATTGTAGAGCCAATTTTGGCAGCTTATGGTATCCCAAACGATTTTAAGTACATGCCTTTAGTCGAATCAGGACTGCAAAGCGGAACCTCGCCAAAAGGTGCTTCTGGATATTGGCAGTTTATGCCTGGTACAGCCCGGATGTATGGTTTAAAGGTTAATAGCCAGGTCGACGAACGTAAGAACTTACGTAAATCGACGATTGCCGCCTGTAAGTACATTAAAGAGCTATATGGTATTTTTGGAAGCTGGACTCTAGTCGCTGCTGCTTATAACGTTGGCGATGTACATCTTAAAAGACAAATTAATAAGCAAAATCAAGACAATTATTTTAAGATGAAGCTGAACCGGGAAACGGGGGGCTATGTTTACAAACTCATTTCTATTAAAGAAATACTTGAAAATCCTGCTCGTAATGGTTATGCTAACCAGAAAGCTTTAATTGCCTATACTGGTAATACTGCTTCGGCAGTAGAGTAATTAAGACTTCGCAAGTTTTCGAAACTTGCGAAGTCTAAGTTAAGATGGTTCGTTGTATAAAAAAAGCATTAGCCGATTTCATGTAAAATTCAGTTTCTTTTTTCCTGAGCTTGGAATTTGCTATTTTTACGCAATATGTCGAACCAAAAACTTCGCGTTATTTCTATAGACAGGCAAGCTGGCGCAGTACTTACCCTAAGCTTCGAATCCCTAAATAAGAAAAAACTAGTTTACAAAGCCGGGCAGTTTTTACCATTGATATTTCGGGTTAATGGGAAAGAATTGCGAAGATCCTATTCTTTTTGTAGCTCACCTGCTGTAAACGAGCCTGTTGCTATTGCAGTTAAATTGGTAGAAAATGGCGAAATATCTAGATTTATTCACCACCAGCTAGCAGTTGGGGATATCGTCGAAATTGCCAAACCTAACGGGCAGTTTATTTACCATACTACCACCAAAGCTAAAAGAACAGTTTTTTTATTTGCTGCCGGAGTAGGAATTACTCCGCTTTTTTCTATTCTAAAAACAGCATTAATCGAAGAAATAAGTTCGAAAATTGTTCTTATTTACAGTAGTCGATCGGCTCAGGAAACTTTATTTCTCGAAGAACTTAAAGGCTGGGAAAAGAAATACCCCAACCGATTAAAAATAATCCACTTGTTTAGTAGCGCTAAGAATTTATTTAACGCAAGATTAAATGGCTTTCTAATTAATGAGCTGGTTAAGGAGAATATGGTTTTTGAGAAAGAGGATGCACTTTTTTATACGTGCGGACCTGTAGATTATATGGATGTGTGTCGTATTACCCTGTTAAGTTCGGGGTTTAAGCCCCAACAGGTAAAAAGAGAGACTTTTGTACTGCCCGAAGATGAGGTCGACGAAGATGATACCAGTGAAGCAAAAGTAAAAGATACCAACACTTACACCGTTAATCTTCATTTTCAAGGTAATATTCATCAGATTATAGTCCCTTATCCACGTCGGATTTTAGAAGTAGCACTCGAAAATCAGATTAATTTACCCTATAGCTGTAGTGGTGGCGTATGTAGCACCTGCACAGCAACCTGTATTAAAGGTGGCGTTAGGATGGATTATAATGAGGTTTTAACAGATGATGAGTTATTGAAAGGCCGGGTTTTGGTTTGTACTGGACACCCAACCGAAAATGAAACGACCATTATTTGGGAGTAAGGAAGTTGAATTAATAGACGGCAAACAAGGTCTAACCGATAGAACAGCTTAAAAACAATTAATTACGAAACTTAATTGTTTAATTAACAAATGGCCAGCATCTATCGCTGCGGTAAAGGTACAAATTCTGTTTCTCCAGGTACCGGATCAAACTCCTGTGCTAACCATTTTTCTTTTGCTGCTTCAATTAGTTCTTTACTACTCGCCACAAAATTCCAGTAAATAAAGCGCTCTTCAGGAAATGGTGTGCCGCCAAAAATATACAGGGTTGTATTTTCCTGCATTGTAAATTCGCAGAGTGTACTGTCTTTCGCAACCAATAACTGCTTGGGTAAAAAAGTGTGGCCATCTGTTTCTACTGCACCTTCCAAGATATAAAGACCACTTTCGCCAAATAGCTCATCGCCAATACGTACTACAGTACGCTTTGCGCATTTTAATTCCAATAAATAAAGGGCGCTATAAACAGGCACAGGCGATTTTTTACCCAAAACCTCACCTGCTATTAATTTAAAGTTAATCCCATCTTTTTCCCACGAAGGGATGGCATCGGCATCGGCATGAAAGAATTCAGGATCCATTTGCTCCAGGTCTTTAGGCAAAGCTACCCAGATTTGTAAACCGTGTAATACCTTGTTGGCATGACGTAAATATTGAGGTGTTCTTTCCGAATGAACAATGCCTTTACCAGCTGTCATCCAATTTACCTGTCCTGGTTTAATTTCTACCTCCGTACCCAAACTATCTTTATGCATAATATGGCCTTCAAAAAGATAGGTAAGGGTAGACAAACCAATATGAGGATGTGGCGCAATATCAAAATCTTCACGGTCGTTCATTGCCACTGGCCCCATGTGATCGATAAAGGAGAAAGGACCAACCATTCTTTTTTCCCTGAATGGTAATAACCGGCCCACCATAAAATTGCCAATATCGCTTGGCCGTTCTTCGATAATGAGTTGAATGTTCGACATTTTTTTTGATTAACTAACTAGTCCAGGTACTTCGACCATTTCATTCACATCGGCGTTATAATCCACACCGGCAACATCAAAGCCAAATAAATTTAAGAAATCGGCTTTATAACCGGCCAGATCGCCTATCGATGGTAAATTCTCGGTAGTGGCACCCTTCCATAAAGCAGCAACTTGCGCCTGTACATCTTCGCGCATTTCCCAATCGTCGATTCTGATGCGCCCTTTTTCATCGAGCGGAACGGCGTTGCCGGTATATAGCCTGTTTTGAAATAACCGTTGAATTTGTTCAATACAGCCTTCATGAATTCCTTCTGCTTTCATGATTTTATACAATAACGAAATATATAATGGAATTACAGGAATTGCAGAGCTTGCTTGTGTAACCAATGCTTTGTTTACAGAAACATAAGCTTTTCCGTTTAAGTCTTTTAATTTATCTGTTATGGTAAAAGCTGTGGCTTCTAAATCGTCTTTTGCCCGGCCAATTGTACCTTTGCGATATACGGCTTCGGTAACTTTAGGACCAATGTACGAATAAGCAACTGTGGTAAAACCATCTGCCAGCAACCCCTCGCTTTTTAAAGCATCGATCCACATCGACCAGTCTTCGCCACCCATTACTGCAATCGTATTTTCAATTTCTTCCTCGTTAGCTGGTTCTATAGAAACTTCAGACACCATACCGGTATGAAAATCGACCGTTTTGTCGCTAAATGCGCTTCCAATTGGCTTCAAAACAGAACGATGTGTAATTCCTGTTTTCGGATTGGTTCTAACGGGCGAGGCTAAGCTATAAATGATCAGGTCAATCTGACCTAAATCTGCTTTAATAAGTTCGATAGTTTGGGCTTTAATCTCGTCAGAAAAGGCATCGCCATTAATGCTTTTGGCATATAATCCCGCTTTTTGAGCTTGTTCTTCGAAAGCAGCGGTATTGTACCAGCCCGGAGAAGCAGTTTTTCCTTCTTTTGGCGGTTTTTCGAAATAGATACCAATAGTTGCAGCACCGGCGCCAAAAGCACTGGTTATTCTGGAGGCTAAACCAAAACCTGTGGATGCGCCAATTACCAATACTTTTTTAGGCCCTGCTATCGCGCCTTTAGATTTGATATAGTTAATTTGATTAATGATGTTTTGCTCGCAGCCTTTAGGGTGTGCGGTTAAACATATAAATCCTCGCATTCTTGGTTCAATAATCATATTCGTTTATTTTAATGGCTTTCTGTTTTATCCCTCAAAACTATTCTTAATTTCTTTTCATTCCAAATAGTTAATCAGCTAATTTGAAAAATGCTGCTAGGACATGAGATGAAGTAAAGTCTAAAGCTCAAATTCGGATAACAAGGCATCGCATCTTATATCTCTATCTATAAGCCCTAATCCTTCAACTTCTTTACGCTTTAAGCAGTAGCTTTTTTGCTTATAATTCGTTATTTTTGCAGGCTGTTTTTAATACAGCGATCTAATAAATATATGAGCGGAAAAAACATTGATCTAGGCGAGCAAAAAGAGGTAGAAGTATACGGTGCCCGGGTGCATAACCTTAAAAATATTGATGTTAGTTTCCCTAGAAATCAGCTGGTTGTGATTACCGGTTTAAGTGGTAGTGGTAAGTCGTCTTTAGCTTTCGACACCATTTATGCCGAGGGACAACGCCGTTATATGGAAACTTTTAGTGCCTATTCCCGTCAATTTATGGGGGGTATGGAACGCCCCGATGTGGATAAAGTTTCGGGCTTGAGCCCGGTTATTGCCATAGAACAAAAAACGACGAGTAAAAACCCCCGTTCTACAGTAGGTACCATTACCGAAATTTACGATTTTATGCGCTTGCTGTATGCCCGCGTAGCTGATGCTTTTTCGTATAATACCGGCGAAAAGATGGAACGCATGAGTGAAGATCAGATCCTCGCTAATGTTTATAAAAAATTTAATACAATGCCGGTAAATATCCTGGCGCCCGTTGTTAAGGGCCGTAAAGGGCATTATCGCGAATTATTTGAGCAAATTCGTAAGCAGGGTTACGTTAAAGTTCGTATAGATGGCGAGATTAGAGATTTAACGGCTAAAATGCAGGTCGACCGATATAAAATTCATGATATCGAAATTGTGGTCGACCGTTTAATTATCGACGAAAAGGACCACAAACGCTTATTGGATAGCATCCAGACGGCCATGCGTTTAGGAAAGGGGATTATTAAAATTAGCGATAAGGATAACAATGTAGCGCATTTCAGTAAATTTTTAATGTGCCCCACCACCGGAATTTCATACGACGAGCCTCAGCCCAATAGCTTTTCTTTTAACTCTCCTTATGGCGCTTGCGAGCGTTGCGATGGTTTAGGTTATATTTTTGTGGTCGATAAAGAGTCGGTAATGCCAAATCCGAAGCTGAGTATCTTGAATGGTGGCCTGGCTCCTTTGGGCGAATATCGTGATATCTGGATGTTTCAGGTATTAAAAGCATTAGCCAAGAAATACAATTTCTCGCTTTCTACTCCACTCGAAAAACTGGGCGACCAAAATATAGACCTCATTCTAAATGGCACACACGAATTATTAAGTGTAGCAGTCGAATATAATAAATGGAATGTCCAGAATTACCAGGTAACTTTCGACGGCATTATTAAGCTGCTGAAAGAGCAACAAGACAAAAGAGGAGCGCATGCTACAGACGATATGGATACTTTTCGTAAGCTAAAGACTTGTCCTGAGTGTAATGGCGCCCGTTTAAAAAAGGAAAGCCTTCATTTTAAAATAGACGGAAAAAATATTTTCGAGCTGGCAGAAATGGACATCAATGGACTAAAGAACTGGTTTACAGCAGTAGAAGAACGCTTAAACGAGCGGCAAAATATTATTGCAAAGGAAATATTGAAAGAAATTAGAACACGGATAGGTTTTCTAATCGATGTAGGCCTAACTTATCTTTCGTTAGACCGTACGGCTCGAACACTTTCTGGTGGCGAGGCACAACGTATTCGCTTAGCCACACAAATAGGTTCACAATTAATGAATGTGATGTATATTTTAGATGAGCCAAGTATTGGTCTGCATCAACGAGATAACGAACGGTTAATAGGAGCCTTAAAAAACCTTCGCGATTTAGGGAATACTGTTTTAGTGGTAGAACACGATAAGGAAATGATTATGGAAGCAGACCATGTAATCGACATCGGGCCTGCAGCAGGCGTACGTGGTGGCGAGGTAGTAGCGCAGGGTACACCAGCTCAGATTTTAAAATCGAACACTTTAACAGCTGCATATTTAAATAATAAAAAAAGAATCGAGACCCCGAAAAGCCGTAGAAAAGGTAATGGCCATAAATTATCGATCGTTAAAGCGACAGGTCATAATTTAAAAGAAGTTTCTGTAGACTTCCCATTGGGTAAGTTTATTGCAGTAACCGGGGTTTCCGGGAGCGGAAAATCGAGCTTGATTACAGAAACGCTATATCCTATCTTAAACCATCATTTTTTTAGGGCTAAAAAACACCCATTGCCTTACGAGAAAATTAATGGGTTAAAAGAGATCGACAAAGTAATCGAAATTGATCAGGCTCCCATAGGCCGGACACCGAGGTCTAATCCTTCTACTTATACGGGTGTGTTTTCGGATATCCGCAATTTGTTTGTGCTCTTGCCGGAAGCAAAAATAAGAGGCTATAAACCAGGTCGTTTTTCGTTTAATGTTAAAGGTGGCCGATGCGAAACCTGCCAGGGTGCAGGTATGAAAGTGATCGAAATGAACTTCCTACCCGATGTGGCCGTTCCTTGCGAGGAATGCGGTGGCCGGCGATACAACCGCGAAACATTGGAAGTGCGTTATCGGGGCAAATCGATTAGCGATGTGCTCGATATGAGTATTGAAGAAGCATGTGTCTTTTTTGAACAGATGCCAGCTATTTATCGCAAAATTAAAACCTTAAACGATGTGGGACTGGGGTATATTCGATTAGGACAGTCGTCTACCACTTTATCGGGCGGCGAAGCACAACGAGTTAAACTGGCAACAGAACTTTCTAAAAAGGATACCGGAAAAACCTTTTATATTTTAGACGAACCCACAACCGGGTTACATTTCGAAGATATTAATGTGTTATTAGGGGTTTTAAACGAACTGGTAGAAAAAGGTAATACCATTTTAGTAATCGAACATAACCTCGACGTGGTAAAAGTGGCCGACTGGGTAATAGACTTAGGCGAAGAGGGTGGAGCTGGTGGTGGCCGGATTATTTTTGAAGGCACACCAGAAGGCTTAATTCAAAACCCAATAAGCTTAACGGGTAAATTCCTGAAAAAGGAAATGGGTTTTTAATGATTAGAACGCGACGTATTTTGCGCTAAAGGGGATCGCTTACTCACTACGGCGTAATTTTTGTAGATTTAAAGATCAGAACAAAATGCAAACCTTATTAACTTCGGCTCAAATGAGTGTGGCAGATGCCTATACGATCGAACATCAGCCCATTACAGCTATCGATCTTATAGAACGAGCAGCCACAGCATTTGTAGAAATTTTTACAGCAGAATTTCAGGACTTTAATTTACCCCTGGCGATTTTATGCGGACCTGGAAATAATGGTGCCGACGGATTGGCTATAGCCAGACTTCTACGCAATAGACATAGCCGATATAAGCAAATTTCTGTTTACCTGATCGACTTTTCTGCTAAGCATAATAATAATTATAGTAAAAATTTAGGACGACTTCCAAAATTAATTAAGTGTTTTACGATTACCGAGCCAGCTCAGTTAAAATCCCTAAAAGCTGATTTAATTATCGATGCTATTTTGGGCTCGGGTTTAAACCGGCCTCTGGTTGGTAAATATGCTGAACTTGCTAGCCAAATTAACAAACTGGACAAAAAAGTTATCGCTGTCGATGTGCCAACAGGCTTTCTTAGCGAAGGAATAATTAAGGACTATAATGGGGTTAAAGCGGACCTTGTAATTTGCTTTGAACGGCCAAAAATTAATTTTTTCTTCCCAGAATCGACCCTGGCACTCCGCCGGTTTAAGGTTATAGCAATAGGTTTGAATAAAGACTTTATGGAAAGCCAGTCTGGCGGTTGGAAATTAACCCAGTTGGAAGATATCCAGCAACTCCTTAAACCAAGAGTTAATTTTAGCCATAAGGGCACTTACGGTCATGCACTGCTTGTGGCTGGGAACAACTCGACTATGGGTGCTGCATTACTCGCATCAAGTGCTTGTTTGCATGCTGGCGCGGGTTTAATAACAGCCTGTATTCCACAAAGTGGACTAATGGCATTAAATGTAGTCTTGCCCGAGGCTATGGTTTTGCCCAAAAACCAATATCTTGAACTCACAACACTAGAGAAATTTACAGTAGTCGCTATTGGTCCGGGTTTAGGCATAGACGCCGAGAATGAGGCACTATTAGCTGCTATTATCGGTTTAAGGAGACCTTTGATCATCGATGCCGATGCTTTAACGATTTTAAATAAAAGAGCAGATTTATTAGACCAGCTACCAGCACAAAGTATTTTAACCCCACATGTAAAAGAATTCGACCGGCTTTTTGGGGTGCATCAGAGCTGGTGGGAAAGAGTCGAAACTGCCAGAAAACAAGCTCGGCAAAGAAACCTGATCATTATTCTTAAAAACCAATATACTTTTGTTTGTTTGCCAAGTGGCGACGTCCACATTAATCCAACAGGAAACCCGGCAATGGCTTCGGGCGGAATGGGCGATGTTTTAACCGGTATCATTGCTGCTTTACGAGCGCAATCTTACGAACCTGCTACAGCTGCAATATTGGCTGTTTACTTACATGGTAAAGCTGGAGACGAGCTAGCCGAAAAGAGATTTACAGTGAGCGCATCTCAAGTAGCACAACAAATCCCTAAAACAATAAAGAAACTATTAAAAATCGAATAAATGTTTTTCTGCATGATAGGATGAACGTACCAAAGGGCCACTTTCTACATATCTTAATCCCTTTGCCAACCCAATTTCCTTATATTTTGCAAACTGATCGGGATGAATCCAGTCTACCACAGGATGATGATTTTTAGTCGGCTGCAAATATTGCCCTAAAGTTAAAATATGAACGCCATTAGCGACAAGGTCGTCCATTGCCTCTAAAACATCAGCTTCTGTTTCGCCCAAACCCAACATGATACCGGTTTTGGTTCTCAATCCAAATTCTGAAATTCTTCTCAATGCTTCTAAACTTCTATCGTATTTGGCCTGAACACGCACCTGTTTCGTTAATCGCCTTACGGTTTCGATGTTGTGCGACATAACTTCTGGTCTTTCTTCTAAGACGCGATATAAATTATCCCATACGCCTCTAAAATCCGGAATTAAGGTTTCTAGGGTTGTTTCGGGACTTTCCCTTCTAATAGCCTGCAAAGTTTCGGCCCAGATAATAGACCCACCATCTTTTAAATCATCACGATCTACAGAGGTAATTACGCAATGTTTAACTTTCATTAATTTTACAGAATTAGCAACCCTGTTTGGTTCGTCTATATCGACTGCGAGGGGTCGGCCGGTAGCAACTGCACAAAATGAACACGAACGCGTACATATATTCCCCAAAATCATGAAAGTAGCGGTTCCTGCGCCCCAGCATTCGCCCATATTAGGGCAATTTCCACTTTCACATATAGTGTGTAGCTTATGTGTGTCGACCAGGCTACGCACCTGGGCATATTCTTTTCCGACAGGTAATTTTACTCTTAACCAGTCTGGTTTACGTGGTTTTTCCGTTACTGCAGCAACTACGGGAAGCTCAATCATGCTGCAAAGTTAAGCAATAGGATTGAGATGTTATATATGATCCCCAATTAACCCAGCTCAAATACCATTTGTTGTTTGTTTAAACTAAATCCAATTTTCTGATAAAATTGATGGCTCTCAACTCTGGTTATTTGACAACGAACCCTGATTTTAACCGGCCCAAATGCGAGCGCCCATTCGCAAACCGCTGTAATTAAGCTTTTGCCTATTTGCCGACGATACCATTTCCGATCGACAACCAGGCCAGCAATTTCTACAAATGCTTCCGATTCGACCCTGATGGTATAAAAGCCATGTATCCAACCTACGACTTCGTTATTAATAATTGCAATAAACAAACAATCGTTCTCGCTGGTAATTACCTTATTTAATCTTTGCGATATTTCTTCTGTAGTGCTTTTATAACCCAATTGCTCGGATAATGCCGCAATTTCGGCAACTATTTTAGGGGTGGTAAGCCTTAAGGGTTTAATAATTAGCTTCATAGTTATCATTCTAATCTCAAATCTAAGGTGTAATCATTAAAAATCTTATAAAAAACCGTTATTTTTGCAGTTCAAAATCTTAATCATGGCAACTTCAAGAATTACGTATACAGGTGGGCTAAGAACTTCATCTGTTCATTTAAAATCGGGAAATGAAATTATAACCGATGCTCCAATCGATAATCAGGGTAAAGGCGAGGCTTTTTCGCCCAGCGACTTATTGGCAACCTCTTTAGGTAACTGTATGTTAACTATTGTGGGCATTGCCGCCAGGACGCATGGTTTCGACATCGATGGAACAACAGCAGAAATAACTAAAATTATGGCCGAGAACCCACGCCGGGTTACTGAAATTGTGGTAGACCTGCAATTTCCATCGAATAATTATACGGAAAAAGAAAAACAATTAATAGAACGTTCGGCCAGAACTTGCCCGGTTGCACAAAGCTTGCATCCAGATATTACTCAAAATATAACTTTTAACTATTAATAGAAAATAATCTTTCTTACAATTTTGGCATCAATAATGTTGTATTAGAGATGAGAAGAAAAGAATGACTAAAAAGAGAAAGACGGTTGCTGAAACCGACGCAAATATAATTTTAATTGGAGCCGGTATTATGAGTGCTACACTCGGCTTACTTTTAAAACAACTGGAACCAAACTTAAGTATCGAGATTTACGAACGCCTCGATATTGCAGCCGCAGAGAGTTCCGATGCCTGGAATAATGCCGGAACCGGTCACTCTGCTTTTTGCGAATTAAATTATACGCCTGCACAGGAAGATGGAACCATAAACATTAAAAAGGCAGTTCAGATTGCCGAATCGTTCGAAATTTCTAAACAGTTTTGGTCTTACCTGGTCGAAAACGAAATTATTTCCGATCCACAATTATTCATTAAAAATATCCCGCATCTTAGTTTTGTTTGGGGTAAGGATAATGTCGCTTTCCTTAAAAGGCGTTTCGAAACCCTAAAGAAATGCAATCTGTTTTCCGATATGCAGTATAGCGAAGATAAAACTGTTATTAAAGATTGGGTTCCTTTAATTATGGAAAACAGGAAAAATGACGATGTAATTGCGGCAACTAAAATGGACCTGGGTACCGATGTGAATTTTGGAACCTTAACCCGCGAAATATTTAGTTACTTAAGCAAACAAGCAAATGTAAGTTTAAATTTTAATCACGAAATTCGGGAATTGGATAAAACGGACGATGGTAAATGGAAGGTTAACGTTAAAAACCTGAAGACTGGGAAAAAACATGACCGTTTAGCTAAGTTTGTATTTATTGGAGCCGGCGGAGGCTCGCTACCGCTTTTAGAAAAATCGAATATTCCTGAAGGTAAAGGTTTTGGTGGTTTTCCCGTTAGTGGACAATGGTTAAAATGTACCAACGATAAGGTAATTGCACGCCACCATGCAAAAGTGTATGGCAAAGCTGCTGTTGGCGCACCGCCAATGTCGGTGCCACATCTCGATACCCGGATGATTAATGGTAAGCAGGCCTTATTGTTTGGGCCTTATGCTGGGTTTTCTACCAAATTTTTGAAACATGGATCGTTCCTCGACCTCCCGCTATCGATAAAGCTCAACAATATCCGGCCGATGTTATCGGCAGGGTTGCACAATCTCGATCTCACTAAGTATTTGATAGAACAGGTAAGGCAATCGCCGGAAGATAGGCTTGCAGCTTTACAAGAGTATTTACCGGGCGCCGAAATGAAGGATTGGGAATTGGAAACTGCAGGACAAAGGGTTCAGGTTATTAAAAAGGATGAAAAAGAAGGCGGTATTTTGGAATTTGGTACAGAAGTGGTAAGTGCTGCCGATGGTACGATTGCAGCCTTGCTAGGAGCTTCTCCTGGAGCATCAACTGCAGTTTCTATTATGCTCGATTTACTAGCCCGTTGTTTTGAAACAGAATTACATTCGACCGCCTGGCAGGAGAAAATTAAAACCATGATTCCTACCTATGGCCGAAAGCTGGCTAGCGACGATGTACTTTGCCAACAAACAAGGCAGCGTACTTCGGCTGTGTTAAGGTTAAGTGCTTCAGGTCGTTAATTAATGAGCTCTGCCATTTCTTCGGCAGAAATATCGCTATGAGAGGCATCAAGTATGCAATCGCCATCTTTTATTAATAAGGCTTGTGGCGACTCGTGGTGTACCTGAAAAGTTTCGGTAATTTTGACAGAAAGATCTCTATGGCTAAGCAGGTCGAGGAAATAAAAAGCGGTGCCGGAAGGAATAAGATCCCAATCTAGCTCGAACCGTTTTTTTGCCATTAAGCTTACCGAGCAACGCGTGCTATGTTTAAATATAATGCTATAACCAGCTGCGTTTTTGATAGTATTTATTTGGTCCGGGTCGTTAAGTATAGTCCACTGCATTTTTATCTTTTTCTTTTTCCTTCGGGGTAAGTGCTGTAAGCCGGGCAAAGGCGGGGAGAACAGGCCTCTAATATGGCTATTGCACAAAACATAAATAATAATAAGATAGCAATCTTTTTCATTCTAAAGTACTTTAACTAAGCTAAAGTACTAATTTTTAGGAATAACCTGTGAATGTTTAGATAGTTGCACTAAAATGTGCCATTTTTAAAGCGGTAATTGCGGCCTCATCCCCTTTATTTCCATGTTTTCCGCCTGCTCTATCTATAGCCTGTTGCTCGTCGTTGGTTGTTAAAACTCCAAAAATAACAGGTTTACTATATTTGATGCCAACATTGGTAATCCCATGGGCAACCGCATCGCATATAAAATCGAAATGTTTAGTGTCGCCTTGTATTACACAGCCTAAGCAAATAATTGCATCGACATTGGTATGATGATGAAGTAAAATTTCGGCCGCCGAAGGTAATTCGAAACTGCCGGGTACCGCAACTGAAATTATATTTTCGTCTTTTACCCCATGTTTTAATAAGGTCTGTAGCGCCCCGTCGTAAAGGGCACCTGTAATTTTTGCATTCCATTCGGCTACTACAATTGCAATTTTATAATTGCTACCATTTGGAATGGTTGTATGAGAAAAGTCGGATAGGTTTTTTAAATGTGTTGCCATGCTGCAAAGATACGGCTAAAGTTGGGTAATTGAAAGGCTGGAGGGGTTGAAATGTTGGAAAGATGGAAGGTCTTGATGCCAAATAAAGCTTACCAAGCAAGGATAAAGATTAAGCGGTTCGACCCATAATTCGCAACAGAAAAAAGACCCTGTGTTAGCAGAGTCTTTTTAATCTTTTCTTTTCGCTGGTTGCGAAAATTATTTTACCTGAGCTTGTTGCGCACGAGCGATATATTCGTCGATCAGGGCTGCTTCCTGGCTTTCGGGAAACTGTGTTTTAATTTTTGTATAGGCTTCTTCGGCAGCTTTAAAATCTTTTAAATTTTCGTTTACCAATCCTAATTTTTTTAGGAACATAGGCGACGTAAATTTATTACTGGCTTTATCGGCAGCTTTCTGATAATAAGTCGCTGCTTGCTTGAAATCTTTTAACTCACTATAAGCATCGCCTAATAAACCTAAAGCTAAAGGATCTGCAACTGGACTTCCTGTAGCCGTATATTTTCCTAACGCTTCGGTTGCTTTTTTATATTCACCTTTACGTAAATAAATACCACCTAAATAAAGATTTGCCAAATTTGCAGATTTAGTATTATCGTATTCGGCAGCAATTTTTTCTAAGCCGGGATAGCCACCTTCGCCGTTAATTGCTTTGTTGGCCAGAGAATCGACCCCTACAAACTGTTCGGCTTTATACATTTGAGATGCGGCATTATCTGCACGGCCTGGTAAGTAAGAAGCAAAATAATAAAGTGCTATTGCGCCTAACGCAATTATTGCAGCGGCTATGAATAGCAGGCTTTTTCCATTCTCTTCATAAAAAGAATTTCTTTTTATTGGATGCGTTACTGTTTTATTTTTTGTAGACATGTACTTTAATAAAAAAATTGAGATTGCAAAAATACGTTTTTCAACGAAAGTATCAACCCTTTTAACTATTTAATTAAACTTTAGTTAATTAGCGATGGTAAAAAAGTAACTTTGGGCGCTAAACTATGTGGTTAAAAAATATTACGCTACTAAATTTTAAAAATTATTCGACCGCCGAACTCAATTTTGCAAAAACTGTTAATGCATTTGTGGGTAATAATGGGGCTGGAAAAACGAATATGCTCGATGCCATTCACTACTTGTGCTTGTGTAAAAGTTATTTTAATCCGATAGATAGCCACCAGATTAAAAGTAATGAAGATCTTTTTTTGATACAGGGTGACTTTGATCGCCTGGCAAAAAACGAGAAAATTACCTGTGGCCTCAAACGCAATCAAAAAAAGCAATTCAAAAGAAATAAAAAAGAATACGATAAATTGGCACACCATATTGGGCTTTTCCCGTTGGTAATGATATCTCCTTACGATGTGAATATAATGATGGAGGGGAGTGAAGAGCGGCGCAGGTTTATGGATAATGTAATTTCTCAGACCGATTCCAGTTATCTCGACGAACTTATCGTTTATAACAAACACTTGCTTAACCGGAATGCCTTATTAAAGCAAGTTGCTGCGACCAGAAAACTGGATGTCTCTTTATTAGAAATTTTGGATGAGCAGCTTATACATTCTGGTAATAAAATTTTCGAAAAACGTAAGCAGTTTATGCTCGATTTTATTCCACTGTTTAATAACTATTATCGCTTTATTACCGATAATGCTGAGCAGGTCGCACTAAATTACCAATCTCAGTTAAATGAACATGATTTTGGAACCTTGCTAACCAAATCGATCGAGCGGGATAAAATATTGGAAAGAACGACAACGGGTATCCATAAAGACGACTTGCTTTTTACTATCAGCGAAATGCCTTTAAAAAGATTCGGGTCACAGGGGCAGCAAAAATCTTTCTTAATCGCGCTTAAATTGGCGCAATATGCTTATTTACAAAAATTTAAAGGCTTTAAGCCGTTGTTACTTTTAGATGATATTTTCGATAAGCTCGACGACTTGCGGGTACATAAGCTAATGGAAATGGTATCGCATCACGATTTCGGACAAATTTTTATTACCGATACTGGAAAAGAAAGAGTTTTGTCGATTTTTAATAGCATAAAAGTTAGTGTAACTTTGTTTGAAGTAGAAAACGGAATAATTAAACATGCGTAAGCCAAACGATATCAGTTTAAAAGATGCCATTACCAAAATGCTATCTGTTTATCGCCTGCGCGGTAAATACGACGAGACTGGAGTTGTTGCCCATTGGCCCGAATTAATGGGGGCGGCAGTAGCTAACCGTACCACTCAAATCTACGTGAGTCAGCATAAATTGTTTGTTAGAATAGAATCCTCTGTAATTAAGAACGAGCTCTTGATGGTAAGAACCGGGATTATTCAGAAACTGAATGAGCGGGCAGGGTCGGAAGTCATTACCGAAATCGTCTTTTTATAAGACTTAATCTTTTCCGCCAAAAACTTTAGCGATTAGCCAGATCATAAGCGCGAGTATAATAATTACTATAATTACGCCCGACCAGACCCCTGCTTTAAAAATGCCGGTTATGAGGTCGCAACTAGTTAAAAGAGTGCTAAATAGTGCAATAAGTATTAATGAGTGGGAGGTTTTCATTATGGTTTAGGTTTGTTCTTTTTTAAACAACCCTAAACCATTAATGTTTTGAAGTGCTTTCTCTTTAACTTCCGATTTTGATAAGTTCTATCTCGAATATCAAGGCGCTAAATGGTGGGATGCTTCCACTGCCGGCAGCATCATAACCTAAATTGTAAGGAATGAAGAAGCGAAATTTTGAACCTTCTGGCATTAATTGAAGCCCTTCTGTCCAGCCTTTAATTACCCTATTTAAGCCAAAAGTAATGGGCTCGCCCCGATCGTAAGAACTATCGAATTGGGTTCCATTAAGCAAAGTGCCTTTATAATTTACCGTTACCTGGTCTGTAGCTATTGGTTTGGCGCCTGTTCCGGCTGTAATTACTTCATATTGTAAACCACTTTCCGTAACAATTACACCAGGTTTTGTTTTATTTTGAGCTAAAAAAGCAGCTCCTTCGGTTATATTGGCCGCAAACTTTTGCTTATTAACTTCCTCTTCTTCTTTGCTTAACTTTTGGAAAAGATTGGTAATGCAGGCTTGTGCTTTTTCGGGGGTTAATAAAGGTGTAGTTTCCGAAAAAACATCTTTTAGTGCTTTTACCAAAAGATCGTAATTGAGGGATTTTAAACCGCCCGATTTGAGCTGACTTGCCATCGAAAAGCCAAATGCATAACTCGCAGAGTCTAAATTATTCTTAAAGGTAACTGCTTTAACTATGGGCTTCGCTGCAGCAACTGCTTTTTTTGCAGCTACAGGCTTTGCTTTGGTTTGTGCATTAACATGGAGCGATACCATGCTAATTAGAACTGCAATATATAATCTTTTCATTATTTTTAATTTAGAAACGTTCAGCTGCGGTAAAAAAGAAATCACCTTCAATTTGCGCATTTTCGTCCGAATCAGATCCATGAACTGCGTTTGCATCGATAGATTTGGCATATTTCTGACGGATGGTGCCTTCTGCTGCTTCGGCTGGGTTAGTTGCGCCGATTAATTTTCTAAAATCTTCTATGGCATTGTCTTTTTCTAAAATAGCAGCGACAATTGGTCCCGACGACATAAAACTCACTAAATCGCCATAAAAAGGACGTGCTTTATGTACAGCATAAAATTCGCCCGCTGTTTCGGAAGTTAATTTGGTGTATTTTAATGCTATAATTTTAAACCCAGCATTAGTAATATCATTAATAATTGCGCCAATATGCCCGTTTGCAACAGCATCTGGCTTAATCATGGTAAATGTCCTGTTTGTATTCATTTTATTTTATTTCAGTTTTTTTGCAAAATTACATTTTATATAATTAATATTAAAGCTTCATTAATAAAAGCTATCAATTAAATCTAAAATTATTAGCTTTGCAGCCGAAAATTATGATATCCTTAAGCGAATTAAAAACATTATTATTTACACCTCAAAAGATTGTAATTACTACTCATCATAAACCCGATGGTGATGCAATGGGCTCTTCTTTAGGCCTGTATGCTTATTTAATTCAAAAAGGACACCATGTGAGTGTAATTACTCCAACAGATTATCCAGAATTTTTACACTGGCTACCACATAATGCCGACGTTATCGTTTATACCGAAGCCCCCGAAAAATCCTTACAACTGGTAAACAAAGCAGACCTCATTTTTTGCTTAGATTTTAATACTTTAAGTAGAATTAATGAACTGGGCGAACAAATCAGAGCAACGACTGCCATAAAGGTAATGATCGACCACCACTTAGAACCTGAAGATTTCGACGATTACCGGCATTGGAATATTAATGCCTGTGCTGCAGCTCAATTGGTTTACGATTTTATTGTAAATGGACTTAACGATGGCGAATTGATTAATAAGGACGTGGCTACCTGTTTATATACTGGGATTATGACCGATTCGGGCTCGTTTAGATTTCCTTCGGCAACTTCGGAAGTTTACCGCATTGCGGCCGATTTAATCGACCTGGGAGCCGAACACTGGCGTATTCATCAGCTGGTTTACGATAATGCTTCCGAAAATCGCTTACGGTTTCTAGGCTATTGCTTATCGAGTAAATTGGAAATTTTAAGAGAATTTAATACCGCAATTATAACCGTAACCGCAGAAGAACTTAAGACCTACACTATTGCAACTGGCGATACCGAAGGGATCGTAAATTATGCGCTTTCAATTAATGGCATAAAACTAGCTGCATTTATTATTGAAAGAACTGATAAAGTTAAATTATCTTTGCGTTCGACGGGCGATTTCCCGGCTAACGAAATAGCTAAGAAATATTTTAACGGCGGCGGCCATAGAAATGCGGCGGGGGGAGTATCTGACGAGCATTTAATGGAAACAGTCTCGACGTTTAAATCCATATTAACTGAATATAAAACACAATTATTACAATAAAAAACAAAAAATATACTCTGATGAAAAAAAAATTAGTAATTCTTTTCGCAGCTACAATAGTGCTGGCTGCCTGTAACCAAGAGAAAAAAGGACCCGGAGGTCTACTGTACACGGTTCACAAAGACGAAGGTAAAGCCAAGATAAAAGAGGGTGATTTTATTAAAATAGATTTTGTCCAAAAAAATGATAAGGATTCAATTCTTGCCAGTACTTACGACATCGACCAGGCAAGAGTATTTCCAGTGGGTAAAAAAACATATAGTGGCGATATGAACGACGTGCTTTTTCTTTTTGGTGAAGGCGATAGCGTTACCTTTAAGTTAAACATCGATACGATGATTAAGCACAATGGTCAGCCTAGACCCGAGCAGTTTAAGGATCAGAAGTACCTTAATTATACGGTAAAAATCCACAAAGTATTTAGTAAAAAGCCAAATGAGGCTGATACGGTTTTCCAAAAAAGAGCAAACGAATATTTTGAAGCCGATTTTAAAGCTGAGATAGAAAAAAAGAAAAATAGTGAAACTGCAAAAATTAAAAAATACGTTGCCGATAACAACCTTAAAACCCAAACTTCGGCTAGTGGCCTGCAATATGTAATTACTGCACCAGGTAGCGGCGCTAAGCCAGCAATGGGTGATACAGCAATGGTTAATTACGTTGGTAAATTTACTTATAATAAAACCGATGGGAAAGCTAATGTATTCGATACCAACATAGAAAAAATAGCAAAAGAAACAATGCCTCCTAACCCGATGAAACAATTTACACCAGCCCCTATTCCTTTAGGCGAAGGTATTGCTAAAGGTTTTGTCGAAGCATTGCAATTAATTGGTAAAGGTGGTAAAATTACCGTTGTTATGCCTTCCAAATTAGGTTTTGGTGATCAGGGTAGTGGCATGATTGGTCCATATAGCCCAGTTGTTTTTGATATCGAATTACTCGATATTAAAAAAGGAACTGCACCAGCACCTGCCTTACCGGTACCAACACCAGCTACTAAAGGTAAATAGTAAAAGGAAAAATATTGCCCTGCTCATTGTTTGAGCAGGGCTTTTTTGTGCAATCAATCCTTGCAAAATAATAGATACCTTTGTAAATGCTTTTAACAGATACTCATACCCATCTTTATTACGAAACCGACGAAGAAAAGCAAAAAGCCCTTATGAACCGTTGCCTGGTTAATAAGGTAGAAAGGCTTTTTTTGCCAAACGTGGATGTTGCTTCTATTACGATGATCGACGATTTGGTAAAGCGCTATCCCGAAAATTGCTTTGCCATGGCTGGTTTACACCCTTGCGATGTGAAAGAAGATTACAAAGATCAATTATCGACAATTTATCAGCATATAGCCGATCGAAAAATTTATGCGATTGGCGAAATTGGTATCGACCTCTATTGGGATAAAACAACCTTAGCTATTCAGATTGATGCTTTTAAAAGACAAATTGCTTGGGCAAAAAACCTGGGGCTTCCTATTGTGATCCATTGCCGGGAAGCATTCGATGAAGTTTTTGAAGTGCTGGAAGCAGAAAAAGATGAAAAGCTACGCGGAATTTTTCATTGTTTTACCGGCAATTTAATGCAGGCAAAAAAGGCGATAGCGCTAAATTTTTATTTGGGAATAGGGGGGGTAGTAACCTATAAAAAGGCCGGTCTCGATATGGTTTTAGCTGATATTCCGATTCAACACCTGGTACTCGAAACAGATTCGCCTTATTTGGCTCCCGTTCCTTTTCGTGGTAAACCTAACGAAAGCAGCTATTTAATCTATATTGCACAAAAAGTAGCAGATATTTACCAGATTAGCCTGGAAGAGGTGGCAGAAATAACTACCGAAAATTCGAAATTAATTTTTGGCGTTTAATATTTATAACACGGCGTTAAAAGGATAAGCTATAGCCTTTGTGTTAAAATTTCTGCCTAATTTTACTTTGTATTAAAACGTCAAAATGACTAAAATTCTAATTATCTATACTGGTGGTACCATTGGGATGGTAAACGATGTTAAAACAGGAACCTTAATCCCTTTCGACTTTGAGCAGATCAAAAAAAATGTTCCCGAATTAGCCCGGCTAAACTACGAATTGTCGGTTCATTCGTTCGATCCAATTTTGGATTCATCAAATATGAATACCGAGGTTTGGGCTGATTTGGCCAATTTAATTCAGGAAAAATACCATAGCTTCGATGGGTTTGTAATCTTACATGGCTCGGATACAATGTCATTTACGGCATCGGCCCTGAGCTTTATGTTACAAAATTTGGCAAAACCAGTTGTTTTAACGGGCTCTCAGCTTCCAATAGGAGAGATAAGAACTGATGCCAAAGAAAACTTCATTACGGCCTTAGAAATTGCGGCTACCAAAATTGAAGGGCGCGCAATGGTACCCGAAGTTTGTGTATATTTCGATTACCAGCTTTTTAGAGGTAATCGCTCTATTAAATACAATTCGGAAAAATTTGAGGCTTTTCAATCTCCAAATTACCCGGTTTTAGCCGAAGCTGGGGTTAACCTTACCTTTAATCGAAATTATATTTTGCCGGTTCCGGCTAAAGATCTTCAAATCCATACTAGCCTAAATCCAAATATTGGAATTTTAAAAATGTACCCCGGAATTACTATTCAGGCGGTAAAAGCAATTACCGAATCGGATGTTGATGCTATTGTCTTAGAAGCATTTGGCTCCGGAAATACAACGACCGCCAGATGGTTTATTAATTGTTTGGAAAAAGCAATCGCCGAAGGCAAAATTATTATTGATATTTCTCAATGCAAGGGCGGTTCTGTACAACTGGGTTTATACGAAACGAGTAGAAAGTTGCAGCAAATGGGGATTGTAAGCGGTTACGACATGACCTTTGAGGCCGCTACGACCAAATTAATGTATTTGATGGGCTTAAAATTACCTGCTGCTGAAGTAAAACGTTTAATGGAAGTTTCGATAGCAGGGGAGTTGAGTCTTTAGTAAAACTTCTGCAATTATGACGAAAATCGCTTTACTTATAAAATATTAGCTTTATTTTTGTGAGTTTTAATCAAGTTTTGATACTTGATGCTTACTACTTGATACTAATGAAATGAAGATAGAACAAATATATACCGGATGCTTAGCCGAAGCAGCATATTACATAGAAAGTAAAGGCGAAGCCGCAATTATAGATCCGCTTCGCGAAGTAGGTCCGTACCTAAAAAAGGCCGAGCAGAATGGAACACAAATTAAGTATATCTTTGAAACTCATTTCCATGCCGATTTTGTTTCTGGACATGTCGAACTGGCCCAAAAATCCGGAGCCACAATTGTTTACGGTCCGACGGCTAAGACAACATTTAAAGCACATATTGCCATTGATGGCGAGCAATTTAAAATTGGCGATTTAACGCTCACTACTTTACATACACCGGGCCATACACCAGAATCAACAACCTATTTGCTCACAGACCCAATGGGTAAGCCTTATTGTATTTTTACAGGCGATACCTTATTTATTGGCGATGTAGGAAGGCCAGATTTAGCACAACAAGGTTCGCTAACTATGGAAGACATGGCTTCCACGCTTTACGATTCTTTACATGCCAAGATTTTAAATTTACCCGACGAAATTATTATTTACCCCGCGCATGGTGCAGGTTCGGCATGCGGTAAAAACATGAGTAAAGAGACTTTCGATACCTTGGGTCATCAAAAGAAAGTAAACTATGCCCTAATGGCGAGCTCAAAAGAACAGTTTATCAAAGAAGTAACGGAAGGCATATTGCCTCCACCTCAATACTTTGCTAAGAATGCAGCTTTAAATAAAAATGGATATAGCCAGATGGACGAGGTATACGAACAAGGGTTAAGAGCGCTTAACCCAAAGGAGTTCGAAGCCCTGGCTAATCAGACTGGAGCTTTAATTCTTGATACCAGAGACCCGCAACGCTTTGCCAAAGCATTTATCCCCAATTCGATTAATATTGGCTTAAATGGTCAGTTTGCCCCCTGGGTAGGAGCCTTAATTACCGATTTAAAGCAGGAGCTATTGCTAATTACAGACGAAGGTAAAGCAGAAGAAGCTATTACGCGCCTGGCTCGGGTTGGTTACGACAATACCATAGGCTATCTGGATGGTGGGATCGATGCATGGAGCGCAGCAGGGAAAGAGATCGATAAAATAAGTTCTATTTCTGCCCAGGATTTTGAAAAAGTTGTTGATAGCCAAGAAGCCATTAATGCACTCGATGTGCGGAAACCAGGCGAATATGAAGCCGAGCATCTGGAAGCTACTTTAACCCGGCCATTAGACTACATCAATGATTGGACTGCAGAAATTAACCCCAACGAAACGTATTATATCCATTGCGCGGGTGGTTATCGTTCTATGATTGCTGCTTCAATCTTAAAAGCACGTGGTATCGAAAATGTAATTGATATTAACGGCGGTTATGCAGCAATTAAAGAAACTGGCTTAAAACGTACCGATTTTGCCTGTCCTAGTAAGGCGATGAAAGCCTAGACATAGTCGACGTTTAACCAAATGCAAAAAGGTCGATAAAGTTAAGTCGATAGTGTGTATTTCTAAGCCCTTATTATGATACAATTTGAGGGCACTTTCTTTGTTCTAGGTAGAAGCATAAATGGCTAATAAATCAGCATACTATAGGTTGTTTGAGTTAGGGTATACGGGTATTTTTAACCTTGTTTTTTAATTGAACAATTACTTTGTCAATATTTTTCAGCATGGTCTGCTCTGTTTTAAGATAACTCAAATATTTTAAAATATCTTTTTGCCTTGCCGCACTTAAGTCATAAAATTCTGCGCTTAATTTATTACTTTCTAATGCTTTAGCTAATAATTCTGACATCGGATAGATTTGTTTAAGTGGAGTTTCATTTTGTACAATGGCAAATGTTGCTACTTCATTCAACGCCGTTTTCCCGCCATTCATCATTATATAATTTACGAATAGCCGGTAAGGGCCATTTTTTACAGGCACTAAAGTTTGTATAAAGCTGAAACCATTAATTTGTCCTTTTATTCTGATATACCCTTTTTCGGGCCGCATTTTTTCCGAAATCGCTGCTGGCACATCGACCGCCCAGTTAATTCCGACTTTGTATATTTTGGCCTTAAAACTATGTTCCATTTTTAATATCGAGACAATTTAACCCTTCCAACCCGCAATCTTTTAATAAACCCATCCATCGCCTTCTCTACGCCTGCCACATCTTTTGAGGTAATGGCCGAACCAATTACATGGTTGCCAGCTTTTGGGATGGCTATTTTTTGTTTTAAAGCAGGGGGCGTTCCCAGTTCGTCGAACATTTTTAACATGGCATCTACCCGCACTACAGGATCTTGTTCTTGTTCATTTTTGTAATAATAGAGCATCAAAACGGGTTGTTTTACTTGGGCAAACAAAGAAACAGACATCGTACTTTCAATTAATTCTTCGAGCGCTACAACAGACTCTAATCGGTAATTGGTATACCAATACTTTTTATATTCGGGGTTTTTCCCGTCGACTTTTCGTTCATTCCCGCCTAGCACTTTACGGGCAATTTGCAAGCCCCAGGGGTCGTTTAACATCCAGGCTTTCGAGTCGTTGATCGCAATATTGGGTGACATTAATACCAGGCTGTTAATAGCTGGGTAAGTAGCCGCTAGTTGCAATGCTAAGGTTCCGCCAGTAGAAGTGCCTACAATAATTACCTTTTTACCCAGTTTTTTACCAATTACATAAGCTTCCTTAGCAGTTTCCCACAAACGATCGGGGGTAAAATACTGCATCGGAGCAATGGTATCGATACCATGGTCGGCCAAACGCGCCAGGTACATATTGGCTTGTAAAGCTTTTGCTAAATAATAATAAGCAGGATTGCCCTCTTGTTTAGAGGCCGAAAAGCCATGCAAATACACAATTGCATATTCGGTCTGGGTATGTTTAGTTGTATCTGCCCAAACAATTTCGGCTTCATTGCCAGGTTTAATTTTGTGTTTCGCCTCTTGTTTAGCTACATAAGCTGAAAGCGCCGTTAATTCGGGAACCTGTGGGAGTTCTTTTGCATAGCCAGGGCTTGCTGGTTGGGGGCCCATGAAATAAACGACCGTCAAGATGAGGAGTAGGGCCAAGACTGCAATAAGAATTTTTTTCATAGCAATAGTTTGATTAAAAATACGCTTTTAATAGCTAAGTTTGCAAACACATTTTTTACCTGAATGCCCGGAATAAATCAGATAAAACTACCTATAGCCGCCGAAATCGATGCGTTTGAAGCTAAATTTAAGACTTCTATGCAAAGCGATGCGCCTTTACTTAATCGCATTACCCATTATATCGTAAAAAGCAAGGGGAAGCAAATGCGCCCCATGTTTGTTTTTTTTGCTGCTAAACTATGTGGTGGCATTATCGAATCGACCCATCGCGGTGCTGCACTGGTCGAATTGTTACATACTGCAACCTTGGTTCACGACGATGTTGTAGATAATGCTTATGAACGACGTGGTTTCTTTTCTATCAATGCTTTATGGAAAAATAAAATTGCCGTTTTGGTTGGCGATTTTTTACTGGCTAAGGGCTTATTGCTTTCGGTAAACAATAACGAGTTTGGACTGTTAAAGATTGTATCTGAAGCAGTGCAACAGATGAGTGAGGGCGAGTTATTACAGATCGAAAAAGTAAGGCGAATGGATATTAGCGAAAATTTGTATTTTGATGTTATTCGTCAGAAAACAGCCTCACTAATAGCTTCTTGCTGTGCCTGTGGTGCTGCATCAGCCGGTGCTGACGAAGAAACAATAGAAAAAATGCGCCTATTCGGAGAAAAGGTAGGAATCGCTTTTCAGATTAAAGATGATACTTTCGATTTTGGAACAGACGACGTAGGTAAGCCATTGGGAATTGATATTAAAGAGAAGAAAGTAACCTTGCCTTTAATTTATGCCCTGAACAGCGCAGATCGTAGCGAACGTAAACGCATTATTAACCTGGTTAAAAATCATCAGGACGACCCGAGAAAGATTCAGGAAGTGATAGATTTTGTAAACAGCAAACAAGGAGTACATTATGCCAATCAGAAAATGATCGAATATCAGAATGAGGCTTTCGAAATTTTATATCAATTTGAAGAAAGTGAAGCCAGAACTGGACTCGAACAATTAGTGAGATATACCACAGAACGTAAAAAATAATGTCGAACGAGCTCTTATTCATTTCAGGTTTTTTAATTTTTATTGTGCTTATTTTAGCGCTCGATTTAGGGTTGTTTAGCAAAACAGAAAAAGTAGTAAGCCTAAAACAAGCAGGTATAATGAGCTTTATAATGGTAATGCTTGCCTTGGGCTTTTACTTTTTGCTGCTATTAGAAGGACAAGAATTACATGGCATTAACACTTATGCAAAATTAGAGCAAATTGTAAAGGCACACCAACATCAGATTACCTTAGTTCCTGGTAATTTCGCAGAAAGTCTAAAAATTTACAACCAGAATCTCGGCATAGAATTTTTAACTGGTTATGTAATTGAATATGCGCTTTCGGTCGATAATATTTTTGTAATTGTACTCATCTTTTCGGCTTTTGCAGTGCCAGAAAAATATTACCACAGGGTTCTTTTCTGGGGCATTTTAGGCGCTATTGTTATGCGTTTCATCTTTATTTTTGCTGGCGCAGCTTTAATTCATCAGTTTGAATGGATATTGTATTTGTTTGGCGCTTTCTTAATTTTTACAGGAATTAGAATGTTCTTCTCGAAAGAGGACGATGATAAAATTGATACCCAAAACCATCCGGTAGTTAAATTTGCTTCCCGGTTTTTTAAGATTCACCCTAAATATGAGGGTAAAAGATTTTTCCATAAGGTAGATGGCAAAAAACTAATTACCCCCTTGTTTTTGGTATTGCTAATCGTGGAGTTTACAGATTTGATTTTTGCGGTCGATTCTATTCCAGCGATATTTGCGGTTACCAAAGATGCTTATATCGTTTTCTTCTCTAATATCTTTGCCATTATGGGGTTAAGATCTATGTTTTTTTTATTAGTTAATATTATTCATAAATTCCATTACCTTAAAACCGGACTGGCCGTACTGTTAACTTTTATTGGCATAAAAATGCTGGCGCATGATTATTTAAAGTTTTGGGGTTTTACAACCGAACATTCTCTGCTCATTATCCTCTTTATATTAACGGCCAGTATTGTGGCCTCATTGGTATTTCCGAAGAAGGTGGCACACAAAGGTTAAACAATTAGTTAAATCTTAAAAAAGTGCCGCCATCTTCAAAAAAAATCTTAATTTCAACGAAAAAATATAGCAATGAAGAATTTCTTTTTCTTAGCCTTAGCATCACTTTGCCTTTCTGTACAGGCACAAGATAACTTTGGACCGGCCTTTAAACAAATCAATACCGAAGTACAAACCAACGCTAATGCTTATGCGAACCTTAAAAATGCATCGGAAACTATAGGGCATCGTTTAACGGGCTCCACAAATGGAGAAAAAGCCGAAGTCTATGCTTATAATTTATTGAAATCTTATGGTTGCGAAGTAAAATATCAACCTTTTGAAGTAGAAAGCTGGAGCAGGAAAACGATCGATGTTAAAATTGGTCCGTCGCCTACAACCTTAACTGCTATAAAAGCAGTAACCCTAGCACATTCGCCAGTTTCTTCGAAGGTAACCGGCGAAATTATCGATGTAGGCAATGGCCTGGAAGCCGATTATCAGCCCCTGCTGGAACAGGTAAAAGGCAAAATTGCCTTAATTTATTTAGGGGTATTACCTGGTTCGCCCAAAGGCACTACTTCTTTGCATCGTTCGGAGAAAACAGCCATTGCTACTAAATATGGAGCTATCGGTGTGATCATTATTAATACGGTAAAAAATGGAGTTTTATTAACTGGGACAGCCTCCGTAACGGGTAAATTAATTCCGATTCCAGCTGTTTGCATAGGCCTCGAAACCGGGATGGCTTTAAAAGAAAGTATAAAAACAAGTAAACAATTTGCAGCTATAAATATGACCAATTTTTCTGGTCTCATAAAAGCCAGAAATATAATTGCCACTTTTAAAGGGACCGAATTTCCGGACCAAAAAATTGTGGTTGGCGGTCATCTCGATAGCTGGGATCTGGCTACAGGTGCAATAGATAATGGTATTGGTTCTTTTGCGGTTATAGATATGGCCAGGACCTTTAAAAAGCTGAACCTTAAAACAAAAAGAACCATAGAGTTTGTTTTGTTTATGGGCGAGGAGCAAGGCCTTTTAGGCTCTAAGGCTTATGTTGCCGAGGCCAAGAAAAATAAAACCCTGGATCACATTAGTTTTATGCTCAATTACGATATGACAAATGATCCTAAAGGATTTTCAACTTCTCGCGAAGAAATGAAACCTTTATTTACCAGCTGGGGAAGTGAAATTGTAAAGTTGGATACCAACTTTAAAAACTTATTTCAGGCAGGTGCCGGCCTTCATAGCGACCACCAGCCTTTCTTATTGGAAGGCATCCCAACTGGCGGCGGCGCGGGCGGGCGTTTACCAAATAATTCGGGCCAGTATTATCACTCTGATGGGGATGCGTTTAAACTGGTAGATGAACAAGGCTTAAAAAATACTGTTCGTTATAGTGCAATGCTTACCTATGCTTTAGCCAATACTGCTAAAATTCCGGTGCAAAAACAAAGTGAAGAAAAATTGGAAGCCTTTTTGATTAAGCAAAACCTGAAAGAACCCCTAAAGATAGCTGGAGAATGGAGATGGAAAGACTAGCGGTTAAAAAAACCTGATTATCGTTTTTCCGGTTTTCGCTTTTTGTACCATAGCTATTTTGTACCGCAACTAATTAATCAAACACGTTGCTCAAAAATGCTTCACGAGATGAGCACCCCTGGTTTTAGTTCGCCATAACAAGCCGATCGTCATTGCGAGGAGGAACGACGAAGCAAACTTTCTAACCTAAGAGTTAATATAGCTTTCCAGTTGTGAAATAGTTTGTTTCTGGTCGGCAATGATAAATTTAACCACATCACCAATAGACACCATTCCGATTACCTTATCGATTGCGATTACCGGCAAGTGACGAATGTGCTTATCGGTCATGAGCTGCATGCAATGCTCTATAGAGTCTGTTGGCATTACCGAAATAGGATCGGTCGTCATGGCTTCAGCAATCTGGGTATCCTTAGAAGATTTGCCATGTAATATAATTTTACGGGCGTAATCGCGCTCTGTAAAAATACCGAGTAAATGCTCGCCATCCATAATTAACAAAGCACTGATGTTTTTTTCGGTCATTATTTTTAGCGCCTCCAAAACTGATATTGTTGCGCCAACACTAAAAATCTGAGCGGGTTTAGTGTTCAATACTTGTTGTACAGTTCTCATAAGCTTTTGTCGTTTAGCTAATTAAATTTAATTAAAAGAAATGAGATTTCAAACTTTAAGATATGCACACAAGTTAGCTCGTATTTTTATTAAAAATTAAGTCTATAAGAATTGTTTTAGCTTCAGCTGATGCTTGTACCAGATAAGAGATTATTGCGTACGAACTTTTAATCTTCCAGCATCATTAAAATCTCATCTACATACCGGCGATCGTTTGCTAAGCGTGGAACTTTATGCTGACCGCCCAGCTTTCCTTTAATTTTAAGCCACTTGTAAAAAGTATCTGGGGGTGCATTATGAACCTTTGGACGATTTAATGCCATATTTTTGAAACGTTTGGCATCATAATCTGAATTTATTTCCCGCAAAGTCTCGTCCATAACATCGACAAACAATTCGAGGTCTTTAGGCTGCGATTCGAATTCGATAATCCATTCGTGACCTCCGGCTGCTTCCCCTTTAAAATAAATAGGGCAGGCAGTATAGTCTCTCACTTTAGCCTGGGTTATTGTACATGCTTTTGCCAAAGCCTGCTCTGCATTATCGATAATTACTTCCTCTCCAAAGGCGTTAATAAAATGCTTGGTACGACCGGTTATTTTAATTCGAAAAGGGTAAGTAGAGGTAAACTGTATGGTGTCGCCAATTAAATACCGCCATAGACCAGCGTTTGTAGAAATAATGAGCGCATAATTTTTATGCAGTATTACCTGATCTAATGAAAGCGTTTTTGGTTGCTCGTCTTCCAGGTTTTCTAAAGGTAGAAACTCGTAATAAATGCCATAATCGAGCATCAATAACAATTCTTCGGTATGGTCCTGGTCTTGTATGCCAAAGAAGCCCTCAGAAGCATTATAAGTTTCGAGATAATACATGTTGGCCGAAGGAATTAATTCTTTAAACTGGTCGCGATAAGGTGCGAAATTTACGGCGCCATGAAAATAAAGCTCTAAATTTGGCCAGATTTCTAATAAGTTCTTTTTACCGGTAATTTCCAATACCTTTTTAGCTAAAACGATAGTCCAGGTAGGCACGCCTGCAATATTGGTTACATTTTCTTTAATGGTGGCCTCGGCCATTTTATCCATTTTTTCTTCATAATTATCCATTAAAGCTATGGATATATCGGGTGTTCGGTAATATTCGGCCCACATGGGTAAGTTTTTGATCAGCACCGCAGATAAATCTCCGAAGTGGATATCTTCGCAAAGCTGATTTATCTGGTGACTACCGCCAAGTACTAACCCCTTTCCAGTAAACATCTGGGTATCTGGCCTGTTATTACAATAAATGGAAATCATGTCTTTGCCACCTTTAAAATGACATTCACCAAGCGCTTCTTCCGAAACAGGGATAAATTTACTTCTGTCGCTGGTTGTTCCCGACGATTTGGCAAACCATTTAATTTCGGATGGCCATAATATATTTTGTTCCCCTTTAAGCATCCGCTCGATATAGGGTTTTAAGGTATCGTAATTTTGTATCGGAACCCTGTCTTTAAATTGAGCAATAGTTAAAATGGACTTATAATCGTACTGCTTCCCCCATTCTGTATTTTGCGCGCTGGAAATTAGGCTATGCAACCACTCTTCCTGTACATCTAACGGGTATTTCATGAAAAGCTCGATCTGATGGATGCGTTTTTTCATGTACCAGGTAAATATAGAATTAACAATTGCCATCTGATTTGATTTTAAAGATTCTTTCTACGCAGGACAAAGTTCGAGCCTAAATATACTTTCCTTACCATTTCGTTGGCAGCTAATATTTCGGGCGTGCCCGATTCTAAAATCTTACCTTCAAATAATAAATAGGCGCGATCGGTAATCGAAAGTGTTTCCTGTACATTATGATCGGTAATGAGGATGCCTATGTTCTTTTCCTTCAATCTTGCTATAATTGTTTGAATTTCTTCGACCGCAATCGGATCTACACCAGCAAAAGGTTCGTCTAATAAAATAAAATTCGGATTTGCGGCAAGGGCCCGTGCAATTTCTGTTCTTCGACGCTCGCCTCCAGAGAGGAGATCGCCTCGATTTTTTCGCACTTTATGAAGGCTAAACTCGTTAATCAGCTCTTCTAATTTGTCGTGTCTTTCGTTTTTGGCCATTCCTGTCATTTCGAGAATAGCCATAATATTGTCTTCGACAGAAAGTTTCCTAAAAACACTTGCTTCTTGCGCTAAATAACCGATACCCTTTTGTGCACGGCGATACATTGCATCTTTAGTAATATTTTCGCCTTCTAAGTAAATATTTCCCTCATTGGGTTTAATTAAACCAACAATCATATAAAACGAAGTTGTTTTACCCGCGCCATTTGGGCCAAGTAAGCCTACAATTTCTCCCTGGCTTACCTCGAAAGAAACATTATTTACAACAGTCCGTTGCTTATATTTTTTAACCAGGTTCTCGGCTTTTAATATCATATTTTTTTATTCAAACCTCGTAGGTCTTTAATGGTCTACAAGGTTTCGGTAATTTTAATTCCTTTAATATTTAATTGCAATTTTCGTTGGTCTCTCCAGCTATTTTCTTCAATGGTATAACAAATAGAGAACGGCAAATCTGATTGTAATAATCCTTCAAATGCTGACAATCCAAAAGCAATAGCTTCAAAAATAATGGAATTTTGTTGTTTTATCTTCAATTTTAAATGATTTGTACCAACAATTTGAGGTAAGCCTGCTAAAGTTACACCTTCGCTTACAAAAATAGGGTTCATGTTTTGAGGACCAAAGGGCCCCATCTGTGCTAAAATACGATAAAATTTAGAATCTATTTGTTTAAGATTGATGATTGCATCTATTTTGATTTCTGGGATTAGCAGGTCGGGATGAATGGTGGCCGCAACTACTCTTTCAAATTTTTCGGAAAAAGGGATTAAATTTTCAGATTTTAAGGTTAGTCCGGCCGCAAATTTATGCCCACCAAACTGCTCCAATAGATCGGAACAGGCTAATAAAGCTTCATATAAATCGTAACCTGCAACGGAACGGGCCGAACCCGTATAGTTTCCATTAGATTCTGTTAAAACGATCGTTGGCCGGTAATATTTTTCGGTTAAACGGGAAGCCACGATTCCAATTACTCCTTTATTCCAGTTTTGTTGATAAACGACGGTAGTTTTTCTATTAACCAGTATCTCACTGCTCTCAATAATCGCCAGGGCTTCTGAGGTTATATGCTGGTCGAACGATTTACGTTCTGTATTTTGAAAATTGATAAGACTACTTTGTTCTAAGGCCAGGTCATCTTCGCAAAGTAGCATCTTTACTGCCTGCTTACCATGATCCATCCGACCTGCGGCATTAATTCGGGGGGCAAGCATAAATACTACATCGGTAATGGAGTAATTTGTGGTTTTGCCCGCGGTTTGCATCAAAGCTTTTAACCCGCCATTCGGATTTTCGTTTAGTTTAATAAGGCCGTGGTAAGCTAAGACCCTGTTTTCGTCGACGATCGGAACAATATCGGCGGCAATACTTACCATTACCAAATCTAAATACTGTTCGTATTTCTCGGCTGGTAAATTCATGGCTGCGCAATAAGCTTGTGCCAATTTAAAACCGATACCACAGCCCGATAATTCTTTAAAGGGATAATTACAATCTTCCTGCTTGGGGTCTAATACAGCAATGGCATCGGGAATTTCAGTGCCCGGTAAATGATGGTCGCAAATAATAAAATCTATTCGATGTTGGTTAGCGTAAGCGACTTTATCGACCGACCTAATGCCACAATCTAATGCAATAATTAAGCTAAAACCATTCTCATTTGCATAATCGATACCCAGGCTGGAAATGCCATAACCCTCTTTATGTCGATCGGGAATATAATATTCAATATTTTGAGTAAACTGACTAAAAAAGCTGTAAGTAAGTGCCACTGCAGTTGTTCCATCGACATCGTAATCGCCGTAGATTAATATTTTTTCGTCATTCTGAAGAGCCAACCGAATCCGTTCAATGGCTTTTTCCATCCCTTTCATTAAAAAAGGGTCGTGTAAATGCGTTAATAATGGCCTGAAAAAATAACGCGCTTCCTCGAAATTCGAGATCCCTCTTTGTGAAAGAATTTGAGCCAGACTGTGGTCTATATTTAATTCATGAGCAAGTTTTTCGCTTGTTTCGCCTTCACTATGGCCTACCAGTGCCCATCTTTTCTCCATACTACTGCTTTTGTTTTATAAAGCATAGATACGAAAAAGGGATGAATTATTTGACCGAAATTCGGATCATTTCATTTCGCGGTTTTCTCTATATTTGTAAACATGTCATTACAAGTTTTTACTTTACACGAAGGTTCCTATTCTGTTGATGCGACGAAGAAATTTATCCCATTCGACCCGGCAAAAGATAATCCAAAAGAAAGGCCAGCCTCCCTATTTATCCATGTTCAACCCTTTTTAATTAAGCTTAATGATACTTTAATTTTATTAGATACTGGATTGGGCTATAGCAATGATAATGGCCAGTTGCATTTACACGAAAACATTAGAAAAGCTGGCTTTAAACCGGAAGAAGTTAGCCTGGTTTTGATGTCACATTTACATTTCGATCATTCTGGCGGAATGGTTCATCATCTTGATGATAAAATGGAGCTCAGCTTTCCGAATGCAACTTATGTAATTCAAAGAGGAGAGTGGGAGACTGCCTTTACCAGTTCATCGTCGTCATATCATACCGAAATTTTCGATTATTTACAGCGTAATGCACAAATAAAATTTATTGAAGGCTCAGGAAAATTAAATGATCAAATTAGTTTTGAACTCACAGGAGCGCATTGTCCGTATCATCAGGTTTTTTTAATAGACGATGGCATAGATAAAGTTTTTTTTGGCGGCGATGTCTTACCAGAACCCGAAGAACTCCTTCGGAAATTTATAGCTAAATACGATTATGATGGTCGTAAGGCAATGGAATTAAGAGACGAATACGGCCAAAAAGCTGCGGCCGACCATTGGAAATGCCTCTTTTATCATGCGAAATCTAAAGCACAGGCGTTTATTGAATTCGACGAAGATCGTTTTAAAATTGTTTAATTAATAAGGTCTTATTACTTTAATAAGCTCTGTTAAACGTTCTATAGATAGAGGTTTCGAGATAAACCCCTTTACTGCGCTATAGCCCTTAGTTTTTTCAATGTCGTTCTCATAAACTGAAGAAGAGAGGATATACATGTCTACCTGATGGTCGATGGCTAAGGCCTCGTAAGCTTCTATAAACTCCCAGCCATTCATTACCGGCATATTAATATCGACCAGAATCAAACTAGGCAAAGGTTGCCCTAATGCTATAGCCTCATTAAGATAATCTATAGCTTGTTGTCCATTACTCCTGGCCTCCATTTTAATATCATATCCAGTCTTTTCCACAATCTTTTTGATAATAAATATGTTAATATCGTCGTCGTCGATAACTAAAAGGTTGAGCTTGTGGTTTAACATTGTTGTGTGGTATGGGTAAAGAAAGTGTTTTCTTACGCCCTTAAAGGTAGATATTGAAATCTGAATTTCCAACAAAAAAGACACTTACGAAGTATCGGATACTTTGTAAGTGTCTTTTTATATGATTTAATTTTGTTTACTTTTTAGCGACTAATTTTACCGCTAAAGTAAATTCGTCGTAAATAAAGTTATCGCCGATATTGGCAAAAACAGATTTAGACTTAAATTGGATACCATATTTGGTTCTATCTATAACAATCTTGTCGGCAGTTGCAATAACTGTTTTGTCGGCATTCCATACTACAGTAGCAGGAAAAGTAATCGAATTGGTAATGCCTTTAATTGTTAAGTCGCCTGTAACATTTACGCTAGCACCGCTACCTTCAACCTTTTTGATAACGAAATTGGCAGCAGGGAATTTATCTACACCGAAAAAATCAGCAGATTTTAAGTGTTTTTCCAAACCAGCATTTGCTTTCGATTCTTTAATTGTGGTCATGTCAGTAGCAAAACTTCCGCTGGTTAATTTCTTACCATTGAAAACTAAAGAGCCTGAAGTTAAGTTTACAGTTCCGACATGGCCACCAACAAATTTTTTACCCTCCCAGGTTACCGACGACTGGGCAACATCGACGGTATAGGTGTCTGCTTTTGGGCTAAAAGCCATGAACGATAAGCTGGCAACAACGGCTAGCATTAAGATGGAGCTAATTTTTAATTTCATATTAAGGGTTTAAATTTTTTGTAAATGTATTTAATTTGTTTTGATGTGGTATTATCTTATGGTAAGATTTTAAAAAAGCCAAATGGTTTAATTGCGATTACTGTCCTGAGGTTAAAAACATATTAAATCGGCCATATAGTGCATCATATTGCTTTTCCAGATCTTGTGCCAATTTGGTTTGTTTGTACTGTGCAGCAACTTTGGCCATGGAATCTAAACCATAAACCAATGCAATATGAATATTCTGGCCACCGACCAATGTTCCTTTGCTAGCCGATACATCGGCTAAGTAGCTCACTTCTTTTTGTATATAGGTCGCCGATTTCTGAATAAGACTATTCGCTTTTTGGGTTTCCCCCAAAATATAAAGATTTTGTGCCATTGCCGGAACACTCATCATCGTTCTAATGCCATAGATTTTTGTTGGCATTACTTCGTCGTATTTGCGGATTACTTTTTTAGCATCTTCAATTTTTCCTTCTTTAATTAAGCCGGTAATCAGGCTGTTAAAAATATTATTGAAGATAGAAATATCATCGGCCGATTGAGAATCTAAATAGCTGGCAGTTTTAATATTACCCCATTTAAATTTATTCATCACATTTGTATACAACGGCGTTAAATTAATGGCTTGTTCGCCAGTATTATTTAAACTATCTGGTTTTAATGGAAGTAAACGTAAAGCGAGGCCTTCGCTATATAAATAATTATCTAATCCATTAAATTGTTCGGAAGGTACTGTACTACAGAAATAAATAGGCCGCTTCCAGTTATTATGAGCCAGAATATCGAACATAGCCAGGCTACCTTTCGTTACATAACCCTTATTAAATTTCCATTCCATTGCCGGTGTAATGTTAGCTGCAGCCGAAGCAGGTAAAGTGCCGGTACTAATTACCTCCTGAGGGTTGATTGTTAACTTAAAGTTTTTAGTCGGGATAAAATTAGTTTTACTACCATCCTGTAGTGGTAACTTATCCGAATCGCTATCTGAAAGTAATAAATCTACAATTTGCTTAAGTTCTACCGAACCTGCAATTTTATAGTCCTGATAATACATGACATCGCGAACACCCGAAACATATTGCGAAGGTTGCATTGTAAGTGGTAGCGCTTCAGAATCGTGTACCTTGCGTTTCATATTATTAATATACCAATCGGTATCGAATAAACTCAGGTTAACCAATCGAATATCGGGACGAATATTTTCGACCTCTTGCGCATACCATAAAGGATAGGTGTCGTTATCGCCATAAGTAAACAAAATGGCATTTGGAGCACAAGATTGCAGGTAGCTTACTGCAATGTCGTGAGGAACCATTTTAGACGAGCGATTATGATCGTTCCATCCCTGCGAGGCCATAATTACTGGTGCACAAGCTAAAGAAAGCACGGTAGCGCCGATAGCTGCGGTTTTTGGTGTTAGTTTTTTGAATAGCCATTCTTTAATGGCCAGTGCCCCAAGCCCGATCCATATCGCAAAGGCATAAAATGAACCTACATAAGCATAGTCCCTTTCGCGGGGCTCTAACGGCTTTTGGTTAAGGTATAACACAATGGCAAGACCAGTAAAGAAAAACAAAAGCCCAATAATACCGGCATCTTTCTGATTGCGTTTAAAGTGCCATACGGCACCTAAGAGACCTAAAATTAAGGGTAAAAAGAAGAAACGATTATACGAATTACTGTCGACAATAGATGGGGGTAAGTTGTTTTGATTCCCTAAAAATAACGCATCAACAGGCTTAATACCACTTAGCCATTGTCCTTCGTAAAGGCTTCCTTGTCCCTGATCCTCGTTTTGACGACCAACGAAATTCCACATGAAATAACGCATATACATTAAACCCGTCTGGTATTTGAGGAAAAATCCAAAATTGTTGGCGAATGTAGGGAAACTGGTATCGCTAAGCCCCATCATATCTTTGTAATAAGCTACATGTCGCGTTTCCTCGCTATACATCCGTGGGAAAAAGACTTCATGTTGTAAACGCCTAATACTATCAGGGAAATTATCATTTTCGCCGTAAATCTGCTTGGTCTTTTTGCCAGCAATTTCGTATTTAGTGGCTCCCTTTCTATAAATGGTGCCGGTTTCTTTACTAATTGGCCGACTTCCATCTTCTTCATATTTAGGAACAGAATTGTAGTTTTGTCCGAATAATAATGGCCTGTCGCCATATTGTTCCCGGTTTAGGTAACTTAAAAATGAAAAGGCATTGTCGGGGTCGCTGTTATTTAAGTTCGGTTTAGCCTGAGCTCTGATTACAATCATGGCGAAAGAACCATAGCCAAAAATCACTAATACAGTCGATAAAAGAGCCAGGTTTAAAATTCTTTTCTGGTGTTTAATAGAGTACCTAATTCCCCAAACAAAAGCTATTATCAACAGTAATGCGAAGCAAAGTACACCACTACCAAAGCCGAGGCCTAAGGTGTTTACAAAGAACAAGTCGAAATAAGCGCCAAAAGAAACCAGGTATTGGATAATGCCGTATTGAATAATGGCCAGAATTAAAATACCGATTCCGAATGTTTTGAAAATGCCTTTTGTACTCGGCTGCTTGGTCTTTTTAAAATAATAAACGAAGGCAATTGCCGGAATGGTTAAGAGATTTAACAAGTGTATACCTATAGATAAACCCATAATATAGGCTATAAATAGCAGCCATTTGTCGGCATGTGGTTCGTCGGCAATAGCTTCCCATTTTAAAATCGCCCAGAATACAATAGCGGTAAACAAAGACGAAAGTGCATATACTTCCGATTCTACTGCCGAGAACCAGAAACTATCAGAAAAAGTATAAGCTAAAGCACCCACTGCTCCAGCACCCATAATGCTAATGAGCTTGGAAGAAGTTATTTCTTCACCAGCTTTAACTAAAGTTTTCTTGGCTAAGGCTGTTATGGTCCAGAATAAAAATAATATGGTGGCGCCACTGGCAATAGCCGAACCAACATTCATAAAATAAGCAACTTTATTTACATCGCCCATGGCGAGAATAGAAAAGAAGCGTTGAATCATTAAAAATAACGGTGCACCCGGTTGGTGTACCACCTGCATTTTAAGGGCCGATGCAATGAACTCGCCGCAGTCCCAAAAACTAACTGATGGCTCTAAGGTTAAAATATAGGTTAATGTGGCGATGAAAAAACAAATCCAGCCTATAATATTGTTCGTTTTTGAATAGTTCATTATATAAATCGATAACTAAAAAAAATGTTTAGCGCATAATATTGCTGCCGAAAATAAAGAAATAGATTGATATAAGTATAAATAATTAGTTCCTTTAACAAATTTTAACCGTTTAAAGAGGGGTAAAATGATGTTTTAAGAAAAAAATGATTTTTTTTGAATTCGCACTTGCAGCTATAAAAAATATGCGTAAATTTGCATTCCATTTCGGAAGAACGATTGTAATGGAAGATTGCCCGATAGTATAAAGGTAGTACAACGGTTTTTGGTACCGTTTGTCTAGGTTCGAATCCTGGTCGGGCAACAAATTTTTTTCGGATTGTGAATAAACCCGCAATCCGATTTTTTTTAACCAGCATTGATACCCCGCAAATCATGCCATTGCAATTTAACCCAGTTAAGATTTTTGCCGGAAGTGGCACAAAAGATTTAGCGAAAAAAATTGCCGAAGCTTACGGCAAGCCTCTAGGAGACGTAACTTTAAGTCGATTTAGCGATGGAGAGTTTCAGCCTTCTTACGACGAAACCGTTAGAGGATGTGATTTGTTTTTAATCCAATCTACCTGCCAGCCAAATGATAATTTAGTCGAACTGTTATTAATGATCGATGCGGCAAAAAGAGCCTCAGCCCATTATATTACCGCAGTTGTTCCTTATTATGGCTTAGCAAGACAAGATAGGAAAGATAAACCACGCGTGGCTATTGGTGCAAAATTGGTAGCTAACCTATTGAGATCGGCAGGAATACACCGTATTATGACGATGGATCTGCATGCTGCACAAATACAAGGTTTTTTTGACATTCCGGTCGACCATTTAGATGCATCGGTTATTTTTGTGCCTTATATTAAAAGCCTGGGTCTAGAAAATTTAACTATAGCCTCGCCAGATATGGGCGGTTCGTATCGGGCGCGTACCTTTGCGAAGTTTTTTAATGCCGAAGTAATCATTTGCGATAAACGGCGTAAGCGTGCCAATGAAATCGAATCGATGTCGATTATTGGTGATGTTACTGGTCAGGATATTGTACTGATTGACGATATTTGCGATACCGCCGGAACTTTGGCTAAAGCGGCAGCTTTAATTATGGAAAATGGTGCCAAAAGCGTAAGAGCTGTTTGTACCCATCCTGTACTATCGGGAAATGCCTACGAGACCATAGAAAATTCTATGCTCGAGGAACTGATCGTTACGGATACCATTCCGTTAAAGCAACAGAGTGAAAAAATAAGAGTGCTGAGCACCGCTAAATTATTTGCAAAAGCAATTGCTAATGTAAATGAACACGGCTCGATTAGCGAGCTGTTTAAAGTATAAACCCTATTTAGTTGGCCATTTAAAACGACCAACGACAGACGGTAAACGAAAAGAGAAGAATTTAATTTTTAACAATAAATAATAATAAAATGAAAACAATCGCAATTAGCGGTTCTCCAAGAGAGAGCGTAGGGAAACGCGATGCTAAAGAGCTTCGCTACGAAGGTAAAGTTCCCGCAGTATTGTATGGTGGTAAAGAGCAAGTGCACTTTGCAGTATTGAGTACCGATTTAAACGAGGCTATATACACACCAGAAGCTAACTTTTTAGAAATCACTATTGGTGGTGCTAAAACTAAAGCAATTATTAAAGAATTACAATTTCACCCATTAACCGATCTATTATTACACGTAGATTTTCTTCAGTTATTCGACGAAAAAGAGATCACAATGGAAATCCCTGTAAAATTAACAGGAACTTCTCCAGGTGTTAAAATGGGTGGTAAATTGGTTCAAAAATTACGTAAACTACGCGTTAGATCATTACCTAAGCACATGCCTCAGGTAGTAGAAGTAAGTATTGCTACTATGGAAGTAGGTAACTTATTCCGTGTTCGTGATTTAAAAGCAGCAGATTATGCAGTATTGAACACACCCGAAGATACCATCGTTTCTGTAGGTATGTCTAGAGCATTAAAACAAGCCGAAACAGAAGCTGCTAAAGGTAAATAATTCATTTACAGTTAACAGTTAGCTGGTTAACAAATTATAAGAAGCCGTCTCAAAAGTAATTTTGGAACGGCTTTTTTTTGTTTATTAGCTTTTACCAACTTAGTCGTTTTAGTTTTTATTGGATTGAGTCTTTCTGTCTTTTGGACTTCCCAACTCCCGAATTTTCAATTATCTTAGCCAAATGAAATACCTTATTGTTGGCCTTGGTAATATTGGCCCGGAATATGCAAATACCCGACATAATATTGGCTTTAATATCGCCGATGTTTTAGTAAACGACCTCGGTGGAAGTTTTGAACTGCTCCGCTTAGCTTATTATACAGAAGTTAGCCATAAAGGGAAAAAACTCCATGTAATTAAGCCCACTACTTTTATGAACTTAAGTGGTAAAGCGGTTAATTACTGGATGAAAGAACTCAAAATTGCACCAGAAAACGTCTTGGTTATTGTCGACGACCTAGCCCTTCCACTAGGTAAATTAAGAATGAAACTTCAAGGCAGTAGTGCCGGACATAACGGATTAAAAAGTATAGAAGAGGTTTGCGGCGGGCAAAACTATCCCCGTTTGCGCTTTGGCATCGGCGATAATTTTAGAAAAGGACAACAAGCTAATTATGTACTTGGACCATTCGATAAAGAGGAACAAAAAGAGCTGCCCACTTTAATTAATCGTGGCGTAACTATGATTAAGAGCTTTGTAACCATCGGCGCTGCTCAAACCATGACTTTGTTTAATAAATAAGATTATCGAACAATGAATAACGATCTCATTTCAAACAATTTGCATAAGTTACCCCAATAGGGATCATCTTTCCGTTTATCCAAACCTGAGAACGATCGTATTTTGTAACTTTGTTTTTTGCAATGATGAAAGCCCGGTGTATTCTTATAAACTCTTTTCCCGGCAATAATTCTAAAAGTTCATTTATTGTTATCCGGGAACTTAGCATTTTGTTTTCGGTTAAATGCAACTGCGTATAATTTCCCGAAGCTTCAATGTATAAGATATCAGCTAACCACACTTTAATTTGCTCATACCCATCTTTTACAAAAATAAAATCAACCTTATTTGCTGAGGTCTGATTGTGTAAATCGAATAGATTTTTAGCTTTATTACAAGCTTTTAGAAAGCGGGATAACGAAAAAGGCTTTAACAAATAATCGACAGCATCAAGCTCAAAACTTTGTACCGCATGTTCGCTATAGGCCGTCGTAAAAACGACCATTGGCGGTTTGCTCAGGGACTTTAAAAAATCGATCCCATTAATATCGGGCATTTTAATATCCAGAAAAAGTAAATCTACTTTGTGCTGCTGCAAATAACCAATAGCTTCGAAAGCATTGGTAAAGCTTGCCCTTAAATCGACGAAAGGAACTTTAGCTGCGTGTGCAGCGACAATATCAAGTGCAATGGGTTCGTCGTCTATGGCAATGGCTATCATTATTTCAATACTTCTTCTATTTGTGCATAGAGCAGTTCTTTACTGCTCGGACGGTTGGCTTTGCTAACCACCAATTTCCCATCCTTGTCAAATATAAAATATTGAGGGTAATATTCGGCCTTATCGTCGGTATTTGCTAACAATTCTTTCCAAAATGGCGCGATATTTTGCCTTGTTTTACGTAAATGAAGGCCAGTTAAATTATTTACCTTAATAAATTCACGCCAGGAGAGATCCATATCGTCGTCGTCCAGGTCGAGGTAAATATAAGCCACATCTTTGTTTGCAAACCTGGCTTTTAAGCCGGGTAAAAAATATAACTCCTCTTTGCAGGGGCCACACCAGGTTCCCCAAACATCTACATAAACGACTTTCCCTTTTAAAGGTCTAATTACATCGTAAATGGAATTAATCTTTTCGAAACCCTCGACAATTTCGATCGCCTTATTTTGCTCATTCTTAGCTAATAATGCCCTTAAAGTAGTTGCTTTTTTACGAATAGCAGCGTTGTAAGGGCTGTTTGGAAATCTACTTGTAAAAGCATTGGTAAGTGCCTCGACCAATCGCAAATCTTTATCGTCGAATAAATTGCTTATTTCCTGGTAGGTAAGTTGTTCGGTTACCTTTGGCAACAGGTTGCGGGTAGCGCCAATTAACCGCCAATAAGGTTTTCCGTATTTTTTAACCACCACATTGGCACTATCCAGGCTAATCCCAAAATAGGGGATCGGTTCGCTGGGTTTAATTTGGTTCTTTTTTATCTCAATGAAAGCCTTAGTTTCCAGATAACGAAGATAATTTGCTGCAAAACCATAATATTGAGGCCCGGCAGGGAATACTTCAGGTTTAGGATCGTTTTGGTCAAAAATAACCATAATTAAACTGTCGATTGTTGGCTTATTGGTAAGCAGGCCCCTCGCTAAGTCGTTCAAATAATTATAAGCGATATATTTTAATTCGGAAGCAATTAATAATTTGTCGTTTTCAGGTATCGAAGTGTTCATTACTTTTTTAATCTTGCTATCGCGCTGTGCATAATAGGGTTGAAGTACCTGCTCGTTTAATTGTTGTAGCGAAAATTTATCCGTTCCATAATTGTTGGCCATAAAGAAAGGGTATTCTTCCAAATCGACCTGCTGCATTAATTTGTTTACTGGTAAAGCAGTACCACCTAAAAGTTTTAAAACAGTATCAGCCTCGTTAAGCTCGATCACTAAATTTTTAGCCGGATGAAGTAAAAGGGTATAAAATTGGCGCTGATAAATAAGATTAGCAAATTTGGCCTGCGAAATGGGCAGTGAAATGCTAAAATGTCCATCCTTCGTAATTGGAATTGAAATGGAGTTTTCTCGATGAAATCCATAAACCATGGGGATATTGACCTTCAGGCTTTCTTTTCCTGTATAATGACTAATTTTTCCGCTAAGGTTAAATTGAGCGAAGCTCTGCAAGCCAAATAATAAGGCTATTAATAAAATAAAACTACTTTTAACATTGTTCATCTGCTTAAAGTTGGATGGTTAAATGAATAAAAAATTCTTTGGCGCTTTCGCGGATAATAAGTTCATGGCGATTGGGGTATAATAGGGCAAGGCGCTGTTTCACATTTTGTAAACCAATACCGCTCTTCAATTTCTCAGGATCATTATCGGCCTTGATGTGGATACTATTATGTACATCGAAATATAAAGTGTTTGCTTTGGTTTGCAAGGTAACCTTGATATGGGAGGGATGTTGTAAACTTATCCCATGCTTAAATGCGTTTTCTACAAAGGGGATGAGTAACATCGGACTAATCTCGAAATTGTTTAATTGTTCGTCGATTTGGGTTTCGATTACAATGGCCGACGATCTCGAAGTTCTTAGCTTTTGCAAGGCGATATAGTTTTCCAAATAATCTATATCCCGTGTTAGCGAAATCTTATCCTGCACATTTTCGTGTAACATAAAGCGCATCATATCGCCCAGCTTTTGTATGCCTTCGCCAGTTCTTTCAGCATTTTCCTGTAAAGCAGTGCCATATAACGTGTTGAGGGCATTGAATAGAAAGTGCGGATTAATTTGCGACTGTAAGAAGCTTAAGCTTGCGTCAGATTTTCCGAGTTCTTTTTTGAGTAAATTAATCTCCGATTTGTTTTTAAGCTTATGATGATAAATAAGCCAGGAAAATGGAGCAGTAAAAAAGCAATGGACACCTAGGTTAAATGAAAATATAATGGGCCAGGTATCCGGATCCTGATAAATTAAAGCAGCAACGAGGGCAATAAAGCAGCTCGCTAAAGCAATTAGTAAAATGCTACGCCATAAATAGCTCCAGAAACCCAGGTTTGAGTTTTTTAAATCGGAGATAAAACGATATAAGGAATAACCATAATACACAATCCCAACAGGAACAACAAAAGCCCAAATGATAGCAAAATCGTCTTTCCTCAGCATGGTGCCTAATAAGAATAAAATAAAAATCCAAACCACAACTGCAAGTGTACATTCCTGTAAAATTCTTGGATATTGATATTTTTCTTCAAAATTCTTTAAAATACCAGGGATATAGATTTTAACCAAAACATATAAAGAAAACATAATAATGACCCAAATAGCATAGGTATAACCCTTTATAAAGAGATGTAAATAAGCTTCTTCTACATTATTATATTCGACCAATAAGTAAGCACGGCTATAGGTATAGCCTATACTGGTCGCTAAACCATAAAAGAAAAACACCCCTATAAATAATAAGATATTCGTTGTAGTGTGAGCCTTATCGACCAAGGAAGGGACCAAATAATAATTGATGATTAAAAAGACTCCATAAAGAGAGGTCGTGCTAAATAAAGTTGGTAAAAGATAATGCTGTAAATAAGAGTACCTGATATTGGAAGCCCTAAAGAGATCAGGTCCTCCATAAATTATATTGTCGTCGACATTGATGACCAACAAGAAAACGACAAACAGGTATAACCCTGTGGCTATCCAAAACTCTATCTTTTTAAAATCGCTGTTATTCATATTGTTTAGTTTATACTGCAATTTTACGAAGACATACTATCCGATTTTTAAAAATGTGATCAATGCCCTAAAAAATGGGATGAACTTAAGCGCTTAGCTTTTACCTTAACATGATTAAAAAAGAATTAGCTTTGTATATATTCGACTTAATAACTAATAACCCAATATGATTCTATACGGTATCCCTAATTGCAACACAGTTAAAAAAGCACAGGACTGGTTAAAAGCTCACGAACTGGAGTTCAAATTCCATAATTTTAAAAAGGAAGGCATAACCGCCGAAAAATTAACCGAATGGTTTAATGTTTTTGGATGGGAGAAAGTGATCAATAAAAATGGATTAACTTTTAAGCAATTAAGTAAAGAAGAACAAGTTGCAATCAGCTCGCCAGTAAAGGCAATAACTTATTTAATGCAACATACTAGTGCGATTAAGCGACCCATTATAGAGCAAAATGGGAAGCCCGTCTTACTTGGCTTTGTAGAAGGCGATTATCTTGATAAATTGGGCAAATAGAAAACTATGTAACATTTATTTTAGTTTCAACAATTCAATTTAATGTTGTTTATAATTTTTCATTATTTATATTTACATTCAACATAACAATAATAAGCACAAGTGAAATTCAATTTTAAAGACATTTTAACTAAAAAGAAAAAGATCCTGATCGTAGAAGACGAGCCGATGAGTGTTTTGTTAATTCAGCAAATACTTAAAAGTTATCAATTTGAGCTTATCGTTGCTACAAATGGTTTTGATGCGATCGAAAAGTTTAAGAATACCACAATTAGTCTTGTTATTATGGACCTTTATATGCCCGGGATGGACGGCTTCGAGGCCTCGAAAAGAATAAAGGAAATTTCGAAAGATACCCCTATTATTGTAATTTCTACAACGTCGATCGGCGAAGATGAGCTGAAGAAAGATATTGGAATAGACTATTTTTTAGCCAAGCCTTTAGACGTCAACAAGTTTAAAGATTTTATCCATATCCTTTTATTGGCCTAATTATAACAAAGTATCAATAACTTTCCTATTTACCCTGTATGGCTACTTTTGGGTTGTTAAAATTTGTTAAACAAAAATAATAAATAGAAAAAGCGCTAAATTTGAATATGTTAAAAAAGTTGCTGCTGCTATTTCTACTGATCTTACCTACGTTTTTATTCGCCCAAAGTGTTTTTACTGGTAATATATTCGACAATAATAACAGGTCGAACGCCCTGGAAGGCGCATCTATTAAGAACTTAACCAATAAATCGCTTTCTTTAGCCGATAAAGATGGCCACTTCGTTATTTCAGCAAAGGTGGGCGATCTCATTGCTTTAAGTATGGTTGGCTACGAAATAGATACCATTTATTTGATTAATCTTTTTCCGAAAAATGTATACCTGCGGGCGCAGGTTAATTTGTTAAATACTGTAAATATAACTACTGCTAAGATCTCTCCATATTTAAATTTAAAAGACCCTAATGCGAGGCCGGCACGCGCTGTAGATTACTCGAAAGATAAGGGGGGGATACGATTAACCCTGGGCTATGGCAAATATAAAAGAGACCAGGCTAAAATACAGGAACTTATAGCCTACGATCAGTTTAATGAAGAGATTAGTAATAATTTTAATGAGGTAACCATTAGGACTTTGCTTAAGTTTGAAGGGCCAGGCCTCAAGGATTTTATACAAATGTATAGGCCAACAGTAGAGCAGGTTAAGTCCGAACGGCCATTTAATTATGCATATTATACCGCTAAAGCTTACCGCGCCTGGTTGAAACTCCCAGTAAGCCAAAGAAAATTGCCCTCATTGCTTAAGCCAGCTACCAACCATTAGCGTTCTTAGCCTAAAAACGAATAACGAACAGCAAACCATCCTGCGTAACATTATTACCTAATCTATTTGAAAATATTTAATTAGCAATTACCTTTATCAAAAAATAATTATCAACATGCTTAAAACTAATACAAAATCTCTTTTGGGAGCTTTGGCAATTGGCCTGTGGAGTCTTACCAGCTTTGCACAACAAGCCCCACCTGTAACCACAAATTATAGCCCGGCCGAAGCCTTTGGGCCATTATTTTATACGCAAAACGGGAATGAATTCAGATCTGCAAATGGTGCCCCAGGGGTAAAATACTGGCAAAATAGGGTCGACTATAACATTACTGCTAATCTCGACGAGACTAAGAATACCGTAAGCGGTACCGTAACCCTTACTTATAGAAACAATAGCCCCGATAAATTGCCTTATTTATGGTTGCAATTAGACCAGAATACCTTTAAAGAAACGTCAAGAGGTTATGCAATTACTCCATCACGGAGTCGTTATGGGGCACAAGGTGAAAAAATTGATGCCGGATACAAAATCCAAAACATTCGGGTTTCGCAAAAAGCAGCAGCTGTAAAATTTACTTCAATAGTGGAAGACACCCGGATGCAAATTAGGTTAGCGCAACCTATGGCTGCTAATGGCGATTTAATAACCATTAAAATGGACTATTCTTACGTATTGCCTAAACAAGGCTCCGATAGAACAGGCCATTTAACAACAAAAAATGGTGAAATATTTGCCATTGCACAATGGTTCCCACGTATGTGTGTATACGACGATGTAATTGGCTGGAACACGCTTCCATACTGGGGCGGTGGCGAGTTCTATTGCGAATACGGAGATATCAATTATGCAATAACAGCACCTGCAAGTCATATCGTTATGGGTTCTGGCGAATTGTTAAATCCGCAAGAAGTATTTACCGCAGAACAACTAAAAAGATGGAATGCTGCCAAACTGAGCGATGCTACTGTGCATATCCGTACCGAAGCTGAAGTACTAGATCCTAAATCACGCCCTGCAAAAGATAAATTAACCTGGAAATTTAAAATTACTAATGCACGCGATGCAGCTTGGGCATCGTCGAAAGCTTTCGTTTTGGATGCCGCCCGGATTAACCTGCCAAGTGGTAAGAAATCTTTAGCCGTTTCTGCCCATCCGGTAGAGAGCAATGGTGCCGATAGTTATGGTAGAGGGGTAGAATATGTAAAAACGACGATAGAACATTATTCGAAAATGTGGTTCGAATTTCCTTATCCAATGGCTGTTAATGTGGCAACGAATGTTGGTGGTATGGAATACCCTGGTATTGTTTTTTGTGGCTGGACTGCAAAAAAAGGAAGTGCTTGGGGTGTAATTGATCACGAATTTGGCCATAGCTGGTTCCCGATGATTGTAGGTTCTAACGAGCGTAAATATGGTTGGATGGACGAAGGCTTTAATACGTTTATTAATGGTATTTCTCAAAAAAGCTTCAATAATGGAGAATATGCACCGAAAAATCCAACAGATATGCACCGTATCGGAAAATCGGCTATTGGTAATACCGCATTAGACAACATTATGTTAATGCCCGATGGAATGGCCGAAAGAAATATTGGTATTAATCTATATAGTAAACCGGGATGGGGTCTAAATATTTTAAGAGATCAGATTTTAGGAAAAGACAGATTTGATTATGCTTTCAGACAATATATTAAAAACTGGGCCTATAAACATCCAACTCCTTTCGATTTCTTCCGGACGATGGAAAATGCCGCTGGAGAAGATCTGGCTTGGTTTTGGAGAAGCTGGTTCTTAAATAACTGGAAAAGCGACCAGGGTTTAGGCGATGTTAAGCCGGTAATGAAAGACAATAAGTTAACAGGCTATACGATACAGGTAAATAACCTCGAGAAAATGCCTATGCCAATTATCTTACAAGTTAAGACTAAGAGTGGCAAAACAGAAATCGTTAAAGTTCCAGTCGATGTTTGGATGAAAAACACCAGCTGGTTAGTTCGCTATCCGACAACTGAAGAAATTACAGAAGTTACCCTCGATCCAGAAAAAGTATTACCAGATGGAAACCCAGATAATAACCACTGGGTTGCCGACGGAACAAGTACCGCTGCTGCGACTACCCCACCAGCTAATCTGGATGTGTTTACAGGAACTTATTCGAATGCAGAAGCACCGGTTAAATTAGTAGTAACTAAAGCTAATGGTACACTGAATGTACAGATGGGTACCCGGCCTGCAATGGTTTTGAAATTTATGAACGGCAATAAATTTGGTAGTGAAGATGGAAATTTTGAATTTGATTTTAATACTTCAAAAAATGAATTAACCTTTGGGGTTAATGGCCAAAGTTTTGTGTTTACGAAAGATAAATAAACCAAGCATATAAAAATGGCCCTCCTGCGAAAGCTTGGAGGGCCATTTTCATTAGGTCATTTTTTACCTTTCGGACAAAACCCCTATCTTTGTAAAATGGCATTGCAAGAACAGAAAAATAACCCCTTACATGGGATAACCTTAGAATTTATTGTGAAGCAACTGTTCTTCCATTATGGCTGGGAAGAAATGGGTAATCTGGTTAATATCGATTGCTTTAAAAATAACCCCTCTTTAAAATCAAGTTTAAAATTTTTACGGAAAACCGATTGGGCACGTAAAAAAGTGGAAAAACTATATCTCAATACCTTTCATTAAGTTAAAAACAGTTAAAATTAATAAAAATCAAGCCTTTCCTGGTTATCTTCATTAATGATTTACAGTAAGACAGGCTTCACTTTCTTTTTATTTATTTTGTTTCTCGCGAACATTAAAACGCAAGCACAAGTAAATGGAACTGTTCATGATCAGGCTTCGAGAAAACCTATTGTTGAGGTCGATGTTATTAACCTCAGTAATAAGGAACACACCACTACCAATCTGAAAGGCGAGTTTACTATTAATGCCAAATTAAATGATTTACTTGTTTTTAAATTGGCTGGCTATAATATAGATACAGTATTGCTCATTAATTTAAAACCGATACGGCGATACCTTATTTTAGACAGAAATATGTTAAAAACGGTAACTATTAAAGGTGAAGCCGATATTCGAGAAACCTATGCCCAGGTTTTTAATAAGGCAAATGCAGTATTACTTACACCCGGAAGAGGCTTGTTGTTTTATCCTTCAAGCTATTTTAGCAGAGAAGGGAAGCAGGCACGCCGATTTAAAAGGATGTTGAAACGGGAAGTGCTGGAAAAGCAAATTGATAAACGTTATAATGCAAAAACTATTACTGCAATATTACCGATTAAACAGCCGGCGCTCGATGCCTTTATCGTAAGGTACAGGCCTAGTTTGAAGTTTGTACAGCAAGCAAGTGCAAATGATTTTAAATCCTATCTCCTAAATTCCTACGATAAATTTAAATTATTACCTCCAGAGCAAAGCGTATTGCCATCTCTTCATTAAGAGGAACGAATAATTCCAATTTGCTATTTGTTTACTTCACTAAATCTTCATATTAGATGCTGACTTTAGTATTGTTAAACAAAATTAATAACCTTAAAAAAAATAAAGATGAAAGCAATTAAAGTTCTATTGATCGCCCTTGTAGCTGCATTTACTGTAAACACTGTGAGCGCACAAACTAAACCAGCTAAAGCAACTGCCTCGACTGTTAAAGCAGAAAAAGCAAGCAAAAAAGCAATCAAGCTGGAGAAAAAAGCAGATACTACAGCTAAAAAAGCGGAAAAAGCAGTAAAAAAAGCACACAAAAAAAGTGAAGCCAAAAAAGCTTCAACAAAAAAATAAGCACTCCTTAAATTTTTTTTTATAAAAACGCTTTGGTATAATTTGCCAGAGCGTTTTTTTTTGTAGCTATAAATAACTCCTGGTTATTTTGTAGAATATTAACCCTGTTATGAGTAACTTTTTCTATCGTTTATAATTCGAAGGAAAAATATCAGAGGCGGGGATTAAAAAACAATTAACATTCTAACTTTAGTAACGTTGTTCCAATTAATGAAATGGAACTATATACCTTTTTAAAGCTCAATTCATATTTATATGGCACCTGTTTTGGACGGGTTGTTAAATATCATCTCCCAGATTAAATTGATTATGCAAACTGATAAGGCATTAATAAAGCAATTTACAGGTGATGAGCTATTTTCCGAAATTTTACTGGTATGTTATTAAAGTAATTTTATTACTGTATTTTGGATTATATCCAGCCTTTTCGAAATCGCAGGGAAATAGAGGTAGCCTTTCCCTTAGCCGGCAATTTTCGTTGCACCTGTTTTCTGCCTTTCGCAATAAAATAAATGGAAAAGTGGTAGGAGAAGAGCTTATTTATAACATTAGCTCAGCAAATCGTCCTATTGCTATTGTATTTAATTATAAAAACCTGAGCCATCTAAAAACTAATACTCCGGCAATTTTTGAAGATTTCGGGAGGGCCTATGCGCTATTAGGTGCTTTAAATTTCCCCATTTTAAAAACGAATAGATTAAGGTTTAATTTTTCGCCAGGCATTGGTTTAGGGTACATTTCGGAAACATGGTTTACCAATGGAAATCCGGTTATAGGAAGTCACCTCAATTTTATAACCACGGCGACGTTAAAAGCAACCGCCACTCTGGGCGTAAATTCGAGGCTGCTGGCCGGACTTGATATTATTCATTATTCGAATGCAGGGATCAGGATGCCCAATAATGGATTAAATATAAGTAGCTTAAGTTTTGGAGTCGTCAAATATTTTAAAATTAAGCAGCGAAAAGATCCTATTGGAAGCCCTGATTTTTTCGGGACCTTTAAAAGGTATGGTTTAGAGCTTGGTTTAAATGTTGGAAAACGCGGAGTTTACCATAATAAGAATAGCTTATATAAATCTGGAATTTACATCGGGTATAATTTTAAATCGAAGGCCATAGTTAATTTAAGTATCGGCTTGGATGCAGTTTATTATTATACCATTTTCGATCCACGCAAACGAGAGCAGACTTACCAGTTTAATGCTACTTCGTATAATCGATGGCGGATAGGAATTGGTATCGGACCAGTTGTCTGGATTGGAAAATTAGCATTAGTGGCCAAATATGGGTATTATTTATATTTTAATAGCGAAAAGCCAATACTTACTTATTGGACCGGCGGAATTAAGTACGCTCTTCTTAACTGGGCAGCGATAGAAGGGAAAATATATGTCCATCGATTTGAGGTCGATTGTCTAGGGCTAGGCGTTGTATTTAATACCAGGCTATTTTAAATTAGTCTTTTCGATAATTACTAAACTTATTTTATCCTTATATTTTAAATAAGCGAGATAAGCACTTACAATTAGTAATGCAGAAATACCTTCCATAAGTACGGTAGCTTTTGCACCAATTTCGTTGGCCATAAACCCGATAAGTAAGGTGCCTAATGGTAGTATGCCCTGATAGGCCATCAGGTAATAGCTTATGGCGCGACCTCGAAGTTCGTTTGTGGTATGCATTTGTATGTAAGTGTTTATAGATGCAGTTTGCAGCATCATACCAATACAAGCTAGGGCTGTGCTAAAAAGAGCCATTCCAACCGAACCAGAGAGAGATAATAAAATTAGGCCTACACCAAATATACTTATAGCAGCTATTACCAGGTGTTGTAAATTACGCTGTGGCTTTAAGGTAGTCATGTAAATTGCACCTAATAGCGCACCAAGTCCGCCCGCACTTTCGAACCAGCTAAAGGTAGTGGCATTACCCTGAAAAATATCTTTAGCAAAAACTGGTAAAAGTGTAGAGAAGGGAATAGTTAATAAACTGCTGAAAGCTAGAATTATGATAAGATTCGTGATATCGGGCGATTCTTCCAGATAGGTTAGTCCCTTTTTAAGCCCGTTCCAGATGCTTTCTGCTTTTGGTTTTATTTGTTCTGGCGGTAGTTTCATTAAAAGCAAACAGGCGATAACCGGAATAAAGCTTAAAAAATTAATGATAAAACAAGCATCTTCGCCATATAAACCCAATACCATTCCGGCAATTGCCGGCCCTAATAACCTAGCCGCATTAAATGCCGAAGAATTGAGTGCAACAGCATTGGGTAAATGTGCCGGGTCTTCTACAAATTCGGGTATGAGAGCCTGCCGGGCGGTGGTTTCGAAAGTGCCTATAACGCCCTGGATTAAACTTAACAATGCAATAATAGTAATGTTGTAATATTTAAACCAGATTAAAAATGCTAGTACACCCGCCTGTGTCATAAAAAGAATCTGGGCAATAAAAACAATCTTAAATTTATTTTTACGATCGACCAGGTTGCCCGCCATAGGCGATAGGATAAGCGCCGGAATTAGACCTAAGAAACCAATAAGGCCCAGCATAAAAGCCGAACCAGTTAGTCGATAAATAAGCCAACCTATGGCTACTCTTTGCATCCATGTTCCGATGAGAGAAATAAACTGACCTGTGAAATGGAGTCTGTAATTATAATGTCCTAAAGCGCTAAACATATCGACTTATATTGTAGCTGTTAATTTTTGGAATAAGCGAGTGCTATTAATGAGCTGTTCGATTTCTGTAGCACTTAGCCTGGCTTTTATGGTATGCATAAACCATTCGTCCCGTTGTTGGCGCAGTGCTTTAAGCTTCTCGTGCCCAAGGTTCGATAGGGTAATTTTAATTTTTCGCTTATCGGTTTCGTCTGTTTTGCGGATAACGATACCATTTGCAGCCAGGTTATTTAAATTTTGCGATACCGCCTGAGCCGAAATATGTTCTAGGGCAGAAAGCTGCGAGGGCAATGCCGTATGTAACCGGTCTAAATGACCAATAATATTGAGCTCTGTCTGAGAATAAGGCATAGCTGCATTTTGCTTCCTTATTTGTCTTGCTAATTTTAAGAGGCCAATACGTAGGCCCGATACTTCTTCGAAGGTTATCATGCCAGCAAAATTACTAAAGTTACTTTATAAAGTAACTTTAGTAGTGTAATTATTTTGTAAAAGGTATAGCGATTAATCTGTGGCCTTCTTTAAGAAGAAACGATTAATACAGATTAGCAATAGCCCTACCAGCAGGAATGCGATTATCATGATCCCTATATTTAAGCAGACTTTTGCATCGCCTAATTTAGTAACGTTTATAAAAGGATAAGGATACCAATGGGTAAAATGACCACGAACTAGCGTGTATGCAAGGTAGAGGAGAGGGAAAATTGTCCAAACTATATTATCTTTAAACTTTAACTTCCCTTTGGGAATAAAGAGAAGCCAGTACAAAATATAAAATACCGGAACCACTACATGTAATAAGTTGTCTGCAACCCACTGCCAGCCTTGGGGCTCCCATATACCCCGAAGTACGAAGTTGTAAACTAATCCGACAATAAAAATGTAAAGTGCTATTGCAGATTGCATAGTAACCAAAGAAAAATAGCGCCCTACTTTACTATATTTAAAGATGGAGGTACAGGTTAAACTTACTGCCACTAAAAGATTGCTTAATATGGTAAAATAACTAATAAAATTAAAAACACTTTCCTTTGTAAGATAAAGTTGAAGGATAATTGAGAACCAGGTAACAAGCGCTAAGGTAAGCTCATAAACCTTTAGCCTGGAAGGTTGTGTTATAGCCATCATTATGCATATTTTAATATGAAGATATAAAATTTCGTCTATAAAAATTGCGACTAGCCACCTTCGGGTTTTGATGATTAGAAAATATCTTCCTCAAACCCTTGATTATCACAAATTAAGTTCATACTTTTGCAATCCCTTAATGTGGCCTCATTGCAGGCAGACCATTACAGGATTTTTTTTAAATTAAAAATAGAAAAACAAAAGCAAGAAATGCCAACCATTCAACAATTAGTTAGAAAAGGTAGAGTAGCACTGGAGTTCAAGAGTAAGTCTCCGGCGTTGGACAGCTGTCCACAGCGAAGAGGTGTATGTACACGTGTATATACTACTACCCCTAAAAAACCAAACTCAGCAATGCGTAAAGTTGCCCGTGTACGTTTAACCAATGGAAAAGAGGTAAATGCCTATATTCCTGGAGAAGGTCACAATTTACAAGAGCACTCTATTGTGTTAATCCGTGGTGGTCGTGTTAAAGATTTACCAGGTGTACGTTACCACATTATTCGTGGTGCATTAGATACATCGGGTGTAGCCGGTCGTAACCAACGTCGTAGTAAATATGGTACTAAGCGCCCTAAGCCAGGACAAGCAGCTGCAGCACCAGCAAAAGGTAAAAAGAAATAATTAGGAGGAAACAGACATGAGAAAATCAAAACCAAAAAAGAGAATTATCCTTCCTGATCCTAAATTTAACGATGTTCAGGTAACGAGATTTGTAAATAATATGATGTTCGATGGTAAAAAATCGATTGCTTATACTATTTTTTATGATGCCGTAGAATTAGCAGAGAAAAAAGCTGGAGAGAATGGTTTAGAAGTATGGAAACGTGCTTTAACAAATGTAATGCCTGCCGTAGAGGTTAAATCTCGTCGTGTAGGTGGTGCAAACTTCCAGGTTCCTACAGAAGTAAGACCAGACCGTAAAATTGCTTTAGGCATGAAATGGTTAATCTCTTACGCACGTAAACGTGGCGAGAAAACCATGAAAGAGAAATTAGCAGGAGAAATCGTATCGGCGGCTAAAGGCGAGGGTGCAGCAGTTAAAAAGAAAGAAGATACGCATAAAATGGCTGAAGCTAACAAAGCGTTCTCACATTTCAGATTCTAAAAAATGCAATAATTAGCTAATTCTCCAATTAGCTAATTTGCTAATTAAAATAAAATGTCAAGAGATTTAAAATACACAAGAAATATCGGTATCGCTGCTCACATTGATGCTGGTAAAACAACAACTACAGAACGAATTCTTTTTTACTCTGGTGTAAATCATAAGATTGGCGAGGTGCACGAAGGTGCGTCGACCATGGACTGGATGGTACAAGAAGCGGAACGTGGGATAACAATCACGTCTGCAGCAACCACAGTTAACTGGAAATACAGAGGCGATAACTACCATATTAACATTATCGATACCCCGGGACACGTAGATTTTACAGTAGAAGTAAATCGTTCCCTACGTGTATTAGATGGTTTAGTATTTTTGTTTTCAGCAGTTGATGGGGTTGAACCTCAGTCTGAAACAAATTGGCGCTTAGCTAATAACTACAATGTAGCCCGTATTGGTTTCGTTAATAAAATGGACCGTTCTGGTGCCGACTTCTTAAAAGTTGTAAAACAAGTTAAAGATATGTTAGGTAGTAATGCAGTTCCTTTGCAATTACCTATCGGTGCTGAAGAATCATTTAAAGGCGTAGTAGATTTAATTAATAACCGTGGTATCGTATGGAACGAGCACGATAAAGGGATGACCTTTACTGAAGTGCCAATTCCTGAAGATATGTTGGATGAGGTTGCAGAGTGGAGAGAAAAATTATTAGAATCTGTTGCGGATTATGATGAGAGCTTGATGGAGAAATTCTTCGAAGACCCTAATTCGATTACAGAACGCGAAATTTTAAACGCTTTACGTGCAGCAGTATTAGATGCTAAAATTGTACCAATGGTTTGTGGTTCATCTTTCAAAAACAAAGGTGTACAAACCATGCTCGATTATGTGATGGAATTATTGCCATCGCCAATGGATAGCGAAGGTATTACTGGTATTAATCCCAATACTGATCAAGAAGTTACTTTAAAACCATCGGAGAAAGAACCTTTTGCAGCTTTAGCTTTTAAAATTGCAACAGATCCTTTTGTAGGCCGTTTATGTTTTATCCGGGTTTATTCGGGTAATTTAGAAGCAGGTTCTTACGTGTACAATACACGTTCTGAGAATAAAGAACGTATTTCTCGTATCTTCCAAATGCATGCAAACAAGCAAAACCCTATCCCTAATGTAGGTGCTGGTGATATTGCTGCGGTAGTTGGTTTTAAAGATATCAAAACAGGAGATACACTTTGTGATGAGAAAAATCCGATTATCCTTGAGTCAATGAACTTCCCTGAGCCAGTAATTGGTTTAGCGATTGAGCCTAAAACACAGGCTGACGTTGATAAATTGGGTATGGGCTTATCTAAATTAGCAGAAGAGGATCCTACTTTTAGAGTTCAAACCGATGAAGAAACTGGGCAGACTGTTATCTCTGGTATGGGCGAGCTTCACTTAGATATTTTAATTGACCGTTTAAGACGCGAATTTAAAGTAGAAGTTAACCAAGGTGCACCACAAGTTGCTTACAAAGAAGCAATTTTCGGTACTACTCAACACCGCGAGACATATAAAAAACAATCTGGTGGTCGTGGTAAATTTGCAGATATTCAAGTTGTTATTTCGCCAATCGATGCCGATTACGAAAAAGGTGGCTTGCAATTCGTAAATGAAATTACTGGTGGTTCAATTCCACGTGAGTTTATCCCTTCGGTCGAAAAAGGCTTTGCAGCGGCAATGGCTAATGGCGTATTGGCGGGTTACCCACTTCCTGATATGAAAGTTCGCTTAATTGATGGTTCGTTCCACGCAGTCGATTCGGATGCTTTATCATTTGAACTTGCAGCTAAAATGGCCTATCGCGAAGCTTTACCAAAATGTAAACCTACTTTGATGGAGCCAATCATGAAAATCGAAATCTTAACCCCTGAAGAAAACATGGGTGATGTAATCGGTGACATGAACCGTCGTCGTGGTCAGCTTTTAGGTATGGATACCCGTGCAGGTGCTCAGGTAATTAAAGCAACGGTGCCATTATCAGAAATGTTTGGTTATGTAACTCAATTACGTACCATTACTTCTGGCCGTGCAACTTCTACAATGGAATTTGACCATTATGAAGCAGCGCCTAAAAACGTTCAGGACGAGGTAATTGCCAAGTCTAAAGGTAAAGTTAAGTTAGAAGATTAGTATTTGTAGTTAGACACATTTGTCTAACTACTAAATACTCAAAAATAAACCGACCACCCGTTATTAATAGCTCTAACAGGTAGTCATAATTAAAATAACATGAGCCAAAGAATTAGAATTAAATTAAAATCTTACGATTACAACTTGGTTGATAAATCGGCCGAGAAAATCGTTAAAACTGTAAAACCTACAGGTGCAGTGGTAAGCGGACCAATTCCGTTACCAACAGAAAAGAAAATCTTCACTGTTTTGCGTTCACCACACGTAAACAAAAAAGCACGTGAGCAGTTTCAATTGTGTGCCTATAAACGTCTTCTGGATATTTATAGCTCTAACTCTAAAACTGTTGATGCCTTGATGAAACTTGAACTACCTAGTGGTGTTGAAGTTGAAATTAAAGTTTAATGATTTTAATAATGCATAAAAAACCTCGCAATTCTTAACCTGCGAGGTTTTTTTATGGGGTTGGGTTTAGCAAAGATTATCAACGCCCTCTATTCTTCAACTCTTCCACTAAATTTCGCTCGTCTTGCAACTCCCTAGCTAGCTTCCGTTCTTTTTCGTTGGCTTTGGTTTTATAATTTTGGTATTCGGCCGCAACCTCATCGTAAAGCTGAGTTCTGTGCCTGGCTTCGAGAATGTTCTTGGCCGATCTGGCAATAACTACAAACAAAGCGATGGCTAAAACAATAATTATCGACCAAACGATTATATTGTAAACGCTTTTAGTAAAAGAGAGACCCAAAAATCTAATCTCATCTATTTTAGCTAACGAGGTATTTAAGGAGGTCTCTTTACCAGCAATCTCACTGTTAAGGTTATTGATAATTTTTTGCTGTTCGGCAATTTTATTTTTTGAATTTTTTAGCTCCACACGTTCTTTACGTAGGGTATCGCTTACGCTTTGCCAAACCGTGGTTAAACGATAGGGATTTATGAGCTTGTAACCATTTACCGATTTAGACCGGGAAAGCATAAATTGGTATTGTCCTTTTAAACTGGGGTCTGTATTTTTTGCCGTATCTATTGTTCTTGGCGTATAAACCTGTTTTTTTACAGGCTGCTGTTGTGCTTTTACCTGAACTGGTTTCGTTTTTACTGGTGTTTGGGCCAGCAAACCTTGAACAAGTAAACTTAAAATTAAAACGGTAGAAAAGAGTAACTTTTGTTTCATAACTATTTATCGTTGTTAATTTAAAACAATGATAATCAAAAATTATTGTCTTTACAATCCTGTTAAGTTCGAACTGATGCCTCCAAAAACAGGCCTAATTTAGCTCAAAACCCTATAAAGCATACCTTTTTTGTAGTCTACTAAATGTAAATATTTCTAGGTAAACCCGAAAAGCCCGGTATATTTGTAAGCATGACGGTGTTGCTTTTTACCTTAATTGTTCTCGCTGGTGCATTCCTTGCCGGCCTGGTTGGGTCGCTAACAGGGCTAGGAGGCGGAGTAATCATTATCCCATTATTAACGCTGGGTTTAGGTGTCGATATTCATTATGCAATCGGTGCATCTATTATTTCTGTTATTGCCACTTCTTCTGGTTCTGCAGCTGCCTATGTAAAGGAGGGCATCACTAATATTCGCATTGGGATGTTTTTAGAGATTGCAACCACCTCTAGTGCTATTGTAGGGGTAATTATAGCTACTTATATTAAAGCAGATTATATTATTGTGATTTTCGGATTAATCTTATTGTTTTCTGCTGCGATGATGCTTAAGAAAAAAGTAGATCATTCTAATAATGAAAAAACGAGTTTGCTTGCCAACTATTTTAAATTAAACGGAAGCTATCCAACAGCTGCGGGAACTAAACAATACGCGGTTCATCATGTTGTGGGTGGTTTTGCGATGATGTTTGTAGCTGGAACGCTCTCTGGCTTGCTTGGCATTGGCTCTGGCGCATTAAAAGTTATTGGGATGGATAATATCATGAAAATCCCGTTTAAGGTCTCTACCACGACCAGTAACTTTATGATTGGGGTTACTGCTGCTGCAAGTGCATTGGTTTATTTACATAAGGGCCAGATTAATCCAGCCATTGCGATGCCGGTAACCATTGGTGTAATTTGTGGGGCAACGCTGGGTGCTAAAATTTTAATAAAAACCAAGACCGATAAATTAAAATTGGTATTTGCCGTGGTAGTTACTTTTTTAGCATTACAAATGATTTATAAAGGATTAACCGGAAACGCATGAGCAGAGACGTTAAACATTATTTAGCAGACAAAGATATACAGGTTATATTGGGCGGACTTTTGCGCGTAGGGGTGGTGGTTTCTACAGTCATTGTTTTAATAGGGGGCCTTATATTTATGGCCAAACATACCAATCAACAGGTTTCTTTCGCAAATTTCAAACCCGAAGAAACTAGATTTTCTTCGGTGGCCGAGATCTTTAAAGGCTTAAAAACCTTAGATGGCCTGGCAATTATCCAATTCGGAGTTTTATTACTCATCTTTACCCCCATAGCCCGGGTTGTTTTTTCAATTTTCAGCTTTCTGCTCGAAAAAGATTATATGTATGTGCTTATTGGGTTTATCGTATTGTGCGTAATTATTGCCAGCTTATACCTTGATGTAGCCCATTAGTGGAGTTAAAATAACAATTGCCAATCTGTCAATAAACATTATCTTTGGTTTCGAAACGGCAAATTATTTAGTCCGAGGAAAAAATTTGTTCAAATTTGAAAAATTGCGGAATAAATGATTGAAAAAAAGGTATTGATAACTGGAGCAAGCAGGGGACTTGGCTTGGCTATAGCCAAAAGATTAGCGCCACATTATAAATTAATTTTACACGCTACAAGTGAAAGTAGCTTTAAAACCACTATCCCTAACAGTGTGCTGCTCTGTGCAGATCTTTCAAAGCCAGAAGAGGTTAGTGATTTCTGTAAACGGCTTAAAAAAGAACATGGTGACGAATTATATGCTATCATTAATAATGCAGGCATTATACTCAATTCTTCCATCTTATTTCAACCAGAAAGTACGATTGATCGGGTAATTCAGGTTAATTTAAAAGCTCCCATCATGATTTGTAAGGCCGCACTAAAAATTTTCAATCTGGAAAAAAGAGGGGTCATCATCAATTTAAGTTCTATAGTTGGCGAAACCGGGAACGCATTTCAGGCAGTATATGCTGCTACAAAAGCCGGGATCGTTTCTTTTTCGAAATCGCTAGCACAAGAGGTTGGGGTATTACATGAAGCGCACAACATTCGGGTGCTGTGTGTTTCGCCGGGTTTTATAGAAACAGAAATGACCGACACGATACCGCAGGCAGAACGGGAAAAATACCTGAGCAGAATCCCTGCTAACAAACCAGGAAAACCAGAAGACGTAGCCAACCTGGTCGCCTTTTTACTTAGCGAACAGGCTTCCTATATTAATGGGACTAACCTACATATTAATGGTGGTTTATTGTAAATTAATAACGAATGGATAGTCTTGTAGGTGTATCGCCAGCTTATTTATTACTACACGGGCCTACCAAAAATCTGGTTAGTGCTTATCATTGGCATGAGCCGCAAATAGGGGTTATTGCCAGCTATTTGCCAACCGCCCGGGATGTGGAAGATCATTTTGGTGTTTTTAGAGGAGTCGACATGATCGAAGCATTTTCTTTAGCAACAACAGGTTCTTGTAGTGCTTTTTTAGAATGTAAAAAGCTAAATTGCACACCTCCGGATTTGCATAAAATGTTTTTACCGCTTTTTATCAGCATCGGAAATGTTAACTTTAGAAGTTACTTGGAAGCGGGCGATGTTTTAATTAGCATGGGACAAATTAAATTTTATAAATTCAGGCAAATGACCTGCGATGGCAGAATTTATAAAGTCCCGAAAGGTTTAAATTTGAACGAATATTTTAAGAACTATACCATAGCGCAATTCTTAGCTTACGAATTAAGTAACGAGTTTACTTTAATTGCCGAACTCTTCGATATTACAGGTAAAGGCTTAAAACGGAATAAAATATTAATTAGATGAACAGACAAGAAGTAATTGAGGGCTTGATAGCAATATTAAAAACAGTAAGGTCTATAGACCAGACTAAACTTACAGAAGTTACAGAAGAGACCGATTTTATTACAGATCTCAAAACTCCATCGACCGAGATGATCAATATTGCAGCAAAGGCCGAACAGAAATTTGGAATAGAATTCGACGACGATGATATCGACGACCTGGGATCTAAAGTTAAAGACTTTGTAGACCTGGTTATCAAAACAAAAGAAAACGGATAAAGATGGCTATAGCCGGCAGAAAAGTAGCAATAGTTGGCATGGGCGGGGCATTTCCCAACTGCCAAGACCTGGACGAATTTAAACGGAAGCTCTTTAATGGTGAAAGTTTAATAAGGGAATGGGATGAAGCCGTAGCGCATGGTAAAAATATTCGTTCTAAAGTTGCTGGCTACATTGCTGAATCGGAAATGGGATTAGCGCGCATCGATTCTGAAATTACTCCCGGATATCCCGAAACCTATATCGACCTTTTAGAAAGAATCCCTGATGCCAATCTGGCTACTGCAGATTTGGGTAGCATTTGGGCAATGCTGGCTTCGCAAGATGCAATTAAAATGGCCGGATGGAACCCACGCGAAATCACATCCGAGCAAACAGGCGTTGTAATGGGCTCCGGTTCGGCAGGAAACACCATACTGCGCACTGCCTGGCATAGTTTTTTCGAACTGAAGAAAAAAACAAGACTTGCAGGTTCGCATACGGTAGACCGGGCCATGGTTTATAGAGAAGCAGCCAATGTATCGTGCCTCATTAAGAACAAAGGTATCTGCGAATCGATTGGGTCTGCCTGTGCTACAGGATTAGGCAATATTGGTCATGCATACCGCCTCATTAAATACGGCTTGCAAGATAGAATACTGGCAGGCGGAGTTGAAGGTACTGCATTAGAAACTTTTATTGGCTTCGATGCCATGCAGGTTTTAAGTAAAGGTTTTGCGCCTGCCGAAAGCTCTCGTCCTTTCGACATCAACAGGAATGGTTTCGTTTGTTCGTTTGGTTGTGGTGTTGTCGCACTCGAAGCGTACGACCTGGCAAAACAAAGGGGAGCCCCAATTCTGGCAGTTATAGATAGCTATTTTAACAATTCGGATGGCGATGGCGATATGTTTTATCCATCGTTTCAGGGGCAGCAACGTTTATGGCGGGGTTTACTTGCCGGCCATCCAAATAAACCTCAGGTAGTTAAAGTGCATGGCACTTCTACGCCTGTTGGCGATGCAGTCGAGTTATTGAGTGTGGTCGATGTAATGGGCGAAAGCGGTTATCATATTTCGGCTCCGAAGTCGCAATTCGGGCACATGCTGGGCGCGGCAGGTGCGGTAGAACTAATTACATCAATACTGATGTTAGAAAAGCAACAGGTTTTACCGGTCTTAAATGCCCATAATTTTAATAAAGAACTGGAGCCCTTTCAAAAAAATACAGACTGGAATGGCCCCGATAAACCGCTCGATAGTTATCAGCACCTGATACCTTCGAAGTCCATTTCGACAGCGATTAATCAGATTGTTTGCCTTAATTATGGCTTTGGTGGTACGAATAGTGCAATGTCAATATCAAAAAACGAGTAACCATGATTGATAATACCGGTAAGATTGCTGTTATTTTTGGCGTAAGAAACGATAGTTCTATAGCTTACGATGTCGCTTTAAAACTGCACAAATCGGGTTGTAAAATTACACTGAGCTATGTAGACGATACCAAAGAGGAAGTTATTTACCTGCTTAATCAATTAGGGCTAACAAGCGAGCATGCTTTTCGGGTCGATGTAAGAAATGAAAATGAAATTACCGATTTCTTAAATCATGTTTATCAAACTTTCGGCCCCATAGATTATATTTTGCATGGAGTTGCTTTTGGAAGTCAGAATGTGTTATGTTACAGCACGCCCGGTAGTAAATTGCCAGCCCCAGCCTACTTAGATATTCCATTCGATGAACTGGTCGATTCTTTCCATATAAGTGCTTATTCCTTGCTTAGAATTGCACGGGTAGCAGAGCCATTACTTAACGAGCATGCCTCTATTTTAACACTTACCTATAATGCGTCGCAACGTGTTTTTCCGGGTTATGCCGGAATGGCCATTAACAAAGCTGCTTTAGAGAATATAGTACTGTACCTGGCCGATTATTTCAGAGCTAAAAAGATAAGAGTTAATGCCCTTTCGCCGGGCCTTATCCTTACCACCTCTGCCGGAGGGATAAACGGTGTTAGGAAGCTGCGGAAAACCGGAAAAATAACAGCTCCATTAGGGAATGTCGATGCCGACGATGTGGGCAATGCAGCATTGTACTATTTTTCGGAGCTCTCGAAAAGAATTACAGGCAACATCCATTTTGTAGATGGTGGCTTTAACATTATGGGAGTAGCATTAAATGAATAAAGATTTGTTGTTATCGACAGCCTGCCCGCCGGTAAAAAGAAATATTACGGTTGGAAATGATTTGGTTTTCTTACCCAGTTTTTCTCAATCGCTCACAGCCGCCTTTAAAACAAAAGTTTACACGTTAAACGAAATAAATTATTGCAATTTATTTAACGATTCGCTTTTAAGATACGCCTCTACCTGGGCGGCAAAAGAAGCGGTTTATAAGGCGGTTAAACAAATAGATAAAAGTGCTTTGCCATTTAATAAAATAGAGATCTTAAGAGAAGAAATTGGGAAGCGACCTTATGTGGTGCTTCACAAAGTGCTTAAACAAGCAGTTCAGATTAGCCTAACAATTACGCACGATGGCGACTATGCCTGGGCAATAGCTATAGTCGAATTGCCATGACCACGCATTACTTCGAAAATTCTTTTGCAAAATTGCATTACTATCAATTTGGAACGGGGCCAGCCTACATGCTTTGTTTCCACGGGTTTGGAATGCATGGTAAACAGTTTAAAATTTTAGCAGATCGGTTGGGCGGTAAATATACTTTTATCGGCTTCGATCTTTTTTTTCACAAAGAAACCTTATTAAACGACCAAAGTTTAGCGACGATAAAAGCAGGCCTGCAAAAAAAACAACTGGCCAGCCTAATTACAGATTTTTGTCAGTCTATGCAAATCGATCGATTCTCGGTACTGGCTTATTCTATGGGTACACATTATGCGACAGCCATTGTCGAAGAAATGGGCGATGTGGTCGATGCTTATATCGTTGCTGCGTCCGCAGCCTTACGCCCCGGATTTCTGGTTTGGTTTTTTAGCAAAAGTGTTCTGGGTAATAAATTGCTCGAAAAAATAATGTTAAGTGAAAAAGCGACAGTTCGAATTATTAATATTTTAAGTAAATTGGGCTTATTAGATAAGGTGGGTAAGGCTATTTTAGAGAAAGAAGTCGGTACCCCAGCATTAAGATTTGCCCTGTATGCGACTTTTACCTATCTCCGATTTTTGAAAACCGACGAAAGCCGTTTAATAACAGCACTAACTTCGAATAATATTAGGAGCCTATTTATTTTTGGTAAATACGACAAAATGTATCCGCCTTCAATTGGTAGGGTCTTTTTTAGGAAATATAATCGTGCCGAAATCGTAGTTTTAGAGGCAGATCATGAAATGATAAACAGTAATTTTGCAGACACTTTAACTCGTTTGTTATTATGATTATAAAAGGCAAACCCCTTCCACCATTTTTTTTGAAGTTCGCTGGTTATATCATTAGCCTTTTTTTAAAAAGACGGTTTAATAAATTATTATTCCGTAAAATTGATATCAAGGCTGGCCATTCCTATTTGCTGATGTGCAATCATTTCAGTTTTCTGGATGGTTTTTTGGCGTATTATCTTTGTAATCAGATTTTTATGGGTAATCAAACCATGAAACACTTGCATATCATGAGCCTTAAAAAACAACTTCAAAGAAACAAATGGTTAAAACTTTTTGGTAGTTTTTCTATAGAGCCGGGCAAAAGATCGATAACAGAAAGCTTTGCCTATGCCGGAGAGATTTTATCGAAACCAGGTAACTTACTGCTTTTTTACCCCCAGGGTAATCTCGAAAGCATTTATGCCAGGACCATACTTTTTGAAGATGGTATAAATGAGATTGTTCCAAAGATTAATGGCCATTGCCAGCTAATTTGGTGCAGCAACCTTATCGATTACTTCGAAAGTACAAAGCCAACTGTCGAATTTAATTTGCTGGATTGTGGAACTAATCAGGACTACGATTTTGAGCAGCTTTCAAAAAAAGTTAACGATTTTCACCGGAAAGCAATGGATGGACATCTCAGGTTTACCCCGACAGCCGAACAAATCGTTTAAGAATTAAAAATTAAGAAAAATGTTTACTGTAGAACAAATTAGACTAGCACACGAAAAAGTAAAATCGGGGGCAGACTTTCCTAAATATATTCAGGAAATAAAAGAAATGGGTGTAACAGTCTTTGAAACTTGGGTTAACGACAGCCATACAGACTATTTTGGTAAAAATAATTATCAAACAAAATCGAAATCGCAGTACGATGAGCTGACAATTTCGGCAAACAGCGACAAAGAAAAGTTTAGCGCCTACCTAAAAGCCCATCAACAAGGCAAAACTGATTATTATGCCTTTTGTAAGGATTGTGCCGAAACAGGGGTTAGTAAGTGGGTTGTTAACCTTGACGCCATGACCTGCATTTATTATGATAAATCGGGAAATGAAATTTTAGTAGAGCAAATACCGCAATCGACTTAATTTTTTTGTAGAGGTGTCCTACAAAAGACAAACGAGACATTTTGACAATTATTCGGTTAAGCGAGGTATTTGTTTCGAGACAGGTTATTACCAAGTTCGAGATATGTTCGGGCAACCTTCGGGATTTATTTGGCTGTCGGGCTTGCCAGGTCGAAGCTGCCTCGAAACTATCTCGAAACTGTCTCGAAGCTTTCTCGAAGGATTCCCGAAGCGGAGTCGAAGCTTTCCCGAAGCCGAGTCGAACAAAAGGGCCTTTTTCCCGAAGCCGACTCGAAGCGGAGTCGAACAAAGTAGTACTTTTCCGAATTGAGGTCTATCTCAGGGTCTTATCAGACAGTAGAGAAAAGGCAGTAAATAGTAGTTATGTGAGATGGATAGCGCTGATCACTTCATCGCTACAGAAAAAAAATAACAAATAATGAAAAAATAATTAGCTAACTATTTGAAAATTAAGAAATCTTTCCTATTTTTGCCGTCCCTTAACGGGGATGTGTATCCACCTTGAACGAAGCCCTACTGCTTCGATGGGTGTTAAATTAAAAATAGAAAATGTCAGGTATTATTGGAAAAAAAGTAGGAATGACCAGCATTTTTGACGCCGACGGAAGAAATATTCCTTGTACGGTGATCGAAGCTGGGCCTTGTGTAGTAACACAGGTTAAGACCGAAGAGAAAGATGGTTACGTTTCAGTTCAACTGGGATACGACGAAGCCAAAGAAAAAAACACTACCCAACCTTTAAAAGGTCACTTTGCGAAAGCAAACACCACTCCAAAACGCAAGTTGGTTGAATTTGAACAGTTTGAAGAATCGGTAAGCTTAGGCGATACCGTAACTGTTAACATTTTTAGCGAAGGCGATTTTGTTGATGTTGTTGGTACTTCAAAAGGTAAAGGTTTTCAAGGTGTGGTAAAACGTCATGGTTTTGGTGGTGTGGGTGGTCAAACTCACGGTCAGCATAACAGGTTGCGTGCGCCAGGTTCATTGGGTGCTGCGTCTTATCCGGCTCGTGTATTTAAAGGTATGCGTATGGCTGGAAGAACAGGTGGCGATAGGGTAAAAATTCAAAACTTACAAGTATTGAAAGTTTATGCCGAGCAAAATCTGGTTGTAGTTAGTGGTTCCATTCCAGGAGCTAAAGGTTCTTACGTAATCTTAGATAAGTAAGCAGATGGAAGTTAAAGTAATAAACATTTCAGGAAAAGAGACAGGTGCCAAGGTGCAGCTTTCTGAGTCGGTATTTGGTATCACGCCAAGTGACCATGCGATTTATTTAGATGTGAAACAATATTTGGCTAACCAACGTCAAGGAACACACAAATCTAAACAACGTAACGAGATTGCAGGTTCGACCCGTAAATTATACAAACAAAAAGGTACAGGCGGTGCACGTGCCGGGAGCATTAAATCTCCATTATTTAATGGTGGTGGTCGTGTTTTTGGTCCACAGCCAAGAGACTATAGTTTTAAATTGAATAAAAAATTAAAATCATTAGCCCGTAAATCAGCTTTATCATATAAAGCAATTGATAACAACGTGGTTGTTTTAGAAGATTTTACTTTCGATAGCATTAAAACTAAAAACTATATCAATTTGGTTAATGCCTTAAACTTAGCCGGAGAGAAAACGCTATTAGTTTTACCTGCACAAAATAATAATATCTATTTATCAAGCAGAAATATTCAGAAAGCTAAAGTTACTACTGCAGATCAGTTAAATACTTACGATGTATTAAACGCAGGTAAACTTTTGTTAACTGCAGATTCGCTTAAAACATTGGAGGAGGCATTTGCCAAGTAATATGGAAATTTTACAAAAACCAATATTAACTGAAAAAGCTTCTGCATTAACTGAAAAAGCTAACCGTTTTACTTTCAGAGTAGATCACAGAGCAAATAAGTTGCAGATTAAATCGGCCATCGAAAAAATGTATGGAGTTAACATCATTGCCTTAAATACGATGGTAGTTGATGGTAAAGCAAAATCAAGAAATACTAAAGGTGGTTTAGTGTCGGGTCGTAGCCCGAAATACAAGAAAGCTATTGTTACCTTGAAAGATGGCGAAACAATAGATTATTACGCAAATATTTAATACGAATATATTTATAACTATGGGCTTAAGAAAATTTAAACCAGTCACTCCGGGAACCCGTTTTAGGGTAGGCGCAAGCTTTTCGGAGATTACAGCAACCAAGCCCGAAAAATCATTGGTTGTATCTTCTAAGAAATCGGGAGGTCGTAACAATACAGGAAAGATGACCATGCGCTACATGGGTGGTGGTCATAAGAAATCTTATCGTTTAATCGATTTTAAACGTGATAAGTTCGACATTCCTGCAACAGTAGCTACTGTTGAGTACGATCCGAACCGTACCGCACGTATTGCATTATTGCATTACGCTGATGGCGAGAAGCGTTACATTATTGCACCCGAAGGGTTGCAAGTGGGGCAAACAGTGCTTTCGGGCGAAACAGCTACTCCAGAAGTAGGAAACACTTTAAAATTGGCGAATGTTCCTTTGGGATCTATCGTACATAACGTAGAAATTCATCCTGGTAAAGGTGCTCAATTGGCACGTAGCGCAGGTGCTTATGCACAATTGGCGGCTAGAGATGGAAAGTATGCTACTTTGAAAATGCCATCGGGCGAAACCAGATTAATTTTGGTAACCTGTTTAGCAACTATAGGTGCGGTTTCTAACTCAGATCACGCCAACGAAGTACTTGGTAAAGCAGGTCGTAAACGTTGGTTAGGTCGTCGTCCACGGACTCGTCCGGTAGCGATGAACCCAGTAGATCACCCAATGGGTGGTGGTGAAGGCCGCTCTTCAGGTGGTCAGCCTCGTTCAAGAAACGGAGTTTACGCTAAAGGCTTCAAAACCCGTACATTGAAAAAATACTCAAATCGTTTCATCATAGAGAAAAGGAAGAAATAATGGCTCGTTCGATAAAAAAAGGACCTTATATTGACCATAACGTAGAGAAAAAAGTTGTCTCTATGAATGATTCAGGCAAGAAGTCTGTGATCAAAACATGGTCTCGTAGATCAATGATATCACCAGATTTTGTTGGTCACACATTTGCAGTACATAACGGTAATAAATTTATTCCGGTATACGTAACAGAAAACATGGTTGGCCATAAACTGGGAGAGTTTGCTCCAACCAGAACATTTAGGGGTCACTCTGATAAGAAAAAATAATTAAGAGATGGAAGCATTAGCGAAATTAAACAATTGCCCAACCTCACCACGTAAAATGCGTTTGGTTGTAGATCTAATCAGAGGTGAGCGTGTAGAGAAAGCATTAAGCATTTTGAAATTTACCAATAAAGAAGCAGCGATAAGAGTTGAAAAACTTTTATTATCAGCCATTAAAAATTGGGAATCGAAAAATGAAGGTTCTCGCCCTGAAGAAAATCAATTATACGTGAAAACGATAATGGTAGGCGGTGGTCGTCAGTTAAAAAGATTGAGACCGGCACCACAAGGTCGTGGTTATAGAATACGTAAGCGTTCGAACCATGTAACCTTAGTAGTAGATAGTAAAAACGTTGAAACTCAAAGTAATTAACAGAAATGGGACAAAAAGCACATCCAATAGGTAACCGATTAGGAATCATCAGAGGTTGGGATTCTAACTGGTTCGGTGGCAACAACTATGCTGATAAATTAGTTGAGGACGAAAAAATAAGAAAATATCTTTCTGCACGTATTGCAAAAGGGGGGGTAGCAAAAGTAGTAATCGAGCGTACGTTAAAGCGTATTACCGTTACTATCCACACTGCACGTCCAGGTATTGTAATTGGTAAAGCAGGCCAGGAGGTTGATAAAATTAAAGAAGAGTTAAAGAAATTGACTAAAAAGGAAATTCAAATTAACATCTTCGAGATTAAACGTCCTGAGCTCGATGCACAATTAGTTGCAGAAGGTGTTGCAAAGCAATTAGAAGCAAGGATCTCATTCCGTAGAGCAATGAAATCTACTATCGCATCGACTATGCGTATGGGTGCAGAAGGTATCAAAATAATGACTTCAGGTCGTTTAGGTGGTGCCGAGATGGCTCGTAACGAGCAGTATAAAGAAGGAAGAATTCCTTTGCATACTTTCCGTGCAGATATCGACTATGCATTAGCAGAAGCTTTAACTACTTATGGTAAAATAGGGGTTAAAGTATGGATCTGTAAAGGTGAGGTTTACGGTAAACGTGATCTTTCTCCAAACATCGGTGCTACGAGCAATGCTCCAGGCAAAGGTGGCGACAGACCGCAAGGTGCTTTTGGCGGCCGCGATGGTGGTAGAGATAACAGAGGCGGCGACAGAAGGAACGATAAACGCAATAGCGGTGGTCGTCCGGGTCAAGGTGGCGCTGGAGCTGGAAGAGATAATAAAGGTGGTGGCAATAGAGGTCCACGCAAATAGTTAACAGATCGTTTAACGATAATATTAAAATAAAATGTTACAGCCAAAAAGAACGAAGTTCAGAAAGATGCAAAAGGGCAGAATGAAAGGTTTAGCAACTCGTGGTGCTGAATTGTCATTCGGTTCTTTCGGGATTAAATCTTTAGAGGCCACTTGGATTACAAGTCGCCAGATTGAGGCAGCCCGTATTGCGGTAACTCGTTTCATGAAACGTGAAGGTCAGGTTTGGATTAGAATTTTCCCGGATAAACCGGTAACTAAAAAGCCAGCCGAAGTACGTATGGGTAAAGGTAAAGGTGCTCCAGAATATTGGGTAGCCGTTGTTAGACCCGGACGTATAATTTTTGAAGCAGAAGGTGTGCCTTTAGAGATTGCTAAAGAAGCCTTAAGATTAGCCGCTCAGAAATTACCAATTCAAACCAAATTTGTAGTACGTAGAGATTACGTAGAAGCATAAAAAAGTTTTGGGATCAATGTTGTAAATAACTTGTTGTTATAACCGCTAGACCCGAACATTAAATTTAATAAAATGAAGAACTCAGAAATCATAGGGCTTTCAAAAGAAGAGCTAGTAGCTAAGATTGCAGAAGAAAAGGAAAACTTGGTAAAGTTAAAATTTGCACATACAATTTCGGCTATAGAAAATCCTACCCGTATTACTAAGGTAAGAAAAGACATTGCCCGATTAACTACTGAATTGACTAAGCTGAAAGCGCAGTCTGCAACTGAAACTAAATAACTTTAGAGTCGAAATGGAAAGACAATTAAGAAAAACAAGAACTGGGTTGGTGGTAAGCAACAAGATGGATAAATCTGTTGTTGTGGCAGTGGAGCGTAAAGTGAAACACCCAATCTATGGTAAGTTTGTGAAAAAAACTACCAAATTTATGGCTCACGACGAGAAAAACGAATGTGGTATCGGTGATACGGTATTAATTATGGAGACTCGTCCGCTGAGTAAAAACAAGAACTGGAGATTAGTACAAATTTTAGAAAGAGCTAAATAAGATGGTACAACAGGAATCACGATTAAACGTAGCCGATAATAGCGGCGCAAAACAAGTACTGGTTATCCGTGTACTTGGTGGAACTGGCAAAAGATATGCTTCTATAGGTGACAAAGTAGTTGTAACTGTAAAAAGCGCATTGCCATCTGGTAACATTAAAAAAGGAACCGTTTCTAAAGCAGTTGTAGTAAGAACTAAAAAAGAAATCAGACGTAAGGATGGTTCTTATATTCGTTTTGACGACAATGCAGCAGTATTGTTAAATGCACAAGACGAGCCACGTGGTACACGTATTTTTGGCCCGGTAGCGAGAGAACTGCGTGAAAAACAATTCATGAAAATTGTATCATTAGCACCGGAGGTATTATAATATGAAAAATAAAGTAACACAAGCCAAAGTAAAGATCCGTAAAGGAGATTTAGTAAAGGTTATTGCTGGCGATTCGAAAGGCCAACAAGGTAAGGTGCAAGAAGTACTTGTAACCAAAAGCAGAGTTATTGTGGAAGGTGTAAATCTAATATCGAAACATACCAAACCAAATGCTGCTACACCAAATGGTGGAATAATTAAAAAAGAAGCTGCTCTTCATATTTCTAACGTACAGTTAGTAGATCCTAAAACAGGTAAAACTACCCGTGTTGGCAGGAAATTAAATGCCGACGGAAAATTAGTGAGAGTTGCTAAAATATCAGGGGAGGAGATCAAATAATGGCATACGTACCAAGATTAAAAAGTAAATATAAAGAGGAAATTGTAACGGCTCTTAAAGATAAGTTCAATTACAAAAGCGTAATGCAGGTTCCTAAGTTAGAGAAAATTGCCATTAACCAAGGTGTTGGCCGTTATTCGGTAACTGATAAAAAAGTAATGGATAGCTCGATCTTAGAAATGAGTACCATTGCCGGTCAGCAGGCAGTAGGTGCAAAATCTAAAAAAGATATCTCAAACTTTAAATTACGTAAAGGCATGCCAGTAGGTGTACGGGTAACTTTGCGCGATAATAACATGTATGAGTTTTTAGATCGATTAATTTCCGTAGCTTTGCCGCGTATTAGAGATTTCAAAGGTATCAACGATAAAGGATTTGACGGAAAAGGTAACTATACTTTAGGTGTTACTGAGCAAATCATTTTCCCGGAGATCAATATCGATAAAATCAGCAAGATTTTAGGTATGGACATTACATTTGTAACGTCTGCTGCTACCGATGTTGAAGCATTGGAACTTTTAAAACAATTTGGATTACCATTTAAAAATCAAAAAACAGAGCAATAATGGCAAAAGAAGGTGTAAAAGCTCGCGAAATTAAGCGCCAAAAATTGGTTGCTAAATATGCAGACAAACGTGCAGAATTAAAAGCTGCAGGTGATTACGAAGGATTAGATAAGTTACCAAAAAACTCATCTGCGGTTCGTTTACATAATCGTTGTAAATTAACTGGCCGTCCTCGTGGATACATGCGTACTTTTGGCATATCGAGGGTAACATTCCGCGAAATGGCTTTAGCAGGTAAAATACCGGGCGTTAGAAAAGCAAGCTGGTAATATAAGAGTATTTAGTACTTAGTATAAAGTATTTAGATTTAATGATCTATATACTTTATACTTTTGTCTGTTTACTCCAAAAAGAATTTTAACCGATAGCAGGTCCCAAGGCTGGGTGGCCATAAGGAAACCACGATCACAAATCAATATAAATGAATACAGATCCAATAGCAGATTACCTCACAAGAGTGAGAAATGCCATTAAGGCAAATCACAGAATTGTAGAGATCCCTGCTTCTAACCTAAAAAAGGAAATTACAAAAGTACTTTTTGACAAAGGTTACATTGCAAACTACAAGTTTGAAGACACAACCGTTCAGGGTGTTATTAAAATTGCATTGAAATATAATGCAATTACTAAAATCTCGGCAATTCGTACGCTAACCCGTATCAGCAAACCAGGTTTAAGACAGTACGCTGGTGTAGAAAATATGCCAAGAGTATTAAATGGTTTAGGTATCGCAATCTTATCTACTTCTAAAGGTGTAATGACCGATAAAGAAGCAGCCAAATTAAATATTGGCGGTGAGGTATTGTGTCACGTTTATTAATTAAGGGAGGATAGCACAATGTCAAGAATAGGAAAAAATCCGATTAATATTCCAGCAGGAGTAACTGTTACTGTAGCTAAAGATAATTTAGTTACCGTTAAAGGCCCTAAAGGAGAATTAACACAAGCTGTAGATTCAGATATTATAATTAGCCAGGAAGAAGGTGTACTTACCGTTAGCCGTCCGTCTGAGCAAAAAAGACATAAAGCCTTACATGGTTTATATCGTTCTTTAATTAATAATATGGTAATAGGTGTTACGGCTGGTTATAAGTTAGAACAAGAATTAGTAGGTGTGGGTTACCGTGCCACTAACCAAGGTAATACTTTGGATTTGGTTCTGGGTTACTCTCACCATTACGTATTCCAGTTACCAGCAGAAATTAAAGTAACTACAACCTCAGAAAAAGGGCAAACCCCTAAAATCATTTTAGAGAGTATAGACAAACAATTGATTGGCCAGGTAGCAGCGAAAATCCGTTCGTTACGTGCACCAGAGCCATATAAAGGTAAAGGTATCAAGTTTGTAGGTGAAGTGTTAAGAAGAAAAGCAGGTAAATCAGCTTCTAAAAAATAATTAAAATGGCAGGAAAAAAATTATCTCGTAGAGATCGTATCAAAAAAGGGATCAGAAAAAGATTAACAGGTTCTGAAAACCGTCCCCGTTTATCAGTTTATAGAAGTAATAAAGGGATTTATGCTCAGGTTATTAACGATGTAACTGGTCAAACAATAGTTTCAGCATCATCTTTATCTAAAGATTTTACTGGTAAAGGAAACAAATCTGAACAATCGTTAGCTGTAGGTAAACTGGTAGCAGAAAAAGCTATTGCAGCGGGTGTGAAAGAAGTTGTTTTCGACAGAAATGGTTATTTATACCATGGTCGTATTAAGTCGTTGGCAGATGGTGCCCGCGAAGCTGGTTTAGTATTTTAATCTAAGAAATAGGATAAGATGTCAACTATCAATATAAAAAGAGTTAAGACTAGCGAAATCGAATTGAAAGATCGATTAGTTAGCATACAACGTGTTGCCAAAGTAACCAAAGGTGGCCGTACATTCAGCTTCTCGGCTATCGTAGTTGTTGGCGATGAGAACGGTGTTGTAGGTTATGGTTTAGGTAAAGCGAAAGAAGTTACAGAAGCCATTGCAAAAGGAATTGACGATGCAAAAAAGAACTTGGTTAAAGTTCCAATTTTACATGGTACAGTACCACATGAGCAAATTGGTAAATTCTCTGGCGGTTTTGTTTTAATTAAACCTGCAGCGATCGGTACCGGTGTAATTGCTGGTGGTGCAATGCGTGCAGTATTAGAGAGTGCTGGTATACATAATGTATTGGCTAAATCAAAAGGTTCATCAAACCCACACAACGTGGTAAAAGCAACAGTAGATGCTTTAACTAAAATGCGTGATGCGTATACCGTAGCTCAGCATCGTGGGGTAGATTTAAATAAAGTTTTTAACGGATAATATTATGGCTAAGATCAAAATAACCCAAGTAAAAAGCATTATCGATAGAAGCGAGCGCCAAAAAAGAACCATGAAAGCTTTAGGTTTAACTAAAATGAACCAAAGTGTAGAGGTTGAAGCTAACGCTGCCATTATTGGAATGGTAAGAAAAGTTAATCACTTAGTAGCTATAGAGCAAATTTAATTGTTAAGAGTTGTTTAAAGGAATATTTTCTTTAAACAACTCTTTATTTTATTTATCGTTGTCCCTGATTAGTGAAAGCGAAGGGCAACACAACAAGTTTAACAATGAACTTAAGTAATTTAAAACCTGCAAAAGGGTCTATTAAAAAAGTTAAAAGAATTGGTCGTGGCCAAGGTTCTGGTCGTGGTGGAACCTCTACTCGTGGACATAAAGGAGCTGGTTCTCGTTCGGGTCACTCTACTAAAGTAGGTTTCGAAGGTGGTCAGATGCCATTGCAACGTCGTGTACCTAAAGTAGGTTTCAAACCAATTAACCGTACCGCTTACGTAGGTGTAAATTTAGACATTCTTCAAGGTTTAGCCGAGAAATTTAATTTAACCACCATCGATTTTGATACCATTCAGGCACATGGCCTAGCATCTAAAAACGATTTGGTAAAGATTTTAGGTCGTGGCGAAGTTAAAGCAAAATTAGAAATTAAAGCTCATGCCTTTTCTGCAACTGCACAAAAAGCGATCGAAGCTGTTGGAGGCTCAATTATAAAATTGTAATAGATGAAGAAGCTATTTACTACTTTCAGTAATATTTGGAAGATACAAGAATTAAAAGAGCGTATTCTTTTTACGCTGATGATTCTTGTTATTTACCGGTTTGTTTGCCAAGTGGTTTTACCAGGTGTAGACCCCGCTTTGTTAGGTAATACTCAAAAATCTGGTATTCTGGGTTTATTGGATATGTTTGCCGGTGGTGCTTTTTCTAAGGTGTCTATTCTTGCATTAGGGGTTATGCCTTATATCTCGGCGTCTATTGTTGTTCAATTATTAGGTATCGCGGTACCATCTTTCCAAAAAATGCAAAAGGAGGGAGAGAGCGGTAGAAAAAAATTGACCCAATTTACACGATACCTAACCGTAGCAATTACCGCTGTACAGGCAATCGGTTATGTTAAAACCCAAGTTCCTCTAGAAGCAATTATGATAGATCACTTCACTTTTTATGTGTTGTCTGCATTTGTATTAACTGCTGGTACCTTGTTTGTAATGTGGTTGGGCGAAAAGATTACCGATAAAGGTATTGGTAATGGTACTTCGTTAATTATCATGATTGGTATTATTGCACGTTTGCCTCAATCTTTACAACAAGAGATTACTTCTAGGTTTACCGGTAACGATGGTGGCTTAATTATGCTTGTTTTAGAAATCGTAGCTTTATTTGCGGTAGTGATGTTTACTATTCTTATTGTACAAGGTGTACGTAAAGTACCTGTTCAATATGCAAAGAGAATTGTAGGTAATAAACAAGTAGGTGGGGTAAGGCAGTATATTCCTTTAAAGGTAAATGCTGCAGGTGTAATGCCAATTATTTTTGCACAAGCATTAATGTTTATTCCAAACGCTTTAATTGGCGTATTTCCAAAGCTACAGGATAGTTGGTTGCATCAATATAGCGATATCACTTCGGTAACCTATAGTTTAACCTTTGCAATTATGATTATTGCATTTACGTTTTTCTATACTGCAATTACCGTTAATCCGACACAGATGTCTGATGATATGAAGAAAAACGGTGGTTTTATTCCAGGTATTAAACCTGGTTTAGCAACGTCTACTTTTATCGATGATATTATTTCGAAAATCACTTTTCCGGGTTCACTATTTTTAGCTGTTATTGCTATTCTACCTTCAATAGGTGTTAAGTTTGGCATCCAGCATGAATTTGCACAATTCTTTGGCGGTACTTCTTTACTAATTTTAGTTGGGGTTGTTTTAGATACCCTTCAACAAATAGAGAGTTATTTGTTAATGCGTCATTACGATGGTTTAATGAAAACTGGTAGATTAACCGGCAGATCTGGAATGGCGACGAGCGGTGGCTCGGTACTGTAAACTTAGACATGTCAAAAATTTATTATAAATCTCTGGAAGAGATCGAATTAATAAGAGAAAGTTCTTTACTTGTTTCAAAAACCCTGGCCGAAGTGGCAAAAGTTATTAAGCCAGGGATTACTACACTTAGCTTAGATAAACTGGCTTACGAATTTATTAAAGATCATGGTGCAATACCAGCTTTTTTAAATTATGGTGGATTTCCTAATTCGTTATGCATATCGCCAAATGAACAGGTAGTACATGGCTTTCCGAACGACTATTTAATTAAGGAAGGCGATTTAATCTCGGTTGATTGTGGTGTAATTAAAAACAACTTTTTCGGTGATTCTGCCTATACTTTTTCTATTGGAGAAGTTGATGCAGAAAAGCAGAAGTTATGCGAAGTAACTCAGGAGTGTTTAAGATTAGGTATTGAAAAAGCCATTGTTGGCATGCGGATTGGCGACATTGCGTTTGCAGTACAACAAGAAGCAGAAGCAAATGGTTTCGGTGTGGTGAGAGAGCTTGTGGGACATGGCGTTGGTGTTAAATTACACGAAAAACCCGAAGTGCCTAATTATGGTAAAAGGGGAAGTGGGATTAAACTGGAGGAAGGTATGGTAATTGCCATAGAACCCATGATTAATGGAGGTAAAGCAGGAGTGAAATTTTGGGCCGATGGCTGGACCGTAACTACGGTAGACAACCGGCCTTCTGCACATTTTGAACATACGGTTGCCATCAAAAAAGGGAAAGCAGATGTTTTATCGACCTTTTCATTGATTGAAGAAGTTTTAAAAGAAAAAAAGTAAAAAAGTTAATTTTTTTATTTAATTTTGCAACCCTGTTTAACGGCAGCTAATGAAGTAAAAATCAAGATAATATGGCTAAACAAGCCTCAATTGAACAAGATGGAGTAATAAGAGAAGCATTATCGAATGCTATGTTCCGGGTTGAACTGGAGAATGGCCATGAGATTATTGCTCATATTTCTGGAAAAATGAGGATGCATTACATCAAAATTTTACCCGGAGATAAAGTTAAATTAGAGATGTCGCCTTACGATTTATCAAAAGGCAGGATTACTTATAGATACAAATAAAATGAAAGTTAGGTCATCAATTAAAAAACGTAGCGCTGATTGTAAGATTATTCGCCGTAAAGGTAAACTTTACGTAATTAACAAGAAAAATCCTAAATACAAACAACGTCAGGGGTAGTTAAATTATTGTAATGTACCGTACAACGGTGGCCCGCCGTTCGGAGTTACTTAAAAGATAAATTATAAATATGGCAAGGATTTCAGGTATAGATTTACCAAGAAACAAAAGAGGTGAAATCGGACTAACCTATATCTTCGGAATAGGCAAATCCACTGCACAGCAAATTTTAACTGAAGCAGGTATAGATTTTAACAAAAAGGTACAAGATTGGTCTGACGACGAGTTGTCGGCTATTCGTACGATCATTAACGACGGCATTAAAGTAGAAGGTGCTTTGCGTTCGGAAGTTCAGTTAAACATTAAACGTTTAATGGATATTGGTTGCTATCGTGGCTTACGCCATAGAAAAGGGTTGCCAGTTCGTGGTCAGCGTACTAAAAACAATTCTCGTACCCGTAAAGGCAAGAGAAAAACTGTTGCTAACAAGAAAAAAGCTACTAAGTAATAAATGATAAGTAGCCCTTAGGTTACTTGGAATATAATCAATTAAAATAGTTAATGGGTCCGGGTTATTTACTAATCCAGTAATTCACTAACTTATAATTAAAGCAAAAATGGCTAAAAGTAAAAAAGTTACCAAAAAACGTATTGTTGTTATTGAGTCTGTTGGTCAGGCCCACATCAATGCTACGTTCAATAATATCATAGTTACCTTAACAAATAACAATGGTCAGACTATTTCATGGTCTTCTGCAGGTAAAATGGGTTTCAAAGGTTCTAAAAAGAACACACCTTATGCTGCTGGCCAAGCTGCATCCGATTGCGGTAAAGTAGCATTTGACCTTGGTTTACGTAAAGTAGAAGTATTTGTTAAAGGTCCGGGTTCGGGTCGTGAGTCTGCAATTAGAACTTTACAAGTTGCAGGTATCGAAGTAATGTCTATTAAAGATATTACCCCACTTCCACACAATGGATGTCGCCCTCCTAAGAAAAGAAGAGTTTAATTAATTAATTTTTTAAAGCTAAGAGTCTACAACTTAAAGGTTGTACGATACTTTAAAATCACAAACAATGGCAAGATATACCGGACCAAAGTCCAAAATTGCGCGTAAATTTAGAGAGCCAATTTTTGGCCCTGACAAAGTACTAGACAGAAAAAATTATCCCCCAGGCCAGCATGGCGTTTCTAAAAGAAGAGGGAAACAATCGGAGTATGCAGTACAGTTAATGGAAAAACAAAAAGTAAAATACACTTACGGCGTATTAGAAAAACAATTCCGTAACTTATTTACCAAAGCGTCATCACGCGAGGGTATTACTGGTGATAATTTATTACAATTATTAGAAGCACGCTTAGATAATACGGTATATAGATTAGGTATTGCACCAACCCGTTCTGCGGCCCGCCAATTGGTTAGCCACAAACATGTAACTGTTAATGGTGAGGTTGTAAATATTCCATCTTATCAGTTAAGAGCAGGTGATGTAATCGCAGTACGTGAGAAATCTAAAACCTTAGAAGCTATCACAAATTCTGTAGCAGGAAGAATGATCAATAAATTTAATTGGTTAGATTGGAATGCAAGCGAGCTTAGCGGTAAGTTCTTAACTTATCCTAATCGCGACGAGATCCCAGAAAACATTAAAGAGAATTTGATAATAGAGTTATACTCTAAGTAATATATTTGGTTAAAGCCATAATGGCTTTAACTTTTTTTACGTTACACAACATTAATAACGATCTAAAAACATTATAAATGGCAATTTTAGCATTTCAGAAACCCGATAAGGTAATCATGCAGAAATCGACTGATTTCGATGGTCAATTTGAATTTCGTCCTTTAGAGCCCGGTTTCGGTGTAACAATTGGCAATGCCCTTAGAAGAATTTTACTTTCTTCTCTAGAAGGTTTTGCAATTACAAGTATTCGTTTTTCGGGCGTTTCTCACGAGTTTTCTACCATGAAAGGTGTTGTAGAAGACTTAACAGAAATCATCTTAAACTTAAAACAAGTTCGTTTTAAGAAAGTTGGCGATTCTGGAGATTCAGAAAAGGTTTTCATCGTCGTTAACGGTCAGGATCAATTCCTCGCTGGCGATATTACTAAGTTCTCTAACAATTTCGAAGTTTTAAACCCAGATTTTGTCATCTGTAACATGGAAAAATCGGTTACTTTAGAGGTGGAATTAACCATTAATAAAGGACGTGGTTATGTACCTGCAGAAGAAAACAAAATTACAGATACCGTAGTTGGTGTAATTGCGATCGATTCGATCTTTACCCCGATGAAAAATGTGAAATACACCATAGAAAACTATCGTGTTGAACAAAAAACGGATTATGAGAAGTTAATTTTAGATATTTCTACCGATGGTTCTATCCACCCGGAAGAAGCACTAAAAGAAGCAGCTAAAATTTTAATCCAACACTTTATGTTGTTCTCAGACGAGAATTTGGTTTTAGAATCGCAGGCAAAAGAAGAAACTAAAGAAGTTGATGAAGAAATTTTACACATGCGTAAAATTCTGAAAACCGAATTGGTGGATCTTGATCTTTCTGTACGTGCTTTGAACTGTTTAAAAGCAGCCGATATCCGTACTTTAGCCGATTTAGTTTCTTATGATGTTGCCGATATGTTAAAGTTCAGAAACTTTGGTAAGAAATCTTTAACCGAAATTCAGGAACTGGTAAAATCTAAGCAACTATCGTTCGGAATGAACTTATCTAAATTTAAATTAGACGAAGAATAAATAAATATTCACAGTGTATAATTCCCTCAGATTAAGTTCAAAGAGACGGTATACACTTTTACAAAATAAAAAATGAGACACGGTAAAAAACACAACCATTTAGGCAGAACTACATCGCATAGAAAGGCGATGTTAGCTAACATGGCTTCATCATTAATTAAGAACAAGAGAATTTCGACTACTTTAGCGAAAGCAAAAGCTTTACGTGTATATGTGGAGCCGATTATTACAAAATCTAAAAACGATACTACACATTCTCGTCGTATTGTATTCTCTTACTTGCAAGATAAAGAAACAGTTACAGAATTGTTCCGCGATGTTGCTGCTAAAGTTGCTAATCGTCCAGGTGGTTATACTCGTATTATCAAATTGAATAATCGTCTTGGTGATAATGCTGAAATGGCTTTAATCGAATTGGTAGATTATAACGAAGTTTACGGTCAGGATGCTGCCGCTGCTGAGAAGAAAACTACACGTAGAGGTCGTAGTAAAACGAAAAAAGCCGATGCCCCTAAAGCAGAAGCTGCAGTAGAAGAAACTGCTGTTGTTGAAGAAACTGTAGTTGCTGAAGAAGCTGCTCCTGCTGTTGAAGAAGCTACTCCGGAAGCACCTGCTGCTGACGAAGAAGCGCCAAAAGCATAATTAAACAACTAAACTATACAGCCCTTTAGGAATTTCCTAAGGGGCTTTTTTATTCCTTTAGTTTCTGGTAGACTTACGAAATTTTTAAAACTTCGTAAGTTTTAAGTTAGGCGACTTCGGTAGCTAAAAAAAGCAATGAACTTTAAAAATTAGTGAAACTCCCTCGCCTTTACAGTTAAGCCAATTAAATTTTTACGTCCTGCATTCCATACTGTTTTAATACTTCTTCTGGAACACCGGGCCATTGGTTTACAACATTGCCAACATATCCAATATCTTTAACCCCCATTTCGGTGGTATAAAATCCAGAAGCGGTAAGGTTTCTCATCCGGTTAAAGAAGGTTACACCGGCCTGCATGTCGGGTTTAGCCTTCGCAGGATAAGCGATCTGGTCGATTAGTGCAATTTGCTCTTTGGGTGCTGCATCAATAAAAGATTTGCCATAGCGGGTAAAGCTTTGCATGTCAAGCCATTTTAAGCCACCCCGCATGGGTACTTGATGATCTGGAATATCTTTAACAATAAACTCAATAAATTCTGGCACTTTAGCATCGGAGGCACTTCCCGAAACCTCATCTTTTGGAATAATGATAGCTGCTAAGATGGTTATAGTTGCCATCTCGTGCGCAGTAAAAAAGGTTTCGGTCTTCAATTTCCGGTCTCTATCCGTTTCCCATTGCTCGCGCCCAGGCGCTGCCAGGACTTCCTCTTCTTTTGCATCGGGTTGTTTACAGGCACCGATAAGTACCGTAGTACTAAGGGCAGTAAGGCCTAGGGCCTTTAAAGAATCACGTCTGTTCATCGTTAAGCGTTTAAATTTTGTTTTTTCTGCTCTGCTAATATATATTCGGCCGTTCTCATGGCTAATGCCAGAATAGTCCAGGTCGCATTTTTATCACCTTGTTGTACAAATGGGCCAGCATCGACAACAAATAAGTTTTTACAATCGTGCGCCTGACAAAACTTGTTAAGTGCAGATTTTTTAGGGTCGTTGCCCATGCGAATTGTTCCCACCTCATGAATAATTTTTCCAGGAGCTTCCAATCCGTAATTAGTTTCTGGGCCCTGTATTTGTGAGGTAACAACAGCGCCCATTTCTTTCATTATATTTAAGAAAGTTTCCTGCATGTGCTTGGCCTGAAGAATTTCTTCTTTTGCCCATTTGTAATGAAACCTTAATACCGGAATGCCGTACTTGTCGACTACATTGGGGTCGATCTCGCAGTAATTATCGGCTCTGGCAATGGCAGTACCCCGCCCGGCCATACCAACTCCAGTTCCATAAAAGCGACGGTAATCGTCTTTTAATGAAGCACCATAACCACCAGCATCTTTCATTTTACCATTCCTATCGGGTACCATCCCATTCATGTCTGGTACTCCGCCTCCGAAACCATAAGATGGCATGCGCATGCCACCGCCATATTCGATATGATAGCCACGAGGGAAGTCGAGCTTTTTATCCGTTAACCACCATGGCGAATAAATATGCACACTACCTACTCCATCTTCATTATATCTTTTCCTATCCATTAACTGTGGAAGGAAACCCGAAACACCTGCACCAGTCGAATCGTGAAGGTATTTACCAACAACCCCGCTATTGTTAGCCAGGCCATCGGGATGCTGAGAGGATTTTGAATTGAGTAAAATTCTTGCCGATTCGCAGGCGCTGGCTCCTAAAATGACCAGCTTTCCGTTTACCTGATATTCTTGCAGGTCTTTTCTATTCACATAAGAAACACCTTTTGCGGTACCATCTTCATTGGTAATAACAGCCCTTACCATTGCATCAGTTATCACGGTTAAATTTCCGGTATTTACCGCTGGGATTACCAGACAGGAGGAGGCCGAGAAATCGCCATAAACTTTACAGCTTCTTCCACATTGACCGCAATAAAAACAAGGAGATCGATCTTTATTATCTTTAATGGCTTCGGTCATTACAGCACCCCGGCCAGCTATTACCGGTACACCAGCCTTTTCTGCACCTTTTTTAATGAAAAGCTCGTTCAATCTTGGCTTTGGAGGTTTCATAAAAATACCGTCTGGCTCATTTTCTATCCCCTCTGCAGTGCCATAGATTCCTATCATCCGATCGATTTTATCGTAAAATGGCTTTACATCGTCGTAGGTAATTGGCCAATCGTCGGTTAATCCGTCGGTAGGTTTAAAGTCCAAAGGGCCCATTCTCAACGATATTCTTCCCCAATGGTTGGTTCGACCACCTAGCATACGCGATCGAAACCATTCGAATTCGGTTTTATCTTTTTTAGTATAGGGTTCGCCATCCAATTGCCATCCGCCATAAGAAGCATCAAAATCTCCAAATGGACGAACTGTTCCGGCACCACGGCGTGGCGACTCCCAGGGCCATTTTAATTGCTGAGCATCAATTCTCGGATCAAAATACTGACCAGCTTCGAGCATTAAAACTTTTTTTCCGGCATGTGCCAATACATAGGCCGCCATTCCGCCCCCTGCGCCAGAGCCTACAATTATAGCATCGTATACAGTAGTCGACTTTTTTATTTGAAAATCACTCATTATAAATGGTTAGAAATTTAACGATATCCTAATTTAAAGCTTAATTTTGTGAAATGGAAACGTTATGGATGCTATTTTAAGAAGATAGTGATAACGTCAAATTAAACCACTATAATTTATGAATAATGGCGAGACATTAGCAAAATTTAAAAATCTTTTAAGTGAAATTATTGCAGATGGTAGCTTTGTAAAACTCTCTCTTGGGAATTATCAGGGAAACGATAAAGCACTTAAAAATCTTTATGTCCGTAAAGTTAAGATCAAAAGGGTGGACATGCTTTCTTTTAATTACCGCTATCAAACTCGCGATATTTTTAAAAACCACCCGATTGCAGAGGGGGTAAATAAATTACTCGACTTGTTAAGTAACGATTTTAAAATATGCACGCTGTTTTCGACTAGTCAGGAGATCATTCTTGAGCATCATAAAAAGGGCTTAATTGGTATCCGGGAAAGAGCGCTTGAAGTAAAATTACAACCGAACTTAACACACAATAAGGAGAAAAAACGCATAATAACCCCTGGCAATAATCCTTATTTAGCTGCATTAAAAATTACCGACACCGAGGGTAATGTTTTTAAAAATGCTCAGGATAAATACAAACAGATTAATCAATATATTGAGATATTAAGCTCGTTAATTAAGGAATTACCCGTAGGAACTATAAAAAATGTAGTGGATATGGGTTCGGGCAAAGGTTACCTAACTTTTGCGCTATACGATTATTTGCAGCAGCAACTTCAGCTAAAAGCAAAGGTAACAGGAGTAGAGTTTAGGGAAGACTTGGTTGCTTTATGCAATAATATTGCAGAGCAGTCTGGTTTTGAGCGACTTAATTTTGTACAGGGTACAATTGAAGATTACAAAGTAAAAGAAATCAATCTGTTAATTGCTTTGCACGCCTGCGATACGGCTACAGACGATGCGATTTATAAAGGTATTCAGGCGGGTGCCGAATTAATTGTGGTGGCGCCTTGTTGTCATAAACAAATTAGAAGAGAAATAGAGCAGCATAAAGTGAAAAATGAAGTTTCTTTTTTAACCAAGTATGGGATATTTTTAGAACGGCAGGCCGAAATGGTAACCGATGGGATAAGGGCTTTAATTTTGGAGTATTTTGGTTATAAAACTAAGGTATTCGAATTTATAGCTGATGCACATACCGCTAAGAATGTGTTGGTGGTGGGGGTAAAGAGAAGTCCGAAGTTGGAAGTTGGAAGTCGGGAGTTGGGAGTTGGAAGTCGGGAGTCCGAAGAGCAAAAACAGATTTTACAAAAGATAAAAGACACCAAAGCCTATTTTGGTATTGGTTACCATCATTTAGAAAGGCTTTTAAATATCTGATTTTAAGTTATTTATGTAGATTTACGAAATTTTTAAAACTTCCTGAGCCTAAATTAGATCGTTTCGTTGTACAAAAAAGCATTGAACGATCATTGTTAGTAACAAATTTTCATTTGATCCCCGACATCTTACTGAAGCATGTTATTGCTGCATTTCTCCTTTTTATAAAAGACGAATTTAAGCCCCTTCAGCTCAGTTTCTGCCAAGCTGTCAGCAAAATACAACGCCAGTTTTTACATTTTAACAGTGTTTTTCGAGTTATTCCTGCCAAAACCTAATTGGCACATTGCTTGTTATTAAGCTTGTAAACAATAAAAATTTAAAGAAATATATATTAAAATGGGAAAAATAATTGGTATAGACTTAGGAACAACGAACTCTTGCGTTTCTGTAATGGAAGGTAACGAACCTGTAGTTATAGCCAACAGTGAGGGTAAACGTACTACGCCATCTATTGTTGCTTTTGCAGAAAATGGCGAGCGTAAGGTAGGTGAACCTGCAAAACGACAGGCAATAACGAACCCTACAAAAACGATTTATTCTATTAAACGCTTTATGGGCAATAGCTTTGCTGAAGTTTCGAAAGAAATTGGTAGAGTACCTTATAAAGTAGTTAAAGGAGACAATAATACGCCACGTGTAGAAATAGACGATCGTAAATATACTCCACAGGAGATTTCTGCAATAATTTTGCAGAAAATGAAGAAAACCGCTGAAGATTTTCTTGGACAAGAAGTTACGGAGGCAGTTATTACCGTTCCGGCTTATTTTAACGATGCGCAACGTCAGGCTACTAAAGAAGCTGGCGAAATTGCAGGTTTAACTGTAAAACGTATTATTAACGAACCTACGGCAGCTGCTTTAGCTTACGGTTTAGATAAGGCACACAAAGACATGAAAATTGTAGTGTTCGACTGCGGTGGTGGTACACATGATGTGTCTGTTTTAGAATTAGGCGACGGCGTTTTCGAAGTAAAATCGACCGATGGTGATACCCACTTGGGTGGTGACGATTTTGACCACGTAATTATCGATTGGTTAACAGCCGAATTTAGAAGCGAAAACAATATGGATCTTAGTAAAGATCCGATGGCTTTACAACGTTTGAAAGAAGCTGCAGAGAAAGCTAAAATTGAGCTGTCTAGTACAACCTCTACAGAAATTAACTTACCTTATATTACTGCCGATGCTAGCGGCCCTAAACACTTGGTTAGAACTTTAAGCCGTGCTAAATTTGAACAACTGGCCGGCGACTTAGTTAAACGTACCATCGATCCTTGTAAATCTGCATTAAAAAATGCGGGTCTAAAAGTAACTGATATCGACGAAATTATCTTGGTTGGTGGATCGACCCGTATGCCAGCTATCCAGGATGCTGTTAAAGCTTTCTTTGGTAAAGAGGCAAGTAAAGGTGTAAATCCAGACGAGGTGGTAGCTATTGGTGCTGCTATTCAGGGTGGTGTATTAACTGGTGAGGTTAAAGACGTATTGCTATTGGATGTAACTCCACTTTCTTTAGGTATCGAGACTATGGGCGGTGTAATGACCAAACTAATTGAGGCTAATACGACTATCCCTTCTAAAAAAGCAGAAACTTTCTCTACCGCAGCTGATAATCAGCCCTCAGTAGAAATCCATATTTTACAAGGCGAGCGCCCGATGGCAGCTCAAAACCGGACTATTGGTCGTTTCATTTTAGATGGAATTCCACCTGCACCACGTGGCGTACCTCAGGTAGAGGTTGCTTTTGATATCGATGCTAATGGTATTTTACATGTAAGTGCAAAAGATAAAGCTACTGGTAAAGAACAAAAAATCCGTATTGAGGCTTCGTCTGGTTTAACTGATGAAGAAATTAAAAAAATGAAAGAAGAAGCCGAAGCAAATGCAGATGCAGATGCTAAAGCTAAAGAAGAAGCCGATAAAATTAATGGTGCTGATGCTCTAATCTTCTCGACCGAAAAACAATTGAAAGAATTTGGTGATAAATTATCAGCTGATAAAAAAGCACCAATTGAAGCCGGTCTGGAAAAATTGAAAACGGCTCATTCGGCAAGAAACTTTGCAGATATTGATGCTGCACAAGAAGAATTGCAGAATGCCTGGAATGTAGCTTCTGAAGAGATGTACAAAGCAGGTCAGGACGATCAACAGGCACAAGGTGATGCGCCACAAGCCGATGCGCAACAAGGAAGTGAAACGGTTACTGATGTTGATTTTGAAGAAGTAAAAGACGAGGAGAAAAAATAGTCTTTAACTGGAAGCCTTTAGTCTTGGCTTTATTAAATAAAAAATGCCCTAATGTAAATTTAGGGCATTTTTTTTTAGGTTGTTTTTTCTTTAGCCTGACCAGTAAATTCGAGTTTGTCCTTTTTTCCAAATAACCAGTTCAGAAACATAATGGCTGGCCAGATTAACATGGGTGTAAATCTGCTTAACATATTTAAATGATTGCTGGTCGGTAAGCATAAATCAATTAATATACCGAGTGTAAAAATAGCAGGTACGATTAAGGTTCTCCAACGGGCTAGTTGCCGTGTTTTAAGCTCGTCAAAACCAGCTGAAATTCGCCCCTTGTGTTTGATGATGTAGGCCAATAAAGCATAATTTAAAAGACCCGTTGCTGCAACATTTGTGCAATAAAAATAGAAGGGCAGGGCATAACTGGTTTGCTCACTATAATAAGCCGAACTGAAAGGCATTAAAATAATCGTAAAAAGGAAAAAGAAATTTAACCAGATCAACTTATCGTCGTAATCTTTTATAAAAGAAAACAAACGATGGTGTGAACGCCAGTAAATAGCGATTACAAAAAAACTGATAATGAAACCTGCAAACAAAGGAGTAAGATTGGTAAGTTGAAGGGCGATTTCTTCACTAGTCATTCCTGCACGAATGTGTGGGGCTTTAATTTCTATAACCAAAAGCGTAATGGCGATCGCAAATACAGCATCGGTAAAAAGGATAATCCTTTCGATCTGAAACTCTTTTTTTAATTCGTTATGAACCTGTGACATATTTAACTTTTTTGGAGCAGACATTCCTCAATTATATCCTGAAGGATTGCTTCATTTTTGAAGAACTCGCTTAATAATTTAAACTGGTTTTTGGCCCGATCAAGATTTTGCGATGGATAAGCAATAGGGTAATAAATGTTGCCGTTTAAATAATCGGTCAAAAAGCGCAATGCCTGCATGTAAACAATATATTTTCCTGCAAATAAAATCAATTCCTTTTCTGTAGCCGTTAATATAGGCGCCATTTCCGATAAATAACCTTTAACCGTTGCCTCGAAATAAGGCAAGCGAATTTTTATCTTATCGATATCAGGTTCGTTTTCTGAGAAAGCACAGAGGTAGGTTCGCATCATATCGCCTAAATCTGAGATGAACTTTCCAGGCATTAGGGTATCTAAATCTATAACACAAACGCCATGGTCGTCTGATTCGGCTAAAAGAACATTGCTAATTTTTGTATCGTGGTGCATTACCCGATCGGGGAAATCTTTGCGATGCTCATAAGAACGGTAATAATCTACAATAAAATGATAGTTTAAGGCAGTTTCAATTTCGGCTTCGGTCTGGGCTTTTAAATTTACATCAGCAGTATTTAAGGCAAAGGTAAACTGCTCATAGCGCCAAGCTAAATCGTGAAAACCAGGAATAGTGGGTTTTAAAACGGAGGTGTCGAAATGATGGAGCAGGTAACTTAGTTTCCCAAACTGTTTGGCTGCTTCGTAAGCTTGCTTAGGCTCGCTTAAGGTATCGAAAGCAACAGTATCTTTTACATAAGGAAGTAAGCGCCAATACTCGTCGTTATGGTAAACCATTAAATCTCCATTTAAGGTTGCCAAGGGAGTAGGGAAAAGATATGCTGGGTAATGTGCTGTTAAATAGGTTGCTACGGCCTCAATATTATTTGCAATAGCAAAAGGGTCTTTAAATACCTGGGTGTTAATATTTTGAAGAATATATTGTTCGTCGTGGTGTAACAGGGAGAGTAAATAAGTCCGGTTAATATGTCCCGAACCTATCTGTTGTAATTTTATGGCATCGGTAGTAAATCCGTAAGCTTCTACTATTTCTTTGTCAATGCCTAACTCCATAATTTTTCCGGGTACATTTTATCTTTTATCAATTTGTCTATACTTGCTTGCACGAAGGGTTTATCTTCTTTGTAAGTAACACCAAACCATTGGTTAGCCGTTGGTACTACCTTAAAAGTTGCTGTACTGCTTTTTACTAAATTCTCTCCGATTAACGGAATAAAGAACTCTGCTTTAGGTTTATCTTTGTTTTCTAGTGCGAAAACTCTGAATAAGTCTTCAGTAATTTTAAAAACGGCAGGAGTAAAGCCCCAAAAATTCATCGAAACAGGGGTTTCGAAAGCTAATGGATATTGTTTTTCGTCTTCTTCATAAACAATAGCTCCATCTTTCTGGTATATTTTTGTACGTTCAATAATCTCTTCCAGGTTGCCACTCTCGTCGACCTTACAAACCCCACGCGATACCGAGCCAAAATCGGATAATGTTTTCCCTAGTTGATAACCAATAATAGAATAATTACTATCAGTTGCTTCTTCAGTTAAAAAGCTAACCATCTGGCGGTAAGCATCGAAGCCATAAAAATCGTCGGCATTAATTACGCAAAAAGGTTCTTTTACCACATTTCTTCCCGATAAAATGGCATGGGCGGTACCCCAAGGTTTTTCTCTGTAAATTTCCTCTTCGATACCAAATTGTTTCAAATCAAAATTCTGAAAAACATAGGCAGTTTCAATTCTGCCTTTAAGTTTAGGTTCGAAAATGGCTTTAAAATTTTCTACAAACTCTTCTTTGATAATAAATACAACTTTACCGAAACCAGCTTTAATTGCATCATAAATAGAATAGTCGATAATGGTTTCGCCGTTTGGGCCAAAGCCATCTATTTGTTTCATACTTCCATAGCGGCTGGCCATTCCAGCTGCCAATATTAATAAGGTTGGTTTCATTCGTTTATTTTATATTTTTAGTTGTCTGATGGAGACCTTAATGATTAAATAAATTATAAAGCCCCAAAGGTAGTTTTTAAAAGCCAAAAATGCCACCACTTCTTGACCTTGGTTTCTTGCCGGTTAGCATCCCAAAAAGGCCACGAACAATCTCTTTCCCAATTTGACGGGTAATTGTAGCGCCCATTACTTGTTCGACCATGCTTTTTTCGCCAGGTTTAGGTTTGTTTTCTTCTTCGACTCTTTTTTGTTCTTCGGCCGCTGCTTTTACCTCGTTTTCTTCGGCCATCTTCTCGTTAATCCGATCTGTTAGCATTTCGAAAGCACTTACGGGATCTATGGTTTGCTGATATTTGGTAAAAAGCGGACTTGCCTGCATCAACTTTTCACAATCTATGGCTGCCATTGGCCCCATTACTGCTCTTGGTGGGGTTAACATGGTTGCTGCAACTTCTGTTGGAATTCCTTTTTCGTTTAATACCGTTACTAAAGCCTGTCCGGTCCCTAATGCAGTTAACGTTTTATCTATCTCATAAAACTCGGACCTTGGATAGGTATTTACTGTTTTTTTTAATGCATCTACATCGTTAGGTGTAAAAGCCCTTAAAGCATGTTGTACACGATTGCCGAGTTGTGCCAAAACACTTTCCGGGATATCCATAGGCGATTGCGTACAAAAGAAAACGCCAATTCCTTTCGATCTGATTAAGCGGATAATGGTGTTGACCTGCTCTAAAAATGCTTTTGGTGCATCGTTAAAAAGTAAATGGGCCTCATCGAAAAAGAAAACCAGTTTTGGCTTATCCAGATCTCCGGCTTCGGGCATTGCCTGATAAATTTCGGCAAGCAGGCTAAGTAGAAATGTAGAATATAAAACAGGTTGGTTTTGCACATCGGCAATATTTAATAAGCTAATTACTCCTTTGCCGTCAACCCTGTTAAAAAGATCGTCGATATCGTAAGAAGTCTCTCCAAACATTCCGCCTAACCCCTGTTGTTCGATAGCCACTATTTTCCTTAAAATAGTACTCGAAGTCGAAGCTGAAATGGAGCCATAGCTACTTTTAATTTCTGCTGCACCAGCACCTTCGGCCAAATAGCCTAGTAATTTCTTTAAATCGTTTAAATCGACAATCGGCATTTTATTGTCGTCTGCGTATTTAAAAATTACGGCAAGAACCCCGGTTTGAGTTTCATTTAACTCTAAAATTTTGCTCAATAAAACTGGCCCGAATTCGGTAACTGTTGCACGCATCTGTGCTCCTGTTTTACCACTTAAAGAATATAATTCGATCGGGAATCCACTAGGGGTAAAGGGTTTATTTAACTGCTGTGCCCGTTCTTCAAGCTTGGCATTGGTAGTTCCGGCCTGATAAAGACCGGAAAGATCGCCTTTTACGTCGAGCATAAATACAGGAACACCTGCATCCGAAAGTTGCTCGGCCAGTAATTGTAAGGTTCTGGTTTTCCCTGTACCTGTGGCTCCTGCAATTAAACCATGGCGGTTCATCATGCGTAGGGGTAGATTTACCTCTGCTTCCGCCAGTACCTTGCCGGCTAAAATGCCAGCTCCTAAGTAAATAGATGCACCGCTTGGTGCATAAGACGCTTTTATTTTTTCAATAAATAGAAGATTTTTGTCGCTCATAGTGTAGGTGTTTTTCAGCCATTAAATTAAGAAAGAAATGGGAGAAAGAAAAGAATTTGAATAGGTTTTAATGCGAAGTCGAAAGATAAATATCAACTTCTGCATTACTCCAGTCTAAACTTCGTTCGTCGTAAATTTCGAAATCAGGGCGATATGCTCTTGGAAGATCGCTTTTCCAAATACGATGCCAAGCATTGGCAACACAATCGGGCATTTTACCTTTGGCCGTAAGCTTGCTGTAATTTGCCGAAGGAATAGTTAAACTGGTTAGACCAATTGGAACTGGTGTGTTCGGGTCTACTTTACAGCCAATAAAATAAGCGTATGGCAGGGTATAGTCGCCCTCATAATCGTGGTAAACCGCAAACACCTCATTTCCCAATTTATTTGGAATTTGCGCCTGATAATTTCCTTTTTCGAATTGCTGCCATAAGCTGCCACAATCGATAGCCGACTGGCCATTGGCATTGCTTGTCTTAAAAGGTAAAGCAATGCCAATTAAATAAAACTCCTCAATTTTTTGTGTTTCCATCTGATATTATTGTCGTTAAAGTTGGTTCATTCTATTTTGAAATTCTTCTACAAATAGGCTAACATGGTAACCATCCATTAAAGCATGATTAACATGTATCGACACCGGCATCGATTTCTGGTTACTTATAGCGGTCATTTTTCCGAAAGAAATTTTCGGGCAACTATCTTTAAACGAAAATCTTCGGGCATGAGATAAGGAAGTAAAATTTAGCCAGGGAATAGCAGAAAAATGAATTACATTATCGCCGGAGCCGGCTGGAATAAGGCCTTTATCTTTTTGAACCCGGGTTATTTCCTTTTTAGCTTCTGTTTCAAATACGTTAAAATCTGAGAAATAGTTTAGGTAGGAAAATCCGAAAGTGCCATCAGGACGATTAACAGTAGCGGCTGCATCTACTTGATCGTAAATATAAATCTGCCCTTCATCAATCCTTAACTTAAAAGCTTCAATGGCATTGGCAGCGGCTAAAGACTGATAAAGATAGTATAGAAAGAAGCTATTCCCTTCCTTTTTGCATTTACGATAGGCAATGGTACAGTCTATAGTTACCACAACCCCAAAAAATGGTTCTTCAAACTGATTAAAGAAATTGAAATGGTCTTTTCTAGCCCAATTTTCTAAGTTTAAAAGTGTTCTCATTTTCGAAGAAAGGATAAAATTTCAGTAATGCTTTGTACCGCGGTAAAGTTATCGTGTTCAACATGATGTTCTATTTCTTCGTGTGCCCAAGTGGTATGAAAAGGTACATGTATTGCATTTCCACCAATTTGTAAAACAGGTAAAACATCAGATTTTAAAGAATTGCCAATCATTAAAAAGTCTTCGGGTTTGCAATCTAAATGTTTTAACAATTTCAAATAATCTTTTTCCTGCTTATCGCTCATAATTTCGATATGATGAAAGTATTTCTCCAAGCCCGATTTTCGCAACTTTCTTTCCTGATCGAGCAGGTCGCCCTTTGTTGCCACAACCAGCCTATAATCTCCTTTAAGACTTTTGAGTACCAACTCTACCTTGTCGAGTAATTCGATGGGTTTGTTTAACTGCTCTTTTCCAAATTGGATGGCTTTATTGATCATTTCCAGGCTTGCTGTTCCTTCGGTAACTTCTAATATCGTTTCTATCATCGAAAGCATAAAACCTTTAATACCATAGCCGTATAAAGGCAGATTTCGGACCTCTACTTTAAAGAGCTCGCTGGCTACACTGTGCAGGGGAAGGTAATCTTCTAATAAGGCACAAAACTTTTCTTCAGCTTCTCTAAAATAAGGCTCATTTACCCATAAAGTATCATCGGCATCGAAAGCAATTACTTGGATCTTGGTCATGCAGAATGATAAGCAAAATTTTATTGGTTTAAATCTTTATCGGTTAAAGCGCTGGCAACTTTCTGTTTTTCCTTAATTAGCAAGGAATAAAAAATGTAAGCTATAGCAATAACGAATAAATAGACATTGCTTAATTTTAAACTGTGATTTAGCCAGACATCGAGTGGTGGTACTTGCCCATCAAGACTTTGTTTAATCTGAGGCCAGGTATTCATAATTATGGTAATCAAAAGCAAGAACAGCATGTAAAGAAAAGTCAGAAGCACTATCTTTTTGTAATTGACTTTAATTGAATTTTCTGGGGTCATAAGCTTATTTTTTTGTTTTAAGAAAACTCTCTGAAATCGTGATCGGCTTTAATATTTAGTAAACTTTCGTAAATTAAACTAATTACGTTATCTACGTCTTCTTTATGTACCATTTCTACTGTGGTATGCATGTAACGTAATGGCAAAGAAATTAAGGCCGAAGGTACACCACCGTTCGAGTAGGCAAAAGCATCGGTATCGGTACCTGTAGACCGAGAAGAAGCCTGGCGCTGAAAAGGAATATTGTTTTTCTCTGCCGTTTTAATTAGGAGTTTATTAAGGTTGGTTTGTACTGCAGGCGCATAAGAAACCACGGGCCCGTTTCCGCACGTTAAATCACCCTGTGTAATTTTGCTAATCATGGGGGTTGAGGTGTCGTGGGTTACGTCGGTTACAATGGCCACATTTGGTTTAATTCGTTGTGCAATCATTTCGGCACCGCGCAAGCCAATTTCTTCCTGTACCGAGTTTACAATATATAAGCCAAAAGGTAACTTCTTCTTATTTTCTTTTAATAGACGGGCAACTTCGGCAATCATAAAACCTCCGGCACGATTATCCAAAGCACGGCCAACGTAATAGCGATCGTTTAAAACCATAAATTCGTCTTCGTAAGTAATTACGCAGCCTACATGTACGCCTAATTTCTCTACTTCTTCTTTAGAAGTGCAACCGCAATCGAGAAATATATTTTTTAAAGTCGGTGCTTCTTCTTTTTCGCCATGGCGGGTATGGATTGCCGGCCAGCCAAAAACAGCTTTTACCAAACCTTTTTCGGTATGGATATTTACTCGTTTTGAAGGCGCAATCTGATGATCGGAACCTCCATTGCGGATTACATAGATTAAACCATCGCTCGTAATATAATTAACATACCAGGAAATCTCGTCGGCATGGGCTTCAATTACTACTTTGAAATTTGCTTTTGGGTTAATAACACCTACTGCTGTTCCATAATTGTCTATAAAATGCTCGTCGATATAAGGTTTTAGATAATCTAACCAGAGTTTTTGCCCTTCCCATTCGTAACCTGTAGGCGCTGCATTATTAATATATTTTTCGAAAAATTGTAGTGATTTTTTAGTAACTACCGGAATATGTTTCTTTTTGTTTTCTTCTTCTTTCTTTGCCATTATTAAAATGATTTCATTAATTTATTTTATCTAATATTAACTCCATTTTCACAAAATGCAGAGCTGCTATACTATAAGTTTGATCTGTTTCGCGAAAGCCAAATTTAGTATAAAAATCTTTCGCATTTATGCGCGCGTTACACCAAAGTAGCCTTATGTTTTGTGTTTGACAAAAATCGATCAGGTATTCCATCAATTTTGATCCCAGGCCCTGGTGTTGTGCTGCAGGTAAAACGGCAAGCTTTCGAAATTGTGCAGTGTCAGCCGTTATAAAAAGTGAGACTACTCCCGCTAGATCGTGATCGACATAAATGCCGAAATGGATTCCATCGAAATCATTTTCCAGCTTCACAAAATCGTAAGGCTTTTCTGGGTACATCGTAAGGTGTCTGATGCGCCAGGTAAGGGCGGGGAAAATTTGCTCGACTGGAAATAAATGGTTCAGCATCGTGGTATTAAAATAGAAAGTGATCTTGTCCCTTACAAAGGGATATTCCCATGTTTTTTTCTCGGATTGTTAACCACTTTATTTTCTAGCATTTTAAAAGCTTTAATTAATTTAATCCGCGTTTGCGAAGGTTCAATTACTTCGTCTATAAAACCACGTTCGGCTGCACGGTAGGGGTTAGCAAAAATATCAGAATATAATTTCTCTTTTTCCAGCCATTTTTCTTGTGGATTGGCAGCCGTATTAATTTCTCTTTTGAAAATGATTTCTGCCGCACCTTTAGCGCCCATTACTGCAATTTCGGCACTAGGCCAGGCGTAGTTCATGTCTGCACCGATGTGCTTGCTATTCATCACATCGTAAGCACCACCATAAGCTTTACGGGTAATTACAGTAATGCGTGGAACAGTAGCCTCACTAAAGGCAAACAAGAGTTTTGCCCCATTGGTAATAATGCCATTCCACTCCTGATCGGTTCCGGGTAAAAATCCTGGCACATCCTCTAAAACTAATAAAGGGATGTTAAAACAATCGCAAAAACGAACAAAACGAGCTGCTTTTGTAGAAGAATTGCTATCTAAAACACCAGCCAGATAAGCGGGCTGATTGGCAACAACACCGATGCTTCTTCCGGCTAGGCGTGCAAAGCCAACCACTATATTTTCGGCATAGGCCGCATGTACTTCCAAAAAGCTATCAGTATCTGCAATTGCAGAAATTACCTCCCGAATATCGTAAGGCTGACTCGCATTTTCGGGCATGATTTCGTTTAATGTCGGCCGGGTTTCGTCGGTGGCTTCGTAAGGTAAATGTGCCGGCAGCTCCTCGCAATTTTGAGGCATATAACTGAGCAATTTTTTAACATGGCTAATTGCATCTAACTCGTTGGTACAAGCAAAATGAGTAACGCCCGATTTAGTGGCATGAGTAGTAGCCCCACCCAATTCTTCCGAGCTAACCTCTTCGTGCGTAACTGTTTTTACCACATTTGGCCCAGTTACAAACATATAAGAAGTATTCTCGACCATAAGAATAAAATCGGTAATAGCAGGCGAATAAACTGCGCCACCAGCACATGGCCCCATAATGGCCGACAATTGCGGGATTACACCTGATGCCTGTACATTACGGTAAAAAATATCGGCATAACCCCCTAAAGAAACCACACCTTCCTGAATACGAGCACCACCACTATCGTTTAAGCCAATTAATGGAGCCCCGTTTTTCATAGCTGTTTCCATTAATTTACAAATTTTTTCGGCATGGGTTTCGGATAATGACCCACCAAAAACAGTAAAATCTTGGGAAAAAACATAAGTTAGCCGGCCATTAATAGTGCCATAGCCTGTAATTACGCCATCGCCCAGGTATTTTTCGCTTTCCATGCCAAAATCGGTGCTGCGGTGGGTAACTAGCATCCCTATTTCCTCGAAGCTGCCTTCGTCCATTAAGAAATGAATGCGCTCGCGAGCAGTAAGCTTCCCCTTTTTATGCTGGCTATCTATACGTGCCTGTCCGCCACCTAATTTGGCCTCTTTAATTTTATCTTGTAAACCTTCAATTTTGTTTTTCATTACTGTTTTATTTCAGTTTTTTATTTTCGGCGCTTAGCAGTAAAACTTATTACCATCGATATTGCAAGCGAGTTGTGAATACATTATCTTTTAAATCTTTAGTATAAGCAGGTAGATCGGTGGCCTCGTTAGTTACATTTTCGTTATAAACGGTTAATTTAAGCCTCGAATTTAAGGCATAAGTTAAGCCATAGCCCAAGGTACTAAATTTAATATCGCCAGCTGTAGTGTTACTACCCGAAAAGCCAATTTCGGTAGCTGCTATTTCGGTGTTAGGGTCGTAAACGTCGTAAGCTAATAAAGCAGTAAAGCGTGTTTTTGCAATTTGCTGGGTCAACCAAAAGTAATAGCCATTAAAGCGACGAAGATATAAATTGCCTGTTGGTTGTGTTGTAAAACTGGTACTTGCTACTGGCCCCGTAATACTTGCCGATGTTGCCACCCCGGGTTGTGTGCCGGCTACATACTCGGTTTTGAAGGTGCTCGTGCCAAATGCGTTATCGTACTGTAATTGCAAATTAACCCCGTAATAGTCGCGGTTAAGCGCTTGGTCGATGTTTGCTGTATTGGTATTTGCTATAAAACCTGTCGCTGTACTCGTGAAATAAGTATCGGTATGGCTTCGAACGGTTCCTTTATAGATGGACGCACCAAAATCTAAATGAAACTTTTTATTAGCCAAGCTATCAAATTTAAAATTTAAGCTGCCTATCAAATCTTTTTTCGAATCGTAATCCCGGGCCGAAAGCCCGCTACCATTAACAAATGCTAAATCGGCAGTTAAAAATTTACCAATTTGCTGGGGTCTGTAGGTAATCATTGCACCCAGGTCTCTTTCTCTAGGCATTATTGTCTGAAAAACCCGGGCTCTTTCCGGGAAATCCCGATAACCCGAAGAGTATACAATGGAATAACCAAAAGGGCGGTTAAATAAACCAGCGGTTAATAGCAAACCCTCTAATTTGGGGCTGTGGAGCTGGATAAAAGCATCCATTAATTGTACACCATTTTGCGTAGCATCGAGCTGGAAAACGATATTAGAAAACTGATCTACCCTATCAATTTTTAACCGGCCACGACGAATCATAAAGCGACTGTCGCTATTGGCCGAAAAATCGCCACCCGAAAAAGACGAAATGCCAGCCGACTGTGCCTTCTGATATTGGGTCTGAAGATATCCTGTTATTTTGATATCGTGAATATCCTTAGAAGAAGGTGCATTATTGTTTTGTGCAATAAGTATCGTGGGAAGTAATAAGAAAAAAATAAGGCAAATTTTTTGCATAAAGATATAGGCTGATTTTGATGCCGTTAAATTACAGTAAATCCCTTATTTTCTTATAAAAAATGCAAATTTAACCGGCCGTTTTTTACTTGTCATGTAAAAAAATCATTTTTAATTACATTTTAATTACCAATTTATTTGCTGCTTTGGTCATTTTGGAATTACTTTTGGCAAAATCAAAAAAAACCGATTTATGCCTTTAAGAAAATACCGTTTACTGATAGTGATTGCTTTTATGAGCATATTTACTGCCAAGATGGTAATTTCTGGCGCTCCGGTATTTTTTGCCCACCTCGATAAGACCTTAATGAATGCAGTAATTATGCAGCTTGAGGTAGAAAATCATAGTGACGATGCAGGTAAAAGTAAAGTTAAATTCGTTGATCATAAATTTATGTTTCATCGTTACGACCTGGCCTATGTACCACTTCCTACACATAAGAATGTTAACAATGGTATTCTTGATCGTTTTAAGCGGTATTTAGATCCTTTCCATCCTGCAGTTCCGACACCTCCGCCTAACTTTTCTTAATTTTTGTACTGATCATTTGCAGCGCAACTTATGTTGACGCATGGCAATTGATTTTTAAGAATTATTAAATTTTAAAGCGAAACTTTATGGAAAATCGAAATTCGGCCTTTTACAGGTTCGAAGTAAAGAAATATATTTTAAAAAAGAATTTAAAACGCGACCTGCCTTCGAGTGTGGTGGTGTTTTTAGTAGCGCTGCCGCTATGTCTGGGTATTGCACTGGCATCTGGAGCTCCCTTGTTTGCCGGTTTAATTGCAGGTATTGTTGGGGGAGTAGTAGTAGGCTTTATAAGCGGTTCGCAATTAAGTGTGAGTGGCCCTGCCGCAGGTTTAACCGTTATTGTACTAGGGGCTATTGCTCAATTAGGCAGTTATCAGATCTTTTTGCTTGCTTTGGTTTTGGCGGGCGTTTTTCAAATGGTGCTCGGCCTTATAAAGGCCGGGACCATTGGAAACTATTTCCCGTCGAGTGTAATAGAAGGGATGCTGGCCGCCATCGGGCTGATTTTAATCTTGAAGCAATTGCCACATGCTTTAGGGGTGGACAGCAATTTTTTAGGAGATGAAGGTTTTTTTCAATCGAATAACGAAAATACCTTTTCGGCAATTGGAAGTGCACTTAAGCAGTTTAGCCTGGGTGCTATCGTTATTAGTGTAGTTGCGGTATCAGTACTTATATTTTGGCCAAAATTTAAAAAGCTAAGCGTTATCCCGGCGCCATTATTAGTCGTCGTGCTTGGTATTGGCCTAAGTCTTATTTTTGAACAAGCAGGTTATGGATTAAAAGCAGAGCAGATGGTAAACATTCCGGTAGTAAATGGCTGGGCCGAATTTACCAGCTTATTTAACATGCCCGATTTTTCGGCAATAGGAGATAAACAGGTATGGATTGTGGCTGGAACAATCGCCATTGTAGCCAGCCTGGAAACATTGCTAGGCGTAGAAGCGATAGATAAAATTGATCCGATAAAAAGAGTAACCCCAACGAACAGGGAGCTTATTGCACAAGGAATTGGAAACATGACCAGCGGAATGTTGGGTGGCCTGCCCATGACTTCGGTAATTGTGCGAAGCTCGGCAAATGTTAATGCCGGCGGGAGAACAAAAATGTCGTCTATTATTCATGGGATATGGCTCTTATTATCACTTTTATTTATTCCCGGGCTTATTAATATGATCCCCCTGGCTTGTTTAGCAGCTATACTTTTAGTTACAGGCTATAAGTTAACCCGGATAGCGCTATTTAAACACATGTATCGTAAAGGTTGGGATCAGTTTATTCCATTTGTAATTACAGTACTGGCAGTAGTTTTTACCGACCTATTAAAAGGGGTGGCAATTGGAATGCTATTTTCTATATTCTACCTGCTACGTACCAATATGCGGAACCCTTATTTTTATAAAGTACAAGAAGAAGGGGATAAGAAAAATATTCGTATTAAACTTGCCGAAGAGGTCTCTTTCCTTAATAAAGCATCGATACAAGTATTACTTACCGGTATACCACATTCTACCAATGTAATTATAGATGGCAGCAATTCCAGGTATATAGACCCAGATGTCTTGGAAACCATTTTTAATTATAAGCATAATGCTTATACTAAAGGCATTATCGTAACTTTAGCGCACATTAAAAAACATTATACCGTGCCTAAATTAAATAACAAAATTGAAGAAGAAATTAACAGTTAATATTATGTGCGCAAAACAACAAGATCAACACCATCATCAACACATTTCGTACGAAAGCCTGTTAGCAGGTAATAAGGAATGGGTAGCGGAAACCTTAAAGACCGATCCCGAATATTTTAATGACTTATCGGCGGGGCAGAGCCCACCAGTATTATGGATTGGCTGCTCGGATAGCCGTGTGCCAGCCAATCAAATTACAAATACAAGACCCGGAGATATTTTTGTTCATAGAAATATTGCCAATGTTGTGGTACATACCGATATGAACATGCTAAGTGTACTCGATTATGCCGTTAATATATTGGAAGTGGAACATGTAATTGTTTGCGGACATTATGGCTGCGGAGGCGTAGAAGCCGCATTGGGAAGCAAACAATACGGGATTATCGATAATTGGCTGCGAAATATTAAGGATACTTATCGGTTACATTACCACGAGCTAGATTTAATATCCGACCACAAAAAAAGATGTGAGAGGCTCGTAGAGCTTAATGTAATTGAAGGGGTCTTTAATTTAACTAAAACATCTATTGTTCAGAATAGGTGGAATAAAGACAAGAAACTCGGTTTGCATGGCTGGGCATATAGCCTCGAAACAGGAATTATAAACGACCTGGGCGTAAGTATAAGTAACAATGAAAACCTTTCGCAGGTATTTAAAATTACAGGCGAATAAGTAATTTAAAGGGGTTGCCATGTTTGTTATGGCAACCCCTTTTTAAATCCTTTTTTAATCGTTAGCTAAAAACGGGTATCTATAATCTTTTGGCGGATCGAATGTTTCTTTAATGGTACGCGGCGAAACCCAACGTAATAAATTAATCATCGAACCGGCCTTATCATTAGTACCACTTCCTCTGGCACCACCAAATGGTTGCTGACCAACAACAGCACCGGTACATTTATCATTAATATAAAAATTACCTGCTGCATTGCGTAAACGATGGGTCGCTTTTTCGATTGCATAGCGGTCTTGAGCAATTACAGCTCCAGTTAAGGCATATATAGAAGTTGTATCGATTACCGTTAAGATGTCGTCAAAAGCGGCATCGTCGTAAACATACACCGTTAAAACTGGCCCAAACAATTCTTCGCACATGGTCGTGTATTTTGGATCGTCGACCACTAAAACAGTAGGTTCAATAAAATACCCTTTACGCTTATCGTAGTTGCCACCAGCAATAATTTCTACGCCTTTATCTTGTTTAGCCTGATCGATATATTTTGCTAAACTGTTAAAAGATTTCTCGTCGATAACTGCATTAATAAAATTACCGAAATCTTCGGTTGGCCCCATTTTAAAAGTCGCCAGATCGCGAAGCATAAATTCTTTAACTTTTGGCCAAATGCTTTTAGCAATATAGGTTCTCGAAGCTGCCGAACATTTTTGTCCCTGGTATTCGAAAGCACCCCGGATAATAGCAGTGCTCGAAGATTCTGGCTCTGCCGAACCATGTACCAATATAAAATCTTTACCACCTGTTTCGCCAACAATGCGGGGATAGGTTTTAAATTTATGAATGTTATTACCGATAGTTTTCCAGATGTCTTGAAAAACACCTGTAGAACCTGTAAAGTGAATGCCCGCAAAATCCGGGTGGCTAAAAATTACATCGCCCGCATCAGGTCCGGACACATAAACAAGGTTAATTACACCATCGGGTAAGCCTGCTTCACGGAAAATTTGCATTAATACATTAGCCGCATAAATTTGGGTATTGGCTGGCTTCCAAACCACCACATTTCCCATCATAGCTGCCGAAGTAGGTAAATTACCAGCAATAGCCGTAAAGTTAAAAGGGGTTAAGGCAAACACAAAACCCTCTAACGGGCGTTGTTCGACCCTATTCCAGCTCCCTTTTGGAGATACTGGTGGTTGTTGCTTGTAAATTTCGGACATGTAATTTACGTTAAAACGTAAAAAATCGATGAGCTCGCAAGCCGAATCGATCTCAGCCTGATAAGCATTTTTGCTTTGCCCCAACATGGTCGCCGCATTTAATTTATAACGATAAGGACCTGCAATTAAATCGGCAGCCTTTAAAAAAATTGCTGCTCTATGTTCCCAGGCCAGGTTTTCCCAATTAGCCTTTGCTGCCAGCGCAGCGTTAATAGCCTGTGTTACATGACTCTTGTCGCCTTTGCTAAATTGAGCAAGTACATGTTGATGATCGTGCGGAGGGGTTACTGCCCCTTTATTCGAAGTATGAACTTCTTTTCCACCAATATACATTGGTATTTCAATTACTGTAGAACGGCTTTCAGTAAGTGCCGCTTTTAATAATTCGCGTTCTTTACTACCTGGCGCATAAGCTAAAATTGGCTCGTTAACAGGTACGGGTACGTTAAAAAATCCTTTAAGCATAAATTAATTCTTATTTTTACAAAGGTAAGGTTTTAGATTGGCAAGCTAACAATTATCCCTATTTTTGATTTAACATGACAAATTATTTACGTCTTTTATTAATGCCATTTTCGCTGGGTTATGGCCTGGTTATCCTGCTCAGAAATAAGCTGTTCGATTGGGGGATTTTTAAATCAACAAAATTCGATTTGCCAATAATATGCATTGGTAATTTAGTAGTAGGGGGCGCTGGTAAAACACCTACTACAGAATATCTGGTTAGACTTTTGACTGGGTATAAGATTGCCATTTTAAGCAGGGGCTATGGCCGGGAGACCAAGGGTTTGATAATAGCCGACCAAAATGCAACTACTCAGACTATTGGTGACGAACCAATGCAATATCACAAAAAATTTTCGACAGTTACCGTTGCCGTTTGTGAAGACCGTGTGAAGGGGATTAATTTTTTGAAGAAAAACCACGATGTTATTTTATTGGACGATGCTTTTCAACATAGAAGTGTAAGCGCAGGCTTTAATATTTTGCTGTTCGAGTTTAGTAAAATGAAAAAATGGCAATTTTTGTTGCCTGCTGGAAATTTGAGAGAACCATTTGCAGGTTATAAAAGAGCAGATGCCATACTCATTACCAAAAGCCCGGATGCAGTAAATATTGTAGATCAAATTAAAATAAGACACCAATTCGACTTAACCATAAAGCAAAGACTTTCCTTCTCTTCCCTAAAATATGGAAACTTAATCCATTTAACAGCTAAAACTATTAAGGAGGAAATTGACAATACCCCGGTTTTTCTCCTTACTGGAATTGCAAATCCGGCGCCTTTATTAACCTACATTAATCAATTTTCGGCAAATGTTTCTCACTTTGCTTATCCCGATCACCATAACTTTAGCAGAGCTGAAATAATTGCCTTTATAAAAGCGTTTGATGAACATCCTGCTCAGGAAAAAATAATAATTACAACAGAAAAGGATAGTCAGCGTTTATTAAGTGATAATTTAAAAGATTTACTGTTAAATTTGCCGATATTCTGGTTGCCCATCGAAATAGAGCTGGCGACAAAAGATAAATTTACCTTTGACGAAAATATATTGAACTATGTTGCAAACACTAAAAGAATCGGTCGAGTACCTGAAACGTAAAATAGGCGATTTTGAGCCAGAAGTTGGGATCGTATTAGGTACCGGACTTGGTGGCCTAGTTAAAGAAATTGAAGTGTTGCACAGTGTGATGTATTCAAGTATTCCAAATTTTCCAATTTCAACCTTAGAATTTCATTCTGGTAAATTAATATTTGGTTTATTAAAGGGTAAAAAAGTGGTTGCCATGCAAGGCCGGTTACATTATTACGAAGGCTATTCGATGCAGCAAATTACTTTTCCGATTAGGGTGCTTAAAGCATTGGGAATCCAATACTTATTCGTTTCGAATGCAGCCGGTTCGCTAAACCCTGAGTTTAAAAAAGGAGACCTCATGGTTATTAATGATCATATTAATCTGCAACCGGAAAGCCCATTACGAGGGATAAATGACTCCGATTTAGGGCCGCGATTTCCAGATATGAGTGAACCTTATAACCGTAAATTAGTGGTACAAGGTTTAAAAATTGCCACTACCGAAGGGATTAGATGCCACCAGGGAGTATATATTGCTGTAACAGGCCCAAATTTGGAAACCAAGGCCGAATATAAATATTTACGTACCATAGGTGGTGATGCGGTAGGAATGAGTACCGTACCAGAAGTTATTGTAGCCAACCATGTTGGCCTGCCTGTTTTTGCAATTTCCGTTTTAACAGACGAAGGCTTTCCTGAAACCCTTGAGCCATTTAACCTGCAAGAAATTTTAGCGACTGCAGCAATTGCCGAACCTAAAATGACGAATATCCTCGGGCAATTAATTGCTACTTTATAATGCGTAGAATAATATCATTTGTAATTTCGTTTAGCTTGCTGTTTTGCATTACAAATGCATTTGCACAAGATTTAAAAACAAATATTAACGATAATAAAAAAGTCCAGGATTCTTTGCGGAACGCTTTAGATGGCGGTAAAGATTCCGTGGTCTTTAATGCCAAGTACATTCGATATACAACCTTAAAATTTACCAAAGATAGTATCCAAACTTTTCAAATTGATACCGGCCTGGCAGGGATACAAAATTTTAGCGTATTAGCCCAACCCCGAGACCCAACCGTTGGTACCGGTAACCTGGGCCTGGCTGCAACTGCACTATTGTTCGACCCCCAAAAGACAATAGGATTTGAGGCTGGCTTTCATGCTTTAGACTATTACCTGTTAAACCAGGATGATGTGAGGTTTTATAGAGCCCGTACCCCATTTACTAGCTTATATTACGTAAATGGTGGGCAAAAAGAGCAGGTATTGAAATTATTGCATACTCAAAATATTAAAAAGAATTGGAATTTTGGCGCCAATTTTAACCGGATTGGAGCGAACGGTTCTTATAGCCATCAGCGGGGCGACGACTTAAGTGCGGTCTTATTTACCTGGTACGAATCTCCAAATAAGCGCTATAACATCTGGGTAAATGGCATTTTTAATACGCTAAAGGCGCAGGAAAATGGAGCAATTCTTAATGCTGCAATATTTTCGGACAACTATAAGCAATTGGTAGATAAACTGGCAGAATCGGTCCGTCTAAATACTGCAAAACAATTGTACAGGAAAAATTCATTTACGATGAAACAAACCTACTTTGTAGGCCGCATAGATAGTACCGGAAAGAATAGCACTCAGAATATACTGCCAACCAATAAAATTTCTTATACCATAAGCTATACCAATAGTTCTTATGCCTTCGAAAAGGATGAGGAAGATGTGAACAATGTATTCCCCGCTATTGTGGCTAAAGATCTAACTTATACACACGACTCGACTAATGTAAAACACCTTCAAAACGAATTCATCTATAGTTTTTTTTTAAGGGCTAAAGGAAATTCGGTAATTAAAAACGAATTAAAAATAGATGCTGGTATCCGGCACGATTTCTATAATTATGCACAATATGGGATTGATAGGAAATCGGTGCACTTCGATTCGAATAAAAGCACTTTTCAAAACATAGCATTGCTGGGGGTGTTGGGTTATCGCTTTAGTAACCGGGTAGACCTTAATTTAAATGTGCAGCAAATTTTCCAGGGGAGAAATATCGGAGATTTTTTATATGAAGCGAAAAGTAATTTATTGCTGAGCAAAAAGGCAGGAAGTATTGTAATGGGTGCCTATCTTCAGAATAAATCGCCCGAAGAAATTTATAACGAATATAAGGGTAATCATTACCAATGGAATCTTCGCAGCACTTTAGATCGCACAAAAATTGCAAACCTGTATTTTGGCTATTTTAACGACCAGTTAAAGCTAGACGCAAGCGCGGCTTATTATCTCCTCAATAATTACCTTTATTTTGGTAAAGGGCCCACCCTAAACAGTATAATTCCGATACAGGAATCGGCCGCTATAAATTTATTAAAAATTAACCTTGGGAAGAAATTTCAACTCAACAGCTATCATTTAGATGCTTATGTGGTTTACCAGAAAACCGACCGCTCTAATCTCCTAAGAACCCCAGAGCTTTATACTTTTAATAGTTTATATAAAGATCAGACTTTTTTTAAAGTACTGAAAACTCAGATAGGGGTCGACATAAGGTATAACACAGCTTATAAGGCCTTGTCTTACTCGCCTGCTGCTGCTCAGTTTTATAATGGCGATGATGTAGTTTTCGGAACTAAACCAGTAATCGATGTATGGGTAAAGGCTGGCTTACGGCGAGCCAACCTTTTTTTAAAATACGATTATATCAATCAGGGTTTGTTTAGCAAAGGCTATTATACCGTTAACGATTATCCTATGCCAGATAAGCTGTTAAAATTTGGGGTTAGCTGGAATTTTTACGATTAAGTTCTAAAATAGCTATACGGCATCAGACAGCGAAGTAAAGGTAAAATCCTTTATTTTGAGTGGTGGAAGCAGATAATCTGTTTCCGATTCGGCGCTTACTGTTCTTTCCGATTTTCCAATTTCGTCCAGGTTATTAAGCATAATAATCGGGCTTTCGTTAAATCTGAAGTTTTTAATTGGAAATTTGATTTCGCCATTTTCTATATAAAAAGTACCATCCCGCGTTAATCCGGTAAGCAATAAAGTTTGCGGATCTACTGTGCGAATATACCATAAACGGGTTACCAATATGCCCTTCTCGGTTCCTTTAATCAGCTCCTCGAGCGATTTGGTTCCGCCCTGCATAATGGCAGCATCTGGGCTGGGAATAGGTTTAATCCCTGTTTTTTGAGCCCAGTACCGGGAACTATAGAGGTTTTTAACCACACCTTTCTCAATCCAGTTAATCTTTTCCTGTGGCCGACCATCGCCAGCCCATGTAGAAGTAGGTAGTTCTGGATTCCAGGGGTCTGAATAAATGTTAACACGTTCGTCTAGCAATTGTTCGCCTAATTTTGTTTTGCCACCAGGTTTGCTCATAAAGCTCCGACCCTCGTCGGCCTGCCTGGCATCCATGTCGAAGAATAAGTTTTCGAGCATAACAGCAACCGCTGTTGGCTCCAAAATAACTGTATATTTGCCAGGCTCAATTGCTTTAGCAGTTACTGAAGATAATGCTTTTTTAGCAGCAACAATAGTGTCGGCTTTGGTATTCAATTTTTTAAAGTCGGTATAGCCTCTTGTGGCATATCCCGAGCCTTTAGCATCTTCAGTTCTTATCGTAATATTAAAAGCAACATTGGTTGCCTTGTTATAAGCAAATAAGCCCTTGCTATTCATCATCGCCGAAAATCCCGCACTATTCGACAGGAAGCCTGCTGCGGTTAATTTGTTTTGCTTTGCCTCGTTAAGACTTGCTTGTACCGCATCGGCTCTTTCTTTAGGGCTCATTGCAGCTGTTGACTCGGAAAAAGTTGGCGAATCGGGCCCGTATTCTTGCGGTCCTAGAAAAGACATAAATTCTGGGTTTTCTGGCGCCAACTGAGCGAGTTCTTCCGACCTGCGAACTACTTTCTCTAACGAAGCATCGTCAAACTCGTTAATGGTAGCTATGCCCGATTTTTTCCCAAACGCCGAGCTAACAACTAAACTGTTGGTGCTAATTCCACCACTTGTTGATACCGAGTTCCTGGCATACCGGATATTACCACCATCCGAACCACTAAGATTTATTTCGCATTGTTCTGCTTTCGAGTAACTAAGCGCTTTAGTTAAAAGTGCTTTGGCTTGTTCTTTAGTTAGTATTGACATAGTTTCTATCCGATTTTTCTGGCTGTATTAATTACATTAACTTTATTAAAGCGGGCGGTTGCCGACCCATGCGATACCGCACTTGATTGACCTGGTTGTCCTTTTCCATCGAAAAAAGAACCACCTAAACGATAATCACGTTCGTCGCAGACTGCCACACAAGAATTCCAGAATTCCTGTGTATTGGCCTGATAAGCCACATCTTTTAGCATTCCTACAATTTTACCGGCCTTAATTTCATAAAAAAGCTGACCGCCAAATTGGAAATTATAGCGCTGCTGGTCGATAGAAAATGAGCCGTCGCCAACAATATAAATTCCTTTTTCTACATTTTTAATCTGGTCTGCAATCGTTAAAGGTTGCTTACCAGGTTGTAGGGAGATATTGGCCATACGTTGAAACTGAACACTACTCCAGTTATCGGCATAACAGCAGCCCTGCGAATGAGCTAAGCCTAATATATGAGCCTGATCCCTTATCGCCTGATAGTTTACCAATATGCCGTCTTTAATGATATCCCATTTGCCACATTTTACGCCTTCGTCATCGTAACCTACAGCACCTAAAGAACCTATTTCGGTTTTGTCGGCAGTAATGTTTACCTCTTTACTGCCATAATTAAATTTTTTCGATTCCCATTTATCTAAAGTAAGGAAGCTTGTTCCTGCATAATTGGCTTCGTAACCTAAAACGCGATCGAGTTCGGTAGGGTGCCCGCACGATTCGTGAATGGTTAACCAAAGGTGTGAAGGGTCGAGCACAAGATCGTATTTTCCCGGTTCTACCGATTTTGCCTTCATTTTTTCGCCAACCTGTATTGCGGCTTGTTTAGCATCTTCGAGCATATCGTACCTGCCCTTATAAAGAATACCAGAAGCGGTCTGTATTTTGTTCTCCGGTTTTGCGTCGAGGTATTCATAGCCCTTGCCAATGGGAGCACTCAAAGCATTTCTCGTTTCGAACTTACCGGTTTCTTTATCAATCTTGGTAATAAAGAAAGTAGGCCATATCCGGTGTATATCCTGGTCGATATACGATCCATCGGTAGAAGCAAAATACTTCTGCTCATTAACCATAAACAAGATAGAATTGATATAGTCTGCGCCTCCTTTCATGGCTGCATCATTTACAGCTAATAAGAGATCCACTTTTTCTTTAACAGGAACCTCGAAGGCATTTTTCTCTATTGGAGCCTTCCAGGTTACTTCACCATAACCTTTTTGAGGTGCCAATTGTACGGGTTCCAGTTGTAGCCGGGCGTTTTCTTTGGCAATGGCTACAGCCAACTCGCTGGCCTTGGCAATACTATCTTTATCTGTTTTATCGGTTGCGGCAAAACCCCAGCTACCATTAGCGATTACTCGAATGCCTACACCATAAGATTCTGTATTTACAATGTTTTCTACTTTATCTTCGCGGGTAACCACAAACTGATTAAGATACCGTCCGATACGAACATCAGAATAAGTTGCACCCTTAGCCCGGGCAGCATTTAATGCGACATCAGCCATAATTTTTTTAACGGCAGGATCAACATATTCTAATGCTTGTTCTGGATTGATTTCGTGCCCAAATATGGGGATAGGGGGGAGCATTGCTGCGGCAGCACCAAGCCCCGACAGATAAATAAAATTTCTACGTTTCAATTTAGAATGGTTTATAAGGTTAGCTAAATATAATTATATAGCGATGGTTATGCAAAATAATAACTAGGTTTTTTGCGGTTTCTTTTTTGCAGCAGGAAATAAAACGTTATTTAAGATAAGCCGGTAACCCGGAGAATTCGGGTGTAAACTTAGATCAGTTGGCGGGTCGCTTACCTGATGCTGATAATCTTCCGGATCGTGGCCCCCATAAAAAGTAAATTGCCCTTTTCCTATTTCTCCATGCAGATAACGGACTTCTGCTCCTCCTTTATTTTCGCCTAAAACTGTAATACTGGGCTTAATTAAGCTTTTCCTGAAAGCAGTAGTTTGCCCCATAAAACCTTTTATTACTTTATCGTGGTTTTGGGTTAACATGGTAGGAACAAGATCCCATTTTGCTGAAAAATCGAATAAGGTAAAATAATCGTTACTCTCATTAAAATTACGGGTTTGTGTAACATCGATATCCGAAAACTCATACCGCTCCGGGTTTGTATCCAGCTTAAAGTCTTTGAAAGCAACACTTTTGTTAAAGTCTAATTTACTTTGCGCATGCTGATCAATTCCATCCCCGTCGAACATACTTTCGCAGATGTCGACACCTTCGGCGGCCAATGCAATATCGAAACTATCTGTGCCCGAACACATGGCAAATAAAAAGCCGCCACCGGCACAAAACTCTTTAATCCGCTTGGCAACTGCTAATTTCATTTCAGATACTTTCTTAAAACCATTTCTTTTAGCTGCTGCTTCCTGATACTTTACATCGTCCTGGTACCAGGAAGAGTTTCTGAAAGATGCCCAGAAACGACCATATTGCCCTGTAAAATCTTCATGATGCAGATGAAGCCAATCGTAAGCGGCTAATTTATCCTTTAATATTTCATCGTCATAAACAATATCGTATGGAATTTCGGCATAAGTAAGTACCAATGTAACGGCATCGTCCCAGGGTAACTTGCTTTTTGGCGTATAAACCGCAATTTTTGGTGCTTTTTCGAGCTTTACTATTTCCATGTTTACATCGGGGTTGCTAATCTCGTTAAGGATAGCATTTACTTTAGCATCAGCTAAAATCTCGTAAGAAACACCCCTTATCTTACACTCTTCTTCGACACTTTTAACATATTTGACTAAAAAACTCCCGCCGCGATAATTTAGCAGCCAATCGACGTCGGCTTGCTGTTTTATGCTCCAATAAGCAATGCCATAAGCTTTTAAATGATTTTTCTGGCTTTCGTCCATATAGATAAGAATTGAAGAAGCCTTTGCTACGATAGATAGCAGGGTAAATACGAGTAAAAGATTAAGTTTCTTCAGATTCATATCGTAAAATTCCAGACGAATGTGTTTTTTCTTGATGATTTTTCAAAATAAAACTACGCTTAAAACGTCAAAATACAACATTTGATATAGATTTTAACTTCTTAACAGTATTTATACATTATTAGCGTTGCTAATCGTTTCTATTTACTAAATTTGGCGCTCACAAAAATTAGTATGAGTAAAGCAATAATTAAAACCGAAAAAGGTAACATGACGGTCGAGTTTTATGAAAATGATGCGCCAAAAGCCGTTGCCAACTTTAAAAAATTAGCAAGTGAAGGTTTTTACGATGGAGTAACTTTTCATCGGGTAATCCCGAATTTTATGGTACAGGGCGGTTGTCCAAACTCCAAAGATCCTGCAAAAGCACATTTAGCAGGTACAGGTGGTCCCGGGTATCAGATTGACTGCGAGTTAACTGGCGAAAATCAGTTCCACGATCGCGGGGTGTTATCTATGGCGCATGCAGGTAGAAACACAGGCGGCTCTCAGTTTTTTATTTGCCACAGCAGAGCAAATACAGCACACTTAGACCGTAACCATACTTGCTTTGGCAAGGTTATTGAGAATGTTGATATTGTGGATGAAATTAGACAGGGCGATAGGATTTTAGGAATAGAAGTTATAGAAGATTAATTTAAATATGAATTTAAGAGGAATTGTAGCTGTATCCGGAAGACCAGGTTTATTTAAGCTGATTGGTCAGAATAAAGCAGGTTATGTTTTAGAAAGCTTAGATGCGCAGAAATTAAAAATTGTAGCCAATGTTTCGACAACGAAACTGGCTTCTTTAGAAGATATAACGATATACGGCGAAGAACAAGAATTGAAACTGATCGATGTTTTGGGGAAAATTGCCGAAAGTAAAAATGTTCCTGATGCAAAGGCTGATGGCAATGCATTAAAGAACTTTTTTCTTGAGGTTGCACCAGATTACGATAAAGAGAAGGTATATACTTCAGATATCAAAAAAATATTGGTATGGTATAGCTTGTTAAAAGACCTGCCTTTATTTACAGAAGCTGCACCAGGGGTAGAAGAAGATGCGACAGGCGCTGTCTCGGACGATAAAGTCGACTTAAAACCAAAAACAACGTTAAAAGCTAAGCCAATTAATGCTAAGGCACCAACCGCTAAAACATCAGCGCCAGCTAAAAAAGCTAGCATGACCAGTAAAAAAGGTGTTTAAATAGCTATTACGAATAGTATACATTAACAGGAAACACCAACTCGTTTTGGTGTTTTTTTATGGATTTAATTAATCAAATACCATAAAACCATTAATATAATAAGCGTTACAATAATCACAATTTTCATGTATTTGCGCTCTTTGGAAGTATCGGTTCTAAACCTATATTTCCTTTTATAATTGTCTGATAACATTATATTTCTTTTTAAGAAGATGAAAAAAAGGGTATTATTCCATATTTAATTAAACATGATGGTAAGGCTCATTTTTTAAAATAGTGAATGCCCTATATAATTGCTCTACAAAAAACAACCGTACCATTTGATGAGAAAAAGTCATATCCGATAAGGAAATACTCGTGCCAGCCCGTTTGTAAATGCTTTCGTCGAAACCATAAGGCCCACCAATTATAAAGATTAAATGTTGCACACTTCCGACCATTTGCTTGTTTAAATAATTAGCAAACGAAACCGAACTATGTTTTTTCCCCCTCTCGTCTAACAAGACAATAACATCTGCAGGATTAGTTTGTTTAATAATAAGTTCGGCTTCCTTACTCTTTTGCTGGGCCTCTGTTAAATTTTTGGTATTTTTAACGTCGGGGATAATCAGGATATTAAAATTGATGTAATGTTTTAATCTGCTAAGATATTTGTTTATACCTTCAATTAAATATTTGTCTTCAGTTTTACCAATAGCGATTAATGTTATCTTCATTACTTCATTTTATAAGCCCTCAAATATAATGTTAAAAACGCAGCAAGAAATATTAACGAATTACAAATCTTTAATTACAGATTTAACGGCTAAAATCGCAAGGATTAAAATTAAGATCGATAATTTTTCGTTTATCCGTGTAGGTCTACTTATTGCAGAGGTTTTTATTATCGTATGGTGTGTGAGTGCAAGTACTAACCTGATGATTTTGGCAGGAAGCACCGCTTTAATTATTCCGGTAGCTATTTTTATTGTGGTGGTAAAAAAGCAAAATGTCTTGGCGAAAAATGAAAACTTTTTAAAGCACTTACTTTGGGTTTATCAGAATGAAGTGAATTTAATAAATGGTCTCGAAAATAGCTACGACAATGGGGCTTCTTTCGAAGATGGAAGCCATCCCTATACGGCAGATCTCGATATTTTTGGAGAATCGTCGCTGTTTGCCTTAATTAACAGATGTAGTACCGAAAACGGAAGAATGCATTTAGCGGCGAATTTGATTGCTGCCAATTCTAAAACCATACTATTGAATAGGCAGGCTGCAGTTAAGGAAGTAATGATCGATATAGTGCGTACTTATAGCTTTAGGGCGGGTTTAAGAGGGCATGAGGTAAGCAAAATAGCGCAAATTAAAAATAAGTTAAAGACCCAGTTGGCCCACCAGTTAAAGTTTAGTCGTAAGGGTTTTTTAAGGACCTACGTTAAACTGCTGCCAATTTTTGCGACGGTCTTGTTAATTGCTGCACTCTTAGTTGGAGGTAAGCTATGGAGCATTATTGCATTATTAACCTTATTAAATGCATCGATAACTTTTTACTTTTCAAAAAGAATAAATATTGTTTATTACGGCTTTAGTGGGGCAGCCAGTTTATTGAGTGATTATGCCGAAGCCATAAAATGGACGGAAGGTAAGAACTGGAAAAGTAGCTATATTAAGGGTTTATTCGAATCAGAAGACAAGGTAAGCGATCAGATTAAAGGACTGGCAAAAATTATTCAGGCTTTCGATGCCAGGTTAAATATTTTGCTGAGCGCGATTCTAAATTTTTTCCTGTTATGGGATTTAAGGTGCTGCATAAAGATCGACGAATGGCATCAGGCAGTGTCGACGAAAGTAGAAAATGGTTTAGACAGGATTGGCCATTTCGAAGAATTAATTTCCCTTGCAACATTAGGCTATAATTATCCGGAGTGGATTTTTCCAGACCTAAGCGACGAGTTTGTGCTGCAAACTACCGCCATAGGCCACCCACTTATTGCCGAACACAAAAGGGTAACTAACGATTTTTATTTGTTGCCACAGCCAACGGTCGACATCATTACCGGATCTAATATGGCCGGCAAAAGCACCTTTTTGCGAACCCTGGGCATCAATCTGGTATTGGCTTATGCAGGGGCACCCGTTTGCGCAAAACAAGCGAAGGTATCTATTTTTGAGGTGCTTACCTATATGCGGATTAAGGATTCGTTAAACGAACAGACTTCTACTTTTAAGGCCGAATTAAACCGGTTAAAAATGATTTTAACTAACGTAGAGAAGGCAACTTTGCCTCAAAATTCGTTGGTCTTAATAGACGAGATGTTAAGGGGTACAAACAGCAGGGATAAATTTCTCGGTTCTAAAGTTTTTATCGAAAAGTTAATTCAATTAAAAACTCCAGCTTTATTTGCCACACACGACCTTCAATTGTCCGAATTGGAAGCAATACATCAGGCTGCAGTTCGCAACTATCATTTTGATATCCAAATTACCGACGGAGAAATGGATTTTGATTATAAGCTAAAGGATGGCGCTTGCCGAACTTTTAATGCCGCAACCCTACTAAAGGAAATCGGCTTATCTGTGGAATAATGCTACTAATTGTTAATTACTTAACATAGAGTTCATCTTACTTTTCCATTTTGGGGAATTAATTGAACGAATGATAAAATCGACAGATTTTGGAAATGATTTTTTGTGGGGCATAGCTACAGCAGCTACACAAATTGAAGGTGCAGCAAGTACTTATGGTTTGAAAAAAACTTGTGAGACAGATGTTCTTCTTAATTTTTTTTATGCATGAATTGCTAATCTAATTAATATGTATTGTTAGTTAAAAAAGATAACAATTCTGGAGTTTTATATATATTTCGATTTAAATCATAGACAGGATGGATAATTGGGATCACTAAGTATTCCGTAATTAAGTTTATATTACTGCCATCTCTTGTCTCGGTAGTGACTGAACTACGTTTTATGGGTGTAGTAGAGCCACTACTTATGTTTTGTAAATCAAAAGAATTGTTGGCGATCATACGTTTTAACTGTTGCACATTTATGCCATTGTTGAATATTTGTCTGGCAATAGCATGTCGTTTTTCTAAATCATTAACCTCAAGTAAGAGTTTGATGTGAGGCCATGCAACCCTTTCAGCCATTTCCATAATGGCAGTTGAAATTTTATACTGTTCTCCAAGTTTAATACAGTATGAAAGTTCTTCCTTATTAAACAACGAGGGAAAATAGTTCCCAAATTCTTGGATGCATTTGTCTATTAATTCAGTAATAGAAATATTTAGATTATTTGAAAGCCTAATTATATGACCTCCAATTGTATACATCAGCATGTTAAACTGCATATTAAGTACATAATGAGTTTCTGATTGGAATTCCAATATCAACTCATATATTTTCATCACAGGTTCATTTGCAGACTGTTTTGATAAGAAAGTGATAATCTCCTTATCATCTAAAGCACGTGGCTCAAATAACCTTCGAAATAATTTGCCGTCATTTTTCTCGAAATAAAATTGACATGAACCACGGTATAAGGATTTGAGTTCTGTCCGATCCAAAACTTCATCACCAATGATTTTATTTTCGATTGCTTTTGCGAGTATTTTATTTTTTAGTGCTATTGGATCTAAACGAGCGGTTTGAATTAGCTGTATGTAATATAGCCATGCTTTTTCTCCCTCTAAATCTAACAAGTAAGGAATATATTCCCAATCCATAGCATCAGATATCTGACCTATAGTGGATGTCGAGCATTTCTCAGCAAATAATTTCATCAGTGAAAGATTTTTCGAACCTAGATAATCCCCGAAAATAGGGGATAAATTACTAGAAAATTCTTCTGCAAAATCATTCCCAACAAGGTCGCTTCGTTCAATGCTCTTACTAATTATTGCTCCTATTTCCCAAAACAATAAATTCACACCAGAATTGATTGTTGACAAAAGACCGGTATACCCATTGTTAACTGTATGTTTTATGGAATCCATTGGACCATCACCAAATTTATACGCCATTCTATTTATATTGAATTTTTAGTTTAAATTACCATGATACGTGACCGATATCCCATGCAGATACAGCCTGATGATGAGTGTATTCGCCTTGGGCTGTTGATACAGCGTTAACAAATGGTGGAGTGAAATATTTATAATTAATATCATATCTCCAAGTAATTGCAGCGGCTTTACCTAGGTAAGTTACCCAAAAGTCAACATTTAAAAGGTTAGCCTTTCTTATGACGTTTTGTTGTAGAAAGTCATTAAAATATAAACCACTAACCTGTCCATAACATATAGCGGGTTGTTGTGGCTCAATAAAAGTTATCATACTATTAACTCAACATGTTTATTGTTTAAAATGTTTCCAAGCGTTCCTTCTGAAAGCCTAGCTTGTTTCTTGCCGTCAGACGGACGAAACGATACGATGTACGACCATCTCAATTTTCCTTCCTTGCTACGCACAATCATAAGATTTAAAATAGAACTTTCATCAAGTTTTAGATATTTAGCGTTGAGGTTGAAACGTTCTTTAATAACTTGCTTTTCAGCTACACTCGTTAATTGTTTTCCGCTTTTGTTCTTACTACTTGAGGTTATTGAAGGCTCATTGATTTGCTCTTTCTGACAGGAGATAGTGAGCGTTAAAAAGGATAATAGGGCGAGTAATAAAATTTTTTGCTTTTTCATTCAAAGCCTTCGTTTTGGTTGTAAATTAATATAAATTGATTAGATAATTAAGAGTTGTTAAATTTTATTTAAGGGAAAATCAATACTTTTTTATAAAAAAGTTCCATTGAAAAACATCGCTAATGTGGGGTATATCCCAAAAGTGGCCATATCTTTCACAGTAAAGTACATGCAAAAGAGGATAATCGGAATAGCAAAAAACTTCCCAAAGGTCGGATAGAAGTTAACCTTGCCAATCAATAATGCTACTAATTGTTAATTACTTAACATAGAGTTCATCTTGCTTTTCCATTTTGGGGAATTAATTGAACGAATGATAAAATCGACAGATTTTGGAAATGATTTTTTGTGGGGCATAGCTACAGCAGCTACACAAATTGAAGGTGCAGCAAGTACTTATGGAAAGGGTCCATCTATTTGGGATACCTATGCCAAGCGTTCAGGAAAAATCAAAAATGGCCATCATCCAGCGGTGGCCTGCGATTTTTATCATCGTTATGCAGCTGATATTGCATTGGTAAAGTTATTGGGGTTTAAAATTTTTCGTTTTTCTATTTCCTGGCCACGCCTCCTGCCATTTGGTAAAGGCAAGATTAACCAGGAGGGTATTGCTTTTTATCATCGGGTAATCGACGAGTGCTTGCAGCAGGGTATTGTACCCTATATTACTTTGTATCATTGGGACTTGCCCGAAGCTTTATCTAAAAAGGGAGGATGGACCAGCTATAGTATTAATGCCGATTTTAACGAATTTGTAGGCTTATGTGCCAGAAATTATGGCGATAAGGTTAAAAACTGGATAATAATGAACGAGCCTTTTGGCTTTACTTCGCTAGGGTATATGCTTGGGATACATGCGCCTGGAGCAACGGGTTCGACTAATTTTTTCGATGCGGTACTGCATGTTGCCATTGCACAAGCAGATGGAGGCCGGATTGTAAGGGCCGAAGTGCCCGATGCTAATATTGGAACTACTTTTTCTTGCTCCGAAGTTATTCCCTATACGCAAAGTACGGCCGATTTATTGGTAGCCAAAAATATAGATTGCTTAATGAATCGCTTATTTATTGAACCAGCTCTTGGAATGGGCTTTCCTACCGCAAACTGGGAGCTGTTAGAAAAATTTAATATTAGTCATTCCACATGGCGCTATAAAGAACGGCTTACTTTTGATTTCGATTTTATAGGGTTGCAAAATTATTTCCCCCTGGTGGTAAAGCACAATGCCTTTATTCCGGTGTTACAGGCATGGGAAGTAAAAGCAAAGCATAGAAAGCAGCCACATACCGCAATGGGATGGGAAATTAATGCCGATAGTTTTTATCATATTATTAAACAATTTGCAGCTTATCCAAACTTGAAAAATATAATGATTACCGAGAATGGAGCTGCTTTTAACGATCGATTAATAGATGGGAAGGTAAGCGATGAAGCGCGAATCATTTATTTTAAAGAATACCTTAAGGCACTATTAAAGGCTAAAAATGAAGGTATAAATATTACCGGTTACCTAGCCTGGACATTAATGGATAATTTCGAGTGGACAGCAGGTTACCATGCGCGTTTTGGATTGGTGCATCACGACCGGTATACCCAGCAGCGAACAATTAAAGATTCGGGCTATTGGTGGCGCAGCTTTTTAGGCGCAGACTAAATCATTCTCAAAATTTAACTTAGCTTTGTTAAATGGAAGATAGAATAATCGTTTACAAAACATTTGAAAACCCTATTGAGGCAAATATCGTGATGACCAGGCTACAGGATGCCGGTTATAATTGTTTTCTTTCGGGCGAAAATACTGCTGGCTTAAGGCCACTTTTCGATGCTTCAATAAGTGGAATTCAATTGCATGTGTTTGAAAAAGATATAGCAGAAATTAATCGATTTTTGACAGATGAAATTGCAGCGGATGAAATATAAGAGGAAACCTATTAAATAGCATGAGCAAATTCAAATTGCACTAAGTTTTTAATTTACAGTAAGTTCAAGGGTATTGGCTACAATAAAACTTCGATCTTTCGTTTTTAGAAATTCTTCAAGTATCACATTTTTATCTGCAACTAGTTTGGCATTCTGATAGCTTTTCCCATTTACTATGATTTTAATCTTTTCGTTCAGGTTAAACATAGCTGTGGATAGGTAGAGCTTTATTTTTCTCACTCTTGATGATTCGATCTTTATGGTATTGCCTTCCGTCGTTGCGATAATGGCACCCGATTTATTTTTATTAAAATTGACTTCTGCTGTTTTACCACCCTGAGTAACTAGTGGATTTAAGACCTGGTGCCATTCTGCTTTTGCCGCCAAAGTATCTAACTCTTTAATTTCTAGCCAGGCATATCGTCCGTTTTTAATATTGTCGGTTTCCCATACAATTTTTTTTGGAAATGGATCTCGGCTTCTTGTGGCTAAAGTATCAAAAATAAAGTTAATCGAATCTCTACTTGAAAATGGTAAGCCATGGGATCCTTTTCGAATAAAATTTTTCCAGTTAGCCCCATTACTTATTCCATATTGATAAATAGAATTTACGGTTACTAATGGAAATGTGGTGTCTTCTGAGCCACTAATCCCATAAAATGTACGTGTATTATTAAGGTTTTTTAAAATGGTATTTCCAAAATAGGTCTTTGGTAAGTAGTTAAATCCAAAGAATGAAGCAAATAAGGAAGGTTGATTAAGTGCAAACCAAAATGCACCGCTTCCACCATTAGAATGGCCGCCAATGTAAATTTTATCATCGTTAATATTATAGCGTGATTTAACATAGGTAATTTCCTTGAGAACGGTTTCAAAGGCCTGTTGTTGGTACAGCCAACCGAAATCTTTTTTCGCCAAGGGATAAATAATAAACGCATGTTGCGCTACGGCCTTAGTCATAATAGCTGTTTCCAATCCATCTGGAATATATGCTGGGTTGGCAAAGTTGCGCCTGTTAATTACCGCCCCATGTAAATAGACATAAAGCGAGGTTTTTTCCTTTGGATTATAACCTTGTGGAATATAGACAAGAAAAGGAATCGTCAACGTATCATTGGCCTTAATATGATATACCGTCCAAAAATTATCCTTCTTGGTTGTAGAGTAGGAGTTAAATTCTTTAATCTTGTTGGTTAATTGTTCAGCACTATTTCTTTTCGAAAAGCTTTTCCAATAATCGATATTATCCAATACTGCGGTTGTAGATCGAATTGTGGTGTCATTTAAAATGGCTATGGTTTTGTTAAGTATTGTTTGTGCAGAGTCGGCCTTGTGCTTGAATTCGCCAATAAATTTTTTCCATTCGGGCAAGGCCTGTAAGGGCGCATTGTCTTTGTCGGTGGCAAAATAGTTGTAACTGGGAAGATCATAACCGATTGCCGCCGATCTTTTTAAGTAATATTTTGCTCGATCCATATTTCCAACATGGGCTGCTGCAACTGCGGCATAATACGTATCATAATTACTTTCCGCTTTCTGCTGTTCGATATAATAAACGTCGTAGAAGTAAGCAGCCTTTTTAAAATCTTTCTTTTTGTAATATACCTGGGCAGAATCATACATATTCACAAGCTTCTCTTGCGCATTAACGCAATTCGTAGCAAATAACGAAAGAAACAGGAAAAATAAGCAACGTTTAAATTTCATCTTTTTTTTAATAAAGAAACACATATACGAAACGCCAAAATTGTATTTTTCAGCCAAGTTATTCTTTCACGAACTGGAGAATAAGTTTATCGTTGGCCAGTCTATTCACGGTATTAAAGAACGCTTTTGGATTTGAACCCGTCAGCTTTTTGTACATTTTAATGAAATCAGACTGATCGTAAAAGTGGCTATCATAACCTATTGCTGTCAACTTTTTGAATTCCTTATCAAACAATTTATTGTTTACAGAATGTCGAAATCGAGCAATGCGCTGAAATTCGATTGGAGCAACTCCTAAGGCTTCTTTAAAATGTCGATTAAAAGTTCTGGTTGGGATATCGATTTCTTTTAGTATATCGTTAATGCTGTAATCTTTGTCGATATCCATGAGCATGTTAGCTGCTTTTTCTAAATAAGAAAAAGAAATTGGTAGGAGCTTGGCAATTAAAAACTCTTCGAGTAGTGCTACTTTGTGCTCAATGTTATCTGTAGCAAAACATTGCTGAAGACAAGCTTGGTATATAGGGTCAGAATCCCATTCACACAGTTGATTTGTGGTATTGCCCATTATTGTTCCGAGTGGTGTTCGGATAAAATGGTTCAATCGAAGGTTTTTGAACCATATTGAAATGCGGTTTGTTTTGCCTATAAGTTCAACCCGCAGTGGGTGTTGGCATTTTCCCTGAAGCAAACTAAGAAAATCGTTGTCTGGATCTGAACTAATCCGGGCTGTCCCGAAGGCTGATTCGAACTTTGCATGTTGGTAAATGCTTACAACATTCACTAGATGAGGGAAAGAATAATGTATGCTTTTAAAATCTGTTGAATCGTTTTTTATAAAGTAATAGAAATCTATGTAAGGTTGTAGGGGTTGACTGGGAAGTCTGGTTTCGATTGCTATCTTTTTTGCTTGTGATTGTAAATTTCCGCCCATATCCATTGGTTGTATCTTATAAGATCTTTAGCATTATGAATGTTATTTTGAATCCAATTTAAACATAAAAACCATTCCGTTTACTGGAATGGTTTTTATTAATAATTCTCAACGCGCTATTACAGTCCCGCTGCTTTTTCTGCAGCCTCTCTTCTAATGATATTTAATGCGCCACCAGCTTTAAACCACTCGATTTGTTGTGCATTATAGCTATGATTAACGATAATGGTATCGTATGTGCCATCTGCATGGTGCAATACAATTTGTAAGGGCACATCTGGTGTAAATGAAGTTAGGCCTATAATATCTAAAGTGTCGTCTTCTAAGATTTTATCATAATCGGCCTTGTCGGCAAAAGTTAAGCCTAACATTCCTTGTTTTTTAAGGTTCGTTTCGTGTATACGGGCAAACGATTTTACGAGTACGGCACGAACGCCTAAATGGCGGGGCTCCATGGCTGCATGCTCTCTTGAAGAACCCTCACCGTAATTCTCGTCGCCAACTACGACCGAACCGAGGCCAACTGCTTTATAGGCACGTTGGGTGGCTGGCACAGGGCCATATTCGCCTGTTAATTCATTTTTAACAGTATCGGTTTTTTCATTAAAGTAATTTACTGCACCAATTAACATATTGTTAGAAATATTATCGAGGTGGCCACGGAATTTTAACCAAGGGCCGGCCATAGAAATATGGTCGGTGGTACATTTTCCTTTTGCTTTAATTAATAATTTTAAACCTTTAAGGTCTGTGCCTTCCCAAGCTGCAAATGGAGCCAACAGCTGTAAGCGGTGCGAGGTTGGGGAAACCAATACCTGAACACCAGATCCGTCGGCTGCGGGGGCCTGGAAGCCTGCATCGGCTACATCAAAACCTTTAGGTGGCAATTCGACCCCAGTTGGAGCATCTAATTTTACCTGTTCTCCTTTATTGTTCGTTAAAGTATCTGTTAATGGGTTAAAGCCAAGATTGCCCGAAATAGCAATTGCTGCAACAATTTCTGGAGAAGTTACGAAGGCAAAGGTATTTGGGTTACCATCGGCACGTTTCGCGAAATTTCTGTTAAAAGAATGAACAATGGTGTTTTTCTCTTGCTTTTCGGCGCCAACTCTGTCCCACATGCCTATACATGGTCCGCAAGCATTGGTAAAAATGGTTGCATTTAGGTCTTTAAACGTACCTAATAAACCATCTCGGTTTGCCGTATAGCGCACTTGTTCCGATCCCGGATTTATTCCGAATTCTGATTTTATTTCGAGACCTTTATCTATTGCCTGCCTGGCTATAGAGGCTGCTCTAGACAAATCTTCGTACGAAGAATTGGTACAAGAGCCAATTAAACCCCATTCTACCTTTAAAGGCCAGCCATTAGCAGCTGCCGCAGCTTTCATTTGAGAGATCGGGGTGGCTAAGTCTGGCGTAAAGGGGCCGTTTAAATAAGGCTCCAATTCGTCCAGGTTAATTTCGATTAACTGATCGAAGTATTTTTCAGGATTTGCATAAACATCGGCATCTCCGGTTAAGTGTTCTTTTATTTCGTTGGCGGCATCGGCCACGTCCGCACGGTTGGTGGCACGGAGGTAACGTTCCATACTTTTATCGTAGCCAAACGTAGAAGTGGTAGCGCCAATTTCGGCACCCATATTACAGATTGTTCCTTTACCTGTACAGCTTAAGTTTTCTGCACCATCGCCAAAATATTCGACAATAGCACCGGTACCACCTTTTACGGTTAAAATACCAGCCACTTTTAAGATTACATCTTTTGCCGAAGCCCAGCCATTTAATTTACCGGTTAGCTTAACCCCGATTAATTTAGGGAATTTGAGCTCCCAGGGTAGTCCTGCCATTACATCGCAGGCATCTGCACCCCCAACACCAATAGCAACCATTCCTAAACCACCTGCATTTACAGTATGGCTATCGGTACCGATCATCATTCCGCCAGGAAAGGCATAATTTTCTAAAACCACCTGATGGATAATGCCCGCACCTGGTTTCCAGAAACCTATGCCGTATTTATTGGAAACAGAAGCCAGAAAATCGAAAACTTCTTTACTTTCTGTATTGGCCTGTGGTAAATCTATTTCGGCACCAAGTTTGGCGGTAATTAAGTGATCGCAGTGTACCGTAGAGGGTACAGCGACCTGTGCACGGCCAGCTTGCATAAATTGTAATAAAGCCATTTGAGCCGTCGCATCCTGCATTGCTACTCTATCTGGCGCAAAATCTACATAGTCTGTTCCCCGAGTGAAAGCGGTGTTTGCATTTCCATCCCACAGGTGTGTATATAATATTTTCTCCGAAAGTGTTAAAGGTCTGCCTACAACTTGACGAGCTGCCTCTATCCGGTCGTTAAAATTAGCATATACCTTTTTGATCATTTCTATATCAAAAGCCATTGGTAATCTGTATTAATTAATATATTGGTTGAATAGTTAGCGAATTTACAAAAAAAACAGGCGTATCGCTATCATCTGTATCTCATTATATTATTTGGAGAGAATCTAAATAAGTCTGAAAGGCGGAGTTGCTTGGTGTTCGGATTTGAACAGTTTTGTGCATTACTGAACACTAGCAGTTGTGATTTAAAATATAAGCTATTGATAGATAGCTATATATTAGTTTTTATGTTTTGGCACGGATTTGGGTTTTAAGCATTTTTATTAAAGGGTGCCAAATTGATAGCCCTTTTCTGTTAAATATTTTAGAATTCTGGGAAGGGTATATGCTAAACGTTCGAAAGCTTTTAAACTATCATGAAAGACAATAATAGCACCGTTTCCAGTGTTTTTAATAACGTTCTGGTAGCATTTTTCTGGAGATAGATTAGCGTCGAAATCGCCACTTAATATATCCCACATAATGATTTTGAGTTGCGTGTTTTGGGTTTCAGGCTTCGGACTAAGGACTAAGGATTGCAGTTTCTTAATCTGGCTTTTTTTAATCCGGCCGTATGGAGGGCGAAAAAGCAGGGTTTGTGTAAGCTCCTGGCATTTTAAAAAATTGGAGAGGTAGGTAGCATCGTCGGTATCCCATCCGTTTAGGTGATTAAAAGTATGATTCCCAATAGCATGGCCATCTTTTTTAATTCGCTCTAAAAGACTAGGATGCTTAATAATGTTATCGCCAATACAAAAAAAAGTTGCAGCTGCCCCAAAGCTTTTTAAAGTATTTAACACAAAGTCTGTAACATTGGGTATAGGTCCATCGTCAAAGGTTAAATAAATAATCTTTTCCGAGCGGGATTTGTTCCAGGTTAGTGAGGGATAAAACCATTTAAGTAAAAGTGGAGATTTAATAAAGTACATCATCAAAAGTAAATAAATTAAAGGTGTACCCAAGAATTTACAAAAATCAATGAATTGTTTATTTATTATTGCGAAACAAATTTTTTATGAAACAAGTTGCCAACTTTAGCTTTTTTAAAAGGCTCACATTTATTTCCTCTTTAGTAGTTATAACGGGATTTAGCCAAATAAGCTATGCACAGGAAGTGATTACGATACAACAAGCTATAGACAAAACTTTAACGAATAACTTACAAGTTAAGCAATCTAAACTAAGTGAAAGCTTAGCAGACGAGAATTTAAAGGTAGCGAAATTGGCTGTATATCCCACTTTAAGGTCGGGCGTTAGTCAGAGCATGAACTGGGGCCGGAACCAAAGTGCTTCGGGTTTATACGAAAATAACCAGCGTTATAATGTAAGTGCTAATTTAAATTCTGGTGTAGATTTGTTTAATGGGTTTTCGAAAATTAATCAGATTAAACAAAATAAAGTCCTGTTAGAAGCAGGTAGCACTAATACAGATAAAGTAAAGAACGATTTAATTTTACAAGTAATTACTTCTTATCTGCAGATTTTATACAATAAAGATCTATTAAAAACTGCCGAAGAACAATTAACGGTTGCAAAACAGCAGTTAAATCAGCAGCAGCAATTATTAAATGAAGGTAATAAAACGCTGGCCGATTTATCGCAGTCTAAATCGCAATTAGCAACAGCAGAATTAAATGTAACCAACGCAGATAATGCCTTGTCTATTTCTTACCTTACTTTAGCTCAATTAATGGATATCCCTTCTGCTACGGTATACGATGTCCAGGCACCGAATATCGATAGTTTTAAGAACCCATCGGTAAAATATAATGCGGAGGAAGTTTATAGCAACGCACTGGGTGCTTTTCCGGATATTAAACTTGCCGCCCTTAACACTGCTGCAGCAAAAATTGGAGTAAATGTGGCCAAAGGCAACTTATATCCAAGTTTATCGCTAAATGGAAGTTATGGCACTAATTATTTTTATAGCTATAATGCCACTTCGCCCAATCCGTCGTTAAACGAGCAGATAAAAAATAACGTTTCTAAGGGTTTAGGGCTTAGTTTATCAATCCCAATTTTTAATGGCTTACAGGCAAGATCGGGTGTAACTCGTGCTAAGATTAATTTAATGCAAACGGAAACACAGGAGCAATTGGCCAAAAATAACTTAAATAAGATTATTTATCAGGCAGTTGCCGATTTAAAAGCTGCCGAAAGCCGCTATCAATCTACCACCAATGCATTTACCGCCCAAAAAGATGCCTATTATGTAATGGAAGAGCGTTATAAGGTAGGTCTGGTAAATTCATTAGATTACAGTACTGCGCAAACCAATAGAAATAAAGCCGAAATTGATATGATCCAAGCTAAATACGATTTATTATTTAGAGCTAAACTGATCGATTACTATTTAGGTAAACAAATTAATTTTTAAGCATAAGGCGCCAGAAAATCTTAAACGAACAACAATTAAATACAAAGAATAATAAACACATTATGAAACTTAAGCACATATTAATTACCGTTGGTGTAATACTGGTCCTTTTAATCGGCGCCAAGTTTGCCGGCCTTATTGGCGGCGATAAAACCGAGAAGGTTACTGTAGACAAGGCCGACGATAAAAAAGTAATAGAAACGGTAACTGCAAGTGGAAAAATCCAGCCAGAAACAGAAGTTAAATTAAGTTCTGAGGTTTCTGGGGAGGTTACCGAACTTCTGGTTAAAGAAGGCGATGTGGTTAAAAAAGGGCAGTTGCTTTGTAAAGTTAGACCGGATGTACTCCAATCGGGTTACGAACGTGCAGTGGCTTCTTACAATTCGCAAAAAGCAAGCGTAACTTCGTCACAACAACAATTGATACAGTCGCAAGCAAATTTTGTAAATGCAGAGGCTACGTATAAAAGAAATGTGGCATTATTTAACAAAAAAGTGATTTCTGCGTCTGAGTTCGATGCTGCTAAAGCTGCTTATTTAACTGCGAAAGCAACGTTAGAGAGTGCAAAAGCAAATGTTACCGGTGCAAAATTTGGCCTGGAGCAATCAGGTGCAAATGTAAAAGAAGCTGGTGCCAATTTGGCTAAAGCCACAGTTTATGCGCCAGTTGATGGCGTAGTATCGAAGTTGTCGATCGAATTAGGCGATCGTATTTTAGGAACCTCGCAAATGGCAGGGACCGAAATTATGAGGATCTCCAATTTAACAACTATGGAAGTAAATGTTGATGTAAATGAGAACGACATTAACCGTGTAAACGTTGGCGATAGTGCTTCGATCGAAGTGGATGCTTTTGCCGATAGGAAGTTTAAAGGTATTGTAACCGAAATTGCTAGTTCGTCGACTAGTGTCGGTGCAGCAAGTTCGTCTGTAGATCAGGTAACCAACTTTTCGGTAAAAGTTCGTTTAATTGCCGATTCGTATAGCCAAGTTAAGGGTGGTGCAAAAGATTTGCCTTCTCCTTTTAGACCTGGTCTTTCGGCAACAGTCGATATTGAAAGTGAATCTTTAACGGGTTTAGCGGTTCCAATCCAGTCTGTATTTACCAGCGAAAAAGATAAGTCGACCGACCCCATGGCAAACGCCGGAAACTCGCAGGATATGGATAAACAAAAATCTAAACTGAATGATAAAAAGGTAAAACAGTTTGTCTATTTATACGATAGCAAAACAGCCACTGTAAAAAAAGCAGAGGTAACTACCGGTATTCAGGACGATCAATATATTATTGTTAAATCTGGTCTTAAAAAAGGACAGGAAATTGTTAGCGGACCTTATTCTGCCATCCAAAATAAATTAAAAGATGGAATGAAAGTAGAGAAAACAACTAAGGATAAGCTATTTAGCGCTGACGCTAAAAAGTAGATAGGTTCAAATCATAATATTTAAGTATTTTTGGATTAAACTTTAAGGTTTAAGGTCGATGCCCAATGGGCAAGAACCTTAAACCTTTTACCATTTTGATGGTTTTAATTCAAAATAAGATGATAGCTAAAGTTGCAATGATAGGCGGCGGAAGTTGGGCAACAGCCATTATTAAAATGTTGTCTGATAATTTTGCAGCGAAAGAAATTTACTGGTGGATGCGCAATGAGGAAGCAATAGCGCATATTAAAGCCTTTAAGCATAACCCTAATTATTTAAGTTCGGTAGAAATTAAACTCCCAGAAAATAATATTTCTAGCAATATCCTGGATATTATTAAACAGGCCGATTATGTGGTCTTAAATGTTCCGGCGGCCTTCTTAAAGGAAACCCTTAAAGAAGTTACTGCAACCGATTTGAAAGGTAAAAAGATTATCTCGGCAATTAAAGGCATTGTTCCAGACGAAAATTTAATTATTGGCGAGTTTTTAAATAAGAAATACAAGATTCCACTTACCGATATTGTGGTAATTAGCGGCCCATGCCATGCAGAAGAAGTTGCCTTAGGCAAACTTTCTTATTTAACGATTGCAAGCACCAATATAACTTTGGCAACTGATTTTGCAAAATTGCTAGAGACCAGGTATATCAAGACTAATATTTCGGACGATATTTTTGGAACCGAATATGCTGCGGTGCTTAAAAATATTTATGCAGTAGCCAGTGGTATTTGCCATGGTTTAGGCTATGGCGATAATTTCCAGGCGGTGCTCATTTCTAATGCCATCCGGGAAATTAAAGATTTTGTAGATGCAGTACATCCTATAGACAGAGATATTAAGGAATCGGCATACTTAGGCGATTTATTGGTTACTGCTTATTCTCAATTTAGCCGAAACCGGACTTTTGGAAATATGATAGGGAAGGGATATACGGTAAAATCTGCTCAGTTAGAAATGAATATGATTGCAGAAGGTTATTATGCGGTAAGTTGTATGCATTTTATCAATAAAAAATACAAGGTAGAAATGCCTATTAGTCGGGCGGTATATGCTATTTTATACGAAAAGCATTCGCCACTTGTAGAAATGGCATTACTTACCGAGCAATTGATTTAAACTAAAAACACCTCGCAGGTACTGAAGACCTGCGAGGTGTTTTTTAATAGGATATTTGCAGAAATTAAGATCTGCGTCTGCGTTCGCCGCCTTCACGTCGTCCGCTGTTGCCACTTCCTTTATCTTCACGGCTCCGGCCAGAGAAATCTCTGAAACCACCACCACTATTTCCGCCTTCACGTCGTCCGCTGCCATTGCTGCTGGTTCTTCTATCGCCGCCACTTCTTCTATCGCCACCAAAACCACCGCCATCGCGTCTTCTGTCGCCACCACCGCCGAAGCTGCGTTTGCGTTCGCCACCACCATTACTTCCTCTGCTATCGCCGTCGGCAGTTTTTTCAATTCTTACTTCACGACCATTAAACTGTATGCCTTTAAAGTTGTTGAATAAGCTATCGACTGTAGCATTTTCTACTTCTATAAATGAGTAAACACCTTTTAAATCGATTTTGCCAACTGCTTTACCGCTAATTTTACCATTATTACAAACAAAACCCAATAAATCGCCGCGAGTAAATTCGTCGACAGAGCCTACATTAATAAATAAACGGGTATAATCGCTGTTGTTAAAACTTCTGGCGCCACGTTCACCTCTTTCGCCGCGGTCGCCACGATCGTCGGCAACCGAATTAAGATCCGGGGCGTTTTGGTAATAATCTAAGAAACGGTTAAACTCTAATGAAGCAAAACGTTTAATAATATCTTCTTTGGTTAATGTTGCAAACTCGTCCATAATTCGGGGAATATATTGGTCGATTTGCTCGGCATTAACTTCTACATTCTGAACTTTATGAACCAGGGCGAATAATTGTTTCTCGCAAACATCGAAACCAGTAGGCAATTCTGCTTTGGTAAATTGTTTGCCAATAATTCTTTCAATCTGACGTATCTTGCCAGTTTCTTTAGCATTGATAATACAAATAGAAATACCAGTTTTACCGGCACGGCCTGTACGGCCACTTCGGTGGGTATAACTTTCGATCTCGTCGGGTAAAGAATAATTAATTACGTGAGTTACATTATTAACATCTATACCACGAGCTGCAACGTCGGTTGCAATTAACAATTGCATATTGCGATCGCGGAATCTTTGCATTACTTTATCCCGTTGTTGCTGCGATAAATCGCCATGCAGTGCATCTGCATTGTAGCCATCTTTAATTAAATGCTCGGCAACATCCTGTGTATCTAATTTAGTTTTACAGAATACTACGGCAAAAATTTCCGGATGAAAATCTACGATGCGTTTTAAGGCTGCATATTTATCACGGGCACGAACAATATAATATTCGTGTTCGATATTTACATTACCTGCATTTTTTGTGCCCATGGTTAGTTCTACAGGGTTTTCCATGTAGTTTCTAGCTATGCGACGAACCTCTGGAGGCATAGTTGCAGAGAATAACCATGTTTTTTTATCGGTTGGAGTGGTCGATAAAATGTCGTTAATGTCTTCCTGGAAGCCCATATTTAACATTTCATCTGCTTCGTCTAATACGACATATTTAACATCAGAGAAATCGATGGCTTTACGGCCAATGATATCTAACATACGGCCGGGCGTGGCCACTACGATTTGTACGCCATTGCGTATTTCGCGTAGTTGTTGCATAATGTTTGCACCGCCGTAAACGGCAACTACATGAGCATTAGGCGTGTTTTTAGAGAAATTTTTGATGTCGTTTGTAATCTGTAGACAAAGCTCACGCGTAGGGCACAAAACGAGCGCCTGCGGCTTATTGATCTTAAAGTCTATTAATTCTAACAGCGGCAATCCAAATGCGGCTGTTTTTCCTGTTCCTGTTTGGGCCAAACCAACAAAATCGTTATTGCCTTCTAACAGTACAGGAATAGATTGCTCCTGGATAGGCGTAGGGTTTTCAAAACCTAGCTCTTTTACGGCACTAACAACGTCATCACTTATCCCCAATTTACTAAATGGGTTTATCATTATAACATTTTTTAATTAAGCCGCAAAGGTACAGTTAATTATTGGTTTTTTATTGATAGCTAAGTAAATAGTTTTTTCAATAAAAATATTGATAACTAAGGAGTTGCGAATCGTGTCTTATCTAAGTCTGTCGGCCGACCTGATCAGTTTTTCGTCTTTGTTGATTCCTTTAATCGCCAGTACGCAAAATGCAATTGCAATAACCGGTAAAAACATGCCGACATTATAGTTGGCATTTTCTATTCCGCCAGGAATTCTTTTCGCATATTGACTACACCAAAAAGATAAGCCAATAATGAGTACAATGCTCGCCAATGCGACCCTTTTTTGCGTAATTCTATTTTTAAAATTGAAAACATTTACGAAACACATCAGCGCAACTGCAATAGTGCTGATTAAAAGCGGTAATGAATCTTCTACCTGACTAGTGGTGGTTCCTGTTTTTTGGTAGAGCCCACTGGCAATAACCTGAAATTCGACCCCGGCAACATTCGACGTTACCATTGGGATAAATAATAAACAACAAATGGTTAATGCTGCTAAGGTTAACCATATCGACTGTATTCTCTGTATCATAAGTTAAATATTTAAGCAAACTTAATAAAATGAGTTTAAATGTTTACAACTTTCCAACATTCCAATATAATAAGTATTTTTGTAGGGAGTGAGTAGCAAAAAGTATTTTATAGAACTCTGTTATAATGGCACAGCTTATCATGGTTGGCAAATACAACCCAATGCCTTAACGGTACAAGAATGTTTAGATAAGGCATTATCGGTTTATTACAGGCAAAAGGTAGAGACCCTGGGTTGCGGGCGTACTGATGCGGGCGTACATGCCACTCAGTTTTTTGCTCATTTTAACTTAAACGACTTACCCGAAACAACAGTAAATGCTTCGGTGGCGGGGATCAATTCTTTGCTCCCTTATACTATTGCTGTTAAGCGCATTTTTGCTGTTAACGAGCAGGCCCATGCCCGCTTCGATGCAACGGCAAGGGCTTATCAATACCTTATTCATTTCGAGAAAGATCCTTTTAAAATAGACCGATCTTGGTTGTATAAGGGCAAACTAGATGTTGTAGCCATGAATAAAGCAGCAGCCGGTTTGTTAAACTTTACCGATTTCTCTTGCTTCAGTAAGTCGAAAACTCAAACATTTACCAATAATTGTAAAATAATACGGGCTGATTTCGAATGGTTAAATAATACTTTAGTCTTTAACATCGAGGCCGATCGGTTTTTAAGAAACATGGTAAGGGCAATTGTGGGAACCATGATTTTAGTGGGTAAGGGCGAGATCGAAGCAAATAAAGTAAGTACAATTATCGAAAGTAAAAATCGAAGCAATGCCGGTCAGTCGGTACCAGCTTGCGGTTTGTATTTGATAAAGGTTGCTTATCCTTATGTTTAGGGAGTTGGGAAGTCGGGAAGTTAGGGAGTCGGGAAGTTGAGGAGTTGGGAAGTTGAGGAGTCGGGAAGTCGGGAAGTTAAGGAGTCGGGAAGTCGGGAAGTTGAGGAGTCGGGAAGTCGGGAGTCGGAAAGTTAGGAACAACCAAATAATAAATGTCTAAAATAACAGGAGATACTTTTAATGTGAACTTATTCAAAAGAATTTTTGAGTATGTAAGGCCCTACCGTCGGATTTTTGGCTGGTCGGTGGTACTAACCTTTTCCTTGGCGGCAATTACGCCGGTTAGGCCCTGGTTAATCGGGTATACGCTCGATCATTTTATTTTAGAAGGAAACTATTTTGGCTTAGTACAAATGACAATCCTGATGGTTGTTTTACTTTTGCTACAATCCTTAATCCAATATAGTCAGACTTTATTAACCAATACGCTGGGCCAATCTGCAATTAGAGACCTTCGAATTAATGTTTTTAACCATATCAGCCGTTTGAGGTTAAAATATTTCGATCAGACTCCTATTGGCCAGCTCATTACCAGAACTGTTTCGGATCTGGAAACCATTGCCGACATTTTTTCCGAAGGCTTAATTGCCATGATTGGTGACTTATTACAGGTTATTGTAATTATGGCGGTTATGTTTTATATCGATTGGGAATTAACGCTGGTAGTTTTGCTACCCATTCCATTTTTAATTATTGCTACCCGTGTTTTTCAAAAAGCTATTAAAGTTGCTTTTCAGGAAATTAGAACCGAGGTGGCTAACTTAAACACCTATCTCCAAGAACACATAAGTGGCATTTCTATTATTCAATATTTTGCCCGCGAAGAACAGGAGTATCGAAAATTTAAAAAAATTAACTCCCGTTACCGTGATGCTAATATCCGTTCTAATTGGTATTATTCGATTTTCTTCCCTGTGGTCGAGCTTATTTCGGCCTTATCGTTGGGCTTATTAATTTGGTATGGCGCTAAAAGTGTGTTGGCAAAGCCCCTATCGGTGCAACCCGGAACAATTACTGCTTTTATTTTATTTATTAATATGCTATTTCGACCAATTAGAGAACTGGCCGATAAGTTTAACACCCTGCAAATGGGGATGGTAGGAGCCGAACGCGTGTTTAAGGTTTTGGATACAAAAGAAACAACGAGCAATACCGGAACTTATGCCCCTGCAAAAATGAAGGGTGCAATTAGCTTCGAGCAGGTTTGGTTTAGCTACAATCAGGATTTAGAAAACCCCGACGATCAGTATGTACTTAAAGATATTTCTTTTGAAGTAAAGGCCGGACAAACTATTGCTTTTGTAGGTGCTACGGGTGCTGGAAAATCGTCGACCATTAATATTTTGAGTCGCTTTTATGAAATCCAGAAAGGAGTGATCAAGATCGATGGCGTAGCTATTAAAGATTACGAACTAGGCTACTTACGTCATCATATTGCTACAGTTTTGCAAGATGTCTTTCTTTTTTCGGATACGATTTTTAATAATATAACCCTTAATAACCCGGCAATTACTTTTGATGAAGTGGTCGAAGCTGCTCAAAAAGTAGGGGCTCACGATTTTATCGAACGTCTTCCTGGTGGCTATCATTATAATGTAATGGAGCGTGGCGCTACACTTTCTGCCGGTCAGGCGCAACTTATCTCTTTTATCAGGGCAATGGTTTATCAGCCCTCAATTTTAGTGCTCGACGAAGCGACTTCATCGGTCGATACCGAAACGGAAATGATGATTCAAACTGCAATCGAACAGTTAATGCAAAACCGTACATCTATTGTAATTGCCCATCGCTTATCGACTATTCAAAAAGCAGATTTAATTGTGGTTTTAGATAAAGGCGAAATCAAAGAAAAGGGGACACATCAGCAGTTGCTAAAACTTAATGGCTATTATAAGCGTTTGTACGATTTACAATTCTCGTCTGTAGGGATAACAAAAGCGTAATTTTCGTTGTTCGTTGCTTGGTTATGAACCCAGACCCATAACCCATAACTTCATTAACAGGCTTATTTAAAGCGCTCGCTAATAGAAGCGGCAGCACTGTTCGAGTCCTGTTCTCCCTTACCTAGTCTGTTATTAGACTTTTGTTAGACTTTTATTAGGGTTAGGGTCTAACAGACTCTGACCAGACTCTGACCAAAGTCTAATAAAAGTCTAATGATTAGCAAAGGTAGGCAAGCCAAGTAGCGGCGATTGCTGCCGGAATTCGGCTATTTAATAAGTTGCTCTTCTATGTAGTAACGAAAATTGGCGGTTCCAATTTTTTCGGTTCTTTCCTGAGTTAAAATGATACTCGTGTTTCTTAAATACTTAATTTTCCAACTGCTCGGCGGGCTGGTATCGTAGTTGATCTGCTCGCCACTCGCATCGATGGTATAATTAACCGTTACTCCTTTTTTCGTGTACTTTCCATCGGCAGTAAACAACAGGGTGTCGACAGGAGCAGTCGAGGTATCAGTGGGTGGATATTTGAAAGTAGTATCGCTAATAATTATATCATCTTTATAGGTGGTTTCAGTACGGGCCTTTAAAGGCCATTTCCCTATAATATGATTCTTAACAAATTCCTGTGTATTAACTTCTTCCTTTTTACAGGCTTGAAATGTTGTTAAGGTAAAGACGATTAAAGTAAGTATGAAAAAATATTTCCTCATTTTAAATAGGTATGCTCGACAAAGATATTGTTTTTCCTAATTCGAATTAAGATATAACGAACTACTTATTCTATTTTATCTAATGTTAATGATTTTTATACTATTCGTTAAAAAATAATAGTGACGTAAAAAAAATAGTTATATATTTCAATTCTAATTGAATGTAAATGAAGAAGATCTTTGCTAATTTAACATTTCAGGTTTTAGTTGCGATAGCGCTTGGTGTTTTAATTGGAATTCTTTACCCCGGGTTTGCTCCTTATGCGGAGCTCATTAGCAAGAGTTTTATTAACATGATTAGCATGTTAATTGCGCCCATCATATTTTTTACTATTGTTTTAGGGATTGCCCATATTGGCGATATGAAAAAAGTGGGCCGTGTTGGCGGTAAAGCTCTTCTCTATTTCGAGATCGTAACCACCTTGGCTATTGCCATCGGATTAATGGTTGCTAATATCCTGAAGCCAGGAATAGGTGTTGAAGTGCCACAAGGTGATGTGGCCAAAATAACTTCTTATGCTACCCAGGCCGGCGAAATTAATTGGCTAGCGTTTATAGCACATATTATTCCCCCCAATATCTTCGAAGCTTTTGCTAAAGGCGAAATCTTACAGATCTTGTTCTTTGCCATTTTGTTTGGCTATGGTTTAAGTAAACTTGGAGATAAGAGCGAGTCTTTGTTGGGCACTTTCGATAAAATATCCAAAGTTTTATTTAACATGATGAAGGTGGTTATGCGTGTAGCCCCCCTGGGTGCTTTTGGAGGAATGGCATTTAGTGTTGGCAAATATGGCTTAGGGACATTACTGCCTATGGCCAAACTCATGGGCTCGGTTTATTTAACTTGTTTTCTGTTCATCTTTGTGGTGTTAAATGCAATTTGCCGTTATTATAAATTTAGTTTATGGCAATATTTAAAATATATCCGCCAGGAAATATTAATTGTACTGGGAACTTCATCGTCCGAATCGGTGTTGCCCAGTATGATGAAAAAAATGGAAGATATTGGCTGTGATAAGTCTGTGGTGGGTTTGGTTATTCCGACAGGTTATTCGTTTAATTTAGATGGGACAGCTATTTACCTGGCTATGGCCGTGATTTTCTTAACTCAGGTTTTTGGTATCGATCTTTCTTTGGGGAAGCAGATTTCTATTATGGCCGTGCTTATGGTAACCTCTAAGGGGGCAGCTGGGGTAACGGGGAGCGGCTTTATTGTTTTGGCAAGCACACTTGTGGCCTTAAAAATTATGCCTGTAGAGCATATTGCTATTTTATTAGGGGTCGACCGTTTTATGAGCGAGGCCCGGGCCATTACCAATATGATAGGCAATGGAATTGCCACCATTGTAATTGCTAAGAGCGAAAATGAGTTTGATCAGCAGAAATATTTAAATGCGATAAGGCCAGCAGCTATAGAAAAAGCCGAAGAAGATCATTTTTAAGGAAAGTTAAAATAACTTATTTCTTCCCGTAAACGATCAAAATAGTCAAATCATTAGTTGGGTCTGGTGCAATGGCATGAGAACTTCCCGGGCGGGTTAAAATGGCATCACCGGGCTTAACGGTAAAGCTTTTGCCATTCATTTTCATTATTCCCGTTCCACTAAGGATATAATAAATTTCGTCTTCCTTTTGTAAATGATAACCTATTGCCGAACCAGGCTTTAAAATTCTTTTCCTGAAAACTGTTTTAAGGTCTTTTGCGGCTCCAAAAAAATTAAAACCAATGGTTTTGCCCCCGCCCTTATGTGTGCCGGGCTCTTCTTTTGCAACATCGATATCGTTTTGAAGGATGTACTTACTGGTATCAATGTTTTGTGAAAAGACGGCTTTCGGAGTTCCAATAAAAAAGAGGAAGCAAATAAAAATACAGGATGGAAGTGGTATCTTACTCATTTGACTAGGTTAGGATAAGTATAAATTTAATCATTTTGGTTTTAATTTTCCAAAATTGCCCCTTGCATTTGACAATCCATTTCAATTAACTTAAGTTTGCACAAAAAATAGATAGAATGAGTGTTTTAGTTAATAAAGATTCGAAGGTAATTGTTCAGGGGTTTACTGGTAATGAAGGTACCTACCATGCTGAGCAGATGATAGCTTATGGTACAAACGTTGTTGGGGGGGTAACTCCTGGTAAAGGCGGTCAGACGCACTTAAACAAACCAGTATTTAACACAGTTAAAGATGCGGTCGATAAAGCTGGCGCCAATGTATCTATTATATTTGTACCGCCTGCTTTTGCTGCAGATGCCATTATGGAAGCTGCCGAGGCTGGTATTAAAGTAATTGTATGTATTACTGAAGGTATTCCGACAAAAGATATGATTGCTGTAAAATCTTATCTTACTGGAAGAGATTGCCGTTTAATCGGGCCAAACTGCCCGGGTATTATCACAGCCGACGAAGCTAAAATTGGGATTATGCCAGGTTTCATCTTTAAAAGAGGTACTGTTGGTGTGGTTTCAAAATCGGGCACTTTAACCTACGAAGCGGTAGACCAGGTGGTGAAAGCCGGTCTAGGTATTACTACGGCAATTGGTATCGGTGGCGATCCTATTATCGGTACCACGACTAAAGAAGCGGTCGAGCTATTAATGAATGATCCGGAAACAGAAGGTATTATTATGATTGGCGAGATTGGTGGTGGAATGGAAGCCGAGGCTGCCCTCTGGGTTAAAGCTCATGGCACCAAACCAGTAGTAGGCTTTATCGCTGGTCAGACTGCACCTGCCGGACGTAGAATGGGACATGCCGGAGCAATTGTTGGCGGCGCTGATGATACTGCTGCTGCAAAAATGAAAATTATGGCCGAATGTGGGATAACTGTGGTAGAAAGCCCTGCCGAAATTGGCGAAGCCATGGCCAGGTTATTAAAGAAATAGTTCTTTTGAATTCATATAAGCAACCTCGCAGGCCTTCAAGAGACCTGCGAGGTTTTTTATTTTGAAGATATCCGTCGGTATAAAACCTTACGTTCGGATGAATAACAAGGCGGGTTAAATAATTACATTTGTATAGCAAAACCAGCAGGAGCGATAAATCGTATATGAGTTATCAATAAATAAAATCGATATGATCAATAAAACTTTAATGCTGTTAAGTATGTTGTTTTTAACAAGCTTTGCAGCCTGTGCTCAAAAACAGGAGAAAGTATCTCCGACTAAAACATCAACAAAAATGGAATGGAATAAATTAACCAAGGAAGAAGAGGCTGTAATTGTTCATAAAGGAACGGAATATCCAGGTACTGGTAAATATGATAACTTTAACGAAAAAGGCACCTATATCTGTAAACGCTGTAATTCGCCCTTATATAAATCCGATTCGAAGTTCGACGCCCATTGTGGCTGGCCATCATTCGATGATGAAATAAAAGGAGCAGTAAAACGTGTACCAGATGCCGACGGACAAAGAACCGAAATTGTTTGCGCCCATTGTAATGCACATTTAGGGCATGTTTTTATTGGCGAAGGGCTAACCGCTAAAAATACCCGTCACTGTGTAAACTCTATATCGATGATTTTTGTACCGGCGAAAAAAAGTTAATTCGGGAATAATTTATCAGCGTAATCTCGATTGCATTTCGCTAATCACATCTTTATAGGTATTAAGTAGTCTGCCCCATTCTTTAAATTTTTCGTCTTCTTTAGCAGCAGTATTAGCCGCACCCGATGCTTCGGTCTGGATTTTTACCACATATTGCGAAGACCCGGTATTTCCTGGTTTCACAATAATTCGGGTCCGAACGGTATTATCTGCAAAGTTTTTAATAGACCATGCGGTTCTGATATAAGAAGTTTCTTTATCCGACATTTCGATCACATCAAAATAATTGGTAACGATTTGATTCATAACTTTCCAGGCATCTTCCGGAGACCGTGTTGTGCTAGCGCCGATGGCAAAATTAACATTCGCCTGATCGCTTTGGATGGAGGAAATATAAGCTTCGTCGAGCTTTAAAGCAAAGTGATCGTTAATTGGGGGAGCCTGCATATTATCCTGATTGCAAAAACTTTTTACCATGCGTACAAATCCTGGCTTTTCGACAATTACCTCGACGCAAGCACCATCAAGTATTTTTATAGCGTATTCTCCGTTACCGACCAACTTTCCATCTACTTTTATGGTGGCATCGGCAGGTGTCGTGTTTATGCGTACCACCCTGTCTTTTAAGGTTACAGCTTCGAAAAGAGGAGTTTGTGGCATGCCTTCTTTGTTATAATAAGTACGCTCTACAGGTACATAACCTTCTTTCTTATATTCTACATTGATACTGGATTTATTAGGAATGATAACTTCATCCGAGTGATCAGGTAATTTTTTTCCATCCACGAAAACCTGGACATCGTTGGGGACGAGCTTTAACTTTAGCGCACGGTCTTCGAGTACAATAATATCGTCTATAGGTGGGATATCTCTTCCAGCCTGGTTATAATAGGTTTTTGTTTTTTTATAATAACCCGGTTTAGTTACCTCTAGCGTTATGGAATTGTTGTCGGGGATAAAAACATACACCTTTTTTGTGCCGACTTCTACGCCATTGGCAAATATTTTGGCATCGTAAGGCTCGGCAGTTAAGGTTACCATGCGTTCTTTTAATTCGACGAATTCTTCTTTTTTAACTTCTACACCTTTTACCCTTTGATAAGCTTTAGTAACAGGTCTGTAGCCAGGTTTCCTAAAAATTAAATTAATAGGGTAGTCCTTGTTAATTTTTATTTCGGCCGATCCGGTGCCCAGCAGGTTTTCTGTGCCACCAGTTAAGAGTTCGTAAATTTTGGTGTCGTTTGGAACAACATTAATTTTGATTTTTTGTGCCGAAACGGAACCATAAAGGATAACCATCAACGACAATAGAAGAGCGAGTTTTTTCATAGGAGCATTATATTTAATACCAATATCTTAAAATAATTGGGCTTTCCAAAATGTTTCTGAACCAACATATAAAGCTAAACCTTTAAAAGAGACGTACTTACTAGAGAGCTAACTTGTTATGCAATCCCATTTTGTATATTTGTCACTTAGCTTACCACTAAAAAAAGTCATATTGCCTATGAAATTATTGCTGTTCTTATGCCTGATGGCTTTTAGTGCAGATGCACAAATTGCCTCAGTTAAAGCGCCAGATACCGTAGTAAAAAAAATCTACACTACTTATTACGCCAAAAAATTTGAAGGCCGCAGAACTACTAGTGGCGAAAGATACCGGGCAGCCAAATTAACTGCTGCCCATCGCAAACTACCCTTTGGAACACGTATAAGTGTAAAAAACCTACATAATGGAAAAAGTGTTATCGTTAGAGTTAATGATCGGGGACCTTTCAGTAAAAAATTTGAACTGGACTTATCACAAAGCGCAGCTAAAGCGCTGGGTATTTATCGTTTAGGTTATGCAAGAGTAGAAATTGCTTATGTATTAAAGTAAAATACATATCCGGTTAACCGAGATAAATTTTTTAAATTATTAACACTTGTTTTGATTCTGTAAGTGCTTAAAAAGAAATAATTAGCTTTTTTCCGTGTTGTTTCTGACGAAAAATTGATGAAAATCGACCTCAGATATGCACAGATGTTAACAACTTTGTATGGCAAAAAATCCCCCAACTTCTATATTTGTTAAACAAAGTTCTTTAAAAGAAACCACTCCTAATATTATTTAAGTACTTAATATTTAGTTATTTGAAACGCGTTGAAATTTAAACGTTTTCTGCGATTTTAAAACTAGATAATGTTTGTTAGCGGATTGATTTTGATGAAATTTTTAGGTTAAAGGTTTTGATATCAAGTTATAGAATTTTCTACACTCTTTTAAATTCTATTTTATTCAAAACGGTAAATACGATTTCTAAACGTTAAAAATTAAACTTATGCAACAAGAACAAGAATTATTACTCAAGGAAAATAAGGACCGTTTTGTCCTGTTACCGATTAAGTATCCTGCAATTTGGGAAATGTATAAAAAGAGTGAAGCAAGTTTTTGGACGGCAGAAGAAATTGATTTATCAGATGACCAGAAACACTGGGATAATTTAAACGACGGAGAAAGACATTTTATTTCTCACATTTTAGCGTTTTTCTCTGCCAGCGATGGGATTGTGAATGAAAACCTTGCGGTAAACTTTATGAGTGAAGTTCAATTACCGGAAGCCCGTTGTTTTTATGGATTCCAAATTATGATGGAAAATATTCATGCCGAAACCTATGCTTTATTAATAGACACTTATATTAAAGACCCTGACGAAAAAGACCGCTTATTTCATGCAATAGACACTGTTCCTGCCGTAAAAAGAAAAGCAGAATGGGCATTGCGCTGGATTGAAAACGGAACTTTTGCAGAGCGCCTGGTTGCTTTTGCTGCGGTAGAAGGGATTTTCTTTAGCGGGAGCTTCTGCTCTATCTTCTGGCTAAAAAAACGTGGCTTAATGCCAGGTTTAACCTTTAGCAACGAACTGATTTCGAGAGATGAAGGTTCACACTGCGAATTTGCCTGCTTATTGTATAGCATGTTAAGCAATAAACTAAGTCAGGAAGCGGTTCATGGAATTATCAGAGATGCAGTAGAAATCGAAAAAGAATTTATTACCGATGCACTACCGGTTGCCTTAATTGGGATGAACGCAAAATTAATGAGCCAATATATCGAGTTTGTTGCCGATAGGTGGTTAGGTGAGCTAGGTTATACAAAAATTTACAATGCAACCAATCCATTCGATTTTATGGAAATGATCTCTTTACAAGGAAAAACTAATTTCTTCGAGAAAAGGGTAGGCGATTATCAGAAAAGCGGAGTGCTTACTTCTACTGAAGATAAAGCAGCAGCTTTTTCGTTAGACGACGATTTTTAAAGGATAAAAAAGCGCTGGCTATAAATCCAGCGCTATAACGCATAACCGGTAACAAAAAAATAAAATACTAATTATAAGATTTAACATGTTCGATTTGTCTCAAATCTCACATCTCAAATCTAAAATCTGATCAAATATGTTTGTAATAAAAAGAGATGGCCGCCAGGAAGCGGTAAAGTTTGATAAAATAACTGCCCGCATAGAGAAGTTATGTTATGGTTTTAACGTAGAATTAGTAGATCCTATCGATGTCGCCAAAAAGGTTATCGAAGGTTTATACGATGGTGTTACCACTTCAGAACTTGATAACCTCGCCGCAGAAACAGCCGCATCTTTAACTACAAAACATCCAGATTATGCCCTGTTAGCCTCGCGAATTGCAGTTTCTAATTTGCATAAAAATACCGTAAAATCGTTTTCGAAAACAATGGAGATGCTGTACACTTACATCGATCCAAAAACAGATAAACCTTCTTCACTTATTGCCGACGATGTTTGGGAAGTGATTAAAGAAAATGCCGATATCTTAGATAGTACCATTATCTACGACCGGGATTTTGGTTTCGATTATTTTGGCTTCAAAACATTGGAAAAATCTTATTTGTTAAAGGTAAATGGTCAGATTGTAGAACGGCCACAGCATTTATTTATGCGTGTAGCTGTCGGAATCCACAAAGCGGATATTGATAGTGCCATTAAAACGTATAACTTAATGAGCGAGCGTTGGTTTACACATGCCACGCCGACTTTATTTAATGCGGCTACTCCAAAACCTCAAATGTCGTCGTGCTTTTTATTAACTATGCAAGACGATAGCATCGAAGGTATTTACGATACTTTAAAGCAAACGGCTAAGATTTCACAAAGCGCTGGGGGCATTGGGTTAAGTATTCATAATATTCGCGCTACAGGAGCTTATATTGGAGGTACAAATGGCACCAGTAATGGTATCGTTCCGATGCTGAAAGTATTTAATGATACGGCTCGCTATGTAGATCAGGGCGGTGGTAAACGTAAAGGTGCTTTCGCAATTTATCTGGAGCCTTGGCATGCCGATATTTTTTCTTTTCTAGACCTGCGCAAAAACCATGGTAAAGAAGAGATGCGCGCCCGCGATTTATTCTATGCACTTTGGATTTGCGATTTATTTATGCAACGTGTAGAAGATAATGGCGATTGGAGCTTATTCTCTCCAGACGAAGCCCCAGGTTTAGCAGATTGCCATGGCGAAGTATTTAACGAACTCTATACCCGCTATGAAAAAGAAGGTAGAGCCCGTAAAACGATTAAAGCACAAGAGCTTTGGTTTGCCATTTTAGATGCTCAAATTGAAACCGGAACTCCTTATTTATTGTATAAAGATGCCGCTAATAGCAAGTCTAATCAGCAAAATCTAGGGACTATTAAAAGTTCTAACCTGTGTACAGAAATTATAGAATATACTTCAAAAGATGAAGTTGCGGTTTGTAACCTGGCTTCGCTGGCCTTACCAAGGTATGTGATTAATGGCGAATTTGATCATCAGAAATTATACGATGTAACTTATCAGGCTACCTTAAACCTGAATAAAATTATCGATCATAACTATTATCCTGTAATAGAGGCACAAAACTCTAATTTCCGCCATCGTCCGGTTGGTTTAGGTGTACAGGGTTTAGCCGATGCCTTTATATTAATGCGCCTTCCTTTCGAAAGCGATGCCGCCAAAGAATTGAATAAAGATATTTTCGAAACCATTTATTTTGCTGCCATGACTGCTTCGGCCGATTTAGCGGTAAAAAATGGCCATTACGAAAGCTTTAAAGGCTCGCCACTTTCGAAAGGCAAGTTCCAGTTCGATCTGTGGAATGTTAAACCGGGTAGTAAGCGTTGGGATTGGGAAAGTTTACGTAAGCGTGTCGTTAAAACCGGTGTTTACAATTCGTTACTGGTTGCACCAATGCCAACTGCTTCAACCTCTCAGATTTTGGGTAATAACGAATGTTTCGAGCCTTATACTTCGAATATTTATACCAGAAGGGTATTGAGCGGAGAATTCGTAGTGGTAAATAAACATTTGTTAAAAGATCTGGTTTCCTTAGGTTTATGGAACCCGGCAATGAAAGATAGAATTATTTTAGCCAATGGCTCTATTCAGGATATCGCAGAAATTCCTGATTATATTAAAGAACTTTACAAAACAGTTTGGGAAATTAAAATGCGTAATATTATAGATATGGCTGCCGATAGAGGAGCTTATATCTGTCAGTCGCAATCGCTCAATTTGTTTATCAATGCACCAAATACTTCAAAATTAACTTCAATGCATTTCTATGCCTGGAAAAAGGGCCTAAAAACAGGAATGTATTACTTGCGTACCCAGGCGGCTTCTCAAGCTGTTAAATTTACTGTAGAAAACCAGGGTGGTAAGGCTATCGAGGCAGTTATACCCGATGTAATTGCACAAGATCAGGTTGCAGAAGAGATTACCGACGGTCCGGTTTGCTCGATGGAAGAAGGTTGCATTAGCTGCTCTGGCTAGTTTTTAGTTTTCATAATAAAAAGGAAGGAGTAAGATGGAGACATCATGCTCCTTTTTTGTTTACTGTTCTCTATTTACCGCTGCTTCTTTGCCACCTTATAATATCGATTAGAGACTATTAGTTTATTATATTTGCCAGCGAAATGACAAAGCACGAAATTATTCCATGCGAGCGTTGTGGTTCTGCCATCGAATGTAAGGCGAATGCTTATGCCAAGTGCCAATGTAGCGCGGTAAAATTGAGCATAAATGAGGTGCAGTATATTAGCGAGCTATACGAGGGCTGTCTATGCGCAAAATGCCTTTTCGAGTTGCAGGAAGAATATCGTTTGTTTAATCTTTAGCCTAACAAGGTGCAAAGTGTTTAGTATCGAATAACAACGAAACGCCATAATTCATACCCTATAACACTTCTCACTTCTCAAATTTAACACTAACTTTGTAAGATAATTTTTTTAAGGATGAGTAAAGTAAAAGTCGGTTTAGTACAAATGAGCTGTACTAAAGATAAACAGGAAAATTTAGCTAAAGCAATTATTAAAATTAGAGAGATAGCTGCAAAGGGAGCTCAAATTGTTTGCCTCCAGGAATTGTTTACTTCATTATATTTTTGTGATGTGGAGGATTATGATAATTTCGACTTAGCGGAAGCTATTCCGGGCCCATCAACTAATGCGCTGCAGGTTATTGCTAAAGAATTGGGCGTAGTTATTATTGCTTCTCTATTTGAAAAACGTGCTCAAGGTTTGTATCACAATACCACCGCCGTTTTAGATGCGGATGGTACTTACTTAGGGAAGTATCGTAAAATGCATATCCCAGATGATCCTGCTTTTTATGAGAAATTTTACTTCACGCCAGGCGATCTAGGTTATAAAGTTTTTGAAACTAAATTTGCTAAAATTGGCGTTTTAATTTGCTGGGACCAATGGTATCCCGAAGCTTCCCGTATTACTGCATTAATGGGCGCCGACATCCTATTTTATCCTACGGCAATTGGCTGGGCAACCGACCAGGACGAGGAAACTAATAAAGATCAATATAATGCATGGCAAACGATACAACGTTCGCATGCCGTGGCAAATGGGGTGCCAGTAGTAAGTGTTAACCGGGTAGGTTTTGAACAAGACGGGGCAATGAGGTTCTGGGGCGGTAGTTTTGCAACGAATGCACAGGGTAAAATTCTTTATTTAGCCGACCATGATCAGGAAGAAACAGCAGTGGTAGAATTGGATTTGGATCAAACAGATTATATGCGTAAGCATTGGCCTTTTTTAAGGGATAGAAGGATCGATTCCTATCTGCCAATTACCAAAAGATTTATTGATGAAGAATAATGGAGTCGGGAAGGTTTATAGTTGGGAGTCGGGGAGTTTATAGTCGGGAGTCGGGAAAGTTTATAGTTGGAGAGTCGGGGAGTCTGAAAAGTTTGGAGTCGGGGAGTCGGGAAGTTTATAGTTTGGAGTCGGGGAGTCGGGAAAGTTTATAGTCGGGAGTCGGAAAAGTTTATAGTTTGGAGTTGGGAAAGTTGGGAATTGGAAGATAAAATTTGAGTAAAAAGTTTGTAAATTTGTGAAACAAAGTCATCCCGATTTAAAACATAGCTATGGCTTTTAAATTTGAAAAACTTAACGTTTGGCAAAAGTCATTAGACTTAGCTGATCACATTAATCAACTTGCTAGGTCCTTTCCAAAGGATGAAATGTATGTGTTAACATCACAAATAAAACGGGCTGCCGACTCTATTTGTTTGAATATTGCGGAGGGGAGCACCGGACAAAGTAATGCTGAGTTTATTAGATTCCTTCGCTATGCCTTACGCTCGGATGTTGAAGTTGTAGCTTGTTTGCATTTAGCAAAGAGAAGAGAATATTTACCAGAAGAACGTTTTTTAATGCTTTATAACTTTTGCGAGGAAGTTTTAGTGATGATAAACGGGCTAATAAAATCATTAAAATAATGGCTGAACACGATAAAAATAATATACCTAACCAATCAGACTTCCCGACTTCCGGACTTCCCGACTCTACTAAAGCTCAAAATCAATCAGACTT
>JAZKCO010000001.1:478569-531856 GCA_040388055.1 Bacteroidota bacterium
ACTTCCCGACTTCCGGACTTCCCGACTCTACTAAAGCTCAAAATCAATCAGACTTCCCGACTCCCGGACTTCCCGACTCTACTAAAGCTCAAAATCAATCAGACTTCCCGACTCCCGACTCCATAAATTCCCCTAAAAAACAAGGTTATTCTTTTCCAGCCGAATGGACAAAGCACGAAGCTACCTGGTTAAGCTGGCCGCATAAAGAAGAGTCGTGGCCTGGTAAAATAGAAACCATTTATAAGCCGTATTGCGAGTTTATTAAAGCTGTTGCAAAAGGCGAAAAAGTACGGATCAATGTTAAAGATGAAGCGATGAAAGCCGATGCTATTGCTCATTTGCAAAATGCCGATGCCGATTTAACCCAGATCGAGTTTTATTTTAACGAAACTAACGATGCCTGGTGCCGTGATCATGGCCCGGCTTTTGTTGTTAAAGAGAATGAAAAAGCCATTGTAGACTGGGGTTATAATGCCTGGGGAAACAAATATCCGCCGTTTGATTTGGACGATGTAATCCCGACTAAAATTGCCAGACACTTTAACTTGCCTTTGTTTATTGCAGATATAGTAATGGAGGGGGGCTCTGTAGAATTTAATGGAGCTGGAACAATTTTAACAAGTACGGCCTGCTTACTTAATGAAAACAGAAACCCACATTTAAGTGCAGCACAAATAGAAACCTATTTGAAAGAGTTTTATGGTGCCGAACAGGTTTTGTGGGTAGGGGAAGGCATTGTGGGCGATGATACCGACGGACATATCGACGACATTACCCGTTTCGTAAATGAAGACACTGTACTTACGGTGGTAGAGCGGAATCCGCTAGACGAAAATTATTTATTACTACAAGAGAATCTGCAGTTGCTAAAGCAAATGAGATTGCCGGATGGTCGGCCATTACAAATTATCGAATTGCCAATGCCCTCACCAGTAATTCATGAGGATACTCGTTTACCAGCTTCCTATGCCAATTTTTACATCGCTAATGCAGCGGTTATTGTACCCATTTTTGGCGATGTAAATGATAAAATTGCCCTGGAAATTATTCAGAAAGCTTTTCCGGATCGGGAAGTGATTGGTATCGATTCGACAGCTATTATCTGGGGCCTGGGAAGTTTTCATTGTTTAAGTCAGCAGGAACCTTTAGTAGTTAGTAATTAGTCTTTAGACAGGACAAGGACAGCTAGTTAAACGGACAAGCTAAATTGTTAACTAGCTAATGAACCAAACAAGTTGCTAGTTAAACAACAAACAACGACTAAGCAATTAAACAGTTAAACAATTAACCAATAAGTATTATCTTTATCTTATGAAATTATTAGCAGGAAAAACAGCGCTCGTTACTGGCGCATCAAAAGGAATAGGTCGAAAAATAGCCGAAAAATTTGCAGAACACGGTGCTAACGTAGCTTTTACTTATTTGTCGTCGGTCGAAAAGGGACAAGCACTCGAACAAGAATTACAAAATTTCGGTACTAAAATAAAAGGCTATCGCTCTGATGCTTCGAAATTTAATGAAGCCGAACAGCTTATTAATGATATTATTACCGATTTTGGTTCGATAGATATAGTGGTTAACAATGCAGGAATTACCAAAGATGGTTTGTTAATGCGGATGAGTGAAGAGCAATGGGATGATGTTATTAATGTAAACTTGAAATCAGTTTTCAACATCACTAAAGCTGCTTCTAAACCGATGATGAAGGCTCGTAAAGGTGTTTTCATTAATATGAGCTCTGTAGTGGGGGTTACTGGAAATGCAGGTCAGGCAAATTATGCTGCTTCTAAAGCAGGGATTGTGGGCTTTACCAAGTCTGTTGCTAAAGAGCTGGGCTCGAGAAATATTCGGGCCAATGTAGTAGCTCCGGGTTTTATTCGCACGGAAATGACAGCAATTTTAGACCCGAAAGTTGTAGAAGGATGGGAAGCTGCTATCCCCTTAAAACGTGCAGGCGAGACCGAAGACATTGCTAATGTTTGCGTATTTCTGGCTTCCGAGATGAGTGCTTATGTAACCGGGCAAACTTTATCCGTTTGCGGCGGAATGCTGTAAGTTTATAGTCTGGAGTCAAAAGTCTAGAATTTAAACCTAACGAGCAACGAAAACGCTAACAGATGATCAATTTTTTCACGTTTCCTTCGATACTTTCTTTCTTAGCTTGCGTGTTAACAGGTGTCTTATATGCCTGGATATTGTATAGAAAAAATAAGCACTTAAGTAAGGTTTTAACTTATACGCTTGGTTTATTTCGTGCAGTTACCATTACCTTAATTTGCTGGTTGTTGTTTGCTCCATTGTTTAAGAAGTTATCTTATACTCCAGAAAAACCCATTATTATTTTAGCACACGATAATTCGCTTTCCATATCACAAATTAAAGCAGCAGGATTTGACGAGCAGGCCTATCAGAAAAATATGCAAAAGCTGGCAGCCGAGCTCTCCTCAAAATATGAAGTCAGAACGTATAGTTTTAGTGATAGTGTAAAATCTGTACTGGATTTTACTAATCGAGGCCGTTTAAGTAATGGCTCGGCTTTAATTTCTCAACTAAATAACGAATTGCTAAACCGTAATATTGGCGCAGTAATAATAGCAAGCGACGGTATTTTTAACCGCGGCGGAAACCCATTGTACGATTTAAAGCAATTAAAAGCACCGGTATACACCATAGCCCTGGGCGATACCATTCCCAAAAAAGATGTAGTTATTGCTAATATAAATTATAACGACCTGGTTTATCTGGATAACGAATTTACTTTAGATATTCAGGTTCAGGCCTTCCAGGCCAGCGGTGAAACAGCCCAGTTATCGGTTCTGGAAAATGGAGTAAAAGTAAAAACAGAAAATGTAAACTTTAATTCGAACAGCTTTACTAAGAATATTCCGATTAAACTAAATGCCCATAAAATCGGAATCCAAAAATACACGATTGCCATTTCGGCCGTAAAGAACGAAATCACAACAAAAAATAATACGCAAACCATTTTTGTAGAAGTTATTGATGCCCGGCAAAAGATATTACTGGCCGCGGCTGCGCCACATCCGGATATTGCTACGCTAAAACATGCAATCGAGCAAAATAAGCATTATGAAGTAACGGTAGCACTGGCTGATGATTTAGCGCAGGTAAAGCTTAATGCGTATAATTTAGCGATATTATACCAGCTTCCAGCACTTAATAATACCGCTTCGAATTTTATCGACCGGGCTAGGTCTGCTAAAATAGCACTTTGGTATATCCTGGGTACCCAAAGTAATACGGGGAAGTTTAATGAAATCCAGGAAATGGTAAAAATGAGCCAAAGTGGAAATACGGTTCAAGAAATATTTCCTTATGTAAATCCAACTTTTAGCCTGTTTAACCTCGATGCCACTGCGATTAAGCAATTGGGCGAATACGATCCGTTACTTGCACCTTTTGGTGCCCTTACCGCGAATGTTGATTATTCGGCCGTATTAAACCAGAAGATAGGAAAAGTGACTACACCAACGCCGATGTTATTTTTCGTTAATAGTAATGAAAAGAAAACAGGCTTTTTAATTGGCGAAGGGCTCTGGAAATGGAAGCTTGAAGAGGCCAAAGAAGCCCAAAATATACCTTTACTCGACGAGTTAGTATCGAAGACGCTTCAATACCTTACTGTAAAAGACGATAAGCGAAAATTTAAAGTATATGCCAGTAAAGCTACTTTCGACGAAAGCGAGCCCATTATCTTAAATGCTAATTTATATAATGATGCCTACGAGCCTGTTAATTCGGCCGAAGTTGAGGTAAAGATAAGAGCAGCCAATGGAAAACTATTTAATTATGTCTTTTCTAAGTTGGGTACGGCCTACCGTTTAGATGCCGGCAATTTGCCCGAAGGGAATTATAGCTATGTGGCCACGACAAATTTGGGCGATAAGCATTACAGCGCAACAGGGGCTTTTTACATTAATGCTTTGATTACGGAGTATCAGCAAACAACGGCCAATCATCAATTGCTTTATACTATGGCGCATCAAAACAATGGAAAGATGTTTATGCCATCGAATTTGTTGTTTTTGGCCGACGAATTGGCAAAGAATGATCAGATTAAAACCATCACTTATGAAGACCGTACTTACGAAGAATTGATTAACTTTAAGTGGCTTTTTGGGCTGATCTTAATTTTATTAAGTATGGAGTGGTTTTTAAGAAAACGAAATGGTGAAATATAATGGATATTAGTACAACCTATGTAATAGAAGTATTGGGCACAATTGCATTTGCTATTTCTGGCTCCTTTGCTGCCATGCAACGACGTTTGGATCCATTTGGGGTATTAATTATTGCGTTCGTTACTTCGATAGGTGGCGGTACCGTAAGAGACCTGCTGCTCGGAGATACCCCGGTAGCCTGGATGCGCGATGTTAACTATTGTCTGCTCATTTTAGTCACTTCTTTATTGACCATCTATTTTAAAACCCATATTAAAAAGTTTAAGGTCACACTCTTCCTGTTCGATTCGCTTGGCCTGGGTTTATTTACGCTTGTAGGTGTACAAAAGGGAATTGTTTTTGGGTTAAGCCCTGGTATTTGTGTTGCATTGGGCACAATTACAGGTTGTTTTGGGGGAATAATTAGAGATACCCTCTTAAATACTATTCCACTTATTTTTAGGAAAGAAATATACGCTACTGCCAGTATATTGGGCGGTGTTCTTTATTTTGGGCTCTTATTTTTTAACCTAAAAGCAGATGTAGCTAAAATTGTCGTTATTGCTTTTATTTTTACTTTAAGAATTATCGTGGTAAAATACAAGCTCGCATTACCCAAATTTGGCTATTGAGATTAAACCGAAGATTATTTTAAAAACTCTTCCAGTCTGCCTTTTTGATAAGAATCCATTAATTGCCAGAGTTCCTTAGACCAGGATTTTTTATTGGTTTGTTTATCCAGATAAGGGAGTACCAATTGTAAAGCCCCTAAAACTTTTTCTTTTTGAATGGTTACTGTTTTGTGCTCTAGTGTAAATTTTGTTAAGCCTGCCATGTAGATCAGCATTAATTCGGCATCAGTATCGAAAAAACGGGTTTGGTTTTCTTCCAATAAAAAGGTGTTGTATGGAGTTCCATTCATCCATCGCATTAAAAACTGACCTGCCTCGCGCCGGGAGTCGTTCTTGTCATTTAAAGGAGTAGCAAATAAGTAATTGGTTACCTTGATAACTACAGGCTCGATATCTTTATAGTGTGTGTTTTTATTGAGCTTAATATGTTTTAAATTGGGTAATTCCTGAGATAGGGTAGCGGAAATGCTGATCATTAAAAAGAAAGAAAATAACGCAATTTTTTTCATTCGTATCTAATTTAAACGGATCACTTGTCGTTGCTTTTAACAATCACAAAAACATCTTCATTATCTTTTTTCATGAAATATTTTTCGCGGGCGAATTTCTCGACAGTATTCAGGTTACTGTCTAGTTCTGTAAGGTCTTTTTTAACAGCAGCTGTTTGTTGAAGATAAAAATCTTTTTCTTGTTTTAGTTTAGTTACTTCCGAACTATATTCATATTGGGAAATCATGTCATTTTTATCAAAGAATAACATCCATACGCCAAAAGCCAGTGTGGTTAAAAAATATTTATTGCGCAGAAATTCTAAAAAATGTTTCATAATCGAAGATAACAGGTAAATATAATTAAATAAAAACATCCGAAGGTTTTAAATCTTCAACTGTTTTGCAAATGCTTTTATCCACTTGTTAACAAATTATTGTTGGGCAAGGTTTTGAAATAAAAAAGGCCACTAAAAGTTTAAATTTTTAGCGACCTTTTTATGCTTTTCAACTTATTACAGTCTTATTTTTTTGCGTATTTAAAATCTTTGCCAATAAAGCGTGCGGCCGAACCCAGTTCTTCTTCAATACGTAATAGCTGATTATACTTTGCGATCCTGTCTGAACGGGAAGCAGAGCCGGTTTTAATCTGACCACAGTTAAGGGCAACTGCCAGATCGGCAATGGTGGTGTCTTCTGTTTCACCGCTACGATGGCTCATTACAGAAGTATAGCCATTGCTTTGTGCCAGGCTAACTGCATTAATTGTTTCGGTTAAAGAACCAATCTGGTTAACTTTTACTAAAATTGAATTTGCAGTATGGGTATCGATTCCTGTTTGTAAACGTTTTACATTGGTTACAAACAGATCGTCGCCTACCAATTGAACCCGATGGCCAACTTTTTCGGTTAATAACCTCCAGCCAGCCCAATCGTTTTCGTCCATTCCATCTTCGATAGAGATAATTGGGTATTTCTCCGATAATTCTGCTAAGTACTGCGCTTGCTCTTCGCTAGAACGAACCGCGCCATTACTCCCTTCGAATTTAGTATAATCGTACTTTCCATCTTTATAGAACTCGGACGATGCACAATCTAAGGCCAGGCAAATTTCGGTGCCAGGTTTATAACCTGCTTTTTCGATTGCTTTTAACACTGTTTCGATAGCATCTTCGGTACCGTCAAATTTTGGGGCAAAACCACCTTCGTCGCCAACGGCTGTCGATAGGCCCCGGTCGTGCAAAATGGCTTTTAAATTATGGAAAACCTCAGTTCCCCAACGTAAAGCTTCAGAAAATGAGGTAGCGCCAACAGGCATGATCATAAATTCCTGGAAGGCTATGGGCGCATCAGAATGAGAGCCCCCATTAATAATATTCATCATCGGAATAGGCAGGGTATTTGCATTTACGCCACCGATGTAGCGATATAATGGCTGTCTGCTTTCTTGCGCCGCAGCTTTTGCAACGGCTAACGACACGCCTAAAATAGCATTTGCACCTAAATTACCTTTGTTTTCCGAACCATCGAGATCGATCATTAATTTATCAATCAGATTTTGTTCAAAAACATCAGCTCCTTGTAATGCTTTGGCAATGGTTGTATTTACATTTTCTACGGCTTTTAAAACCCCTTTTCCCATATAGGTTTTTTTATCACCGTCGCGCAGCTCTACAGCCTCGTGTTCGCCGGTGCTTGCACCAGACGGTACTGCTGCACGGCCCATATTGCCATTTTCTGTAATTACTTCAACCTCAATGGTTGGGTTGCCTCTCGAATCGAGGATCTGCCTTGCATGTACATCAATTATTAAACTCATTTTATTTTGCTTTTAATTAAAAAATACCCTTAGTGTAAAAAGTACAATTAGCCAGGGAATTTTCAAAGTTAGAATAATTTTTAAATTATAGAAATGGAAGCGGGTTTTTTAGGAGCAGGATTATTGTTTTTCAACTTCATCATGGTTAATCATCCAGTTAATGCCGAATTGATCGGTAAACATCCCGAAATAGGCGCCCCAAAAAGTTTTATTCATAGGCATAGTTACTTTTCCGCCGGCCGATAACCCATTAAATAAGCGATCTGCTTCGGTTGTACTTTCGGTATTAATAGAGATAGAGATGTTGTTGCCGATAAGGGTAGCCTGACCAAAAGCTTCAGAACTATCGCTTCCAAAAAGGGTGGTTTCTTTACTTATTGGAAGAGAAACATGCATTATTTTTTCGCCTTCGGCTGCTGGAACAGCTGGTTGACCGGCTTCGAGTGGCATGTCTTTAAATTTACCGATATAAGGAAATTCGCCACCAAAAACTGATTTATAAAAAGTAAATGCTGCTTCGCAGTTGCCATTAAAGGTTAAATAAGGATTAATTGTTGTCATTTTTAGATTGTTTTAGCTGTGAAAATTATTCGGAACTCATTTTTTGTTTGGCGTTAATCCACCAGATTAACTCGGTTATAAAGCCTGCTGCTCTTTTATCGGTTGTTGCAGCATCGTTTGGGTGGCCCTGCTCGTCGAAGGTCTTTTCTACAGTTGCAACGGGAAACATCGCCGGAATGGTTAAAGCACCGATTTTCCATAAACTAAACTGCAGGGAAGTAAGCACCTGAGAGCCGGCAAACTGACCGTTCGAAACGGTTGCAATAGCCACAGGCTTGCGCTTCCACTCGGCATATAATAAATCGATTACGTTTTTTAAACTCGCCGGATAGCCGCCATTATATTCTGGCGTTACGATTATTATCCCGTCGGCCTGGTCTACCTCTGCCGCAAACCCAAGCATAGCCGCAGTAGGTTTAGCTATAAATCTAAGTCGCTCCTCAAAAATTGGAAAATTGTAATCTTTTAGATCAATAATTTTAACTTCAGCTAACTGATTTTCTTCCAGGTATTTTTTGAAGTAAAGTGCTACACGATGGCTATTACGGCCATTTCTAACACTTGCAGAAATAATAGAAATGTTTTTCATTTTTATTCCCATTTAAAGGTTTTAACGGCTACCGCATAAATTCCGATACCCCAAATTAACATAATCAGTAGCTGATGTTTTACATCCCATAAACTTGCGCCTTCGAAAGCTACTTTGCGCATGGCATCGTTTAAATAAGTAAGTGGCAGCGCCCTGCTTATAGGTTGCAGCCAAGTAGGGAAGGCATCTATGCTAAAAAATGTACCCGATAATAGAAACTGTGGTAACGTAATAATGTTTGATATTGGTGGAATTGTGCTTTCGCTTTTTGCTATGCCAGAAACGACGAACCCAAAGCCCATAAACACAATAACCCCCATTGTCGATAAGATGAGCATATTAATTACGGTAACCGCGCCATTAATAAGGGTAAAATGGAAACAGAAATAGCCGATTAAAATAATAAACAAGGCACCCAATAAAGCAAAGCCAATCCGCGCAATTCCTTCACCCAAGACAATACTGGCTCGTTTTACAGGAGTTGCAAAAAAGCGCTTAATAACCAGATTCTGGCGTAAGCTAAAAAAAACAAACGCGGTGCCAAAAACTCCGGTACTCAATAATGAAAAACCTAATTGACCAGGCAGAATAAAATCGATGGTACGATAAAGGCGACCGGTTACGGTGCTTGCTCTTATTTCGGTAACGGTTGGCTTAATGTTTTGGGTATTTAAATTATAGGTAAGCTCGTTTAAAACTGATTTTAGGATATATCCTTTATCTAACGATGCCGAAGTATATTTAACATTGGTAAAATAAGCCGGCACTCCATTTTTATTTTTCTCGACGGTAATTAAGGCATCATAATTTCCTTTTTCTAATTTTTCGTTAATGTTAACAAGGTTGTCATTTTTGGTAAGTTTGACGATACTAATTTTCTCTAATGCCATGATTACCGGATTTTGCAGGTCCGAATTTGGCGAGATGGCTACATCTATTTTGGTTCCTCCGCCCCCGAGAAAACCAAATACCAATATAAATATAAGTGGAAAGGCTAAGGTAAAAACTACGGCAGAAGGGCTGCGCATAATGGAACGGAAACTTGCTTTGGCTAAAGCTAGAGTTGCCTTGGTGTGGCTATAAGGTGCTTGCATTGCTAATTTTTGTTTTGAGGGTTGGAATGTTTGGGGTTCAAAAAATTAATCTTCCCGCCATTCCTTTCCGGTTAAGTGGATAAAAACATCTTCCAAATTGGCTCTTTTTACTTCTTTTTTACGTTCAAAGCCACTGGCAACCAGATTGTCTATTAATTCGTCTGGAGTAGCTAAAGCTATAATTTGTCCGCGTTCTACAAAAGCGACACGATCGCATAACTGTTCTGCCTCGTCCATATAATGAGTGGTAATGACAACCGTAGTTCCGAGATCACGGATTTCGGTAATCAGATCCCATAAGTTTCTACGGGCCTGTGGGTCGAGACCGGTGGTAGGCTCGTCTAGAAATATAATCTTGGGCGAATTTATTAATGTAGTTGCAATAGAAAAACGCTGTTTTTGCCCCCCAGAAAGCGCCTTGTATTTAGCTTTAGCTTTGTCTTGCAGGCTTACTTTTGCCAACATCTCCATCGGTTTAACGCTAACTCCGTATAAACCCGAAAAAAGCTCGAGCAATTCTACTAAATTTAGATTGGGGTAGTAACCCGCTGCCTGTAGCTGAACCCCAATAATACGTTTAATTGAACTAGGGTCTTTGTCGACCGAAAAACCATCGACTATAACTTCTCCTGAAGTTTTTTGACGTAGGGTTTCTATAATTTCGAGGGTCGTTGTTTTTCCAGCTCCATTTGGACCTAGTAAACCAAAAATCTCATTTTCGAAAACGTCGAAGCTTAAACCCTGAACCGCCTTAAAATCGTCGTAATTTTTGACCAGGTTTTTTACGCTAATAATGACACTTCTATTCTCCATGAGGATAAATATAAGAAGGTTTAGAGGAATAGAGAATTATTTTATCGGATAAATGTCTACCAGACTAAATCGCCTTTTATTAAATCGATAAAATCGTCGAATAAATAACGCGAATCGTGCGGGCCAGGAGACGACTCGGGGTGATATTGGACAGAAAATGCCTTTTTATCTTTAACGCGAATACCTTCGATAGATTGATCGTTTAAATTAATATGTGTAATTTCTACTTTATCAGATTTTCTAACTTCGTCTGGGATTACACCAAAACCATGGTTTTGAGACGTTACTTCGCAATGATCTTTAATGATGTTTTTAACAGGATGATTTAATCCACGGTGGCCATTAAACATTTTCATTGTACCAATGCCATTGGCTTCGGCTAATAGCTGATGGCCCAGACAAATTCCAAATAATGGTTTATCGGCTTTTAAAATTGCCTTTACAGTTTCGATGGCATAAGGCATGGCCGCCGGATCGCCGGGGCCATTAGAAATAAAATAACCATTTGCTCCCCACTGATCCATTTCCTCGAATGTGGTTTTGGCCGGATAAACCTTAACATAGGTATCTCTATTATCGAAATTACGTAAGATGTTTTTCTTAATCCCCAAATCTAAAGCGGCAATTTTATAACTTGCATCGGGGTTGCCATAATAATAAGGCACAGTGGTCGATACCTGTGAAGAGAGTTCTAAGCCATCCATGGCTGGTACGGCATCCAGTTTCTTTTTTAATTCCTGAAGATCAGTAATTTCCGAAGAAATAATAGCATTCATTGCCCCTTTATTACGGATATGACGAACTAAAGCTCGGGTGTCGATTTCCGAAATACCAACGATGTTTTCATTCTGAAAATTATCCTGTATAGACTCTGAGGCTTCTTTTCTGCTATAAACAATATTATAATTTTTACAAACCAGCCCGGCAATTTTTATAGAGCCCGATTCTGTTTCATCTTTATGGATACCGTAATTGCCGATATGGGCATTAGTCGTTACCATAATCTGTCCAAAATAAGATGGATCTGTAAATACTTCCTGGTAGCCTGTCATGCCTGTGTTAAAACAAATTTCGCCTGTTGTCGTTCCGATTTTTCCGGCAGCTTTGCCATAGAAAACAGTGCCATCGGCCAATAACAAAATAGCGGGTAACTTGGTGTAGTTAGTCATGGGTAATACAATAAGAATTAAAAGTAAAAACTACCTTCTTTAGGAGTAGAGAGATAAAACTGGGTAAAATGGAATAAAATTTTATAACGGTTATGCCGTTTTTGGGGGTGGAAAAAGAAACCTGACCGAATTCATTCATTTCAGGATACAAAGGTAATTTTTTTCAAGGGTTTTTCAAGAATTTTTTTAAAAAATAGTCGGTAAGCCTTAGCCTTTAATCTTTGCTGCTTATTCCTTGCGCCTTGTTCCCATCTCAAATCCCATAACTCATATTTCAATAATAAAACTTAATTTTGTTTCACAAAACAAAAGAGATGTCTGTAAACAAGGAAATAAAAAGAATAACCACCCATATTCTGCACGAAATGAAGCAGCGCGGAGAAAAAATTGCTATGCTTACCGCTTACGATTATTCGATGGCAACTATTTTGGACGATGCTGGCCTGGATGTCTTATTGGTAGGCGATTCTGCTTCGAATGTAATGGCTGGCCATGAAACAACGCTTCCAATAACATTAGATCAGATGATTTACCATGCGCAAGGGGTAGTGCGTGGCGCCAACCGGGCATTTGTGGTGGTCGATCTGCCTTTTGGGAGTTATCAGGGTAATTCTAAAGAGGCTTTAAATTCGGCAATCCGGATTATGAAGGAATCTGGTGCACATGGTGTAAAGTTAGAGGGCGGTGCAGAAATAGCAGAATCCGTACAGCGAATTATTACTGCCGGGATACCAGTAATGGGCCACCTGGGCTTAACACCGCAGTCTATTTATAAATTTGGGACTTATACCGTTAGGGCAAAAGACGAAGAGGAGGCTAATAAATTGAAAACCGATATTTTAGCTTTACAAGAGGCAGGTTGCTTTGCCGTTGTTTTAGAAAAGATACCCGCCAAACTGGCGAAAGAGGTTACCGGAAGTGTACATATTCCGACAATTGGTATTGGTGCAGGCCCGAACTGCGATGGGCAAGTGCTGGTTGTTAACGATATGATTGGACTAACAAAGGGATTTAAACCCCGGTTTTTACGACAATATATAAACTTATACGATGGAATTTTGGGCGCCGCACAAGCTTATATCAAAGATGTGAAAGCGGTAGATTTCCCGAACGAGAAAGAGCAATATTAAGCTAAAATCGAAACCTATAACCCACAACTCAAAACAAGGAACCCATAAAAAATGTCAGTTAGCGATTCCGATATTTTATACGAAGACAACCATTTAATAGCAGTTAATAAACGCTCGGGCGATATTGTACAAATCGACGAAACTGGCGATGAACCCCTAGACGAAAAAGTAAAAAAGTATTTAACTGCTAAGTATAACAAGCCAAACGGGGCATTTTTAGGAGTTATCCATCGGCTGGACCGGCCAGTAAGTGGTGTTATTTTATTTGCTAAAACCAGTAAAGCTTTAGAGCGGATGAATGCCATCTTTAAAAATAGGGAAGTATGTAAAACCTATTTTGCAGTAGTGCGTAATAAGCCTGCAAGGCTGGAAGGAAACCTGGTTCACTGGTTAATCAAAAATCCCAATAAAAACGTGGTTACTGCTTATTCTAAAGAAGTTGTTGGCAGTCAAAGATCCGAATTGGATTATAAGCTGATCGGAGAGCTTGGCGGTTTTTATTTATTACAGGTAAATCCACTAACTGGCCGGTCGCATCAGATAAGAGTTCAGCTTTCGACCATGAACTGTCCCATTGTAGGTGATAACAAATATGGTTACCCTCGTGGGAGTAGAAAAGGAAGTATTTGTCTGCATGCCAGAAAGTTAGAATTCGTTCATCCCGTACAAAAAGAGCAAATTACCATTTTTGCCCCCTTACCGGTAGATGGCTTCTGGGAGAGATTTGAAAAATTTTAATATCAAATTCAGATAGCTTCTACTTTTGGAATTTTTCAGTATTTTTGCAGAAAAAAATAATATACACATGAAAAAATTACTGTTTTCTATGCTGGCAATTGGTTTGTTTGCCAGCACCATTATTTCTTGTCAAAGTAACCAAAAAGGAACGCCTGGTTCCGAAAGCGACTCTACTGCGGTAGCTGCTGGCAAAGATTCGGTTAGCCTAACAGCTGCAAACACTAGCGGTAATATTCCAATTGCAGCCATTACAGCCGACACTAAAATTGAGGTTCCAAAGTTTTCGAGTGAAGAAGTAAATGAAGGATTCGCTAAATTTGAACCCTTAAAGCAGGAATATATTGCCGCTTTAAAGAGCAAAAATGCAACGGAAATTAAAGCGGTAAACACTAAATATATCGAATGGGTTAAAGTTGCTTCCAACTGGAAAAACCTGCTAACTAATGAAGAAAATCAAGCCTATATCGATTATTATACCAAGTTAGTTACGCAATGGGATGCTATTGCAAAGAAGAAATAAATAACAATAAAAGGGTCGCTCAATTACAGCGGCTCTTTTAGTATTTACAAGCTGTCGGAGTAAACTGAAGCAAATTATCAAAGGTTAACTTTGAAAGATCTTTAAATCTCGTTACCCCATCCTTTTCTACAACTTCTCCGAAGCCCGATAATAGTTTTCCCTCTTTTTTGAGAAACACCACTTGCCTAACCGATTCTATACCTTCCGAATTAAAAGTGTAATCGGCAATTAAAGTGTCGCCCCTCAGCTCGCCTTTTATCGTTCCGGTATTGCTATCTTTTTCGAATAGGTAATAGGCTAATTTACCAGAGATATTAGGACCATTGGTCGTTACTGTTAACGAAGCGCTATCTTTATTGTTCGAATAGACATAACAGTGCTGATCTACTTTAGCATCAATTAAAACACTTTTATTGGTATTGTTCTGACAAGCCAATAATACAACAGGCAATAACCCTATTAAACTTTGGTATCGTTTCATGCTTATTTCAACAATAACTGGGTTAAAATGTTTGCCAGCCTGGGAAAGCTTTACCATACATAAGTTCCGGCAGCGCCTCCAGGCAATGTGCTGGTTACTATTTTTCCATCATATTTAATATTAAATACCTGTTCGTTCGAACTGGTATTCATTACAATAAGTACTTTTTTCCCATCAGTTGTTTTAAATGCAACATTACTTAATGTACTATTAAATGTCGATCCAATCCGGACTGCACCAGGCCTAACAAATTTAGATGCATGAGCAATAACATAATAAGCCACATTCCGGCTAACTGCCGGCGCAATAGTGAGCGCGCCCAAACAAGTGGTACAACCTCCATCTGGCGTATGCGGATTATAATTAGCATCGGCGGCTAAATTCCACTCTAAAACATTCCGGCTCCAATTACGGGTTGCGCCTACAATTAAGGTCGAGATATGCCACTTTAAATCTTCCGCAAAATTTCCGGGCCCGCCAACCCATTGTTCCGTGAAATAAATATTTTTATTTGGATAGGCGTTATGTACCGTAGTTAAAGCCGAAATATTCCCGCCATATAAATGGAATGCCGAGCCATCTACATAAGGATTCGCAGCCGGATCGGCTAGAATTGCCATTGGGTAGTCTGGCCGGTCGGCATTATGATCGTAAACGATAATTTTTGTGTTAATGCCAGCAGCTTTAAATGCCGGACCTAAAGCTGTTTTAATAAAAATGGCTTGATCTGCCGCTTCCATATACATACTTGGGGTATTGCCTGGGTGCAGCGGCTCGTTCTGTATGGTAATGGCATCGATGGGTATGCCTTCGGCCTTCATGGCCAGGATATATTTTACAAAATATTTGGCGTAAGATTGGTAGTATTCGGGTTTTAGGCTTCCCCCTTTATAGGCATTATTTGTTTTCATCCAGGTTGGGGCTGTCCAGGGTGAACCTAAAATTTTAAGGGTTGGATTTATGGCTAAAATCTTCTTTAAAACAGGAACTAAGTCTGTCATTTCCGGTTCGATAGAAAAATGATCCTGATTTATATCCGTTTTTCCATTTGGGAGCTCATTATAGGTAAACACATTAGCACTTAAATCGGAAGCGCCAATGCTTATTCGTAAATAACTTACCCCTATGGCATCTTCGTTGGTTGAAAATAATTCGTTAAGCAGGGCATCTTTTTCTGTATTACCGAGGTTATTAATTAATGAAGCACTTCCGCCAGTTAAAGTATAGCCGAATCCATCTATAGTTTGAAACACCTGTGCCTGGTCGACCTCAATCGTCGTATTGCCATTATTTGTCGAGGTAAAATTAAGCGCTATATTTTGTTTTTGCAGCAAGGCTGATTTATCGGCTTTGGTTAACCATAAACTTACATCGCTATGGGTAACTGGTGGCGGGATAATCTCAGGATCACCAGTACTTACCTTAGTTCCTTTTTTGCAGGCACAGGAAACTAAAATAATGGTAAAGACAAAGAAAATAGCAGCTGAAAATTTTAAACGATTCATATTATGGAAGGTAGTTGAATTTAATTTTTTTGTCGGCCAGCTGAATAGAAAACTCTCCAGCCTCAGTTACCCATTTCTGATCGGAATTGACATAGGCAAGATCTTCGGGTTTAATTTTGAAGGTTACGGATTTGGTTTCTCCCGGTTTAAGTTCGATTTTGTCGAAACCTCTTAATCTTTTAGCATCCGGGCTGATATTGCTGGCTATCAGATCGGAAATAAATAATAAGACGCTCTCTTTTCCTGCAACTTTTCCAGTATTGGTTATGTCGACGGTAATACTTAATGTTTCCCCCTTTTTTAAGGTGGTGCTACTTAATTTAATATCGCTGTATTTAAAGGTGGTATAGCTTAAGCCAAACCCAAATGGATATTGTGGGTTATAATCGGCATCGTAATTATAAACACCTTCTGTTGTTTCGCGAGCTTCTGATGGTTTATGATAATAAGTGAATAAAGCGTTAGGAAACTGTGGATAGGTATAAGGGAGCTTTCCCGAAGGATTTACGTCGCCATATAAAATATCGGCTAAGGCGTCACCACCAAAATTTCCAGGGAGATAAGTCTGCACAATTGCATTCATTTTCTTTTCGAATTTACTAATTACCCTGGGGCGACCCTCATTTAACACTAAAATGATGGTTTTGCCGGTAGCGGCTAATTTTTGCGCCAGTTCTGTTTGCAGATCGGTTAGGTACAGATCGCTTAGATTGCCGGGAGTTTCGGTATAAGAATTCTCTCCCAGACATAAAATAACCACATCGGCATTTTTAGCCGCAGCTACTGCTTCTTCCATTTTATCGGTATATTCTTCCCAATATTTACCATTCATTTTATAGCTAACACCAGGTACAAAACTGACATTCTCTTTACCAATCTTGTTTTGCAAAGCCTCTAAAATGGTATGATACCGACCGGCGAACTCTTCAACTTTTTCTCCTTGCCACGAATAGGTCCAGGCACCATTTAAAGTGCGCATCGAATTAGCATTGGGTCCGGTTACTAAGATTTTAGCCGATTTTTTTAAAGGCAATACCTGATCAGCATTTTTTAATAAGGTAATAGATTCTGCCGCTGTATTTTGCGCTGCCAGTTCGAATGCGGGGCTTCCAAATTCGGGATAATCTTTGATATCGGTTGTTGGTTTATTAAATAAATCGAGCTCGTATTTTACGGTTAAAATCCTGCGTACCGCATCGTTAATCCGCTCCATTTTTACTTTTCCTTCCTTTACCAAAGCAATTAAATCGTCGCAGAAAGGTTCGTAGTTATAGGCGATCATCGACATATCAATACCCGCATTAATGGCAATCATAACCGCTTCTTTGTTGTCTTTAGCAATATGATCCCTTTTATAAAGGTTTTCTATATCGCCCCAGTCGGTAACTACCAGGCCTTTAAAACCCAGTTCCTTTTTTAATAAACTAGTTAAAATCTTATAGCTCGAGTGTACAGGGACGCCATTAATAAGGCCAGAATTAATCATAATTGTTTTGGCTCCGGCAGCAATGGCTGCTTTAAAGGGTGGCAAATGATATTCGCGTAAGGCTTGATCTGAAATGATGGCCGGCGTTCTGTCTTTACCAGAAACGGGTACCTGATAGCCTAAAAAATGCTTAATTGAAGCTGCAACTTTAAAGGGATTGGCTACCTTATTATCGAAACCCTGATAACCATGAATCATTTGTTTTCCTAGCTCGGTAATTAAATATGGATCTTCTCCGAAGCTTTCCCACTGCCGTGGAAAACGAGGATCGGCACCCAAATCCAGGAGCGGCGAGAAAGCCCATGGAATAGAACTTGCGCGGGTTTCGTAAGCAGTAATTTCGGCACCTTTTAAAACTAATGCCCGGTTAAAAGTTGCAGCCTGCCCAATTTGCTGCGGAAACATGGTGGCTCCGGCAGTATAGGTTTCGCCATGAATAGCATCGATGCCATATAAAACAGGGATAGCATTTTTGTTTTTAGTCATTGCAACCTGTTGTATCCGGCTCATAATTTCATGCCAAACCTGGGGCGTTCTTGCTCTGTTATTCGAGGTATTAATAATAGACCCCAATTTGTAAGTAACCAGCGCTTTTTCCAAAGCTTTTTCGTCGAATGTAAAGGGTTCATCGCTAGAAAAACGATCTTTGCCTTTACCGATCACATCAAGTGTGATTTGAGCCATTTGGCCAACTTTTTCTTCTAGGGTCATTTTTGCCAGAAGCGCATCTACCTTTTGTTCTAATGGCTTTTTTATAACTTTCTGCTGAGAAAATACTGGCGAGCTTAATAATAGAAGTAATAATGCTAGGCTATAATTTTTAAAGTTCATGCTTAAATTTAATGGTCTACCCACTAAAGTAGTATCTAAATTACTTTAAACCCACTATGACGGGTATTATTTTTGAGGATAAATTGTTGATATTTAGTTATTTGTAAGCCTGTTGATACGCTTAAATCGCATCTTTTATAAAAGCTTTCTTATTGATTATGAGCGATTAAACTTTTACTAATCTAAAATCAGTCACATTTTATTGATACGTTTAAATAACATAGCCTTGTAGTATAAAAATGCAGGTCGAAAAATTGAATAATTAGACCGTTTTTAAGAAGAAACTAAGCAGCGAGCGTTGCAGTTCCACTTGGTAAGGCGTTGCTTTAGCAGTCGATGGTCTGGATTTGCAAGGATGATTCAGTGTATGCGATAGGCTTTTTTCGGGAAAACTGTTAATTTGTTCGACCAACCTTCTGGAAACGTCGATTTTACATGTTTTGTTCGGCAAATTATTATTTTCTTCGGGAAAAAGCAGGGTTTCTTCGACTCCGCTTCGGGAAAATGCATTGTTTGTTCGGGAAAAAGAGGGGGGTTGTTCGACTCCGCTTCGACTCGGCTTCGGGAAAAAGGTCCTTTTGTTCGACTCGGCTTCGGGAAAGCTTCGACTCCGCTTCGGGAATCCTTCGAGAAAGCTTCGAGACAGTTTCGAGATAGTTTCGAGGCAGCTTCGACCTGGCAAGCCCGACAGCCAAATAAATCCCGAAGGTTGCCCGAACATATCTCGAACTTGGTAATAACCTGTCTCGAAGCAAATACTTAGCCTGGTCGAATAATTGTCGTTTATTGCTTTTGTTGATTTCGGGCAGCCAAGAATGAAAGCGGAATCCCAATGCATAAGATTAAAGTTAAGACAGCTATAATGGCTCCTTGAAAGGTAATTTTAAGGGCTGGTGCATTCGATAGCGGCAAGACGACAAATTGCATAATTATCCAAATAAACGAGCCATAAATAACCCCCATTACTATTTTATTTTTAATTAATAATTTGATTTGAGGATAAAGCCAAAAGAAAATGAGAGTAAATAATAATGCGATGAAATAATGAAAAACTAATCCGAATAGCGCCATTTTATTTCCTCCTGTAAAAGCATCACTCCCAAAAACACCACTCGCAATAAATTTTAAAACTGCTATAGGATTCTTTTGTGTTTTAATAAAATATTGTATAAAGGCCGCTAAAATATCTAAGGTACCGACCATAAACATGGCTTTTATACTATTAGAAACTAAATTCTTTTTCATCAGCACATTTTTAATTATTTACGAGGGTTCGATAATGGATATAATATTTTAAATACATTATATTACTTCCTTCTTTATTGCAGGCACCAATGTAATCAATAAATTAATAAGTATGGATTTGTATTTTTATCGTCATAACTTAATTTGCCAAGGCTAAGTTTATAGGCAGTATCTTCGATTAAAAACCCTTTTATATCTGCTCCCGATCCCTATTCGAGGCTATAAATAGATACCCTGCTTAGCTGGGTCTTTTAATTTAAAACCTTTCTAAATTACCCTAAATTACAGCATAATGACAGATAAGCGAGTTTGTGTTTTTACTTTTGTTCGCACTAAATTAATAGGCTATACCCATTTTGGAATATTTAAAGATTATTGCATTTACACATCAGCAGATCGACCTGAAAGCATTAGGTAAATTAGTTATATGTGAGCAGACGCTTGATGATAGGTTGAAGAATATCCAGTTGAAGTTAAATATTAAAGAAATATTTTACATGGGTACCTGTAATCGGGTCGAATTTATCTTTACTTCGAAGGACGAAGTTGACAAGGCATTTATCAGGCATTTTTTGCAGGTGCTAGATATGGGTTTACCCGAGGCATACATGGAGCAATTTATCGAAAATGTTGCCGTGTACGAGAAAGTAGATGCCTTTAATCATTTATTAAGAACTTCCTGCTCTTTAGAAAGCTTAGTTGTTGGCGAAAAGGAAATCTTAGCTCAGGTACGGAAAGCTTATGAAGCCTGTAGGGTAGCTGGTTTTACCGGCGATAATATGCGCATGATTATGAACCGGGTGGTTAAGACTGCCAAAGAGGTTTATACCCATACCAATATTTCGAAAAATCCGGTTTCTATTGTTTCTTTAGCCTATCGCAAATTACGCGAGTTAAATATGAGCCCTAATTGTCGCCTGTTAATTATTGGCGCTGGTGAGACGAATAGAAACCTAGCTCAGTATCTGAAAAAGCATAGATATGCCAATTTTTCTATCTTTAACAGAACAATTTCAAAAGCCCAGAGCTTGGCAAAGGAACTTAATGGGCAAGCCTACCGCCTAGAAGATCTTGCCAGTTTTAACCAGGGCTTTGATGTGATTATTACCTGTACAGGAGCTACCGAACCCATTATTTCTGAGAAAATATACAGTAATTTACTCAACGGCGAATCGGGTAAGAAAGTGATTGTCGATTTGGCGATCCCGAACGATGTAGCCTCCGATGTTGTAAAAAAATTCCCCATTCATTATATCGAAATAGAATCTTTAAAAGAGATTGCCCGCAAAAATATTCAGGAACGTTATGACGAGCTGATTAATGCCGAGCTAATTATAGATGCAAATATTAAAGATTTCGAGTTAGTGCTTCGTCAGCGCAAAATAGAAATTGCGATGAGCGATGTTCCTAAAAAGATTAAAGAAATAAAACATACAGCGATGAATGGTGTTTTTGCTGAAGAGATAAATACTTTAGACGATAATTCCAGAGCGGTATTAGAGAGGGTAATGAATTACATGGAGAAAAAATGTATTAGTGTACCCATGGTAATGGCCAAAGAAATTTTAGTAAAAAATAGCTAGGCTTCCGGCAATCGCCGGCTCGCTCCATTCCATAGAAATGACTTTCAAAATTTTAATTAAATTTGCTGAAAAAGATTATAAAGGTGAAGAAAATAATTATCGGTACGCGCGGAAGCGATTTAGCGCTTTGGCAGGCTAACAATACTAAAGATAGGCTTGCGGCTATTGGGATAGTAGCAGAATTGAAGATTATTAAAACGCAGGGCGATAAAATATTAAACCTCAGGCTTGATAAGCTGGAGGGGAAAGGTTTTTTCACTAAAGAACTGGAAGAAGAGTTGCTTAACGGAACGATAGATATTGCCGTTCATTCGCATAAAGATTTACCAACTACAAATCCAGCTGGGTTGGTAATTGCCGCAGTTACGGAGCGTGAGGATCCTTCCGAGCTCTTATTAATTCTGAAAGATTGTGTGGATGTGAGTCAAAAGCTATCTTTAAAGGCCGGAGCAACGGTTGGCACTTCTTCTAATCGCCGCAAAGCGCAGTTACTGGCTTTACGCTCCGATTTGAATATTGAAGACTTGCGTGGAAATGTGCCTACAAGAATTCAAAAATTAAGAGACGAAAATTATGATGCTATTTTACTGGCAAAGGCCGGTGTAACTAGATTAAAAATAGATTTAAGCGAGTTTCATGTCGAAATTGTGGATACAACAGAACTTGTTCCTGCTCCGGCACAAGGCGCCTTGGGTATTCAGATCCGCGAAAGCGATACCGAACTATTTACCGCTTTACAGCAAATAAATGATGTGGCAACTGCCGAAGAAGTGGCAGTAGAGCGTAAGGTACTTAACCTCTTCGAAGGTGGATGCCATACGCCCCTAGGTTGCTACTGCAAAAAAGAAAATGGATTTTTCGAAGTATGGACGGCTAAAGCAGAAACTGATGAAGATTTTCCAGATCGCTTGTTTTTAAGAACGGAAACAACTACTGGATTAGCAGAGCAGATTGTGGCAAAGTTTGATAAAGAACGGAAAATGCCAGCTAAAGTTTTCATATCCAGAGAAATAGGGGAGCATAGCTATTTTAGAAAAGCTTTGGAAAAACATCAGATTGCGATAGATGGACGATCATTGATCCGCACCTTTCCCATTGTAAATATCTTGGATCCTTTTTACTTAAAACATATCGACTGGATATTTTTTAGTAGTAGAAATGGTGTAGAGTACTTTTTTAAACTTCATCCTGTTTTGGCTAAAAAGGTCAAATTTGGGGTAGTTGGTCGTGGTTCTGAAGATATGCTGCGGAAATTTGGATACCTGGCTAGCTTTGTTGGCGAAAGCGGCGATATTACCGAAGTTGCCGAAGAATTCGCAAAATTGGTTGCCGGTCAGACCGTAATGTTTCCCCGGGCACTCGATTCATTACAAAGTATCCAGAAATCTTTGGGTACCGATACGAAAATTGTAGACCTGCCAATTTATGAAACAGTTATTGAAGATCATATTGATGGAAGTGCTGCAGATGTGCTGATCTTTACAAGCCCCTCGAATGTTGATGCTTATTTTGCAGCTAATTTGCTGGAACCTGAACAAAAAGTGATTGCCATCGGAAATTCTACCGGAAGGAAATTTGAGGAAATGGGCGTGAAATACACCTTACCCTATTCGCCAGACGAAATTGGTTTGGCCGAAGCGGTATTTGGAATTTAATTTTTTAGTAGTTAGTATTTAGACAAGGCGGCTAGTTAAACGAACAACAACAAACGTATGCAAAGACCTCGTAGATTAAGAAAAAATCAGATTGTAAGAGAGATGATTGCCGAAACACACTTATCGAAGGATATGTTTATTTATCCTTGTTTTGTGGTGCCAGGCCATGGTGTAATTAAGGGAATTGATTCGATGCCTGGTGTAAATCATTTCTCGACAGATACTTTATTAAAAGACGTAGAAAAAGGGTTGAAACTGGGTGTAAATAAAATTATGCTCTTTGGCGTGGGCGACGAGAAAAGTGCAGATGCCAGATCGGCTTACGACCCAGCTGCATTAGTGCCGGTAGCGGTAAGGGAGTTGAAGCGAAATTTCGGAGAGGATTTATATATTGTTACCGATGTATGCGTTTGTTCTTATACCACTCATGGTCATTGTGGTATTATGGAGAACGATTATATCCAGAACGACGCCAGTGTCGAATTAATTGCTAAAATGGCGTTAAACCATGCAGAGGCTGGAGCAGATATGTTAGCGCCTTCAGACATGATGGATGGCCGGGTAGCTGCAATAAGACAACGATTAGATGAGCATGGATTGGTAAATACCGCAATCATGTCGCATGCCACCAAATTTGCATCCGCCTACTACGGCCCTTTTAGAGAAGCCGCCGATTGTGCACCCAATAAAGGAGATCGGAAAACCTATCAGATGGATTTCAGAAATGGAACCGAAGCTATTCGCGAAGCGATGCTCGACGAAAGTGAAGGCGCAGATGTTTTAATGGTAAAGCCAGCTTTGGCCTATTTGGATGTAATTAGTAAGCTGAAACAAAATTCTGATCTGCCTGTTGCCTGTTATAATGTTTCTGGCGAATATGCAATGATTAAAGCGGCTGCGCAAAGCGGATGGATCGACGAACAAAAAGTAGTAATGGAAACCATGCATGCCTTTGCAAGAGCAGGAGCAAGTATTATTACCACGTACCATATAAGAGATATAGTAGAGAATAATTGGATGTGATAGGGATAAAACGTAAAAAATGTTAGAATCATTAAAAAAAATATTTTCGGGAAATGAAGCCGAGATACCAGTAAACACCGGTAGCAAACCCGATATTAGTCGGGAGAAATCGGCAGAACTATACGAAAAATCGAAAACGTTTTTCCCTGGTGGTGTGAACTCCCCGGTAAGGGCATTTAAATCGGTATATGGCACACCACTTTTTATTCAGAAGGGCGATGGCTGTACGATATGGGATGCCGATGGTAACCAGTTTATAGATTTCTGTGCTAGCTGGGGGCCTTTAATTCTGGGACATAACCATCCTAAAATCAGAGAAAAAGTTACCGAAGTAATGCAAAACGGTATGAGCTTCGGTGCACCAACAGCCTTAGAAAATGAGTTGGCCGAACTGATCGTTAAAAACAATAAATTTGTAGAAAAAATAAGATTTACCAGTTCTGGTACCGAAGCGGTAATGTCGGCCATAAGACTAGCCCGTGGTTATACCGGTAAAGATAAAATTATTAAGTTCGAGGGTTGTTACCACGGACACAGCGATTCGCTTTTAGTGAAAGCAGGCTCGGGGCTGGTCACTTTTGGTGAAACTTCTTCGGCAGGCGTACCGCTATCTTTCGCTGCAGAAACAATCGTTATTCCATTAAACGATACCGCCGCGATTACCCAGGCGTTCGAACAATTTAAAGACCAGATTGCTGCAGTAATTATTGAAGGTGTTCCCGCAAATAATGGCTTACTTATTCAGGATGCCACCTATATCGAGTTTTTAAGGGCGGCTTGTACGGCAAACAATGCATTACTTATTTTCGACGAAGTAATTACGGGTTTTAGAATTGGTTTTGAAGGCGCAGCCGCTCATTATGGTATTAAACCTGATATTGTAACCTATGGGAAAATAATAGGTGGCGGACTACCAGTAGGGATGTATGGCGCTTCTGCAGAAATTATGGGACACATTTCGCCCGACGGCAATGTTTATCAGGCCGGAACCTTATCGGGAAATCCGGTAGCCATGGCTGCGGGTATTGCCACTTTAACAGAGCTTTTAAGATCAGGTTTTTATAAAGAGCTCCATACCAAAACCCAGGAATTTACAGACAGTATCCAACGGTTTGCAACTGCTCGCAATTACAAGTTTAAAGTGTTTAACATCGCTTCCATTTTTTGGTTTGCCTTTACCGATGCTGCAAACCTACAAACAGCTGCAGCTATAGACCCGGCAAGTATGGATAAATTTAAAATAATGCATCGCGAATTGCTAAACAGGGGTATTTATCTTGGTCCATCGGGCTACGAAGTGGGATTTGTTTCGGCTGCCCATACTAAAGTAGAACTGGAGAAAGCAAAAAGAGCTATTTTCGATAGTTTAGACTTAGTTTTTAAGAATAAATAACAGCATAATTCCCTAAAAAATGAAGAAATCGTTGCTCATATTCTACTTCTTATTACTTTATGCATTGCTAGAGATGTTTTGGTGGGGAACTGTGGTCATTAAATTGCAACCCGAACGGATGGCGATGGTAATGGGCGAGGGCTCGGTGTTTTTATTCCTGCTTTGTGTAGGGGCCTATTTTATCCATGCCTCTATTAGAAAGGAAGATAAGTTACACGAGCAGCAACAAAACTTCCTGTTATCGGTAACCCACGAATTAAAGTCGCCACTTGCTGCAATTAAACTTTCTCTGCAAACCATTGTAAAAAGAGATTTGGATACACAGATGCGGACTTCTTTATTAAATAATTCGCTAAAAGATATCGAACGCCTGGACGATTTGGTAGAAAATATGTTACTGGCTACCAAGATCGAAAGCCGGACTTATTCTTTTCCTAAAGAAGAGTTTGATTTTTCGGAATTGGTTACCAAAATTACCGACCGCTTACAGGTGCATTCGTGTGGTAATGAGCAGTTAATTAATGCGAAAATAGAAAAAGGCATTATGGTGTTAGGCGATAAATTTGCACTCTCGTCGGTAGTTACTAATCTGGTAGAAAATGCAGTTAAATATTCGGGGCCATGTGCCGAAATTGCAGTAAAACTCTGTCAAAATGACGGACACCCATTTTTGGTGGTTTCTGATAAGGGACCAGGCATTCCTGATGATGAAAAAATGCTTATATTCGATAAATTTTACCGGGTTGGCGACGAAAATGTACGTAATTCTAAAGGCACCGGACTTGGCTTGTTTATTGTTAAAGAAGTATTACAAAACCACGATGCTGATATCAGCGTTAAAGATAACGTACCGCAAGGTGCAATTTTTGAAGTAACATTTAATTGATATGCCACAAAAATTAAGAATACTGTTGGTCGAAGACGAAGATCATTTGTTGGACGCCATTAAATTAAACCTCGAACTAGAGGGCTATAAAGTTCATGCAGTAAAGGATGGTAAAACTGCGCTAAAAGTTTTTAAAGAAGAACGTTTTAACCTCATTATTTTAGATGTAATGCTCCCGGAAATGGATGGGTTCCAGGTTTGCGAGACCATTCGCTTAGAAAATACGGAAGTGCCTATTTTGTTTTTAACGGCTAAAAATACAAGTGAAGACCGGGTAATGGGTTTGAAGAAAGGCGCTGATGATTATTTGGTTAAACCCTTTAACTTAGAGGAATTAATTTTACGCGTTGGTATTTTGGTTAAACGCAGTTTAAAACCAGACGATCTGAAAGAATTGAATTCTTATAAAATTGGCGACAAAACTATTTATTTTAATTCTTTCGAATTAAAGCAAGACGATGGTGTAGTCGTACCCCTCACTAAAAAAGAAACCATGCTATTAAAACTGCTAATAGAACGCAGAAATGAGGCAGTTTCTCGCGAACAGATTTTAGAAACCGTTTGGAACTACGATGTTTATCCATCGACCAGGACTATAGACAATTTTATTTTAACCTTCCGTAAATATTTCGAACCAGACCAGAAAAACCCGATTTATTTTCATTCAATAAGAGGTGTTGGCTATAAATTTACAGATATTAACGCTTAATGTATAACGCAAAAAGCAGGTATGCTTTAATGGGAGTTTTCGCCATTTCTGCATTGGTAAGCTTATATTTTACACAGTACCAGCTGGCTGCAATAGCCGGCTTTCTCTTTGCATTTGTGTTGTACACACACTTTAAGCATAGCTCGGTACTCCTGGCATCGAAATATTTTAAGAATGCCGAATATGATAAGGCCGAAGAAATTTTGGCCGAGATTGATAATCCGGATAGGCTGGCAAGAAACAGACGTGGTTATTACGAGTTTATGCGAGCTAATATCGCCTTGCAAAGAGAAGATTTCGAAAAGGCTGAATTCCATTTTCAAATTGCAAGCCGTTTTCCGATGGGTGGGAAAAACGATAAAGCCTTTATATTAATTCATTTAGCTAATCTCGCTTTACGTAAAAAGGAGGCAGAGCGGGCAAAAGCATATATAGAGCGAGCGAAAGAGTTGGCAACCAGCTCCAGCGCACAGGAAATTATTAAAACTATAGAGAAGGAAGCCAATAATTTGGCCCAATAGGATATGAAGAACAATTTATTTTTAGACGCTGCATTTTCGAAAGCGACAGAAAGACCACCAGTATGGATGATGCGCCAGGCTGGACGTTTTATGCCCGAATATTGGGAAATCAAGAACAAGTATTCGTTTTTAGAGATGTGCAAAATACCAGAAATTGCGGCAGATGTAACCATGTTGCCTGTTAATTTATTGGGTATTGATGCAGCAATTCTGTTCTGTGATATTCTGGTAACCGGCGAAGCTATGGGTGGCGATTTAAGCTTTACGCAAGGCATAGGGCCTAAATTTGCTAACCCTATCCGTAATGCGCAGGATATTGACCGCTTAGCAGTAGATGTGATCGATAAACTGCAATATGTTGCCGATGCAATTAAGGTAATTCAGCAACGTTTAAATGGTAATATTCCATTAATCGGTTTTGCGGGTGCACCTTTTACAGTAATGAGCTATCTGGTAGAAGGCGGCTCGTCTAAAGACTTTAAGCTAACTAAATTACTGATGCATAACCATCCCGAATTGGCGCATCGCTTACTGGCAAAGATTGCCGAAGTAACGATAGCTTATTTGAACCTGCAAATTGCTGCGGGGGTTAATGCTGTTCAACTTTTTGATAGCTGGGCATTATCGTTGTCATGGAACGATTACAAGGAATTCTCTCATCAATATAATCAACAAATTATTGCGGGTTTAAACCGGACAAATGTGCCAGTTATTTCTTTCTGTAAAGGAAGCTCGGTTTTTGCACCTATTATGGCCGAAGCAAAACCGGATGTAATTTCGGTCGACTGGAATGCAGATTTATTGCATATAAAAAAAGCACTCCCTGCTGGAATGGCCGTTCAAGGTAACCTCGATCCACATATTTTATATGCCGATAAGCCAGTTATTAAAAAACACATTTTGCAATTGTTCGAGCGCATGCGTGGCGAAGAAGGCTTTATATTTAATTTAGGTCACGGCATTATGCCGGATATTCCTTTCGACCATGTTAAATATGCGGTAGAGGTGGTCAAGGAATTTAGGTATTAATTGAAATCGTTTTCGTATTTTAGCTGAGGCATTCAAGAAGTATAATTTTATCAATTGCTCTGATTTTGGGATTCAAATTGATGAATATCAATTTGAAAAGCATTGTTTTAATAATGGGCCTTTCAAAAAGGCAGATGAAACTTATCTTTGGGACAATTCTGGACTTAAGCATCAATAATTCCAGTTTGGATTAATGCTTTTATCCTAAATAAGCTAAATAAGAAAAATTGAAATTTGTTGTATCCATATACAAGAGCACAGGTTATAAATCTTCAAAATCCTGATTTATTTTAATATGATGTATCCCTACTTTTTAGCCATTCATATCATCTTCGTCGTAAGCTGGATGGCAGGTTTATTTTATAGTGTTCGTTTATTTATTTACCATACCGAGGCCAACGACAGGCCAGAACTTGAAAAGAACATTTTACAAAGGGAGTTCGAAAAAATAGAAAGCCGTTTATGGAATATCATTACTATTCCGGCCATGTGCTTAACCGTTTTAGCTGGCACAGCTATGCTTTATACAAGGCCTTACTTGTTAGATCAGAACTGGATGCAGGTAAAACTGGGTTTCGTAGTGCTCTTGCTTGTTTATCATTTTATATGTCAGCGACTAATGAAACAGCTAAAGCAGGGTGTTTTTAAACTTTCTTCCAATCAGCTTCGGTTATGGAATGAAGTGGCAACGATTTTATTGGTGGCCATTGTTTTTACCGTAATTTTAAAAAGCGCAGTAAACTGGATTTATGGTTTATTAGGGCTCTTTGTTTTTTCGGCCATTATTATGCTGGCCGTTAAAATCTATAAACGTTATAGGGAAAAAAATGCTAAATAACCCTAAATTAGCTGGCTATAACTCTTGCAATGAATAAACAGCTGCTTACTTTATTCCTGGTTTTTTTAAGTCTGACCGTAAAAGCACAATTTAATAATTCGGCCATCGAAAACCGGATTAGACCAAGCGATACTTTAGTTCGAGAGCTACATTTTAATTTCGATAATTTTAACTACGTCAGGAATTACGAATATTCCAATAAATTTCACGATGGTTATACTTTATATGGCACTCAGTTAGCACCTCAACTGGTCTATTACGCCCATCCTAACTTAGCGATAACTGCGGGAGCTTATTTACGGAAAGATTTTGGCAGGGAAGGAATTTACGATGCTAAACCCTTGTTTAGTTTAAAATATCATAAAAGAAATCTGACATTGATATTTGGAAGTCTGGAAGGAAACATCCAGCATGGATATATAGAACCTATTTACGACTTCGAACGAAAAATTACCACCCCCATCGAATATGGCACCCAGTTATTGGTCGAAAGAGAAAATTTTAAACTGGATAGCTGGATTGCCTGGCAAAAAATGATCTATAAAGGCGACCCAATAAAGGAAGAGATCGTTGGAGGATTAATTACGGAATCGACTTTACTGCATACTAATAGTTGGAAGCTTAGCTTGCCAATACAGTTTCTGGCCTACCACCAGGGTGGGCAAATTGATATATTAAAGCAAATTCCAATTAGCACGATATTTAATGGCGCAGCGGGCTTTAAATTGCATAAGACAATTGGTATTAAGGTAAAAGAAATTTATACCGATAATTATGTCGCCGTTTACAAAGATTTTTCGCCAACTAAAACCAGGGCTTACCAGGGAGGCTTCGGGCTTTGGTTAAATGCGGGTGTAAATACCAAGTGGGGTAGTTTTGTTGCTTCTTATTGGAAGGGAAATAATTTTATTACGATAAAAGGAATGCCACTTTACGAGTCCGTTTCTCAGACCCTCTATAACCAGGGCTTTAAACAAAATAGCAGGAACATTTTAGCATTACGCTATGCCTATCAGCAGGAGCTCGTCCCTAATTTATATCTCGATGTTCGTTTCGAACCCCATTTCGATTTAAACCACGCCGATTCGCAGTTACAGTTTAATCATTCCTTATTCTTAACTTATAAAGAAGACTTTCGGATTTTTAAAAAATAAATTCAACCACGTGCAACCTTTTGCACCTAGGGCTCATCTACCCTATACAAACAACAAATGAAGGTGACCAAAACATATACAATTAACGATTTGATGGAGGGTTGCAAAGCTGGTAACCGGCAAATGCAGGAACTGCTTTATAAGCAAACCGCCTCGAAGATGATGGCTGTATGTATGCGTTATGCGAAAGACAGGATGGAAGCCGAGGATGTATTGCAAATGGGCTATGTTAAAATTTTTCAAAAAATTAAGGAATACCGGGGCGAAGGATCGTTTGAAGGGTGGATAAGAAGAATTATGGTAAATACCGCTATCGAAAGCTATCGTAAAAACTTGAGAATGCTTAGCGTGGTGCCAATTGAAGACGCTTACGAACAACCATCGCAGGGTTTTGATTTTAGCAGTCTCGGTATGCAGGATTTAATGAAAGTGATACAGAAACTGGCCGATGGTTATCGAATGGTATTTAACATGTACATCATAGAAGGATATTCTCATAAAGAAATTGCCGAAACACTAGGTATTACCGAAGGTGCCAGTAAATCGCAATTATCGAGAGCAAGAGCAATATTGCAACAAGAAATTATTAAAATGGAGGGCTTTGGTTATGCAACATATACAGGATAAAGAATTTGACCAGTTATTTAGAGATAAATTTGCAAATGCAGAGATTGAACCCGCTGCCAATTTGTGGGCTAAAATAGAAGGCGAGCTAGCGCCTAAACGCAAACGTATATTTCCAATTTACTGGATGGCGGCTGCAAGCATTGCCGTTGCTTTTACTGCAATGCTCTTTTTTCAGAAAACGGAGAAAATACAATTGCATCTAGATCAGACTGCAGCCAATGTGGTTAAAGAGGAGGAGCCTGTATTGCCGACAACAGCAGTTGTAAATGTAAGCGAAAGCAAATTAGCCGAACCGGCTTCAGCTATAAAAGTAGTAAGAGTTAACACCATCGAAAAACCAGCAATAAAAAATATTCAATTGGCCTTGCAACCAAATACTACAACCGATCGTCTACCTATTAAACGCGAAGATATTAAGCCAATTGAGGTGTTACCAGTTAAAGAAGTGATGGTAGAAAATCCAACTGTAATTGCGCAGGTAATGCCTCAACAAAAAGAAGAAGGCAATGTAATTAGCGAAACGGATAATACTTCGGATCGTAAAGGAATTAGAAATGTTGGCGACCTGGTTAATTTCGTTGTCGATAAAGTAGATAAAAGAGACCAGAAGTTTTTAAAGTTCAAAACCGACGATGATGATAACTCCTCCTTAATTGGAATAAATATTGGCTTTGTAAAATTAAACAAAAGGCATCGGGACTAGAATTATAATATTACACACACATAAACCACATACAAATGAAACATTTAATTTTAACAGCAGTTTTGGTAAGCGGACTTACTTTACTAGCCAGCTCGGGGGCAAATGCACAACAAGATAGTGTAAAACGTAAAACCGCGGATGTCGACTACGGCGTAGGTATAAATTTAGGTAATATGAAAGTAAGAATGGGTCATCGTACCGACTCGGCTTACCGCGCAAAACAAGCAAAGCCAAGGTTTGTAGGTGGGATTACTTTTACCCGTTTAGATATAGGTTTTTCTAAACTTATAGACAATGGTAACTTCGACCTCTCGCCGGCAAACGATTTTTTAGACTATAAAGCGGGGAAAACCAGTAACGTGTCTTTCGATATCTTACAGTTTGGTTATAGATTTAGCTCGAATTTTAAAATTTATTTAGCGGGTGGTTTCGATTGGACTTTAATTCGCCTTAAAAAAGATATTACCATGCAAAAGAACACGCCAGATTTAACCTATATTACCGAACCCATACTATTTAGTAAAAATCGTTTTTCGAGCAGTTACCTGCATGTTCCTTTAAATTTCGAAATGAGAACAGGCGAAAGCAACAGGGGCAAACGCTTTTACCTTGTAATTGGCCCCGAAGTAGGTTTCTTGTTAAATGGAAAAGTTAAACAAATTAGCGACGAACGTGGAAAAGAAAAATTTAAAGACGATTACAACTTCGCTCCTTTCCGTTACGGCGGTACCGTTCGGGTAGGTTGGAACAGCATCGCTTTTTTTGCTAAATATTACGCCAGCGATATGTTCGATAGCGCTCCACAAAAAGGATTAAAAAATATGGCCTTCGGATTAACCTTTGGATTAAACTAACGCTTACCGAGCCAAAGATAAACACACACACAAATAAACCCAATCCCTGTAGCGCAAGTTGCAGGGATTTTTTTATTTAGCAATCGAAGCCCTAATGGTAAGTCTAAATATTTTTATCTTTACGCCGTGAATCCAATTATTAAGGTTGATAATTTAACAAAACAATACCAACAAATGCAGGCCTCAGGTATTAAAGCACTTAGCTTTTCGATTAATGAGGGCGATATTGTAGCTATTATAGGCGAAAGTGGAAGCGGGAAGTCTACCCTATTAAAATGTATTTATGGTTTATTAAAACCAGACGATGGCCAGGTCTTATTAAATGGTAAAAAAGTTAAAGGCCCGGACGAACAACTTATTCCGGGCAATGCCGAAATGAAAATGGTAACCCAAGACTTTTCATTAAATATTTATGCTAAAGTTTATGATAACATTGCATCAATGTTATCCAATACAGACATTAAAGCTAAACATGAAAAAACCATCGAAATGATGGAACACCTACATATTGCGCATTTAAAAGAAAAGAAAATTACCGAACTAAGTGGCGGCGAGCAACAAAGGGTTGCTATTGCAAAGGCACTAATTAGCGATACAAAGGTGTTGTTATTAGACGAGCCTTTTAGTCAGGTAGATTCTTTATTAAAAAATCAATTAAGAGCCGATATTAAACGCTTGGCAAAAGAAACCGGATTAACCATTATCCTGGTTTCGCACGACCCTACCGATGGCTTATTTTTGGCCGACCAGCTCTTGATTCTTAAGGAGGGTGTACTTTTGCAAAACGATCGGCCAGAGAATATTTACCAACAACCTTCTTCCATTTATACGGCTCAGATTTTGGGCAATGCAGTCGTTTTAACGCAGAAAGAGGCAGCACAAATTGGTATCAAAACCAATAAACAGCATGTTGTATTTTATCCGGAGTGGGTAACGCTAAAAAGTAATTGGAGTAGCCGAAGATTTGAAGTTAAAGAAGTGTATTACAAAGGTTTTTACGACGAGCTTTTGCTGGAACGGAATGGCGTAAAAATTAGCGCATTGCAGCTTAATAGTGGCGAGCATAAAAAAAACGACCATGTTCAGGTAAACATTGGTCGTTTTTTAACATTTTAACTTACATTTTTCGATGCAATTAATACAATTTTGAAACGAACTTTAGTAGTTGGTTTTACTGGATCGATATTTTGTGTATCGGAGTTTTGGATATAAACTTCAATTCCACCATTATACACGGTATAGCTATAGGCCGATAAATTATAGACGAATGGCAGTTGTGAATATTCTGTAAAATTATTGTTAATAGGATAGGATGCATAGACTAAAGTACCCTCATTATCGATATGATACTTATCTATTTCCGGAAAACTGGTAATTTTATCGAGCTGAACGATATAAGTATTTCTCGAATTATCGAGTACCCAATCGCTAGGCAAAACGTCTACTACAATGGTCTTGTTTTGCGTTTCGTAAATAATAGTGTCTTTTTTGCAAGACGCCAAACCTAGTGTGGCGATGCTAAATAGGAGTAAGGTTAGTTTTTTCATGTTGTGTGTGTGTTTTGCAAATGATAGTGCAAATCTTTTGCCAAAATTTTTTTGTTTATCGAACAACGGTTAGCGACCAACACCCTACAACCAACGGTTAACGAAAGACGGTTAACGAACTACACTAAATACTCGAATAAAGTCTGATCCTGATTAAGTTCAATTACTTCAAATTTAAATGCTTTCATTCTTTCTAAAAGGCCGGCATAATCCTCACGATTACTAAGCTCGATCCCCACTAAGGCTGGCCCGCTTTCCCGTTCCGTTTTCTTTATAAACTCGAAACGTGTAATATCGTCTGTTTTGCCTAAAACCTCGTTTACAAAAAGCTTTAAGGCACCAGGTCGTTGCGGAAAACGAACAATGAAATAATGCTTTAAACCTTCAAAAAGTAGAGATTTCTCTTTTATTTCCTGCATCCTTTCGATATCGTTATTACCACCGCTAATAATGCAGACTACTTTTTTACCTTTAATTTGAGTGGCACAAAGATCTAGTGCAGCCACCGCTAAAGCACCGGCTGGCTCGGCTACAATAGCATGCTCATTGTATAATTTTAGAATGCTGGTGCATACTTTTCCTTCCGGAATTAACATCATCAGGTCTAGCACTTCCCGACAGATGGGGTAGGTTAGCAAGCCTACTGCTTTAACAGCTGCTCCATCAATAAAACGGTTAATTTGATCTAATTTAATTGGCCTGCCCGCTTTTAAAGCTGCATCCATAGAAGGCGCACCCTCAGGTTCGACCCCAATTAAAAAAATTCCGGGCTTTGCTTGTTTAAGGTAACTTCCGGCACCCGAAGCTAAACCACCGCCACCGATTGGCATAATTACCACATCGGTATCGGGCAAGTCGGCTAAAACTTCTACACCAACTGTTCCTTGTCCTTCAATTACATGAAAATGATCGAAAGGAGGAACAAAAGTCATTTCATTTTCTGCAGTAAAACGCAAAGCTTCTGCAAGGCAATCGTCGAAGGTATCGCCAACTAAAACAATATCTATCCAACCATTACCAAATAAAGTAGTCTGATTTACCTTTTGTTTTGGCGTAATTTCGGGCATAAAAATAGTGCCTTTAATTTTTAATTTTTTACACGAATAAGCCACTCCCTGTGCATGATTTCCCGCGCTGGCACAAACCACTCCATTTTTAATAAGTGCTGGTGGAATTTGGCACATCATATTATAGGCGCCACGTAATTTATAAGAACGAACTACTTGTTTGTCTTCGCGCTTTAAGTAAATTTCGGCCTCATATTTTTCCGATAATCGTGCATTATATTCTAAAGGCGTATGTAATACAGTACTTTTTAGTCGATCGGCTGCAGCGAGAAAATCGAAATGATTATTCTTTATATTCATTGGTTTGTTCGTCATTCGTTAATTAATTGTTTGAACTGCTTAGTCGGTTAGCGCCCACGCTCTTTATCCTTGTTTCTCTTAATATCCGTACTTCGACTACAAAAATTTATTTATAGCATCTAAATAGGCATTTGCCGAGGCTTTTACAATATCTGTACTAAAACCATAGCCCATATAGGATTTACCTTCATAGCTTACGCGCATATTCACTTTACTTACATCGTCACTTCCACCATGCATGGCCTGAATAGTGAACTCTTTGAGGTCTATTTCTTTTCCAATGATGCTTGTAATTGCTTTAATCGTCGCATTTACTGGTCCATTGCCCATCGCCATTGCTTCTTTTTCCTCGCCATTGTATTGTAGTTTTATGCTGGCTGTAGGGCTTAATGGATCTCCGCAAACAACTTGCAGTAAATTTAATTTATATCCATTTTTATAGGGATCCTTTTCGCCATCGCTCATTAAGAAAAGCAGATCGTCGTCTGTAATTTCTTTCTTTTCGTCGGCCAAGGCCAGAAACCTGTTATAAACATCGTCGAGATTAATCCTTTCAATGTTATAATCTAATCTTTCCAAATGATGTTTTAAGGCATGGCGTCCGCTACGGGCAGTTAAAATAATATCGGCCTGGTTTAAACCTACATCTTCCGGGTTCATAATTTCGTAGTTTTCGCGGTGTTTTAAGAACCCATCCTGATGAATACCCGAACTATGAGCGAATGCATTTTTACCAATAATGGCTTTATTTGGCTGCACGGGCATGCGCATCATTCGGCTAACCATGGCACTAATTTCGCTGAAATGTTTACTGTTAATATTAGTGTGCAAGTTTAAAGAGCGGTGTGTTTTTAAGATCATCGCTACTTCTTCTAAAGCTGTATTACCCGCCCGTTCGCCAATGCCGTTAATTGTGCATTCTATTTGACGTGCCCCATTGGCAATGCCAGCAATTGTATTTGCAGTAGCCAGGCCTAAATCGTTGTGACAATGGACCGCAATAATGGCTTGATCTATATTCTTTACATTTTCTTTAAGATAAAGAATCTTAGCCCCATATTGTTCGGGCAAACAATAACCATTGGTGTCGGGGATATTTACAACGGTAGCTCCGGCCGCAATAACGGCTTCTACCATCCTGGCCAAAAACTCGTCGTCGGCCCGCCCCGCATCTTCAGCATAGAACTCTATATCTTCCACAAATTTTTTGGCATATTTCACAGAGTCTACCGCCCGGTTTAAAATTTGCTCCCGGGTGCTGTTAAATTTATATTTAATATGCATATCGGACGATCCGATCCCTGTATGGATACGCGGGTGCTTAGCAAATGCTAATGCAGCGACTGCCGAATCTATATCGCCCTTGTTTGCTCTGGTTAATGCGCATATAATAGGATCTTTTACCGCTTTAGAAAGCTCAACCACACTTTGGAAGTCGCCTGGACTTGAGATAGGAAAACCTGCCTCGATTACGTCTACGCCGAGCAGTTCCAGTGCTTTTGCAATTTCTATTTTCTCGGGAGTCGACAACTGGCAGCCAGGTACCTGCTCGCCATCGCGTAAGGTCGTATCAAAAACGAAAACTCTATTAGGATCGTGTAACATCTTTTTTGTATTAAACTTGTGATAAGAATTTTAAAACCAGCTTACCCATTTCCTGAGTACCTAGTACTTTGTATCTGTTTGTTGTAGCATCGGCAATATCGTTAGTTCTAAAACCTTCTTTTAAAACCCTGTCGATGGCATTAACCAATGTATTAGCTTCCTCTTTTAGCCCAAAACCAATTTCGAGCATTAGTGCTGCCGATAGAATGGAAGCCAGCGGATTTGCCAGGTCTTTGCCGGTAATATCGTGCGCCGACCCGTGTATAGGCTCGAAAAATCCAGTTCCATCGCCAATAGAAGCCGAAGCAAGCATCCCCATCGAGCCTGCAATTTGTGAGGCTTCGTCTGTTAAAATATCACCAAATAGATTGGCCGTAAGTACCACATCGAACTGTTTAGGATCTTTAATTAACTGCATTGCTGCATTATCGATAAATATATGCTCAGTTTTTACATCCGGATATTGTTTAGCAATTTCCTGAACAGTTTCCCGCCATAAACGGGAGCTTTCTAAAACATTTGCTTTATCGACAGAGCATAATTTTTTGCGACGTAAACGAGCAGCTTCAAAAGCTTTATGTGCAATTCTTTCTATTTCATATTTATGATAAATCATTAAGTCTGAAGCTGTATTCCTGTCTTCCGATCGTGTCTTTGCTCCGAAATAAACATCGCCGGTTAATTCCCTAAAAAATAAGATATCTGTTCCTTTTAAAATAGCAGGTTTAATGCTCGAAGCATGCAAAAGCTCGTCGAACAATAGAATTGGTCGAAGATTAGCATATAGACCCAGCTCTTTTCTAATCTTTAGTAAACCTTGTTCGGGCCTAACGGTTAAGGAAGGATCGTTATCATATTTAGCATGACCTACCGCACCAAACAAAATCGCATCACTTTGTTTGGCTTTTGCTAAGGTTTCGTCGGGTAATGGACTTCCGGTAGCTTCGATTGCCACGTGGCCCATTAATGCCTCGTCGAAAGTAAAATCGTGTTGATAAGCTCCTGCAATATGTAGGAGGGCAGCCTTTCCCCATTGCGTAACTTCTGGTCCAATTCCATCGCCTGGAATAATTAAAATATGCTTCTTCATTTATGCTGGTTCTTTTTGTATTTGATAACTTGTGGTATTTTTAATGATTTCCCCTTTATTTAATAAAAGCTGCTGATCGAGGCAGGTTGGTAAGTCAGATTCTGTATGAGCAACATAAATTAGGGTTTTGCCATAGCTACATAATTCGTCTACAAGCCGGTTAAAATGCTGTGTCTGATAGTGGTCCAGGCCCTGGCAGGGTTCGTCTAATATTAATAATATGGGATTTTTAATCATAGTCCGGGCCAATAAGACCAATCTTTGTTTGCTTAAAGGGAGTATTTTAAATGGCTCATTTTTATAATCTTCGAGTTCGAAATAACCGATAAGCTCGTTAACCTGATTCTGCTTTTCGTAAGGTAATTCGCGAAACAAACCCACACTATCGAAAAATCCCGAAGCAATGCTTTGCCAAACTGTTGCCTGGGCATCGAAATACCAATGAAACTCTGGTGAGATTAGGCCAATGTTTTTTTTGATGTCCCAAATGCTCTCGCCGCTCCCCCTTTTATTCCCAAATAAATGGATATCATTGGCATAGGCCTGAGGATGATCGCCATTAATTAGACTCAATAAAGTTGATTTACCCGATCCATTATGGCCTTGTAATAACCACTTTTCGCCGGGTTTGATTTCCCAGTTGATACCTTTTAATACCTGTTTTTCGCCATAGTTAATGGCTACATCAGTCATCTTTACTAAAGAATTAGTCGTGTAAGCTGGTTTTTCACTTAAAAAAGCCGGTATTTCTTTTAATGGTTTTTGAGCTAAGGAAGGACTGCTTTTTTTCGACAGCAATTCTTGTAGTTTACCGTTTTTTAAAACGGTAAAGTGACTGATTGACAAGGGAAGGTCGGTCTCATTGCTGATGAGTAGCAATTGCACGCCTTTCGAAACAATTTCGTCGAGCAAGTGGTTTAAGTGCCCACGGGAAATAAGATCTAATCCAGTATAAGGTTCATCTAATATTAACAATTGCGGTTTTAACCATAAAGCTTTAATAAGCTGTAGTTTCTTATGCTCGCCGCTCGACAATTGAATTAATTGGGCATTTACTAAAGATGAAAATCCGAAGGCATCGAACAGGCTCTCGAGCTCCGTAAACTGCAGTTTATTTTCTGCACCATAATTTATGAGTTCTGTGTTTACGGTATGCGTTTCGGGAGCTGCCTGGCTGGTATAACGTTGCTGATAATAAAAATTAGCAACCCCCTCAAGGTTTTTAAACGGATACCAATTCGCTACGTAGAGCACTTCTGCCGAAAGCATACTGTTAGTGTCGAAATGGACTTTAAGCGTGCCTGAAGTCTTATTTAGGCCTGCAATGGCTTTTGCCAAGCTGGTTTTGCCACTTCCACTCTCGCCATTTAGTAACCAGTTTTCGCCACGATTTATTACCCAATTTAAATCCGTAAGCACCGCTTTCTGAGCGTACTTCAAGTTTAAATGGTGTATACTGACGAAACTTTCTTTCATTTTTATGCTAAGTTGTTTAACTGGTTAATCGTTTGTCGTTGTTCGTTTAACTGGCCACCTTGTCTAACTACTATATACTTGTTCAAATTCTTCTATTAACTGTTTTTGCGCCAGGATGAAGTCGATATCATCGTAGCCGTTTATTAAACAAGATTTTTTGTAAGGATTAATTTCAAAGCTTTCTTGTTTGCCTGTACTTACCAGCGTAATGGTTTGCTTTTCTAGATCAATTTCTATTTTAGATTGCGGGTCATTTGCAACTGCAGTAAATAGCTGCAGCAAAAAATCGTCGCTAACCTGCACAGGCAGGAGGCCGTTGTTTAAAGCATTTCCTTTAAAAATATCGGCAAAAAAACTACTTACTACGGCATCAAAACCTGCATCCTGAATAGCCCAGGCTGCATGCTCCCGACTGCTTCCGCAACCAAAATTTTTGCCGGCCAATAAAATTTTACCCGTGTATGTTTTATCATTTAAAACAAAATCTGGTTTAGGTGTACGGTTTTCGTCGTAACGCCAATCGCAAAAGAGATTTTCTCCAAAGCCCTCCCGTGTTGTCGCTTTTAAAAATCTTGCGGGAATAATTTGATCAGTATCTATATTCTCTATATTTAAAGGCACACAAGGTGATGTTAATTTTTTGAATGGTTTCATTCGTATAATTTTGAATTTATAGCTTATCAAGCAACGGGATCAGCAATTAATTTCCCGCTTTATTGCTTTTATTCTTAATCTTTTATAATCTGCAACCCATATTCCGTTTATAAAATAATTGGGCTTAAGTATTTCTACAGCTAAATGTTTAATGGATTCGGCTTGTTCTGCATTTAATTTTTTAAAGGCGTATTGGGCAAATTGATTAATCCATGCGTACATTCCATTTTCGCCAATTAATGGAGTTGGCCGGTCGAATAACCAGGCTTGCTCTACTTCAAATCCATTGGATTCTAAAAGAGAAGTATAAGTACTAACAGAAGGAAAGAACCAAAAATTTGTCGTTACCAGCGCAGCTAGATTCAAGCGATCCGCTGCTTGCGTAATAGCAGCTGTTATACTTTTAATATTTCCTTTTCCTCCAAATTCGGCAACTAACCGGCCACCTGGTTTTAAGCTTTTAAATAATCCCCCGACGAGTGCATCCTGGTTTTCTATCCAATGGAAAGTAGCATTACTGAAAATGGCATCGAAACTTTCGTGGTAAGCGAGTTTAGTGCCATCGGCAACTTCGAAGGTTAAGTTTGGGTAAGCAGATCTGGCACTGGCGATCATATCTGCCGAAGCATCAATCCCTAGAACACTGGCGCCACTTGCTGCGATTTGAGCAGCCAACTGGCCAGTTCCACAACCTACATCTAAAATCTGTTCGTTAGCTTTAGCCGCAAGCCATTGCAACACATCGGCGCCATAATCTGACACGAAATGATGTTGCTTATTGTATAAATTACTGTCCCAATCTATGGCTGGCATTGTTAGTTGTTTTAATGTTTTTCCTCAAGCATTTCTCTCACATCCGTAATCCGGCCCGTAACTGCCGCTGCGGCTGCGGTAAGCGGGCTGGCTAATAAGGTTCTGGCATTTTGGCCTTGTCGACCTTCAAAATTCCGGTTAGAAGTTGAAACACAATATTTACCAGCTGGAATTTTATCTTCGTTCATCCCTAAACAGGCACTGCATCCAGGCTCCCGTAATTGAAAACCTGCAGCTTCAAAAATTTTATCTAATCCTTCTGCAATAGCCTGCTGTTCAATTTGTTTAGAGCCAGGTACAATCCATACAGTAACCCCATCAGCCTTATGCTTACCTTTAACAAAATTGGCAACCTCGCGCAAATCTTCCATTCTGGAATTGGTACACGAACCAATAAAGACATAGTCGATCGCTTTGTTTAATAGCGGCGCGTTATCGGCAATATCCATATAGGTTAGGGCTTTTTGATAAGATAATTGTTCGGATGTGGCTTGTTCGCTTGTTGCAGGTACATTTTCGGTAATACCCATGCCCATGCCGGGATTGGTACCATAGGTAATCATAGGCTCAATATTGGCCGCATCGAATGTTAATACCTTATCGAAATGAGCATCGGTGTCGCTATACCATGTTTTCCACTTGGAAACTGCTTTTTCCCATTCCTTGCCTTTAGGGCTAAACTCCCGATCTTTTAAATACCTAAAGGTAGTTTCGTCGGGCGCAATAAGCCCCCCCCGGGCACCCATTTCGATACTCATGTTACAGATTGTCATCCGGGCTTCCATGCTTAAAGCAGTAATAGCCGAACCCGTATATTCGATAAAATAGCCAGTTCCACCAGCAGCCGAAATTTGCGAAATAATATAGAGGATAATGTCTTTTGCGCCTACGCCCTTACCTGTTTTACCATTTACTTCGATTTTCATGGTTTTCGGTTTTTGAAGCAATAAGCATTGTGTGGCCATTACCTGCTCGACTTGCGAAGTGCCAATACCAAAAGCAATGCTGCCAAATGCTCCATGGGTAGAGGTGTGACTATCGCCACAAACAATGGTTGCCCCGGGTTGTGTAATGCCTAACTCGGGCCCGATTACATGTACAATACCTTGAAAAGGATGCCCCAGGCCATATAACTCAACCCCAAACTCGGCACAATTTTTAGTTAGTTTATCGACCTGATAACGGGAAAGCTCTTCTTTAATGGGAAGGTGCTGTTGGAGTGTCGGCACATTATGGTCGGCAGTAGCAATGGTTTGCTGTGGCCTAAAAACCGGCAAGCCACGTTTGCGTAAACCATCGAATGCTTGTGGACTGGTTACTTCGTGAATAAAATGCGTATCGATATATAAAATATCAGGAAAACCCGTTTCACTTTTTACGATATGTGCATCCCAAATTTTCTCTACTAATGTTTTGGACATTTTTTTATTTTTTAAACCTCGCAGGTTAGTTTATACACCTCGCAGCTCTTTGAAGACCTGCGAGGTGTGATTTTAATTAAGCTGTTTTAATTGATTTCATGGCAGTCATCGCTTTTCTCAATTCGGCGCCTACCACTTCAACCTGATGATTTCGAATTACCTCATTTACTGCAATTAAGGCTCTGTTATCGACTGCACCATTTTTACCTTCATTAAAGTTTTTTCCAACTAAATCGGCATCAATTTTTGTCATAAAACCGGCCAATAAAGGTTTACAAGCCTGGTCGAATAAATAACAACCATACTCGGCAGTATCAGAAATTACGCGATTCATTTCGAATAATTTTTTACGGGCAATGGTATTGGCAATTAAAGGGGTTTCGTGTAAAGATTCGTAATAAGCAGATTCTGGTTTGATACCTGCCTGAACCATCGTTTCGAAAGCTAATTCGACACCAGCTCTGATAAAAGCTACCATTAGCGTGTAATTATCGAAATATTCCTGCTCTCCAATTTTTACCTCACCAGCTGGTGTTTTTTCGAAGGCTGTTTCGCCGGTTTCTGCACGCCAAGCCAGTAAGTTTTTATCCCCATTGGCCCAATCTTCCATCATGATACGACTAAATTCGCCGCTCATAATGTCGTCCTGGTGCTTTTGAAATAAGGGGCGCATAATTTCTTTCAACTCTTCCGAAATTTCGAAAGCCTTAATTTTAGCAATATTACTTAGCCTGTCCATCATAGCGGTAATACCACCTTGCTTTAAGGATTCGGTAACCACTTCGACTCCATATTGAACTAACTTAGAAGCATAACCGGCGTCAATTCCTTTTTCGATCATTTTATCGAACGACAAGATGGATCCAGTTTGCAGCAAACCACAAAGAATAGTTTGTTCTCCCATTAAATCTGATTTAACTTCGGCCACAAACGACGATTTTAAAACGCCCGCTTTATGTCCGCCAGTACCCACGCAATAGGCTTTGGCTTGTACTAAACCTTTACCTTGCGGATCATTTTCTGGGTGAACTGCAATTAAAGTAGGAACTCCGAAACCACGCACAAATTCGGCACGTACTTCACTGCCAGGGCATTTAGGAGCGACCATAATAACGGTAAGGTCTTTGCGAATCTGCATTCCTTCTTCCACAATATTAAATCCATGCGAGTAGGATAGGGTAGCACCATCTTTCATCAGTGGCATTATCGCGTTTACTACGGCAGTATGTTGTTTGTCGGGCGTAAGATTAATAACCACATCAGCTGTAGGAATTAACTCTTCATAAGTGCCAATGGTAAAATTGTTTGCTGTCGCATTTTTCCACGAATCTCTTTTATTTTCGATCGCTGCTGCACGTAATGCATAGGCCACATTTAAGCCACTATCTCTTAAGTTCAGCCCCTGGTTTAGCCCTTGTGCGCCACAACCTACAATTACTAATTTTTTTCCCTTCAAGGCATTTACGCCATCTAAAAATTCGGAACTGTCCATAAATTCACAAACCCCTAATTGATTTAGTTTTTCTCTAAGTGGTAGTGTGTTAAAATAATTTGCCATTGTTTTTTTCGTTTATCGTTTTTTGTTGTTCGTTGTTTAATTCATCAGCTAATTAACAAATTAGCTACTCGTAGCCTTACATCGTGAAGATTTTATCGCCTTTTTCGAGGAACTCATTTTCGACTAATTCTTCGCCAGGTTCGAAAGCTTCAAATTCTTTTAATTTTTCGTGGAAGCCAGCACTGTCTTTGATAATGGCAACCCTTGCACTCCGCACAAACTCGATAAGCTCGTAAGGTTCGAGCGCTTTTACCAGCGCATCGGTTTCTTCTTTATGGCCAGTTACAGCAAAAACGATATAATCCTTTCTAATTACCACTGCACTAGCGCCATACTGCCTTAACAGCCTTTCGACCGTTACTTTTTCGGCAATCTCGTCTGTCGATACTTTATAAAGCGCAAGCTCCTGCCAAATAATCTCGTCGTTAGTATTGAAATAGACTTTTAGCACCTCAATTTGTTTTTCGATTTGCCGGGCTAGCTTCCTAACCACTTCATAGCTCTCTTGAATTACAATATTGAAACGATGAATTCCATCAATTTCAGACGGCGAAGTATTTAAGCTCTCGATGTTGATTTTTCTTTTAGAAAAAATAATAGCAATCCTATTGAGCAGGCCAATACGATTTTCGGCATAAACAGTAATGGTATATTCCTGTTTGCCTTCATAGCCGGGGTTAGCGGGTCTATGTTGTATGGTATCTTCTATATTTGTCATTTTTTTTCGTTTTTTGTTGGTCGTTGATTGAATTTTGACTAAGTGCTCCTGATTCTGAATTTACTTGAGCCTTATTTCGCTTACGCTGCAGCCTTGTGGTACCATCGGAAATACATTATTTTCTCTCCCGACCATTACTTCTAAAAGATAAGAGCCTTCGTGGCTGATCATCGTTTCTAAGGCTGTTCTTAGATTTTTTCTTTCGTTAACCATTTGCGCATCGATATGGTATGCTTTGGCTAGTGCGACGAAATCGGGACTTGTAATGTTCACGAAAGAATAACGTTTGTCGTTAAATAACTGCTGCCATTGGCGAACCATTCCTAAAAACCGGTTGTTGAGGATCAGGATTTTAACGGCAGCACCGAATTGCATAATTGTTCCCAGTTCTTGAGGGGTCATTTGGAAGCCTCCATCGCCAATAATGGCGATTACGGTTTTATCTGGAGCACCATATTTTGCACCAATTGCTGCGGGTAATCCAAAACCCATTGTCCCTAGGCCGCCCGAAGTAATGTTGCTGCGGGTATGATTAAATTTGGCGTAACGGCAAGCTACCATCTGATGCTGACCAACATCGGTTACCACAATAGCATTCCCATCACAAATTTCGTTAATGTTACGGAGCACTTCGCCCATGGTCATTTCTTCACTGCTAGGATAAAGTTCGGGGGTAATAACCTGATCGATCTCCTGCTGGTTATAATCCTTAAATTTAGCTAGCCATTGTTCGTGTTTACTGGCATTAACGAGCTGGGTTAATAAAGGCAGGGTTTCTTTACAATCGCCCCATACCCCTACATCGGCCTTTACATTTTTATCGATTTCGGCCGGGTCGATATCCAAATGAATAACCTTAGCCTGTTTAGCATATTTATCTAAGCGACCCGTTACCCGGTCGTCGAAACGCATACCGATTGCAATTAAAACATCACATTCGTTGGTCAATACATTTGGGCCATAGTTACCATGCATACCTAACATCCCGACATTTAATGGGTGTGAAGTGGGAATAGCCCCTTCGCCCATAATAGTCCATGCTGCTGGGATTCCGCTTTTGTCGATAAAGGCTTTAAATTCCGCTTCGGCATTACCTAAAATTACACCCTGACCAAATAATACAAATGGTTTTTTGGCAGCATTAATTAATTCGGCTGCTTGTTCAATATATTCGGCTCTAACTTTTGGCTTCGGCCGGTAACTACGAATGTGATTACATTTTATATATTCCGGAAAATCTTCGATCTGTAATTGCGCATTTTTAGTAATGTCGACCAGCACTGGGCCTGGCCGGCCGCTTTTGGCAATATAGAAAGCTTTGGCTAACACTTCCTGAATTTCTTTGGCATCGGTAACCTGATAATTCCACTTGGTAACCGGGGTAGTAATGTTAATGACATCCGTTTCCTGAAAAGCATCGGTACCCAATAAGTGAGCAAATACTTGTCCTGTAATACAAACTAGTGGAGTACTATCTATTTGGGCATCGGCCAATCCTGTTACCAGGTTTGTTGCACCTGGGCCACTGGTAGCGAATACTACACCAACTTCTCCACTTGCCCTTGCGAAACCCTGGGCAGCATGGATTCCTCCCTGTTCGTGGCGGACCAAAATATGCGTTAATTTCTCTGCATAATCGTACAATGCATCGTAAATTGGCATAATCGCACCACCTGGGTAACCGAAAACGGTAGTCACACCCTCTTCAATTAGACCATTTAATAAAGCCTGAGATCCTGTTCCTTTAAATGGTTTGGCTGCAATTGCAGCTTGTGTTTCTGCCTGGGCTAATAGGGTTTCTTGTGTCATTTCCTTAGGTTTTTTGGTTTAAGCTTCGTCTGTTACACAGCCTTCGGCCGCTGTAGTTACTGTTTTAGCATATTTATATAATACTCCCTTTTTTACTTTTAGTGCGGGTTGTTGCCATTTAGCCTTTCGTTGGGCGATTACTTCATCGGCGACTTTTAAGGTAATGCTATTGGTTTTTGCATTAATCTCAATCCGATCTTCATCTTCGACAAAGGCAATTAGACCACCATCGAAATATTCGGGGGTAATGTGTCCGACAACAAAGCCGTGGGTTCCGCCGCTAAACCGGCCATCGGTAATGAGAGCAACGCTACTGCCCAGACCCGCGCCATAAATGGCAGAGGTAGGTTTAAGCATTTCTGGCATTCCAGGGGCGCCTTTTGGGCCCACATCGCGAATAACAACTACATCGCCTGGCTTTACCCGACCACTCGAAATACCTGCGATTAATTCGAATTCGCCATTAAACACCCGGGCAGGGCCTTCAAAAAACTCGCCCTCTTTACCACTTATCTTGGCTACGCTACCACCTTCGGCCAGGTTTCCATATAAAATCTGCAAATGCCCTGTTACTTTAATCGGGCTTTCGGCTGGGAAAATTATTTTTTGATCGTCGAAATCCAAATCAGGAATTTCTGCTAGGTTTTCGGCAATGGTTTGTCCCGTTACTGTTAAGCAATCACCATGCAGCCAGCCTTTTTTCAACAGGTATTTCATTACTGCAGGTACACCACCAATTTTATGCAGGTCTTCCATCATGTACTTTCCGCTAGGTTTCATGTCGGCTAAAACTGGTATCCGGTTACTTATTGTTTGAAAATCGTCCTGATTTAAAGCAACGTCGACACTTTTTGCCATCGCAATTAAATGCAAAACAGCGTTTGTGGAACCACCTAAAACCATAATCGTGACGATCGCATTTTCGAATGCCTTACGGGTCATGATATCGCTGGGTTTGATGTCACGTTCTAATAAAATTTTAATGGCTTTACCAGCAGCTAAACATTCGGCTTTCTTCTCTTCACTTAATGCTGGGTTGGAAGAAGAAAAAGGTAAACTCATCCCTAATGCTTCGATGGCAGCTGCCATAGTATTTGCAGTATAAATACCACCACAAGCACCGGCACCGGGGCACGCATGTTTAATAATTTCCTTAAAATCGATTTCGTCCATTTGTCCGGCAATTTTTTTACCTAAAGCTTCGAAGGCAGAAACAATATTTAAATCTTCGCCTTTATAATGCCCTGGTTTAATCGTTCCGCCATAAACCATAATCGATGGACGATTTAAGCGCCCCATTGCCATTACAGAACCCGGCATGTTTTTGTCACAGCCTGGGATGGTAATTAAGCCATCGTAATACTGGCCACCACAAACCGCCTCGATAGAATCTGCGATAATGTCGCGACTTACTAGCGAATAACGCATGCCTTCGGTGCCATTGCTCATGCCATCACTTACTCCAATTGTATTAAAGATTAGACCTACCAAATTGGTATCCCAAACCCCTTTTTTAACAAGCTGAGCAAGGTCGTTTAAATGCATATTGCAGGTGTTTCCATCGTAACCCATACTGGCAATGCCTACCTGCGCCTTTTCCATGTCGGCATCGGTTAATCCAATGCCATAAAGCATGGCTTGTGCTGCAGGTTGGGTTGGATCTTGTGTAAAGGTCTTACTGTATTTGTTTAATTCCATTTTTTAGGTATAATTTTATAATATTGTTGGTTTTTGGGCAAAAAAAAACCGCTTCATTTCGGAAGCGGTTTCGGTTTTTGTATTTTTTTATCATACGCAACTAATTCCACTTCCTTTTAGGGAAATGATAATAATAATGTTGCTAATTATGTTTGCTGTTAAATTCATGTCGACGATTTCGACAGCAAACATACTAACAATCTGAAAATAACAAAGAACTATTTATTTTTTTCAAAGCAATCTTAAATGATTACCTCATAATTTACTTTCTCCAATACTAAATTTTTATAGGCCCGCTGAATGATGGCTCCAATACTATCGCTCCATTTTTGTCGGTAAACCACATCGTCGATAGTGTGAATTCCTATAATTTCTGCCGCTGTACCGCAGAAAAAGGCACTATCAGCATTTTTCAATTCGGCTACATTAATGGCTTTTTCTATCACTTCAATATCGAGTACTTTGCAAAGATCTATAACCGTTGCCCTGGTTATGCCAGCTAAAATATTGCCTAATGCCGGGGTAAATAATTTTCCGTTCTTTTCGATAAAAATATTTGCACCAGGTCCTTCAGCTACATTTTCGTGCATATCTAGTAATAAAGCTTCGTCGAAACCCTTACGCTTTGCTTCGGTGGTTGCCAGAATAGAGTTTACATAATGGCCGCTAATTTTTGCTTCTACAAAAGTCGATTTAGGATTAGGTCTTTGGAAGGAAGAAATGCCAACCTTTAATTGCTTATCGCCAAGGTAAGCCCCCCATTCCCAGGCACAAATCATTATCGAGGCCTCTTGGGGTGCGATTAAAGTCATGTTAGGTTCGCTATAAACTAAAGGACGGATATAAGCGTCTTTTAAATTATTGATTTCCAATAATTTGTAAGTTTGTTTAATGAGCTCATTATTATTCCATGGGTAGGGAATACCAACCAGTTCGCAAGAACGTTGCAAGCGTTCGTAATGCTCCTTAATTTTGAATATACGGGTGGCATTATGCGTTTTATAGGCCCTTATGCCTTCAAATGCTGCCAAACCATAATGTAACGACTGTCCATATAAATCCGTTTTGGCATCTTGTGCCTTTTCGAACCTGCCGTTTAGGTAAATGACTGTTTTTGAATTGTAGTACTGCATTATTTCTATTTAAAAAAAGCGTCCCCTTTTTGTTGGGACGCTTCTGGTATATTTTGGAATTAAATATTCATTTTATAGCGACCCCTCCTGCTTATTTAGCAGCAGAATATTAGCAACAAGAATGACAGCCAGCGGAGCTGATTGAATTCTTAGTCTAAAATTTATTGGGTTATACATTGCCATTGTTTTATAAAACCAATTTAGTTTTTGGTTCATAAATTAGCAATAGCAAATGAAAAATAAATGAAAAAAAATTTAATTCTGATTAATGAGATAATTAAGAATTAAATTTCTATAAAGATGCATTATTCAGCTAATATGATGGCGATAAATAGACTAAATATGATTTCGGTATTCGGTCTGTTTATTATGCTTGCATTGCATCTGGTAGGTTTTCGGCGTAAAAATCGAAAACTAGTGAAATAATTTAACGAAAAGGCATAAAAAAAGCCCCGAATATTTCGAGGCTTTTTAGGATATTTTGAGGCTTGCTTAAGCGAGTACTGCTTCGGCGAGTACAATAATTTTATTATCTAATACTTCGACCACACCACCTTTAATGTTAAACAAATTTTCGCCGGTGGCACCTTTAACTACCACTGTTCCATCTTCTAAAGTAGAGATAATAGGAGCGTGGCCTCTTAAAATTTGAAAAGAGCCTAGCGTTCCGGGAACAGTAACTGAAGTTACTTCGCCTTCGAAAACTTTTTTATCGGGTGTTAATATTTCTAAGTTCATGTTTTTAGTATAGTGTATTGCGTATTGAGACTATATTTCTATACACAATACGCATATCTCAATTCTAATTAGACTCTGCCAATAGTTTTTTACCTTTTTCTATCGCTTCTTCAATACTACCTACAAGGTTAAATGCAGCTTCAGGATATTCGTCTACTTCGCCATCCATAATCATGTTAAATCCTTTAATGGTATCTTTAATATCAACCAATACTCCTTTTAAACCTGTAAATTGTTCGGCAACGTGGAAAGGCTGCGATAAGAAACGTTGTACACGACGTGCGCGAGATACGACTAATTTATCTTCCTCAGATAATTCGTCCATACCTAAAATTGCAATAATATCTTGTAGTTCTTTATAACGTTGCAAAGTTTCTTTTACCCGTTGCGCAGTATTATAATGTTCATCACCTAAAACAGTTGGCGAAAGGATACGTGAAGTAGAATCCAGTGGATCTACCGCAGGATAAATACCTAACTCCGCAATTTTACGAGAAAGTACTGTTGTTGCATCTAAGTGGGCAAATGTAGTTGCCGGAGCAGGGTCAGTTAAATCATCTGCAGGTACGTAAACCGCTTGTACCGAAGTAATTGAGCCACGTTTAGTCGAGGTAATACGTTCTTGCATTAAACCCATCTCTGTAGCCAAAGTTGGCTGGTAGCCTACTGCCGATGGCATCCGGCCTAATAGTGCCGATACCTCAGAACCTGCTTGCGTAAAACGGAAGATATTATCGACGAAGAAAAGGATGTCTTTTCCAGCGCCTTCGCCATCACCATCACGGAAATATTCGGCAACAGTTAAGCCCGATAAAGCCACACGAGCACGTGCACCAGGAGGCTCGTTCATCTGACCGAATACTAAAGTTGCTTTCGATTCTTTTAATTTTTCGATATCAACTGTGTTTAAATCCCAGCCACCTTTTTCCATAGAATGAAGGAAATCATCACCGTAGTTAATTACACCCGATTCGATAAACTCACGTAAAAGGTCATTTCCTTCACGGGTACGCTCACCCACACCTGCAAATACCGATAAACCAGCATAAGCTTTAGCGATGTTATTTACCAGCTCCATAATTAATACCGTTTTACCAACACCAGCACCACCGAATAAACCAATTTTACCACCTTTAGCATAAGGCTCTAACAAATCGATTACTTTAATACCGGTAAATAGTACTTCAGTTTCTGTCGAAAGCTCATCAAATTTAGGCGGAGCATTGTGAATTGGTCTGCCATTTGCTTTATCAACAGCATTGATTCCGTCAATTGCTTCACCAACTACATTAAATAAACGACCTTTAATCTGATCGCCAACAGGCATTTTAATAGGAGCACCAGTATCTATTGCATCCATACCACGTACTAAACCATCTGTCGAATCCATCGCAATGGCACGTACACGGTCTTCGCCTAAGTGCTGTTGAACTTCAAGAACGATCTTTTGTCCGTTTTCTTTTGTAATCTCCAGTGCAGAGAAAATTTTAGGTAAATGGGCATCGTTAGCAAAACTTACATCGACTACCGGGCCTATAATCTGCGCTATTTTTCCAATGTTAGGCATATATTGTTTTTGGTAAAATTATAAAAATCAAAATGTTAAAGGCGCTTTTATACGCCTGCAATTCGGTTGGCAAAGTTAAGATTTTTCATCTTAAGTTTTGTATATAAATAAAAAATTTTTCAACAGGTTTTTAATTGATAATTTAGCGGGTATAAATAGAAATATAAGCGATCGATGAAAACCATATTAGTAACAGGCAGTAATGGGCTCTTAGGGCAGAAAATTACAGAGAAAATTTTAAGAGAGGGTGGGGTAAAATTGGTGGCTACTTCGAAAGGCGAAAATCGTTTTCCGATAAAGGAAGGCTATAGCTATGCACCGATGGATATTTTAAATGGCAATGAAGTTAAAAGTGTAATTGAGCACTATAAACCCGATGTTATTATTCATACTGCTGCCATGACTAATGTTGATACCTGCGAAGATCAAAAAGAGTTGGCTTATCAGTTAAATGTGGAAGCGGTAAAAACTTTAATCGCGCTTTGCGAGGAACATCATATTCGGCTAATCCAGCTTTCGACCGATTTTATATTCGATGGTGCTAATGGGCCATACAACGAGCTGGCCATGCCAAATCCCTTAAGTTATTATGGTCAGACCAAATTGATGGCCGAAGAGGCCATTAAAAGTTCGAATAGCCAATGGGCCATTCTGCGTACCATTATCGTTTATGGCATCGTGAGCGATATGAGCCGGAGTAATATTGTACTTTGGGCAAAAGGAGCGCTAGAAAAGGGGCAACCTTTAAATATTGTAAACGACCAATGGCGTATGCCAACACTTGCCGAAGACTTGGCCGATGGCTGCTTATTAGCTGTAATGCACAATGCACAAGGGATCTATCATATTTCTGGTAAAGACCTGATGAGCATAGCTGAACTGGTAGCCCGGGTTGCAGACTTTTGGCAACTCGATAAAAGCCTTATTAAAGAAATTAGTGCGGCGACACTAAATCAGGCTGCCAAACGCCCGGCTCGTACCGGATTTATTTTAGACAAAGCGATGACCGAATTAAACTATCATCCACATAGCTTTGAAGAAGGATTGGCAATTCTGGATCGGCAGCTTAAAGAAAGGCAAACTTCCAACCCTGGTAAAGACTAGGCGCCATAACCTGTAACTTATAATTAATTCATAACCAATTACAAATAAAACCCTTAATAATATGTCATTACAAATAGGCGATAAAGCCCCAGATTTTAAATTATATAGTTCCGAATTAAAAGAAGTTTCATTGGGCGATTACAGTGGAAGAAAATTAGTGATACACTTTTTCCCAATGGCTTTTACAGGAACTTGTACAACACAATTATGTACCATGCGGGATAGCTTTGGCTATTACGAAGGGATGAACGCCAGTGTAGTAGGCATATCTGTAGATTCTCCATTTACCTTGGCGAAATATAAAGAAGATCAATCTTATCAGTTTCCTTTATTGTCTGATTTTAATAAGGAAGTATCGCAAGCCTTTGGTGCATTTTATGAAGAATTTGTGCTTAACTTAAAAGGAGTGGCTAAAAGAGCGGCATTTGTTATTGATGAGGAGGGGATAATTACCTATGCCGAAGTTTTAGAAGTGGCTACCGATTTGCCCGACTTTGAGGCCATACGTAAAGCAGTAAGCTAGAGGGCAGAAATAAAGATCAAGGAGCAAAGGCAATGAACCAAATTAAACGATTAACCAAGAAGTAATGAGCCTATTAAACAATTAAAAAATAAAAAAATTGTGAAATTGATTTTCATGCGTTACTTTTGCAGTCCGAAAGATACGGGTATACATTTGCATTTGTAGCTCAATTGGATAGAGCATCTCACTACGGATGAGAAGGTTTGGGG
>JAZKCO010000002.1:0-645618 GCA_040388055.1 Bacteroidota bacterium
ACCAAGGTGCATGCTTCTGTATATTCAATATCATGCTGAGCCAATAACCCCTCCAGCTCCTCATTTTCTGCTCCTGGATTAAAAATTACCCGGTTTGGTTTGGTTTGGAGGATGTAATCGTAATAGCCGGCTTGTAAATCCTGGCCTATATATAAGGTAATCGTATCGATATCCTGATAAGGGGTGCCTGGCTTTTCGATTTTAACACCAGCCACTTCCCCATTTTTAATTCCAATATTCACAATCTCATGGCCCTTTTCGATCAGTCGATGCGCGGCTTTATAAGCATAACGATCGCTATTAGGGCTTGCCCCTATAATTAATGTCTTTTTCATTGGGATATCATTTTATTTCCTAACCTTATAATCATCAAACTTGATTATTGTTTTAAAGTATTTGCAATAGCATCAGCACAATTAATGCCATCTATTGCTGCAGATACAATCCCACCAGCATAACCCGCACCCTCGGCACAAGGATATAAGCCCGCAATTTGTGGATGTTGCAGCGTTTCTTTATCACGTGGGATACGCACCGGCGAAGAGGTACGACTCTCTACGCCTACCAAAATAGCGTCATTCGTATAATAACCTTTCATCTTTTTACCAAATAAAGGCAATGCTTCTTTTAAGCTTTCCGAAACAAAGCGAGGCAGGATCTGGTCGAGCATCGCACTTTTCGTTCCCGGTAAATAAGAATTTTTGGGCAAATCGGCCGACAATCTGTTTTCTACAAAGTCGATCATCCGCTGTGCGGGAGCTACTAAATGACCGCCACCAGCTTCGAAAGCCAGCTTTTCTATCTCCAACTGGAAATTAAGCATCCGCAAAGGATCGGAGCCCTGTACATCATCCAAAGTAACCTGTACTACGGTACCCGAATTGGCAAAAGGATTGTTCCGTTTAGAAGGCGACCAGCCATTAACCACAATTTCGTCGAGACCTGTTGCACATGGCGCTATAATACCACCCGGGCACATGCAAAACGAAAAAACCCCTCTTGTTTTTACCTGTGCAACCATACTATAATAAGCAGGCGGAAGAAATTCGCTACGAATATCGCAATGGTATTGTGCGCTATCTATAATTTGCTGGGGATGTTCGATGCGTACCCCCAATGCGAATGGCTTAGCCTCAATCAAAATCCCCTTTTGATGTAACAACTCGTAAATATCTCTTGCCGAATGTCCGGTAGCCAGTATTACTGCATCGGCCAAAAGCTCTTGTTCCTGGTTAATTACAATCCCCCTTATTTTGCCATTGCTGATTAAAAAATCGGTAAGCTTAGAGTCGAACAGCACCTCTCCGCCAGCATGCACAATAGTTTCGCGGATTGCCGAAATAATATGAGGTAACTTATTAGTACCAATGTGAGGCCTGGCATCGACTAGGATATCTTCGTGCGCTCCGTGCTGTACAAATAGTTGTAAAACCTTATTAATATCCCCCCGTTTATTAGAGCGTGTATATAATTTACCATCAGAATAAGTTCCTGCTCCGCCCTCGCCATAACAATAATTAGATTCGGTATTAACCAGGCCGGCTTTATTAATTGCTGCTAAATCCCGCCGCCGTTGCTTCACATCTTTACCACGCTCTACTACTATAGGTTTTAGTCCGTTTTCCAGACATTGTAGGGCAGCAAACAAACCTGCTGGGCCTGCGCCGACAATAATTACACTTTTACCGGCTTCAACTCGTGGGTAATGAAAGACCGAAGGTTTTACCTCGTGGGCTTCGTCTATAAATGCTTTTACCTGCAAGCGATAAATTACTTTACGGGAACGAGCATCGATAGAACGTTTAATAATTTGATAGGCTCCAATGCGGGCCACCTTTACGTTCAAAACGATGGCAAGCTTTTCGACGATGGCTTTTGGATCGCTTACCTGTACAGGCAGGAGGGTAATTTCGATTTCTTTTTGCATAGCTTGGCCGGGTTTTTATCCCGAATAGCTGCAAAAATAATGATTTAATTTGAGTTGGTAGTTGGTTGGTCCGAGAGTCAGTTAGTTGGTTGGTTGGTCCGAAAGTCCGAGAGTCAGAGAGTCCGTTAGTTGGTTAGTCCGAGAGTCAGTTTGTTGGTCCGAGAGTCCGAAAGTCAGAGAGTCCGTTAGTTGGTTAGTCTGCCGTCTTTCGTCTTTCCATCTTTCCATCTACTGGAATTGCACTTCCCGTCTTTCGGACACTCGGACTTTCGTCTTCCCGCCTACTGGAATTGCTCTTTCCATCTTTCGTCTTCCGTCTTTCGGTCTTCCCGTCTTTCGGACTCTCGGTCTTTCGTCTTTCCGCCTACTGGAATTGCTCTTTCCATCTTTCGTCTTCCGTCTTTCGGACTCTCGGTCTTTCGGTCTTTCCGCCTGCTGGAATTGCTATTTCTGTCTTCCCGTCTTTCGGACTCTCGGTCTTTCGGTCTTTCCGTCTACTAAAATTGGACTTCCCGTCTTTCGGACTCTCGGTCTTTCGGTCTTCCCATCTACTGGAATTGCTCTTCCCATCTTTCGTTATCCCTTGGTCGAAAAACGGTAAACGGTAAACGTTTTTGAACTTAAAGATTAAACAATATGGCAACTTGTCAGTATTTTGTTTATTTTCGTAACAAGGCATGAGTATTGATATCTAAATCGAAATAGAAACCTAAAAAACAAAATAACAATATGAAAAAAGTAGTAATTGGAATAGTTGCAGTTTTAGTTTTATTAATTCTGGTTAACGGTTGTGGCTATAATGGCTTGGTAAAGATGGACGAGGATGTAAAAACTAAATGGAACAATGTGGAAACCCAGTATCAACGCCGGGCCGATTTAATCCCCAATTTAGTAAGTACCGTAAAAGGAGCTGCCAAATTTGAACAAGGAACATTAACCGCAGTAATCGAGGCCCGTTCTAAAGCGAGCCAGATTAAAATTGACCCGGATAAGTTAACCGCAGAGAACATGGAAAAATACCAGGCTGCTCAAGGCCAGATTGGTCAGGCTTTAAGCCGGTTAATGGTGCTCACAGAAAATTATCCGGAATTAAAAGCTACCCAACAATTTAGCGATCTTTCTGCGCAGTTAGAAGGAACAGAAAATCGCATTACAGTTGCCCGTAAAGATTTTAACGAATCAGTTCAGACGTTTAATACTAAGGTAAGATCGTTCCCAACAAATCTTACAGCAGGTTTATTCGGATTTAGCGCTAAAGCTGGCTTTAAGGCAGATGCCGGGGCACAAAACGCCCCTAAAGTAGAATTTTAGTTATACACTAACATTTATAGGGTAATAGCTGTTTATCACAAACATTTATTACCCTTTTCTTTATTAAACCGATAAAATATGTCAATTTTCACAGAACAAGAACAAGAATTAATTGCTCAAGCTATAGCCGATGCGGAAAAAGCAACTTCCGGAGAAATTAGAATTGCTATCGACAAGCACTGCCACGGAAGTGCCTACGAAAAAGCGACCCAATATTTTGCAGAATTAAGCATGGATAAAACAGCACAGCATAATGGTGTTTTAATATATCTGGCTTATGCAGATCGCAAGTTTGCAATTATTGGTGATAAGGGAATCGATAAAGTAGTACCGGAAGATTTTTGGGAAACTACTCATGTTGCGATGAAAGCACATTTTTTAAGCGGTAATTTAGCAGATGGTATTATAGCCGGTGTTTCGTTGGCTGGGGAAAAATTAGCCTTATTTTTCCCTTATCAGAGCGGGGATGTAAACGAACTGCCAAACGAAATTGTATTTATGGATCAAACTGAGCCCAAATAAAGATGAAAAAAATAATCATCGCGCTACTTTTAACTTTAAGTTATACTTTAGGCTTTGCGCAAGATTTCCCTGCAAAATCAAATACACTAGTAAACGATTATACGAATACCCTTAGTGCAGATCAAATTCGTGCATTGGAGCAAAAATTGGTGGCTTTCGACGATTCGACCTCGAACCAGATTGCCGTAGTTATGCTTAAATCGGTAGGCGATTACGACATTAATGAGTATGCGCTTGAGCTTGGCCGAAAATGGGGAATTGGCGGAAAGGGTAAAAATAATGGCGTAATTTTATTAATTGCACTGGGCGACAGGAAAATGTCGATCCAAACTGGGTATGGCCTCGAAGGCGCACTTCCAGATATTTATACCAAGCGTATTATCGAAAACGACATTAAACCATTTTTTAAAAGTGGCGATTATTATTCGGGCATTGCAGCCGGCACAGATTCCATCATTTCTTTAACCAAAGGCGAATATAAAAACGACAATCCAAAAGCAAAAGCACGGGGCGGTAAGGGTAGCGCAGGTTTAGTGGTGCTTATTATTATTGCGATTATTATTTTTATCTTGAGAAGAGGCGGTGGCGGTGGTGGAAGTCAGGTTATTGGTGGCCGGGGTGTAGCTGATGCTTTATTTTGGAGCATGTTGTTAGGCGGCGGCCGAGGTGGTTCTGGCGGCGGAGGTTTTGGTGGTGGCTTCGGTGGTGGAAGTAGTGGTGGTGGTTTTGGCGGCTTTGGCGGTGGTGGTTTCGGCGGCGGTGGAAGTAGTGGTAGTTGGTAGTTGTTAGTCTGTAAGTCCGTAGTTGTTAGTCCGTAAGTCCGTAGTTTTTAGTTGGTAGTCCGTAGTCCGTAAGTCCGTAGTTTTTAGTCCGTAGTCTGTAGTTGGTAGTTGATAGTTGTTAGTCCGTAGTTGGTAGTCCGTAGTGTTTGAATGGCTTATTGGGCTATTGTAGCGCTAAATTTTCAACATTCCAGCATTAAATACGCCTTTAAGAAATGTATAAAAAAGATTTAATTACAGCAGAAATAGAAAAGCTTGCCCAGGTATTGGCTAAGATAATGGGTTTAAAAATTGAGCTCAGATTAGCAGCCGCCGAAAACCTCTTTAATGAAACTTTATTAACTGCCTTTGGACTAGAAAGATCATTATTAGAAAATAACGATGTGGAAGGTTTTTCTAACTGGCTTAAAACTGCCAATCTTAATGCCGAAAAATTAAATTCATTGAGCGATTTTCTTTTTAGTGAACTCGATTTCGATAATAATCCTATAATTTCTCTACAGTTCGCTCAAAAATTAAATATTATCTATCAGCAATTGGTAAACCAGTATCAAATTGTCCATCTTATCAATTTAGGCCGGCAGAAATATATCCAGCAATACCTCTCCTAAATGGAGCTATTAAAAATAATACGACACCAATGGAAATTCTAAAATGGCAAAAGCTAGCCTCTAAATATCTAGTCAAAGAAAAATGGGCAACTTTAAGGGTCGATACCTGTAAATTACAAAACGGTGCTATAAAAGACGATTATTATGTATTAGAATACCCAAATTGGGTAAATGCAGTTGCCTTAACTGCCGGAGGCAAAATAATTATGGTAAGGCAATATCGTTATGCTGCCGACCTCATCTCTTTAGAAATACCAGGTGGGGTAATCGACGATGGCGAACTTCCAGAAACAGCAATTGTTCGCGAATTGCAGGAAGAAACCGGCTATAGCTTTGAAAGTTGCGAGCTCATTGCCACCCTTTATCCCAATCCGGCTACTTCCATCAACAAAACTTTCACTTATTTATTAACTGGTGGCGTAAAAACACATGATCAGCATTTAGATGAGCACGAAATATTAAATGTAGAAGAGTATACACTCGAAGAAGTAAAACAATTACTAAACGAGCATAAGATTGCTCAAGCGCTCCATGTCGCCGCTTTACATTATGGCTTGATGAAATTAGAGTAGTAGTAAAAATAATCTTACTTTTAATAAATTAATCTCATCATTATGAAAGTAAGCATACTACAAAAATTATTAGGTATTGGTCTATTCTCATTTTTTGGACTAGCCACTTATGCACAAACAAATGCATTATGGTTACGGTATCCGTCTATATCTCCAGATGGGAAAAACATTATCTTTACTTATAAGGGCGATATCTACAAAGTAAGTGCCGAAGGTGGAATAGCTACTCCTTTAACGACTTCCGAGTACTACGAGCAAAATCCAATATGGAGCCATGATGGAAAGTCTATCGCTTTTGCCAGCAACAGGTTTGGGAATTTTGATATTTTCGTTATCGCCGCCAATGGTGGGGTTTCCAAACGTTTAACTTTTAATAGCGCCAACGATTATCCATCCGATTTTACACCAGACGATAAAGGCATTTTATTTTCTTCTGCACACCAGGCACCTGCAGCAAGTGTTCGTTTCCCAAGCCCGCGTTTATTTATGAACCTCTATACTGTTTCGGTTAATGGCGGTCAGTCGTTGTTAATTAGTGCGGCTGGGGTCGAGAACGCACATTACAATAGCAAAGGCACCAAAATTATCTTTCAAGACCGGAAAGGTTATGAAGATGCTTTTAGAAAACATCATACTTCTGCAGTTACACGCGATATCTGGGAAATGGATGTAAAGAATAATACCTACAAGAAAATCTCCGATTTTAATGGCGAAGACCGCGAACCTGTTTATAGTGCAAACGACGAGCAGCTCTATTATTTAAATGAAAGAGATGGCACTCAAAATGTTTACAGTATTGCATCAAGTGGTGGAACACTTAAACAGCTTACTTCTTTTAAAGATTATCCGGTTAGAAATCTAAGTATTGCAAGCAATAACACTTTATGTTTTACTTACGATGGCGAAATTTATACCATGCCCGTTAGCGGTCAGCCAAAGAAAATAAGTGTCCAAATTGCTAATGAAACCAGCAGCGAAGTGGAGAAAAACATAGCAATTAACACCAATATCAGCGAATTCGTTGCAAGTCCGAATGGGAAGGAGATTGCTTTTGTTTCTCGTGGAGAAATTTTCGTTACTGGCGTAGAAAGCGGTCAGACCAAAAGAATTACCAATACATCGCAACAAGAACGGATGGTAAAATGGTCGCCCGATGGAAAAAGCCTTATTTATGCGGCCGAGCGTAATGGTAGCTGGGATATTTTTAAGACAACTCGCACCCGCGAATCAGAGCCTTATTTTTATGTTTCAACAGTTTTAAAAGAGGAGCCTGTAATTGCGACCCCAGCCGAAGAATATCAGCCGGCTTATTCCCCAGATGGGAAAGAAATTGCTTATATAGAGAATAGAAACGTATTAAAGATTTATAATTTAAGCACGAAAAATACCCGGACCTTATTACCCGAGGGCCACAACCATTCTTATAGCGATGGCGATTGGGGCTTTAGCTGGAGTCCCGACAGCAAATGGATTATTACCGACGACCAGAAGGGTTATGCTTTAGCGACCTCGAATGCGGCATTGATAAAAGCAGACGGTTCTGGCGAAATTATTTATCCAATAAATGGTGGTTTCGGCGAAACCAATAATAAATGGGCGCTAGATGGAAAAGTATTTACCTGGTTAAACAGCAAAAATGGAAAGAAATCTTTAGCACTCCAAGGCGAAGCCGAAACCGATATCTATGCGGCCTTTTTCGACAAAGCGGCCTACGATAGGTTTAAATTAAATAAGGACGAATTTAACCTTTTAAAAGAAGCCGAAGCAAACGCCAAGAAAGACACTACTGCAAAAGTTGTAACCACAAAAGGCAAGAAGAGTGTAGAAAAAAAACCAGATAGCACCAAGATCAATAGCAATCTGGATTTGAACGGTTTAACAGAACGGGTAATTAAATTAACGATTAATAGCTCTTCTATGAGCGATTATGTTTTAAATAATGATGCCAGTAAAGTCTATTATCTGGCTCAATTTGAGGAAGGCTACGATTTATGGGTAACCGAACCCAGAACGCACGATACTAAAATTCTGGCCAAGTTAGGGAGTTCGCCCAGCAGCCTGGAAATAAGTAAAGATGGAAAATCTTTGTTTGTGAGCAATAATGGTCGCTTAATGAAAGTTGATGCCGAAAGCGGAAAGGTTTCTCCAATTAGTATAAATGGAGAAATAACCTTAAATACCGCAGCCGAAAGGGCCTATATTTTCGAACATACCTGGCGTCAGGTTAAAGACAAATTTTATGACCCAAAATTGCATGGTGTAGACTGGGATGGCTATAAAGCGGGCTATGCTAAATTTTTACCACATATCTCGAATAATTTCGACTTTCAGGAATTATTGAGCGAGTTTTTGGGCGAACTTAATGCTTCGCATACCGGCGGAAGATATAGCCCAAGGCCAGTTGCACCCGACCAAACCGCCTCTTTGGGTATATTAACAGACGAGACCTATACGGGCAGTGGTATTAAAATAACCGAAGTTTTAGCCTCCGGGCCGTTAGATAAATCTGCTTCCAAAATAAAAGCGGGTAATATTATCGAAAAAATAAATGGTAATGAAATTACCTCAACCGACGATTGGGCTAAGTATTTAAACCGGGAATCTGGTAAAACTGTATTATTAAGTCTATATGTTCCGGCTACAAATACGCGTTTCGACGAAGCTGTAAAAACCATTTCGGCTGGAGAAGAGGGCGAGTTAATGTATAAACGCTGGATCAAGAACATGCGCAATATGGTCGACAAGCTTAGTGGTGGAAAAGTTGGTTATGTACATGTGAGAGGTATGGACGATGCCAGCTATCGTAACTTTGTCGATGAGGCACTGGGCCAAAACCTGGATAAGGAAGCGCTTATTGTCGACACCCGGTTTAACGGCGGGGGTTGGCTACATAACGATCTCAACAATTTTCTAAGTGGCAAACCTTATTTAAAATTTACCTCACAAGGCAACCCGCTTAAAGGCTCAGAACCATTTATGACCTGGACCAAACCAAGTGCCGTTGTAATGAGCGAAAGCAATTACAGTGATGCCTTTATCTTCCCTTACATTTATAAACAAACCGGCACCGGCAAACTTATTGGAATGCCCGTTGCCGGAACAGGTACTGCTGTTTGGTGGGAAACACAAATCGACCCAACCCTTGTATTTGGCATCCCAATGATAGGAACCATCGGTAAAGAGGGCCGGCCTACCGAGAACTTACAAGTAGAGCCAGACATTAAAGTTCCATTACCTTACGAAGCCTTCCTTTCTGGTAAAGACCCACAAATTGAAGCGGCTGTTACGGAAATGCTTAAAGAAGTTAATAAGAAATAGCCATATAAAGTAACGCGGGATTGAAAATCGTTGAGCTATGAAAAATATTTCTTAATTGGAAAGATTGCTTCGCGATGCTGGCAATAAAGTAAGAAAAGTAGAAAGGCCCCGGGAAAATTTCTCGGGGCACTGAAAAAGTTCCTTATTTATGAGTAACTTTTAAAAGCGATTAAGTAAAGCATGATTTTTACTTAATCGCTTTTTTATTGGCTATAGTATCATTTGTAGTACCTGCGGATGAGAGGGCAGCAAAAAGAGCAGATTACCGGTTTTATAGCCCGTTTTCCTTCGGTTTTACAGACTTAAGGGGTCAATTTGATGATTCTCTGTTGCAACTCGTTATAATTATACCCCTTCATTAAAACTCTAAAGCTCGGGATTTCATCTGCTGTAAAGTTGTTGTAGCCCTGTCCTAATCCTATAATATTCCAGTTCACACCATTCCAATCAAGTGCTTTTGCGGTTAGTAGAGACTTTAATTGAGCTGGGAATTGCCCTCTCTCATACTCTGGTTTATTTTAAATAACCAAGTAAACAAGATTGCTAAAGAGATGCTAACTATTAAGCTTACAAATAAATTAAGTACGTGTTTCCAGTTCCGGTATGATACAAAACATAGTAATACTAAGAAGGCAATTGAAGTCCTTAGATAATTTTTTTTATTTCCTTACTAAGGAATTGAGTGTCATCATAGATTAAATTGATTTTATACTTCGTAGAAGACTTAAGACTAGCATTGGATATTACTGCTTTTACCCGAGAGGCTAAGTCAAGTGAATTAGTACTGGGTTCTGCATAGATACTTATCGTTACAGCATCTTTTCCGTTTATTCTAAAATACCTTTGGATATCTTGATCACTGACATATATGTTAGCAATGTCCTTCAACTTAATTTGTTTTGTAGAACGTTCATCGCTTACCGATAAATTTTGAATGGCTTTAATGTCTAGCTGGGGATTATCCAGCTTTATAAAGGCAAGCTCACTATGCGCATCCCGTACAACTGCAGGGTAAAGGTCGTGTGAAATATTCGTGATTTTAGCTATGATAGCTGAGATATTTAAGCCATAAAAGGTTAATTTTTCGATATTGTAAGCAATATTTATGCTTTTGACATTCTTCAGGCTCGAAAAAGCATTTTCTAGGATTGAAGTTGCTTGTTGTTCAGTCTGTTCTGGTAATGCGCCTGTTACATTGAAAGTTATGGTCAGAACCTTTGTTTATCGGCTGGAATTAGATTGATATTTAATTTTGGTATGCAAAATAAAGAGCATATCGATAAGGTAATGAAAAATAGGATTACTCGAAATGGCTATTCATAGATTTTTATCATATATTATGTATGTCTTGAGCAATTGATTATATTGATATATGATTTACAGATATCGAACAAAATAAGGTCAATTATGTGTTTTTTTATTAATTTACAGTTAATTAATAAAATTTTAAAATGAAACCGACGTTAATATCATTTGTAATTATTATAGTTGTAGCAACAATCTCACGTGCCCAACAGTTTTCTGGGAAAATTGATAACATTTTTGATAAGGAACTTCAAATCATTTCAACAAATGATTTTATTAATTATCAACGAGATACAGTTCGAGTTGATGAAGCTGGATTTTTTAAGACATCATTGAAGATGGAAAGTGGGGGTTTTATAACCTTGAAGGGGAAAGGCTTTAGCATTGATGATATTTATATCCTGCCAAATTCTGATTTACAGATTTTTGCTAACTCACAGGATATTTATGGCACTAGGTATTATAAAGGAGGTGAAAGCTTCATTAATAACTATTATGCCAAGATACAGAAATCAGTTTCTCTGAAGCAAAATGCGTTTGGCAACAACACATATAAACTTCCTGAAGAACAATTTATTAAGGCGATAGATTCATACTTTTTAGTGCGAGATAGTTTGAAAAAAGAATACTTCGGTAATCTTGCCTCCCACAATGCCCAACTAATTGATTTTTTATTGATTGATAGTATAGATATGGCCTATTTTAAAGGTTATGTCGCACTTTCATATCTCCATAATGCCAAAGATAAAATAGCATTTTATCACTCTTACGTTAAACCCTTAGAAAAAAACATTACCGACAGTAGATTTATCAAGGCTCAAAAGTTCAGGTATTTCTGGAATAGTTTGATTGACTATAAACTTTCAGAAATCAGAAGTACTACTGCTGATAAAATGGCTCAAAGCGCTTTATTGTACTACAAGTATATACCTCATTTAATAAATGAAAATCTTTTCGGGGTCATTAAAAAAATATCCGCAAGGAGTTATATAGAAGATATTACTGCTTTTTATGTAACCTCTACTGCTCCAGAAGATGCAATAGATGTTGCTTTGGAAGTGCTGTACAGCTATGTAAATGATACTAGCTACGTTAATAAACAAAGGTTAAAGGTCGATATCCTCCGAAAGCTAAGGAACAATAATAAAATTGGTAAACAATTCAAAGACTTTTCTGCGGTTGATTCAACGGGTAGAGTTTACTCACTCGCTGACCTAAAGAACAAGACCCTGTATATAGATTTATGGGCTAGCTGGTGCGGCCCATGTATTGGAGAATTTAAATATATTGACAGAGTATTAACTGGGGTAGAAAATCCAGATAAGTTCATGTATGTTACAATTTCGCTCGATGAAAACAAAGAAGCGTGGAAAAAAGCATTGAAGAAGCATAGTCCACCAGGGCTTCATTTATGGCTTGCTGGTGGCTTTAAGAGTAGTATAACAGAATACTATAATATTAAGGCGATTCCGCATTATTTACTAATCGATTCGGCAGGTAAGCTAAAACAGTTTGCTGCACCGAGACCTTCCTTAAATGAAGACTTAATAAAAATGATAAATAAAATGTAGATATAATCATATCCGTATATCGTGTATTAATTCCTTAATTTTTTCATGTGAGTTTAATTATTCTAAAAATTATTGATCCAAAAGGATCTATTGGTAAGCACTTCTTATTTCGGTTAAGCGATCTTTTCCCTAAATATCTTATGGTTTTAGTGATTAATATACTGGACAAACCGGTAAGGAAGTTTATTTTGCTCGATAGTTGAGGCTGCGATTAAATTCTCACAAAAGAAGTACAGTCATGCAATATTTATTTTAATTCCATTCCTCGCCAGGCACTAGCTGTTGTTTGGATAAACCGGATTCCATTGACCCCATCTTACCAAGAACATAATACCTACCTCCTATTAATTTCCAGACAATGAATGTGACCATTAAAATTGGCGAGATGAGGTCAAACATTTTGGTTTATCCAGCTAAGGGGGATTTCTTGTTGTTGAGCTAACATCTAAAAACATTCTAGTCCCACTTTAAGATACCAAAGAAGGAGCAGAAATTTTAGCTCTTCTACTCGTTTTTTAAACCTTAATTCTTAAAGGAATTTTTCAGTGCCCCGGGAAAATTTCTCGGGGCCTTTATTATCAATATGGAGTCTTAAAAACCTAACTCATTTTAAGTTTCTTCTGAATGTCGTTAACATAGGCTTTAAATTTCTTATCAGTTTCTATCAGGTCTTCTACTGTTTGACAGGCATAAATTACGGTAGAGTGATCGCGGCCACCAAAGAAGGCGCCAATAGTTTTTAAAGAAGATTTGGTATGGCTTTTAGATAAATACATAGAGATTTGCCGGGCTTGTACAATTTCACGTTTCCGGGTTTGCGATTTAACCATATCAACTGGTACTTCAAAATATTCGCAGACCAGCTTCTGGATATATTCCATCGAAATTTCTTTTGAAGTATTTTTAATAAAATTCTTCAGCATCTGCTTAGCCAGCGTTAAATCGATATCTTTTTTGTTTAAGGTAGATTGAGCCAATAAGGAAACCATCGCTCCTTCTAGCTCCCGTACATTATTATCGATGTTATGCGCAACATATTCTATAACCTCGCCCGGGAGTTCGATACCATCGGCGTACATTTTCTTTCTAAGAATAGCAATCCGGGTTTCTAGATCCGGGATTTGCAGATCGGCAGAAAGCCCCCATTTAAACCTGCTCAACAAACGTTCTTCCAGGCCGGCCAAATCTTTTGGTGGTTTATCGGAGGTTAAGATAACCTGTTTGCCCGATTGGTGTAAGTGATTAAAGATATGGAAGAAGATATCTTGTGTTTTCTCTTTTCCTGCAAAATTATGTACATCGTCCATAATGATCACATCCATTGCCTGATAAAAATTCACAAAATCGTTAATGGTATTGTTTTTCAATGAATCGACAAACTGCTGGCAAAACTTCTCGCACGAAACATAAATAACCAGTTTATCGGGCATATTTCGTTTAATCTCGTTACCAATAGCCTGCGCTAAATGCGTTTTACCTAAGCCTACACCCCCATAAATCATTAAGGGGTTAAATGATGTGCCACCGGGTTTTGCGGCCACAGCGTAGCCTGCAGAGCGCGCTAAACGATTACAATCGCCTTCAATATAGTTTTCGAAAGTGTAATTTGCGTTTAATTGCGGATCAACATTTAGCTTTTTCAACCCTGGAATGATAAAAGGATTTTTAATATCCTTATTTATCGATACTGGAATTGGCATAGATTGCATTTTTGCTTCTGCCCCATTTCCGTTAGAGGGCATGTTTGTCGTATAAGGAGAACCGCTATTTGATGATTTATCTACGACGATATTATATTCGAGTCTCCCCTCATCTCCCAATTGCTTTTTTACTGTTTTACGAAGCAAGCCCACATAGTGTTCTTCGAGCCATTCGTAAAAAAATAAACTAGGCACCTGGATGGTTAAAACATTTCCGTCTAATTTAAGTGCTGATATCGGTTCGAACCAAGTTTTGAAACTTTGGGTCGGAATGTTATCCTTAATTATTTGGAGACAGTTTTTCCATACTTCGGTACAAGTTTTTTCCATTGTTATTATATAATTTGTTGGTTTTCAGTTCTAAGAAGGTCATTACGGACATGCCCTTACGATACATCGAATATTCAAAAAATTATCAACAAAAAAAACAAAAATTTCAATTATTTTGTAAGTACTTCACATGCAGTAGCATATCATACTTAACCTAAATTTTTTGTGTTGATAACTATATTTTAACCTAAATTTAATATTCGCCAAATACATTTCGCATCCTATCTGCAATCTCGCCCAGTGTAGCATAGACTTCGACAGTAGCCAAAATAAATGGCATTAAATTTTGGTCAGATTTAGCAGCAGTTTCTAAATTCTCCAAAGCTGTAGCTACAGCTTCATTATTTCGTTCTGCTTTTAATTTTTTTAATTTATCGCTTTGTATGGTTCTTATCGATTCGTCGATATTTAATACTTCAGTAAGCCCTTCTTTTTCCTGCAAAAATTTGTTTACCCCAACAATGGTACGCTCGCCAGTTTCAATTTCAACCTGATACTGATAAGCCGCATTAGCTATTTCCTGTTGGATATAACCATTCTCGATTGCATTAACCGAGCCACCCATTGCATCTATCTTTTCTATGTATGTTTGTGCTGCAATCTCGATTTCGTCGGTTAACGCCTCCATAAAATAAGAACCTGCTAATGGGTCGACAGTATCGGTTACGCCACTTTCGAATGCAATTACCTGTTGAGTGCGTAGTGCAACCTTGGCTGCTGCTTCTGTAGGTAAAGAAAAGGCTTCGTCGTAACCATTGGTATGTAAGGACTGCGTACCACCCAGTACCGCGGCCATAGCTTGGTTTGTAACCCTAATTATATTATTTAAGGGCTGTTGTGCCGTTAATGTACTTCCTCCCGTCTGCGTATGGAATCGCAGCATTTGCGCCTTTTCGTCGGTTGCCCCTAACGATTTCGTAATCTTGGCCCACATCCGTCTGGCAGCGCGAAACTTAGCGATCTCTTCAAAAAAATTGTTATGACAATTAAAAAAGAACGACAATCTTTTTGCAAAAATGTTAATATCCAGCCCTTTTGCTAAAGCAGCAGTTAAATAGGCCTTCCCATTAGCCAAGGTAAATGCCAGTTCCTGTACAGCCGTAGAACCCGCTTCCCGAATGTGGTAACCAGAAATAGAGATGGTATTCCATTTAGGAACTTCTTTACTGCAGTATTCAAAAATATCGGTAATTAAGCGCATCGAAGGCTTAGGTGGATAAATATAGGTCCCGCGGGCAGCGTATTCCTTTAATATGTCATTCTGGATAGTGCCCGATAGCTCTTTTAAATCAGCCCCTTGTTTTTTGGCGAGAGCAATGTACATGGCTAACAAAATGCTTGCTGTAGCATTAATTGTCATGGAGGTTGTAATCTTTTTTAGCTCAATGCCCTCAAATAATAGCTCAATGTCTTTTAATGAATCGATGGCTACTCCAACCTTCCCTACTTCTCCCTCGGCCATTTCGTGATCCGAATCGTAACCGATCTGCGTAGGCAGGTCGAAAGCGACCGATAAGCCCATTGTACCCTGAGCTAATAAATAATGATAACGTTTATTCGATTCTTCGGCAGTCGAAAAACCAGCGTATTGTCGCATGGTCCATAAACGGCCCCGGTACATATCTTTTTGTATCCCCCTGGTAAAAGGAAACTGACCGGGGTTTTCGATTTCCGACTTGGGCGCATCGTATATTTCTTTAATTACAATACCCGAAGTTGTTGTATGTTTTTTATTGGTCATCTATTTTTATGTTATGGGTTATGGGCCCGGCGCCTAAAATCTTTTAACTTTCCAGCCTTTACGTCTTAAAATAATTGATGTATTTCTCTTTTAAGCAAGTTAGCCGTTAACTCGTAGGGGTTTTCTTCGATAGTGCTCATGTGTTGTAAGACTTTCTTACTTAATTCGACCCCTGTTGCCTCTGCTGGTAATCCTTGTACCACATTATTAACCATCGCAATGGTATCGTCTTTTAACTTCCGCACTACATCCCAAGCGATAGCACTTACATAAAGTTGTTGTGTAATGTTGTGCTGGTATTCTGCTCTTATTTCGTTTAAAACTAAAGTTTGCAATTCTTTTATCCCAATACCAGGCTGATGTAAGCGTAAAAATAAGTTTGGCGGATTAATCCGTTCTATAAATACAATGAGTCGCTCGTGTGCCTGTAAACGTAAAGGAAGTAATGTTGCGCTATTATCTTTATTTGCAACTATATGCTTCCACCGGAAATAATTCTGAATATCATTTTTTACCAGGAAATAAGCAACAATTACGACAATCGAACCGCCAATGGCCAGCATTAATACAGTAGTTAAAAAATGGGGGATGTTCATTTTATTTTGTTTGGGTACCGTAATATTAATTAGTGTAACGAACAAAAATGTACATAAATATTTATATTTGCCCTCAGTAATTGATTTTTGTTCGCCCTAATTTTAAATAACATGAGTAACATTGTAGAAACTGCTTTTGCGCCAGTATCCTTTACTGAAGGAGCTGTTAAAGAACTTTTCAAATTAAAAGATCAGCAAGAAATTGCCGACGACTTTGGCTTACGTGTTGGCGTTGAGGGTGGCGGTTGCTCCGGAATGAGTTACGTTTTAGGTTTTGATCAAAAAAAAGAAGGTGATCAGGAGTTTTTTATCGAAGGTATAAAAGTATTTATGCACAAAACACATCAAATGTATCTTTTGGGCATGCAAATAGATTGGCAAGACGGATTAAACTCCAGAGGATTTACCTTTAGTAATCCAAATGCCGCCAGTTCGTGCGGTTGCGGGACCAGTTTCTCTGTTTAATCGCAATCCATTTGTAACATTTTACAAGGTCTCGTTGTCTTAACAACGGGACTTTTTATTTTTATACCCAAACGAATCTATTTTCATCAAATGACCTATACCGAAAACGTCCGAATTGCACTGCAATCTATTAAAAGTAACCGTTTACGTACCCTGCTTACAGCGCTCATTATAGCAATTGGCTTATCGGCACTGGTAGGTATATTAACCACTTTAGATGCGGTAAAGAAAAGCATGACCGATGCATTCTCGAGTATGGGTGCTAATTCTTTTACTATCCGCAACCGCGGAACAGGAATAAGAATTGGTGGATCTGGTAAGCGACCTAAACCCTTTAAATCTATCCGTTATGAGGATGCCATTGCTTTTAAAGAACGCTTAAATGCGCCAGCAACTGTTGCCATTAGTGTATTCGCCAGCGGCGGTTCGACAGTTAAATACGGCACAGAAAAAACCAATCCAAATATTAATATTCAGGGTTTCGACGAAAATGGCTTAGCCTCTCAAGGTTTAGAGCTTGCCCTGGGGCGGAATTTTAGTCCGGCAGAGGTGGCTACAGGTAACAATGTCTGTATTATTGGTAGTGAAATTGCCAAAACAGTTTTTAAAACCGAATCACCGTTAGATAAAATTATTACTGCAGGAAACAATCGGTTAAAAGTGATTGGGGTACTCGCTACAAAAGGTTCGAGTATGGGTTTTAGCGGAGACCGCGCAGTATATGTTCCATTGCTTAAAGCGAAGCTGATAAATTCGAATAATAATCCTTCTTACACCATTACCGTTATGGTTCCCAACAACGATTTAATGGATAATGTTATTGGCGAAGCTACTGCCGAATTCAGAAACATCAGAAAGATTAAAGTTACGGAAACCAATAATTTCGAAATTGCCAAAAGTGATGCCGTAGCGCAGACTTTATTCGAAAACCTGGCATGGGTTGCCATTGGTGGTATTGCCATCGGTTCAATTACTTTAATTGGTGCTTCTATTGGCTTAATGAATATTATGTTGGTTTCTGTTACAGAAAGAACCCGGGAAATAGGTATAAGAAAAGCTATCGGCGCAAATCCATCTACGATACGTAAACAGTTTTTAATTGAAGCAGTAGTTATTTGTCTGATCGGCGGAGCGCTCGGAATCTTAATGGGGATTGGTATAGGGAACCTGATATCGCTTTCTATGGGCGGCTCATTTATTATCCCTTGGATGTTTATATTAGGAGGGCTCGCACTTTGCGTAGGTGTTGGAATACTCTCTGGCTATTACCCGGCAAAGAAGGCTTCAAAATTAGATCCTGTCGAAGCTTTGAGATATGAGTAGAGGTGTTTAATTGGTTAATTAGCTAACTGATTACAATATTTTATTTTTCAGGGGTCTGCTTAAGAGCTTTTGAATACTTGAGGTATATAAACTTTCTTTTAAGGCGTCTGCATGTCGTAAGTGATGCATATCGCTGCCCACAAAATCGATCAGGTTGTTTTCTGCCATTTCTTCTGCTAATGCTTTAGGTCCAGGACCATAATATCCTGTTAAAGCAATCGCATTGGTTTGCAAGTAGCAATTTTGGGCTCTGATCCGGCTATAATTCTCGACAGAACCATGGTAATAAGGATAACGTTCTGGATGGGCAAGAACAGGTTTATAGCCACTATCGAGCATTAACTTTATCATATCGCCCAAATTTTGAGGGTGGTTAATAAAAGAAAGCTCAAATAAGAGGTAATTATCGCCAAAAGTGAGCACATTTTTTTCTCTTACTTTCTTTTCGAAAGTTTCGTCCATGTAGTACTCGGCGGCGGCGGCCACTTCCAAATCGATTTCATTTTGTAATAACCCCTCCCTTAATTCGTCCAACCCGCGGTTAATGGTATCGGGTGTATTACGGAAATAATCGGCCATAATATGTGGAGTCGCAATTAATTTCTTATAGCCAAGGGCCTCAAACCTTTTGGCCAAGGCTATCGAATCGTTCACATTTCTTGCCCCATCGTCAATACCCGGGATAATGTGCGAATGCATATCTGTTCCGATTGCCGAAAAGTCAAATTCGGGTTCCTTGCGTTTCTTTTTAAATAATCCGAACAAAATTATCTCCCGTGATATTGTGTTTCATAATAAGATTGATAATTACCCGAAGTTACATTGCCTAACCATTCTTCATTTGCTAAATACCAATCGACCGTTTTCGCTAAGCCTTCTTCGAATTGCAAACTTGGCACCCAATTTAAATCGTTTTGTAATTTAGTCGAATCGATCGCATATCGTAAATCGTGACCGGCTCTATCTGTAACAAAAGTAATGAGTTTAGCCGAATCTCCAGGGTTCCGCCCTAATTTTTCGTCCATAATCTTACATAACAAATGGACAAGGTCTATATTTTTCCATTCATTATGGCCGCCTATATTATAAGTATCACCAGTTTTAGCGCCGTGAAAAATCACATCAATAGCACGCGCATGATCCTCTACCCAAAGCCAGTCGCGCACATTCTCTCCTTTTCCATAAACCGGAACCGGCTTATTGTTTTTAATATTGTTTATTGCTAATGGGATCAATTTTTCCGGAAAATGATGAGAACCATAATTGTTAGAGCAATTGGAGATTACACAATCTAACCCATAGGTGTCGTGATAGGCCCTTACAAAATGATCTGAGCTTGCTTTTGAAGCCGAATATGGGCTATGCGGATCGTAGGCAGTTGTTTCGGTAAACATCCCGGTTTTACCTAAAGCACCATATACCTCATCTGTACTTACATGGTAAAAACGTTTTTGATCATAATTACCCTTCCAATGTTCCTTTGCTGCGTTTAATAAATTAACCGTGCCAATTACATTGGTCATTACAAAAGCACTGGGATCGGATATCGATCGATCGACATGAGACTCGGCAGCCAAGTGAATTACCGCATCGAAATCCCAATCTTTAAAAATCAGATTGATCTCGTTAGCATCTGTAATGTCTGCTCTTACGAACTTATAGTTCGACCGGTCTTCAATATCTTGCAAATTTGTTAAATTACCAGCATAAGTTAACTTATCGAGGTTGATAATTTCATAATCAGGATAATTATTTACAAATCTACGCACGACATGCGATCCAATAAATCCTGCTCCTCCAGTAATTAAAATCTTCTTCATCTTCCTATTTGTTGCGGTAAATCTAAATGCTGTGCAATTACAGCCATATTTCCCTGATATATTTTAGTTAATAGTTTATTTAAATCTGCTTTCAAATCAAATTGTAAATCTTCATGCAGTTTATCGAATTTTTTTAATACCGCCAAGGTAGATTTTATAAAATAATTGCCAAACAAAAATTCGTAATCTTTAGTAGTAGTGCGTACCTGTACATTAAAAGTTATGGGCGTGTTGTTCAGTAAAAAAATCTTTAAACTTAGTTCTTCAAAATTCGCCTTTGTTACCTTATAAAAGTAATTAATCGTTTTAGTATTTTGACGTAAATGAGTTAAAACATCTTTTGCATTTCTGTATTTTAAGGTTTCAAAATGAGCTGCTAAAGTTAATATTTGTTCCTTAATTACTTCAGTTCTTTCTTCAAGATCACTTTCATCTTCCAGCAGCAAAAAATGCAAGTGTTCTGTAAGCACCTTATCTTTTGCTATCAAACGAAGTAAGAGTTTATCTTTTTCTTTTGGTAGTAAGGCTAAAATTTCGGCCTTAAGGTCCTTATGCTCACTTAGTTTCATTTAAAATGGATTCTCCTTGATATATTCTTCCCATTTCCAGGCCGAGCTCATCATTTCGTTAAGGTCGAGTTCGGTTTGCCAGCCTAATATTTCTTTAGCTTTAGTAACATCTCCATAAATTTTTTCAATATCGCCTTCTCTTCTTGGTGCAATTTTATAATTTAATTTCTTACCAGTTGACTGCTCAAAAGCGTTAATAATTTCCAGTACGGTTGATCCTTTTCCAGTACCCAGATTAAATACATCATAACGATCTACTTTTCCATCGGCTAATCTCTTAATGGCAGCCACATGTGCTTTTGCAAGGTCAACGACATGAATATAATCTCTTATCGCCGAACCGTCTTTCGTATTGTAATCATTCCCAAAAACCTGAATAGGTCCTCTTTTACCAATGGCCGACTGCGTAATAAAAGGAACCAGATTTTGCGGTACTCCATTTGGCAGTTCTCCAATTAGTGCACTTTTATGTGCACCAACGGGGTTAAAATAACGTAAAGCAATTACATTTAATCCGACAGTAGCCATAGCAGTTTCCATCAAAATCTCTTCTGCAATTTGCTTGGTATTCCCATAAGGGGATTCTGCCTTCTTAACTTCAGACATTTCTGTTACTGGTAAAGTAGCTGGTTGCCCATATACCGTACAAGAAGATGAAAACACGAAATCAATTTTTGGATAAGCTGTAAGCAGATTAATTAAGCTATAAAAATTGTTTCTATAGTATTTTAAAGGTTGCTCGACCGATTCGCCAACGGCTTTATAAGCTGCAAAATGAATAATACCGGTAATATCCTGGTTATTTTTAGCAAAACTGTACACTGCATCGGCGTCTTGCAAATCTAATTCTACAAATTCGTGCCATTTACCCGTAATTTCGTGTAGCTGATCTAAAATTTTGATGTTCGAATTCGAAAGATTATCGACAATAACGATCTCATAGCCTGCATTATGAAGCTCTACAACGGTATGCGAACCAATATACCCTATCCCACCAGTAACTAATATTTTCGACATTATTTATTATAGTTTTTAAAGTTCTTATGCTCGTTATTAATAAGCGCTTCTTTAGGCAGAGATTTAAAATAATCGTAAGTAATTTTTAATCCTTCCGCCCGGTTTACTTTTGGCTCCCAATTTAACAAAGCCCGGGCCTTGGTAATATCTGGCCTGCGTTGTTTAGGGTCGTCGGTAGGCAGCTCTTTACAAATTATTTTCTGCGATGTACCAGTTAATTTAATAATTTCTTCCGCAAAATCCATCATGGTAATTTCGTCTGGATTACCAATATTTACTGGCAATGCGTAATCGCTAAACAGCAACCGATAAATGCCTTCTACCAAATCGTCGACATAGCAAAATGAACGGGTTTGGCTACCATCGCCAAAAACAGTTAGATCTTCGCCTCTTAATGCTTGCCCAATAAAGGCTGGCAAAACCCGGCCGTCGTTTAACCGCATTCTAGGGCCATAAGTATTAAATATCCTTACTATTCTTGTTTCCAACCCATGAAAAGTGTGGTAGGCCATGGTCATCGCCTCCTGGAAGCGCTTGGCTTCGTCGTAAACACCACGTGGGCCAACCGGGTTTACATTACCCCAGTATTCTTCGGGTTGAGGATTTATTGTCGGGTCGCCATAAACTTCAGATGTTGAAGCAATAAGTAGCCTGGCTTTTTTATGTTTTGCCAAGCCTAGTAAATTATGAATGCCTAAAGAGCCTACTTTTAGAGTCTGAATAGGTATTTTTAAATAATCTATCGGGCTTGCCGGCGAAGCAAAATGCAAAATGTAATCTAGCGTTCCAGGTACATATACAAATTTAGAAACATCGTGATGGTAAAATTCGAAGTTTTCCAGTTTAAACAAATGTGAAATATTTTGCAGATCGCCGGTAATCAGGTTATCCATTGCAATAACATGAAAATCTTCTTTCACAAAACGATCGCAAAGATGTGAACCCAGAAATCCTGCAGCTCCCGTAATTAAAACCCTTTTTCGTTCCATGTTTAGCTGATTAAGTTACGGCCTATGCTGTTATAATAATAGCCCAAATCGATCATTTTTTGAAGATCGAAAAGGTTTCTTCCATCAAAAATAATTTTACTAGTTAGCGATTCTTCCATTTTTTGGAAATCGGGATTACGGAAAACCGACCATTCTGTTGCAATTAAGAGGGCGTCGGCATTTTTTAAAGCCTCATACGGTGTATCGGCATAATTAATTGTATTTCCCATAACAGCTTTCACATTTTCCATTGCTTCGGGATCGAAAGCACTTACTGTAGCACCCTGCTTAATTAATTCGTTAATGATATACAAAGCAGGCGCTTCTCTAATATCGTCGGTTTCTGGTTTAAAAGCTAAACCCCAAAGGGCAAAATGTTTGCCTTTGATATCGTTCTTATAATATTTTAAAACCTTATCGACCAATAATGTTTTCTGTTTTTCGTTTACAACCATTACTGCTTTCAGCAACCGAAAATCATAGTTGTGATGATCGGCTGCAATAGCTAGTGCCTGTACATCTTTAGGAAAGCAACTTCCGCCATAACCTATCCCCGGAAAAAGAAAACGTTTACCAATCCTGTCATCCGATCCAATTCCCTTACGAACGGCATCTACATCTGCCCCAACAATTTCGCAAAGGTTAGCAATCTCGTTCATAAAAGTAATTTTAGTGGCCAGGAACGAATTAGCAGCATACTTGGTCAATTCAGACGAGCGTTCATCCATAAAAAAGATAGGGTTGCCTTGTCGAACATAAGGGGCATACAATTCGGTTAGCAACTTCTGTGCACGTTCGCTTCTTGTGCCAATAACGACACGATCGGGCTTCATAAAATCGTCGACCGCAACTCCTTCTCTTAAAAATTCGGGATTAGAGACTACATCGATCTCAATATTGGTGTTTGCTGTAAAAACTGCCTGCACTTTATCGGCGGTACCTACCGGAACGGTCGACTTATTAACAATAACTTTATATTCGGTTACCAGTTTTGAGATTTCTTTAGCAGCTCCTAAAATATAAGAAAGGTCTGCTGCCCCGTCGCCACCCGGCGGAGTTGGCAATGCCATAAAAATAATTTGCGCTTCTTTAACAGCCAGTGCCAGGTCTGTCGTAAATGATAATCGTTCCTGTGCTATATTACGATGAAATAAAATATCTAAACCTGGTTCGTAGATTGGCATTTCGCCAGCGATCATTTTTTTAACTTTGGTCTCGTTTACATCAACACAAATCACATTATTACCCGTTTCGGCTAAACATGTTCCTGTTACTAAACCTACGTACCCGGTTCCGATTACGGCTATCTTCATATATTTTTAGAAGGTTTTAATTTTAATCATTTATCTTCGAAACGAAGATAAGAAATTAACATGCAAAATGCTTTGGATTTATGATATTGGAATTGCTTTATATGTTGCATTCGTAAAAATTGCAGCGCTTTTTAATTATAAGGCAAAATTATTTATTGAGGGTAGAAAAAATATATTTGAAATAATTTCTACACAAATTAATTCTAACGATAAACCGATTTGGTTTCATTTTGCCTCTTTGGGCGAGTTCGAACAAGGTCGTCCCGTTTTAGAAAGAATAAAATCAATAAATCCATCGGAAAAGATAGTCATCACTTTTTTTTCGCCTTCGGGCTATGAGATAAGAAAAAATTATGCCGGGGCTGATGGCATTTTTTACCTGCCGGTTGACACAGCTAAGCATGCGAAAAAGTTTATAGCATTGGTTAATCCAAAACTCGCCATTTTTACTAAGTATGAATTTTGGTTTCATTATTTTGATGTCTTACATCAGGCTAAAATTCCGCTTTATTTAATTTCGGGGATTTTTAGGCCAAAGCAGGCATTTTTTAAATGGTATGGTGGCTTTAATCGGCGGATGCTTCGAAAAGTAACTCATTTTTTTGTTCAAAATGAAGAAAGCGTTCGATTATTAGCGCAGATAGGAATTGATAACGTAAGTTTAAGTGGTGACACCCGTTTTGATCGGGTTTATGAAAATGCATTACAAGCCAAAAAAATACCAGAAATCGAAATGTTCTGTAAAAATTCGCCAGTTTTTATTGCAGGCAGCACCTGGCCAGCCGACGAAAAACTATTAGCCCTATTTCCGGAGAAACACCCCGACTGGAAGTTAATTATTGCCCCACACGAAATTGAAATATCACATATAACCGATATCGAAAAGCTGTTCCCTAAGGCTATTAAATACACTGCGCTACAGGCTCAAACCCCGAACCTCCTCCCTCAAACCTTAATTATCGACAATATTGGTATGCTTTCTTCTCTTTATCAATATGGAAATGTAGCTTATATTGGCGGCGGCTTTGGCTCCGGAATCCACAACACATTAGAGGCCGCCGCTTTTGGCTTACCGGTTATTTTTGGTCCTAAATACGATAAATTTCAAGAAGCTAAAGACCTCATCGCTATTGGCGCCGCAAAAAGTATCATTAATGAAACAGCGCTTTTATCAGCTTTTGAATATTTTAGCGAAAAAGAAAAGGCATCCGCCGATGCCAAAAAATACGTAGAAGAGAAAAAAGGAGCCACCGAAATGATTATCAAAAAAATTAACTTTTAATTCTTTCGTCGAACAAAAAAGGTTCGGTCTTTACCAACTTTATTCTACTAAAGTCGGGATGGTTTGGGTTAATCAGGTAATTGTATTCTTCGTAAACAATGGAAGAAGGCACAGATAAAACTGCCGTAGCACATTCTTCAATCCATTTATTACCAATATGCTGAGTAAGATACATATTTTCGAAAGCAGACCAGTTTTTTGGCAATTCGTTTAGTTCAATTTTTGAAATGGGAATGTCGTCGGCAATCGCGATACTTAACACGCTAAAATTTGCAGATAAGCCTAATTTGCTCCTATGCACTATATTCTCCAAACAGCTTAATGATTGGGATCCTGAAGTATAAATCATCTTAACATCATTGTAGTTCCATCTTACAGCCCTGCCCGATGCATGTAAACCGGTAGCGTATTTGGTTAAAATTATTCTAAAAACCAACATTAGGCCAAATCTCCGTAACCAATGCGAACGAGTTCTTCTTCTATAAGCGTAATGCCGGTTACCGTATCCATAAGGTTAAATGGTAGTTGATTCCCCAAACCATAGGCAGCGGTATTTAACCATTGATGAAAAGCTTTAGCAGATCCAAAAACCTCGATACCCTTTTTAAACAACGCAAAAGATTTTAGTATTTTTTCGCTTAATGCAGCGTCGAGTTTTAAATCCTGAACAGCATAGTTCTGTATTGTTTTTACCGTAGTTTTAAAAGTTTCCTGAAATTCGTCGTAAGTAAAGCCAGAAATACTGATAAAATCTAAAGCGGCTTTAGCCCTCAAACCTTTTTTCGAACTGTTTAACAAAGCAACAGGATCTACATACATGGTTTGATAATGTACCATGGTTTCTTCAACCATTGATATGGGAAAATCATCAGGGTTTGGATAAGGCTTGCTAACGCCTTTACGAGGTTTCGTTTTCATTACCCAAATATAGAAAAAATTCTTTGTGCTAAAGAATTTTTTAGCGGTATTTTACTCTTTTACCATCTCGGTTAAAGCTTCGATAAACCTGGGGTGATCGTTTAAGCTTTCTACTAACTGTACATGTTCGCCGCCTAATGCCTTAAAATCTTCGTGGTATTCTACGGTTATTTCGTATAAAGTTTCGAGGCAATCGGCCACAAAAGCAGGGCTAAAAACCAATAAGCGTTTTTTACCCTCAGCAGCCAATTTCTTTAATACGTCTGTTGTATAAGGCTGTTTCCAGGGTTCTTTACCTAAGCGGGATTGGAAACAAACAGTATATTTTTCTTTCGGTATGCCAAGTTCTTTTGCCAACAGTCTTGCCGTATCATGTCCCTGTGCCGAATAGCAAAATTTATTGATATCGTGAAACGTCTCGCAACAATCTGTGCTTTTTAAACAGTATTGCGAAGTATGATCGCATTTTAGCAATTGTCTTTCTGGTAAACCGTGGAAGCTAAACAAGACATGATCGTAGGTTTCTGGTCTATGTTTCCGCGCATTTTCTGCAAAGACTTCAATCATTTGAGCATTATCGTGAAACGAATTGACAAAAGAAACAGGTGGTATGGTTTGCCACTTACTTACCAGTTCCATAACCAATTGTATTACCGATCCTGTGCTTGCCGATGCGTATTGCGGGAACATTGGAATAACCTTAATGCTTTCTACCAGCCCTGCCTTTAATTTGGCTAAAGCATCCGGAATGGATGGGCTTTGGTAACGCATCGCCAGTTCGACTTGGTATTCGTTGCCTAATTTTTCCTGTAATAACTTTGCTTGAGCTTCGCTATAATACAATAATGGGGAGCCTTTCTCGTCCCATATTTCTTTATATAATTTAGCCGTTTTGGGGCTGCGAAAAGGAACAATTATCCCTTTTACCAGTAAAGTTCTGTTCAATGCAGGGATATCGATTACCCGTTCGTCCATTAAAAACTGATCGAGGTATTTCCGGACATCTTTTACTTCCGGACTGTCTGGTGTTCCTAAATTTACTAATAAAACGCCTTTTTTTGCCATAATTGTTCGAACCTGAGCCTAATTTTAATACGTTTCTAATTGGGCTTTAACTTTCTCCATTAGCCACATTGGGGTCGATGTTGCCCCGCAAATTCCAATTTTATTATTGGGCTCAAACCAGCTTTGGTCTAATTCTTCGACATTCGAAATGAAGTAAGAATTTTCATTATATTTTTTACAAACATCGTACAATACCTTCCCGTTCGATGATTTCTTACCCGACACAAAGATAATTTTATCGAAATCGGCTACAAACCGCTCCAAATCCTCGTAACGATTGGAAACCTGACGGCAAATGGTATCGTTCGCTTTTACCTCATAACCACGATTTAGCAGTTCGTCTTTAATCTGGTAAAATTTAGCGGTGCTTTTTGTCGTCTGACTATAAAGTGTAAATTTACCAGGAAGCTCCAGGGTATCTAATTCTGCAATGTCCTGGAAAACGATAGCATTACCATTCGTCTGCCCCTGCAAACCAATCACTTCCGCATGTCCGTGTTTCCCAAAAATTAAAATCTGCTCTTCACTATCGTGAGAATTTTTTATCCGGTTTTGTAATTTTAATACCACCGGACAAGAGGCATCGATCAGCACTAAATTATTTTTTAATGCCAACTCGTAAGTAGAGGGTGCCTCGCCATGCGCCCGAATAAGCACCTTTTCGTTAGTTAATTGCGCTAACTGTTCGTGGTCTATAATGCGAAGACCTTTAGCTTTTAGCCTTAAAACTTCTTCATCGTTATGAACGATATCTCCTAAACAATATAAATAATCTTCCTGATCGAGAATATCTTCGGCCATATCTATGGCATAAACTACTCCAAAACAAAAGCCGGATGATTTATCTATGGTTACGTTTAAATTATATCCCATTATACCTGCAAAAATACTAAAAAACTGTACGAGAAAGCGAAAGTTTAACCTGCTTTTTATGTTTGCTTTAAAATAGTAATGTCATAATATTTATAGCATGTTATGTTCTGTATGGCAAACCCAGGTTTTTAAACTTAGCTTAAATAAACACGGTCTTCCTCGCCCTCTACATCCAGTACTACATCTACGTGTTCTTTTAAAATCGTCGCTAAAGATAAGCCTACAAAATCTGTGGCAATCGGGAAAATTTTATGGCTCCGATCGACCAATACAACAGTACGTATTTTTTTATGAGGAGTATTCAGGAAAACGCCAAGCCCATAAGCAAGGGTTTTTCCACTATTTAAAACATCATCGACCAGGATAATGACTTTATTTTTCCAAACATTTTCTTGTAAGTCTGTTTGTGCAATTAGCTTGCTGTTTTGTTTTTCCAAATCGATTCGCAGCAAGATCACTTTAAAGTCGGCAATACGCTCGAGCACTATTTTTAACCTTAAGGCCAGTTTATAGCCCCGATCCCAAATACCTGCTAATACAATTTCTTTTTCTTCTAGATTATCTTCTAGAATTTGATAGGCAATTCGATTAATTTTTTGTTCGATCTGCGCTTTGTCGAGAACGAGTACTTGAGCTTCGGCCATTGCTATTATTTATTACCATACAAAAGAACGATTTTACGCCTCAAAATCAAACATTAAAAAATAATTTCATCTTCCTGCAACTTTTTAGATGATGCAAACGTCTTATAAAGGTAACCTTCAAAATATAAAATCAGTTATGAAAATTATCAACCTCGTTAAATCCAGTTTATTATTGCTCGTTTTTGGTGTAGTTACTGTAACAGCAAATGCCCAGAGCAGCAAAAATGTAGCCGTAAAAGGCTTCAATTCCTTGTCAGTTAGTAGTGGAATAGATTTATATATAACGCAAGCCCAGACCGAGAGTCTAACTATAAAAGGAAGTAGTGAAGTTATAAAAGATGTAATTGTAGAGCAAAGCGGAGGTAGTCTATCCATTAAATATAAAGAAGGAATTAGTTGGAGCCGGCTTTTCAAGAATCAATCTATTAAAGTGTATGTGAACTATAAAACATTAAGCAGTTTATCTGCCTCTGGAGGCTCTGACGTGTACACACAAAACACATTAAAAGCCGACATTCTTAATTTAAGAGCTAGTGGTGGGTCGGATTTAAAATTAATGCTAGCCTGTAAAGACCTAACTATTAGCATTAGTGGTGGTAGCGATGCAGATCTAAAAGGGAGTGGCGAAAACATGAAGGCCGATGCCAGTGGCGGTAGCGATATCGATGCTTTTGGTTACATTGTTAACTATGCAAAAGTAAATGTAAGTGGTGGATCGGATGCCAATATCTATGTGAATAAAGGGTTGGAGGCCGGTGCCAACGGCGGTAGCGATGTAAATTATAAAGGGAATGCGGCGCTAAAGAAAACCACCAATTCGAAAAGTGGCGATATCAATCATATTAAATAGTTTTGTAAAGTCTTTAGTCCAAAGTCGGTAATAATATAGACTAAGGATTAAAGACTAGTTTTTCGGATAAGGATAGTATATAAAGTTTGCCCCTTCGGGAACAACAACAAAAACGCACATGTAATTTTCGGGCTTTTTATAGCTCTTTAAAAAGTGTTCTTTCTTGTCGGGGTGGATAATTCCTTTCTGAATAAACTCGTCGAGTGTGGAAGCCTGAATGGTCCAGTTGGTCTCTAATTCGGTTTTATTTAGGATAATTTCCCCTATATTCACTTCATGTTGGTGGGCAATAAATATCGGATAAGCAGAAATGCCTTCGACCATAATTTCTATAGCAACTTCTTTTATCGAATCGGCATAAAAAGCCAGGTCTTTTTCCAAACTCACTAAGGGGCTTTTTTTCTGTTCCTTAGGTTTTTCATTCCCATCCTCGCTTAAATTCCCTAATAATTCTTCTGCATTCATAGTTAAATCCTTAATTCAATTTTAATTGTAATAACACTACATTTTCTACGTGCTGCGTATGCGGGAACATATCGACAGGCTTAATCCGAAGTATTTCATATTTTTCTTTCAGCAATGCCAAATCCCGGGCTTGAGTAGCTGCATTACAGCTTACATATACTATTTTTTCGGCCTCCATTTCCAGTAAACGTGCTACGACATCGGCATGCATCCCCGCTCTCGGCGGATCTGTAATAACCACCGCTGGTTTTCCGTGCTGGGCAATGAAATGGGAGGTTAAGATATCTTTCATATCGCCTGCATAAAACAAGGTGTTTTCTATCCCATTTAACCTTGAATTAAACTGGGCATCTTCAATCGCAGTAGGCACGTACTCAATACCAATCACTTGTTTTACACTTCCGGCAATAAAGTTGGCAATTGTACCCGCTCCCGTATACAAATCGTACACCAATTCGTCGCCTTTAAAACCAGCAAATTCTTTAGTAATCTTATACAATTCGAAAGCCTGTTCCGAATTAGTCTGGTAAAATGATTTCGCACCGATCTTAAATTTTACCAGGCCGCCTTCAGCCCCATCGACTGGCATTTGCTCAAAAATATGATCCCGCCCGGCATAAGTAATTACTTCCTGATCGAAAATGGTATCATTTTTTTTCTGGTTAACAATATACAAGAGCGAAGTAATTTCGGGAAAAGAAACTTTTACATGCTCCATTAACCCTGCTATCTCTTCTGGAGTGGCATACGCAAAAACAACGACCACCATTACTTCTCCGGTCGACGAGGTTCTGATAATAAGGTTCCGTAAAGCGCCTTCATGATTTCGTAAATCGTAAAAACTTAAGTGGTTTTGCAAAGCGTAAGCCCGCACACTTAATCGTAAGCTGTTACTGGGTTCTGCTTGTAAATAACAATGTTCTATATCCAAAATTTTATCGAACCTTAACGGAACATGAAAACCTAAAGCATTCATTTCCCTGCCTTCGGCCTCGATCTCCATGTCGTTGGCATCAAGCCATCTTTTATTGGAAAAAGTGTATTCTAATTTATTACGGTAATAACGGTTCGATGCAGAACCTAAAATAGGCTCCATAGAAGAAGTATCGATTTTTGCCAGGCGTTGTAAAGCAGCCTCTACATTTTGATGTTTGAAACGTAATTGCGCCTCATAATCCATGTGTTGCCATTTACAGCCACCACAGGTGCCAAAATGACTACAAAAAGGATCACGGCGAAATTCGGATGGAGTTTGCAAATTTTCGATGATTGCCTCTGCAAAATTTTTCTTCTTTTTTACTACGCGTACATCAACCACATCGCCTGGGACTGCTTTATCTACAAAAATAACCAGCTCATCGGCCTTTCCTACACCCTTACCTTCTTCGGCAATATCAATAATGCTCAATCCCGCGATACGAAGCGGCTCGGCATTTCGTCTGTTTCTACTCATTGCTGCAAATATAAGGCTTAAACATGAAAAAGATCGACCTCTTTAGGAGATCGATCTTTAATTTACATTATTTAAATTTTATTTAGTAGCCTGGATTTTGTTTTAAAACCCCATTCGAGAGCGTTACCTGTGTTGGTGGAATAGGTAAGCGACCTCTTTTAGAAATGTCCCAATCCATCTGGTAACCATTAGCCGGGGTGTTAGCTCCACCAGTTAAAGTAATTGGTCCGCCAAGCGAACTTGTCCCATTATAATAAGGGCCAATTAAGCTCGATGCATCAATTTTTTGTTTGGCATAGTCCAGGCCATAACGCAATAAATCCCAGTAACGCACGCCTTCTCCTGCCAGTTCTACCCTTCGTTCGTGTCTGATGTTCTCGATTGTCGCCACCCTGTCGCCTAAACCTGCACGTCTACGTACCCTATTTAAGTAATCGTTCGCTTTATTCTGGTCTACCCCCAGGTAAAGTTCTGAGGCCATCAATAAGACATCAGAAAACCGGATCACATGCAAGTTCTGACCCCAGTTAATATCGGCCAGGCCCGAACTTGTTTTAAATTCGGTTGTTGTATTGTATTTATTGTTGAAATATCCGGTATGCTGCCAGCCTTTAATAATTCCAGGCGCCACAGCGGTCGAATTTAAGACTAAGATTGTTGCGGCCCGCCTCGGGTCTAAATCTGGCGTAGTTTCGAACTCCTCGTATAACGATTCTGTGGGGATAGCATTACTAAAGCCGGCAGTATATGGCGTTCCATTTACTCCCCGTGGCCCAAAATACAGCACATTGTAATTCCCTTGCGCCCTAAACTGATCGCTGGTACTGCCAGAAATAGGCAAGGTGTTACCTTGGATAACTTCCCAAACCGATTCGCTGCCGAGCTCGTTTGCTTTTTTCCAAACGTCGGCATAATTTGCAATTAGAGAAAAGCCGCCCGCACTAATTATTTCGTCTAAATTAGCTCTTATTTTGGTGGCATCGATTTTGGTGGCACCAACTTCCAGATCGGTATTATACATCCCTTTGGTATACAAATAAACTCTTGCCAAAAGCGCCGAAGCCGACCAATAAGTTGCCCGCCCCCCATTAGCTTTAATAGAAGTTTTAGGCAAATAGGCCATCGCATCGACTAAATCGGCAGCAATCTGATTTAGGACTTCCTGAGGTTTAGCTTGTGGCTGATTGTACTCGTCGGGCAATTGTTGCTTGGTAATTAATGGAATATTTTCGAACCATTTAACGGCATCGAAATAAAAATGAGCTCTTAAAAATTTTGTCTCTGCCGAAATTTTATTTTTAAAGGCATCGGTCGATGCTACATTGTTGATATTCGCAAGCAAAGTATTTGCCCGGGCTATGCCTTGAAAATAAATGCTCCACACCGAGCCATAGGTGCCATCGTTGGCATTAAATGGCGCTGCAGCTGTTGCTTTAAAATTTTCAATCCCTTTCACACCAACAGCATCCGACGAGCTACCACCGCCCGAATAAGCATCATCTGATGCCGCTTCCATCCAGCCCATTAATGGGGTATGACCCTGATTAATATTTCCCCATTGCAAAACATGATAAACTGCTGCTAATGCCTGATTAGCCTGTAACTCTGTTTTAAAGAAATTAGATTCTTCAATTTGTGAAGGTGGATTAACTTCCAGGAATGAACGTTTACACCCCCCTATTGCAACTAGCATAAATATGCTGCTGCTTATTATAACTTTATGATATATTGATTTCATGGTTATCTTAATTAAATGGTTCTTTATAATTTTGCACTTATACCAAATCTGAAGGTTCTCGACTGTGGGTAAACTCCCCGGTCTATGCCCATCGATAATGGCGAGGTAGCACCAATTTCGGGATCGAAACCTGTATAATTGGTAATCGTAAATGCATTATCGACTGCCATGTATATTCTTAACTGTGATAACTTTATTTTATTAACTAGGGTCGTAGGCAAGGTATACCCTAATTGGATGTTCTTAATCCGTACAAAATCACCGTTTTCTAATAACAAATCAGATACCGTTGCATAATTTTTATTTGGGTCGGTAGTTATAAAGCGTGGGTATTTTGCACCGGTATTGGTGGGCGTCCAATAATCTAACCTGGTAGCCGGCATATTCGATACCGTTTTATCGAACCTATAATTACCGTTAAATATTTTATGTCCAAACATGCCAATAGCGAATACATTAAAATCGAAATTTTTATAACTCAGATTTAAATTATAACCGGTAATAAATTTCGGGTTTGGATCGCCAATATTTACCCTATCGTTATCGTCTATTTTCCCGTCGTTATTGGTATCGATAAACTTCAAATCACCGGGTTTTGCATTATTCTGAATTCTCGAAACCACGCCGGTGTTAGGGTTAGTGAAAGTATAGGCATCGACAGCCTCCTGGGTCTGGAAAATACCAGCGGTTCGCTGTCCGTAAAAATAACCTATCGGTTGGCCAACCGCCATCCTGGTAATGTTCCCTAAGCTAATATAGGCTGCGCCTGAAATAGATTTGGAAGCATTATTAATTTGGGTAACTTCATTTTTGTTATAAGAGAAGTTAAATGAACTACTTATTTTAAAGTCCTCCCCTAACTTGCCCGAATAATTTAAGCCCAGCTCTATCCCTTTATTTTCTACATTTCCACCATTTACATAAGGAGCAGTATAACCAACCGTCGCTAAAATACTCGGCCTGATTAACAAGTCTTTAGTTACCTTTTTATAATAGTCGGCCGTAATATTTAACTTATCGTTGAATAAATTAATATCTACTCCAAAATCAGTTTGTTCGCTGGTTTCCCATTTCAAATCTGGATTGGCAATTGCACTTAAGGAAGCGCCACTTAAAATATATTCAGCGCCACTGGCATCCACATAAGTATAGCCATTGTTTGCGGCATTAATGGTCGATGCCCAAGGGAAAGAGCTTCCCAGATTTTCGTTACCATTTTGACCCCATGAAGCACGAATTTTAGCAAATGAAACTACCCCATTTTGAGGAAAGAAGTTTTCTTTAGATATAACCCAGCCCGCAGAAACTGAAGGAAAAGTGGCATAAGGATTATTCCGCCCAAATCTGGAAGATCCGTCACGTCTTAATACCCCAGATAACATGTATTTATTATCGTAAGTATAGGCTAATCTACCAAAATAAGAACTTAAAGTCCGCTCGTCTGCACCGCCATTATTTATACTCGACGTAACGTCTGTTGCCACATCGATATAAGCTAAACTTGGATCTATAGGCGAACTATCATTTCTGGATCCGCCAAGATTTTGTATAAAATACCGATAAGCTGATTGACCTGCAATAGCTTGAATATTGTGCTTGGCAATATCAATCGAATAGCTCAATACATTCTCTACCTGCCAGGTAAAACTCCGGTTAAAGCTCGAAGAGACCCTTGCGTAATTCTGATTTGAGGTAGGCAGTAAATAATACAATGGCGAATAACTATTCACATTAATATTGCTCAAATCTATCCCATAACTCGATTTAAATTTTAAGCCTTTGTATAAAGTTAAATCGGCATAAATATTACCTAATAATTTATCAACTTTTGTTGCGCCGTTTAAAATACTAAGTTGCGCTAAGGGATTTGCATACGTTGCCAGTGGTGAAATACCATAAACCTGGCTACCATTTTTAACGGCATTAACATTATAGGCCGCTAGCTTTGCCGGGTCCGTTTCGTAAAGGGGAGTAATGGGATCGATATTAATGGCATTGCCTAATACATGGCCGCCCTGATCGCCATTATCGAAAATCGCATTTCTTTTGCTATTAATATAATTGAGGTTAGTTCCAATTTTTAAAAAACTACTCAATTTCTGATCGAGGTTTAAACGAAAGGTATATCTTTCAAATTCCGAATTTTTCCCACCAATTACACCTTGCTGATCGAAGTAAGAAAACTTCGCTAAATAAGTTCCTTTATCCGTTCCGCCCGATGCGGTTACCTGCTGGTCTAACATAGGAACGTTGCTACTAAACAGGGCATCCTGCCAATTGGTGCCCGTTCCCAAATTTGAAGTATTAGGATAAGGAATTACATTGTTTGGATTTGCATTTCTGGCTCCTTCATTCATCATTTCCGCATATTGTGTGGCATTTAACAAGGGCACTTTTCGCCAGGCATTTTGCGTTCCATAATAACCTTCGTAGGTTAAGCTGGTTGTGCCAGGTTTTCCTGTTTTTGTCGTAATTAAAACCACCCCATTGGCGCCCCGGGCACCATATATTGCCGAAGAAGCTGCATCTTTTAAGATATCTATCCGGTCGATGTCGCCTGGATTTAGGTATTCTATACTACTTACCGGAAACCCATCGACGATAAATAAAGGATCGGGACTATTATTTGTCCCGGTTCCTCTTATCCTGATCATGGGTTTATCGCCGGGCTGACCATTTTGGTTAAGCACCAGCACGCCTGGAGCATTTCCTTGCAGGGCCTGCTCTATCCGGGTAATTGATAGCTTCCCGATAGTTTCGCTCGAAATACTTGAAATAGCAGTACTTATGGTTTGCTTCTTTTGCGAGCCATAGCCAACAATTACGATATCCCGCAAGGCTAAATTACTTGGTTTTAAAGTTACCCGTAACGGACTAACTGTAGTTCCGCCAACTTTAACTTCAGCTGTGCTAAAACCCAAATAACTGATAGACAGTGTATATTCTGTTGTTAAACCTTTAATTGTAACTTCTCCATTAACGTCTGTCGCATAAACCTTGTTGGTTTCTAAGATTTTTATTGATGCACCGGGTAGGTTCGATCCGGTGCTATCGACCACCTTAATGGTAAGGTCGTAAGGCAATACAAACGCCGTACTTAAGGCTGGCGCTAATTGGTTTCTTTCCTTAATGACGATGGTATTCTTAGCAATCGAGTAAACAAAGGGAAGGTCTTTTAAAAGCGTGTTCATCGTCTCCTTTAAACTTGCGCCTTTTAAATCGACCGAAACTTTGTATCCTTTTAAGTCATTTCCCTTCCAAAAAAAGTTATAGCCGCTTTGCTTTTCAATGGTGGCAAATACTTCAGTAAGAGGCTGCTTGTTGGCCGTTAGGGTTATGTTTTGCCCGAAACTATTGGCAGATACCTGGATACAGCCAAGCATTATAAAGAGTACTATTAATTTCATTATCCTTAATAGTTTTTTGTGTTGGGACTGTGCGATAAATACAGTTTTAACACTTAAGTTAAAAATCATACTTTTGTTATTATTTGGTTAATAAATAAACTATTATCGTGGTTGTTATTTGATCGAATAAAATTTGTCGGGAGTGTTGGTCGCACTTCCGGCATTTTTTCTAAAACAGCGTATTATTTTATCATAGTTTTCCTTTCTTTTTTAGGGTAAAACCTTAAGGGTGGCCTTAGTATTATCTTTTGTCGATTCGACGAGTTCGAAATGAACATTCCCCAGCTCCAGTACTTTTAAAACTTCCTTTAAGGTATAGCTCCGTTCTATTTTACCATAAAAAGTATCGTTTTTAGCATTCTCGTCGTACACTACTGCAATATTATACCACCTGCTAATTTGGCGCATTAGGGCATTTAAACTGGTATTGTTAAATTCGAAATATCCATTTTTCCAGGCCACAGCTTCGCTTAGATCAACGTTTTTAGCAATAGCAATCATATTCGATTGATTAATTAACGATTGCTCTCCAGGTCTTAAACGAGCCGACTTTACTGGTATGGCATTGACGGTAGTCGATACGATTACTGCCCCTTCTAACAAAGTTGTCTTAATTGCCAATTCGTCTGCGTAGCTGTTTACATTAAAGTGCGTACCTAAAACTTCAATTACCTGTTCGTGGTTTTTCTGGTTGGGTTGAGCGGTAATTACCCTAAATGGAATTTTAGCTCCGGTTTGCTCATCTTTGAGCTGAGCTACTTCAAAATAAACTTCGCCGCTTGTTCGAACCTCTCTTTTATCTTGATTAAAACGACTTGGAAACTCTATAGAAGAAGCCGCATTGAGCCAAACTTTACTTCCATCGGGCAAGATAATTCTATAAGTTCCACCCACAGGAGTGCTTACTTTATTAATTAAACTCTCTTTTCGAGTTCCACTTGAAGATGGGACATAAACCAAAAACCCATTTGTCTCTTGAATTATATTCGTTTGAGCTTGCCGGGCTATGGTACCCGCAGCTTTATTGTTTAAACCAATTTTTGTTCCGTCGGCCAAAATTAATAAAGCCTCTTCTTTGCCAGGCTTAACATCTGAAACCACTTTTTGGGGTTCCGGTTTAGCAGTATCGAAATGATCCAAATAAATATAACTTAAGGCGAGGCCTACTAGCAATATTAAACTTAAAGGCACGATATAATAACTTTTTTTAACCTTTCTTTTTGTCGTTAAACCTGGAAGGCTTTGACTTATTTTATGGTAAAGGTTTTCTTTCGCCTCATTTTTCTGCACGTCGGTCCAGAAGGGAGTAATAGGGTCTTCCTCTTCGAAGGCGTTATACCAGGTATTTAGCTCTTCCCGCTCTGCGTTACTCGCCGTACCATTTTCGACCTTTTCTATCAGGTAAATAATCCGATTGTTTATGGAGTTCATTAATTATACAATCACACTCCCCGGCAAAAGGTGCTAGTGAAAATGTATTTTTTTGGAAAGAAACTGATTTTAAAATTCGTGCCTTCGATTGCCCAAATTAATTTTTAAAATATGATAAGCTTTAGTGATATGCTTTTTTACCGTACTTATAGCGATACCCAAACGAGTGGCAATTTCCTGATTAGAAAGTTGTTCAAATTTACTAAGCACAAAAACTTCCCGGCATTTCTCGGGCATTAAAGCCAGGGTTTTTTCAATACTTTCATGTAAATCGTGACTCGCGAGGCTTTGCTCAATACTAGGTTGTATAATTTGTTCGGATTCCAGAATGGTATTCAAATAAGACAAATGGATTTGCTGGGAGCGGTAATAATTAAATACTTTATATTTAACAGCAGTTTTTAAGTAGGCCTCGACACTTGTTTTGGGCTTAATTTCCTCCCTGCGCAGATACAGATCGATAAATACTTCCTGCACAATTTCTTCGGCAGTCTCGATAGATTTTAATCGCTTATAACTTGCGTCTAATAAGACTCCCCAATAGCGGGTATATAGCGATTTAAACGCATTGCTATCGTCCCTTTCTCGAATTAGTGTTAATAATTCATCATCCGATTGATAATTTAAGCGCTTAAAAAACATAGCATTTGGTTCTTACGAAGTTAAACAAAAAAAAGAACCTAGCTATGGAAATGATTAAATGCTAAAAATTTTAAAGATCGAATTTAAAAACCCTGCAGTTAAATTAAAATTGATATCGAAGTGTTCGTCGATACTCACAGAAATTTCTAGAACCTCGTTACTCATCACATTAATGGCTAATTAATATAAATATATGGTTTTTATACCAAAAACCAAAACGGTATACTGCTATAATGCAGCCTTTACCAAATAAGGCAAGAGCTCTTTCTGAAAAGTAACAAAGTTCTTTCTTACATCGGCATCGCTAACAGAGGTAAAAGCGAAAGAAAATACAATGCTTTTACTGGCTTTTAATAAAAAAGCCAGTCCATCGCGGCGGGCAGGATTTTTTTTGAAATGATCCAGTTTTAAATAGGCAGAGAGTAATAATGCTTCGAGTTGGTCTGACAGATGTTTTAAAAACTCTTGCGAATTTGCATTCTCGCGTACAAAATCCCAGCCAATAAATTCGTTGCATACCGTATACGATAAGCGGCAGGTTTTCATTACCAGGGCCTTTAAATGTTCTTCTTCGTCGGCAAACTGCACCTTATTACTTAAGATTTCGTGCAAATTAATATCAAGATAGTCCATTAGAATGGCATCCAATACCTGTTCTTTGCTATCAAAATATTTGTAAATTGTAGCCTTTGCAATTCTAGCTTTTTTTGCAATTTCGTTTACACTGGTTTTATGATAACCATATTTTCTGAACAGCTCTTTAGCGGCTCTAATAATACTTTCTTTTATTTTTTCTGGTTCCATTAATTAGTTACCTGTAATGTATTACCAGCGATGGTAACAGTGTATTGTTTAAGAGATGTCTTGGCAGGTGCTTTTACTGGGCTACCATCGTATAGTGAATATTTTGCGCCAGAAACCGGGTCTGTTGCTGTTAAGCTAGGATCGTCTATATTTACTGCATTCTTTTGTTGGGGATTAACCGTACTACAACGATCGAAAGCAACATAAGCATTATCGGCCCTTCGGTAAATAATTAGACCTGCTATACCATAGCCTGTTAAGCTAACGGCCCCACCAGCCGAACTAAGCCTACTTAAACGGGGGTCTGTTATTGGCGAACTAAAATTAACCGGTAAATTAGGCAAGAAGTTTTCTTCTTTGGCGCAAGAGATTCCCACGACAATCATTAAAAACAAACCTAAATACCTTTTTAACATTATATTAGTGCTGTTTTATATTGTTTCAGGAAACGTACGTCGTTCTCAGAAAACAAACGCAAGTCTTTAATTTCAAATTTCAAATTAGCAATCCGTTCTATTCCCATTCCGAAAGCAAAACCGCTATATTTTTTACTATCGATATTGCAATTTTCCAAGACATTAGGGTCGACCATTCCGCAGCCCAAAATCTCTACCCAGCCGCTATATTTACACATCTGGCAGCCCTCGCCTTTACATATCGTACAGGAAATATCCATTTCGGCCGAGGGTTCGGTAAATGGAAAGTAAGATGGGCGGAACCGGACTTTAGTACCTTCACCATAGAGCTCCTGCACAAAATAAAATAAAGTCTGTTTTAAATCTGCAAAGGAAACATTTTCGTCGACATACAGGCCTTCTACCTGATGAAAGAAACAATGCGCCCGGGCAGAAATAGCCTCATTACGATATACGCGACCAGGCATTAATGCCCTAAAAGGTGGTTTGCCAGCTTCCATCATCCGTACTTGTACCGACGAAGTATGTGTACGTAAGGCAATATCGCCCTTAGCGCCACCTTTTTTAATAAAGAAAGTATCTTGCATATCCCTGGCCGGATGTTCTTCGGGGAAGTTTAACGCCGAAAAATTATGCCAGTCGTCTTCAATTTCGGGTCCTTCGGCAACGCTAAAACCCAATTTATTAAAAATTTCAATAATTTCTCTTCTCACCAATGCCAATGGGTGGCGGGCACCTATTTCGAAACCTTCGCCAGGCAAGGTTAAATCTAATCCTAAATCTGCAGTCTTTAGTCCAGAATCTGATAGCGACTCGCTTAAAGCTGCGTATTTAGCTTCGGCAAGCTGTTTAAATTCGTTCAACACTTTACCTAAGGTTCTTTTCTCCTCTGGCGAAACGGACTTAAATTCGTCGAAAATAGCTTTAACAATGCCTTTCGTTCCTAAAAACCGGATACGAAATTGCTCCAGTTCGTCTGCAGCCGACGTATCAAATGCATTGATCTCTGCGCTATATTGTGTGATCTGCTCTTGTAACATGGCCCAAATATACAGCAATTAATAGCAATATTTTATAGTATGTCGGTTCAAAAATGAACTTGAAATACATTTATTACAAGAAAATGAGCTTATCTTTACAAAACAAAGGAGCTAGTTTAGGTTGGCATTAAAATAGGCAATCGTTTCATTTAACACGGTATCGAATGCTCCTAATTTATTAAATTCGTGGTCGGCCCCAGCTACCATAACGAATTTATTTGGCACATTTAAGCTATTCAGCTTTGCGGTAAAGGCATCGAAAGTACTCCGGCCCTGCTTGGGTAAGCCATTTAAATCGTTAAGCTCTGGAAAAATATTAAGTGTTGGGATTTTCTGAGCAGCATTTGCCACATATAATGGACTTATAGCTCTATAATAAACATCTGTTGCAGCACTTACTTCATAACCGGTATAACGGTAAGCTACTTCCATAATTGCATCGGGAAGCAGGAAATAATAGAATGGAATATCGATAATTGTTTGGTCGAGGGAACCTGCTAAATTTGCAACTGCTTTTACCTTACCTGTATTTTTAACATCGTAAGCATATAAAAGTGCTAATGTTGCGCCGGCACTATGTCCTGCTATTGCCAGTTTACTATCGCTAACCTGCCATTCTTTGGCATGAGCTATGGCATAATCGACCACTGTATTCATGTCGTTTACCTGATCTTTTATCGTAACAGCACTTTTTAAATGTTTTACCGGTAAGTCGTAAATCCCTGTAGCATCGACAAGCCTATAATTTACATTAAGTACAGCAAAACCTGCACGAACCAATTCTTTTACCAAAGTCGTAAAGTAGCTCTTGTCACCTTCGATAAAACTACCGCCATGTACAAAAATAACAACCTTTGTATTTAGATCCCTGTTAGTGGGCAAGTAAACATCCATTTTTTGAGAAGGATCACTACCGTAAGCTACATCTGTTAAGTTTTTCGCCTCCACCATTATCTTTGGATCGGAAACAATTCCTGCCTCTTTTTTACAGGCTGTAAATGGGATTGTAAATAACAGGGCTACAAGAATAAAGCGGGCGAGATGTTTCATCGATTAATTACTTAATTACCCCCAATTCCTTTCCAACTTTAGTAAAAGCCGCAATGGCCTTATCTAAATGATGTTGTTCGTGCGCGGCCGAAAGCTGCACTCTAATCCGTGCTTTACCTTGTGCAACTACTGGATAAAAAAAGCCGATTACATAAATGCCTTCTTCGAGCATTTTGGCAGCAAACGACTGTGCAATTTTCGCATCGTATAGCATTACCGGAACAATAGGATGAAAACCCGGTTTAATATCGAACCCGGCCGCAGTCATCTTTTCTCTAAAATATTTAGTGTTATTTTCTAATTTATCACGTAAGGAAGTAGTTTCGGAAAGCATGTCTAATACAGCGATCGAAGCGCCTGCAATTGCGGGTGCTAAGGTATTAGAGAATAAATAAGGACGGGAACGCTGGCGGAGCATGTCTATAATTTCTTTTTTTCCGGCCGTAAAGCCACCGGAGGCTCCTCCCAATGCTTTACCCAAAGTACCTGTAATAATATCAATGCGATCCATTACTTTAAAGTATTCGTGTGTACCCCGTCCGGTTTCACCAATAAACCCAGTACAATGCGATTCGTCGATCATTACCAGCGCTTCATATTTATCGGCCAAGTCGCATATTTTATCTAATGGGGCAACCGAACCATCCATAGAGAAAGCCCCATCGGTAACGATAATACGATGGCGGCAATTTTTAGCGGCAATTAATTGCTGCTCTAAGTCGGCCATGTCGGCATTTTTATAGCGAAAGCGCTGTGCTTTACATAAACGCACGCCATCGATAATCGAAGCATGGTTTAGTTCGTCGGATATGATTGCGTCTTCGGCATTAAACAAAGGCTCGAAAACTCCGCCATTCGCATCAAAAGCCGCAGCATATAAAATGGTATCTTCCGTGCCTAAAAATTGCGAAATCTTTGCTTCCAGTTCTTTATGCACATCTTGCGTACCGCAAATAAAACGAACGGAAGACATGCCGTATCCATGCACGTCTATTGCTTTTTTCGCCGCTGCGATTACTTTTGGATGGGAAGAAAGACCCAGATAATTGTTTGCACAAAAATTAATTACTTCAGCCCCGCTACTTACCTTAATATCGGCACCCTGTGGTGTTGTGATAATCCGTTCGCGTTTATATAATCCTGCATTTTCTATTTCTTCGAGTTCCTTTTGTAGAACGGGCTGTAAAGTTTTGTACATATTTATTTTCTGTTAGTGCAACCATTTGTCTGTAAAATCGCTCTGCAAATATAATATATTTAGGCATTAACAAACTTTAACAGTTAAAATGGGTTATATTTTGCAACTTGAACGATATTTATACCAACAAACAATGATGAAGAAAACCTGCTTGATGCTGCTTGCTGTCCTTACTATGTTTCGGGTTACGATGGCGCAGCAATATGAAATTAGTGGAAAAATCACCAATAATGCTGGCGAAATTGTTCCTTTTACCTCTGTATTTACTAAGAACACGGCGATGGGTGTATCGGCAAATGCCGATGGCATTTATAAGTTAAAACTCGACAAAGGTACCGTAACCTTAGTCTATAAGGCAATTGGTTTTAAAACTACCGAAAAAGTTATCGTAGTTACCAAAGACATGGAGATTAATATGGTCTTAGCTCCCGAACTATACACTTTAAACAATGTTGTTATCAGGCCAGATGCCGAAGATCCGGCTTACGAAATTATAAGGCAAGCGATAAAAAATCGTAAAAAGCATTTAAGCGAGGTTAATGCCTATCGTGCGAATGTATACATTAAGGGTTTACAAAAATTAGTGGCTGCACCCAAAAAATTCTTAGGTAGAGACGTGCAAAAAACGCTCGATCTGGATACCAATAGACGAAGGATTTTATACCTGTCCGAATCACAGTCGATCTTTAGCTTTAAACAACCGAACCTTATTCGTGAGGAAATGGTTTCTTCGAAAGTATCGGGCCGGAACAATGCCTTTAGTTATAATAAAACGTCCGATATGCTCATCAATTTTTACGAGAATTTATTGTTAGAAGGCAGCGGTTTAAGCGCCAGAAGCTTTGTATCACCAATAGCAGAAAATGCTATGTTTTATTATAACTATAAATTGTTGGGTACAAATGAAGAAAATGGGGTTACCATTAATAAAATTGAGGTAATACCCCGTCGAAAAAACGACCCGGTATTTCGGGGAGTAGTTTATATTGCCGACGAGACCTGGCACCTAATGGGAACCAATCTTTATTTAACACAAGATGCGGGTATTAATTTATTAGATACCCTACGAATTGGCCAGCAATACAACAAAGTTGAAAATACTTTCCTTCCTTCTAACAGTAGATTTCAATTTAGTGGTGGGTTATTTGGCTTTAAATTTGAGGGTTATTATATCAGTATTTACAGCGATTACGACATTCATCCCAACTTCCCAAAGAACTATTTTACACCCGAGATTTTAAAAATAACAAAAGCGGTTAATAAAAAAGACTCGCTTTATTGGATGAATAGCAGACCAATACCGCTAACCGAAGAAGAAAAAACAGATTACCGAAAGAAAGATAGCATTGCCATACTGAGGCAATCGAAGCCTTACCTCGACTCGCTCGAGCGGGTAAACAATAAATTTGGGCTCGGGAAATTATTTTTAACGGGCTACAACCTTAACAATCGTTACGACAGAAAGTATTGGCGTTTCGACCCTTTATTCAGGTCTGTTTTTTATAATACCGTCGAAGGCTTGGCCTTTAAGTATGGCATTAGCTATAGCAAAAATCTGCAAGATCGTAAGTATTATAGCATCCGGCCAGAAATGAGGTATGGCTTTGGCAATCATATTTTAACTGGAAATGTAATTGCCAATTATTATTACGACCCCGTAAAAAGAGGAAATATTACCCTTTCGTTCGGGTCCGAAATCGAGGACTTAAATAGGCTGGGAACAATGAGCTTGTTAACAACAACCATCAATTCTTTATTATTCGAGCGAAATTTCACAAAACTTTATAAGCGGGAGTTTTTTAACGTATCGTCGACCAGGGAACTGGCCAATGGGCTGCAAGCTAGTGCCAGCATTGATTATGCTAAAAATTACACTTTAGCAAACACCACCAATTATACCTGGCGGGATATTAAAAACAGAGAATTTACTTCTAACAACCCCTTTACCCCTGGCAGCGAAACCCCATTATTCCCTACCCATAGCGCTTTAAATTTATCGTTAAATTTATCTTATACCATTGGACAAAAGTTTGTAACCCGGCCAGATGCTAAAATTTACGAACAGTCTAAATATCCACGCTTCCTGTTGGGTTATAAAAAAGGTATTAAAAATCTTTTAGGCAGCGATGTAGATTACGATTTTGTGAATTTAGAAATTTACCAGGACCGCATTAGCTCTGGTTTATTGGGCTATTCGTCTTTTGTTGTTGGCGTGGGCAAGTTTTTAAACAATAGCACTGTTTTTTATCCGGACTATAAACATTTTAGAGGCAATAACTCTACTATATTCCCACCTAATTTAAGAAAATTCAGGTACCTAGATTTTTATCAATATAGTACCGATCAGCAGTATTTAGAAGCCCATTTCGAGCATAACTTTGCTGGTTTTATGCTCAATAAGATTCCGTTGCTGCGTCAATTAAAACTCGAAGAATTTATCGGCATCAATTATTTATCGCAGCCTAAAAAAAGAAACTATACCGAATATTACTTTGGTGTACAGCGTTGGGGTTTTGCCGTAAGTTATGGTTATGCGTTCGACGAAAGTAAAAGAGTTTCGCAAGGCTTTAGAATTAATTACGACTTATAAGCATTCTTTAAGCTTAGCCCATACGTTATTGGCCAGAATTTTATCCCCTTCGGCCGTAGGGTGGATGCCGTCGGCCTGATTTAATTCCGGAATACCTCCTACCCCTTTTAATAAAAATGGAATAAACACCATCTGGTTCTTTTCGGCCAGTTTTGGGAACATTTGTTTAAAATCGTTGGCATAAGTGCTCCCCATATTTGGTGGAACCTGCATGCCTGCCAGCACCATTTTTACATTGGGATATTTAGCTCTTACCTCGTTTATGATGGCCTGTAAATTCTTAGTGGTTTCGGCGATGGCAATTCCTCTTAGTCCGTCGTTGGCCCCTAGCTCCAGCACAAAAACAGAAACGGGTTGCTTAAGCAACCAATCTATCCTACTCTTTCCACCTGCAGAAGTTTCGCCACTTAAACCTGCATTTATTACTTTATAAGGAAGGTTTAAAGAATCGATCTTATCCTGAATTAAGGCCGGAAATGCTTCTGAAGGGTCGAGCCCATAGCCTGCCGTTAAGCTTGTGCCAAAAAATAGAATATTCTTTAAAGATGTAGTTTTTTTGAGCTGCTTTTGAGAAGTACCAGCTACTTCCTTAGCTGGTTCGTTTTTTGTATTTCCACAGGCTATAACAAAGCTTGCCAAAATTATCATCCCTATTAAATATTTTCGTAACATCTCTATTTAATCTAGCATAATTAGCATAAAGCCGTTATCTTTAAAGCATAACGAAACCTCATGTTTGATATTCAAATATAGTTAAAACTTAAATAAGCAAGCCATTGGAAACAATTCTCAATATACAGCAAGTAAGTAAAGCCTATAAAAGCGCCCAGCAAACCTTAACCGTTTTAGACCACATTAATTTCGACATTGCAAAAGGCGATACTGTGGCCATTACTGGGCCTTCTGGTAGTGGGAAAACAACATTGTTAGGATTATGTGCAGGCTTAGACCGCTGCACTACCGGTTCTATAGCTTTAAATGGCATTCGGCTCGACGAGCTTAATGAAGATGAAAGAGCAGCCATTCGGAATCAATATGTTGGTTTTATTTTTCAGAACTTCCGGCTACTACCAACTTTAACTGCTTTAGAAAATGTGATGGTCCCTTTAGAACTTAAGGGTGCGAAAAATAGCCGGACTATTGCCTTAGATTTATTAGATAAAGTAGGGTTAGCCGAACGGGCACATCATTACCCGGTTCAGCTATCTGGTGGAGAACAACAAAGGGTTTCGTTAGCCCGTGCATTTTCCAATCGACCGACTCTACTTTTTGCAGACGAACCTACCGGTAATTTAGATGCCGAAACCAGCGAAAAAGTTATCAAGTTATTGTTCGATTTAAATAAGGATGCAGGAACAACTTTAGTTATCGTTACCCACGATTTGGAGCTTGCCGCCCGGACCAATAGAATTATTAAATTAAAAGGCGGGATTATTATTGCCGACGAAAGCCCGAATTATGCTTAAATACCCAATCGAAAACCGACCAGTTGGGGTAGCCTGGCTTTTTAAAATGGCCTGGCGTGATAGCCGCAAGAACCGCGCCCGTTTATTGCTTTTTATAGCCTCAATTGTTTTGGGCATTGCAGCTTTGGTAGCAGTTTATGCCTTTAAGGATAATTTGCAGCGAGATATTGACCTGCAAGCCAAAGAATTAACGGGCGCCGATCTGATTATTGAAAGCAGGAAACCAGTTAGCCCACCCCTACAGGAAATGTTAGCCAGGCTTGGCGACGAAAGGGCCCAGGAAAGAACATTTGCTTCGATGATCTATTTTACGAAAAATGGAGGAAGCCGCTTAGTACAAATGAAAGCTTTAAACGGCAAATACCCATTTTATGGCAGTATCGAAACCACCCCTTCTGCAGCGGCTAAAACCTTTCGGCAAGGACGGAATGCATTGGTCGACCGAACTTTAATGCTCCAGTTTAATGCAAAGCCTGGCGATTCGATTAAAGTAGGAGAACTTACTTTTGCTATTGCCGGGACTTTGGATAAAGCGCCGGGGCAAACTGGAATTTCGGCAACTATAGCTCCTATTGTATATATTCCCTTACCATACCTCACACAAACTGGTTTAACTCAAATCGGCAGCCGAATTACTTATCGTTTTTATTACCGGTACCTGCAAGCCGATTCGCTGGCAAAGACAATAAAAAAACTCGAACCGCGATTAGAAAAAGAAGGCCTGGATATGGATACCGTAGCCTCGAGAAAAGAAGAAACTGGCCGCTCGTTTAAAGACATGAACAGGTTTTTGGCATTAGCTGGATTTATCGCCCTGTTACTAGGTTGCATTGGTGTAGGTAGTGCCATCCATGTTTATATTCAGGAAAAACTAACTGCAATTGCAACTTTACGTTGCCTGGGCTTAAAAGCCCGCGATGCTTTCCTTATTTATCTTATTCAGGTTTCGTTTATTGGCTTAATTGGTGCTGTGTTTGGTGCGCTATTAGGCACCTTAATCCAATTCGCTTTGCCGCTGGTGCTTCAGGATTTTTTACCCATTACCATTAACCTGCAAATTTCGTGGCCTGCTATTCTGCAAGGAATTGGTCTGGGCTTAATTATTTCGGTTTTATTTGCCCTTCCTTCCCTGTTAACAGTAAGAAAGATTTCTCCCTTAAATGCAATCAGAGCTTCTGTAGAGCAAGATAGCGCTAATCGCGATCCTTTAAAATGGGTTGTCTACCTGCTTATCCTGCTTTTTGTTTTTGGTTTTACTTATTTACAAATGAAAACAGTAATGCAGGCTACAATTTTTACATTAGGCATCTGCATGGCATTTTTATCATTAACTGCCTTTTCGAAGCTGCTGATGTTTTTGGTACGTCGATTTTTGCCCATTAAGTTGAGTTATTTATGGCGGCAAGGTTTTGCCAATTTATACCGACCTAATAACCAGACTTTAATGCTTATTCTTTCTATAGGCCTTTCTACTGCCTTTATTTGCACTTTGTTTTTTGTACAGGGTATTTTAATGAGTAGGGTTACGCTTTCTGCTGGGGTTCATCAACCTAATATGGTCCTATTCGACATTCAGCATACGCAAAGAAGCGCGCTTAACGAGTTAACCCGGTCGTATCATCTTCCTTTAATGAACCAAGTGCCGGTAATTACCATGCGGATTGAAGAAATTAATGATAAAAAAATAGGGAAAGACAGCACAAATGCGCGAGCTTTTAGGGGCGAGATCAGGGCTACTTACCAGGATACCCTTACTGCTGCCGAAAAAATAACAGCGGGCGTATGGACCGGCAGGGTCGCTTCGCCTACAGCCCCGATTTATATCTCATTGGATCAGAATTATGCGAAACGAATTAACGTAAAGTTAAAAGACAAAATTCTGTTTAACGTGCAGGGAATGCTTATCCCAACCATAGTAGGTAGCTTAAGAGAAGTAAACTGGAGCAGGATGCAAACCAATTTCAGGGTTGTATTTCCTGCAGGTGTGTTAGAATCGGCACCACAATTTCATGTATTGATGACCAAAGTACCTTCTGTGGAGATTTCTGCCAAGTACCAAAGCGCTGTGGTAAGGGCTTTCCCAAATGTATCGGTAATCGATTTAGCATTGGTGTTAAAGTTATTAGATGAGCTGCTTGGTAAAATTGGTTTTGTAATCCGCTTTATGGCAGGTTTTAGCATGGCTACAGGATGGATTGTACTCCTTTCGGCTGTGCTAACCAGTAAAAACCAACGTATTAAAGAAAGCATTTTATTACGGACACTCGGCGCCAGTAAGAAGCAGGTGCTGCTTATTAATGCGATCGAATATTTATTTCTGGGCCTTTTTGCAGCCGGAGCCGGCTTAATGCTGGCGCTAGGTAGTAGCTGGTTATTAGCAAAATTTAGCTTCGAAGCTGCTTTTGCGCTCCCCTTGTTACCCGCTTTTTTGCTGTTTGCCATTGTGGTAATATTAGTGGTGTTAACTGGCGTGTGGAGCACCAGAAATGTGTTAAACCAACCTCCTTTAAAAATACTGATAGACGAAGACTGAGTTGTAGATTACAGCTATTTAATTAAATGGAAACCTCAATCTTTAATCAAATAAAATTATCGAACAATGAAATTTGCACATACGATAAAGCAGAAGACGACGATAGCCCTCTTACTTTTTGGGGTAATGGCCTGTACGATTTTAATTAGAATTTTAGAAGACAAGAGCATAAAGGAGATGAATAAGGCTTTTATTTCCATGTATAACGACCGGTTAATTCCAGCTACCGATTTATTTTATCTGGCCGAAAACCTTTATGCTAAGCGCTATTTACTGGAGTCGATTATAGATACCGAGCCGCTAAGTGCCGATAAACAGGAAGTCTTAAAAAGATTGGCCAGTCATAATTCGAATATCGCCACACTCCTTAACAAGTACGAAAAAACATTTCTTACCGTCCAGGAGAAAAAATATTTAACCGAATTAAAAGCACAACTTAAAGCGAATAGTTTACTCGAGGATCAGCTTATTAAAAACCAGGCTACTCAAACCCCGCAGCAGAACAAGGCTCAATTCGAAAAACTTGGAAGCCCGGCATTTAATGAGATCGTTAAAAAATTAACCGCCTTAACTCAAATCCAAAGTAAGGTTGGCGAGGAGCTCATTAAAGATTCTAAGTACCTCGTGTCCGGTAGTAATTTATATTCGAATATCCAATTTGCATTGGCCATTATTATTGGAATTTTAATTGTAGCGATTATTTTTGCAGCTAATGTGGTAAACGTTAAACAACAAAAATTTAATTTGAATTAGTTGTTCGTCTTTCGTTGTTCGTCGATTTAAAAAATAATGCTTGGTACTTTACGTCGTATTTAATACATTTGCGTCCCGCTAAATAGCAAATGCCCAGCTGGCGGAATTGGTAGACGCGCTGGTCTCAAACACCTGTGGGAAACCGTGCCGGTTCGACTCCGGCGCTGGGTACGTACCGGGCTTAGGCCCAAAATCCGAGAGGGTTGCTCATAAAAAAGCAACCCTTTTTCTTTGACTTTCAATATGTTATCATAAAATGTGGGATCGACAAAAGTGGTTCTAAACATCTCGCTACCCCACGACAAATTATCTTTGAACACCCCCCTAATTAAGGTATGCTTCTGAGTTATGTTACCTTTTTCATAAATCTGAAATAGATTGGAAAGTTCAGGTAGCAGTCGCTCGATTATATCATCGCTAGAGTCAACTTTAGATTTCTTATCATCGGACAAAGCATATTCCAAAACAGCTTTTTCTTCCTTAAATTTTTTAAACCAAGTTTGATATGTGGAACTCTCAATCTCATTATTCATTAATCTTTCTTCAAGTTTATAAATCTTTTCATTAACCAATTTCAATGATTCGAATTTTTCTTGTTGTCTCTGTTGTTTCAGTTTTAGAGTGGTAAGGTAGATGAAGGAGATACTGAATACCGCGAATTAGTCACTATGGAAATATGATCAATCGAACCAAAATAGGAAGGGATTTGCTGTAAATTTTCCATGCTAATGAACAGGGGCAGATTATTAAAATTTTCAAATTCCCATAGATAGGTAGCGTTAATAAGATACAATATCCTCGAAATTTGGTTGTAGTAGTGAGGAAAAATCGCAACTTGTTGATAGCCCATCCCAGTTTCGGGTTGATTTACAGCTTGCCTAAAAACTTCGTGGTCAGCTCGAAAAATATTGAATGGCAAATCCATATTTTACTATATGTAATTAATGAAATATTTTAAAGTACACTGTATCAGCACGTGCAAAGAAAAAATGGAGATCATAATAATAGCCCTTTTGTAATACTCTTGAGCCATCATCATGTTGTCAGCCTTTGAATTAATCGTTGATTGATTAAACTTTTTATTCTTTATATGGCAGTTTACTAGGTGCTTCTGAAAATTTATCTTTGATCCTTTAAAGTTGATTTCCTTTATTCCTAAAACTGAATAATTACCTCTTTCAAGAGCCTTTACAGCAAACCAAACAGTGCGAACAGCGTAAATTGATAAGATAAATGAGATAAAAACCGATATCATAACATGAAGTCCAAATATTGAATTGGAAATAACCATAGAATTTGCAGCCACAACTATTGAAGTAGCCACACTGATGGTACTTATAAATAATGCAGCCTTAGATTCAATTCCCTTTCGACGATCTTCTTCTACATCATTGATTTTATTAGTCAATACTAGGAACCGATCTAGATTTTCCTCATCAACTTGCAGTTTAAATGGAGGTGCTTCGATAACTGTCGGGGAAGGCTTTTCTATTTCAAGTAACGGCCAAAAGAACTCCCTAATATCATTAAGCCGCGTTTTTAATGAGGAGATTAGTGATTTCATTAGATATTTTAAAATTAAGTTGCCTTTCAATCCAAGCCCATTGCCCATTTGGATTGATTTCAAGAAATATATAGTTATTTTTCTGATCGAGTATAAAATCTATCGCTGCAAAATTTAACTTTAATTTTTTTGCTAGCTCAAAGCATTTTCCAATTATTTCTTTGGGGAGTTCATGGACAGAATGCCGCAAGGGGTGCCCAGCTTTGCGCCAATCAACCGTCGAATCCTCTTCTTCCTGGGAATGGATCATTGCACAAAATAATTTGTCGCCAATTAGTGTGACCCGCAGATCAGAATTTTTTGGAATAAGATTTTGAAGATATACTGGACAGGTTAAAATTCTATCAATGTTATCTTTATCCAGATGAACCTGACTTGTGAATATCACACCTTCTTCAGTTTCCCCAGCTACCAAACCTGATTTAACTGGCTTGATTATGCACGAACCTGCATTTTCTGCAAAGAATGAAAGTGCGGTGCTCGGTTGGCTCGATAAAATTGTATTTGGAATAATGAAGCCAATTTCTTTGGCTAACATCAATTGATAAATTTTGTTTTCTGCCCCTCTGATTGCATCCACTGTATTTACCCAGAAAGCGTTCCCTAAAATCCTATATATGGCTTCAAGCGTAAAAGAAAGTTCAGATTTAATGAAGTTTTTCTCTCCGGTCGTTATATCTTCAGAATGGACCAAAATCTCTGGACGCCTGAAATAAACAGATTTAATTTGAAGAAGATCAACAATAATATCTCTCCCAGAATCATAGATTAAATATTCATTATTAATGACATCAAAAGAAAGTCTGATCGTATTGCCTATCTCATCTGTATTTAATCTGTAGAAAGGAACTCCTAAATCGCGCAAGTTCTGAACGATGAAATCACTCGTAATATCTCGTTTATTGGTAAGTACCAAAATGTTCATCATCTCTCTCTTGGGTTTTTAAAGTCTTTGTCTCCATTTCCAAAAGATTAAATCCTTCATCATCTCGCTCAGTTTTTGTAAATGTTTTGGTTGATAATTCTAATCGAAAGTTATCATCATCCTGTTCTTGATTTACTTTAGTCTTAGTTTCAAGTTCAACATCACTATTTCTTGTCTGAATAAATGGTTTGCTTATCCCATCTACAGTAATCATATTTAATGAAGTAGTTGAATCATACTTATAAGATGCTGTTTCGCCATCATCAAGACGGGAAAGCTTGTAGTCAAGGATTAATGGTCTCATAAAGTTCAGTTTGGTCTGAGTAAATTTATGTATAAAAATCTGTTTAACCTATAGGTTGTCTCTATTGCTCTTGAGTGCCCTTTTTGCCTCTTGTTCTTTTGCTTTTTTTCTGAATTCTTCCATTACATCTACTTTATGCCAAGAATTATCAGTTTCATCAAATTCACAAAAATCTGGAAGTCCATCTTTGATTGGTTCAGATTTTTGACTGCTCATATAGTTGAATATCAGCCCTAATGCCTTGACTGTGGTTTCTTCTGAAAAATCGGTATTAAGTTTAAAATCAGTAAGCTTGCTGTCCTTAAATTTCATTTTAAGACCAAAATTCATCTTTTTGCCGAAAGTTTGGTTGTTTTTAGATTTTACTTTTTTCCAACAGACGATGGTAACTGCTTTCAATGCTTCCCAAACTACATTGGTTAACATTCCTTCTCCAATAAGTTTAACGATGGGATAGCTTACCCCAAAAAACACTTGTAAGGTATATTCGTCAATACTATTAAAAACAATGCCACTTTTGTCAAAGTAACTTAACCGTATTCCAACTTTTTTTAATCCCGATTCGTAATTTTGAACGTCAGTTTGATCCAGGATTCCATGAAAATAATCAAGATGTATAACATCTTCGCCGCTCTTTATTGATGCGGTTTTTTTTGCCATCATTTGCGCATGAGAATCAATCTGCTCATTTGAAAACCCAAATAATGGGTCGTTAAGATTCTTAGTAAAGTCTTCTTTGTTAAAAGGTCTTTGAGACATCTCTTTTTAGCATTAATTTAGAAGCAATTTAAAATTAATAATTTAATATAAAGACTGCTGATGATATGGAAATTTTACCAAAAATTTTATATAAATACATGAACTGGTCTGCAAGACCGAGAGATAAGAAAAAAAATATTCTGTTCAAAAACATACTCTATTTTTCCAGTCCACTTGCATTTAATGACCCGTTTGACAGTATGTTACCCATAATATTTGATCAAGAATATCGCAAATCCGAAAAATTCCACCGTGATTTTATATTGGCGGATAATATAATAGGTAAGACACGTTATTCAGAGCAAGAGATAAATAGCATATCCAAAGACCGCTTCTTAAATCCACACAAGGTCAAATATGATACAGATATAATGACAAAAAGTATCCAGAAATCAATAGTTGAGAGAGTAAGGATCTCATGTTTCACCACGAAAAACGATAACATTCTAATGTGGTCACATTATGCAGATTGTCATCGGGGCATTTGTATTGGTCTAGCAACTGATTATATGCAAGAAGGACAGTTATTTATGTATGCTAAAGTCAATTACTCAAAGAGTTTTCCAAAGCTGAAACAGTTACATAATAACCCATTAATGTATACCAAGTCCTTGGATTGGAAATATGAAAATGAGTACCGGATGATTAATTTAGATGCGTACGATCAAATCATATACCCAAAACGTGCCGTTCACGAGGTTGTTATAGGATATAAAATGGACGAGGATCTAAAGCAATCTCTTATCACATATTTACAAAAGAAATACCCAGGCGTTCGAATTTCTGTTTCAAGGCCCAACCAGACCATGTTCAAAATGGATATTATGCCCGTTTTGAACATAGTTATTTAAAACAATTTCTAAAACCAAGTCAAACTATCTCAATCTGTATGAACTCTTTTGAATGCGGAGTATAGTTTGCTATTAAAAATACAGTGTCAGGTGGAGCGGCTTCATCAATTATTATCTTAACCCCAGAAAGCATGTCCGGAAATGGATTATCATTGTCTGCATAATTCTGATCTCCCATTGCAAGTCCTACTATCTTCTTTTGAGTGAGTAAAGCCATTTTTAATTTTACACGATCCGCATTAAACATTTCTACCATAGAAAAGAAATCCAACGCAGTTATTTTAGTACCCATAGTTTATTTATTCCTTAAAGTTAACTAATTTCAAATGTAATTATTTGTAGTTCTAAAGACCAAGCCTCGGAATTTTCTTTACTGAATGAATTAAAGTGAAATTCCTAGATTAACGCGATTGAAAAAAATGATAGAAACTGAAGAAGATAGCAAACGTTGGAATTTTACCCCAGCCACTATAAAAAAGGTTCAACAACGTGCTGCATTTATTTGTTCGAACCCCAAATGTAGGCTAATGACTGTTGGACCATCCTTAAAAGATGATGATCAGGTTCAGTATGCCGGAAAAGTAGCCCACATTTTACCTGCATCAAAAGGCGGGCCTAGGGAATTAACCGGCACAACTTCTTCCCAGCGACAGAGTATGAAAAATGCCATCTTTCTTTGTAGTAGTTGTGCAGATATAATTGACAAAAACAACGGTACTAAATTCTTCGGGACTCCCGAAGATTACCGAAGAAAAGTCCTCTTTATTTATATAGAGGACTTTTCTTTTTTAGAGCAATTTCACAATACCGCTTTTTGATACCACAAGTACATTTTCTTACAATCATTTTTTTCAATAGTACAAAATCTACTAGTCGCTTTATGTTAAACAACCTACTTCGGGACTCCCGAAGACTACCGAACATTCATCGTTACGGAAAACCGTAAACCTAATAGGGATTAGGTTGATACATTTGAGCTATAAAAATTTAATAATATTATGGAACAAATTCAAGCAATTAAACCTGGTCCAAAGCCAAAAAAAGATAACGGACAAGATGATAAGAGAAGAAGGGTTCTTCCTGAGACAAAGCCAAAACATCCTGATTTAAAACCGCATAAGCACAGGCCTAAGGATTAAAATGAATTAACAAAATTTAAAGACGGACAATTGGGAAAGCCAAAAAGTATTCAAAGGTTTCTTGGCTTTCTTTTTATTTTTGAAACTGCAGACTCCCTTTCTCTCTTAACCTGAGCAACTAATATTTCGCTAAAATCATACATGACTTTGAGTAATGCTTCTGCTTCTTCAAGAGAAATCATGGTACCATGTTCGGCGAGAATTTGTTGAGCTAGAGCGGGATTGATATTGCGATTACTTAGGTTCATAATGGGATTTCAATATTACTATCTTCCAAATGAATTGGCATCACTAAATATTTTGAAAGATTTTGGCTTATTCTTCTTTGCAGTGTTTCAAATTGTTCAATATCAATCTTATTCACCTTATTTTCTCGAAGTAATCTTAGTTTATTCGTTTTATCAACTGCATTTTCATGGAAACCAAACAACAGAAAATTTCCAGATAATGGAAGATATATTTCTGTATCTGGAGATAAAAGCCATTCGAAATTCCCTTTCTTATCTATTAACACAGGGTTATCGGTAGTCATCCAAGAAATATCCGTTGGTTTTTTAATCACTAAAAAATTAAAACACCTTAAGACTTCTACTAAATGGGCGGTAATTGTTCCTAGAATTGTATTGAGTTGTAAATGAACAGGTACAATCTTTAGTGTCTCCTTTAAAATCTCTTTATGTTCATTGAACATGCTGATTTCACTAATAAATCTTTTGCAAGCATCTATGTCACTTAAAATCATTTCAATAAAGCTGGTGAAAGATATTGATCTACTTAATAGGCTAGCTATAAAATGGCATAATACTTCAACATTTTTAGCTGTAAGTTTCTTCTGATTAATCAGATTAGAAATAATCGTGGGATAATACGATTCAACCTTACCACACTGTATCTCGAAATTTCGTCTAAATTCAATATTACCATAAGGAGCATCGAATATATTGAATTCGGCAGTAAAAGTATCTACAGGTAAATTTTCAGTTGAGGTGTACCCTAATCGGTATACAGAAACCCACCATTTCTCATCAATCTCATATCCAAATTGTTTAAGATAAACTTGGGAGACTCTATGTTGGTTTTGATTTGCTGGCTGCATTTTCCTGGATCAAATTATTAATTATTAGAGTTAATCAAATTAACAATCACCTTAACCATCATTTCCTTCTCGTCTGATTTGCTTTCAGCAATCATCAATGTTAAAGCAACAAGCGCATTATCAGCGATACGCTTGGAACCATCTTTACGATATAAGATTTTATTTTTGTCCAAAAACCAGACAAAAAGGTATGCAGCAATACGTTTGTTTCCGTCTGAGAAAGAATGGTTTTTGACCACAAAATAGAGAAGGTTGGCTGCCTTTTCTTCTACACTTGGATACAAATCAATACCTCCAAATGTTTGATAAATCGTTGCAATGGAACTTTTAAATGATTCATCCTTCTCATTACCAAATAACCAACTTCCACCAAATTTATCTTTAAGATCAGATATAGCTTTAATAGCATCTACATAATCTATAACAAATAATGATATTGAAGTAGTCCCTTCTATTGTTAGTTGTTGATGATCATATTTATCAAGAATATCAAGTGCATAAGCGTAGTCTGTAACTACTCTTAATAAACCAGTTGCTTCATCAGAATTGAGTTCTTTACTTTCTAAAATGTTACTAAGCAAGTTCACCGTGTTCTTTAAACTTATCAGTTGCTTGGCTTGTTCTTTTAGTCTCTTTTCGTTAATAGCATATCCTTTTATCAGATATTCTTTTAATACTCTGTTAGCCCAAATTCGAAATTGTGTTCCTTCTTTTGATTTAACTCTGTAGCCAATTGATATGATTACATCCAAACTATAAAATGCTACTGGCCTATCAGAATTAGGAATGTGCATTTTTTGCACATTGCTTTCTTCATCTAGTTCTTTTTCATTAAAAATACTATTAATGTGCTTAGTAATAACAGTCCTATCTCTCTTGAACAAGTTTGTAAGTTGGCTTTGGTTTAGCCAAATTGTTTCATGCTCAATTTTTACATCAATGGCAGTTTCACCATTGGGCGTTTGATAAATAAGAATTTGATTTTGTTCCATCGTATGTTAAAGATAGGTACAAAATCGATGTTTTATGAAGAAAATTACTAACAATATTAGTATAAATTACTGTGCTTTACTATTTCCAGAAAATTTCAGAGAATCAATCGACATTGTGAAAATAACTATTAAATCCTACTTTAATTGGTTCGACATATTTGACGACAAACAGATTATTTAAAGAAAATGACTCTTGTGAAATTCATTTGTATTTTGCAAAAAGGGCACAATTAGTGTACTTGGCCATTTTCAGAAAGTTTCAGCGAATCGATCGGAATTCTACAAATAATTTTCAAATCATGCTCTAATTGGTGCGCATCAAACTTTACTCCGAGTACTAAATTCTTCGGTGCTACCGAAGATTACCGAACTTTTGCTGCTACGGAAAACCACAAATTATTTTATGCTTATGTCCATACATGTGTGTGCTATAAATTACAATCATAAGTATTAGGGAATAAGGTCAGCAAGATTATATAAATAAGATCAAAAAGGCTATTTTTGATCTTATTTATATAGATATTTATATGACGTCGAATTTTGAAGCGCTGTTTGATTATGTTCAAAAACTTTCTGGCAAGATACTTTCAGCAGACGAGAAGCAAGTTTTTATCGCACATTTCAAGCCAAAAAAACTACGAAAGCGACAATATTTTCTACAAGAAGGGGATATATGTAAATATACTGCGTTTATTGTAAAAGGCTCAGCCAGAACATTTACAGTAGATGAGAAAGGGCATGAACATATTCTGAAATTATGTATCGAAAACTGGTGGTTGAACGATTTTGAAAGCTTTTACCAATTAACACCAAGTCGATTTAATATACAAGCACTGGAGGATATGGAAATTCTTCAAATAACAAACGCACTTGTTGAGGAGTTTATAAAGCCTATTCCCGCCTTTTCGGCAATGCAAAATGTCATCAGTCAAAATTTTACCATTGCAGCCCAGAAGAGGATGGAATCCGCCATAAGCCGTTCAGGTGAGGAACGTTTCCAAGAATTGGTTAATGAATATCCACATTTTCTACAGCGGTTTCCACAAAACATGATTGCCTCTTACCTCGGTTTATCCCCAGAAACTTTAAGTAGGATAAGAAAGAACTCCTTAAAATGAATTGATTTTTATCAAGTGTATTTAATGACATAAGTCAAGACGCAGTCAGTTACAAGGCCGCAACTTTGGATATGTTAATTAAGTCATAAAAATCATGAGTAAGTTAAAAAACAAAGTCGCAGTAATTACAGGCGGCAATAGCGGTATTGGATTTGGTATTGCGGAAGCATTTAAAAATGAAGGTGCAGTCGGAGCTATTATTGGCAGAAATCAGGAAACTCTAGCTAGTGCTGTGGCACAGCTTGGCGATGATTTTATAGCCATCGATGCCGATGTAACCAACCTTGCCAATCTGGAAAACGTATTTAAAGAAACCGCTGAAAAATTTGGTAAGATAGACGTTATTGTAGCCAACGCTGGTGCTGGAACTACCGGAACAGTGGCAGACACGAACGAAGCCGACTATGACAAAACCATGGATCTGAACCTGAAAAGTGTTTACTTCACTGTCCAAAAAGCACTGCCTTATATGAATGATGGTGGTTCTATTATCCTGATCGGATCCAATGCAGCACATCGTGCTTACCCAGCATTTGGCCTTTACGGTGCTGCAAAAGCAGCTGTGATCTTTTTTGCAAAAGCATTTTCAAACGACCTTTTAGATAGGAAAATCAGGGCAAATGTGATCACACCAGGTACAACAGATACACCTGCATTTGACAAGTTTGTTCCCGCAGAACAAATGGACGCGGTAAAAAAACACTTTGCAGATCAAATGCCGATAGGCAGGATCGGGCAGCCTGCTGATATTGGTAAAACAGCGGTTTTCCTGGCCTCTGATGATTCGTCGTTCATGTTGGGTGCTGAACTCATCGTTGATGGTGGTATGACCTATTTGTCTAAGTAATTGACATTAACCAAATAAAATAATTTCAAAATGAGTATATCAGAAAACAAAGTAGTTAGCTACGCAATAATCGGCTTTGGCAAAATCGGCCAGGCCTTAGCCAAAGCGTTTGCCCGCAAGGGCATCACAGTATCCGTCGCAACCACACGCAACCCGGAGAGCTTTTCATCAGCCGCGGCCGCAATCGGACCCGAGATCATTCCCACAACACTGGTTGAAGCCCTGAAGGCGGACGTTATCTTTTTGGCCGTGCGTTTCGAGTCGCACCAAGATGTCGCGAAGGCGCTGCCGACCTGGCAGGGGAAAACCATCGTCGATGTAACCAATGCATATAGTGTGTCGCTTGAGCAACTGGGAGGACAGCCTTCTGCAAGGGTCGTTGCGCAAGCCTTTACTGGCGGGAAGCTGGTTAAAGGCTTCAACCACTTGAGCGCTGCCATTCTTGAGCAAGATCCTGCCGTACATGGTGGAAGGAGAGTCGTTTATCTGGCAAGCGACGATGACAGTGCCGCAGCTGAGATCTGTGAACTTGCAAAAAATCTCGGTTTTTCACCAATTCAATTGGGTGGGCTTTCGGAAGGCGGACTGCTTGTGCAAGCGCACGGAAATAGCTGGGGTAAACTGATCTTTAAGGACCTGGTCCAGTTCGACTAATGAATCGTGTTCTCAAATCATAAATAATAGAAATAATGAGTAAATTAGAAAACAAAGTAGCGGTAGTTACTGGTGCATCAAAAGGAATAGGTGCAGCTATCGCAAAACATTTCGCGGCAGCAGGCGCAAAAGTTGTGGTAAATTATGCCTCAAGTAAAGAAGGCGCAGATAAAGTGATGAAAACCATAACCGACAATGGCGGCGTAGCCATCGCGGTACAGGCCGATGTATCGAATGAAGCCGATGTAACCAGGCTGTTTGAAGAAACAGAAAAAGCTTTCGGCACCTTGGATATTTTGGTCAACAACGCGGTTTATCAGGGATATGCACCTATTGAACTGATATCAGCAGAAACTTTTCATAACAGTTTTAATGTCAATGTCCTGGGTCCTATCCTAACAATCCAGTCGGCTTTGAAACTATTTGGCGAAAAAGGCGGCAATATCATCAATATCAGTTCGGGTGCCAGCAAAATGCCTCTTCCGGGAGCCTCGCTATATTCTGCAACTAAAGCGGCTTTAGATGCCATAACCATCTCTTTATCGAAAGAAGTGGGTGTAAAAAACATTCGTATCAATTCTATTTTGCCAGGCGCTACGGAAACAGAAGGTGCGAATAGCGCGGGCGTTACCCCTGGCAGTGATTATGAAAAAATGTTTATCGCCAATACACCACTTGGCCGCAGAGGCCAGCCAGAAGATATTGCGAAAGCCGTAGTATTTCTCGCATCTGATGATGCAGCTTGGATTACCGGTGAGCAAATATCAGTTTCGGGCGGTATGTATGGCTTCTAATCCTAACTAGACTTTATGGCTGATTTTGTAAAGTCCAGTTGTTTGTTTTTGCAAAAGGGGTATGTTTAGTGTACTTCACCATAATCAGAAAGTTTCAGTGAATCGATCGGAATTCTACAAATAATTTCCAAATCGTGCTCTAATTGTTTCGCATCAAATTTGATCCCGAGCACAAAAATTCTTCGGGACTCCCGAAGATTACCGACGAAAAGTCCTTGATATTTATATTGAGGACTTTTCTTGTTTTAGGGTAATTTTAAAACCCTATTTTTAGTTGTTTTAAAGACCTTTGTTAAAAATCATTTTTTAAGAACAGGAACGTTCATCATAAATTTTTATTAAAAAAGTAACTTCTGGACTCCCTAATGGCAGAATACTACGAACAAGAAAAATGAGGATCAAGCGTAAAAGTTTGGGAGGTTACGTTTTGCTAGGTCGAAATGGTTAAAAGCACTGACTTAAGTTTACCGTTTTCAACCGGCCTTTTATTTTTCGGAATCGAAGAAATGAGCCTAAATACTGCCTTTAATAGAAAAATAAGCAGCCGGGAGTTTTTGTTTCTTTTTGCGGAAAAAAGAAAGCGCCTTCGTGGCGGAGAACGAAAAAGAAAACCAAGCTTTGGTTAAGCGATTTAAATTCATTTTCGCTCGATATTTCTTTAAGCATAAAGGTTAAAGTGTTTTTAGTGAACCCCCAGAAAAATATTAATAACTTATGTTGTATTTTGAAAGGGTAAACTTTTTCTACTTAAAAACAAGAAATGATAATAACACCTACCATAAACTAAAAAGTGCTTTATGTTACACCATGGCTAATATCAAGCCTATATCCTTTTCCGCGTACAACAACAATGTTGATATTCGGATCAAATTCTAGTTTTTTTCTAAGTTTTGAGATGAACATATCCAGGCTACGCCCCACAATAATCCCTTCATCCTCCCATATCTCTTTTTGCAACCGGCTTCTCTCTATAGTCTCGTTAGGAGACAGCGCGAAAATGAGCAACAGGCGCGTTTCAGTTCCAGTCAGGTCTATGGTCTTTCTATTAATGATGAGCTGCCGTTCCTGCGCATTAAACAATACCGAGCCTAAAGTGAATGTCTTAGTATACTTATCGTTAGGTAAACTTTTTCGTGGTTTAACAGATCTCAAAAAAAAGAAACTAACGAATGCTAAAAGCGGCAGGCCGCCGAGAAGATAGCCTTTCTCTGCTGTATTCATGCCTATCGATTTAAATTCAATGTTAATCATATAGCATGCAGCAGGTTGTACTCTTCCCGAACATGTTATAATATTATCTTTTTCATTTCTGGATATGGCAAATCCAAAGGCTACACCTGAGTTGCCACAATTCAAAACGTTAACAACATAATCACCTGTTAACGGGTCTTTGCCCAACAAACGCCGGGTAATATTTATCAGCGAATCTGATTGAAAAGTAAGCTCCTTCTCAAACCTGATTTGGTATTCATTTTCTGCCATCTTTTTTACCGGGAGCACTCTTGAGGTACTATCGCCCGATTGCAAGAGTAGTTCATGTCCGATCTTGCGGAGCAAAACTTCCTTTCTGGCTATATCAAAATCGTTACCGCCCACTATGCGGAAAGCCATACAAGTTACAAAAACAAACAAGAGTAATATGAATACACATAGGTACTTGCGTTTCCCAGAGAGGAGGTTTCGGTTATCACGCATAATATTTATATTTTATTTACAAAGTTTACATTTTTATTTACAATTCTGATGCCTCAGACTGAAAGATATCAAAGTAATTTCGCTAAACCAATTTTGATAATAAAATAAAAATGATAAAACACATCCCCCTATATGCTTTGTTCTTGATGGTTATTTTTTGCACCTCCTGCATACAAAACCAAACAAACACACCTAAAGATAACATCAAATCTGAAACCAAAGACACCGTTACTTCCTACGGGCCTAACACCATGGTTCGTCATATAAAAAAAGGCAGAAATGGTACCATTTTGATCGCTGCATCATTTGGTGGTGTTTTCCGATACGATGGGAAATCGTTTACCAGGCTCACAAGTAAAATAGGTTCGCACAGATACTGGGATGTTCTGGAAGATCGACGCGGAAACCTTTGGTTCGCTTCTACCGATTCGGGGGTTTATTATTACAATGGAAAATCCTTTAAGCATTTCACGACTAGGGAGGGACTTGCCAATAATTTGGTAATGTCTATTTATGAAGATAAAGCCGGCGTTATTTGGTTCGGCACCGGAGGTGGAATAAGTCGTTACGATGGGAAATCTTTTCGAAATTTTACAACGAAAGAGGGACTGCCCCATAATGGTGTTACTACTATCGTGGAAGACAAAACCGGGAAATTATGGATTGGCGCAGGGGAGCCTTGTTTTTATGATGGAAAAACATTTACCGTTTTAAAAAACAAAGATGGTAAAGCATTTAACAACGTTTGGTCAATAATCGAAGATAAAAAAGGAAGTATTTGGTTCGGTGATATTGATGGTCTTTGGCGTTATGACGGGAGTACCTTTACAAAGGTATCGCAGAGTGGGGCTTCTGCAATAATCGAAGATAAAAAAGGAAACATCTGGACTACTGGCGAAGTAAAATCCAATAAACCAAACATGGGCAAAGATTGGGTACTTTCCCGTTATGATCAAAAATCCTTGTACAATAAAAAGCCCAAGTTAACCGAAATAAAGTCAAAATATGAAGGAAGTAAAGGAATGCTTTGTGGGATGTTAGAAGCTAATGATGGAAGTATTTTATATGGATCGTTTTTCGGAGTGTATCGTTATGATGGAAAGGCCGTCACGGATTTTAAAAGTAAAAAGGGTCAGCAATAATATGTATCGCTCATTTAAGATCATTTGTCAATTATTATTAACCAATATAATTTCTGTAGTATGAACAACAAACTATCAATCACTTACTTAATTTTAATTATTGTGCCTTTATTCTTCGGGTGCCGTGGGCCTGTAACAGCCGAAAATAAAAATAATGCATTGGCAAGCTCCTTATCCTTACATGTTGGGAATGAAAAATATATTATAATAGATACGAAGGAAAGTGTAGTAACATGGAAAGGTTCTAGCCTAATTGGTGCAAACAGTCATACAGGGTACGTCTATATATCAAAAGGAGAATTGATGATTGAAAATGATCAACTTATGGGTGGCACAGTTGAGGTCGACATGAATACCATTGAAGATAAATCTCATGGACGTGATAATAACCTTGTTAATCACTTGAAAGACCCTGATTTTTTTGATGTTAAAAAATTTCCCTTTTCCACAATTGCCCTTACTAAGGTTGCATCAATAAATGGTAACACTAAGAAAGTTACAGGGAACCTAACTATTAAAGGCATCACAAATCCAGTTAATTTCTTAGCCAAAACGGAAGTTAAGAACGGAATTTTCGAAGCAAATGGCAAACTGGTTATTGACCGAACCCTATGGAATGTCCGTTATAAATCGGGAAAGTTCTATGATCTTTTAGCCAATCAAACTATTTCGGATTCCCTCGAATTTGAAATAAAGATTGTAGCAAAAAAATAAAACTGAGTTTTTGGCCTATTCAGACCAATAATATCAAAATAAGTATGGGTTGTTCTCGAACAACCCATACTTATTTAATGTTTCCTTAAGCCGAACTCCGTTACTTAAGGTAATTTTGATACTCTGCGTCTGTGGCACAATCCCACCAAACAGGCATAGACCAGATATTCGGGTCGGCAGCATGTGGATTTAAAGCTAGTGTATTTACAGAGTTGTAATTTATTTCATAAGTTGGAGGCAACATCCAGCGGCGCATCCAATATCTTGGATCATTTTTACCAGACCCTGTTAATTGAGCGGTACCTGTAAATAATGGCCCCCTGTCATAACCCGGATAAACAACCCCAAAGCTTCCTACATTACCTGCACTAAAATTAAAACGACGCATATCGTTCCAGTTTTCAATACTGCACCCCATTGCAATATATTTTTGCAGCATAATGTCCTGCATAGTTAAAGCGCCTCCGTTCTGAGCGACTGCACTACTTGAAAGATAAGCAGAAATGTCGGCTTGATTCATGGGTTGCATATCTGGATTGGTTGTACCATAAGTACCCTGCCATTCCATCAATTTCGTCTGCATCATATTTAAATGCGCCTCTATACCTTTCTTATAGGCTGTATGGGCTTTACTAGATTCACCTTTTCGCATATACACTTCAGCTTCTATAAAGCACATTTCAGGATAGGTTAAAATCTCATAATCAGAGATCGGACGAGTTTGAAATGAACCGGTAGAACCAACCACACCCGCAGCATACGCTGCTGAATTGGCATACCAATTCACATCTGTTGAAGGTTGTGTTGCTATTCCCGAAGTAGCAATGGAATTACTACGTAAGTTTACATAAACCGTATCGCCGGCCAATACATAATTAGTACTGTTTATATACATCGAACCAGCCGGATAAGTAACAGTTACATCATTGCCGCTAACAGTATATGTTTTTCCTTTTGCAGCTAAAGAAGCAATAAAATCTGCCTTGTCGTCTGGTTTTGAAATGGTATACTTTATAGTCGCATTGGTAGTAGCATAAGTTGGCGTTACAATAGAATTAGGGCTGCCTGCTTTCAGTAATCTGGCTGCAGAGCCATAAGAATCTACACCTATTGAACGATTCCAAGTATAAGATTGTACCCTACCGCTGGCATCTAGTTTAACATTAGACATGGAAGCTGGTACAATTTTGGTCATCCGTGGATCTGTTACAGCCGAACCACGCATATTTGTTAACAGATTGTAGTAAAACTGAGAAATACGCTGATTGCTTCCATAAGCTGCATAATTCCAGTTTCCGTTTGTTACAATAGGATCGCCAATTAAATAATCAGTTACCGTGCTGTTATTAAAGCTCGGCTCTACTATATTGTCGGCGTTAGACTGTGGCCCTTTCGATAAAAAGTAGAGTACAGAATCTGCATTATATAGATCCGATTTTTTCGACAACTTCAGCATGTAACGGGCTTTTAATCCCCAGCATAATTTAATCCATTTGTCTACATTACCTTTGTTCATCATATCACCGGCTGAGAGCGCAGGTGCTCCCACTTCCTGTGTTTTACTGAACAAACTGATCGCCTCATTTAATTTAGAAATACATCCATTATAAATGGTTTTTCCATCATCTGGTTTAGGACTTGGATTTCCTGTTGCTGCTTCTTTGTAAGGCATTTCGCCATAAAGATCAAGCATTTGCATAAAGCCCAGAGCGTGGAAAACATCAGCAGCACCCATATAATGATAAGCACCTTGTTTCTTGGCCTTATTATACATATCCACTACATTCGAAGAGGTAGCTACAAACCATGTTTGATAAGGAGTAGTCGAATTAGCGTTTGAACATTGCCATGTTGTGGTAAATGAATTTTGAGCAGCTGCTATAGCAAAATAGACTCCCGCCTGACATGCTGTACGATAATTCGCAACTCCCGAGGAGTACATATAAAAGTGTTGAATCCAGGGTAACCTGTTTTCGATCAATACGCTTTCGTTGTTTGGGTTATCTGGATCTACGTTAACGTCCATCCATTTTTTACATGAAGTTACCCCCCCTATAAGTATACATCCGAGTATAATATATTTTAATTTTTTCATAATCTATTTTTTCAATTAATTAAAAAGTAACATTTAGTCCGAAGGTAAAGCTGCTAACTGCAGGCACACCAAGATAATCTATTCCGGTAGAACCCGAACCACCTGTTCCTCCTGCAGCACTTACTTCAGGATCCATTCCTTTATAGTTAGTCCATGTAAAGAGATTAGTACCTACTACTGTAGCCGACATGCCCTTAATAAACTTTACGTTCTTTATTAAATCATTAAAGTCGTATGTTAATGATAATGAACGTAATTTTAGCCAATTTACCGAGGTAAGAAAGTTATAAGAATTAGCTGCATAGTTGGCCCAATACCGTTGAATCATAGCCGTACCGGCAACAGTTGTACTACCAATTGGGTAGCTTTTGTCAGCCTCATAAGTTTGTGTAAAATCCGCTCCGGTAGTGCTGTTAACTCCGGTTACGGTAACCGATTGCCTGTCGTTCAGTAAAGTCCTTTTGCTTAAACCATTTGAAACCAAAGCATATTCGGTACCATTAAATACATCACCCCCTTTACGAATATCGAGCAAAAACGAAAGTGAAAGCTTTTTATACCTGAATGTATTATTAATACCTCCAATAAAACTGGCCTCACGGTTACCTACAACCGGGTTAGTGGTGTTTAATTTATATAATCCGGTGGTTGGATCAACTTGGTAACGGCCATTTGGAATTTCTTTTCCATCTGCATTCTGTTCCCTCAAATAAGACTGACCAGTCATTCCAAGGAAATAACCACCATTAGGAATAGACGCCGCTTTTACAGTTCCAAACTGGGCATCTGTCGGATAAAAATAGGCTACACCCGGCAGAAAGTCGCCCAGCCGGCCTCTGTTGTAAGAAAAGTTAAGCACTACATCCCACGAGAAATTCTTTTGTACTATAGGTTTACCTGTAAGTGCTATTTCCATCCCTTTGTTAATTACTGAACCCGTATTAAGCGAGCTGAAAATAAATCCACCAGATTGTGCTAAACGTGGTTGCGCAATTTGATTTTTTGTCTGACTATGATAATAGGTGTAATCTAAACCAATACGTCCTTTCAGAAACCTGAACTCGCCACCAATTTCCCAGGAATCCTGAATCTCAGGTTTTAAAATTGGATTACCTGCAGCCCATTGATTACCTACAGCAGTATAAGAGCCAATAATGTATGGCGGATTTACATAGGTAAGTGTAGCATAAGGATTAGCATCTTTACCTACTTGAGCCCAGCTTGCCCTAATCTTTCCGAAAGAAAGTATATCGTTTTTCGGTAATAACTCAGTAAGAACAAGAGACCCGCTTACTGAAGGATAAAAATAAGACCTGCTTTCTATAGGCAGTGTGGACGACCAGTCATTACGCCCGGTTACTGTTAAATAAGCAATACCTTTATAAGATACTCCTGCTTCTCCATAAGCGCCCATTAAACGTTTTTTTGTGGTTCCATCAGTAAAAAACTTATTGGTAGTCGCTATGTTAGCCAAACTAATGGTACCCTCGGTAATAAAGCTGTATCCCCAATGGTTCTGACCAATGGTTTGCGTATTTTCAGAAGTTGCACCCAACATAAGGTGGGTCTCAAAGTCTCCAAATGTTTTATGCAAATTGCTCATGACGGTAGTGGTAAGGAAGGTATAGTTAACCATATCCTTGCTTAAGCGACCATTCTGATATAACGGAGCAAGAGCAGATCCTGGAGCAATGTAGGTATAATCATTAGTGGCATATTGATCATAACCTAAACGGGCGGTCAAATCCCACCAGTCTGCTATTTTATAATTACCACTAACACCACCCGTAATACGCTTGGTTTGGGAGGTTAACACATCTTTATTGATAATCCAGTAAGGATTGTCAATATCACTTTCTAAAGCAAGTGTTCCGGCATAAGGACGATATTGCGTGCCATCCGAATTAAGATAATTCTTTATATCAAATATGGTGGGCCAGCTGTATAATGCTTGCATACTTCCCACCCCACTTCCGTATAAACCGGCAGTTGTTAAGGTCCTGTCAATATCAGCAATAGAATAAGCCACATTTGCATCGATCGTTAACTTTCCATATTTCTGCTGACCATTAAAACGGAAAGTAGTTTTATCATAACCAGTGCCAGGAACGATACCTGCCTGATCAAAATTAGATGCCGATAAGTAGAAAGAACCATTTTTTGAACCACCAGACACATTAACATTATTATCGTATATAGCACCCTTATCAAAGAAATTCCCAATATTATCATATATCGTATTAGCCGAGGTCAGCTTTTGTCCCCACGAACTATAAGAGTTCAGATCGCTGAAAACACCATTAGTTGCATAAGAACCTGTACCAAACTGAGTCTGAACTTCTGGTAACTTATTAGTCCATGAGGTACTTAACCTGCTACTGAAACTAACTCTCGTAACACCTTCGGCTCCCTTTTTAGTCGTTATAATTATCACCCCGTCAGCAGCCCTAGAGCCATACAATGCAGCAGCAGCAGCACCCTTTAAAACCGATAGGTTTTCAATGTCTTCTGGGTTAATATCCATAATACGGTTAGAATAAGTGGTATTGCTTCGTGATAAACCATCTGTACCCGTATTACCGGTTACCGTAGTTGAGTTGTCATAAATAATACCATCCACAACAAACAATGGCTGGTTTTGCCGGCTCTCTGAAGTAGAATTACCTCCACGGATGGTAATTGAAGCCCCCGCACCTGCCGAACCACTGAATTGTGTAATATTTAAACCCGGAACTTTACCCGCTAGAGAATTTACGACGTTGGTATTTTTATTTTTCATCAATTCATCTGCATTTAGATCGGTAACCGAATAGCCCAATGCCTTTCTTTCTTTTTTAATACCCAGGGCAGTAACCACCACACCTTCCAGTTGCGAAGATGATTCTGATAGGGAAACCTGCATGTCATTTGCCGCTTTCTGGCTCTGGGTAGTATAACCTATGTAGCTAAACTCCAGCATCTCTCCCGGGCTTGCCAGCATCGTGAATTTACCCTGGTTATTGGTAATAGTTGCCCGGTCGGGGTTGGTTGCTTTAACAGATACGCCTACAAGAGGTGTTCCTCTGTCCGAAACTACCTTCCCGTTAATAGAGACCCTCTGAGCCATCAGAGTGCCTGCGATCATGCAAAAAAATGTACACATGATCCAACTAAAAAGTCTACGTTTTCTCATAATTTGGTTTTGGATTAGTTATAATTATTCGTCTTAATTACACATTTAATAAGAGCTATCAAAACTGCAAAAACATCACTTATCCGACAAAACATCCTCAGCTTTGGAAGCTAGTTTTCGGTCATTGAATTTATCTTCTCCCCTTTATTATCTTTCTAGGTCAACAGAAAACAAGAACAAAGTAGGGATAAAAAAGCATTTCAACATAATTTAATATGAGTTCGATATGACTTTTAAATTTACCTATTGATATTCAGCTAGTTACATAATTATCAGAAATTATCACTTATCCTTATGCACTTCGATCTTTGCGTTCTTGCTTCGATTCATAAATTTTCATTACTATATCCTTTTGCTTATCTTTACTTTATCGATTAAGCTTACGATAGTTATTGCTGGCTAAGCCATCGATAAGGCAAGCCTAGTAGTCGTTCGTACCCAACAGGGATGCTACAGGGATCCATCAGGGATCCGACAGGGGTTTAACAGGGGCAGTTCCCCTGTTGAGTCCTTGTTTAATAGGGGTTAAAATCTAGTGGGGTGGGGTTTAATGGTTAATTATTCCTAAATTGATTAAAAAGAAGCAATATGGCAACCATAAAAAGCGGAATAAATGGGGCATTTAGTGGGAAAGTAGGCACCGTAATTGGCTATGTTAGAAAAGGCCAGGCAATAATGAGAACCCAGGGCCTAAGAACTACGCCACCTTCAGAAAAGGAACTACTGAACAGAGAAAAATTTACCGTTTCACAAAAATGGCTCAAGCCGCTTATCGGCTTCTTAAGAATCGGCTTCAAAGATTACCAACCTACCTACGAAGGATTTTTGGCAGCTAAATCTTATAATCAAAAACATGCGCTGCAAGCTGATGAAAATAACAACTTTTTTATCAATCCGGCATTGGTACTGGTAAGTTTTGGAAGCCAAGCACTTCCCGCAACTGCAAGCGCGGTTTGCGAAGGCGAACAGGAGATTATATTTACCTGGAGCACCGAAGGCACCTACAAGAATAACGACCATGCGATGGTCTTGGCCTACGATATTGAAAAAGAAAAAGCTCGATATAATCCACACATTGTCTCCAGAAGAAAAGGAACGGCAACATTTAAGCTCGACGAATTCTTCAAAGGGAAACAGCTTGACATCTATCTCGCCTTTACTTCCGACGATCGGAAACAAAGAAGTAATAGTATGTATTTGGGGAAATTGACAATAAGTTGAAGAAACTTCAGCTTCGCAATTTCGATCTAACCAATAGATTTAAATATCGTCCAATAAATAATTATTACGACAGCATTAGGCCATTACCGAAATCATCGAAAGCACTTTTTCTCCCAGCTCCCTGTTCCCTGTGATCGCTATAGAGCCAGAAATTTGTTCTGGTCGAATGCTTTTGGAAAACAGCTTCCACGCCATATCAGGATCAATTGATACTACTGATAAGGGTTTTGACTTGCGCTCTTTACCTAATAACCACGCTCCTCTCTCCCGGCAAAGGTACCAGGTACCCCCAATATCGGTCGTAATAACGACCTGTACAGAAGTTTGTTCCGCTGCTGGCAGATCCCGAAAAGTATAAGGCAATGCCCTCATAAATATATCGATGAAAGGATAAAACAGCGCTTTAGTCATTAATCCAGGCAGCCCTACGGCATCCCTTATCTGTTGCTGATGCAGCCACTTTTCTGTGTATTCTCGTGCAATGTGCATCCAGTTCTTACTTTCATTCTCGCCGGCCCAATTTACTGCAAAACCTGCTTTTCCAAAGGGGTCTAATGAGGCGTAGTAATCACAATACGACTTGCCTGTAGCTTCATGTAACAGCAGCAATACTGCTGGACTTACTCTTTTCATGGCTTTTACCCAATCTGCATTTAGCGTATTTAAATAATCGAGAAGATCCTGGTAAGAATGGGCCTGAACAGACTCGCCCGAATAGCTGTCGCGCAACATCGATAAAACCCTTATATTACCATCAAGCAAGTGTGCTACTACATCTTTAACTTTCCATAATTTGGCCACGGTTTGTTTTTGCCAGTCATTAGGCGATAAAGATCTTAAGAGATTGAGCAAATTATCGTCTAAAACTGGTAGTAGACTAACAACGTCTATTGGTATAGTAGTTTTTGGTTCCATTGTAACCAAATATAGCTATTCTATCGATTATGGATGATCACTTTTCCAATACAAACGCATTTTCAGCATTACCTACCCATTTGTATTTATAAATGGTTGTTTGCTGCTGCCCGTCTTTTGCTTTATTATTATGTGAGATATAAAACGATCCATCGCCCAAAGGGCATAAACCTGTAGCTCCCCATTTAAAAAACCAGCCGCTAATAGTTGATTTAGAATTTTTTCGCCCAGCAGCTAATAAAGACAATGTTTTAACTTTTATTTGTTGATTATTTGAGGAGATGTAAGCATTAACCGCTTGTTTTTTGCCATCAATTACAAATAAATCGTAATTTGGAAACTGCGTTTTGGAGCCCCGATATACCGCAGCAAACAGGTTTCCTGTATAGGGGTCATAAGCCAAGTTTTGAATACCATAACGGGTATTACCAGTTTTTACAAAATACTTTTCTAACGGTTTTTCCGGTCCGGCATGATGCAGTTTATCCTGTGATAATTTCTGTGCATATTTTCCCCAATCCGCTACATCGTATTTCAAAATTACCTGATGGTCGTTATCATTTCTGGTGGTATCGCCATAAATCCCATAAGCTACGTAGAGGAACTTTTTTGTAGCAGCTTGGCTCCCAATCGACGGTGCAAAGGCAAGACCATCTATTCCTGAACAGGCAAAGCGATGTGGCTTTTCTTTATCGCCTACTTTTACATTTGCGGCATAATCGTCTACAGCCTCTTTAATATAAATGGTACGTAACAAATCTTCTTTTTCGGCATCCATGTTGGGGCGAACAATGCGGGATCCATCAAATATGGCGATATAAAAACCCTCCTCATTGGTAGTTTGAACCCCTAATTCTTTTTTGATCCCCTTCCCTATTGCATCGTTTTTGTATTCCAATGAGCCATAGATCTTCCCATCATCAGTAAAATCCAAATCACCCAGATGGCCAACAAAACCCGTTACACTCCCAATCAGTTTGCCCTCGAGGTCGGTTTTGAGCAGCTTATCAGTAAAAGAAAAATAGATATATCCATTTACTTTATCTATCGCAACACCCTGCACATGTAAGCCGCCCTGTTTTCCGGAATAAATAGAATCGGGTAATTTAATCGTTTGTGATTGCGATTGTCGAATGAACACCGTAATCATCAAAAGAGATAAAAATATTTTTTTCATCAATACGCTTTCCCTTTTACAATCGCCGACGCAATTTGACCGCAATGGTGTGAGTTATGGAAAAGCACAATTGAAAACAATCGAATTCTCGATATTTTCCCAAAAAAGGAGGCTTCTACTTCTTCGAGCCAATCTTCGTCCGGTAAATTCTTTATCAAGGCTGCTAGCATTTTATAGCCTTGTTCCATAAGTTTATGGCTCATTTCGAGGTCATATCTTTGCCCATTGTCTAATTGCCCCATCGTAGTATCCATAACATCCGTTTCCATTCCTAAAAACCGGCCGAGGGTATTGGTGGTTTCTCCAATATGTCGGTAAATAAAACCAACAGAAGCCGTATTTTCGTTTAATCTAAAATTTATATTCTCTTCGTTTATGTCTTTAAACGTGAAAGCACAATTAGACTGGTTTTGGTCTAAAATTTCGAGTAAGATTTCTTTTTGCATGAATTATATTTTTAATTAATATTCTTTTTACTTAAAATGGCTGCTAATTTTTTCAGCTTACTATTCCAAAATTCATCGAAATAAGAGATCCAGGCCTGCAGCTCCTCAAAGCCATCTTTTTTCAAGGTACAATAGCGTTCGCGGCCAATAGCTTGGATCGAGATAAACCCTGCATGATGCAAGATTTTAATATGCTTTGAAACTGCCGGCCGACTCATCTCGAAATTATCGGCCAAACTGTTAATGGTTAAACTATCTTCAGAAAGCAACATCAACATCTTTCTTCTGCTGGGGTCGCCTATAACCTGAAACGGATCAAGTGCTGGTATGGCCATGTTGCGAAGCATTTAAAAGGTTAGCAATTTTATCCAGTTTTTCCAGCCATCCATCGGCTAAACCCTGATAAAAATTGAGGTTTTCTTTTTTATCGAAACCGCTATGCTCCAGAAAAAGCAGGGTACCCTTCTCTGTTGCTTCCAATTTCCATACCACTACAGAATCAAGTGTAATCTCGCCTTCGCCCGGCCCACTGCTCCACGAATAAGAGAGTTTTTTAAAAGGAATAACTGCTAATACCCTGCAATAAAAAATTCCATCAAAATCTAAGCTTGATATAGGGTTCGTCCTGAATTGAAAATCAAACCCTATAATGGGCTTAAAATTGTTCTTCATTAGCCATTGTTCCATCAACTCAGGTTTAGTGAGGTATTCCCAAACTAGCTCCACAGCATGGGGGAAGAAAAATTGGTGGTTAATCGTTTTTTTCATAATAAGTAACCTTGAGGTTACGCAAATATATAAGTAACTTCCGAGTTACGCAAATATTTTTTAAACAATAAGAATACCATGTATTTTACCTGGGCGCTATTAATTCCTATATTTAGCCATGTCTTTAAGTCCCTTGTTTCTGGAGGTTTTCTCTATTGTCTTTATAGCTACCACTTTTCGTTCGGCCTTTGGATTTGGAGAGTCTTTGATCGCCGTTCCTTTACTTGCTTTACTTATGCCCATAAATGTCGCTGTTCCTCTTTCGGTACTACTTTCTGTTACTATTGCAGGTTTTGTAGTGGTCCAGGATAGAAAGAAAATACATTTCAGAAGTGCAGGTGGCTTAATTTTTTATGCGCTTATCGGAATACCTTTTGGCTTATGGTTATTAACCCATGTTAACGAACAAATGGTAAAGTTGGTGTTGGGGATAATCATTATGGCGTTTTCTCTATATTTAATAAGTGGAAGCCGTTTAAAGGAGTTAAAAACTGATAGTTGGTTGTGGTTGCTTAGTTGTGGCTTTCTTTCTGGCTTACTCGGCGGTGCTTATGGATTAAATGGGCCACCTCTTGTTGTATACGGCTCGAAAAGACGGTGGTCTGCTCAGCATTTCAGGGCGACCTTACAAGCTTATTTTTTAATTGCCAGTTTAGCTGGCGTGATCGGTTATTGGATAAGCGGACTAATGATCCCTGTTCTATTTCGATATTATCTTATTTCAATACCTGCCATAATCCCTGCAATTTTAATAGGAAGATTAATTAACCACCGCTTACAGGGTGATCATTTTTTCAGGTACGTTTATTTTGTACTTTTTGGGATCGGGATTTTGTTGTTTGTAAATTCATTTTTGCATCCTTAAAAAACACATCTTTTTATTATCTTTGTCGCGCATTAAACGCCGTTTGCACCGGTATCAATGATAAGATGATAAAATATAATACCCTCCTTTACTATTGCTATGCGCCTATAGCAGCAGCAGAACAATTTGCTGAAGATCATTTAGCGTTCTGTAAATCATTAAACCTGGTTGGCCGCATTATCGTTGCCGACGAAGGCTTAAATGGAACAGTTTCGGGAACAATAGCAGCTTGCAAAGCTTATATGCAAGCAATACACGCTGATAAAAGGTTCGTAAAAACCGAGTTCAAAATTGATGAAGTTCCGGAACCCTCTTTTATTAAAATGCATTGCCGCTACAAATCGGAAATCGTTCATTCGGGCCTGCGCGATACGAGCATTATTAATCCCGTAGAGCGAACCGGCAAATACCTGGAACCAAAAGAGTTTAGCGAAATGATAGACCGCGAAGATGTGGTTATCTTAGATGTCCGTTCTAATTATGAACATAACCTCGGGAAATTTAAAAACGCCATTACGCTCGACATTGAGAATTTCCGCGATTTCCCCGACCAGATCGAAGCGCTTGCGCAATATAAAGACAAAAAAATAATGACTTATTGCACAGGCGGCATTAAATGCGAAAAAGCGAGTGCACTATTGTTACATCATGGCTTTAATGATGTTTATCAGTTACATGGCGGCATTATTAAATATGGAAAAGAAGCCGGCGGAAAGGATTTTGAAGGAAAATGCTATGTTTTCGATAACCGCATTGCGGTTGATGTGAATTCCGTTAATCCCTCGATCGTTTCTAAATGCTATAACTGTGGGAAAACAACGCCTAAAATGATTAACTGCGCCAACCCAGAGTGTAATGAGCACATTACACAATGTGATGAGTGTGGAGAGCAGCTACAAGGATGTTGCTCGGCTAAATGCACCGAACATCCCCGCAAACGCCCTTATGATGGCACGGGATATTATGTAAAAGTGCCACAACCGGTATTTAAATAATGAGAGCAGCCTTTACCATCGTCTTTCTGCTTGTTTCGAATACCTTTATGACCCTGGCCTGGTATGGGCACTTAAAATTTAAGGATATGGAATGGAGTAAAAGCCTGGGCCTGTTCAGTATCATTGCTATTAGTTGGGGTATCGCTTTATTCGAATATATTTTTCAGGTTCCGGCAAATAAATATGGCTTTAAAGAAAATGGCGGGCCATTTAGCCTCATGCAATTAAAAATAACCCAGGAAGCCATTTCAATTTCAGTATTTCTTATTTTTTCTATCCTTTTCTTCAAAACTGAAAAAATTGCTTGGAATCATATAGTCGCTTTCGTTTTAATTATTCTTGCCGTTTTCTTTGCCTTCATTAAGAAATAATAAATCGCTAAGCATTTATCAATTTTAAATATTTATTTTGCACAAAAGATCTGCATAAGTGCTTTGCTATTATGAATAATAATTTGCTCAACTACCTTATCGTATATATTATCCTTTTGTTTGTCCCGGCTAAATTACAAGCTAACGATATTCAAAGTATTGGGGTTCCTTATGTTCAGAATTATCCAAAATCGGCTTACCTGTCGGGTAATCAGAATTGGTCTATCGCCAAAGACAAAAATGGAATTATGTATTTCGGTAATGCCGAAGGCTTGCTTACCTACGATGGAAAATACTGGCAGCAATATAAAATGCCTAACCGGCAAATCGTACGGTCTGTGGCTACTGGTGCAGATGGAAAAATTTATACCGGAAGTTTTGGCGAATTTGGCTATTGGGCTTACCGGCATAAACATCTTCAATATACTTCGCTTACCAAGCTCATTCCAAAACCTTATCGTTTAACCGACGAGGTCTGGAAAATATATATCGATGGGAAACGGGTAATCTTTCAATCGTTTTCGACTATTTTTATTTACGAAAACAAAAAGATCGTTGTCATTAAAGCGCCAAATGCATTTTTGTTCTTACATCAGGCAGGTGCTCAATTTTTTGCCGAAGTATTAGGCAAGGGGCTTTTTAAACTGGAAGGTAAAACCCTAACTCCGCTTGCCGGAAGTGAAATACTTGGCAAAACAGGCATACTTTCTATACTTCCTTATAAAGGGAATCGTTTTCTTATCGGAACCAGTAAAAATGGACTCTTCGTGTACGATGGACAAACCTTTACCCCACTTGCCAGCAACGCTAATTCTTTTCTAAAAACATACCAACTTAACAACGGGGTAAGGATTCTAAATAAATACTATGCTTATGGCACCATTTTAAATGGGCTCATTATTATAGACGAAGAGGGTAAGGTGGTACAAAGAATTAACAAATCTAGTGGTTTACAAAACAATACCATATTAAGCCTATATGCAGATAACGAGCAAAACCTCTGGACTGGTTTAGACAATGGAATTGACCGGATAGAGCTTAACTCTCCGCTCTATTTCTATTTCGATAAAGCCGGGCAGTTTGGAACGGTTTACTCGAGCCTCATTGTAAAAAATAAAATCTACCTGGGAACTAATCAGGGTTTATTCTCCAGCCCGTGGATACCCGAGAATGGAAATCTATTTAATTCGTTCGATTTTAAATTAATTCCGAACTCGCAGGGACAGGTTTGGGAACTTAACGAAATAGGCCATCAATTAATCTGTGGCCATAACGATGGCACTTTTAATATTGTGGGCGATAAGATGGAGAAAATATCGACCATTAGTGGTGGATGGACCATTAAAAAGCTTAAATCAAATCCCAATTATTTAATTCAGGGTACTTATACAGGCTTAGTTATTTTTAAAAAAGATGCAGCAGGAAATTGGAAATTTAGTCATAAAATTAGCGGGTTTAACGAGCCGTCGAGATATGTAGAACAAGATACCGAGGGGGATATCTGGATAAGCCACGCTTATAAAGGGCTTTATAAATTAACCTTGAGTGCCGATTTAAAAAGTGCAACCCATATTAAATATTATGATGAAAAGAATGGCTTACCCGGCAATTTTAATATCAATATTTTCAATTTAGAGAACAAAATTGTTTTCTCTTCAGACTCTGGCTTTTTTATTTACGACGCCCTCAATAATCGCTTTAATAAATATGATGCGCTAAATAAAAATCTCGGCAGCTTTTATTCCGCTAATAAAATTATCAATGCGGGCTCAAAAAAATACTGGTTTATTAATCACGGTAAAATGGCCCTCATTAACTTAATGGAACCCGGTAAAATAGTGGTAGACTCCAGCCGCTTTAGTGTATTAGATGGCCGCATGGTACAGTATTATGAGAATATTAGTCAGATTAGCAGCAAGATTTACCTGATTAGTGTAGACGATGGTTTCGTAATCTATAACACAACCAATGAAGAAAACAACCTGGAAAAGATCAAATTACCCGATGTACTGATTAGAAAAATAGAAGATATTACCGACAAATATATTACCCTTACCGAAAACGGAAGTAGCGAAGAAACCATCGAAATTCCATTTAGCCGAAACAATATCCGCATTTCATTTTCGCTTCCCTATTACCGGCAATCTAAAATTAAATTTCAATATTACTTGGAAGGTTATTCTAAACAATGGTCTGATTGGAGTGCGGCCACTCAAAAAGATTTTACCAACCTAGGCCGGGGGAGCTATGTTTTTAAAGTACGGGCAAAAATAAATCAAGAATCAGTAAGTAGTACTACTCTCTTCGAATTTACTATACTCCCGCCATGGTATGGGAGTAATTGGGCAATTGCATTTTATACGCTTATTGGTATTGTTGCCTTAATGGCCGGAAAAAGAATTTATGAGGCCAAGTTAAATAAAGATCAACAGGCAATTAAGCAAAAACTGCATGCCGAGAAAGAAGAATTCTTAAAAAAGGAAGCCGAAGCCACAGAAAAACAGATCATCAAACTCCAAACAGAAAAACTGCAAACAGAGTTAGCCAGTAAAAGCAGGGAATTAGCTAATTCTGCAATGAGCCTCGTTTATAAAAACGAATTGCTACAGAAAATAAGTGAAGAGATGACCAAGCTTAAAGACGAGAACGGGAAAAAGCTCTCAGAAGATCAGCTCAGAAGAATTCAAAAAGTAATAGACGATGGAATGAACGACGAACGGGATTGGAATTTGTTCGAAAGCAGCTTTAACGAAGCACACGAAAGCTTCTTTAAAAAACTGAAAGCTAACCATCCGGATCTCGTTCCTAACGATTTAAAGTTATGTGCTTACTTGCACATGAACATGAGTAGTAAGGAAATGGCCTCTCTTTTAAATATATCATTAAGAGGAGTAGAGATTAGACGTTACCGTTTACGTAAAAAACTGGAAGTGCCGCACGATAAAAATCTAACTGAATTTTTAATGGAACTCTAACACTACATCATTACCTCTCATTAACTGGTTCTGGTTATACACTAAACTATCTGGCTATTCCATTTTGTAGTAGCTACAATTTTCTTGCTCTCCGTTATTAAATGTCATTTTTGAGGTCAAAATAGCATTTTATCTCCCCTCTTGAGATAGTACGATTTAACACTTTGATGTATTAATGTAGAGGTATTTTGGCTTGCAATTCCCAAACAAAAGGCCAAAATTAGAATTATCAATTAAACCAAATATGATAATGGTATGAAAAAAATCTTTACAAAATTTTCTGTTGTAATTTTTCTCTGTTTACTTTTATTTAACGCTGCAAGTGCCCAGAACATTGTGGTTACAGGCACTATAAAAGACGATGGCAATGCGCCCATCCCTTATGCCAGCGTACTTTTAAAAGGAACTAATCGTGGAGTTCAGACAGACGATCTCGGAAACTACACGATAAGTGTTGCTGGCAACAGCACGCTGGTCTATAGTTACCTGGGCTTTATTACTCAAGAAATTTCTGTTAATAACAGAACAAAAATCGATGTCGTTTTAAAAACCGACACTAAAAAGCTAGAGCAGGTTGTCGTTGTTGGCTATGGCACCCAAAAAAGAAAGGACCTAACCGGAGCTATCTCTAGCATTGGGGGCGAGGAAATTGCCAAAATGCCAGCAGTTAATCCATTAGCTTCTTTACAAGGAAAAGTTGCAGGGCTTACCGTGGTAAATTCTGGTGGTGCTGGTTCACAACCCGTAATCAGAATTCGGGGTATTGCCAGTACAAATAATGCAACCCCATTGTACGTAGTCGACGGATTATTACAAGATAATATCGACTTTCTTAATCCAGCCGACATTGAGACTATCGATTTATTACGCGATGCCTCTTCATCGGCCATTTATGGTTTAAGAGGAGCAAATGGTGTAATTGCAATCACAACTAAACGTGCCGCAAAAGGACAAACCCTTATCAACTTTGTAAGCAATGTTGGTATCCAAAAGGTAAATAACAAAATTGCGGTTACCGATGCCGAAGGGTTTAAAAAACTCTATTCGACCCAGCTTGCTAATATTAATGCGGCCCCATTCGATTTCAGTAATTATACAGGCAATACAGATTGGCAGGATTTGATGCTTCAAAGTGCTATTATTAATTCGAATAGCTTAAGCTTTTCAAATACTGGTGAAAAAACAACTACCTTAATCAATTTTGGATACAACAACCAGGATGGGGTAGTGAAATACGATAATTACCAGAAATTTGTATTTCGTTTAAATGAAGAAATAAGAATAAGCGACAAATTTAAAATTGGCGGTAATTTTACAGGCTTTCATGCTATTGATAATCCAACAGCTGCCAGTTTAAATAGTGCGATATGGGCTGCACCTATTGTTCCGGAGCGAACCGATGCTAGTACTTATTATGCAATGCCTTCGTTTCAAAGGGCACAAGTTGGAAACCCAATTGCTGCAATCGAACGTAGCAACAGAACCTCTATTAATAAGGCCTTTAGGTTTAATGGAAGTATCTTTGCAGAACTAAAATTCTTGAAGAATTTTACACTTCGCTCTACCCTCTATGCCGATTATGGTTTTAATACAAGCCGGGGCTATTCCCGCCCACCATTCACTTTTATTAATGTGGGAGAAAACGGAGGAGCTACGACCACCACTAAAGACAATCTATTCCGTTCTTCTATCAGCCAGGGTCAATCGGAAGCGCACAGATATCAACAAGATCATACCTTAACTTACGAGAAAGCTTTCGATGGCGGTCACAGGCTTACTGCAATGGCAGGCTTTACCTCACTTCGTTTTGCCAGTTCGAATTTGAGCGGTTCTCGTACCGATAGTACTTTAGTTGTACCTGCCGATCCCGATCTTTGGTATTTAGGGATTATTAATCCTAACAACATCTTAAGCAATAACGGTGGTGGAAATGAAGAAACCAATGCCGGAGTTTTTGCCAGAGTAAGTTACGCCTATAAAGACCGTTACCTTTTTAATGGAACTGTTCGCAGAGATGGAAGTTCAAGATTTTCGCCGGCAAACAGATGGGGTACTTTTGGAAGTATTGGTGTAGGCTGGGTTGCCAGTGAAGAAGATTTCTTTACTAAAAACATTAAGGGGATCGATTACTTAAAAATAAGGGCCTCTTGGGGTCGTTTAGGCAACTCGAATGGGGTTCCACCAAATCTTTACCAGCAAGGCTTATCGACCGGAGCTACCGCGGTTTTCGGCGACAATGTTTATACAGCTGTTCAGAATGCTTATCTCCCCGATTCGGCACTGCGCTTCGAAATCGTTCAGGGTGCAGACTTAGGTATCGAGATCAGGACATTTAATAATCGTTTAAGTGCAGATATTAATCTTTATAATAAAACTACCGATGGGATTTTAACCAGCTTCCCTTTACCTGCAGCACAAGGTGGATTAACATTATTTACCAATCTTGGTAAAATTACCAATAAAGGGATTGAAGTAACTTTAGGTTGGGCCGATAAAATTGGCGAAGATTTTACCTATAATCTGTCGGGTAACTTTAGTTACAATAAAAATCTTGTTAAATCGCTTGGAAATACCACAGAGTTCCAGATTACAGGTAACAGCGGCATTAATTTAACCAACTCTGGTGAGTCGATTGGCTATTTTTATGGCTACCGACAAATTGGTATTTATCAGACTGCTAAAGATATGCTCAATATGGCTGGATTTTCGAATTCACAACTTGGAGATATTGCCTACGAAGATATTAATGGCGATGGTATTATTTCGCCCTTAGACCGGACTTATTTAGGCACTCCTTTTCCGCCATATAGCTACGGGATGAGCCTTTCGTTTGGTTACAAAGGCTTCGATGCCTTAGTGGAGGGCCAGGGTGTAGTTGGCAACGAAATTTATACCCAACGCCGCACCGCTAACTTTGCAACTTTAAACTACGAAAGCAACCGCTTAAATGCATGGACTGGTCCTGGAACTTCCAATGTAGAACCTATTTTGGATAATACCAGAGGGAACAATTTCTTATTCAGTTCTTACTACTTAGAACCAGGCGATTACTTTAGATTGCGCACCGTGCAATTGGGTTATACTTTCGGTAAATCGTTAATGACCAAAATTGGCGCTCAAAAATTGAGAGTTTACGTGAGTGGACAGAATCTTAAAACCTGGTCTCAAGCAACCGGCTATACTCCAGAAGCTCAAATCGGAAGTATTTTAGGAGGTGGAGCCGATAATGGTGTATATCCTGTGCCTTCGGTTTACTCTTTTGGATTAAATGTTACTTTTTAATTGACATCATTTTAAATTTTTATCAAATGAAACCATTAAAAATAAATTATCAACTCATGAAGATCTTTAATAACTATAAAAGAAATATAGGGGTAGCTTTAACGCTAACCGTACTTATTTCGATAAATTCGGGCTGCAGAGATTTCCTGGACACGCAAAGACAAGGAACCTATACCGCCGACGATTATCCCTATCCACAAGGCGGAACACCTTACGATACTTTCTTATTTTCGGCTTACGATGCATTAAGGGCATACAACTATGTATCTGATGGCTTTATGGTCGTAACCAGCATCAGAAGCGACGACGCCGATAAAGGAAGCACACCTACCGATGGTGGGGCCGATGTAATTGGCATGGATAATTTTCCTGCATTAACCAATGGAAGGGTAAATAGCCTCTGGTCAGAATATTTTACGATGATTGGCCGTTGCAATACCATTATCGATAAAGTTCATAACAGTACCGAAATTATTGCGACCGACCAAATGAAAATACAGGCCGAAGCCGAAGCCCGGTTTTTACGTGCTTACTCTTATTTTGTATTGGTAAGGGCCTTCGGAAGAGTGCCTAAGATCGACAAAATACAGGATGTATCTTCTAATGTTAGCCAAAGTACGCCTGCCGAGATTTATGCATTTATAGAAGCCGATCTTCAATTTGCAGCAGCAAACTTACCGATTGCCTGGGATAAAAAATTTGTAGGCCGGTCCACAAAAGGTGCGGCTAATGGCATTCTTGCTAAAGTTTATCTATATCAGCAAAAATGGGCGATGGCCATGTCGACCGCAAACCTGGTTATGAATTCTGGTCAGTATGATTTATCGACGCCATACAACACTATTTTTGGCGAAGCAGGCGAGAACAGTAAAGAGTCGGTATTCGAAATCCAGGGTACAGCCAGTGCTACCGTACCTACAGCTAATGGAATTCAATATGCCAGCATACAAGGAACAAGGGGTAATACATCCGAATGGAACCGGGGTTGGGGCTGGAATACGCCAAGTGCTCAATTAGAGGCTGCTTACGAACCAGGAGATCCGCGAAAAGCAAGAACTATTCTCTATAGCAGTACTGCCACAACACCAAGTGTAACGATATACGGACAGGCCGCACCATTTTATCCGACCGAAGTTCCCAATACAAAGTATAACCAGAAGGTATTGGTAAACCCAGCTTATATTGCTATGTATAATAGCCGCTCTGGCTGGTGGATGAATGTTCGCATACTTAGGTATGCAGATGTCGTTTTAATGTATGCCGAAGCCGCCAACGAAGTGGGCGGAGCCACAAATACCACTAATGCCTTAACCGCACTTAATAGTGTTCGCGCAAGAGCAAGAGGCGGTAACAGCGCAGTACTTCCAGACGTAACCACGACAGACCAGTCGGCTTTGCGCGATGCTATCCGCCACGAAAGAAGGGTCGAGTTGGGAATGGAGCACGAACGCTTCTTCGATATTGTTCGCTGGGGTATCGACGCCGAAGCTATGCAGGCTGCAGGAAAAACGGGCTATAACCCAACCCGGGATAAACTATTACCTATACCGCAACAGCAAATCGACTTAAGTAAAGGTGTATTAACTCAAAATCCAGGTTACTAATTGCAAAAACACGAAAGAAGATGAAATTTTCAAAATTATATCAAACAGTTTGTGCCGTAGGTATATTACTTACGGCCACAACATTATCGTCTTGCGAAAAAGATGGTAACCCTAATAAGCTGCCCGAATTAAACCCAAAAGATTATGAGGGTACAATTGGCGGTTTTAAAACTTCAGATGAAATTCTAAAAGATAATCTCGTGGCTTATTTTAGTTTCGACGATAATTATAACGAAAAGATAAGTGGTGCAGCTCCCACTTCTGCCGCTGGAAATGCCCTTGTAACTGGCTTTAAAGGTAAAGCCTTAAGCTTAACGCAAGGTTATCTCTATTTTGCAAATCAGTTCGCAGCTTTTAAAACCGATGCCTTTAAAAGTTTTACCATTAGCCAGTGGATCCAGATCGAAAACAATGGTTCTAAAAGAACAATGGTAATGCAATTTGCACGCCCTGGGGTTTTCGACGGAAGCTTAGATGTAAGATTAAATACAAATAGCTACCCAGCCAGTAATACAGATGTATTAAAAGTGGGCCCAAGGTTTAGTACCGTAGGTGGGGGCTCTCAAGACAACCTCAATGCTTCTAAATCTCCAAAAATCGGCGCCGATAACTGGGTGTTCCTGGTATTAAGCTATAATGGGGCAACCGGCCGGTTTAATGTCCTTACCAATGGAGAGAACATAGGAAGTTATTCTGATCGGGGTGTGGGTAACAATTTATTCAAGTCTTACGAACCTGGCGAATTTATTATTGGCGGCAACTACAATGTAATACCTGGCAAAGCGATAAATACCAGCACAGAGTATGCAGCAATGACCGGTAGAATTGACGAGATAAAAATCTATAATGCCTTTATGCCCGATGCAGTTGTAAATGCCATGTATAAATTATACTTGGCTAAAAAATAACCCAAACCCATAGTTTGCCACAGTAATGCATTCGTATTACTGTGGCATTTATTGAAGCCCCAATGAGGATGAAGATTACCAGAACCATAAGTAATTTAATGGTTGGAAAACTTTTGTTGACCATCATCATTTTGTCTGGTTGCAAAAAAGGAGGTAAAGATACCCCGCTAAATACCAGCACCTCATTATCGTTTACCGTAAACGAAGTAAACAACGGCACGTTAAAATATACCGGTTTAAATTTGAAACCTAGTATCAAATTTAACTTTACAGCGCCAATTAACCCTTCTACAGTTGCCGAAGGGATAACATTAACTGATGCAAACGGAGCCCTGGTACCCCTGTCTAACACTTTTACCGATGCTAATAAAACACTCGTCACTATTCCTCTAAATGAGTTAAAGTCGTTTTCGAGCTACACATTTACGATAAATGACAAGGTAAAATCGGCCGATGGTGGTAAATTAATCAACCCCGTTAATATAAATCTTGTAGCTGGCTTAGATCCTGCCGATAAATTTCCACGCCTTACCGACGATGAACTATTAACATTGGTACAAAAAAGCACCTTTAAGTATTTTTGGGATTTTGGCCACCCGGTAAGTGGTTTAGCAAGAGAAAGAAATACCTCGGGAAATACGGTCACTACCGGTGGATCTGGTTTTGGTATAATGGCTATTATAACAGGGATCTCGCGCAACTTTATAACCCGGGAGGAAGGATTGGAACGCTTACAAAAAATGGTGTCTTTTCTTAAAAACAAAGCTGTCAGCTACCATGGTGCCTATTCGCATTGGATGGATGGCAATACCGGAGCAACCCTTCCTTTTAGCACTAAAGATAATGGTGCCGATTTGGTCGAAACTTCTTATTTAATGCAGGGTTTAATTACAGCAAGGCAATATTTTAATGGAAATGACGCTGCAGAGGCTACCTTAAGAGCCGACATTAATGCGATATATCGGGGGGTCGATTGGACTTGGTTTAGAAAAGACAATAGCAATGTACTTTACTGGCACTGGAGCCCAAATTATGGTTGGGATATGAACTTGCTTATTAGCGGCTGGAACGAATGTTTAATTACTTATGTAATGGCCGCAGCATCGCCAACTTTTCCCATACCCAGGGCGGTTTACGAGCAGGGTTGGGCAAAAAATGGGGCAATGAAAAACGGAAATAGCTATTATGGTATTCAACTCCCTTTAGGCACCGCCAATGGTGGACCATTGTTTTTGGCACATTATTCCTTTCTGGGTATTAATCCAAATGGCCTAAATGATGCTTATGCCAATTATGAAAATCAAACTAAAGCCCATGCTCTAATTAATTATAATTATTGCTTGCTTAACCCCGCTAAGCATTATGGTTATGGTGCAGATTGCTGGGGTTTAACTGCCAGCGACGTTCCAGGTGGTTATGCTGCAAGCTCGCCTACAAACGATAAAGGCGTAATCGCACCAACAGCCGCCTTAGCATCATTCCCCTATACCCCAACAGAATCTATGCGGGCACTTCATTTTTTCTACTATAAGCTAGGCGACAAAATCTGGAAGCCTGATGGCTTTGTTGATGCATTTAATTTAGACGATCCCTGGTTTGCCAGTTCGACATTAGCCATAGACCAGGGCCCGATTATTATAATGATAGAGAACTATCGCAGCAAGCTGCTGTGGAACTTATTTATGAGCGCCCCCGAAATAAAAACGGGAATGAAAAATTTGGGTTTTACCAGTCCTAACCTTTAACTTAAAATAATATTCGATTTAATTCCAGACTATAAAAAGAATGCTAATGAAACTCATATATACCTTTTGTCTAATTTTTACACTAAGTGCTTGTGGAGCTCAGCAAAAAAACAATACTGGGCAACAAAAACACTTAAGCGACGACCAGTTGTTAACTTTGGTACAGCGACAAACTTTTAATTACTTTTGGGAGGGTGCCGAGCCTGTTTCCGGGTTAGCCCGCGAACGTTTCCATAGCGATGGGGTTTACCAGCAAAACGATAAGGATGTTATTGCTACTGGAGCTTCTGGCTTTGGAGTAATGGCGATCCTGGTTGCTATCGAGCGTAAATTTATTACCCGAGAACAAGGGTTTAAACGGCTTCAGAAAAGTGTTAATTTCCTCGAAAAAGCCGACCGCTTTCATGGGGCCTGGTCTCATTGGATTTATCCGACAGGAAAGGTTAAGCCATTTAGCAAATTCGACGATGGTGGCGATTTGGTCGAAACGGCTTTCCTCGCCCAGGGTCTACTCTGTGTTCGCCAATACTTTGCAGGTGGGAATACAAAAGAAAAAGCGCTATCAGCACAAATAGATAAGTTGTGGAAAGGGATAGACTGGGACTGGTACCGTAAAGGCGGAGAAAACGTTTTGTACTGGCACTGGTCGCCCAATGTAGGTTGGAAAATGAATTTTGCGGTAAGTGGCTATAACGAATGTCTCATTATGTATGTAATGGCCGCCGCCTCTCCTACTCATGGTATTCCAGCGAAAGTTTATCATCAGGGTTGGGCAAAAAATGGGGCCATTAATACTGCGATCAATCCCTATGGATTCCCCATAAAACTAGCGCATAACGGCCAAAAAAATAGTGTCGGTCCTTTGTTCTGGTCGCACTATTCTTACCTGGGTCTCGATCCAAGAAATTTAAAAGATCGTTATGCCGATTATTGGCAGGAAAATAAAAACCATGCCCTAATCAATTATGCCTATGCTATAGAAAACCCTAAAAAATATAAGGGTTATGGCGAAAATTCGTGGGGTCTTACCGCGAGTTATTCTGTAAAAGGTTATTCGGGTCATAGTCCATCTAACGACCTAGGAGTCATTTCGCCAACTGCGGCCTTATCCTCCTACCCCTATACCCCAAAAGAAACCATGAAAATGATCCGCCATTTATATGAAGATATGGGCGATAAGGTTTGGGGCGAATATGGATTTTACGATGCCTATAGTGAAACTGCTAATTGGTACCCAAAACGTTATTTAGGGATAGACCAAGGGCCAATAGTAGTAATGATCGAAAATGGCCGGACTGGTTTACTTTGGAACTTGTTTATGAGTTGTCCTGAAGTGCAGCAAGGGCTAGATAAATTAGGCTTTACTTACAAAAAATAACATTCCAACTTTATAACAAATCCTATCTTAATGAAACAAATTAGTCTCCTTTTTTTATTAGCCGCACTCTCTACTCAGCCAACATTTGCACAGCAAAAAATGGATGCCTTCATTAATACCTTAATGTCTAAAATGACAATTGAGGAAAAAATTGGTCAGCTCAATTTACCGAGTTCGGGCGATATTACGACCGGACTTACGAAAAGCGCAGATATTAGCAAGAAGATTAGTGCCGGGCAAGTAGGCGGTTTATTTAATATTAAAGGCATCGCGCAAATAAGAGCAGCCCAACAAATAGCGGTCGAGAATAGTCGCCTAAAAATCCCCCTCCTCTTCGGGATGGATGTAATTCATGGTTACCATACTGTATTTCCCATTCCACTTGGTTTAAGTAGTAGCTGGGATATGGCAGCTATTAAAAAATCGGCACGAATTGCGGCTATCGAAGCTAGTGCAAATGGAATTAACTGGACTTTCTCGCCTATGGTCGATATTTCCAGAGATCCCCGTTGGGGCCGCATATCTGAGGGAAGTGGCGAAGATCCTTACCTGGGTTCGGAAATCGCAAAAGCAATGGTTACGGGCTACCAAGGTAAACTTCAGGCTAATAACGAAATTCTGGCTTGCGTTAAACATTATGCACTTTATGGGGCAGCCGAAGCGGGACGAGATTATAATCCCGCCGATATGAGCCGTGTGCGCATGTATAACGAATATTTTCCGCCATATAAAGCTGCAGTTGATGCAGGTGCGGCAAGTATTATGGCTTCCTTTAACGAAGTTGAAGGCATCCCGGCAACAGGAAGCAAATGGCTAATGACCGACGTATTGCGGAATCAATGGGGCTTTAAGGGCTTTGTAGTAACCGATTATACCGGTATTCCAGAGATGATTGAACATGGGATGGGCGATCTGCAAACGGTTTCTGCATTAGCCTTAAACGCTGGTATTGATATGGACATGGTAGGTGAAGGCTTTTTAACGACCCTCAAAAAGTCGCTTGCCGAGAAAAAAGTAACCTTGCAGCAAATAGATAATGCCTGCCGTTTAATTTTACAGGCGAAATATAAATTGGGCTTATTTAGCGATCCTTATAAATTTTGTGACCTGTCTAGAGCCGAAAAAGAAGTCTTTACCCCCGAAAACCGGCAGGCCGCACGAGAAATTGCTGCCGAGAGCTTTGTGCTGCTTAAAAATAATAATCAGGTATTGCCTTTAAAGAAAACAGGAACCATTGCGTTAATTGGCCCATTAGCAAATAATACGGCTAACATGTATGGCACCTGGAGTGTGGCTGCCATGCTCGACAAATCGGTAACCGTACTGCAGGGCCTAAAAAATGCATTGGGGCCGGATGCAAAAATTTTAACTGCCAGGGGTGCCAATTTCCTGGCCGACTCTGCAACCGAGCATCGCTATGTAAATATCCATAACCCAACCTATGTTCACGATCCGAGGCCGGAAGCCGAATTAATTAAGGAAGCTTTAGCAGTTGCCGAAAAATCGGATGTTATTATTGCTGCACTAGGCGAAGGTTCAGAATTTAGTGGTGAAAGCAGTAGCGTTACCCGAATTGAAATTCCAAAAACTCAGCAAAACTTATTAAAAGCATTAAGTAAAACAGGAAAACCTATCGTTTTGGTGCTATTTACTGGCCGGCCTTTGGCATTAAAGTGGGAGGAAGAAAATATCCCGGCTATTTTAAATGTATGGTTTCCAGGAAGCGAAGCAGGTAATGCAATCGCAGATGTACTATTTGGAGCAGTAAACCCATCTGGTAAACTTACCGCCACTTTTCCGCAAAATGTTGGGCAAATCCCACTTTACTATGCCCATAAAAGTACAGGTCGGCCATTAGCTGAAGGGAAATGGTTTACAAAGTTCCGTTCCAATTATTTAGATGTAAGCAACGATCCATTATACCCCTTCGGCTATGGATTAAGTTACACCACTTTCGATTATAGCGATTTAAAGTTAAGTGCCAATACCTTAAAACCAGGACAGCGAATTACAGCTTCAGTAACGGTAACAAATACGGGGAAAGTAGCGGGTAAGGAGGTGGTGCAAATGTATCTTCGCGATATGGTAGGCACCATTACCAGACCAGTTAAAGAATTAAAAGGATTTGAAAAGATTTCCTTACAACCCGGCGAAAATAAGGTAGTTACTTTTAACCTTAACGAAGCAACTTTGAAATTTTATAATAGTGAGCTTAAATTAGTAGCCGAGCCTGGCGATTTTAAAGTCTTTATTGGCGCTAATTCGCGGGATGTGAAAGAAGCGGGTTTTACATTTCTTAAATAATTTAATAATGAAGAAATTATTCATATTCCTGTTTCTTGGCTTTATTTATATTGCGACCTTTGCGCAGGACTTATCAAAATTTAAAGCGGCGCAATTTATTCATGGAACTGATACCTTAAAGTATCGGATTTTGTATCCCGAAAATTTTAACCCCAATCAGAAATATCCTGTATTATTGTTTTTGCATGGCCGTGGCGAGAGTGGGAATGATAATGAAAAACAACTGGCACACGGCGCTAGTTTATTCTTAGCAGACGAGTTTCGGAAAAACAATCCGGCTATCGTCATTTTCCCCCAATGTGCCGAAGACAGTTACTGGGCAAATGTTAAAATCGAAGCCGTAAACACCAAACGTTTCTTCACTTTCGTAAAAGGCGGGAGCCCCACTAAAGCAATGGATTTACTTTTGAAATTTACCGACCAATTTTTAAAGCAACCTTTTGCCGATCGCTCTAGCGTTTATGTTGGTGGATTATCGATGGGTGGTATGGGCACCTTCGAGATTTTAAGGCGCAGACCAAAGGTATTTGCTGCAGCATTTGCTATTTGTGGTGGCGATGATGTCGCCAACGTAAAAAAATACAAACACATCCCTTTATGGATTTTTCATGGAGGGTTGGATGATGTCGTTACTCCTCAATTTTCTTTTAATATTTACCGTAAGTTACGACAATTAGGTAGCGACCCAAAATTTACTGTTTATTTAAAGGCAAATCATAACAGCTGGGATTCGGCCTTTGCCGAGCCTGGATTAATGCCATGGTTATTTGCTAATCATAAATAAATCTTACACCTCGCAGGTTGTTGAAAATCTGCGAGGTATAAGATTTACTCGGCCATATTATGATAAACCGCCTGCACATCATCATCCTCTTCTAGCTTGTCGATGAGTTTTAAAACATCGACAGCCTGTTCTTCCGTAATAGGGTGATGAGAAAGTGCAATTCTTTCCAGTTTAGAGCTTTTCAGTTCGATTCCCCGTTCCTCTAAGCCTTTTTGCAAACGGCCAAAATCTTCGAAAGCTCCTTGTGCTACAGCAATATCATTACCTTCTTCGTCGGCTTCTACATAGAGTTCTTCTAAACCCAGGTCGATCAATTCGAATTCCAGTTCTTCCAGATCCAAATTGTCGGCAGGTACAAACCTGAAAATAGATTTGCGGTTAAAAACAAAATCTAATGATCCTGTTTTACCTAGTGTACCATTAGTTTTATTAAAATAGCTGCGAACATTAGCTACTGTACGATTGGTATTATCGGTAGCCGTTTCGATCAAAACAGCAACCCCATGTGCAGCATAGCCCTCGTAAACAATTTCTTCGTAATTAGCCATCGACTTATCGGAAGCCCGTTTAATTGCTGCTTCTACCCTATCTTTGGGCATATTTACTGCTTTTGCATTTTGCATGGCACTCCGTAAACGTGCATTAGTTTCGGGATGTGGCCCCGCCTCTTTTACGGCCATTACAATATCTTTACCTATCCGGGTAAATTGAACGGCCATTTTGGCCCAACGTTTAAATTTTCTTTCTTTTCTAAATTCGAATGCTCTTCCCATTTTTTTAGTATATAGTATTTAGTATATAGTATTTAGACCGGCTCCTTCAATCTTCCGGCCCGCTAACTTTTACCGTCACTTATTTCTTCAAATTTAACAACATATCGGTTGCAATTTTGGCTAAATCAAAAGTCGGCTTCCATAGCCAATCTTTTTTAGCGAAACTGTTGTCGATAGAACTTGGCCAGCTGTTAGCTATGCCTTGGCGTGGATCGTTAGCGGTGTAAGTTAGCTTAAAATCGGGAATATGCTTACGAATTTCGGCAGCCAATATTTCGGGTGTAAAGCTCACGCCAGCAAAATTGTAACTAGAGCGAATGCTAATTTGTTCTGCTGGAGCATCCATTAAGGCTATAGTTCCACGTATAGCATCGTCCATGTACATCATCGGTAATTCGGTTGTTGCCGATAAGAACGAAGCATAACTTCCCTTTTTTAACGCCTCGTGAAAAATATGAATGGCATAATCGGTAGTTCCACCACCAGGGGCAGCTTTCCAGCTAATTAGTCCCGGGTATCTAATACTCCGTACATCTAAATTATACTTTTGGTAATAATATTCGCACCAGCGTTCGCCAGCCAGTTTACTAATTCCATAAACCGTATTTGGATCCATTGTACAATATTGCGGCGTATTAACTTTTGGCGAATTTGGCCCAAAAACAGCAATCGAACTTGGCCAATAAACTTTAGCCGTTTTAAAAGCCAAAGCCAAATCCAAAACATTTAATAAACCATTCATATTTAAATCCCAGGCCAGCTTAGGGTTTTGCTCGCCGGTTGCCGATAAAAGTGCGGCCAATAAATAAACCTGTGTTGGTTTATATTTTTCGAAAACCGCTTTCAAAATATCTTTATCCAACACATTTACAAACTCGAATGGGCCTGCATTTTTAGTTTCATAATCCGGTCGGCGAATATCGCAAGCTACCACATTATCATTGCCATAACCCTTGCGTAATGTAGTAACCAATTCTGTACCTATTTGGCCATTAGATCCTAAAACTAAAATTTTATCAACCATGTTCTCTTAAATTTGAGCAAAGGTAAAAAAATGATGCAAACCTTAGAATGGCTAATCATTTAATTTTTGGTAAAAATAGTTTACAATGTAAGATAATTTTTACATTTAATGTAAGGCCGCAGTAGCCACGCTAAGTGTACTTTATACAATATCATGATTTAAATCTGGTTTAAACAGGGCGCTATTTTCTGATAATTGAGATTTTTTATTTAATTTAATTGCACTTATCAACCTAACCGAATATTATGGACAGAAGAGAAGCCGTAAAGAGTGTTGCCTTTTTAATTGGTGGCGCATTATCGGCAACCACTATTGCTACTTTATTTGACAGCTGTACGCAGCCAGGTAAAAATGGCGCAAATCTGCTATCGGCCGACCAGGAGAAACTGATTACCGAAATTGCCGATATCATTATTCCCACTACAGCTAAATCGCCAGGTGCCAAAGCCGCAGGGGTTGGCCCTTTTATAAGCATGATGATAAAAGATTGCTATCCCGAGGATGCTCAAAAAGCCTTTGTAAAAGGTTTGGACGACATCGAAGCCCGTGCTCAAAAAGATTTTGGTAAATCGTTTCTTGAAGCTTCAATAAAGGAGCGTGAAAAATTAATTACGATTATTCGTGATGAGACTGTTGCAGCCCAAAAAGCAGAAAATGAAAAGAACGATGCTGCAGCAAAATTAAAGCAACCCACTAAAGAAGAAACAAGCAAGCCAATGGCTGCCAAATTAAAATCGGAAGCAACCCCCTATTTCTTTGCTATGGCACGAGACCTTACCATGCTTGGGTTTTTCACTTCCGAAATTGGCGCTACTAAAGCTTACGAATTTGTGGAAATACCTGGCCGTTACGATGGTTGTGTAGACCTTAAACCTGGTCAGAAAGTTTGGGCATAAATCTTAATATTATTCGATAATGAATTTAAATACAAAAGCAGCAGCACAAAATACATACGACGCCATTGTTGTCGGCTCCGGAATTAGCGGTGGCTGGGCAGCAAAAGAACTAACCGAAAAAGGGCTAAAAGTTTTAATGCTCGAGCGCGGTAGAAATATAGAACACATTAAAGATTATACCACGGCCATGAAAAAGCCCTGGGAATTTGAACACCGGGGGCGCCTAACCGAAGCACAAAAGGCAAGTCACCCGGTACAAAAAAGAGATTATCCCTACCAGGAATACAACGAGAGCTTTTGGGTAAACGATTTAGATTGTCCCTATACCGAGGTTAAAAGATTCGATTGGTATCGCGGTTTCCATGTAGGCGGAAAATCGTTAATGTGGGGCCGTCAGAGCTATAGACTCAGCGATTTAAACTTCGAAGAGAATGCAAGAGATGGGCACGGCGTAGACTGGCCAATCCGCTATAAAGATATTGCGCCATGGTACGATTATGCAGAAAAATTTGCAGGTATTAGTGGTTCGATCGAAAACTACCCCCACTTTCCGGATGGTCAATTTTTACCGCCAATGGAAATGAATTGTGTCGAAAAATCGGTTAAAAAACGGATTGAGGAAAAATACAATAGAGGGCGAATAATGACCATGGGTCGGGTAGCTAATTTGACTGTCGAACATGGTGGAAGAGGAAGTTGCCAATATAGAAATTTATGTAGCAGGGGCTGCCCTTTTGGCGCCTATTTTAGCACACAATCGTCTACGCTCCCTGCAGCTGTAGCTACAGGGAATTTAACACTAAGGCCATTTTCTTTAGTTAATGAAATTATTTACGATAAGGAAACACAAAAAGCCAAAGGGGTTAGAATTATAGATTCGGAGACTAACGAGCATATCGAATATTTTGCTAAAATAGTGTTCGTAAATGGGTCTACATTAGGCTCTACTTTTTTATTGCTCAATTCGACCTCTCCTGAACATCCAAATGGTTTGGGCAATGCAAGCGGAGAATTAGGCCATAATTTAATGGATCATCATTTCCGTTGCGGTGCATCTGGCCAAGCCGAAGGCTTCGACGACAAATATACGTACGGCAAACGGGCAAATGGAATTTATATCCCACGTTATCGCAATGTTGGAAACGACAAACGCGATTATGTTCGTGGTTTTGGCTATCAGGGTGGTGCAAGCAGATCTGGCTGGCATAATGATATTGCAGAATTAGCTTTCGGCGGAGATTTCAAAGATCTTATCTCTACACCAGGCATCTGGAATATGGGGCTGGGTGGTTTTGGAGAATCACTTCCCCACCACGAAAACCATGTTTATATTGATAAAACCAAAAAAGATAAATGGGGTCAACATGTACTGGCAATTGATTGCGAATTTAAAGAAAATGAGCAAAAAATGCGTGTCGACATGATGAACGATGCCGCAGAAATGTTGGAAGATGCCGGGATTAAAAAAGTAAAAACCTACGATAATGGCTCTACACCAGGTATGGCCATCCACGAAATGGGGACCGCCAGAATGGGTAAAGATCCTAAAACTTCGGTACTTAATAAATGGAACCAAATGCACGAAGTAAAAAATGTATTTGTAACCGATGGGTCGTGTATGCCTTCAACTGCTTGCCAGAACCCATCGTTAACTTATATGGCTTTAACTGCCCGGGCTTGCGATTTTGCAGTAAACGAGTTGAAAAAAGGAAATTTGTAATACATTGGTCGTTGTTAACCGACCGTTAGAACGATAGATGTTCGACGCAAAACTATGAAAGAAAAGATAAGAATGGGTATGATTGGCGGTGGAAAAAATGCCTTTATTGGGGCAGTTCATCGCATGGCAGCCAATTTAGATGGTTTAATTACTTTATGTTGCGGAGCTTTAAGTGCTGACCCGGAAAATGCTAAAACTTCTGGCCGGGATTTATTTCTTCCCGAAAATCGGATATATACCAGTTATACCGAAATGATTAAGAGCGAAAGCTTATTGCCAGCTAGCGAAAGGATGCATTTCGTAAGTATTGTTACCCCTAATCATCTTCATTTCGAGCCCGCAATGCTTGCACTCGAGCATGGTTTTCATGTGGTTATCGATAAACCCATTACTTTAACTTTAGCCGAAGCCAAAGCACTACAACAAAAAGCGATAGAAACCGGACTATTGGTTTGCTTAACGCATACTTATTCGGGTTACCCAATGGTTAAACAAGCCAAAAAAATGATAGCCGATGGCGATTTAGGCAAAATTAGAAAGGTTTGTGTCGAATATCCGCAAGGATGGTTAAGTCGGCCTGCACCAGCAGACAATAAACAAGCTGCATGGCGTGCTGATCCGGCAAAAAGCGGAATTAGTGGTTGTATGGCCGATGTCGGAACACATGCTGCTCACCTCGCCGAATATGTTTCTGGCTTACAAATTACCAGGATTTGTGCCGACTTAAATATTGTAGTTAACGATAGGCTGTTAGACGACGATGGTAATGTGCTTTTAAAATTTAATAATGGTGCCAATGGGATTTTAATGGCCTCACAAATTGCTGCAGGTGAAGAAAATGCCATCAAGATTTATATTTATGGTGAAAAAGGCGGCATAGAATGGCATCAGATGGAGCCTAATACACTTACCGTAAAATGGTTAGATAAGCCTACTCAGCTTTATCGGACCGGTCATAATTATTTATCGGCTGTTGCCAGTCAGCATACCCGGACTCCATCGGGCCACCCGGAAGGTTATCTGGAAGCTTTTGCCAATATTTATAGAAATTTTGCTTTAACCTTAATGGCCATTCAAAATAAGGAAATGCCCAGCCTAGATCTATTAGATTTTCCCAATGCCACCGATGGAGTTAGAGGAATGGCTTTTATAGAAAATGTAGTAGCTTCGAGTAAATCGGATCAAAAATGGTACGATTTTAAAATTTAGAGAAATGACGACAATACAAGGACCTGCTGTATTTTTAGCTCAGTTTATTGGCGACGAGGCTCCATTTAATTCTTTAGATGGGATTTGTAAATGGGCTGCCGGTTTAGGATTCAAAGGTATTCAGTTGCCAACTTTAGACCCGCGTTTTATAGACTTAAAATTAGCAGCCGAAAGTAAAACTTATGCCGACGAGCTTAAGGGGAAAATAGCTGCCCACGGCTTGGTAATTACCGAACTTTCTACGCATTTACAAGGACAATTGGTTGCTGTAAATCCTGCATACGACAAATTATTCGATGCTTTTGCAGCCGAAGAAGTTAAAAACAACCCTAGTGCAAGAACAGCATGGGCTATACAGCAACTTAAGTATGCAGCAAAAGCTTCTCAAAATCTGGGCCTAAATGCACATGCTACCTTTAGTGGCTCCTTATTATGGCATACTTTTCATCCCTGGCCGCAGCGACCGGAAGGACTAGTCGACGATGGATTTAAAGAGTTAGCCAAACGCTGGCTGCCTATCTTAAATGAGTTCGATCGTTGCGGTGTCGATGTTTGCTACGAAATACATCCTGGCGAAGACCTCTTCGATGGCGAGACTTACGAAATGTTCCTGGAGAAGGTAAATCAGCACCAGAGAGCCTGCCTCCTTTACGACCCCTCGCACTTTGTGTTGCAACAACTGGATTATATTCAATATATCGATTTCTATCACGAGCGAATTAAAGCTTTTCATGTTAAAGATGCCGAGTTTAATCCGACAGGAAAACAAGGAACCTTTGGCGGTTATCAAAGTTGGGCAAACCGCGCCGGCCGATACCGCTCTCCGGGCGATGGACAAATAGATTTTAAACGTATCTTTAGTAAATTAACACAATACGATTTCAAGGGCTGGGCCGTTATGGAGTGGGAATGCTGCATTAAAGATTCCGAAACGGGAGCCCGAGAAGGAGCCGAATTTATCAGAAAACATATTATTCCAGCTACCAGTAAAGCTTTCGACGATTTTGCATCGGCTGGTGGCGACGAAGATTTTAACAAAACAATTTTAGGTTTATAAATACTCCAATGAAGAAAACACTTTTATTCTTAAGCGCAGTTACAGTATTATTAGCCGCATGCGGCGGTTCGAACTCAGAAACAAGTACGGCTACCACTACTTCAGCGGCACCCGCAGCCAAACCTGCAATGGAACCTGGAGAACTGCTTATCGTAAAATCCGATTGTGTAGGCTGCCACCATAGGGAAGATAAATTAATTGGGCCTGCCTATCTGGAAATCGCTGCAAAATATACTCCCTCAACAGAAAATATAGATTTATTAGCCAGTAAAATCATCAACGGCGGGAAAGGAGTTTGGGGAGCAATCCCGATGACACCTCATGCAAAAATTACCAACGACGAAGCAAAATTAATGGTAAAATATATTCTAGCTCAGAAAAAATAAGGTTAAATTAAAACAAATGGATAATTCAAAAAAGGAAAAAGAAGCACAAGGCCGACGTAATTTTTTAAAAACGGGGGCAATAGCTACAGCTGCATTTATGATCGTTCCACGTCATGTTTTAGGTGGAAAAGGGTTTTTAGCACCTAGCGACCGGCTAATTGTTGCCGGTGTTGGTGCTGGTGGAAAAGGCCAAAGCGATATTGCTATGTTTGCCAAAAGTGGCAAGGCCGATATCGGTTTCTTATGCGATGTCGATACCCGCCGGGCTGCAGCTAGCGTAAAAGCCTTCCCAAAAGCTAAATTTTATAAAGATTGGCGAGAAATGTACGATAAAGAGCATCAGAATTTCGATGCTGTTTCTGTTTCCACTCCCGATCATAACCACGCCGTACAAGCCTTAGCTGCAATGCAGTTAGGTAAACATGTTTATGTCCAGAAACCACTTACGCACGATATTTATGAAGCCCGTACCTTAACCGCCGCTGCTAAAAAATATAAAGTGGTAACACAAATGGGGAACCAGGGTGCCTCTAATAATGGTCCGCGGCAAATGAAAGAATGGTACGATGCGGGTTTAATTGGCGATGTGCACACGGTTTATGCCTGGACAGACAGACCGGTTTGGCCACAAGGCATTCCGTGGTCGGCAAATAAAGCCGAAATACCGCAGGAACTCGACTGGGATTTGTGGTTGGGAACTGCCCCATATAAAGACTATGTTTCGAAATTAGTTCCTTTTAACTGGCGTGGCTGGTGGGATTATGGAACCGGAGCACTGGGCGATATGGGTTGCCACCTTTTAGAAGCTCCTTTTAGTGTCCTCAATTTAAAATATGCATCGGAAGTACAAGCTAGTGTAGGCTCTGTTTATGTTGACGAATTTAAACGGGGGTATTTCCCCGATAGCTGCCCACCATCGAGCCATGTAACTTTAAAGTTCCCCAAAACCGATAAAACCCTGGGCGATGTGGTGGTGCATTGGATGGATGGTGGCATACAACCCGAAAGACCCGAAGAATTAGCTGCCAACGAAACTTTTGGCGATGGTGGGAATGGAACCTTATTTATCGGTACCAAAGGAAAAATGATGTGCAGTACTTATAGCGCAAACCCGCGTTTATTGCCTTTATCGAAAAATGCGGATATTAAAGTTGCCGAAAAATTCGCAAGAGTAAAAGACGAGGCCAATGGCCATTATGCGCAATGGGTTGAGGCAGCAATTGCAGGGCATGGTAAAAATGAATTAAGCTCTCCTTTCGAAATTGCCGGTCCGCTTACCGAAGCCCTATTAATGGCTAACCTGGCCATTAGAGGTGCCGATATCCAGCGTAAAGCTGCCGATGGAAAAATTACTTACCCCGGTCGATACACTAAATTATTGTGGGATAACGATAATATGCGAGTAACCAACTTCGACGATGTTAACCAATTTGTAAAAAGAGAATACCGCAAAGGATGGACTTTGGGTATGTAAATCAATAATAAAGATGAAAAAATATATTTTTTCTGCAATTCTATTATTTGCAGCAGCACAAATAGCAAACGCCCAAAAGGGATTTAAACCATTATTCGATGGTAAAACGACCACAGGATGGCATACTTATGGCAAAACAATGGTGGGAAGTGCCTGGCAGGTACAGGATGGAACCCTGCATATAGATCTTGTTAAAAAAGGCAAAGATGGTGGTGGTGATTTGGTTACCGATAAAGAATATAGTAATTTTCACTTAAAACTGGAATGGAAAGTTGCCCCTAAATCAAATAGCGGGATCATTTTCTACGTACACGAAGACCCTCAGTATGGACAAACTTATAGTACCGGGCCAGAAATGCAGGTCTTAGATAATGATGGCCACCCTGATGGAAAAATCACAAAGCATCGTGCCGGCGATTTATACGACCTGGTAAAAAGTGCCTCAGAACCCGTTAAACCTGTTGGCGAGTGGAATAAAGCCGAAATTATTAGCAATAAAGGACAATTAACCTTCGTCTTAAATGGAGTAAAAGTAGTAAATACCACATTGTGGGACGATAGTTGGAAAGCTTTAATAGCCGGCAGTAAGTTTGCCACGTGGAAAGGCTTTGGCACCTATAAAACTGGAAAAATTGCCTTGCAAGACCATGGTGACGAAGTATGGTATAGAAACATAATGATTAAAGAACTTTAATAAAATATTGACGGATTTAAGAATGAATCCAGCCCCATAACAAACAACCCGCAACCTATAACCCATTAAAAAATGAACTCAATTATCCGCACAAAACTATCATTTATGATGTTCCTCGAATTTTTTATTTGGGGTGCATGGTTTGTAACAATGGGTACCTACCTTGGTAAAAATTTATTATCAGATGGCGTTCAGATAGGCTCGGCCTACAGTACCCAGTCTTTAGGCGCCATTATAGCCCCATTTATTATTGGTCTCATTGCCGACCGGTTTTTTGCGGCGCAGAAAATACTTGGTTTTTTACACCTCGCAGGTGGTATACTCCTTTGGTTTGCAGCTACTTCCTTAAATTTCGAAAGCTTCTTTCCATTTATTTTAGGTTACATGATTGCTTATATGCCAACCTTAGCCCTGGTTAATTCCATTTCTTTTAAACAGATGAAAGATCCTGGAAAAGAATTCCCATCTATTAGGGTATTTGGCACGATTGGATGGATTGTTGCGGGTCTGGTTATTGGCTGGTTAAATTGGGAACAAGATGGAAATTTGATTTTAACCTTTAAAATGGCCTCAGTCGCTTCTATTATTTTAGGATTATTTAGCTTTTTATTACCGCATACTCCACCGGTCAAAAAAGATGAAAAAACTTCATTTGGTGATATTATCGGGCTTGATGCCATCGGCTTATTGAATAATAAATCCTATTTATTATTCTTTTTGGCCTCGGTTGCTATTTGTATCCCATTAGCGTTTTATTATAATTTTACGAACCCATTCCTCAACGAAGTAGGGATGAAATCTGCTGCGGGCGTCCAGTCTCTAGGTCAGGTTTCCGAAACTTTATTTATGCTCTTAATGCCTTTATTTTTTGTGCGCCTGGGTGTGAAGAAAATGCTAGCCATAGGGATGATTGCCTGGGTTGTTCGCTATTTATTCTTTGCTTTCGGTAATGCCGACTCGAATTATTGGATGTTAATTGGAGGTATCGTATTGCATGGTATATGTTATGATTTCTTCTTTGTAACCGGTCAGATTTATACCGATAAACTTGCCGGGGAAAGATTTAAAAGTGCAGCGCAGGGATTTATAACCCTGGCTACCTATGGTGTTGGCATGCTTATCGGTTCGATTATCTCGGGAATGATAGTAGACCATTATGTAATAGCAGGAGGTCATTCCTGGTACAATATTTGGATCATTCCTGCAGTTATAGCTGCGGTTGTCGTACTCCTCTTTCTACTTTTCTTTAAAGACAACAATAAAACAACGCCAACCGAAGCTCAACTTTAACCTTAAATTAGACCCTAGACATGAATTCCAGACGAACCTTTATTAAACAAACCGGATTATTGGTAACTAGTCTTGCATTAGCTCCATCCTTAGCTTTTACCACTAAAGCACCTAAACACCCTTTGGGTCTTCAGTTATGGACCTTGAGAGACCTGCTTCCAAAAGATGTGAAAGGTACAATAGCCAAAGTCGCAGACGCAGGTTATAATCAGGTAGAAACATTCGGCTATTCTTTGAAAGATAAATTCTGGGGTTTAGATGCTAAAGCATTTAACAACTTGCTTAAACAAAATGGACTAACCGCACCAAGTGGGCACTACGATATGGATGGTTTTATTTCGGGCCAAAATAATACTGCGCTTAAATCGTATATCGAAGCCGCAAATATTTTGGGAAGCGAATATGTAACCGTTCCTTATCTCGGTGATCAGTTGAGAAAAACCGCCGACGATTTTAAGAAGATCGCTGCAAAATTAAATGAAGCCGGAGAAATCTGTAAATCAGCCGGAATAAAATTGGCTTACCATAATCACAATTTCGAATTTAAAAAATTCGGTAATACCACAGGTTTCGAAATTCTGTTAAACGAGACGGAAAAGAATTTAGTCGATTTCGAAATGGATATTTATTGGGTGGTAAGAGCCGGGAGCGACCCTTTACAACTTTTCAAAGCTCATCCTAACCGGTTTAAACTATGGCATGTTAAAGATATGGATAAGGTTAATAAAGATTGGAACGCAGAGGTTGGGAAAGGATCTATTAACTTTAAACCCATTTTTGCGGCCGCTAAGCAGGCGGGAGTTAAATACTACTTTATAGAACACGAATCGAATTATAAACCAGACGAATTGGGCTCCATAAAAACAAGTTGTACTTATGTTAAAAACGAATTATTTAAGTAGCAGGGCTTTTTAAGTTTTAAGTTCGACAAAATAGATTGCCTACTAAAGTTTCCCTGCCAGTACGCAAGCCTGTTTATAGCTTTTCGTTTTTCCGTTTAAGGTAAAAGTGTCGAATTTTATCACGTAAATACCTATTTTATTTAGCCGACCGGCATCGTTTAGACCATCCCAGGTAAAATGGCCCTGATTTGCAATGCTATTATTTTTGAGCAACCTGCGCACAAGAATTCCATTTTCGTTATAAATATAAATGTTCGCTAAATTACCACTCTTTATAAAATGATAGTCGATTTGTAAACCATCTTCGAAGCCATCCCCATCTGGCGAAAACATTTTATGGCTTAGCCAAACTTCATTCTTTAGCGTTTCATTTTCCTGTTGGGAATTTCTATAGCCGGGTGTGGCAAAACCTATAGCTTGTGCAGCCGATTTAAAATTACCAGGTTCATTTGTTTCTTTTAGAAAAGAAATCCGCTCTAACGATACGCCATCAAAATTTTGCAATAAAGGCAAATGCATTTTTTCGTGATAATCGAACCGATCGATAATTCCATTTTCATTTAACAAAACTACCGTCCCTTTATCGTTATTATAAGCTGGAAAAGCTGGCATTTTTGTAAAATTATTCGGGTTTTCGGTCGTATATTGTTGTTTTACGGCTTCGATATTACTCGTTAAAACCCAAAAAGTTTGCGCTGGTATATAAGTAGAAACCGTACTAACTTTTCTAACACCCGAAAGGCTCCCATCTGCACTTATATTTGCCAATTGTAGAGTGGCTAAATCAAAAATGTGGTCGGTATTGTTATAGATTTCTACAAAATCTACCCCCCCTGGTCTTGGATTGACTAAAATTTCACTAATCAAAATATCATTTTTTCCTGCTTCTTTAGCCATAAATAAAGTAGCAGTACACAATAATGGGTTAATTAAATTCCCTGCGCAGTCTGTAAGGTTATTTACAGTAAGTAAGTGCGATACTCCCCTTCGTAATGGTATCGAAAGTTGAAGCAGTACTGAAGTAAATTCCGGTAACTGAGGTAGCGCTTTAAAAGGCTGCCCTATGCCGTTATTAATTTTATAATTAGCCGTTAATGACGCAGACGTACTATCTATATACTTACTAAAATCTATTCTTATGGTTAGGCTGTCTATTATTGTAGCAGTTAGCAAAGCCGGAACTTCGGCACTTAATTGTAATTGGTATACAGAGTTTTTCTGCCCAGGTGTTCCGCCGATCCCTTGTTTACTCGCCTGCCAGTTTTGGATGCCTGTGCATTTGTTTTTCGGATCGATTAATTCTAAACTATAACCACCCTGTTTTTTTATGACGTCTTTATACCACGAATCGCTATAGGTCACCTCGTTAATCAGTACATTTTGAGCATTTACGAGACTCAACTTATCTTTATCGTTATTTAAACTTGGCCAGCTTTGCAAGCCTATTGTTTTGCCAAAGGGTTTAAATAGTGCCACATCGGCATTGGCACATAAAATCAAATATGCGTTTGGCTTAATTGTATCAGTCGCGAAAGTATAAGTAGTTGTTAAATCGGCGTATTTCCAACCATTTAATAGTATATATCGATCGGTGGTATTCCATAACTCTACAAACTCGCCAGCTGGCAAACCAAGCGATGGCGATGGGTCTGCATAGATCTCGTTAATAACAATATCGCCTTTTAAGGCTCGATAGGGTTCGATATAAAAAAGTGAAGCCGTATTATCAATACCAATACTATTTGCTTTTAAATCCTTAATATTAATCGCAGTAAGGGTGTAATTGCCCGATTTAAACATGCTGGCAAAACGAAGCAGGTATACATTAGGTTTACTGGTTGTTATAACCGAAACCGGATGCTCATTTTGTGCGCTTAGCAGGTAATTATCAGTCGTCAAGGCAGATGAAGTCTCTAAAGCTTCCGAAAATGTGGTCTCCATCGTATGCTCGTCTAATAGGTTAATGCTTAATAACTGGGGTGCAGTAGTATCCAGGTTTAGCGCTTCAATTTTAAAATCATCAAAAATAAAACCAGCAGAGCGGGTCGCGGTATACTTGCAATACAGGCCAAACCAATTTGTGGTTGTAAATGTAAGATCGATTGCACTGCCTTCCAGGTTATAACTATTTGACTCTTCGGCCGTACTATACAATTCCCAATGCCCAAGTTCATCACGGGTTATCCGTAATTTTGTGGATAAATTGTTAGTATTTTGTCTAACTTTTGCCGGTCCGTCTATAATTTTACTCAGCTTTGTTCCTGTTTGGCGATATAAATCGTAACTATCTGTGTTTCCGCTTTCTCCAATCTGAATAAAGTATCCATTGAGGCTTTTGGTAAGGTCTTGCTGGTCGGATAAAAGGTAAATTCTCGTGAAATTTGTGGAAGAGGGATCAAATTTTAATTGAACCATAAACTCCCATTTCGCATTAAGCGCTAAATGGCTAGCCGTAGAAAGGCTAATAGTTTGATTTACAGAAGACAATAAAGATTGAAGCTGCCCTGAACTATTGATATTAAATTGCGAAGTGGTACCAGTCCATGATGGATGGAGATTAAAGTTTCCGTCACTAAAGTCGTCGCGAAACTGACCGAATGTAAGTTTAACACTCAGTAGTATTAAAAACAGTAAAGTTTTTCTCATATTTGGCAGATATTAAGAATAAACTAAATATAATAAAAATTCGAAAAAAATGAAAGTTGCAGTAGTAGGTGCTACTGGGTTGGTAGGCACCGTGATGTTAAAAGTATTGGAAGAAAGAAATTTCCCCCTAACCGAATTAATTCCCGTAGCCTCTGCAAAGAGTGTGGGTAAGTTAATTACGTTTAAGGGTAAACAGTTTCCAATTGTTAGCATGGAAACTGCAATAGGCATGCGTCCCGATATTGCTTTATTCTCCGCTGGCGGAAGTACTTCGCTCGAGCATGCCCCTCATTTTAAAGAAGCTGGGACTACAGTAATTGATAATTCGTCGGCATGGCGGATGGATCCGGCAATCAAATTGGTGGTACCCGAAGTTAATGCCAATACCCTGTCTATCGACGATAAAATAATCGCAAACCCAAACTGTTCCACTATTCAAATGGTTGTGGCATTAAAACCATTACACGATAAATACCGCATTAAACGCGTGGTGGTTTCTACCTATCAATCGGTAACGGGCACAGGTGTTAAAGCTGTCGAACAAATGATGAACGAACGGAAGGGCATTTACGACGGTACAATGGCTTACCCTTATCAGATAGATTTAAACGTTATTCCACAAATCGATGTATTTACAGAAAATGGATACACCAAAGAGGAAATGAAGATGATTAACGAAACCCGCAAAATTATGGGCGACGATAGTATCCGCTTAACCGCAACGACGGTTCGCATTCCGGTAATGGGCGGTCATTCGGAGTCGGTAAACATCGAGTTTGAAAATGAATTTGACTTGGCCGAAGCGACTTCTCTGTTAGAAAATACCGAAGGTATTATTGTGGTCGATGATATCGCAAACCTGAAATATCCGATGCCAAAAGATGCACACGAAAAAGATGAGGTTTTCGTTGGCCGTATTCGCAGAGACGAATCGTTGCCAAACACTTTAAATATGTGGATCGTTGCCGATAATTTACGCAAAGGCGCAGCTACAAATGCCGTGCAAATTGCCGAATATCTGGTAAGGAAAGAGCTGGTTTAGTCCATTCCCTGAACCAAGATTTTTTACCGTGTACATACAGATGGACCATATAAAAGTGATGTAGTTAATGCATCACTTTTTTTTAAATCAGCTAATTTTATGACCAGCTAAATGCGATCGAAATTAAAACTAAAATATTCCTCCAATGAAAGCCTTTAAACTATCCTTTCTTTTGCTACTGGCCTTTACTTTAAAAGGTTACACTCAATTTCCAATAGCTAAACTAGAACAAGCTTATCAGAATTTAGCTGCTGACGAGCAGGCGAAATATGCTATTACTTCACTTACAGTGCTCGACGCTCAAACTGGGAAAGTGATCTTCGCTAAAAACGAAAATATTGGCTTGGCAACGGCATCTACATTAAAAACCATTACATCGGCAACGGCATTTAGTGTGCTGGGTAAAGATTTCCGGTTCCAGACTACTTTAGCTTATAGTGGGAAAATAATGGATAATGGTGTTTTAAAAGGCGATCTCCTTATTATTGGTGGTGGCGACCCAACACTAGGTTCCTGGCGTTACGAGCAGAGCAAAGAAAATGCGATCCTTTCGCAATGGGTAAATGCTATAAAAGCTGCAGGTATTAAAAAAATTGAGGGCCGTATTATTGGCGACGATAGCTTATTTGGTACCCAAACCATGCCCGAGGGCTGGATCTGGCAAGACATGGGCAATTACTATGGTGCCGGCAATTCGGCACTAACCTGGCGCGAAAATCAGTTCGATGTACATTTAAAACCTGGTGCGAATACTGGTGCCGAGGTCTCCATTCAGGAAATTGTTCCCGCAATGCCTTATCTAAAAATAGTAAATGAGCTTAAAACGGGTCCCGCAGGCTCTGGCGATAACGCTTATGCTTTTTTACCACCATATAGCTCGACAGCTTATTTGAGGGGCACCTGGGGCCTGGGAATAGGCAAGGCTGGCATTTCTTTAGCGCTCCCCGACCCTGCTTACGATGCAGCCTATCGCTTACAGGATACTTTACTTCGTCTAAATATTCCAGGTAGCGGCGAAGCCACAACGACAAGAAGGTTAAACTTGGAAGGTAAAACCCTGCCTTCTATCACACAAAAACTAGCGACCATTACTTCACCATCTTTATCCGAAATTATTTACTGGTTTAACAAAAAAAGTATTAACCTCTATGGCGAGCAATTATTGAAAACCATAGCCTGGAAGCAAGGTAAAACACCGAGTACCAGAAACGGTGCGAATGCCGAAATTAACTTTTGGGCCGATAAGGGAATAGACAAAAATGCGCTGAATATTTTAGATGGTAGCGGGCTTTCTCCTGGCACGAGAGTTACGACCATGGCTATGGCAAGTATTCTATTTCAGGCACAAAAAGAAGATTGGTTTGCTGCATATTACCATTCATTTCCTGAAAACAATGGCATGACCTTAAAAAGCGGAAGTATCAACGATGTTTCGGCCTATGCCGGCTATTATACCGATAAAAATGGAAATAAATACATTGCGGTTATCAATATCAACAATTACAGCGGATCGGGGATCAGCAAAAAATTATTTAAGGTTTTGGATGCCTTGAAGTAATAGGATATTTCTTAATTTCATTTTAAATTAATTTCATTGCTGATGAAAAAATTACGCTATCTCATAATCGCTTTAACAGGATTGTTTTTATCGGCCTGCTCCAATAAAGCTACGAAAGAGCAATCCTTAGCTTATTTCAATAGTCCCGATACCGGAGTTTTAGATGGGGGTGTTAAAATAATTCCTATCCAAACCCCTAAAGGCAAATTCAATGTCTGGACCAAACGGATTGGCAACAATCCTAAGATAAAGGTACTGCTGCTTAATGGTGGCCCAGGTGCTACCCACGAATATTTTGAGTGCATGGAAAGTTTCTTGCCGAAAGAAGGAATAGAATTTATCTACTACGATCAATTAGGTTGTGGCAACTCGGATAATCCAAAAGATACCACGATGTGGGATTTGGGGAGATATGTGGAAGAAGTGGAACAGGTAAGAGTATCACTTCATTTAGATAAAAGTAATTTTTATTTATTAGGTCATTCCTGGGGTGGGGTATTAGCCATGCAGTATGCCCTAAAATACCAGCAAAACATGAAAGGCTTAATCATAAGCAACATGATGAGCAGCATTCCAGCTTATGGAAAATATGCCGATGAGGTACTGGCGAAACAAATGGACCCGGTAGTACTTCAAAAAATAAGAACCATTGAAGCTAATAATGATTATCAGAACCCAGCGTATATGGAACTTTTGATGCCAAATTTCTATGTAAAACACATCTGTCGCATCCCTTTAGATCGATGGCCAGAACCTGTTACTCGTTCGTTTAGCAAAATGAACCAATCTTTATATGTAACCATGCAGGGCCCTAGCGAATTTGGAGTAGCTGGTAAATTATTAAATTGGGATGTTTCGAATCAGTTAAAAAACATTACTGTTCCTGCGCTAAGTATAGGAGCTCAATACGATACAATGGACCCTAAACATATAGAATGGATGGCTACCGCCCTTAAAAATGGGAGTTATCTATATTGTCCAAATGGAAGCCACATGAGTATGTACGACGATCAGCAGACCTATATGAAAGGAATTATCGGGTTTATGAAGGGGGTAGATGCCGGTAAAACTAAAATGAAGTTTTAACCATGCAATTTGAACTTCGTCCGTTTCAACTTAACGATTTAGACAGCTTGGTTAGCCATGCGAACAATTACAATATTGCTAAAAACTTAAGTAACAAATTTCCTTACCCTTATACACAAAATGATGGAATCGCTTTTATTAATTTGGCTTTATCGGCTTCGCCGCAAGAAATTTTTGCGATCGTAATAAATGGCGAAGTTGCCGGTTCTATAGGGGTTCACCCGCAGGCAGATCTATACTGCAAAAACGCCGAAATGGGTTATTGGCTTGCCGAACGCTATTGGGGAAATGGTATCGTACCTCTGGCCATCAAAGAAATGGTAAATTATGGTTTTAAAACCTTTAACATTACCCGGATCTTTGCCCGTACTTTCGATATCAATTTCAAATCGCAACGTGCTTTAGAAAAAGCAGGATTTATTTTAGAAGGAGAATTCAAAGACACCTACTATAAAAATGGAACGGTTTATAGTGAAATGGTTTATGCAGTTAGAAGACCGGCGCAGCTTCAATAACAACTTCAAAAACTTTATATTTATTAAATAATTAATAAATTGCGAATTAATTAAACCCAATTCCCTTTCATGAAATATCTTTTCTCCTTATTACTTTGCCTTTCCACGATTAATTTATTTGCTCAAAACTTAGAGAACGATACAGAAAACGCAGTAGCCGATGGCAATTATAATTCGGTTGCTCAACAAGAAATCGCGATCATTCCAGAGCCTGTAATTCTGATTAAAAAAACCGGACATTTCATTTTACCAGAAAACATTGTTATTCAGGCCGGAAAGTCGCCCGAATTAAAACAAACATTGGCTTTCTTGCAAGAACGCTTATCGGTACCTACTGGCCACTTCGTAAGTATTGTGCGTGTTCCATCGGCATCGGCAGCTTTTAAATTGGTATTAAACGACAAAGCCGATCCCACTTTGGGTAATGAGGGCTATCGATTAACAGTGGGTTTAAAACAGGTAATTATTAGTGCTAATAAGCCTGCTGGTCTTTTTTATGGGGTACAAACCTTAGTACAATTGTTACCGGCAGCTATCGAAAGTAAAGAGGAGGTAAAAGGAATAAAATGGGCAATCCCTTGCGTAGAGATAACCGACTATCCACGTTTAGGGTGGCGTGGCCTTATGTTTGATGTAGCTCGTCATTTTTTTACCAAACAAGAAGTAAAGCAATACATCGACGCGATGGTGCGCTATAAGTATAATATTCTTCATTTGCATTTAACAGACGATGAAGGCTGGAGAATTGAAATTAAAGGCCTGCCAAAGCTTACCGAAGTAGGGGCATGGAATGTAAAACGTGTAGGTAGTTTCGGCGATTTTATTCCTCCTAAACCCGACGAACCCCGTAATTATGGTGGTTTCTATACTCAAGAGGATATTAAAGAGTTAGTGGCCTATGCCAAAGCGCGTTTTGTAAATATTTTACCGGAAGTTGATGTTCCCGGGCATAGTCTTGCAGCGATTGCCTCTTACCCGGAGTTGTCTGGCACACCCGATGCGGTTAATTATAAAGTTCGTAGTGGCGAGAAAATTATGGACTGGAGTCGAGGAGCTCCACCAATAGCATTAGTCGATAATACACTTTCTCCTGCTAATGAGAAAGTGTATGTCTTTTTAGATACCGTATTTTCGCAGATTGCCCGGCTTTTTCCTTTCGAATACATCCATGTGGGTGGCGATGAAGCACCGCATAATTTTTGGGAAAAGAACGAACAGATTGCCAGCTTAATGAAACGCGAAGGTTTAAAAACCATTCCCGAGGTACAAGGTTACTTCGAAAGAAGGCTGGAGAAAATTATCCAGTCGAAAGGTAAAAAATTTATGGCCTGGGATGAGGTTTTAGAAGGTGGCGTTTCTAAAAATGCAGCCGTTATGAGCTGGAGATCGATGAAATATGGCACAGAAGCTGCTAAAGCTGGCCATGAGGTCGTAATGAGCCCTACCCAATTTGCTTACATCGATTATATGCAAGCCGATGCCATTACCGAACCCAAAGTCTATGCCTCTTTACGCCTAAGCAAAACTTACGAGTTCGATCCAGTACCCGAAGGTGTCGACCCGATTTATATTAAAGGTGGACAGGCTAATTTATGGACAGAACAGGTTTATAATATCCGTCAGGCCGAATACATGACCTGGCCACGGGGTTTTGCTATTGCCGAATCGGTATGGAGCCCGAAAGAGAAAAAAAACTGGACTAATTTTTTTGCGCGCACAGAACAGCATTTTAAGCGCTTAAATGTTGCCGAAACGAAATATGCACCAAGTGTTTATGACCCAATTTTTACGGTTAAAAGAAGTGCCGACAGGCAGTTAGCCATTAGCTTAAGCACCGAAATAGAGGGCCTCGATATTTATTATAGCTTCGACAATTCTTTTCCAGACAATTTTTATCCTAAATATACCAGCCCATTAGTACCACCTATCGATGCAACGGTATTAAAAGTAATTACTTATCGGGGTAAAGAACCAGTAGGTCGGATGATGAACATGCCAATAGACGAGTTAAATAAAAGAGCTGGAAAGAAATAGTCATTATTTAAATAATTTTGCCTTTTCTAAAGCCATATAGAAATAAAAAGCTGACGATAGGTATAAAGAAATGATAAAGACTATATATAGATCATTCCGGTTTATTAAATTTTTATAATAAAAGAAAAAAAAGCTGGCGTACGCAAGTAATATTAGCACTTCCCAACCTATTAACTTTAAGTAAAAAAATTTTATCGGCTCATTATTTTTATTTTTATTTCTACAGCAAATATCCCAAATTAAGAAAAGCCCTAAGAAACCAACAAAAGGTAAAAAGAGTCGATAAATATTTGGCAGGTCTCCTTTGGCCGATAAATCGATCCCATAAAAAGAAAATACAAGCGCTACTATAACAATAAAGTCAAATATTAGGAATTTTAACTTATAACTTTTAATCACATGGCTATAGAGATAATCACAGCAATAAAAAATAATAAGCGCAAAAGCAATTATCAAATTTAGACTTTTAGCGGCATGAAAATTATCAAAAACAGATACAATAAAAGTGCCTAAAAATGCAGGGTAAAGCAAATTGTGGATGAAATATCTCAATAATTCTATCCAAATCTTATCCTCTGATTTTGCGCATTGACAGGTAGTTATTTTCTCATCCATATATAAATAAAATAAGTATCAATTAAAGTTAAATATATCATTTTTACCTTATCCTTAGTAAGGATAGTTCTTATAAACTTAATAACAACTTATTGAAATATAAGCATATACATATAATTTGGCTCATATTATGTTGAAAAAACAAACTATTCTACTTTCGCTATTTGTAATTATTAAAATAGCCCTGCAATATGTATTGGTTAATCCGATATATGAACTACACCGTGATGAGTTTCTGCATTTAGACCAGGCTAAACACCTGGCTTGGGGCTATCAGTCGGTTCCGCCGGTTACTTCCTGGATTTCCTGGTTAATCCTCCAACTCGGTAATTCTGTTTTTTGGATCAGATTTTTTCCGGCTCTTTTCGGAGCGCTAACTATTCTGGTGGTCTGGAAAACAATCGAGGCTTTAAAAGGCAGTTTATTTGCTTGTTTTTTAGCTGCACTAGGCCTTACCTTATCTACTTTATTAAGGCTCAATATATTATACCAACCGAATTCTTTAGATATTCTCTGCTGGACCCTCCTCTTTTATACCTTAATAAAATTTATCCAAACCGCACAACCAAAATGGCTTTATCTTATGGCCGTTACTTTTGCCATTGGTTTTCTTAACAAATACAATATTGCTTTTTGCCTTATCGCACTGGCACCTGCTTTATTATTAAGCCCTCAAAGAAAGGTGTTTTTAATGCCACAATTTTATGCTGCGCTGGCTTTGGGGTTACTCCTTATTAGTCCGAACTTGATTTGGCAATATCAAAATGATTTCCCTGTCTTTAAGCATTTAAAAGAGTTAAATGATACGCAATTAGTGAATGTGAGCAGGTTGGATTTTCTTAAAGAGCAGGTTTTTTTCTTTTTGGGTTCCATTTTTATTCTCATCGCTGCTTTTATTTCTTTTTTTAGTTACCCGCCATTTAAGCCTTATCGTATTTTATTTTGGTCTTACGTCTTTACTATCGCACTGTTTGTTTTTTTAAAAGCCAAACCCTATTATGCCATAGGGCTCTACCCTATCTTTTTTGCTTTTGGGGCAATTTATCTTAGCGAAATCTGGGGAAAAGGCTGGGTCTATTACCTGCGTTTCGTGGTTATTGCGATGATCTTATTTATCTTTTGGCCCTTATCCAGACTTACCATGCCAAGCCGCACCCCCGCCGATTATGTACAAGCAGCTAAAGCCAACAAACCCTTCAGTTCACATACCTGGGAAGATGGAAAGAAACATCCTATTGCTCAGGATTTTGCCGATATGCTAGGCTGGAAAGAGCTTGCCCGTAAAACAGATTCGGTCTATAATAGTTTACCCGATAAAGAACATGTTTTTATCCTTTGTAATAATTACGGAGAAGCCGGAGCTATTAATTATTACACTAAGATTAAGGGCTTGGAAGCCCATTCGTTTAATGCAGATTATATTAATTGGATGAATTTAGGGCGGGAAATTAAAACCTTAATCCGCATTAAGGAGGCAGACGATACCGATCTTAGCAGAGAGCAAACACTGCTTGGGCATATCGTTTCAGTTGGTCGGATAGAAAATCCATTTGCCCGCGAAAAAGGAACACAAATATTCGTTATGTCGCAACCAAAAGTCGACCTTAATCAGGTTATTGAGCAAGAGATTGTTAAACTGAAAAAAGGTAAGGATTAAAGCGCTTTTTTTTGATCGTTCTTAGGAGAATAAACAACGAGTTTTGTTAGAATGCAGGATGCTAGCTCTTCAAATCTCGCAGGTTTCCTGCAGACCTGCGAGGTTTAACCCCTCTATAGAAAATACTGTTTCCCGGCAACGGCTTATCAATTACAATTGGTACATATTTATTTTAATTGTACTTAATCTTTTAGTTTTATTTTGGATTATCGGGTCCGGTCCAATTTCGGACGACCATCAGATTCGAGGTAGCAAATAAAATCTGCTTCAGTTTCAAATCATTTTTGTAAAGAAAAAGAGACTCTCAGATCAAGGATAAAATACTATCTTTCGGTTTTAGAAACAACCATGAAAACAACTCTTTTCTTTGTACTCACACTTTTATCAACCAGCTTATTTGCTCAAAGCCAAACTGCAAATTATTTCAAATTAACCCGTGCTGGCTTTAAAGAAAAAAATGCTTATGAAACTACAGCTTTTGTAGAGAAATATTTTCGTGTACCCGGAAATACAGGATTTAATGCCAGCATTCATTATGTAGAAGATATACTCAAAAAAGCAGGCTATGTAGAGGAGCAAACTAGCGAATTTGAAGCGCCCCTAACCTATCGTATCGAAAAACGCCCAATGAAACGTAATACTTGGGAGCCGGTAAATGCAAGTGTAATCCTATTAGGAGAGACACAACCACTTATTGCTTATCAGACTAATCGTAACATGATCCCTATTAACTGCCCATCGACGCCAGCCGGGGGAGTTACCGCAGAAGTTGTATATGTTGGTAAGGGAACACCGGCAGATTTCGAAGGAAAAGACCTAAAAGGAAAAATCGTATTTGGAGAGGTTTCTGCGGGAAGGCTCGTTGGTGCAGCGGTAAAAGTAGGTGCCATTGGCGTTATGGGCTATTCGATGCCAAAATATACGCAACCAGAGGTTCATCAGACTTCGATTCAATTTGGAAGTATGCAAGCCAATGCGGGGATCTGGTCTCTACTTCTTTCGTATGGCGCAAAAGAAAAATTGAAAGCCGCTTGTTTAAAAGGAAAAGTCGAATTAAAAGTTAACATCGAAACCAAAATATACCCTGCAGAAGAATTAACTATTGTTGCCAATGTAAAAGGTACTGTTAAACCCAATGAGCGTTTTGTTTATAGTGCTCATGTGCAAGAACCAGGCGCTAACGATAATGCTACAGGAGTAGGTACACTGGCCGAAATGGCTAGGCTAACGGCCACTTTGATAAAAACAGGCGCCCTTAAGCCTCAGCGTACCCTAACTTTTTTATGGGGTGATGAAATCGTTTCGACAGGAAGATATATTAAAGAAGATACGACACGAGCTAAAGGTATTTTGTGGGGAATGAGTTTAGATATGGTAGGTGAGGATACGCAAAAAACAGGAGGTTCCTTCCTTATCGAGAAAATGCCCGATCCATCTGCAATCTGGACCAGGGGGACCGACAAACACAGCGAATGGGGCGCTGGCAATGTGCAGGAAAAGGATCTTTTCCCACATTATTTCAATGATTTTATTTTCGATATCTGTAAAGAGCAAGGTAAGTTTGCCAATTGGACAGTTAATTTTAATCCTTTCGAAGGCGGAAGTGACCATACACCGTTTCTACAAAATAAAATACCTGGCCTGTTGATGTGGCATTTTACTGATGTATTTTATCATACTGATAACGATAGGATCGATAAAGTATCAGCAACTACTATGAAAAATGTTGGCGTAAGTGCTTTAACTGCAGCTTATACTTTAATTACGGCCGACGAGAATACGGCTATTGCTACCGTTAAACAAGTTAAGACCGATGCTTTAATACGGCTAAAAACAGAATTCGAATTAAGCAAAAAAGCGATCGCCGAGGGGAAACCCGCAACGACCGAAAACCACATCCTGGAAACATGGGCAAAATGGTATACCAATGCATTGGCGACGATCTCGACAATGCCCGTAAATGCGCAAACAACTAAAGTGGGTTCAACGATTAAAGTAGCAACACTCGAACTGGAGAAACAAGTGGAGGTATATTTAGGACAGTTGAAATAAGTTTTCTTACCGAGAATCGTTCATTGCTTTTTTTATACAACGAAACAACCTAACTTACTTAGACTTACTAAGTTTTAAAAACTTCGTAAGTTTTTAGGTTTAGGATTTTAGCTTTTTCTCCAGGGTTTCGGCATCTAAATCAAAAGCGTCTACGACATATTGTGCCTTAGTATAAAAAGGGTCGCGTTCGGCAAGTTTTTTGACTATAAATGCTAATAATTGCTCGTCGTCCATAGCCGCAATTAAAGGGCGTTTTTGCCGGTTATGTAAGCGGGAAACCAATGCAGCGGGTGCCATTTGCAGGTAAACGGTTTTACCATTAGCATTCATCCAATCCATATTGTCGAAAAAACAAGGTAATCCGCCGCCAGTGGCTACAACGCAAGTTTCGGGATAAGGATAGTTTTGAAGTGTTGCCTGTTCCAATGTTCTAAAGGCCGCTTCACCATACTCGGCAAAATACTCGGCAATAGTTTGGCCTTGCTCTTTTACAATAACCGCATCCAGGTCTATAACCGGGCAAGCTAAGCGTTGGGCTAACTGTTTTGCTTTGGTACTCTTACCACAGCCCATAAATCCGATAAGGAAAATTTTCATCGCATTGTGTCTTTAAGTTGCCTACAACCCATTTATGCCAATTTCACTCTTGGATCAACCCAAGCATATAAAACATCAACCAGAATATTAACCACTACGAATACAAAAGCTATAAATAATATAGAACCCATTACCACCGGGAAATCGGACATTTCCAAAGCATTTACGGTAGTTCTACCTAAGCCATTGTACCCAAAAATATATTCGACAAAGAAAGAGCCTGCCAATAAGGAAGCGAACCAGCCCGAAATAGCTGTAATAACGGGATTTAAAGCGTTTTTTAGCGCATGTTTATAAATAATGGCATTACGGCTCAAACCTTTGGCTTTGGCGGTACGGATATAGTCCTGCGCCAGCACATCGAGCATTGCACTACGCGTTAACTGAACAATAATTGCTAATGGCCTTAAACCTAAAGTGATCATGGGTAACCAAAGATTTTTCCAGGTAATGATTTCGCCTTTAAATGGATCGTAGCTATATAAGCTTCCACTCATATTTAAACCTGTATAATCGGCCAGCACAAACCCAAAAAGCCAGGCAATAATAATCCCTGCGAAGAAAGAAGGTGCCGAAATGCCTAAGATCGCAAACGAGTTGGCAGCATTATCTATCCAGGTATCTTTATGTACCGCCGATAAAACCCCTAAAAAGACTCCAATTATTGTGGCAAAGATCATGGCGGTTAACGCCAATACAAAAGTATTGGGAACTGTTTCGGATAAAATGGTTGTTACATCTCTTTTGGTTTGATAAGACCGGCGCAAATAAGGCACTTTAATAACGACAACATCGTTGGCTACTTTAAACAGTTTTTGATAATGATATTTTTCCTGATTTTCTCCGGTATTTGGATGAATGCTAATTGGCGATAAATCGTTAACATAAAGGAAAAACTGAACGGGTTTGGAACGATCTAAGCCAAATTCTTTACGTACAGCCTCCAGAGATTGTACATCAGAACGTTGCCCCATTGTCATTCGGGCCGGATCACCAGGCAAAATATTAAACAATATAAATACGATTAAGACCACACCAGCCATAACAGCGAGTCCATAAAGAAATTTTCGAATTGCGTAAGCTCCCATTATTTACTGAAATATTTTGCGGAGAGTTCATCAAAGGTTGGCAGGTTATGATAATGCCATTTATTAATAATTACTCCATTCTTTAACAATAGCACTCCGGGATTTGCTCTTACCATACTTTTTAAAGGTACTGCATCTGCATAAAATACCTCCATAAAAAGTTTCATTTTCTGACTAAAAACAGCAGCATCCTGTGCAGAGTTCGAAGTTAATAAAACCGATCGGATATTAAATTGTTCGACCGCATTTAATGCCAGTGCATTTGTTTTAGCAACCGCCTCTTCGTTTACCTCTTTTAAATTATAAGCCACTACCACTAAATTATAATAAGGGTTTTCTATTAGTTCCTTAGTGTAGTCGGTACCTGAAGCATCGGTAATGATCAGGTCTTTAATTTTCGCTTCGTAACCCTTTTTGATTAATTCCTTTTCTGGTTCCCCGATTACTTCCCAATTTTCGTCCTTCCATATTTCTTGCGCCATGTAGTCTTTATCGCTCATCGTTTTCGTTTTCCCAGTTACCCGGTTTTTAAGCTCATACCTAATTAAAAACTCGTCGGGTTGAGCGCCTTCCGGAATTTTCATGGATTCGGGAATGCTAGAACCAATTTTATAAGGTAAAAAATCTAAAATCGGCAGATAATTATAGGTAAATATGCCAAAACACAAAGAAATGCTAAGCACTATTACGAGCCATCCGCGTTGCCAGGCGGGATTGTTAGTCGCCGGTTTTATCTGCTCGCGATGCACAAATAAATAGATAATCATGACCAGCAACACTAAGTCTTTGGTAAACGATTGCCAGGGTGTAAGTGGAATGGCGTCGCCAAAACAACCACAAGAAGTAACGACTTTAAAGGCTGCCGAAACAAAGGTTAGAAAAGTAAAAAAAATGATGAGCACCAAAAGTCCCTTGGCAACCCGGTTATACCAAAAGCCCAGAAGTAATAAGGCGCCTAATACAATTTCCAGAACGCAAAGCAAAATAGCAATACTAGTTGCCCAGTCGCTTAAAAACCCCAGATGAAATACTTCGAAATACTCTTGCAGTTTGTAGCCAAAACCCAGAGGATCATTCGCTTTAATCAGCCCCGAAAAGATAAATAAAACACCTACAAACCATCTAAAGATAAGAGATATGAAGTAGGAGATTGGAGACTTAAGACTTAAGACCTGAGACATAATTTGAAACACTTTAGTTTACCTGCTTTTTGAAAATATTATTTTATGCATCTAATCCTCCAATTAACAATCCGTAACATCGACCTTTTATTCCCCTTCCAGTTTAATAAGCGCAAAAACTGCATAATTTAACATATCCTGGTAATTGGCTTTCACTCCTTCCGAAGCCAGTGTATGCCCCAGGTTATCTTCGATTTGTTTAACCCTAAAAATTTTCATTAAAATTAGATCAGTTAAAGAGCTAATACGCATATCCCGCCAGGCTTCGCCATAATCATGATTTTTGGCAAACATCAATTCTTTGGTTTCCGTTATAGACTTATCGAATAACCGCTCCACCAATTCTACCTCCATTTCTAAAGATTCGGAATCGGTTAATTCCAGTTGCAACATGGCAATTACACAGTAATTTACAATGCCTATATATTCTGAAGCAATATTTTCTCCAACTTTTGAGACTTTTTTTTCTTCTAAGGTGCGGATCCGCTGTGCTTTAATAAAGATCTGATCTGTAATTGATGCCGGCCTCAGAATGCGCCAAGCGGTACCATAATCTTTAGTCTTCTTTAAAAACAGCGATTTACATCCCGCTATTACCTGATCAAATTCTTGTGAAGTGTTTACTGCCAAAACAATTAAAATATTTAGCTTAAAGCTATATTAATGCCTATTTTTGTATTAAATTATGGCTAAAGATACATTTTTAAACCGAAAAGTAACACTAAATAGCAAGGGGAAATCTATAGATTTGAGTACACCAGCCGTAATGGCAATCCTAAACTTAACACCCGATTCGTTTTATCCTAATAGCCGGATAAATACCGTCGATACCGCCCTGCAAAGAGCAGCCACTTTCTTAGCAGCGGGTGCGAGGTTTATCGATATAGGTGCCTATTCGTCGAGGCCAGGTGCGGCCGACGTAAGCGAAACAGAGGAGTTAAAAAGATTACTACCTGTAATAGAGGCAATTACAAAAGAATTCCCCGAAGCCTTGCTTTCTATAGATACTTTTAGAGCAAAAGTAGCCGAAACAGCTATTGAGGCTGGGGCCCATCTTATTAATGATATTTCGGCGGGGAATTTAGATCCGGCAATGTTCGATACTGTAGCCCGATTAAATGTGCCTTACCTTATGATGCACATGAAAGGGATGCCGCATAATATGCAACAAAACCCATCCTATGAGGATATAATGAACGAAATATTAACCTATTTCGCAGAAAAGATAGCCATCCTGTATAGCAAAGGCGTTAAAGACCTGGTAATCGACCCAGGCTTCGGTTTTGCAAAAACAATTGGCCATAACTACGAATTACTCCAAAAATTGGATAGTTTAAACTGTTTTGAGCTTCCAATATTGGTTGGTTTTTCGAGAAAATCGATGATTACCAAAGTGCTCGGCATTAAAAGTGAAAATGCGCTTAATGGTACCAGCGTCTTAAATACAGTGGCCTTATTAAAAGGAGCGGCTATTTTAAGGGTGCACGATGTAACAGAAGCCCGGGAGTGTATTACTTTAATAGAAAAATTGAAAACACCTTATTAAAATTAACTAACTTGTGCTAGCATGAAGAGCCTCGATTTCGATTTCCTTAAAATTACAGCGGTAGATGTTATAGATATTTTATTGGTAGCGGTGCTCATTTATTACATCTATAGCCTCATTAGAAATACATTAGCAGTAAACCTGTTACTGGGAATGTTTATTATTCTCATTTTCTATTATGTAGTCAAGTCGTTGCACATGGAGTTATTATCCGCCATCATCAATAAATTTATGAGTGTGGGTATTATTGCTTTAGTTGTTATTTTCCAGCCCGAAATAAGGCGCTTTTTATTGCATATTGGAAAAAATACATTTCTGCAAAAAAACAAGGCCTGGTGGGGTCATTTATTTGGCAGTAAAGACTTAGAGAGGGATAACCTGCTTCGGATTAAACCGATTATCGATGCTTGTAAAAGCATGAAAAAAACAAGAACCGGTGCATTAATCGTATTCGTAAAATTTTACGACGACCAGCTCTTTGCGAATAGCTGTGAAATTATCGATTCCAAAATATCGAAACGATTATTAGAAAGCCTTTTCCAAAAATACAGTCCTTTGCACGATGGTGCAGTGGTAATTGCAGAGAATAAAATTAAAAGCGCCAGCTGTATCTTACCCTTAACCGATAACGATAAACTACCACCCCAATTCGGCTTGCGCCATAGAGCTGGGATCGGAATTTCGGAAAATACTGATGCAGTAGCCGTTATTATCTCCGAAGAAACTGGAGAAATTGCCTATGCTAAACAGGGCCGGGTACGGATGAATGTATCTTTTGGCGAACTAGAAAAATTGCTTAATAAGGACTTTTAAAAGCTAAAGCCCTCATAAACAACCTTTAATCCAAACTAGCAATATTGTTCAAAAGCACCAATTAAGCTATCCGCAATCATTTGTGCCGGACGGCCTTCAATCTGGTGACGCTCTATCATGTGCACTAATTTACCATCTTTAAATAATGCCATTGATGGCGACGATGGCGGAAAAGGTAGCATATAAGCTCTTGCTTTATCGACTGCTTCTTTCTCCATACCCGCGAAAACGGTTACCAGTTTGCCTGGATGTTTCGCATTTGATGCTGCAATTTTTGCAGCAGGACGTGCATTTGCAGCTGCACAGCCACAAACAGAATTAACCACAACAAATACAGTTCCTTCACTTTTAATGGCGCTATCTACTGCCTCAGCAGATTTTAATTCTTCAAAACCTACGTTTGTTAATTCGGCACGCATAGGTTCAACTAAATATTCAGGATACATTTTTTCTTTTTTAAATAATAAGCAAAGATAGCAAAGATTATGCGCTTATATTTATTACGTATAAAAATAACAATAAACTGACTTACAGTAAAACAAGTATTTAGCAGTTGGCAGATAATAACTAATACTGTAATCAAATTAACGTATGCAAGTTCAACGCAAGTCGGCCACATACCTATTCACAACTACTTTATTCCTGGCATCAAGCGTTTTTTGCCATGCGCAATCCTACAAAAACGAATTAGGATATACGACTAAAAACGATATTTATGCTGCTTTTGGTAAAAAAATACTTGATTTTTAAGTTGGTCAGAAATTATATAATCCGTATTGGTCTCACGCGCCAGATGTACAATTACATGATCGGCTCACACGCTTACGGCGAAGAAGTACAAACCAAATTCCATAAATTAACAAAAGAGGTAGAGAGTGCCGCAAAAGCCTACAAATATGGTTCCATCATCTTTTCTTATCACTTTAATTAAAAATATTCTTATAGCTTTATCCCCAATTTTTATTCCTTTTATCTAGCAAATGAATTAATTATAGAAACACAGATGCCAAAAAATCTATTCCTATTCCTTAGTCTCATCCTCTCTTTTCAATTTTCAAAAGCGCAAACACAGTCCGCAAACAGCCTCGAGTTTAGTCCACAAATATCATTTGCCACATTTACTGATGGCCGAAAGTTAACCGGAACAGCCTATGGAGCTGAATTTCTTTACCATATCAATACAGAAAACAACCCTAAAGCATGGATGCGCAGCTTAAACCTTAAAAGCATCGACCTTGTTTACAATTACAAAAACATGGGTAATATTAAAATACTGAATGATCCAAGAGAAGCTATGTTTGGGGATTCTCATGCCGTACTTGGCGCCCTTAGCATTTTGTTACTAAAGGCAAAACAAACCGAATTCCTGTTTTCTCCTGCACTTGGCCTTAGCTATGTTAGCAAAACTTTTTTTACCAATCAAAATCCCCTTATCGGCAGTCGTATCAATTTTGCAGTAAGGGGCGCCTTAAAAATAACTACCCCAATTACCTCAAGCACCAGCTTATCAGCTGGCATAGATTTATTGCATCATTCGAGTGCATCGCTTAGGATCCCCAATAAAGGAATGAACACCGTTAATTTAGGCATCGGCATTATCCATTCCCTCTCACCTTATCCAAAGCATATTGACACCACGAATGCCAAGTCTGAGTATAAAAAGTATAGTTTCGATTTTGGGGTCAATATAGGCCGAAGAGGTGATTATCAAAGTAAAGGCGGGCATTTTAAAACTGGTTTAAATGCCTACTACAACTACCGTTTAGGCAACGCTATTGGAATAAGTGGTGGCGTGGATGCCGTATATTATCATTCGGTGTACGATTCGTTAAACAATGCTTATGCCAAACAATTGTTTGCCAATTCGTATGATCATTGGCGCGTTGGCTTAGCCGTAGGTCCCGATTTTTGGATGGGTAAGCTTGCATTAATGCTCAAGTACGGTTATTACCTGCATTACAATAGCGTCAGACATACCAACACCTACTGGACAACAGGCCTGAGATACGATGTAAAAAACTGGGTAGCACTACAAGGAAAAGCCTATATCCATAAAGTTGAGGCCGACTATATTGGGTTTGGATTTATTTTTACACCATAGGTAGTGGAATTGCAGGATAGGCTGGGGATTTCGAAGGGTTCGACCACCTCAAAATATAAACAACTAGGTTGTTATAAACATAGTTTATTCCTAATGGTCAATCCGCTACAGAATAATATGGTCAGATGGCCTGTAATCCCCGCTTTGTTTTAAAAAACTAAAAAATTAATTCCCATTAAACTTAGCTAAATATAACTAGGGAATTTCGAACGTTCTTATTTTTCACATCTAAATTGATTACTTTTGTAAACTTATTAATCAAAAATTGATTACCAATTAATTAAAAACAAATTATATGTCATCAGTAGAGACAACTTATGTACCTTATAAAGTTAAGGACATTTCACTGGCAGAGTGGGGCCGTAAAGAAATCGGATTAGCAGAAGCAGAAATGCCAGGCTTGATGAGTTTACGTAAAGAGTTTGGTCCATCGAAACCTTTAAGAGGCGCCCGCATTGCGGGTTGCTTGCACATGACCATTCAAACTGCCGTTTTAATCGAAACTTTGGTAGAACTGGGCGCAGAAGTAACCTGGTCTTCATGTAATATTTTCTCTACTCAGGATCATGCCGCAGCAGCCATTGCCGCAGCAGGGATTCAGGTTTATGCCTGGAAAGGTTTAAACGAAGAGGAATTCGACTGGTGTATTGAGCAAACGTTGCACTTTGGGGCAGATCGCCAGCCTTTAAACATGATTTTAGACGATGGTGGTGATTTAACTAATATGGTATTTGATAGATTCCCTGAGTTAATTGCTGCAATTAAAGGTTTATCTGAAGAAACCACTACTGGTGTTCACCGTTTGTACGAAAGAATGAAAAACGGAACATTGCACTTACCTGCAATTAACGTAAACGATTCGGTAACTAAATCTAAATTCGATAATAAATATGGCTGTCGCGAATCGTTAGTTGATGCTATTCGTCGCGCTACCGATGTAATGATGGCGGGTAAAGTAGCTGTTGTTTGTGGTTATGGCGATGTGGGTAAAGGTTCGGCCGAGTCTTTAAGTTCGCAGGGTGTACGGGTAATCGTAACCGAGATCGACCCAATTTGTGCTTTACAAGCTGCAATGGAAGGCTATGAAGTGAAGAAACTAGCAACCGCTATTAAAGAAGCGGATATTGTGGTAACCACTACTGGTAATTGTGATATCGTTCGCGAACAACATTTCAGGGCATTGAAAGACAAAGCTATTGTATGTAATATTGGCCACTTCGATAATGAAATCGACATGGCTTGGTTAAATGGTACTTACGGCAATACTAAAGTCGAAATTAAACCACAGGTTGATAAATATACCATCGACGGTAAAGATGTAATTATCCTAGCCGAAGGCCGTTTGGTTAATTTAGGTTGTGCAACCGGCCACCCAAGTTTTGTAATGAGTAATTCGTTTACCAACCAAACTTTAGCACAATTAGAGCTTTGGACCAATCCTGGTAAATACGAAAATAAAGTTTATGTATTACCTAAACACCTCGACGAAAAAGTTGCGCGTTTACACCTCGAGAAAATTGGTGTAGAACTAGATGTTTTAGACCAGCACCAGGCCGATTATATTGGCGTTTCGGTTAATGGTCCATTTAAGGCCGATACTTACAGATACTAAATTGGAGTTAACTAAGGGCTGCATAGCCCTTAGTTAACTTTTAATCGAATATAAAAACAATTATATACGAATGAAAAAGTTAATATTTGCCTTATGCTTAGGCTTATTTAGTCTTGCTGCAATTGCACAAACTACTGAAAAGAAAACTACCGAAACCAAATCAGTGATCAAAAATCAAACGGTAGAAATCGCCTGTGGCGAGTGCCAGTTTAAGATGCCCGGCAAAAGCTGCGATTTAGCGATCAGAATAGACGGAAAAAGCTATTTTGTGGATGGAAAAACGGTCGACGATTTTGGCGATGCGCATGCCGAACACGGATTTTGTAATGCGATAGATAAAGCAGTAGTAACTGGCGAAATTGTAAATAACAGATTTAAAGCCAAAACAATTACCCTGGTACCAAAAAAAGGGAAAACCACAAACTAAGGCCTTATTATAAACGCCATCATTGCGCAATGACAAAATTATCGGTCAACATTAACAAAATTGCAACTTTACGCAATAGCCGGGGTGGTAATAATCCAGACCTCGTTAAAGTAGCATTAGACTGTGAACGTTTTGGCGCAGAGGGCATAACTGTGCATCCACGCCCCGACGAGCGGCATATTCGTTATCAGGACACCTTCGATTTAAAGGCTGCTATTGCAACCGAATTTAATATCGAGGGCAATTGCCGGGAACAAAAATTTGTCGACCTTGTCTTGGCTAACCAGCCGGCACAGGTTACACTGGTACCCGATGTATTAGGCCAGCTTACTTCGAACCATGGCTGGAATACATTAAAAGAACAAGCTTACCTCAAAGAAATGGTCTCCATTTTTAAGAATGAAGGGATCCGGGTATCTATTTTTGTCGATCCTGTTATCGAAATGGTCGAAGGTGCATTGGCAACAGGCACCGATAGGATTGAACTTTATACCGAAGCTTATGCCAGCGAATTTTATCGGAATAAAGAAAAAGCAATAGCACCCTATAAGGTTGCGGCAAATAAAGCGACCGAATTAGGCCTAGGAATTAATGCAGGTCACGATTTAGACCTTAACAATCTCCAATACTTTGCTCAGCAAGTTCCAAATTTATTAGAAGTCTCTATTGGCCATGCCTTAGTTAGTGATGCTTTATATTTCGGCTTAGAAAATACTATTCAGCTTTACTTAAAACAATTGAAAGTTTAAAGCACCAGGCTAATTTTATATACCTTAAAAAACTCTTATGCTTAAAGGAGTAATCCTTGTACTTTTTGGTGCCTGTAGTTTCGGCATCCTTTCTACTTTTGTAAAATTAGCTTATAGCGAAGGTTATTCCCTTAGTGACGTAACGGGTACCCAGGCTTTTTTTGGGGCCATCTTATTGTGGTCGCTTTATTTTATTCAAAATAACACCAGTAATAAGCCAAAGCCCATCTTAAAAACACATTGGTTCAAATTATTAGCCGCCGGAACTTTTACCGGTTTAGTAAGTATATTTTATTATCAATGTGTAAAATTGGTTCCTGCCTCTTTAGCTATTATTTTACTAATGCAATTTGTCTGGATCAGCGTACTTTTAGAATTCTTAATTTACCGGAAAAAGGCTGGAAAAATGCAGCTCCTTGCGATCTTCTTTGTACTTGCCGGAACAATGCTCGCCAGCGGATTTACCACAACTAACACCAATGAACTTTCTATTGAAGGAATTATTTATGGTTTATTGGCAGCATTTTGCTATGCTGTATTTCTTATGCTCAATGGAAAATTGGGAAATGAATATCCGCCTTTAAAAAAGAGTGCCTTAATGATTACCGGGGCTTGTATATTAATTTTTATAGTGTTACCACCACAGTTTCTGACGAATGGTGCACTAGGCGGAAGTTTATTAAAGTGGGGACTCATTTTAGCAGTTTTTGGAACAGTAATTCCGCCCTTATGCTTTGCCGCTGGTATTCCAAAAGCAGGCCTGTCTTTGAGTTCGATATTAAGTGCAGCCGAATTACCTGTGGCTGTGATGATGTCGAGTCTCGTTTTACACGAACAGGTTAACCTTATCCGTTGGCTTGGTGTTTTGGTAATCCTGAGCGCACTTATTCTTCCAAATTTGGAAAATATAAAAAAGGGAAATATCTTTAAAACAAAAACCTTATGAAGAATCAATTATTACTAGCTTTTATAGTATTGACAGCGGCATTTACAGGCTGTAAAAACGTAGCCAAAATAAATGCCGACGAAGCGGGTGGCGTAATTATCGATTACTTAAAAGCCAACCCAGAATATAAAACCTCGCGTTTCAATTTTGGCGAAATGAAGTTCAATAGCAAAAGTGAAATGACTGAACTCCAAAAATATAAGCTGCTAGAAAGTGATGGTTACATTTCGATGGATTTGCAGGAAGGGAAAAAGAAATTTCTATCGAAAGATAGTAGTTTTGTATATGTTATTAAATTAACAGAAAAAGCAAGCGACCTAGTTTTAAAACAAGACGAAACCAAGGCTACGGTAAAGGTAATCGAATATGAATTGGCTAGCGAAAAACCTGTCGATTTTAATCGGGTAAACGATAATAATGCAAAAGTTACGGTATCCTTAAAAAAAGTAAATACTGTTTTCGCTCCTTTTCAGAAAAATGAAAACGACAATAGTAATTTTATTACTAAAACATACCGCCTAAAATTAAATAAGGAAGAAGGTTGGAAGGTTGTTAAATAAGAGCGGAAACCTCTTGTTCTGAAACTAAAATATGACGTTTAAAAATGGATTTAATGTTATAAAATAGTCGCAGATTTCTTACCTTTGCGCCATCATTTATTGCTACACTTCATGAGTTTAAACATCCATTACCAGGAAGATTTTCAAGACCGTCATATTGCGCCAAACACAGCAGATAGCAAAGCGATGCTGCAAACAATTGGCGTAAATTCTATCGACGAATTAATTGAACAAACTATTCCCCAAGCAATTAGACTGAAACGACCTTTAAATTTACCAAAGGCGAAGTCTGAAGTTGATTATTTAACGAGTTTAAAGCAAACAGCTTCCTTAAATAAGGTTTTCAAATCTTATATCGGACAAGGTTATTACGATACCATTACACCAGGAGTAATTTTGCGTAATGTAATGGAAAATCCAGGCTGGTACACCCAATATACGCCTTATCAAGCCGAAATTGCACAAGGCCGTTTGCAAGCCTTATTAAATTTCCAGACCATGGTGATCGATTTAACCGGAATGGAAATTGCTAATGCCTCTTTATTAGACGAGGGTACTGCTGCAGCCGAAGCCATGTTTATGCAATACAGTTTGCGGAAAAACCAACAGGCCAATAAATATTTTGTGTCTGCCTTAGTATTTCCACAAACCATCGACATTTTAAAGACTCGTGCCAATCCATTTGGTATCGAACTGGTTATTGGCGATCATGAACAATTTGCGGCTACCTCCGATTTTTTTGGAGCTATCGTTCAATATCCAGCTGGAAATGGAGAAGTGTTCGATTATAAGAAGCTTGCAGAAACATTGCATCATCAAAATATTAAATTAACGGTAATTGCCGATCTATTAAGTTTAACCTTATTAACGCCTCCAGGCGAATGGGGCGCCGATGTGGTGGTAGGTACTACGCAACGTTTTGGTGTACCCATGGGATTTGGCGGCCCGCATGCTGCTTATTTTGCTACAAAAGACGAATACAAACGTGCCATTCCAGGTCGTATTATAGGAGTTACCGTCGATAGTCATAACAATTATGCCCTACGCATGGCATTGCAAACCCGCGAACAGCATATCCGTCGTGATAAGGCAACCTCCAATATTTGTACAGCACAAGCCTTATTAGCTATTATGGCTGGTTTTTATGCCGCCTATCATGGCCCTACAGGCTTAAAATTAATTGCCGAACGTACCCACGGATTAACCGTAACCTTGGCCGAATCGCTAAACAAAATTGGTTATAAGGTTTTAAGTAAGGCTTACTTCGATACTATTCAGTTAGACTTAGGCGCATTAACAGACTCAATCCACAAAGAATGTTTAGACAATAATATTAACCTTAACTATAAGGGTAATCTCGTTAGTATTGCCCTAGACGAAACAACTTCTTTTGAAGATGTGAAATTGTTAATCCGCATTTTCTCGAAGGTTAAAGGCATTTCTTCGGCCGATGTAGCAGTTATAGAAAATGTAAAAACTACTATCCCTGTTAATTTGCAACGTAATTCTGCATTTTTAACACATCCAATATTTAACTCGCATCATTCCGAACATGAAATGTTGCGTTATATTAAGTCGCTCGAGACTAAGGACCTTTCGTTATGTCATTCTATGATTGCCTTGGGTTCTTGTACGATGAAATTAAATGCGACCAGCGAAATGATCCCGATTACCTGGGCAGAATTTGGTAAAGTACATCCATTTGCGCCTGCCGATCAGGTCTTGGGTTATTATACAGTATTCGACGAGCTTGATAAATGGTTAAGTGAAATTACTGGTTTTGCAGCAATGAGCTTACAGCCTAATGCAGGTGCACAAGGTGAGTATGCTGGCTTAATGGTTATCAGGGCTTACCATCAGGATCGCGGCGATCATCATCGTCATATTGCTTTAATTCCGGCTTCAGCTCATGGCACTAATCCTGCCTCGGCAGCAATGGCTGGGATGAAGATTATTGTGGTTAAATCGCTCGAGAATGGAAATATTGATGTCGACGATTTAAAAGCAAAGGCCGAAGAACATGCAGCAAATCTTTCTTGTTTAATGGTTACTTATCCTTCAACCCATGGGGTTTTCGAAGAAAGCATTATCGATATCTGTAATATTATTCATCAAAATGGTGGCCAGGTTTACATGGATGGGGCCAATATGAATGCACAAGTTGGCTTAACTAGTCCGGCTAATATCGGCGCCGATGTTTGTCATTTAAATCTGCATAAAACTTTCTGCATTCCACATGGTGGTGGCGGCCCGGGTATGGGTCCGATTGGGGTAGCCTCACATCTGGTTAAATACCTCCCAGGCCACACAGTAGTCGATATCAACAACGAGAAATCTATCCCTGCAGTTTCGGCTGCACCATGGGGTTCGGCATCCATCTTAATTATCTCTCATGCTTATATTGCCATGATGGGTGGTGAGGGTTTAACTGCCGCAACGAAATATGCTATTTTAAATGCTAATTATATGAAAGCGCGTTTAGAGGCACATTATCCGGTGTTGTATTCGGGTAGTCAGGGCCGTTGTGCACACGAGATGATTTTAGATTGTAGAGGTTTCAAAAACATCGGCATTGAAGTGGTCGACATTGCTAAACGCTTAATGGATTATGGTTTCCATGCACCAACCGTTTCTTTTCCGGTTGCCGGGACTTTAATGGTCGAGCCTACAGAAAGCGAGCCTAAACACGAATTAGATCGTTTTTGCGATGCCTTAATCGCGATTAGAAATGAAATTTCTCAAATAGAAAATGGCGGTTTAGACAAAGTCGATAATCCATTAAAGAATGCACCACATACCGCAGCATTAGTTACTGCAAACGAATGGGAACATGGTTATAGCCGTCAAATCGCAGCTTTCCCGCTCCCTTATGTGGCTGCTTATAAATTCTGGCCATCGGTTGGCAGAGTTAACGACAGTTATGGCGATCGATCGTTAATTTGCGCTTGCCCGCCGATAGAAAGCTATATGGAAGAAGCGGTTATTTAAAAACCCTTCGGCAGACTTACGAAGTCTTATGGGCTTCGTAAGTCTTTTCAAAGTCAAAACAAATGGTAATAACTCCAATTACCAATAATCCTTTTTACTTTTGCTAACAGTGTTAACTTATTTAGCAAATGGCAACAGAAAAGCGATTAAAACAAAAAGAAGCGGTTAAAGATTCAATTTTATGTGCTGCGCGGTCTATTGTTTTAAAAGAAGGATGGCAGGCGGTATCTATTCGTAAAATAGCCGAAGTAATAGGCTATAGTTTACCAGTTGTTTACACCCATTACGAAAACAAAGATGCGATACTCGAAGAGTTTGTAAAGCTTGGCTTTGACGAATTAAGCATGGCATTGCTCGACGCTAAAAATAAACTTTCTAATCCGGAGCAGCAATTAACTGCTATTGCAGATGCCTATTTCGAATTTGCATTTGCTAAGAGAGAATATTATCAAATGATGTTTGGTCTTGGTATGCCCAGCTGTGAGCGTGTTAATCAGATTTCGGAAATCGGAAATTTTAGTTCAATCGTTATCGCCACTATTCAGGATCTGCTGGATGAAGCACATAATGAGGAAAAAATCAGGTTAAAATTTCATACGTTTTGGTCAATCCTTCATGGTTTAACCTCCATAAACATGGCAAATCTTACGGCTACACCCCACAGCGTTCAGCAACTTATTTTACAAGATGCAGTACAAGGTTTCATTAAGAACATCAACAATTAAGTATATAATTTAAAATAACATAAAATGAGTTTAATAAATGCCCTAAACTGGCGATATGCCACAAAAAAAATGAATGGTCAAGCCGTTCCACAAGAAAAAGTAGATCAAATTTTAGAGGCTGCACGTCTGGCACCAACGTCGTCTGGCTTACAGCCCTATAAAGTTATCGTAGTTACCGATCCTGCACTTAAAGCACAGATTTTACCTTTAGCTTATAATCAGGCACAGATTATCGATTCTTCACACTTGTTAATTTTCGCAGCCTGGGATAATTATACCGAGGATAGAATTAATAACGTTTTTGCGCATGCCAACAAAGAACGTGGCCTGCCACAGGAAACAACTGCAGACTATCAGCAAACCCTAAATAACATGTATTTGCCACGAACTGCAAGTGTTAATTTCCAACATGCAGCCCGCCAGGCTTATATTGGTTTTGGTATGGCTATAGCCGAGGCAGCCCTCTTAAAAGTAGATGCAACTCCAATGGAAGGTTTTGATGGGCCAAAAATCGACGAATTGTTAAATTTAACAGCACAGGGCCTAAAGAGTGTTACTTTATTACCTTTAGGTTACCGCGATGAAGTTGGCGATTGGTTGGTAAATATGAAAAAAGTTCGTCAACCTAAAGCAGAATTTGTGATTGAACTTTAAGGCTTAAAAACTAATTCAGAAGAACGGATGCTTAATCTTTAAGCATCCGTTCTTTTGTTAACAGCCCTCTTGAATTGTAAAAATGTGTTAAAGATTAACTCAAATGTTCATCCCTTAATCAATAATCGATATATTTAGCAAACATTCCTTTTGATGAAATTTAATCCGCTTTGATGAAATTATTTAAACTCCTTTTTACCCTGCTCCTTTTTTCTCTTACGTTAAGTTTTTCTGCCTCTGCACAGCAGGATAGTGTTGCTTTAAACAATATCTTAAATAAAACCAAAAAATTAGCCGACGAGCAGCCTATAGAAAAAGTTTACCTGCATTTCGATAAGCCTTATTATGCAGTTGCCGATACGATATGGTTTAAGGCCTATGTAACGATAGAACAGAATATTCCATCCCCTTTTAGTAAAATCGTCTATGTAGAAATGTTTAATGCTAAAGACTCGCTAATCCAGACTGTTAAATTACCAGTAAAAAATAGTGTGGCCTATGGAAATATCCCCATAAATATGCAAAACTACAAACAGGGTAACTATTACGTAAGGGCATATACCTTATGGATGCTTAATTTTAGCAATGATTATTTCTTTACCAAAACTATCCCGATTGGGGAAGCGATCGATAAACAACTTATTACCAATATTACCTATAATACCGAACAAATAGACAAGGGTATTAAAACAACAGCAAGAATACAGTTTAGAGATGTAAACAAGAAGATTTATGCCAATAAGGCGGTAAGCTGGAATATTACCTCAAATTACGATATTGTGGCTAAAGGTAAAGGCACTACCGATCAAAACGGTTATGTAAATGTTACGATTAATAGTAAAGCAGAAGAACCAATTACCAAAGGAAGTATTATCGCTACTATTAATACAACAGATAAAGAAACGGCCACTACAATTTTCGATTTAAAGCAAGCTGTTAATACGATCGATTTACAGTTTTTCCCGGAAGGTGGTACCTTAATAAGCGGCATTCCCAACCAGGTGGCTTACAAAGCAGTTAATACTGCTGGACTGGGCGTTGATTTGAAAGGGAGTCTTTTAACCGACGATAATGCTGAGGTTTTAGCCATTAGCCCTTCTCATGCCGGAATGGGCTCGTTTTACATTACCCCAGAGGAAGGAAAAAAATACAAGGCCAAAATGACTTTTAAAGACGGCTCTACACGAACTTTCGAACTTCCTAAGGCAAGCCCATCGGGTATAGCCTTACAGGTTGGCCTTCCAAACCCGGAGTTTATTAATGTAAAAATTCTTGCTAATACTTCTTATTTTGACCTTCATAAAGGCAAGACCTTTTTTATTGTAGTTCAAAACGATAATATTGTTTTTTATGCCGCGAAAGCAACTTTGGGAAGCCAGGTAATTAGTCTAAAAATCCCTAAAAAAGATTTACCTTCAGGTGTTATCCAGCTTACGTTATTTAATACCGAAAGCGAACCTTTAAGTGAGCGGTTAGCCTTTGTACTTCATCCTAATGCAATTAATTTAGCTATAAAAACAGATTTACCCGCTTACAAGCCGAGACAAAAAGTAAAGCTGACAGTAAATGCAAGTACAGCAAATTTACCAGTTGCGGGCGATTTTTCGATCTCGATTATCGACGAGCAAAAAGTACCTTTCGACGACAACAACGAAACTACGATTTTGAGTTCTTTATTACTTACCTCAACTTTAAAGGGCTATATCGAGAAACCTAATTATTACTTTATCAAAACTGACGATAAAAAATTAGCAGAATTGGATAAATTAATGCTCACACAGGGATATCGAAGATTTTTGTATAAGGACATTTTAGCTAATAAATTTCCTTTAATAAATTATATCCCCGAACAAGGGATTAATATTACAGGTACATTAAGAGATCTTACCGGGATGCCTATTAAAAAGGGTGCCTTACGTTTAATGGTTACTAACAAGCCCATATCGGCCGAAACTATAACCAGCAATTCGGGTCTATTCAATTTTCAAAATCTTGTTTTCCCAGATTCGTCGCAGGTGGTTATCAGCGCTAAATATAATCCGAATGCAGCTAACTTGATGATTATGGTTGATGGGAGTCCTGTGCCGGGTGCTAGCAAAAACAAGAATTTACTCGACGAAGTTAAAAACATAGACACCACATTATCGGCCTATCTTAGTAATAGCCAAAAACAATACCGTTATTTGCGAACGCTTAAAGAGGTAGTAATTAAGGGTACAGCTACAAAAAAAGTGAGCCACAGAGATCACAGCGCGCTTTCTGGCCTTAATCCAAATGCCGACCATTTGATAGAAGGGGATACATTTTCGTCTTGCGTTTTTCTTTTAGAATGTGTAAAAACGAGAGCAACAGGATTAACTTATAACGATACCGATCAGAAATTTTATATTACCAGGGATTATAATGCCGGCGGCCGAACCCCTGTGCAAGTGTTCATCAATAATAACCCTGTGGAACCTAGCGAAATTAATTCTGTAAATTTATCGGAACTGGAATCGATAGAGATCTTTTTGAACGACCCTCTGGGAACAATCGATAGGCTCTATGGTACAAAGGGTGTGTTAGTTATTAATACTAAAAAACCACCAGTTGGAACGAAGATAAGCAAGCAAGCATTAATGGATATGATCCCTAAAAAGAACATTATTACCCTTCATCCGATGGGGTATAGCAAAGAAAGAGAGTTTTATTCGCCAAAATACCTGCCTAATGCAGCCATTAACAGCAACGATTTACGAACTACCATTTATTGGAATCCAAAAGTAATTACAAGTGACGCTGGTAATTTTAGTTTCGAATTTTTTAATGCCGATGGAAAAGGTTCTTATCGCGCCATTGTAGAAGGTTTTGATAAGAATGGGAATATTGGAAGGGCTGTTTACCGGTATAAGGTAAATTAAGAGCACTAATCTTTTAGTGCCTTACCAAACCCTGCACAAACTTTCTTTAGCTTGGCATAAGCAGTATAGGAGTTCTTATCTTTTTCGAAATGAATTTCAAGAAATCCAGGTTCATAATTTAAATAGAATCTGGCACCATCTGCTAAAGTGATTTCTGTTTTCTTTTTGTCGCTTATTGCGTTAAAAATTCTTGTCTCGTGAAGAGAATTTTCTAAGTACAACTGCACCGCGGCAGTTTTTCGTTCCGGGTAAGAGGCCGAAAAATCAAAATCATTTGTACTATCCTTAGTAGAAAGCGCTATGTTATTTCCTCCCTTATTAAAATTACAACCTGTAATTACTGCACTTGCAAATAAGGCAAGTATGATAAATGTCCTTTTCATATATATAATTTATTATAGTGTTTAATTACCGCCTGCTCTACTTTTAATATCGTCGGTGGCAGTCTTCCTGTTTCTGGCCGATTTTACATTTTGGTTTCCAAAACTATAGCTTATATTAAATGAAGCCCTTCTACTTGTGGAGCTATTTTTGATATGTAGGTTTAAATTCTGGTAAATAATATTGCCTTGCCACTGATTGGTTAAAAACACGTCGTCCATATTTAATCTCAGCTTCAATTTTTTATTTAATAGACTCTTCTGTGCGCCGATATTAAGCGCGTATTGCGGGGCTGTTGTAGTTTCCAGACCAAATACCCGTGGAGAATTTAACCAGAAATTTAATTCGATCGAAATGTTCAGCGGTAAACGAAAGGAACTGGAAGTATTAAAATTATAAGCCACTTTCGATGCATTATATTGCCCTCCAGATAAATTGCCATCGCTAAAACGATTATAGTAAATACTAAGATTATTTTGCATATTCCACCATTTTGCAAGGTTAAAAGGAAGGTAAATTCCGCTCGAATAATTTTGCGAACGCCCAATATTACCTCTAACTACCTTAACAATCCTGGTTACATCGTCTTGTTCAGTTAGCTGAACGATTAAATCTCTGGTGTCTGAATAATTTAAGGATAAAGAGAATTTATCCTTATAACTATAACTCACTTCGAAGTTATCTGTAAACTGAGGTCTCAAATAAGGGTTTCCCTGGTCGAGTGCATAAGGATCCATATAAAAAACAAAAGGATTTAACTGTTGGTAACTAGGCCGATCTACACGTCGCCCATAAGTATATCGGATATTATTATTTTCGTCTAAGTTCTGACTCAAAAATAGTGTAGGGAATAAAGAAATATAATTTCTATTCACTTCTTTATTATCGGTAACCGAATTACCCTTCGAATGAGTATGCTCGGCTCTTAACCCCACCTGAACTTCCCATTTATTCCATTTTTTACTAAAATTTAAGTACGCCGCATTAATATTTTCCTTATAAATAAAATGATTAGACTTTCCCAGGTTATTCTGCCAAACATCATTTAATAATTGCTCGGAAATAAAATTATTATTTGTGGTTACGTAACTGGTTTTTAAGCCCGTTTCAAATCCGATTGTTTTAGAAATGGGTAAGGTAAAGTCGGTTTTTATTGCATAAACATTAAGCTGTGCGGCCGTATTATTTCTTAAAAAAGTACGATCAACCAATTGTCTTGTATCATCTAAATATTTCGTATCAAAGTCTTCATCTCTCTTACTGTAATAAGCTAAATAATCTGCATCGAAAGTTAAATTTTTGCCTTCTTTATTAAAATCATGCTTAATATTAAAATTTGCAGTTAAATTGCTCGCCGGAGTTTTCGAACCAGCTTGTTGCACCAGAGAATTTGAATTCGCTGTATTCCCTTTCATTTCGTCTATAGCTGTTTCGCTAAAGTTGTTTAAGGTCGAGCTAACGGTATTCGCATCGACCATTACCCCAATCGTAGTTTTAGCAGACACATAATAATCGGCCCCAAGTTTACCGGAGTACCCTACCCCTTTATTTGCCCGGCCAAAATTTTGCAAAAATTTACTTTCCAAACCGTTAGCGCTTGTTGTACGATTAACTTCGATCTGGTTAAAATTGGCTTTTCTGGCAAATGCCATATTTCCAAAAATATTCCATTTTTCGACCCTGTGGTTTAAGTTCAAGTTTAGACCTGCACGATATAAATCGGCAGGGAACCCACTTACTATACCCTGGCTAAATGTGGAAGACAGGCTCCCGTTAGTGCCAAAATTTTTATTCCGTTTTAGCTTTATGTTAATGATGCCTGCATTACCTGATGCATCGTATTTAGCCGAAGGATTAGTAATAATCTCTATAACGCCAATCTGTTCACTGCTCATGTTACTTAACATCGTCGTTAAATCGGCTCCAGAAAGCACATTAGGCCTCCCATCGATCATAACAGTTACCCCACTTTTGTTATTTAACTTAATCTGATCGTTCTGCTTATCGACACTTACTCCCGGTGCTTTTTCTAAAATCTCGAGCGCAGTACCACCAGTTGCAACAATACTATTTTCTACATTAATTAATGTTTTATCAACTCTATGCTCAATAAAGGGCCTTTTAGCTTCAATACTCACTTCCTTTAATTGCCCGGCTAATAAAGACAATTGAATAATATGCGGTTTTAAATCGGTAGTATTTACAGCAATACTTTCGCTTTTATAACCCATCATCGTAATCAACAGCCGGTAATTACCCTTAGTTACCTGATCGAAATTAAAGACTCCATCTAAAGTTGTGGTCGAGCTTTTTAGGTGGCTACTATCTGGCAATTCTTGCAAACGAACCAGTGCATAAGGCAAAGCAATTCCTTTTTCGTCAACAACCTTTCCACTTATCTTGTTAATTTTTTGGGCAAAAGAAGCCCTGCATACCAAAAGGTATGTGATTAGCATTAATAATGTCTTCATTTTATTTTTTCCCTTTAACGCTGCTGCTTTTAAAATTAAGGATGCCTTTACTAAGGGTTTTGCGTTGGATTATTGAGTTCCGCTTTACATTTTAAACCATCGTCGGTCATTACCCATTCTTTATATTGGCCATTCTGATTTTCATCCGTATTGCAACTGTAATGGTTAAAATATAAGTACTGATATAAGTTATCATTAATCATTAATCGGGTACCCACTGGAACTTTAAAAGTAAGATGAACTTCTTGATTCCTCCAATTCCCTTCATTTTTTAATAATAAACGAGGACTAAACGTAAGCTTAGATTCTTCTTGGGTAAATTTATAGTTGATGTTTTTTGCATTTTGTAAGGCGATGTTAAAGGTTTTTCCCTGCGCCTCGAAAGTTTCGATCATCATTGGCTTCCCGGCTTCGCCCTTTTCAATATCGATATGTACATTTCTTGGTACCCGGAAAGGATGATCATCCGAATCGTCTACAATAATCCTGTTTTGAAACCCGTCCCTGTCAATTTGATAATCGACACTATCTTCTTTACTTAAAACCATACCATTATCGGCCTCGATGGTATAAACTGGAAATGGCAATAAAGGTGTAGACTGTACCATCTCTGCATGCTCCTTAAACTCTGAAGATATTTTTGCCGTATAATAAACGCCAACAGATACGCCTACCAACCAAACAATTAGCAAACCAAATGATAGCGATTTGTTGATTGCATTTTTATTAAAAGCAACCCGGATAGAGAATAAGACCAGCGCAAGCACAGGAATAAATAAAATAATGAATGCCGAGAATACCAAAGTCGACCTGTAATCTTGATTAATAATCGATAAAGGGAAATAACGGTAAGCATCGGTATCCCAAAATCCTAAAAATGCGGCTAAACAAACAATTAAGCTTATTAAAAATGCAAATCCAAAGACTACAATAAAACCAGCAATAATTTTGGAAATTGCTCTACCCAATGCATTTAATGCCCGTCCTGTTGCGCTAACGATTTCGGCAACAAAGTTACCCGAACGTTTTACCATCGGACCGATATGCTCGTTGGCCGATTGCATCCGCTCTTTAAAAGCAGCCAGCTCTTCTTCAAAATTTCGTTTGTAACCATAAAGATTAGTCGATTCGCCTTTCATTTCCATTTTTTCGGATCTAGTTACTGCTCTCGGAATAGCGATCCACAAAATGAGGTAAGCCAGGATGCCGGCACCACCTAAAAAGATACAACAAAATGCAATAACCCGTACCCAACGCGCTTCTATGCTTAAATAATGTCCCAATCCGGCACACACGCCAGCAACAATCCCTTCGTCTGTATCGCGAAATAATTTTTTATCGCCAGTATAGGTCGAATAATTTTGTTGTGCAGGCTCTTCTTCTTCATCAGTCTGAAAATCCTGAACCCGGCCCATTTGAGCGATCACACTTTCGACATCTATAAGCGTAATAACCTGAACTTGTTGTGCCTGTAATAGCTCGGCAAACATTTCGGCTATTCTGTTCTCAATATCAGTTACGATTTCAAAATCGTCTGCATTCTTTGCAAAATGCTGTTTAATTTCGTTGAGGTAATTCGTTAATATCTCGTAGGCATCTTCTTCAATATGGATAATCGAATTGCCTATATTTATGATAATTGTCTTTTTCATCAGTATATAATTTGTTTAATGGTTATGAAGCACCGTTCTGTGAAGTCGTAATGGCATAAGCCAGCTCCTGCCAGGTATGGTCCAATTGTTTTAAAATCTGTTTGCCTTCTTCGGTAAGCAAATAATATTTACGTGGTGGGCCCGATGTCGACTCGACCCAATTATAACTCAATAACCCATTATTCTTTAAACGGGTAAGCAAAGGATATAAAGTTCCTTCAACAACCAATAGTTTGGCCTGCTTTAATTCGGCGATAATATCCGAAGCATAAATTTCACCTCGGGATATGATTAAAAGCACACAATATTCGAGTATGCCTTTTCGCATTTGTGTTTGCGTATTTTCTGCTATCATAATACAAAGATATATGTTTCATATAGTATTATGCAATACATAGTACTATATTTATTTTAAAATACAGAATAACTAATTGATATACAGTGTAATAATTTTACAATAAAATTATTACACTGTATATTTTAACCCAATAAGATGATAATGCTTACAATAAAAGGGTATCGATACGGTGTGCTTGTACCATTTGTAAAGTTGGCGACCAGTTATAAATGGTAAAATGTCCATCCTGCGAAGCCACTAACGCTTGTGCATCTCTTTGATCGAATACAAATTGTGCTGCCGATAAATGCCGGGTGCCGCCCGTTTTGGCAGGATGCATTACTACTGCACCGCCCCCTGTTATGGGTTCGGAAAAAGAAATTTCCTGAATATGGCCACTGCTATTTGCCCTCCCTGTTTTTGCGCCAAAAGCTAACAATTCGTACTGGTCTGTTATTAAGGTAGCGCCATCGACGGCCGTTAACCCGGCCAGGTGATCTACTTCTCTTTTTAAAGCACTTTGCCAGAATATTTCACTTGCATCGGGGCGATCTTTATGCACTAAATCTGCTAATCCTCTATAAGGTGGTTCGAGCGAATAGCCTATCGGATGAATTAACGATTGTTGCCATGTTTCTGAATGCTGAGGTACGACTAAAACTGCCCCACCCCTACCATGAGCCCGCATAGAAACAGCCAGCTGAATTAAAATATTAGCCGAATCGTTCCAATAAGAATGGGCGGTTAGATCGAGTAACGATAAAAGCATTGCCGGACAGTCGGCACTACCGGCACTTTGCTCCTCAACGATTTTAATCTGGTCTCCTTTTAAAACGGCCACATTGGTATACTTACCGAAGCCATAAATGCGGCGATGCTTAATTACCAGTAATCCCGGTTCTGAAACATCGACCACAAAGCAATAATTAGGTATGTTTAAGGTAGTACCCCAGATATGTAAATTATAGCCGTCGTGCCATACTCCAATATGAATACCCCCACGTTCTACACCCGGCGCAAGTTTCGTTAAAACACTCGGATTAAGTTTTAATTTCTGATTAAATATAAGCGGCTTTCCAGCCTGCTCGGGTGGCAAAAAGGCAATCGATATTTTAGGCGAATGACCTTCTTCTTTGCGTAAACTCGACCAAAATGCCGCATCCAGAATCGCTTCGATTACTCTTGCAGGGGGCTGTGGTGCCAAATCGATTTCGCCTTTGGCATTAGCTTCTGCTAAATGTTTAGCAAAATGTGCTTCAACTTTCGATGCGACTAATTTTGCAGCCAGATACGTTGCCCGATTTACCATTTTACTAAGTTAGTTGTTTTTTTATTTTCCGTTAGCTCTCTTTCGTCTTTCATTTGTCGTTTTTTCTTAGCCGTTCTTCGTTGGTTGTTTATCGTTTTTCAATCTTTTTCAACTTTCTTATCCTACATCAACGTCGCAGAGGCAGATATCCTTTAAATTTGTTTTATAAATTTTTACTCATGGCACAAACAGTATTACACAAAGCCAACACCCGAGGGGTGGCAGATCATGGCTGGTTAAAAAGTTATCAAAGTTTCAGCTTCGCTGGATATTATAATCCAGATCGAATTAATTTTGGGGCACTTAGGGTGCTTAACGATGACATCGTAACCGGTGGCATGGGCTTCGGAGAGCATCCACACGATAATATGGAGATTATTTCCATCCCATTGGACGGCGAATTACAACATAAAGATAGTATGGGAAATGTGGCCACCATTAAAACTGGCGAAATCCAGGTAATGAGTGCTGGTACCGGAATTTACCATTCGGAGTATAATCCGGATGCTAAAAATCCTGCAAAATTTCTACAAATCTGGCTATTCCCTAATCAAAGAAATGTAACACCAAGATACGATCAGATCTTGTTAAACAATACCAACAAGTTAAACGAATTTGTACAGATTCTATCACCAGATGCTAACGATTCGGGAGTTTGGATTTATCAGGATGCCTGGTTTAACCTGGCCAATTTCGATGCCGGCGTTGCCAAAACTTACGAGTTTCACAAAAAAGGAAATGGGGTTTATGCCTTTGTACTTAGTGGCGAAATCGAAATAAATGGCGAAAAAATAGAAACCAGAGATGGTTTTGGAATTTGGGATATTGATCATATTGAAATAAAAGCCGATACAACTGCCAAATTTTTATTAATGGAAGTTCCAATGGAATTTTAAAAATAAACGCATGCAAGCTATACTCGAAATTCTTCTTATTGGCAATAACAAACCCATTATGGAAACCATAGCAAGATTGGTCGATAAAGAAGGAATCTGGAAGGCAACGATCGCATTTTCGCTAAACGAAGCGCTCGAAACCGTCAATACAAAAGACTTTAAAGTAGCCTTGCTTTGTGCCGGTATTCCGGACGAACAAACTTTGCTCGAAAAATTAGCTGCTGTAAAACCAACACTCCCTATCGTGAAACATTATGGGGGTGGCAGCGGCTTGCTCTTTGCAGAGATTTATCAGGCTTTAAGTGCTGGCTAGCTAAATTCGCTTACGACGATACCATAAGTAGTAAGCAACCCCGCTAAACCTGCTGTCGAGAATTTTGCCTTCCTTAGCGAATTCCGCTCGGGATCGATTGTAAAGTTATAAGCGCTTGCAAAATTGGCGCTATTTAAAATGCTCCTCATAAATACCGCAGCGGTCAAATCACAATTATCGAAAGTAGATTCGGTTAAGTCGGCTTCCGAAAAATCGGCTCCTTTTAACGAGCAATTAATGAAGGGGCATTTGCGATTCTTTTTCTTCATAAATGCAGCATAATCCAATATACAATTGGTAAAAGCAACTTCAAATAAAAAGTCTTTTGCGGCCGAAAAATCCGCTCCAACCATTTTACAACCTATAAAATGAACCGCATCTAAGCCAATGTGCCCAAACTTTACCATACTTAGGTTACAATCTTCAAAAGTTGTATTGGCAAAATCGCAGCCTATAAAATCGGTTGTTGTAAAATCGCAGTTTTTAAACGTGCATTTTTCAAACTGGGTTTCTATTGATCCTTTTGCTGGAAATGAAACTTTTTCAAATCGCTGATTAGCATAATATAAGTTTTCTTCGGTCGGCATTGCTATAAATGTGCCTGCAAAATAAGAAAATATGTTCATCTTTGCCACATGGAAGAGCATTTGGTTTATAGCCTGGGCACGCAATTAGTTAAGGTAAAACCAATTGATAAAAATGTATATCGCGTTAGTTTAGATAACCGGCCAATTGGTAACATCCGGAAAAAAGATGGCGGCTGGATGATGGAAGAATATGCAAAAGAAGAGCTTACCGCAGAGCATGTTCAACTTATCGGCGATAAAATAGACCGATTACCCTGGCAATTTACGCAGTAATTTTCCTTTTAGTGAGCTGCTATTAATTGCTTAATATGGTTTTCAATATCATCTAAGTCGAAAGGCTTGCTAATATAAGCATCTGGCGCTGCCATTTCACTCATTTGCTTACTGCGTATATTAGCCGACATAACAATTACGGGGATATGTTTAGTAAAAACATCGTTTTTTAGGTCATGACAGATCTCAATCCCATTCCCATCAGGTAACATCACATCTAAAATAAAAAGATCCGGGATCGAATCCTTCAACTTCTGTTTCATTTCTTTAAGCGTAGAAGAAAGCTGTAAATCGTAGCCTTCATCTTTCAGTAAAAATTCGATAATATAGCCTATATCTTTATCGTCTTCTAAAATGTGTATTCGTTTCTTCATATAAAAATTAAACAAAGAAAAAAGACAATTGTTTGCTTAAAAAGGCACTTAATGTTTCTCTTCATAATTTAAAGCACTAAACCCGTAGGCGCACAGCAAAAGCATTACAGTAATGCCAATCCATAAGGGATTATACCCGAATTTCTCGGCTAAATAAAATCCGCCAGTAGGTCCAATTACTTGCGCCGCCGACCAGGCAACCGTATAACCCGCTGCATATTGGCCACGATTAAATTCATTACTCCGCATAATAACAAAGGTGTTAATAAATGGGATGGCAAACATCTCGCCAAATGTAAAACAGGTTACACTAATAAGCGCAACAACTACCGGTAAAAATTTGGGTAGCATTAATAAAGCAAAAGACATACTAACAATTAAAACTCCGGTTGTCATATAAAATGCAGCAGAACGTTTATTTTCGATCTTGCTAATCATAACCATTTCGAATAGTGCTATAATTACCCCATTAACGCCTAAAATTAATCCAATTAATGCTTCGTTTAAATGCCAGGCCTCTTTAAAAAACACAGGCACAACCCTAAACATTAAAAAGAAACAGGTAGCAAAAACAGTATTCAGTAAAATAAATTTCACAAATAACGAATCCTGCCAGGGTTTACGGATAATTATCCCTTCCATTTTTGCAGCAACGGCTTTTCTAAATCCTTTAACTGCTGGCAGAAACATAAAAATAGCAATGGCTACTAAAATACTAACTACCCCATCTACAATAAAAAGTAGGCGATAATTAAAGGAAGCTATAATACCGCCCATGCTTACCCCAACAGCCCAGCCAATATTAGTTGCTAACCGGTTTAAAGAGTAAGAGCGGGTTTCTTTCCCTTTAGCTGCATAGGCTGCAATGGCCGTAAAGTTAGCCGGACGAAATGCATCTGCAAAAAAGCTAATCACTAAGGCCAACACACATAAAGTATTAAAATGTGTAACCTGCGAGAAGAATAAGAAAAATACACCGCCAATTAAAGACGAGAAAATTTGAACAGGCCTAAAACCAAACATATCAGTAAGCTTTCCGCCAGCTGTTGCACCCAAAATAGACCCTACACCGAATAAAGAAATAATAATCCCGGCATCGGAAGCTGGCCGATGGAGCGCCTGAGTAACATAGAGGCCCATAAACGGAACCGCCATATAGCCACAACGGTTTATTAAAATAACGATACTTAAAAGCCATGTTTCTTTGCTTAAGCCAGAAAAAGAGGTCTTATAGGTATTTAAAATTTGCTGCAGCATGGGACTTTTATTTGGTTTCCAAAAATAGACATTCGCCGTATAATCCTATTCATAATTTCCGTATTTTTGAATTCGCCCAAAAATTCCGCAAGCCATGTCGACAGAAATAAAATGCCCCAATTGCAATCATTCATTCCCTATCGAAGAGGTAATGGCCGAAGAGTATAAGCAAGATTTACGAGAGAAAATGCAAGTTTTTACCCGGCAAAAAGAAGAGGAATTTCAAAAAAAATCGGAAGCCTTCGAGCAGCAACGAAAACAACAGGAATTAGCTTTTGAGCAAAAACTAATTGCCGAAAAAACTGCTTTACAAACTTCGGTTGCCGAAAACTTACGAAAAACAATTAGTGCAGATTTCGAAAATAAGTTAAAATTATTAACCGATTCCAATCAGGAAAATGAAGAAAAACTAAAGCTTGCCCGGGGTAAAGAAATCGAATTTTTAAAACTCGAGCAAGGAATCAAAACCCGCGAGGCCGAGCTCGAGCTCAGTATACAGCGTAAGCTTCAGGAACAACGGGAAGAGTTAGTTGCTCAGGTGCGGAAGCAGGAGTTAGAAAAAAACAGTTTAAAAGAAACCGAACATCAGCTTCGTGTAAAAGAACTGGAAAAACAATTAGACGACCAGAAAAAGCTGGCCGAAGAAATGAAACGTAAAGCCGAACAGGGTTCTATGCAATTACAGGGGGAAGTGCAGGAGTTAATTCTCGAGGAGCTGTTACGCAATACTTTTCCTTTCGATTTAGTGGAAGAAGTGGGTAAAGGAGTTAGGGGTGCAGATTGTGTACATATTATACGCAACCAGTTTGGCCAGGAATGTGGCCGTATCATTTACGAAAGTAAGCGAACCAAGGACTTTTCGATAGAGTGGATAGAGAAATTAAAAAAAGACCGGCGTAGTATGGGAATAGATGTAGCCGTAATTGTTACCCAGGTATACCCGAAAGGAATGGATTGTTTTGGAGAAAGAGACGGGGTATGGATTTGTTCTTTTGAAGAAGTAAAAGCCGTTTCTTACATTTTAAGGGACGGCATTGTAAAGTTATTCGGCGCCGCAAAATCTCAGGAAAATAAAGGCGATAAAATGCACATGCTTTACGACTATTTAAATGGCAATGAGTTTTCCGAACAATGGAAAGCTATTCGCGAAGGCTTTATGAGCATGAAACTGTCTATCCAGAGGGAACGCGATGCCATGGAAAGATTATGGAAAAGTCGCGAAAAGCAATTAGAAAAAGTACTGCTCAACGCTGCTCATATTAGAGGGTCGATAGAGGGTATTTCGGGTAATGATAATATTCGGCTTAGCCTCGGGGAGGAAGACGACGAATTGTTATTAGAATAAATCCTTTTTAACCATCCAGATTGTGCAACCAAAATGCCCGGAATTACCCAGGGCATTGCATTGATGCTCGAAACCTAATTTCTCGTACATACTTACTGCTGCACTTAACTCGGGCAAGGACTCGAGGTAAATACTTGTATACCTTAATTCTATAGCCCTTTCGAAGCATCTATTAATAATGGCCTTACCTAAACCTCTTCCTCGCGCTTCGGGATAAAGATAAAGTTTAACCAACTCGCAGGTTCCGTGTGGCAAGCCCGTCGTTGGAAAGATACCACCACCACCTATAACCTTACCCGCTTCTTCTATAACCCAATAAGCCGCTGCAGGGTCTTCAAACACTTTCGATAAATGAAGAGTTGCCTCGTCGAAATAAGCCGTACCGGGCTTATTGGCTTTAAATTCGGTTAAAACAGCTTTGATAAGGTTACCTAATGCTGCGTCGTCGCCAGATAAAATTGGTCTAATTATAGGCTGTTGCATGGCTATTTATTTTATAAGAATGCCACCCATAAAAGGGTCGCTAATCGAATCCTCTCCCGTTTCTACATGCCCGGCATAATGCCTTAAAAATTCGTTGTTTCCGGCAATAGTAATGATAAAACTATACCAACCCCTACTCTTTTGCAATTCGAGTGTAATCGTTTTTTTAGCATTTGCAGGGATGATGATGGTTTTAGCTTTTGTTCGATAAGCTTCGTCATTAATCAGAATTTCTAAGGCAGAATTATTTTTATTTTCGAATAACAACTGTAGATTACCGGTATTTCTTTTAATTAATCTGCTTTGCTCGTAGCGGCCTGTTAAGCTTAAGTGTGGGTCTTTGCTTGTTCCGCTAAACTGCCTATAAAATCCATTCGGACCATTTACAATAAGGTCGTACTGTTCGTTTTCGAAAGCTGCGATTTCCCAATGGTCTTCAATCTGATCGCCACTTTTTACCGCATAAGCCCAGGTTTTGCCGGCTTCTTTATGATAACTGTTTTTCGTATAAACGTTAAAGGCTGCGCCTGATGATCCTGCTGCCGAAGTAAAAGATAAGGCTATAGCCATTTTTTCGGCGTTGAGATTCCCATCTACAACTAGCTGATAAGGTAATGCACAAGCTAGGCGGGTTCCCTGTTCCTGTACTGGCGCAAAGGTAGATGCATTTTTATCGAAAGGTAAATAAGTGTTTATTTTAGCGAGTTCCGCTTTCGATAAGGCATTTGGTGTTACCTGTGCTGGTTTTAGTTTGGCATTTTGGATATGGGTAATTACCTTTTCTCTTTTGGGTCTTTCCGGAATGGTCAAATTCTCGCCATTATAAGGCCTAAAAATTGACGTCAAATCGCCACAAATGGCCCTTCTCCAGGGGCTGATGGTTTCGCTTTTAATTTCTTTACCGGTTTTATGGCTCAGGAAATTTTCTAAAAAAAGGAGTGACGATGTATGGTCGAAGACTTGCGAATTTACATAACCGCCCTTACTCCAGGGCGAGGCAACCAGCATGGGTACCCGATAACCCAAACCGATTGGGCTGTCTTTCTTAAATTCGTAGTCGGCCCAGGCCTCGAGACCGGCACTTACCTTTCCGGATAAAGTATCTTCAGGTTTGGGTGCCACAAAGGGTGGCAAATGGTCGAAATATCCGTCATTTTCGTCGTATGTTAAGATAAAGATGGTTTTTTTCCAAACCTCCGGGTTTTTAGTTAAAATATCTAATGCTTCTGCAACATACCACGTGCCATATAATGGGGAGCTTGTATGGTCCGAAAATCTTTGGGGTGCAACCAGCCACGAAACCAGGGGCAGGTTTCCGCTATCCACATCTTTTCTAAAAGTTTCGAAGATATCTTCTTTCGGAATAGCCAGGGTTTCCTCCATACCTGCCTCATTTGTATAAGTAAAGGGTGCTAGCTTTAAATAATCCGGATTATCGATATTGGTCGTAAATGCTTTATCGATAAGGTTTTTCTCCCGCTGCGATAGCTTATTATATCGGGCAAGGACTTCTTCGGCTGTTAGTGCCGGATGACTGGTATTGTCTCCATTCTTACGGAAATAAGCCGACAACTTAACCCGATGTCGCTTAACATATTCGAGTGGATTATCGCCATAGTTACCCAGCCAGTCGTCTATGTCTTCGCCTTGCAGGTTCGCTGTCCATAATTCGTTCTGATAAACCTTCCACGATACGCCATTGTCTTCTAAAAGCTCGGGAAAAGTTTGCCAGTCTACAAAGACATTATTCTGCGATTCTGCCTGCGAATTATTAACCGCCGCTACCGAATTTGCATTTTGTTCGGGCCGGATGGTTCCGGTCCAAAAGAATAGCCTGTTTGGCGTAGTACCCGTTAAAGAAGAGCAAAAATGATGATCACAAATGGTAAAAGCATCAGCCATTGCGTAATAGAAAGGAATATCTTCGCGTTCGTAATAACCCAATGTCATTAACGATTTTACCGGCACCCATTTATCATATTTCCCCTTGTTACGGGCCGCAACCTGGTCAGACCACGAATGCGGCAAACCACCCTGCCAGGTTATTTTCGTTTTATTAATATCTACATGAAAAGGAGCATAAGTATTTCCCTTATCGTCGTTTTGCAACCATACCTTGTTCCGGTTTGGTAAAGTTTTGGCCCGGGGGTCGTTAAAGCCCCTTACCCCTCTTATTTTACCAAACATGTGGTCGAAAGAACGATTTTCCTGCATCAAAAAAACTACATGTTCTGCATCGTAAAAAGTACTCCCAGGCGCTGCATTAATAGCCATTGCCTTTTGTATCGACATCGGAATTACATTGGGTAAGCCAAATGCACCAGATAGTAATGCGGCTTTTTTGATAAAATCTCTTCTTGTATCCATGTTTTAATTTTAATCGTATTAATCGGCGATTTTTTTTTAAAATATTTAACGCGCGGATGGCGTTAAAAACAAGTCACTTCCCAGCTGCGCTGCCAATGGCCTTTAGCCGCAAGGGTCATTATACCTTCTTTATCTCTTAACTGTTGCTGATGATTAATGGTATCGGCGATCCCACACCAGGGCTCTAAACAAACAAAATCAGCATCTTTGGCAGCCCAGATTCCAAAGTAAGGAAAATCTTTAAACTTAAAATTTAAACCATTATAATTTCTTGTATTCATTAGCAAAATGCTATCGCTTTTTAAGTTTTTAAAGACCAGGGCATCGTCGTAAAATAAATCGTGCTTTAAAAACAATCTCCCCTTATTTAATTTTAAGGTCGATGTTTGATCCGAAATCAGGTTATCTACGATATGATGATAAGTTAGTTCTTTATCTTTATTAAACTCCAAGAAATAATCGGTATAGGTGCCCTGTTGATTTAAAGGAGCTGCAAAAGCAGGGTGTGCGCCAATCGAAAATAACATTTCCTTTTGAGCAGGGTTAAAAACAGTATAGATACAGCATAAACTTGCTCCCTTTAAAAAGTAACGTAGGTTCAGCTTAAATTCGAAAGGGTAAACTTTTAGAGTTTCTTCAGTATGATGAAGCGTAAAAAGGATTTCGTTATTGGCAATTTGTTCAAATTCGAAATCTAAATCGCGCGCAAAGCCATGTCTCGGTAAATGATAAGCTTTATTCTCAAATAGATAGGTATTGTCTTTTAATGTCCCGATAATTGGAAATAATACCGGGCTAAATTTGGCCCAGTAATTAGCGTCGCCACTCCATAAAAACTCGGTTCCGCTATCTATTCCCGTTAATTGTTGCAATTCTGCTCCTTTTGTCGCAAATGTTGCCTTAAGATGTTCGTTTGCTATCGAAATTACCACGGCCCAAGATTTTTATCCATTCGTTTAATCGTTCCATTAAAGCCAACTACTGAATCGGGAAGGCTGTTGAGCTTAATTTCGGTATTGCTAGAAGGTTTATAGGTTTGGAGCTTAAAATGTTTAGGATTTTTAACAGGTACTTCTATTAGGGTATAGGCCTTTTGAGCGGTATCCGCATGCCCCAGTATAGGGCGGGGACCATCCCCAATACAGCCTAAATTTAATAATTGGACTCCATTTTTCTGTGCCGGGAAATAAGCATGTTGGTGGCCGCTAATGTATAAATCGACCCCATTTTCCTTAAAAAACTGCAAACTATAGTCGGCATCGGCATTTACTTCACCTGGTTTATTCTTGGTAGCAACTATAGCGTAAAGTGGTAAATGACCTATCAATATCCGCAATCTTGCTTTTTTTGCCACGTCCATTTTCAACTGGCCTTTCATCCAATCGTGCACTTCAGGTTTAATTTTTGCAGCTGCCGCATCCCAGCTCATCATAAAAACATTGTTTTTAAGGTAACTAAAATAAAAAGGATAATGCGTCGAATCTACAAATGTTAACCTGGTCGATTTAATTTCATCCATCCAAAATTGTTTGGCTAAAGCGCGGTCTTTGGCAAAACCCGGAGCAGCATCATGATTTCCCAAAGTAAACCCAAAAGGAATTTTTAAGCGATCTATCGGTTGTAAAACGGTTCCCTTAAAGCTTTGCCACATGGCTTTAATATTTTCTGCTGTTAACGATGCCTTTTGCCCGGCCACCATATCACCCCCACATAAAATCAAATCTGGTTTAAGCTTAGCTATACGCTCTATTACTTGTGCAACATCGGCCGAGTAACTGGTAGACCCATAGCTGGCATTTAAATCACTAATCACTAAAACTTTCAAAGCTTTATTTTTAGTTTCCTTTTGCCATGATGGATCATCTTTTACGCCAAAAGAGCTTGCTATAATGGCCAGGAGTAAAAGACCAATGGGCATCTTGTATTTCATTTTCATCGATTTCAATTCACTATTATTTTTTTAAATCCAGCGCTTAACGTATCAGCAATTTCGCCATTTTGTCGCTTATAAATGATATAAGTTTCTAAATTTTTACGTTTTGCGACAAAGGCCAGTGCCTGGTCTACCGACATCGCCATTAATGCATTATCGTAGCCATCGGCCGTAATGGCATCTTTTGCATACACGGTTACACTTATCATTTCATTTTTAAGCGGGTATCCGGTTTTAGGGTCGATAAGGTGTGAAATCTTTTGGCCTTTATTCATCAAATATCGTTCGTAATTACCCGAAGTTGTAATGGCGCCTTCTTTAAATTGTACAGTATGCTGCTGCTTTTTTGCCGGGCCTTCAATCCCAATAAGGAATAGCTTACCATCTGGTTTTGCTCCTTTAACCCGCAGCTCGCCACCTACTTCGACAAGATAACTTTTTATTCCTTTTAATTGCAGGAAAGCGGCTATCACATCGACGGTATAACCCTGGGCAATCCCATTTAAGTCGATGTTAATACAGGGTTTTTGTTTACTCAGGTAATGGTGGTTAAGCTGAAGTTTATCCATCCCAATGCAGGGCATTATCTTTTTAATTGCTGCACTATCTGGAAAAACATTTATTTTTTTCGGTCCAAAACCCCAAAGTTGTACCAATGGAGCAACGGTAATATCGAACGAGCCATCCGTATCCTTATAAATTTCGAACGCCCTTTTTACTACCGTTGCAAAATGCAAATCTATGTCCAAACCTTTGTCCGTTTTATTAAACCGATTAATTGTCGAATTAGCCCGGTAAAGCGACATCGACTTATCAATTTCGGTAAGAATGCTGTCTATCTGCGCTTTGGTAACCAGGCTATCTGGAGCATAATAGCTTAACGAATAAGTCGTTCCCTGGGCAAAACCATTTATTTTAATTTCTTGCAATGGCCATAAGACCATTGCAGAAATGTAAAGTAAAGCCACAGTTAAGCACCTATTTAATAACGTTAGTTGCATTTAAGATTGTCCTATAAGACTTTGGTTTTACCAGGCATTGCAATTGGATAAAGGCCATTCGCATCGGGTAAAAGTCTTGGTTTGGCATCCCAACTTAATTGTTCTGGGAAAAGGCTATTCTCTGCTTTCAGCGCGTCGTCCCATTTTATAATCTCGCCAGAATATGTTGCATAGCGCCCAATTATGGCTGTAAAGCAACTTTTAGCAGCTCGTTCGGCATCCCAAAACTTAAATTCATGTTTAGAGATGGCCTCAAAAAGCTCGTCATGTTCGGTTTGGTAAGGATTCGCATTACCTTTCTTCTCGTGATTATAAATTTCGTTGCCTTTATGATCCCATAAAATACCGCTGTTATTCGCCGAAAGATAAACCTTTCCCTTAGTACCCTGAAAAGTTTCGTCTACCCGATTATTCGTTCCTTCAAAATGCCGGCATTGGCTATAAATTACCGAGCCATCGGCATATTTCAATTCTACAGCATGGTTATCGTAAATTTCTCCATAATCTTTTCCCGTTCTCCATGCGCGGCTTCCTGTTCCTTGTACCGAAACCGGATAAGCATTTTTTACCCAATTGGCAATATCTATATTATGCACATGCTGTTCCACAATATGGTCGCCACATAGCCAATTAAAATAATACCAGTTACGCATCTGGTAATTCATTTCTGTCTGACCTGCTGTTCGTGGTTTTACCCAAACACCACCACTATTCCAATAAACCTGCCCCGAAACCACATCGCCAATTGCACCGTCTTGTATCCTTTTTAGGGTTTCGCGATAATTAGTCTGGTATCTACGCTGTAAGCCTACTACGACATTAAGTTTTTTTTGTTTTGCTATTTCTGCGGCGGCTAAAACCCTACGAATTCCGGGCGAGTCGACTGCCACAGGTTTTTCCATAAAAATATGCTTTCCCTGTTTAACTGCTTCTTCGAAATGCATTGGCCTAAAGCCTGGCGGAGTTACCAATAAAACAACATCGGCCAAGGCAATTGCTTTTTTATAGGCATCAAAACCTACAAATTGACGTTCCTTTGGCACATCGACCTTATCTTTATACTTAGCCGACAAGAGCTTATGGCTATTATCCAGGCGATCCTGAAATGCATCGGCCATCGCCACCAGTTTAAGATTAAACCTGGTATTTAATGCCTGAAATGCGGCACCAGTTCCCCGGTCGCCGCAGCCAATTAAAGCTATTTTAATGGTGTCGTCTGCCGCCCAGGCATAACCACTCATCATTACACCGCCGGCAACCAGTGCCGAAGCTTTCAGAAATTCTCTGCGTTCGTTTAACGTTTCCTTGTTATTTGTCATCTATAGTTTAGGTTTAGTAATCGGTTATTGGTGGTTTATTATAATAAGCATCAATTGCTGCCTTTGTAGGTGTATTTTGTGGTCTAACTAATCTTATTCCAATAAAAGGTGCATCCGGAAACCACCAATTACTTTTCGGAATTTGTGGGTCGATCTGTTTCCAGGATGGGTCGGATGCTCTTCTTGCTGCGGCACGTAGGGCTAAGGCCTCGTCGTCGTAAGCGCCACCTCTAACCACTAAAGGGTAGAGTTTATCGGGTGTTGCAACCGGGTTTTTTACCTCGGTACGGGCATTACTGGCATAAAAACCTTCAAGGTACTGATCGTAAGTCCACTCGGCAACATTCCCATGCATATCGTACAAACCCCATGCGTTTGGTTTTTTCTGCCCTACCGGATGGGTCTTCTTGTCGCTATTACCTTTAAACCAGGCATATTCGGCTAATTGATGTTTGTCGTTCCCAAAATAAAAGTCAGTTTCACTTCCTGCCCTACAAGCATACTCCCATTCTGCTTCGGTTGGTAAGCGATAGAAAACACCGGTACGGGCATATAACCATTTACAAAATTGAATGGCATTATATTGGGTCATTGCCAATGCCGGGTAATTTTGTTTCCCCATCCCAAAAGTCATATCCAGGTAGGGTTTAGTTGGCCTGGTAACGGCATCGACCTGTGGCGAAATCGATTTTTCGCTATGGTTTACTTCGTAGTCTTTATACAGAAAAGGTTCGAATACATCCCAGGTTACTTCTGTTTTACTCATCCAGAATGGGTCGAGTTTTACCTTATGTACAGGTTGCTCGTCGACATTGCCATTTTTACTCCCCATTAAAAAACTGCCTCCTGGAATGGCCTGCATTTCGAAAGAAAACTTAGTGTCTGCTATTTCTTGCTTATAAGCCGAAAATTGCTCTTGTGCCTGGGTTTTAAAGCCAAAAAGTGCTAAACAAAAAGCTACGATCTCTATTTTGCTAATCATGAACTAAAAATAGGAAAAAAACCTACTAAATAGCCTTTTATCGTCTTAATTTGTAAAGCACTCTCCATATAAAGAATTTGTAAAAACTTTTTGTTCCTTCCTAGTTGGCCTGTTATGGGGCCAAATATGCCGTTTTAAATCTTGTACTAATCATGGTTTTGGGCTTGTTCGACTGTCGTTTTGTTCAGCGCTAAATTAAGCCGTGGATGGCTCTGCCTTTGCCCTGCATTCGCGTGCATGTATGCAGGCTATATGCACGGCCAATGCACGGCTTATGCACGGCTGGTGCAGGCTTGTCCAGAACGACAGTCGAACAAGAGTCGAAGGTGGACAGGAGGAGACCTCCAAAAAGCGAACCGATCCATAAGGTACACATAAATAAGGATTAAACAAAAAATAAGAGAAGTTTTTTTGAGTATAGCATTTCGTTAAACTTTACTCGCTATACTTTAAGGATATATTTTAAACCAGGAAAAGAGACTTGCGAAGTTTTAGAGGGGTAGTCTTTCTTTTTTCCGCAAAAAGATACAAAAACTCCCGGCTGCTTATTTTTCTATTAAAGGCAGTGTTTAGGCTCATTTCTTCGATTCCGAAAAATAAAAGGCCGGTTGAAAACGGTAAACTTAAGTCAGTCCTTTTAACCATTTCGACCTAGCAAAACATAACCTCCCCAACTTTTGCTTGATTCCTGGATCAGTGCCAAAAGTTGGGGATTACGCAAATAATTTAGAAAGATTCTGCGGAGGCATTGGTACTTTTATTGTCAAGATACAGAATTAAAGGATTTGAAGCCTGATTGTTCGACCTTTTCGTTCCATTTGGCCAATCTAGCAAATGCATAGAGCTTATCTGCCGTATTATTGAAGATCCGTGAGCGCTGTTGACTCAGGTTATATGCCTTTTCAATATCCGGATATCTTTCAAATAACAATGCTGCCCTATGATGTTGGTCTTTAGACCAGTTATCCCGCTTGGTGTAGAGTAGATGGCGACTTCTGGCCAGTAACTGTTTAACTGTGTTATCATTGGATAATAAGTTTATTTTTTTATACTAGGGATCAAGCAAAAAAGTTGGAGTGAAAGAAATAATTTCCCAACACTCGATCTTGTCTTATGAAACCTGAGGTTCTCCTTATGCTTCTAGGGGTAATGGGCTAGAAAACCCCCTTAAACATACAATAAAACAGAATCCACAAAGGTTCTACTCGTAGAAGCTAAAGTGAAAACCAGTGGGGTGTGTGGTGGGTGTTTTCACAGGCTGCAAAAGAGCGAGGAGCAATTCAACTTAACAGCATTAATTGGTTTAGCTTTTTTAGAAATTAAGCTTGGTTGGATTTAGCGACTGGAATTTTTCGGATAAATCCTATATTTAGTGATACAAATTGGGAGAAAAGTTCCGTAATACAACTTAACTTGGATGTATTATGGAGTGTTTGTAGCTCCTATATAAGTTATCTGCCATTTTAAAACCTCGACAATTATCGAAAATAAATCACTTTAAAAATGAAAAATAAACTAATAATACTCGCATTGACTTTGCTGTATACAACAGTTAATGCCCAGAACAATTATTTTGAACTATATACAGATTCTACCGCATTGAAAATCCAAAATGATGCTTTGATTCTCGATTTTGAAATACAAATAAAGCGTTTTGAACCCTCGTTTAGTTTCAACGGATTGACAACAGAAATTCCAAATAATTTTATGCCAGGACAATACACGTCGAAAACTAATAAAATTTATCTAAATACTTGGCAAGTTGGAGGACCACCAATGGAAAGTTTTTTAACAGAAATCACAGGCAGTAAAGAAAGTGGACAACAAGCGGGTGCTTTATTTTTTTATGGGTTCTTTTTGCCTCACGAAATTGGACACGGTTTGCACTTTCAAACAGACAATGTTCCAAAAAATAATTATGACTCAGAGTATGAAGCTAATGAAATAGCAGTTTCATATTGGAGAAGTAAAGGGAAACAAAAAGAACTGCAACAATGCTACGTACTAGCCAAAAAAATACTTTCGCAACTAAAAAATCCCATACCAGAAAATACTGATGAGAAAGAATATATTACCGCACATTACAAGGAACTTATGAACGACCCATACAAATATGGGTATATTCAGTTTTCTCAAATCGTGAAAATTTTGGAAGACAAATCGCTGCCAAAATTTGAGAAATATATCAAAAAATATTTCAAAAATAAATCTAACAAAAAGAAAAACGGCAGATAATAAGGGTTTTTGGGATCTGGCAGAGTTATGTCAGGCTTTAACGAAAAAAGCCTCTCATTTTGCAATGAAAGGCTTTTGGTGGGAAATGAGGGGTTCGAACCCCCGACCCCCTCGGTGTAAACGAGGTGCTCTGAACCAGCTGAGCTAATTTCCCTTTTGGCTTCCCTTAGCGCCGGAACTTAACAAATGTTCTTTCGTTTTGGGATTGCAAATATAGTGTCTTCTAACTGTTTTGCAAAAATATTTTTACTTTTTTTAAGAAAGCACGTCTTCGAGTATTTGATGGGACCTAATCTGTCCAAAAGATGCCGTATGTAAAGTATAGTAAACCAAGATTTTAGCTAGCAAAGACCGCCTTGTAGTATTGTCGATTGCAATTTGATTTAATTTATCGAAAGGGCTTAAAAAGAGCTTATTTAACAAATCAGCATCTGCTTTATCGATAAAATAAGGGTGCACAGGGGGCAAAGCTATAAATTCTCCTTCTTGCAGGTCGAAATATTGTTCGCCCGCATCTGCCTGGAAGTGCGGGGCAAAACCTAAAAACTTAGTGAGTTTTAGTAAGAATGCCAGGTGGAAATTAACAGTAAGCTCGTCTGTTTCATCAAACCAGCTCATGGCGTTATAAATAAAATCGAATAAATGCTCGTCGGTATTTTGCTGTTGAATGCTCTTGTATAACACTTCATTTAAGAACTGAGCTATCGTGTTTTTAACCACGTGATAGGGAATTGTTCTATACACGGGCGATGGCCTTGCCTCGGCTACCCGCTGGATTTGACCATTTGGTTTGTGATACACCACCATATCGAGCAAATGGAGGGGTTGCAAGATATTCATCGAGATTTTGGCCTTTGGCTTTTTTACGCCATTTATTAGATAGGATTGAATCCCGAATTTTTCGGTAAAAACCTTTACAATTACACTGCTTTCACTATACAAAGTAGTTTTTAAAACAATCCCACGTGTTTTATGCAGCATGCTTTATCAGATAAATTTTGGAACAAAAATAAGCAATCCGATAATTAAAGCGACAAAAGCAGCAATTAAAACCGCCGCCGCAGCTATATCTTTAATAGTACCGGCACGGGCTTGCCGCTGTGGCGAGATCAAATCGACCAAAAGCTCGATAGCCGTGTTAACCAATTCCATCACTATTACCAACGTAATGGCCAACACTATCCATAACCATTCTGAGCTTGTTAATTTTGTATATAAACCTAGTATTATAGCCAATATACCTGCCAGGCAATGAATTTTAAAATTAAACTGCGTTTTAAAAGCATAAGCAAGTCCGCAAAATGCATAGCCAAAACTTTTTAAAAACCTTTTCATAGTCTTGCTAAATTACGTCAAAATTATGGCATGGTAAACAAGTGGATCTAATTTATAGTTAAACAATACCGCTATTTTACTGTTAAAATAGCGGTAATAAAAGGATAGATTTTGTAATCAGCCATTTTTATACTTTCTTTACCATTCAAAAAAAGCAGTTAACGATGTGGGCTAAACTCTCCAGAACTATACTTCAAAACCGGGTTTTCATTATTCTCTTCTTCCTTATAGCTACAATTTTTATGGCATGGCATGCCCGTAATTTAAAATTGTCTTACTCGGGAAGTAAAATTTTACCCCTTACCGATTCTGTTTTCATTAAGTATAATGCTTTTAAGCAAAAGTTCGGCGAGGATGGGACGGTTATGGTTTTGGGCATTCAAAGTCCGACTATTTTTCGGAAAGAAAATTACAATCAGTGGGTTCGTTTGTCGAACGAGATCCAACAATTAAAAGGAATTAAGGGGGTCTTGTCGATTGGCAAATTATTCGAGCTTCAAAAAGACACCCTCAACCAAAAATTTGTGACAAGCCTTATTCCAAAGGAGCCGGTTAAAAGTGATGTCGAAATGGATTCGCTAAAAAACAAAATCCAGGGAATGCCATTTTACGATGGGCTCTTATTTAATAAAGCCAGTAATGCTACTTTAATGGCGATTACTTTCGATTCTAAAATATTAAACTCGGTTAAGAGAAATCCGATCTTAAAAGAAATAGAAGCTAAAGCACTAGCTTTCGAAAAAAGCACCCATATATCGGTACATTTATCGGGCTTACCCTATATTAGAACGGCAACCAGCAAATTAGTATCGAACGAATTTGTGCTTTTCTTAGGGCTTTCCATCTTAGTATCTGCTATAATTCTGCTTATTTTCTTCAGAAGTTTTTATGCGGTTTTCTTCCCCGTTTTGGTAGTCGTAATGGGGGTAATCTGGAGCATTGGTACGTTGGTGCTATTTGGTTACGAAATCACCATTTTAACAGGGCTTATTCCGCCATTAATTGTAATTATTGGCATTCCAAATAGCATCCTGCTCTTAAACAAATACCATAACGAGCTTAAAAAGCATGGCGATCAGCAAAAAGCATTAGGTATTACCATAGAAAGGATTGCCGTAACTACATTAATTGCGAACGTAACAGCTGCGATTGGCTTTGGCGTGCTCTACTTTACCGGAAGCGAATTACTAATGCAATTTGGAAGTGTTGCGGCCTTAAATGTGATGTTTACCTGGCTCATTTGTCTTTGCCTAATTCCTATCATTTTTAGCTATTTACCGATTCCAAAAGGCAAAGTAAATACACCGCATATCCCTAATTTTTTAGACCGGCTATTAACCCGAACCGATACCTTGGTGCAACATAAAAGTATACTAATTTATATGGCTACCCTAATTATTACCGGGGTTTCGCTGATTGGAATTTACAAGATCAATATTAATGGTTATGTGGTCGACGACTTACCTAAAAGCTCTCAGATTTTAACCGATCTCCAGTTTTTCGAAAAGAATTTTGAAGGGATTTTACCGTTAGAAATTGCCGTAAATACTAAAAAGAAAAATGGGGTGTTAAGCTTATCAACCCTTAAAAAGATCGATAAAATGGAGCAGACCATTGCGGCTTACCCCGAATTTTCGCGTTCTATTTCGTTAAACACAGGGCTAAAATATGCTTCCCAAGCATTTTATAATGGCGACTCTTCATTTTATCGGCTGCCAACAGCAATAGAAAAGAATTTCATTTTGCTTTATGCGGCTAACTCCGGAAAAGGGAATGGCAATATGCTCAGCAATTTCGTGGATAAAGATAAGCAGGTTGCCCGTGTTAGTTTTCAGATGGCCGATATCGGTTCGAAAAGACTTGATGCTTTACTCTTAGCACTTAAGCCCCGTATCGACTCGATATTACCGCCAAAAAGGTTTGAGGTTACACTTACAGGCTCGAGCATTATCTTTTCGAAAGGAACCGATTATTTGCTGAAACATTTGGTAGAAAGCATTGCCTTAGCTATTGTACTTATTTCTCTTTTACGTTTAGCACAATTTAAGAGTTTGGGCATTATGTTTATTTCGCTATTGCCCAACATTGTACCCTTAATTATTACGGCAGGGCTGATGGGATTTTTCCATATTCCATTAAAGCCCTCGACCATCCTAATTTTCACGATTGCCTTTGGCCTGGCTTCCGACCAGACGATCTATTTTTTAACCAGGTACCAGCAGGAGCTAACGCTTACTAATTATAGCGTTGCAAAGGTAGTGTCGGATACCATTCGGGAAACGGGAATAAGTATGACTCATATTGCACTGATTCTGTTTTTTGGTTTTGGTATTTTTACCGCTTCAACTTTTGGCGGAACTGTAGTTTTAGGCTTATTACTTTCTATTACTCTTATTGTCGCCTTGGTTTTTAATTTAACCTTACTCCCAGCCTTAATGCTTTGGTTAGACCGGAAGAAAACACGTAAATTAATTCCTGCCGAAGAAGCCGCTAAGAATGAAGATTTAATAGACCATTAGGTTATTAAAACTATCCAGATGATGTTGAATTGGTATTTTGACCAAGATAAAGAGAATATTTGGCTAGGCACATCTCCAAACACAAGAGCTGAGCAGTTTTATAGAAAACTAGGCTGGAAAGAAATTGGCCTCCATGGACAGGGGGAAATAAAATTTGAGATGACCAAAGAAAGCTGGATAAAGCAATATCGCTTAGATTAAATCCTCCTCCTCTACGGGATCCTGACCTATTGGCTTTAGGGCTACTTTTTCTTCTTCCTTATCGACCTTTTTAGCAAATAAGATCGGATAAAGAAACAAGAGTGCCCCCAGAATTAAAAAGCCGCCAGACATCCCTAAAACAAAGCTACTACCGTTTATTTTATAATTCCGCATAATTTGTGCCGCAATTAAAGCTAAGATGCCGACTATAATGGCATACACTGCTTTTTGGAGCTTCAAAATTTTAATCATTGCCTTGAGCTTTAGCCTTTTCTTTTTTTGATGATATTGATAATAACAAAACTTAAGCCAATAAGTTCTAAAATCATCGTTAAGATTAAGACGGCAAGCATTAGGCCATTACTATACCTTTTAAGTAAAATGGCGACAGGCATTAAGACAACAGCGGCAATCATGCACACTAATCCGGTTCTGAGATACTTATCCATAAAACAAATTCGTACAAAGCTATCATAATTCATTCTAAAGCTGTAACTTTGCATCCTTAATTTTTGAAGATACTTGATTGATGTATAGGGAATTTAAACAATTAGAATTAGCTAAAATAGGTAAAGAAATACTAGATTTTTGGAAGGCGGAAACGATTTTTGAAAAAAGTATCAGTACCCGGCCAAAAACTAAACCCTTCACTTTTTATGAGGGGCCGCCCTCTGCCAACGGGATGCCTGGCATTCACCACGTAATGGCGCGTGCCATTAAGGATATTTTTTGCCGTTATAAAACGCTTAAAGGTTATCAGGTTAAACGCAAAGGCGGATGGGATACGCATGGCCTGCCTATCGAACTTGCTGTCGAAAAAAAATTAGGGATTACAAAAGACGACATCGGTAAAAAAATAACTGTAGAGGCTTATAATGCTGCCTGTAAAGAAGAGGTAATGCGCTATACTGATGTTTGGAACGATTTAACAGAAAAAATGGGTTATTGGGTAGATTTACAAAGCCCTTATGTTACCTATCATAACGAATACATCGAAACACTCTGGTGGATTTTAAAATCTTTTTATAATAAGGGGCTCCTCTACAAAGGATACACCGTACAACCTTATTCGCCCGCTGCCGGAACCGGACTAAGTTCGCACGAGCTCAACCAACCCGGCACTTACAGAGATGTAAGCGATACCACCATAGTTGCCCAGTTTAAAGCTAAAAGCGAAACTTTACCGGCCTTTTTACAAGAATATGGGGAAGTCTATTTTTTAGCATGGACTACTACCCCATGGACCCTGCCTAGTAATACCGCACTAACAGTAGGCCCAAAAATTGATTATGTATTGGTTAAAACTTTTAATCAATACACTTTCGAGCCTATTCAGGTTATTTTAGCCAAAGCATTGGTCGGCAAACAATTTGCCGGCAAATACTTTTTAGCCGAAAGCAACGATTTAAGTAATTATAAAGCCGACGATAAAAAAATCCCATATACCGTATTAGCAGCATTTAGTGGGGCAGATTTAGTAGGCATCAAATACGAGCAATTATTACCTTTTGCACTTCCCTACCAAAATGCCGAAAATGCTTTTAGGGTAATTACCGGCGATTTTGTAACCACAGAAGATGGTACTGGTATTGTACATACCGCACCTACTTTTGGCGCCGATGATGCCCGGGTTGCGAAAATGGCTATACCAGAAGTACCCCCAATGTTGGTTCTCGACGAAACGAATAATCCCGTGCCGTTGGTCGATCTACAAGGCAGGTTTATAGCGGCCTTAGGAGATAGTTATGGTGGCAAATTCGTTAAAAACGAATATTATCCCGATGGCGAAGCACCAGAAAAATCGGTCGATGTAGAAATTGCCATCCAATTAAAAGAAGAAAACAAAGCCTTTAAGGTAGAAAAATACGTACACACTTATCCGCATTGTTGGCGTACCGACAAACCGGTGCTTTATTACCCATTGGATAGCTGGTTTATTAAAACTACTGCAGTAAAAGAGAAAATGGTTGCCCTTAATAAAACCATTAACTGGAAGCCCGAAGCTACCGGAACAGGTCGCTTTGGTAACTGGCTAGAGAATTTGGTTGACTGGAACTTATCCCGGTCTCGTTACTGGGGCACACCTTTACCGATATGGCGTACTGCAGATGGCCTGGAAGAAAAATGTATCGGATCTATTGCAGAGCTGAATACCGAAATTGCTAAAGCCATAGATGCAGGTTTCATGCCTAAAGGTTTCGAACTTAAGGATATGCACCGCCCGTATGTCGACGACGTAATATTAGTGTCGGCCAAAGGCGAAAAAATGACGAGGGAGCTCGATTTAATCGATGTTTGGTTCGATAGCGGTGCTATGCCTTATGCGCAATGGCATTTCCCTTTCGAAAATGCAGCAGCCTTTGAAAATGCCTACCCAGCCGATTTCATTGCCGAAGGTGTAGACCAAACCCGGGGCTGGTTTTTTACCCTGCATGCTATTGCAGTAATGCTAAGCGAAAGTAGTGATGAAATTAAAGCGATTAACCAGCATGTAAATAATTTAGGGGTTGCTTATAAGAATGTAGTCTCAAATGGTTTGGTGCTGGATAAACATGGCAACAAAATGTCTAAACGTTTAGGCAATGCTGTCGATCCATTTAGCACCATCGATACTTATAGTGCCGATGCCACCCGATGGTACATGATTAGCAATGCATCCCCCTGGGACAACCTTAAGTTTAGCCTGGATGGATTAGACGAAGTGCGCCGCAAGTTTTTCGGAACGCTTTATAATACTTACTCTTTCTTTGCCCTTTATGCTAATATCGATCAATTCGAAATCGATCTCGATTACCAGACACCGGTTGCTAATCGGAGTGAATTAGATCGCTGGATCTTATCTTTATTGCAAACTTTAATTGCCGAAGTCGACGAAAGTTATAATGCTTATGAACCCACAAAAGCAGCCCGGGCAATCCAGACTTTTGTAGACGAGCACCTAAGCAATTGGTATATCCGCTTGTCTCGTCGCCGGTTTTGGAAAGGCGAAATGACTAGCGATAAAAAGGCCGCTTACGAAACCTTGTTTACCTGCTTAATGGAGGTATCGCAGCTAATGAGCCCTATTGCTCCTTTCTTCGCAGATTGGCTTTACAAAAACCTAAGTGAGGCAACTCCGGGTAAACATGCCGAGTCGGTACATTTAACTTTTTGGAACGAAGTTGATGCTAATTTAATCGATAAGCAATTAAATGAACGGATGGAATTGGCCCAAAATATTTCGTCGATGGTTTTATCGCTCCGCAAAAAAGTAGGGATCAATGTTCGACAACCTTTGGCAAAGGTATTAATTCCGGTGCTAGATGAAGGCTTCCAGGCGAAAGTAGAATTAGTTAAAGATTTAATTTTATCAGAAACTAATATTAAAGAGATCGCTTTCATTAATGATACTGCCGGTTTTATCAAGAAAAAAATTAAACCCAACTTTAAAGCTTTAGGTGCAAAAGTGGGTAAAGATATGAAATTGGTAACTGAAGCTATCGCGAGGTTTTCGCCCGAAGAGTTAGCTAGGTTCGAAAAAGAAGGTTCAATTGCTATAAATGGCACAAACTATTCGATATTACTTAGCGATGTAGAAATTATCGCCGAAGATATTCCCGGCTGGCAGGTTACCAATCTGGGTAATTTAACGGTTGCTTTAGACGTAAGCTTAACCGACGAATTAAAAAAAGAAGGTTTATCGCGCGAATTAATTAATCGCATTCAAAACTTAAGAAAAGAATTGAATTTTGAGGTTACAGACCGGATTACAGTAAATTTACAACACGATAATTTAATAACACCTGCAGTAATGGAAAACAAAGCCTACATTTGTGCCGAAATTCTGGCCGATGATATTGCTTTTACCGATACATTAATTAATGGAAACAAAATCGTAATCGAAGCTATTGAATTACAAATTTCGATTGCAAAAAAATAGATAATTATGGAAAAACCTGAAAAAACCCGCTACTCTGATAGCGAATTGCAAGAGTTTAAAGAGCTGATCCTAGAAAAATTAAAAAGCTCGAGAGAAGAATTCCTTTCGTTAACTTCTTCATTAAGCAACCCTAATTCGAATGGTACAGAAGATACTTCTGGTGCTTATAAAACCCTGGAAGACGGTTCTGCTACTTTAGAAAAGGAACAAATTAATCAGTTAGCTGCCCGCCAGAAAAAATTTATAGATAATTTAGAAGCTGCATTGGTTCGTATCGAAAATAAAACTTATGGCATTTGCAGAGAAACGGGAAAATTAATTCAAAAAGAACGTTTACGTGCAGTACCACATGCTACCCTAAGTATGGAGGCAAAACTTAAACAAGGTTAATGAAAGGCTATACTAAACCCGTATTATTAATAATTTTTGTGCTATTGGCCGACCAGGTTTTAAAAACCTGGATTAAGACCAATATGTACCTCGGTCAGGAATTTAAGATTTTCGGCGATTGGTTTATTATTCATTTTACCGAAAACAATGGAATGGCCTTCGGCCTGGAATTTGGCGGGGAATTTGGCAAGCTTGCACTTTCCCTTTTTAGGGTATTTGCTGTAGCTGGTATCGGCTATGGCTTACATTATCTTATTAAACGCAAGTACCATCGGGGTTTAATTTTAAATGTAGCGCTCATTTTCGCCGGAGCGTTTGGCAATATTATCGATTCTGTATTTTATGGAGTCATTTACAAATACGAAACTCTTTTTCATGGTCGTGTAGTAGATATGCTTTATTTTCCGATCGTAAATTCTCATTTTCCAAGCTGGTTTCCCATCTGGGGTGGCGAAGAACTTGTGTTTTTCCGCCCTGTATTTAATTTAGCCGATGCCGCAATTTCTGTTGGCGTAATTGCCATCTTAATTTTCCAGAAAACCTATTTTAAAGAAGAGGTAAAGGACGAAATTGGCATCAATAACGAAACCGTAGAAGATTAAGTCGGCTATTAATTAAAAATTATTTAAGCCATCCTCGAAAAAACGAGGATGGCTTTTTAGTTTTATATTTTTTATATTTGAGTTAGCTCATTATAGCCCTTATGAAGAAATTAATCCCTATCCTCGTTTTTATTGCCATTTTAACTTTTAATTTAACTTCGAAAGCACAGCAGAAAAGCCTTTTCGATGGCAAAAGCTTAAATGGCTGGCATGTCGATGTACCCGAAATGGATAAAAACCCAAATGCTACAAATCCATTTATTGTGCGCAACGGTATGCTGGTTAGCTTGGGCAAACCAGGAGGCCACTTAATTACCGATGCTATTTATCAGAATTACCGTTTGGAAGTAACCTACCGCTTTGCCGGGAAGCCAGGTAATTGTGGTGTTTTAGTACATGCCTCCACACCAAGAGCATTATATGGTATGTTTCCAAAGTCTTTAGAAGTGCAAATGCAGCACCAGGATGCGGGCGATTTTTGGTGCATTGAAGAAGATATTACAGTACCCGATATGGAAGCCCGCAGAGGGCCGAAAGCTAATTGGGGTGTAAATGGAAACAAATTACGTCGCATTAAAAATTTAACCGATGGTTCCGAAAAGCCTCTTGGCGAATGGAATACCATGATAATCGAATGCTATAAAAATGCGGTAAAAGTTTGGGTAAATGGTATTTTAGTTAACGAAGGTACTCAATGCACTACAGATAAAGGACAAATTGCTGTACAGGCCGAAGGCTCGGAAGTCGAATTTAAAACGCTGTTACTGAAACCGATTAACAGGTTACACAAAAAATAAATCGCTACTTTATGAAATTGGTACGATTTTTTCATCTCTATTAAAATACACACAAAAATAGAAGTACATGAAAAAATTATTAACCCTTGCTTTTGTAGCCCTATTTAGTTTAGGTGCAATGGCCCAACAAGTAGATTTAAGAAAAAAGATTACCGTAAGCGGAGCTGCCGAAACAGAAGTTACACCCGATATTATTTATCTTAATATTTCTTTAAAAGAATATTTTAAAGATAACAATAATAAAAAAAGAGTGCCGATTACTGAGTTAGAAAATCAATTGTATAAAGCAGTTTTGAAAGCAGGTATCGACAAGGAAGATCTCATGATTAACAATATCTCGAGCTATAATAATGCGACCGAGAAAAAGAAAAATCCAGATTTCTTAGCAAGTAAACAATATCGTTTAAAAGTATCAGACCTTAATAAATGGAATGAAATTATTGGGTCGGTCGACGCTAAAGGCATTGTTTATACCAATATAGATAGCTACAATTACTCAAAAATTGAAGATTTGAAAAAAGAGCTTAAAATTAAAGCCCTACTTGCTGCTAAAGCAAAAGCCACTTATATGGTTGAAGCTTTGGGCGACAAATTAGGAAGCGTACTCGATATACAAGATGTAAATAATGAGTCTTACCCTCAGCCTGTTTATAGAAATTATGCGATGAAAGCAAGTGCAGATGCGATTGAAGTTGCTCCAGAACTCGATTTTAAAAAAATAAAATTGAATTATGTAGTCAATACTGTTTTTGAAATTAAATAACTGCCCTGTAGAACAGACATGTTAAGAATTGAAAACCTACCAAACAATATGGTAGGTTTTTTGTTATCTTACCGCTAATAAAAACTTAGAAATTATGAAAAAATTTATTTACGCTTTAGTCCTTGTTTTCACATTGGGCATTAGTACAACTACCGTTTCGGCAGCTACTAAAAATGAGGACAAAAAAGAATTAACGGCCGAACAAAAAGTGCAATTCGAGAAACTGGTAAACAGAGTTGAAGAAATCCGGAATATGGATAAATCTAATTTAACCAGAGTAGAGAAAAAAGCATTGCGCAAAGAATTAAAAGAAATGAAAGAGCAGGCCCGGGTTTTAAATCAGGGAGTTTATCTTTCTGTTGGTGCGATCATTATCATTATTTTATTGTTGATTTTGATTTTATAAAACTTATCTCCCTATTTTAAAAGAGGTTGTATCATTGAAGTGAACCCCAAAAGTTGGACAAAAACTTTTGGGGTTTACTTCACATTTAAAAAATGGACAGCCTCTTTTTTTTTGCCTATTCTCCTTTAAAATTTTTCCTAAAACATCGTGAAACTTTTATTAAATTTGATTTAATACCAAATTTAATCTTCATCAAACCATGATGCGCTTAAGCTTCCAACAGAACCAAATAAAATTGGCGGGTGCATCATTAAACTAAATACTAATGAACATCAAAACATCTTTTAACATCCCATTAACGGCATGTGCATTGTTATTGATTGCATCTTGTAATCGAATGCCAGAATCTGAATTACATTCGGGCGTCATTCTAAAAAACATGGATACAACGGTTAATCCTGGCGACAACTTTACAGCCTATGTAAATGGCACCTGGATGAAAAACACCAAAATCCCTTCCGATAAGGCTTCTTATGGAGTTGGTGCAATGGTAAATGATAAAGCGCAAGAAGATGTCAAAAACATCATAGAACATGCTGCTAAGAGCAAACCAGCAAATGGTTCTGATGAGCAGAAAATTGGCGATTTCTATGCTGCCTATATGAACATGAAGGTACGCGACTCAATAGGCATCGAACCATTAAGTGCTGAGTTTAAAAAAATAGATGCAATAGCCTCCGCTAAAGACCTATCCGCTTATTTTGCTTATGCGAATAAAGCTGGCTACAAAGTTCCTTTTAACCTTAGCGTAATGGAGGATTTAAAAGACCCTAAAAAGTATATGCTTTATACCTGGCAAGGCGGCTTAGGTTTACCAGATCGTGAGTATTACTTTTTAAAGGATGCAAAATCTGAAGAGATCCGCACCAAATACGTAGCCCACATAGAGAAAATGCTAACGCTTGCTGGAATTCCAGATGCAAAAGCTAAGTCCATTCAAATTATGGCACTCGAAACTTCACTGGCGGCTAAGCAGATGAAAAAGGAAGAAACCAGAAATATTGTAGGTTTATATAATAGCTACCCAATTAAAAATCTAAGTACATTAACACCAGATTTTGATTGGAATACTTTTCTAACAGATGCCGGTGTTAAAAATCATGATACCTTAGTTATTACACAGGTAGCTTATACCAAAGATTTGAATAGCATTTTAAAGAATACACCTCTTGATGCTTGGAAGAACTATTTGAAATGGGGAGCTGTTACAGCTACTGCAGGTTCTTTAAATTCAGCTCTTGACCAGGAAAACTTTAACTTCTATAATAAAACCTTATATGGCGTAAAAGAACAAAAACCGCAATGGCGTAGAGCTGTTAATGTGGTTAATGATAACCTAGGAGAAGTAGTTGGCAAGTTATATGTGGAAAAGCATTTCCCACCTGCAGCAAAAGAGCGCATGCTTAAACTAGTTTCTAATCTATTGAAAGCTTACGAGTCGAGCATTAAAGCCCTCGACTGGATGAGCCCAGAAACCAAAAAACAAGCCCTTGACAAGCTCAGCAAGTTTACACCAAAAATTGGATACCCTGATAAATGGAGAGATTATAGCAAGCTTAACATTGAGAAAAATGATTTATTTGGAAATGAGAGAAGATCAACTGAATTCGAATATAACCGCATCTTTGATAAGCTAGGTAAACCTGTTGATAGGACAGAATGGGGCATGACACCACAAACTGTGAATGCCTATTACAATCCTACAATGAATGAGATTGTTTTTCCTGCCGCAATTTTACAAGCCCCATTTTTTGATATGACAGCTGATGATGCTGTAAATTATGGAGGCATAGGTGCAGTAATTGGTCATGAAATAGGCCATGGCTTTGATGACCAAGGAAGCACATTTGATGGTACAGGCGCCATGCGTAATTGGTGGACTGACAAAGATCAGGTAGAATTTAAAAAGAGAACAGAGGCTTTAAAAGCACAATACAGTGCGTTTAAAGTATTTCCTGATCTTAATGTAAATGGTGAATTTACACTTGGTGAAAACATTGGTGATCTTGGAGGCCTAAGCATTGCATTGAAAGCATACAACGCAAGCTTGAATGGTAAACCTGCGCCAGTTATGGATGGCTTTACTGGTGAACAAAGAGTATTTTTGAGCTGGGCCCAGGTATGGTTAAATAAATCTACAGAAGAAGCTTTAAGAAGTCAAGTAGGCACAGACCCCCATTCTCCAGCTAAGTTTAGAGTAAATGGTGTAGTTAGAAATATACCAGAGTTTTATACCGCATTTAAAGTAAAACCAACTGATTCTTTATATCTCGCACCAGAGAAAAGAGTTAAAATTTGGTAAAGAATTTTTCAATAAAAGCCCTATGATTGTTAAAGCTTCATAGGGCTTTTATTTTTATATCCTATCAAATCCGGTATATTTTCTTAATACTTCGGGAATCACAATTCCATTTTCGGTCTGGTAGTTCTCTAAAATTGAGGCCACAATACGTGGCAATGCTAGTGCACTCCCATTTAAGGTATGAGCCAATTGCGTTTTACCTTCTTTACCTTTAAAACGTAATTTTAGTCGGTTACTCTGGTAAGTCTCGAAATTAGAGACCGACGAAACTTCTAACCAGCGCTCTTGTGCAGCACTCCAAACTTCCATATCGTAAGTCATAGCCGAAGTAAAACCCATATCGCCGCCACATAAACGCAAAACACGGTAATGCAAACCCAACTCTTGTAAAAGAGATTGTACATAACTACTCATATTTTCTAATGTTTCGTAAGACTTATCGGGATGGGTAACTTGTACCACCTCGACCTTATCGAATTGGTGTAAGCGGTTAAGACCCCGAACATGAGCACCATAAGAGCCTGCCTCACGACGGAAACAAGGTGTATAGGCGGTATTTTTAACTGGTAATTCTTCTTCCTTTAAAATTACATCCCGGTATAAATTGGTAACCGGAACTTCGGCTGTAGGAATAAGGTATAAATCGTCGACAGTCGAATGGTACATCTGCCCTTCTTTATCTGGTAATTGTCCGGTACCAAAACCCGATGCTGCATTAACCAGGTGTGGCACTTGCATTTCTCGGTAGCCCGCAGCGGTTGCATGGTCTAAAAAGAAATTAATTAAAGCACGTTGTAAACGTGCTCCTTTTCCCTTATAAACCGGGAAACCAGCACCTGTAATTTTTACGCCAAGCTCGAAATCGATGAGGTCGTATTGTGCAGCTAGTTCCCAATGAGGTTTTGCAGCTACAGGTAATTGAGCAGGTTTACCATGGGTTAAAACAATTTCATTTTCTTCTGGAGTAGCTCCCGTTTTAACTAAATGGTGGGGCAAATTTGGGATTTGAACCAGCAAGTCGTACAGTTTTGCTTCAGCACCTGCTAATTGCTCGCCCAATGCTTTAATTTGCTCTTTTTGGCCGTTTGTGCTTGTTTTTACAACTTCGGCCTCTTCCTTTTTACCATTACGCATTAACTCGCCTATCTGTTTTGCTGTGGCATTTGCGGTTGCAGAAAGCTGATCGAGCGAAGTTTGAGTTTGACGACGTTCTTCATCGATGGCGATAATTTGATCTATCAATTCGGTTTGTTTAAAATTACGCACAAAAAGGCGTTCTAAAACTTTCTCTCTATTTTCGCGGATATAGTTAACTTGCAACATTATTTATTTTTTTCACAAAGATAATAAGAGTTACGTGTTATCACAACTCATAACACATAACCCGCAACCCAAAACATAATGCAAGGCAAATTATATCTCGTACCTACACCCATTGGCAATTTAGAAGACATGACCTTTAGGGCCATTCGCATTTTAAAAGAAGCCGATATTATTTTAGCAGAAGACACCCGTACCAGTGCTCCAATGCTTAAGCATTTTGGAATTGACAAAAAAGCCTATTCACATCATCAACATAACGAACATAAGGCCAGCCCGGAAATCATCAGATTTTTAAAACAAGGGCAAAGTGTGGCATTAATTTCTGATGCAGGTACCCCTGCTATTTCAGACCCGGGCTTTTTTCTGGTTAGGGAAGCTTTAAAAAATGAAATTGAGGTAAATTGTTTACCTGGTGCCACAGCTTTTGTACCCGCATTGGTTAACTCTGGTTTACCAAGCGACCAATTTGTATTTGAAGGATTTTTACCTGTTAAAAAAGGCCGGCAGACACGCTTAAAATTATTAGCCAACGAAGAAAGAACTATGATCTTCTACGAAAGCCCTCATCGGTTGTTAAAAACCTTATCCGAATTCGCCGAATTTTTAGGCGAAGATCGCCGGGCATCGGTAAGCAGAGAGCTGACTAAAATTTATGAAGAAACTGTTCGTGGCAATCTTGCAGAAATAAAATCACATTTCGAAAACAATATATTAAAAGGAGAATTCGTAATTTGTGTGGCTGGGTGGGAAAAGTTAAAAGGGAAAAAATAGTTACTGGCAACAACAAACGTCAAACGATCAGCCAATGATAAACATAGATAGATTTTTAGCAGATGAACAAGACCCAAAAACGGTCGAAAAAGTAATCCTTAAGTTAAGTGACTTACTAACCAATGGGGAGGAAATTTTTTATCTGGCGGTACAAAAGAAACCCGCTGTAAATTTATTGCCCGATAGCATTGCTATTAGCAATAAGCGTATTTTTTATTGTGAACCTGGAAATTTGGGCTTGACTACAAATTTCAAAGATATATCTTGGAAAAACATTAAGGAAATTTCCTTTAAAGAAGAGTTTTTTGGTGCGAAATTCATTTGCGTGCCACAGCATGGCGAAAATATAGTAACCGAATTTATCCCTAAAACACAGGCGAGAAAACTTTATCAGGCTGCAAACGAGCAGCTTACCCAATTTAAAGAAATGGGAGAAAATAGCGAAACTATAGCCATCGAAGAGGCAATAGTAATACCTCAAACCGAGCCAGTAATGGAGCAGGTAGAAGATGAGCTTACTTTAAAATTAAGACGATTAAAAGTACTTTACGATAAACAGCTCATTACCCTCGAAGAATATGAAAATAAGAAATCGGCTATTCTAGATAGTTTATAAACCCATAACATGTCGAAAAAAAACTACCTCTTAGCTTTATTAAGTGCCGGTTTAATGTGGTTAGCCTGGCCACCACATACCTGGTTTGCTCCTTTGCTGTTAATTGGCCTTGTTCCTTTATTTATTGCATTAAATAATATTGTTCGTCAAAAAACAAAAAAAACTGGACAAACTGTCTTTTTAACAGCCGGATTAACCTTTCTAGCCTGGAATACTGCTTCTATTTATTGGGTTTATAATGCAATAAGCGCTTCTAATACTGGCTTTATTGGGGCAGTAGTATCGTTCTTGGTATCGCTCATCCCCTATGGTTTGGGTGCGCTACTTCTTACCTTCGCCTTCTGGCTTTACTATCAGTTAAGTAAACGGGTAAAGACACCTGTTGCCTATTTAGGGCTGATTTCCTTTTATGTTTCGATGGAATATTTACACCAGAGCTGGGATCTTGCTTTTCCATGGATGACTTTAGGAAACGGCTTTGCCGGCATGCACCAGTTGGCACAATGGTACGAATATACCGGCGTGTATGGGGGTTCGATCTGGGTTTTATTAAGTAATATTTTTGCTTTTGAAGTTTATAAAGCCTGGTCGATAGAAGATCGTAAAGCGTATAAGCCCTTGCTTTTTTGGGTGCTAATAGTTTCCTTGCCCATTACATTTTCTTTATACACTTATTATAAATATGAAGAAAAAGCTGTTCCGGTTAATGTGGTCGTTGTTCAACCCAACATAGATCCTTATCAAAAACTAACGAGTATTTCTGCCGGCGAGCAATTACAAACGCTTATTCATCTATCCGATTCGATAGCACAGGTAAATACAGAATTCTTTATCTGGCCCGAAACTGCCATTCCAAATTATGCAGACGAAGAAAAGATTAGAAGTAATCCGGATTATTTACGAGCTCAACAGTTTTTAAGTAAATACAAAAATGGAACCTTGATTACAGGCATTGAAAGCGTAAGATGGTATACTACTAAAAAAACAATTTCTGCAAAACCAGCGACCCAAAGTGGGTATTTTTACGATAATTATAATGCAGCTATGCAGGTCGAAAACTCGGCCGAGGTAGATTTTTATCACAAATCTAAGTTAGTTCCCGGTGTAGAAAAAATGCCCTTCCCAAAATTATTCTCCTTTCTCGCTCCGGTTTTCGAAAATTTAGGGGGTAGTGTATCCGGCTGGGGCTGGCAAGAAAATCCCGGCGTCTTTTACTCACAAAGTGGAGTTGGCGTTGCGCCTGTAATTTGCTACGAATCGATCTGGGGTAGTTGGGTTGGCGAATCGGTTAAAAATGGCGCCCAGTTTATTGCAATTATAACCAACGATGGTTGGTGGGGTAATACTTCTGGAAAAGATCAGCACTTTATGTACGCCAAGTTAAGGGCGATCGAAACCAGGCGTTGGGTGGCCAGATCGGCAAATACAGGCATCTCCGGTTTTATTAATCAGCGAGGAGATGTCGTAAAACAAACAAAATGGTGGACTGGTACTGCTTTAAAAGAAAACATCAATTTAAACGATAAGCTTACTTTTTACGTTAACAATGGAGACCTTCTGGCAAAATTAATGGCTATTTTGGCAACTATACTTGCCTTAATTATTCCTTATCAAAAATGGATAAAAAAATAAAAACCCTAAAAAATAAAAGAGGTTTACACCTGATCTTATTATTAGTTATAGTTGCCTTAAATGTAGGTTGTGATCAGATTTCTAAAACTATTGTCCGACAAAAAATAGATGATTATGAAAACATCAGTATCATCAAAGATCATTTTACCTTAACAAAGGTAGAAAATACCGGTGCCTTTTTAAGTATTGGCGACAGCCTACCAGCCGCTGTAAGGTTTACGATTTTAAGTCTTTTCCCTATCCTTGTATTAGGATATGGATTGTTCTATCTCTTTGTTAAAACAGATTTACCAAAGGGTTTACAGTTAGGCTTATGCTTTTTACTAGGCGGTGGGATCGGAAATATTTACGATCGGATTAGATTTGGTTCGGTAACTGATTTTCTCCATATAGATTTTGGCCTTTTTAGAACTGGTGTTTTCAATTTTGCCGATGTTTCTATTATGATAGGAGCTGGCTTATTGTTTATCTACACCTTTATTAGAAAACCAAAATTAGCCCTATCCGATAACTAGGCCATGTATTTACCAACAATTGGCATCCGCCTTCCCATGCCGAAAGCCTTTGGAGAAACCCGCAAAATTGGAGGAGTCTGATACCGTTTAAACTCGGCCAGGTTAACCATTTTAAGAATCCGGTAAACCAGATCGGCATTAAAACCCAGATCGATAATCGCCTTCGAGCTTTTCTTCATTTCGATATGCTCAAAAAGAATTTGATCAAGGATATCATAATCAGGTAGTGAATCTGAATCTTTTTGGTTGGGCCTTAATTCGGCTGATGGTGGTTTAACAATAGTATTTTCGGGTATTAGCTCTCCCATATTGTTTATATATCGTGCCAGTTGGAAGATCTGCATTTTATAAACATCGCCAATTACGCCAATAGCGCCACACATATCTCCGTATAAAGTGCCATAACCGACCGCACATTCGCTTTTATTCGAAGTATTAAGTAAAATGTAACCAAATTTGTTAGACATGGCCATTAATACAATTCCGCGGCATCGGGCCTGAATATTTTCTTCTGTTAAATTAAAGGGCAACCCGACAAATGGTCTCGACATTATTTCGTCGAATGCGTTGGCAACAGTGGCGATTTCGATAAGCTCATGTTGGCAACCCATATTGTTAACCAGGTCTAAAGCATCTTTAACCGAATGGTCGCTCGAATATTTCGATGGCATTAATACAGCCATTACATTTTCGGAACCTAGTGCTTTACAAGCCAGTGCACAAACCACCGCAGAATCTATCCCGCCCGATAAACCCAAAACAGCTTTAGTAAACCCAGATTTATTAAAATAGTCTCTTATACCCATAACTAGCGCGTCGTGTATTTGGGCAATATCCGAAGGGCGGGGCATGAGTGGCACTTCTTGTAAGGCAGAGACCTCCTGCAAATCAAACACTTGCAAGTCTTCTTCAAAATATTTCATTTCTGCTTTTAGTGTTCCGGTTTTGTCGAATACTAAAGAGCCGCCATCAAAGATAATTTCTGTCTGGGCACCCACCTGATTTACATAAAATAATGGCAAGTTATATTTCTTAGCATTAGCAGATAAGATTTCAATTCGATGCTCGTCGTGCTGATAGTTAAATGGAGAAGCCGCAATATTGATCATCAAATCGGGCTGTTCTTTTATCAGCTCATCCATTGGGCAGGAAACATACAGTGGGTTATCGTTAATGTTCCACAAATCCTCGCAAATAGTTAAGGCGATCTTTTTCCCTTTAAATTCTATACAAGAAAAATGTGTGTTCGGTTCGAAGTACCGATATTCGTCGAAAACATCGTAAGTCGGCAATAATGCCTTTTTTGTAATCGCCTTAATCTTCCCGTCGGCAATAAAATAGGCAGCATTATAAAGATCTTTTCCTGCTAAAATTTCATTTTTAATTGGCAATCCCAAAATGCAGGCAATCGTGGTGCAATGTTTTGCTATTTCGCCGGCGGCATGGTCGCATTGTGCTATAAATTCGTCGAATTCCAAAAAATCGCGCGGTGGATAACCACAGATGGCGAGTTCTGCAAAAACCACCAGTTCTGCACCTTTCTTTTTTGCAACATCGAGTTGTTCGATTATTCGCTTTGTATTGAGTTCGAAATTACCAATATGGTAATTAAGTTGTGCCAATGCTATTTTCATCCAAGTTCGTTAAAAGAATACGCCAATATTAAGTGCAACATAATGATTTCTGACATTATTTTTTTCTGTAGAAATATTAGTAAAACCATTGTTCAAAGTTAGCCCCGCAATTAAACTGGTTTTATCATCGATGTCAAATTCGGCGCCACCGCCTATAATTATTCCAGCGCGATAAAACCTGGTCCACTTAGACGAATTTACATCATCTGCGACAATTATATTGCCCGACTTTGCATCTTGTTTAGCGCCAATTTTAAAATCGTTCGATAAACCGAATTGTCCATACCATTTTAAATTGCCGATTTTAGCCGTTTTAAGTTTCAGCACTAAAGGAATTTCAATATATTGCATCTTATATTTTAAATCGTAAGCAATTGGAGTAGTACTACTTACGGATTCATGATAAGGCATTGCATTAATTTCTGTACTCTTTCCGTTAATTGTAGTTATCGTAATTCCAGTATTGAAACTATAATGCTCGGCAAAATTAAAATCAGCCATTAGCCCATACGCAAAACCCAAATTAGTTCCATTTCCTTGTCCATTTTCGGCCTTAATAAAGCCAAAATTCGGATGTGCGGTTAAGCCCAGCCTAAAACCATAATAAGGCTCGTTACGATCTTGTGCCTTTAAACCAAACGTAAGAAATAAGGATAGGATAATAAATAGTATTTTTTTCATGTTACTTCTGATTATATTTGTGCTCAATGAGCTATAACGTAAAATCCGGTCAAATTTATCTATTTTTTCTGTGTAGCCTTGCTTTTTTTTCTTGCAAGCAAACAAATAAACCAAATGTAAACGATATTAAAGTTGAACTAAAAATACAACGATTCGATAAAGATCTTTACGATGGCAAGTTAAAAGATGTAAAACTAACCGATGAACTGCTCCGGCAAAAATACGGCTTTTTTTATCGCGATTTTGTAACCAAAATGGTAGGTAACGAAAGCATAAATAGCGTAACTCTTCTCGAAGACTTATATAAAGACAAAGCTTATACCGATTTAAATAAAGAAGTTGATAGTGTATATCCTGATTTAAAAAATCTCGAAAAAGAGCTTACTCAGCGCTTTAAATACATTAAATATTATTACCCGCAGGCTAAAATTCCAAGATTTATAACTTTCCTTTCGGGTTTTGCCTATCAGATTCCAATTGGCGACAATTACATAGGTATTGGCCTCGATATGTTTCTGGGTAGAAACAGTAAATTTTATGGTGCTATTGTGCGGAGTGTTCCGATGTATCAATCCCGTCGCTTCGAGCCGCAATATATTGTACCCAGAGTTGTCGAAGTATATGCGCGTGAAGAGCTCTTTAAGGAACGCGACGAAGATCAGACCTTGTTAGCTAAGATGGTCTATAATGGCAAAATCCTTTATTTTATGGATCAGGTCTTATCGGAAGAAGTAAGCGACACGCTTAAAATTGGATATACCGAGCGCCAGCTGGCCTGGTGCAAAAATTTTGAAGGGAATATTTGGGGGTTTATGCTCGAAAACGAATTGTTATATAATAGTGATATTCAAAAAATACAGACTTATTTAACCGACGGGCCGTTTACGCCAGGCTTGGGCGATAAAAAGTCGTCTGCTCCCAAATTAGGGGTATGGATAGGCTGGCAGATTGTGAAAAAATATATGGAAGAAAATCCCGAGGTAACTTTACAACAATTGATGAAGGATACCGATTCACAAAAAATATTAACAAAATCGAAATATAAACCGAGATTAGTTGACAGTTGAGCATAACCCATAACACAAATAAATGAAAATCGGTATTGTATTATCAGGCGGCGGCATTAGAGGAATTGCTCACTTAGGGGTTTTAAAGGCCTTTGCAGATGCAGGAATTAAGTTTAGTCACATTAGTGGAACAAGTGCTGGCGCTATTGCAGGTGCTTTTTATGCAAGTGGTATTGACCCCGAAGAAGGGCTTAGTATTTTTATGAAAACTAAGCTAATCCGTTTTATCCGGCCAGCTTTAGGTTCGTTAGGGCTCATTAATATCGAGAATACCAAGGAAATTTTGATGCAATATTTTCCACACGATAAAATGGAAGCACTCAAAATTCCCCTAACCATTTGTGCTACTAATTTTAGCGAAGGGAATTTGGTTTATTTTACTAAGGGGCCTCTTATAAGAGCCATACTTGCTTCGAGTTGTATCCCTGGTATTTTTAAGCCCATAATGATCGAAAATCAAATGTTTGTAGATGGTGGAATTTTAAACAATTTCCCGGTCGAACCGTTACTCGACAACTGCGATTATATTATTGGTTCGTCATGCAATCATCTTAAACCCGTCGATAAAATTAATAAGATCTCACATTTAATGCAAAGAGCGGGCATTATGTCTGTTAATCACGACATGGAACGTAAAGCAAAATACTGCGACTTGCTTATCGAACCAACCGGCATGGGCGAAATTAGCACCTTCGATATGAAAAAAGCCGAAACGATTTATTGGCTAGGCCATGAAGCAGCCTTAAAAGGGATACAACAAAGTGAAACCCTGCAAGCATTAATAAAACGTAAATAAAGCGAAACTCGAATGATCGAAAACGACGACGACCTAGCGCTAACATTTAAAGCGCCCTTAAAAGGTTGGCACGATTTAATTTTTATAAGTTCACTTTTATTAGTTTCCTTATTAATTGCTGGCTTATTTAATTTTAAACTCAATCCTTACTTCCCTATTTTGATTGTCATTATGGGGTTCATTATCTTTTATGTTAGCCGTTATCTTACATCAAGTCTTACTACCTTAAAAATTAGTAATGGGTTACTGGTTATTACTCAAAATAACAGCCTTTTTAAGATCGATAAAATACTAAGCCTTCCTATCGAAGAGTTAAGAGGTTACGAAATTAACCAGGTTACCAGAGGTAATAATGCGCTATTTCTCTACACTAATTCTTTTAACTACGATAAGTACTCGCTGTTAAAAATAAGCGACGAATTAGCCGTCGAAGCTTATTTAGCTAAGTATCTGAAAAAAATTGATAAAAATAGTAATCCTTTATTCGGTTCTTTTCTTTCGGCTTTCTTGTTTGCACTTAAAAACTCGTTCCTTTTTATTGCCTTATCTTTTGGGATAATGGCAGGTCTATATTTTTCGAATACTAAATATCAATTTGGGATCAGTTCCACTCTTTTTTTTATCTTCTCCCTTTTAACTGGGTTTATAATGTGGTGGTTCATTATTCGCCTCCAGGCCCAAAGAAAGTATTTTAGATTTGGCGCATATTATTGGCTCAGCGCTTGCTTTTTTTATATTTCGACCTTATTATTTTATCCTTTGTTAAATAATTGGGTTGATACAAGGGAAACGATCATTTCTGTTAATCGTCCGGATCATATCTTATCGTATCAAAATCATTCCTTGTTTAAAATCAACAAGGCAAGTGTAGCTCCAAATCTTATTCTTTTATCGAATGCTAATTTTGGTCTTAGCAATAGGAACGGCACATTTCCGGTAACTCATCATTTTATTACCCCATTAGGCGGCGGTAAGCAAATTAATCGGCAGGCACATTATAATTTTTGGTTAGGCCAAGATTATATGCAGAAAATCAAAAGCTCGAATGGTCCAATTACCAGAAAAAGATTTATCGACAGTTTCCATCAGGCAGCTAAAGACCAATTTATTAAATCCTTACAAAAACCTCCAGTCTTTTATAAAATAACCAAATACAACAAAGATATTGCATCCTTACTCTGGTATAGCCCGAATGCGACCAAATTGGTCATTGTTTTAGCCCCTCATTGGGAAAGTGTTACCTCATACAGAAAAGCCATTCAGAAGGAGATTGCCACACAAATTGCGTTTATTATTGCTTTAAATTTAGTAGGGTGTATTATTGTAGCGCTAAACCGATAGCCAATTAAGTTAGCGCCACCAATTTTTCATTTCTCAAGACAGGGATTGCGCTACATACGTCTAGCTGTAAGCAGAACTGAACGTCTGCTTCTATATTTAGTTGCGCCAAACGATGACTATGCGACGATTTATGCAAATAACTCCTTAAATCGGCCTTAGCTAACAAGTACATATCTTCGGCCGCAACACAAGAATCGTCGAAATGTACAAAATCGCCTTGCAAAGTATTTACAACTGCTCCAGCAAATAAAGTGTCTTCCAAATTAAACTGATCTTTCCAACCTGCACAGAGTAATAGCACATCTTTATCCTGAGCCTTAAGCCAGTTACATAAAGAAGTTAAATTTAAAAAAGAGCCTAAAACTACTTGGTAGGCATTTTTCTGGGCTAAATGCATGGCTTTAGTACCATTGGTGGTGGTTAATACAATGGTTTTACCTTCTACTTTTTCTTTGGTATAGGAAAACGGAGAATTACCAAAATCGTAACCTTCCACAACCTCTCCATTTCGCTCTGCAGCTAATAAATAACCTTTATTACTATAATTTAAGCAATCTTCGACTTGAGCTACTGGAATAATAGCTGCAGCTCCATTATCGATACCATAGGTAATGGACGACGTTGCCCTTAAAATATCGATTACCACTACAATGCTATTTTCTATTGTATACAGGGGTAATAATGCAGGGGTTAAACAAACTGCTATGGTTTTGGGCATGCCTATTTATAAAATGGAAACTTAACTACCTTAGCTTTAATCTTATTATTTCTAATATCGATATAGATTTCTGTGCCCTCTTTAGCAAATTCCTTAGTAACGTAACCCATGCCTATTGCCTTTTGCAAAGAAGGTGATTGTGTTCCAGAAGTTACTTTACCAATGATATTTCCTTCGGCATCGACAATCGCATAATCATGGCGTGGGATACCCCGGTCTATCATTTCGAAACCTACTAATTTATTCTTAATGCCCGCTTCCTTTTCGGCTAATAAAGCCACGGCATTGGTAAAACTCTTTGTAAATTTAGTAATCCAACCCAAACCCGCTTCAATTGGCGAGGTTGTGTCGTCTATATCGTTCCCATATAAGCAGAAACCCATTTCCAAACGCAAGGTATCTCGAGCACCTAAGCCTATGGGCTTAATTCCGTATGCTTTACCAGCCTCAAAAATAGCTGCCCAAATCTGATTTGCATATTCATTTTCGAAATAAATTTCGAAACCACCTGCACCGGTATAACCTGTTGCCGAAACCAATACATTAGGCACTCCGGCGAAAGTCCCCTTTTTAAAGCTATAATATTCCATCGATGCCAAATCCATATCTGTTAAACTTTGTAATGCATCGGCGGCTTTAGGGCCTTGTATCGCTAATAGCGAAGTTCGATCGGAGATATTATGCATTTCTACCTGTGCGGTGTTAAATTGCTGTATCCAATTCCAGTCTTTTTCGATGTTCGAGGCATTTACCACAAGCATATAGGTCTTTTCGTCGATGCGATACACTAATAGATCGTCGACAATACCACCTTCTGTATTAGGCAAACAAGAATATTGAATTTTACCGTCGTATAGTTTTGAGGCATCGTTACTGGTTACACGCTGAATTAAGTCAAGCGCATTTTCGCCTTTCAATATAAATTCGCCCATGTGGCTTACATCGAACACCCCTACCGAAGTTCTAACGGTTGCATGTTCGGCATTAATTCCTTCATATTGTACGGGCATATTATAACCTGCAAAAGGCACCATTTTGGCACCTAGTTCGATGTGTTTTTCTGTTAACGCGGTATTCTTCATAAAGTTCTTTAAGCTGTTACCCGGCAAAAGTACTAAGAATATGACAATATTTTTGTTTCACTTTACAATCGGTAGTAAATAAATATATTTGTTGTAGAAAGCAACAAATCCAGAATTTGTATTTCGGCTAAAAGCAAATGCATGAGCATTAAAAATCTCTTTATTTTATTTAACCTGATTGTTTTTACAAGCGCTGCTCAATTGCACGAACCTAAGCTTGCGATCGGATTAAACTATGGTTTTGGCGGTCAGACTAATAATCGTAATTATTCTTTTAGCAACCGCGCCATAAAGGCTGAAGTTTATTATTTAATTAACAAAGGGAAGAAACTGGAATATCAATTGCTCATCGAACCAGAACTAAACTATGCCAAGCATCAGCTTCTTAATCTTTATTTTGTAACCCCAGATGAAAGAAATTATGAAGAAAAAAGAGATCGATTTACCAAACTAAAAAAAATCAGATCGTATATTTTAGGAATTGGGTTGATCGTTCGGGCATCAATTTCGGCTAAAATAAGCACTTATGCCTTGGTAAGCATTGGCCCTATGGTTACTGATACAGAGACCGAAAGGCTATCGAAGGGTTTTGCCTTTGCCGATGTACTGGGAATAGGAGTTACGACAAAATTTAAGCGGTTTAACCTCGACTTACGGCCTTCCTTTAGGCATACTTCCAATGCGGGTCTTCAAAAATTAAATTCAGGAATTAATGCCCTAAATTTTGATACCGGAATCTCTTATCAATTAAGTCGCCATTAGCCGCTAATCAGGTCTTCATAAATGGTCAACATTCGCGCTGCATTGGCATTAATTTCGTGGTCACGTTCTACCGTTTTACGCGCTTCTTTACCTATTTCGCGCCATCTATGAGGTTGTGTAATACACTGTAAAATTGACCGGTAAAATTCGTCGGGCGTATTGGCAATTAAAATATCTTTTCCATGTATGCAATTTATGCCTTCGGCTGCCATCGATGTGGCTATAATGCATTTCTGCATGGCCATCCCTTCTATAATTTTTACACGCATACCACTACCCGATAGCAAAGGAACAATCATAATGGCTTTAGAATTCATAAATTCGACGGCATCAAAAACTTCACCTTCAACAATAAGGTTATCCGAATCGTATTCGAAAAATTGTTGTGGCATATTTTTACCAGCAATATAAAATCTTAACTCACCACTTAATTCTTCAATATCGGGCCATATTTCGTCTAAAAACCACTCTAAACCTTCCTTATTGGGTCGCCAATCCATCGCTCCCAAATGAAATAAAGTAGGGAAGCTGGTCTTGGTCAAATCCACTTTATATTTATCAAAATCGACCGCTACCGGAAAGACGTCGAGTCGCGTTTGACAGCCAAATTGTAAAATGCTTTGCCGATCGTGATTGCTAATTGCAAAAACTTGATGGAAACGATTAATCTGTTCCTTTTCGTAAACTTTTAACCGTCTGGATAAAAATTCCAGGTATTTCCTGCGGGGGGTAAATTTCTCGCCCGCTGCAAGGCGCTCCCAGACATCAAACTCGATATTATGTGCTCTATAAATTAATTTGGCCTTGCTATTGGCCTTAACCAGGTCTAAATAAGGAACTACAAATAATCCCTCAAACTGGATGATATCAAAATCCTGCTCGCGTAATACGTTTTCCAATAAGCGGGCAGCATCGTCGTTGTAAAAACGGGATACATTATAAGACTGATTAGAGAAAATATTGAAGAAAGCGCCCCAAATATTTACTTCTGTGTCGATAGGGCAAGATTGAAAATTGATTTGTTCAAATACCGGATCGTAAATATCGTCTACATCGACCTTATGCTTACTCGCATTAATACTAAACAAAGAGATGGCTACATCTAATTTCAACAAGCCTTTTATCGTGTTATAAACTACGATTGGATAACCACTATTAGGTGGAAATGGGACCCGGTTAGTAAGAATCAAAACTTTCACTAATCGTGAAATTACAAATTATCGATCTCTTTCGAAAGAAATATGCAATTGCGGGTCGCTTACGGTAAAAGTTTTACGGTGAAATGGGGTTAAGCCGAACTCAATAATAGCTTTGCGATGGGCAATAGTTGGATAGCCTTTGTTCTGTTCCCAGTTATAAAGCGGAAAATCGGCACCCAGAGTAGTCATTAATTCGTCGCGATGCGTTTTTGCCAAGATAGAAGCTGCTGCAATATTTAAATATTTACCATCGCCTTTAACGATACACTGATGTGGAATTTGAGGATAGACCTTAAACCGGTTACCGTCTATTGCTAAATATGCTGGTTTAACCATTAATTTTTCTATCGCTCGGTGCATCGCCAAAAAGGAAGCATTTAAAATATTAATTTGGTCTATTTCCTCGTGATCTACAGCTGCAACAGCCCAGGCAATGGCTTCTTTTTCGATTATGGGTCGTAATTTATTTCTTTGCAGGTGGCTAAGTTTCTTGGAATCGTTTAAGCCTGCCAAATAAAAATCTTTTGGCAAGATTACCGCGGCAGCAACGACAGGGCCCGCCAGGCAGCCTCTACCAGCCTCGTCGCAACCCGCTTCTAAAAAGCGCTGCTGGTAACAATTTAATAACATGGTTCAAATTTAATGCTTCTCCGATTAATCTTCAAATCCGTTTTTAATCGCATAAACCGCTAAGCCAACCCGCGTTTTCAAATCTAGTTTTTCGAATAAGCTGTCCCGGTAACTTTCGACAGTTCGCGGGCTGCAAAACATTTCATTTGCGATTTCCTTATAACTCATTTCGGTAATGGTATATCGCAAAAAAGTTTTTTCCCGTTCTGTTATACTTTCCTTTTTGGGGTCTACTTTCGCCTCATTCCCAATTGTCGCAAATACCTTGCTCGCTGCCCAGTCGGGATAATAATGGCCCAATTTAATCAGGTTATTGAGTGCTTTTTCTAATTCGGTTGGATGCACATTTTTGAGTAAATATCCCTTTGCACCCGATTTAATCATTTTTATTACACTCTGCTCGTCGTCTTGCATGCTTAAAGCCATTACTAATACGTCTGGATGTGTTTCCCTAAGCCACTTAGCAGTTTCGAAACCGTCCATCACAGGCATGCTAATGTCTAATAGCACAATGTCGGGGATATTTTTTTTATGGGCAAATTTTTCTTGTAACTCCTTACCATTCTCACATTCGTAAAGCACTGCGAACTGTTCGAAGTTAGCCAAAATACTTCCCAGGGCTTTAGCTATTAATATATGATCGTCTACTATTACAATATGATGTTTCATTTGCTACACTACAACTTCTATGGTTAATTTGGTACCCTCTTTTTTATTGCTTTGTATTAAATAACTCCCACCAATTAATTCGATCCTTCTTTTCATGTTAATTAATCCTATTCCCTTGCTATTATTATTCTCTACATCAAAGCCTTTCCCATCGTCGCACAAAATTAGTTGTAACTTGTTATCAAATTTAGTTAAACTAGCTGATAATGTTTTACAAGCTGCATGCTTAATGCTATTTTGTAAAAACTCCTGTACTACCCTTAATATTACGCTTTTAGTCTGGTATGGTAATTTGAGTTCCTTTATGCCTATGTTTAAGTTAATTTCATACTGCTTCAGTTCCTCTATTTTATCGAATTCTTGCTTTAAAAGCATCTTCATATCACTAGTTTCGATATGATTATCGGTTAATGATTTAGAGAGGCGTCTTAGTTCGGTTAGAGATTGATTAATAATTTCACCAATTCCGGCTATCTTATCGTTAATATTTAAAGCCTTATTCTCGAAGGCCAGTTGTTGCGCATATAAGCTTGCTAAGGTTAGCTTTTGCCCAACATTATCATGTATTTCCCTACCAATATGTTGCATGGTTTGGGTTTGGATCTCTATTTGTGTAGACAACAGCTCTTTTTGATGCAAAATTTGCTGTTGTTGCAAGTTAGCCAGGTTTTCCTGCTTTTTATTTCGGTACTGAATTACAAAGGCAACGGTAGCCACTACGAAAGCAAGCAGGAAAACATTAAATATGATGATGATTAATAAGTACTCGGTTTGCCCCATATAAAAGCAGAGATAAATAATAAATACATGATATGATTAGCCAGCATAAAAAAAATATAATAATTATTCCATAAACTCTCGTTTTTTAAAATTAACCCATAAAATGAGAAAAAAGGCAATGTTCCGATATAAAAAAGCATAATACCAATATTGATATAGAACATAAAATTTTCTCTGAATAATAGTATTTTTTCAGATTTTATCTGTTTAAAGATTTCTAACAACACCATAATCATGAGCAATATATTACCGACAGTATAGCTTAAAGAATAAACGATATTTCCTTTCTCAAAAATGGTAAAATAAGGTAAAAATGAAATGCCATATAAAAGCGTGCATATCCAGAACAGGCCTTTATTTTTTAACGATTTTATAGCATACAACCAGTAAAAGAATAGAAACTGAATGGGTATCCCAAAAAAATCGTATAAATAACTTCTATAAGAGGCATGCGCTTTTAAGCCCCATTTACTAAGAGCCTCCACTATAAAAATTAAGCATAAATAAAGTACAAACCATTTCCAGTAGCTATGTTTTAGTTTCGGCAAATAAATTAACGCTACTATGGCTGCCAAAAGCTGCACCCATATTAGTGTTTCTCCCAGCATTAATTGAAAGGCAGTCATCTTTAATCTTTAATCTTTAAAAACCTTCGCCTTCATTACTCTTTGGAGGTATAAGCTGGCCATGGTTTAATGCCGGGATTTCTGTAGTATCGGGGGCATCCCTTAAGAATTGCATAGTAGTCGAGGGTTTTTTAAAACCGTTATAGCTATTAACATCTAATGGGTTAAAATCTGCATAAATCCCTTTGCTATTTTTTATAACGGGGATCATAATTAAAGTATGCTTCCTTTCGTAAAGTTTAGTAATCTCGTCGCCCAATAGGCTTTTTAGATTTTTATAACCTGCTTCGCCCCACTTCGAATTGGCCGGATAGGCTGCATAATACATTCTTAATGCCAATTTATGATTTTCGTTGGGTTGGTTTTGTTTAACCGCCCTTTCCATATCACTGATAAATTTTTTCAACGTGTCTAAATCAAATAGAATGGAATGTGCATCGTTTGCCACGGGGCTGTTGCTCGACTTCTCGATCGACTCTAATTGTATTTGTCTGTAATTAGCCACCATTTCCCGGATCAGGCTCACTCTTAGCTTACTGGGGCTTAACTGATCATTATTACTATCGATGGCAACAGATTGTGCGGCTTCTATCGTATCCTCATCCTTTTCTGAAGGATGATAATAATAGGCATAGGCGCCAAAGGCGACAATGAGCAAGCCAATAATGGTTATTAAATGCTTCTTTTCCATGCGGTTAATTTAAATTGATTAAATAAATATACTTTTTCCTTTTTACAAAGGAGCAAAGGTTTAAATAAAAATTATATCGGTATTTACCTATTTCGGTATCCGTTAAACAACGGTAAATTTTACCGTTAAAACACCATTAAAATTCAGTTGTTAACACCTTGTTATGCGCAATAGCACTTCGCATCTTTGTAATGAAAGATAAGGTTTGTATGAAAAAGCAATTAAAGAAAATTAAGGAATTTATTAATTTGGTGCAGTTGAGAATTGCTTTTTTTAAGTCTATTCTTCATAAATTATGATTTTAACCAAATCCTATGAAAAATTTGGGGCGTTAGTTACCTGTCCTATATTTAGGCAGGTAGCTTTTTATTTATTGGCTGGTGTAGCGTTTGTTATACCATTAACGTTTAATCAATATAGCTAGTAATTAGCAAAACTCTTAACTCTAAAGCAAGCCCCCTGTTTCTTAAAAGAACTGGGGGCCTTTTTATGCCCTGCCATTACACACTGGCATTTTGTCCTTTTACATCAAAAGCATCTCTTAGGCCAATCGCTAATAAATTAAAGGCATAAACAGTTAACATAATTGCAAGCCCTGGCAAAACTGCCAAATAAGCGGCATCCATAATAATGTAAGCATAATGCTCCTTAATCATACTTCCCCAGCTAGGCATTGGGGGTTGTGCACCAAAACCTAAAAAACTTAACCCTGTTTCTAACAAAATAGCAGCAGCAAAATTTGCCGAGGCTACTACCAAAATTGGCCCTGCAATATTGGGTAAAATATGTTTAATGATGGTTCTTTTTGTCGAAAAGCCTAAAGCCTTGGCAGCTTCAACAAATTCGACTTCTTTTAATGCCATTACCTGGCCACGTACCAGTCTGGAAACATCGACCCAGGTCGATAGTCCTACGGCAATAAAAATTTGCCAGAAACCTTTGCCTAAAGCAAATGAAATAGCAATAACCAATAAAAGGGAAGGTAGCGACCAGATTACATTCATAAACCAGCTAATGAGTGCGTCCGTTTTACCGCCGAAATAACCGGCAATAGCCCCTAAACTTATGCCAATAAAGAGCGAAATTAATACCGCCATTAATCCAACCGATAGCGACACCCGAATTCCGAGAATTAATCTGCTCAATAAATCGCGGCCATATATATCTGTACCTAAATAAAACGTCTGCCTATAAATTTGCTGTTGTTCAAAAACCTGCTTTATGGTTGCCTCGCTTTTCGCCGATAAACAATCGGCACAAAGAGTCTTCAATTCGTAGGCAGTTTCTTCTGCTTTTTCGTCATCGCCAATATATTCGCGCACATAAACTTTATCGCCAGTAATGCGATAGCCGGTTATGGGCATACTTTTAAAATCGGCCTCTTGTCCGAAAAGCATTTTTTCGAAAAAATTATTCTTTTTAATATTAGCATTTCTGCTAATTACCATAAAGTCGAAAGTGCGAAAAGGCTTTTTATTGCTCAGTTGCAAATGCATGGTATTCGAATATGGCGTTTGGTCGGGCGTAATTAAATAACCTAATATACCCATTAACATTAATAACAAAATGAAGATCAGTCCCCCAAATGCCAGTTTATTACGTTTAAATTTATTCCAAATCTTCTTTGACGGACTGTTGTTGTTCATTTTTTTTATCTGACCATACGGTCTTTCCAATTATATTTTCCAGAATTGCCTGCAACACCAATATATACCATGTAGAGGATATGCACTATGTTTAATAATGGAAGTAAAACTAACAATTGTTTTCTTTTAAAGAAACTCATAATATCAATTAAAAAAACTGCTTCTATTATATTCTTAACTAAAAACTGAAATAATAAAATTTGCCAAAAAAAATGAAGGGGAAAAAACAACGCAAGGATGGCGTTTGCAATTATACTAAGATTAAATAGCCAAATGCTAATTCCAAGCGCAACTATTCGCTTGTCTTTATACTTTGTACTTTTAGATGCCCAACGTTTTCGTTGTTGAAGCAATTCTTTTAAATTAGGTTTAGCATAAGTATAAACGATCGCATCCCTGTTTTTTAAAAATCCAATTTTATGTCCATACCTAGCCACCATTTTATGGAGTAACAACTCGTCGTCGCCTGATGCTAAGTCGTCTATACCTTTAAAACCACCTACTTCTTCGAATGCTTTTCGCTCGTAGGCAAGATTTGCTCCGTTACAGGTACTGGGTTGTCCATTACCAATTGTAGCTGCTCCCAATCCGATTAAATAACTAAATTCTAAGGATTGACATTTTTCGAAAAGATTTTTTTCTTCAAAATAGGCCACAGGTGCAGAGATCATTTTATAATGATGTGTTTCGTAATAATTAACAATCGTTTTAACCCAACTGGGGCCCATTTTACAATCGGCGTCGGTGGTTATTATCAGTTCTCCTTTTGTTTTAGAAATGGCTACTTGAATAGCTTTTTTCTTATATGAATTAAGTGGTTTATCTTCGTTTAAGTTAATCAGTTTTACGCCTTGATTAGAAAAGGAGCCAACTATTTCTGCAGTTCGATCTGTAGAATGGTCATTTATGATCACAATTTCGATCAGGTCTTTCGCATAATTTTGAGCCAATAAATCGCCGATCATTTTTCCGATGTTAGCTTCCTCATTTCTTGCGGCCACTAAAATAGAAACCCTGGTCGATGCCTGTTTGTCATTAGTTTTATTATAACTCAGTTTATACCACCCTCTTATAAAGGCAATTATAACAATTACATATAAGGTGGTTAATAAAAAAGAGAGGCTGTTAATTATTCCTATGACTTCCAAAGAAATTGAGTTTAAAAACAAAATATACGCCTAATATAGCAGGAATAATAATATTGACGAACCATATACTCGTAATACATGCGATAACTGCTGTATTCTGATCAGTTACGAATTTAAAGAAATACACAGCTGTAATATTTCTAATCCCAATATCTAACAGGTTTAAAGAGGGTAACGACGATTGAACAAAGAACAAGATACTTACCAACATTAAAATATGTATATAGCTTATTCCTGGCACTAGCCAATGAAACATTATAAAGTAAGAGGTACTAAAAACCAGGTATCTGGCCAGGCATAGGAGTAAAATTTTGCCCAACTCTACTTTTTTGTACCTTGCCAGAATAGCATAGAATTTCTTGTATTTTCTGGTAAATTTAAAAGATAATAAGATACCATTTAACCATTTAATGTTAAAGTAAAAAGTTAAAAAAAATAGGCAAAAAACAGCCGCTATGGCACAAATGGATAAACAAAGCCGATAATCGAGTAAATTAAAACTAAAAATAAATGTACTTACTGCGATGGCGCCCAACACATTAGTAATTACCAACTGGCCAATGCCACCCACCGCCATCGCTACTACCCCAACAACTCTTCTTTTGGGAGAAAGAAAAAATACCCTGCCCCCATATTCTCCAATGCGATTTGGTGTAAAAACGGCCCAAGTTAATCCACAAAAAACAGACTCGATTGCTTTCCAATAACTTATTGGCTCTATTGGTTTAATTAATCGTTTCCATTTTACCGCTTCCAGCCCCCAGTTAACCAGCATTAAGAACATCACGATAATTAATACAGTAGCGATTTCGCGCTGAGGCAACGTTTTTAATAAAGAAATAAATTTTTTAAGGTCATTGCTAGTGACCAGCTTAACATAGATAAACCAAAACGCAAAAACAGCGATCGCAATTTTAATGAAAAGAGAAAAAAGTTCCTTAGCTCGTTGTGTCAATTTTTTTTACTTTTTGTATGTACAAATATGCTTAATATTGTTTTATGTTAACCGAAAAAAAAGAGCGTATTATTATGGGCATCGATCCCGGAACAGCCATTATGGGCTACGGGATTATTTTAGAGAAAGGAAGCAAAATAGAACTCGTTAGCATGGGGATTGTAAGAATGGATCATTTAGAAGATCATTTTCTAAAGTTACAATGCATCTTCGAAAAGACAATTGGTTTACTGGAGGCCTATAAGCCAGATGTATTAGCCATCGAAGCCCCTTTTTATGGAAAAAATATCCAGGTTATGCTAAAGCTGGGTCGAGCCCAGGGCATTGCAATGGCAGCTGCACTTTCTAAAAATATTCCAGTAACAGAGTATGCTCCTCGAAAAATTAAACAATCAATAACGGGTAAAGGAACAGCTAGCAAGGAACAAGTAGCGGCTATGCTCCAAAGATTACTGAATTTTAAAGAAACTCCCGAGTTTTTAGACGCAACCGATGGGCTGGCAGTTGCAGTTTGTCATTCTTTTCAGCGAATTAATACGAGTAATAGCGCTAAATCTTATTCGGGCTGGGAAGCCTTTGTAAAAGATAACAAAAAGCGAACGCAATAAAAGTTTGATGAATAAAATTACTTGGCGTTTAAAATTTTAAAAACCCCTTTAAAAGTAACAATTATTCCAAGCACCAAAATAGCCCAAGACACAATAGAAAGTATAGTGGAATCGAATGCAAAACGCAAATATACCCCAACGATGCCGATCAAAATTCCCACTAAAATTAATTTGTAAATTGCTACATTATTAGCAGTTTCCATACTATGTTCTCTGTCTTTTTGTGATTGATCCATTTTATTCTTTATTTTTTTTCAGTACAAAAGTAATATTAATTAACTAATAACCGATAAATAGTTTAACAAGATATTTATTTTTCCTCATAACCTTTTAATCTTTCCAATCTTTGCTTTCCCCTATCGGCTTCGCTTAATTTATCGCCTTTATATAAGGGTTTTTCCCAATCGCCATACATTGGATTTGGAAGAACAATGAACTTGGTTCCAAATAGATTTTGTAAGGCATCGACCTGTTGTTTCGTATCCTTTCCTTCCCGGTAAAAAACATTCGAGAAATCGCTCAAATTATCGCCGCACAATAATAAAACATTATATTTTTCCATTATTTTCTGGCGACGGGATTCTTTATCAGATGTTGTTGTTTTTAACAGCAAATGAGCTTCATCGGCATTTGGAAAGCCAAATTTTTGCAGATTTTTTAAAGTTCCCACATGATCGGCTTCTTCCCTATTGGTAACATAAAATGTTTCTACTTTTTTTGAAGCCGCAAATTTTAAAAAGGCCAAAGCTCCTGGCACGGTATCGGCCGCTGCCATGCCTGTCCATCGAGTCCAATCGGCTTGTACATAACTTATTCCTTTCCGAATTTCGTGGCCTTGAAAAGCAGAATTATCCAAGATCGTTTCATCGGCATCTACAATCACACAGTTAGGTTTCCCGTTAGCCTGTTCCCAAAGCGCTTCTTTTAATGATAAGCGGGCAAAATTGTATGCCTGAAAAGAAAGTGCCCGATATTCGCCGCTAGTTTGCTGCCATAAAACTGCGGTGGTATAGTCTCTTGCAGGTGTTAATGCTTGTGCAAATGAAAGTATTGGAAATGCACTAAGTACAATAATAAATAATCGTTTGTTCATGGTCTATATCATTTAATCATTCCGAAAATCTGCCCTCATCATTATTGCACTTAATGACCTCATAAAGGATAATAATTTCGGAATAGAATCCAAAATAAACATAATATTTTTGGATTTGAAGAATTTGTGGTTATAAAAAACCTCGCAGGTCTTTTGAGACCTGCGAGGTTTAATTAAAAGTCGAAAGACTAAAGATTTATAGCTAAAAAGTTAGCCATTTAGTGCAGCAGCCCCGCTCACAATCTCTGTTAACTCGGTTGTAATCGCAGCCTGGCGCGCCTGGTTATAAGCTAGTTTTAATGCCTTTAATAAATCGCCGGCATTTTCTGTTGCTTTATCCATCGAGGTCATCCGTGCCCCGTGCTCGGATGCATGCGAATCCAATACTGCTTTGTATAATTGAATTTTAATTGACTTTGGAATAAGTGTTTTTACAATTTCTTCCTGGTTAGGCTCGAGAATGTATTCGGTGTTGCTAGATTTTGCGTCGTTAGCAGTTTCGCTTTTAGGTAAAGGCAATAACTGTTCGGTTGTTAGAATCTGCACCGCCGCATTTTTAAACCTATTATAGACCAGCTCTACTTTATCGAAGTCTTCATTTTCGAATCCTGCCATAATCGCTTCCGTAATCTTGGTTACATTTTCGAAAGTTAAAGCAGCATAAACTTCATTATTATTTCCAATTACATTGTAATTGCGTTTCTCGTAAAAATCCTGTGCCTTTTTACCAATCGCCAAAATGCTTACGCTGCCTTTTTTAAACTGATCGCTATATTTTTCTGCAATTAAGTTATTTGCAGTTTTAATAACGTTCATGTTAAAAGCACCGGCTAAGCCCCTATTCGAAGAAACAACAACTATGAGCACTTTATTCGGTTCACGTTCCTCAATAAATGGAGAAGAGGTGCCCTCTAAGCTTGCCGAAAGGTTACCTAAAATTTCCTTCAGCTTTGTTGCATAAGGGCGTAACTGTACAATAGCATTGGTAGCACGCTTCAATTTAGCAGCCGAAACCATTTTCATGGCTTTAGTAATCTGCTGCGTAGATTGCACCGATGATATCCGAATTCTTACTTCTTTTAAATTAGCCATTTCTTTTTAGTATCAAGTATTTAGTACTTAGTATATAGACTAATCTGTCTACCGACTCTGTACTAAATACTTTTGTCTAATTAATATTTACTTGATATTTCTTTAGCAACGGTTTCTAAAACGTTAGTAATCTCCTCATCTAATTTCCCAGCTTTTAAAGCTTTTAAAGTATCAGGATGACGTAATTCTAACGACTGAAGATATTCTGCTTCAAATTCTTTTACTTTATTTACAGGTACTGAACGCATTAAGTTCTTAGTTCCTATATAAACAATCGCTACTTGTTTCTCGACTGTCATTGGCGAGAACTGGCCTTGCTTTAAGATCTCCACGTTCCGAGCACCTTTATCTAAAACAGATTTAGTTGCAGCATCCAGATCGGAACCAAATTTAGAGAAAGCCTCAAGTTCCCGATATTGCGCCTGGTCTAATTTTAAAGTACCAGCTACTTTTTTCATCGATTTAATTTGTGCATTCCCCCCCACACGAGATACCGAAATACCCACGTTAATAGCCGGACGTACACCCGCATTAAACAAGTTCGATTCTAAGAATATCTGTCCGTCGGTAATCGAAATTACGTTAGTCGGGATATAGGCAGAAACGTCACCAGCCTGAGTTTCGATAATTGGCAAAGCTGTTAATGAACCGCCACCTTTTACGATAGCTTTAAGCGAATCAGGTAAATCGTTCATGTTTTTTGCGATCTCGTCGTTTGCGTTAATTTTTGCCGCTCTTTCTAATAAGCGACTATGCAAATAAAATACATCACCTGGATAAGCTTCACGGCCCGGTGGGCGACGTAATAACAACGAAACCTCACGGTAAGCAACCGCTTGTTTAGACAAGTCATCATAAACAATTAAAGCCGGACGACCAGTATCGCGGAAAAACTCGCCGATAGCAGCACCTGCAAATGGCGCATAGAACTGCAAAGGTGCAGGTTCTGCAGCCGATGCAGCAACAACTACGGTATAAGCCATTGCGCCGTTTTCTTCTAAAGTACGTACAACGTTAGCTACAGTACTTGCTTTTTGTCCGCAGGCTACATAAATACAGAATACAGGGATACCTGCTTCGTAAAATTCTTTCTGATTAATAATGGTATCGATACAAACTGCAGTTTTACCGATCTGACGATCGCCAATAACCAGCTCGCGTTGACCACGGCCAATTGGAATCATTGCATCGATAGCTTTAATACCGGTTTGTAAAGGTTCGGTAACCGGCTGACGATAAATTACCCCTGGTGCTTTACGCTCCAATGGCATTTCGTAAGTCTCGCCCAAAATTGGCCCCTTACCATCGATAGGTTCGCCAAGTGTGTTTACTACACGACCTAACATACCTTCGCCTACTTTAATAGCCGCAATTTTTTTGGTACGTTTAATGGTATCGCCTTCTTTAATTTCGTCACTTGGACCTAATAAAACCACACCAACGTTGTCTTCTTCAAGGTTTAAAACGATCCCTTGCAAACCGTTGGCAAATTCAACTAGCTCGCCACTCTGAACTTTAGTTAAGCCGTAAACGCGAGCAATACCATCGCCCACTTGCAAAACGGTACCTACTTCTTCCAGTTCGGCCTCTGATTTAAAGCCCGACAATTGTTGTCTTATAATTGCCGAAACTTCGTCTGGTCTTACCTCTACCATAATTTAATATTTATTTTTAAAAATCTTTGTCTTTATTTAGCTTAAGCCTATTCGATTACTTATCGCATTACGCTTAACCCATTACACTACTTTAGAGCGCAAATTCCTTTTTCAATTTCTGTAGTCCACCAGCAATACTAGCATCGAACTGTTTATCGCCAACTTTTAAAATAAAACCCCCGATCAATTTCTCGTTTATTTTCGTTTTAACGATCACTTCGTTAGCCCCTAATTCCTTTTTTACCAAGCTTATAATTTCGGCATTACTGCTTGCCGTTAGTTCGGTTGCAGAAGTGACCTCGGCAGTTACAATGCCCTTAAGAACCTGATATTGCCTAATAAACTGCTTAGCTGTATCGAACAAGATTCCTGCCCGGCCTTTATTTACAACCAACTTTAAAAAAGTTTTGGTAATTGGCCCCACTTTAGGATCAAAAACAGCCTTTAAAACTCCTAATTTCTTATCTAAAGGAACAATAGGATTTTTTAATATGGCTTCCAATTCGTTGTTGTTAGCTACAACTTCCTCAAATAACACCATGTCATTTTTCATTTCTTCCAAGGCATTTTGCTCTGTAGAAAGATCAATTAACGATTTTGCGTATCTGGCTGCTGCTTTACTCGACATATATTTAATATTGGATAGTGAGTATCTAGTTTAATTCCACATCTTTTAACAGGCTGGCTACCAAGTCCTGTTGTTTTGCTTTATCGTCTAACTGGCTACGTAAAACACGTTCGGCAATATCGAGTGATAAAGTCGACACCTGGCCTTTTAATTCAGCTAATGCTGCTTTTTTCTGATTCTCGATCTCGATCCGTGCTTTTTCGATAAGCTTAGTACCTTCGGCTTGTGCCTGATGCTTCGCTTCGTTAACGATATTATCTTTAAGCGCCTTAGCTTCTTTCAAAATCTCATCACGTTCAATGCGAGCCTGTTTCATTAAGCTTTCGTTCTGAGCAGTTAATTTTGCCATTTCCTGATTCGCCAATTCTGCTTTATTTAAAGAGTCGTCGATAAATTGCTCGCGTTCTTTAATCGCAGCCATAACTGGTTTCCAAGCAAATTTTGCCAAAACAAAAAACAAAGTCAGGAATACAATTGTACTCCAAACGATTAAGCCAATACTGGGATTAAATAAATCCATGTTATTTTATTTTTATTGTTGTTTACAAAGTATAATAAAACCTCCGAAGCCAACCGCACCGGAGGTTTTAATTTTTTTAAGCTGTTGGGTTGTTTCCTAAGAAAGATACCACAACGGCAAATAATGCAACTGCCTCAACAAACGCCGCAGCAATTAACATCATTGTTTGAATTTTAGAAGCTGCTTCTGGTTGACGAGCAACGCTTTCTAAAGCAGAACCACCAATTTTACCGATACCGATACCTGCACCTACTGCAGCTAAACCTGCACCTACTGCAGCAATACTTCCTACTACCATTTTAATTTAATTTATATATGTAAACAATATTGTTTCTAATTAATGTTCGCCATGCTCTTGTACAGCAAGCCCCACAAAGAGCGCAGTTAATACCGTAAAAATAAAGGCTTGTATAAAACCTACCAATAACTCGATTAAGCTAATAAATACCACAAATACCACAGATACCGGGGCTATAAATATTGACTTAAATACAAATATTAAGCATAATAGTGCCAGCACCAAAATATGGCCTGCTGTAATATTTGCAAACAAACGAATCATGAGTGCAATAGGTTTAGTTAAAATACCCAAAAATTCTAGTGGGGCTAAAAATATCTTCATCGGAACCGGAACACCTGGCATCCAGAAAATATGCTTCCAATAACTTTTATTTCCTTTAACAGTGGTAATAATAAAGGTAAGTGCCGCCAAAACGAAGGTAAGATTAATATTACCCGTTAAGTTTGCACCACCCGGAAAGAAAGGAACCATGCCAAACATATTATTAAACCAGATAAAGAAAAATAAGGTTAGCAAATATGGCATATAAGCTTCGTGCTTAGCTCCCAGGTTAGGAATAGCAACCTCGTCTCTAATAAATAAGATAATCGGCTCCATTAGAGATTGAAATCCTTTTGGTGATTTACCTTTACGCTTACGGTAAGCACGGGCAACTCCAGTAAAAACAATTATTAAGATTATCGATGAAGAAATGAGGGTAAATACATTTTTAGTAATCGAAAAATCTAATGGCATTACGTTTGCGACTTTATGCTTGGCATCGACGCTTACAAATTCGCCATGTTCATTTGGGGTTGCAGAAGCGATGTAAATCTTTTCGTGATAATTTACAAAGCGTTGCCCGCTTTTTTCTACCACATGTTTCCCTTCACTATCGTGATGAAATGCGCCCGACATAAAAGTTACCAAGCCATTATCTGTCCATAGAATTATAGGAAGCGAAAGCGTAACTGAATTTTCGCCTTCACCCCAGAAATGAAAACCATGCGCATCGGCAATGTGATGTAAAATAAAAGCAGCAATATCGAACTTTTTTTCTTTTACTCCTTCTACAGCAATTTTTTCGTGATTTTCGGCATTTACTACCGTATCTTGTAGTGTTTTTGCTGAAACATTTAAACTAAAAAACGTCAAAAAAAGCGCAAAAGCCGTGCTTTGTATAATTTTTTTTGATTTAAAAATGTGACTGTAGTGCATTTACTGTATGTTTTTTACTTTTTCAATGAGTGGCGCAAGTTACACAACAAAGCGTAAATTTCAAAGCCCGTAAATAATAAATATAAAGAAAAAAAATTGAGCACAAAAAGTAAGCTGCTTACGGGTGTTTTAAGTACATAAACTAATATAAAAGCCATGCAAAATAACATCTTTAAAGCGATCGACCCCATAATAGCCATTACCCCCATTTCTGGTTTTCGTTTGATCCCTAAATAGGCAACCATATAAGCAATAAATGTGATTCCCGCTAAAAAACCAAAAACGACCCAAAACTTGTTAATGAGCAGGGTCGATTGAGGGAAAATATAAGGCAAAGCTACCGCAATGCCACCCAGCAGCAACGTGAAAAGAAAATAATATAAAATAAAACGGGTTAAACTCAAGTCTTTAAGGTTATTTTAAGCAAAGGTATGAGAAACTGATGAGATTACAGTATACTTATTTTTTTGTTAAAGACCTGACCACCATGTATAAAGAAACGATTACTCCCAATAAACCAAGTATAGCGGTATAAATGGGTTGCTTATGCGTTCTATAGCTGTCAATTTTATAACCGATAAACGTAAATAAGCCAATCGTAGCAAACATCTGGAACGCGACACCTGTATATTTGGCAAAATTGTTGGCCTGCTTTCCCTCCTCTTTATTTCCAGAATCTATCATAAAATTTATTTGATTAAAAATATACCTTAAATATTGAGAATTTATTGGCAAATAAAATATTTTTGCCTACTTTTTGTTATATTATTACACCATACTCAATTATTGTTTTTGAATAGCTCAATTAAAATAAGCCTAAAAATTATTTCAACTTTCCTTTGCACCTTTTTGCTCTGTGGATGCGTTATGCAAAAAGATACAGCTATTAATCGTGGACTTCAAAATCTATCAGCTAGGTATAATTATATTTACAACGCTAATATTCTCTTAAATAACTACCAGGAAAACCTCGATCAAACATATAAAGACAATTATCACCAGCTACTCGCTATCTATACCGCTCCACCATTAATTGGTTATGTAAACGATGCCCCAAGTGGGGAGTTGGATAGTATTGCCAGAAAAGCACAAACCATTATTAGCGAGAAAAACTATAGTAATTATATTGCCTCATCTTATCTCCTTCTAGGTAAAACAGGTTTTTATAAAGGCAATTATTATACTGCTGCCGCTTACTTCGATTATGTAGAAAGAACTTATAAAAGCGATAAAAATATTTATTTAAACGCATTGAATTGGAAAGCTCGGACTTATCTCCAATTAAATAATTACGATAAGACAGCCGAACTGTTAGACTCGGTTAAAACTTTGCTCGATTCGGTTAAACGGGGTAAGGCCGAACCTTTGGCTACTTTAGCGCAGTTTAACCTTACAATAAAAGATTATCCAAAAGCGATAATTTATCTCGCTCAAGCCATTAAAGAATCTAAAACATTGCAAAGCCGTACTCGTTGGCCCTATATACTTGCACAACTTTATGAGCAGAACGAAAATTATAAAGAAAGTTTGCGGTACTATACAAAAGTAGAACGTAGTAATGCGCCATTCGAAATGTATTTTAATGCCAAATTGAGTGAAATACGAATTAACGATTTATTAGCAGAGCATGGATTTAATCGCAAGCAGGAGTTATTAAACCTTTTAAAAGACGATAAAAACTACGATTATACCGATCAAATCTATTTTGAAGTTGCTCAGGATTATTTTGCCAACCAGGACTACAAAAATGCAGAGGAATACTATAGTCTTTCGGCGCAGAAAAGCACTAATAACCAAAACCAAAAGGGTCTGGCATACCTTAAAATAGCCGATCTTAACTTTAAGGAACTAAATAACGATAGCCGGGCAAAATTATATTACGACAGCGCAGTTAATACACTTCCCAAAGACTATCCAAATTACGAACAGATTCTTAAAAAAGCTCAGAACTTAACCTATCTAACCGAACGTTATCAAATTATTGCGGCTCAAGATAGCTTGCAATATATGGCTAAATTACCCCCTCAGATGAGGAGCGAGAAATTAGCCAGCATGTTCGATCCTAAGATTAAGGAAATTTCGAAAGATATTGCTACCGCTCAAAAACAAGGAACAGCCAATGTGGGTTCGAGTATTGGCTTACAAACTAAAGGTGGTTTTTACTTTAACAATCAGACCGCTATTGGCCGGGGTTTCAACGATTTTAAAAGAAGGTGGGGCAACAGAGCTCTGGAAGACAATTGGCGACAAAGCGTAAAATCATCCGCCCAGCTTAATCAACAAAATTTAGCCAATATTACCAGTAATAATGTACCGTTGAGCAATGATCCGATTAACACACAGCTAACTAGCAAAGATAAAGCAGCCCAAATTAAAGCATATACTGATTTATTACCATTAAGCTTGGAGCAAATGGAGAAATCCGACCAGCAAATTATTAATGCTTACTTCGAAATTGCTACATTTTACCAGCAAGTTTTAGTCGATCAGCCCGAAGCTATCAAAGCTTATGAGACTTTATTAGCCCGTTATCCGCAAAATGAGCACCTCGAAGCTATTTATTATAGTTTGTATTTAGGTTATATGGGTATCGACGATCAAAAAGCTACAGATTACAAAAACCTAGTTTTAACAAAGTACCCGGCTTCTTCGTATGCCAAAACGATTTTAGATCCTTCTTTTTCTGTAAAACAAAGTGCCTTAGATCTCGAAATAAATAATATTTATAACCATATTTTCGAAAGCTACGAGAAGAAAGATTACCCAATGGTAATCTCTACAGTTAAAGAAACTAACCAGCGTTTCCCTAGTAACTCGCTCCAAGTACAGTTCGATTACCTGAAAGCAATTGCGATTGGCAGAACGGAGAATTTAGATAGTCTGCTTACCGCATTTCATAAAATTACAGTACAATACCCTGGCGATTCGCTAATTGTCCCTTTAATAAAAGATCATTTAGCCTATATAGATACCCATTTAGCTGCTTTTAAACAGCGTAAAATTGCTTTGATAGATTTCGATCCCTTAGAACCGCGTTTCACGAGCGAGCGGAGTGCAATAGCTCCTATTTCGGCACCCATCCCAGAAAAGCCTAAAAATGTCACTCAGTTATCTATCCCGGCGATAGTTACCCCCACCATAACCGCTCAAGTAAATACAACCCCGATGCAAGGACCGGCTGATAGTTTTTTTAGTCTGGCCGATTCTAAGCTTTATTATTTTGTGGTCGATGTAACCCGCACCAATGTTAGTGTGAGTTCGTCGCGTTTTGGCATTGGGCAATTTAATCGTGGAAATTATACAGGGCAAGACTTAAAGCATCAATTAATAGATTTAGAAGAGGATCAGTTAATTTATATTGGTAATTTTGACAATCTAAATTCGGTAAGAGCTTATGCAGAAAACTTAATTTTACAGTTGCCAAAAGTAATGAAAATTCCAGCCGGTAATTACCGAAGTTTTTTCATTAGTAAAGAAAATTTTGATAAAATTAAGAACAGAGACACTATAAACCAGTATCTTGAGTTTTATAAAAACAACTATTCACACCAATGAGCAAAACCTTAAATCCAGACCTAACAAAAAAATATAACCGCCGATTGTGGAAACTACTTATTGGCGGGATGATATGCTTTGCCTTATTTATTGTCTGTATAGGCTTTGGCTTATTCGGCGAAATCCCTTCCTTTAGAGCTATCGAGCATCCGAAAAGTAATGAAGCAACTGAGGTCATTTCTGAAGATGGCAAAGTTTTAGGCACTTATTTTGTAAAAAATCGTTCGAATGTGAACTATTCGCAAATTTCGCCCAATGTAATTAATGCATTAATTGCAACCGAAGACATTCGGTTTATGACTCATTCTGGAATAGATTTTAAACGTACATTTACTATTTTCGCCTATGCTTTAATGGGCAAAAAACAGGGTGGAAGTACAATAACACAACAATTAGCGCTTAATTTGTTTTCGGAAGAAGGGCGGCAGAAAAATAACTTCAAACGGATTATTCAGAAATTTCAGGAATGGATTATTGCGGTTAAACTAGAACGCAATTATACAAAAGAAGAAATTATTACCATGTATTTAAACACGGTCGATTTTGGAAATCAGGCTTACGGTATAAAATCTGCGGCCCGCGTTTATTTTAATACCACACCCGATAAATTAACTGTTCCTCAGGCTGCGGTTTTAATTGGCCTTCAGCGTGGAATAACCCGTTATTCACCAACCAGGAATCCTGAACGGTCTTTAGAACGCAGGAATACCGTAATGGCCTTAATGGTAAGAGCTGGCCTGCTAAGCCCTCAGGATTTCGAGTTAGATAAAGATAAACCACTCGGTTTACATTTTAATGCGGCCACATCAAATGATGGTATTGCTCCTTATTTTAGGGCAGTTTTAAAATCGGAGGTTAAAAAGATATTGGAAGAGCGTTCGATCACAAAAAATGGGATTCCTTACGATCTAGACAGGGATGGTTTAAAAATTATTACAACCATTAATTACGATATGCAGGTGTATGCCGAACAGGCGCAAAAAGAATACATGAAAATTTTGCAAAAACAATTTACCAATAGCTGGAAAGGTCGTAATCCGTTTAAAGGAATGGAACAACAGATCGACCAAGGCATAAAAAGGTCTGACCGTTATAAATCGTTAAAGCTCGAAGGGAAATCTGATGCAGAAATTAAGACCGATTTTAACACACCAACCACTTTAACTATTTTTAGCTGGCGTGGAAATATAGATACTTTGATGAAACCTATCGATTCGGTTAAATATTATAAGTTATTATTGCGAAATGCCATGATGGCCATGGATCCTAAGACTGGTTTTATTAAAGCCTGGGTAGGTGGTATTAATTTCGAACATTTTAAATACGATCAGGTAAAAATGGGAACCCGACAGGTAGGCTCTACTGCAAAACCATTTACCTATGCTGTTGCTATCGAAAATGGTTTTTCACCTTGTCAGCAAGTGCCCAATGTACCTATTACCATTTCAATTCCAGGTAGTCCCGATTGGACTCCACGTTCGTCTGGAACTTTACCCGGATCTATAACCCTACAAAAAGCGTTGGCCTATTCTCAAAATTATGTCGCCGCTTATTTAATAAATGAGTTTGGCGCTACTGCCGTTGTAAATGAAGCCAAAAAAATGGGGATTACCTCCGATGTCCCTGCAGTTCCTTCGATATCTTTAGGCTCTTTCGATGCTTCTATTTACGATATGGTTGGCGCTTATGGCGTTTTTGCTAATAAAGGCGCCTGGATACAGCCCACCTATATTACCCGGATTGAAGATAAAAATGGTATTGTTTTATACGAAAGTAAACCTCTTATTAAGTTAGCCATGAACGAAGAGGTAGCCTATGTAATGACCCGGATGCTTCGCGGGGTCGTAACCGGCGGAACAGGTTCGAGATTGAGCTATAAATATGGCATTAATACACCAATTGGTGGGAAAACCGGGACGACGTCTAATAATTCGGATGGCTGGTTTATGGCCATATCGCCCGATATTGTAGCTGGTGTTTGGACCGGCTGCGAAGATCGGGCCTTCCACTTTACCAGTACCCGAGACGGGGAAGGTGCTAATTCGGCTTTACCTATTTTTGCAGGTTTTATGAAGCGGGTGTACGCAGATCCAAAATTAAATGTGAGCAAAGCTGATTTCGAACCTCCTAAAAACGGAGTAAGTATTGTTTTCAATTGCGATCAATATGCCCAACCATCCGAGCAGGAACAAACAGAACTGGATAAGAAGCTTGGGTTTTAAAATAAATGAGTGCTTTCGATTATAAAAAGGCGTTAGCCGATATTCCACATAAGCCAGGCGTTTACCAATATTACGACGTCGAAGATACGCTCATTTACATAGGCAAAGCTAAAGACCTGCGTAATCGGGTGGGTTCTTATTTTAATCAGGATAAACAGCAGCTTAATGGTAAAACAAAAGTGCTGGTTTCTAAAATCAGACGAATAAGTTTTACCATTGTCGATACCGAAATCGATGCGTGGCTTCTAGAAAATAACCTCATTAAAAAGCATCAGCCTCGGTATAATATTATGCTCAAGGACGATAAGACCTACCCTTGGATTATCATCAAAAAAGAGCCTTTCCCGCGCATTTACTGGACCCGGAAAATGATCAAAGACGGTTCGACCTATTTTGGCCCTTACGCCTCTGTCGGGATGATGCATACCATTTTAGACCTAATTAAAGAAACTTACCCTTTACGCACCTGTAATTTACCCTTAAGTAAATCGAATATCTTAAGTGGCAAATTTAAAGTCTGTTTAGAATACCAGATAGGTAATTGTAAAGGCCCTTGCCAGAATTATCAATCGGAAGCAGATTATAACCAAAGTATTGCGGAAATAGCAGCCATTTTAAATGGGAAAATTGGAAATGTAATTAGAGAAGTAAAACATATTGTTAAAACTGCCTCAGAAGAGCTTAACTTCGAACTTGCTCATACCTATCAGAACAAACTCCATATTTTAGAAAAATACCAAAGCAAATCGACCGTCGTAAATAGTGCCATTACCAATATTGATGTGGTAAGTATTGCGGCCGACGAGCGTTATGCTTTTGTAAACTATCTTAAAGTAATAGATGGCAGTATTATTCAGACTCAAACTATCGAAATTAAAAAGCGGCTCGACGAAACAGACGAAGATCTCTTAACTATTGCGATAACCGAATTTAGGACAAAATTTAACAGTACTTCGAAAGAAATTATCGTTCCTTTTGCAATTAGCTTAAACGACGAACAACTAAAATTTACAGTTCCAAAACTGGGTGAAAAGAAAAAGCTATTAGAATTATCAGAAAAGAACGTGCTCTTTTTTAGAAGAGAAAAACTTAATCAGTACGAAAAGCTTAACCCCGATTTACGTACCGGCCGCATTTTAAGTCAGCTAAAAAGCGACTTGCGCTTAACTCAGCTCCCGCAGCATATCGAATGTTTCGATAATTCTAATTTCCAGGGAAAATATCCTGTTTCGGCAATCGTCGTTTTTAAGGATGCCAAACCGAGTAAAAAAGATTACCGCCATTTTAATGTGAAAACGGTAGAGGGGCCAAACGATTTTGCGACCATGGAAGAAGCCGTATACAGAAGATATAAGCGAATGTTGGAGGAAGAACAAACCTTGCCTCAATTAATCATTATCGATGGTGGTAAAGGTCAATTATCTTCAGCGCTTTTGAGTTTAAAAAAATTAGGGATCGACAAGAAGGTTACGGTAATTGGGATTGCCAAACGCTTAGAAGAACTCTACTATCCTGGCGATAGTTTACCCCTATACCTCGACAAAAAATCCGAAACACTTAAAATTATTCAGCAATTAAGAGATGAAGCCCATCGGTTTGGGATTACTTTTCATCGTAAAAAAAGAGATCAGGGAACGTTGCAAACAGAGTTGGAACAAATTGCGGGCATTGGCAAAGCAACGGCCGATAAATTGTTGGTTAACTTTAAATCTGTTAAAAGAATTAAAACTGCAAGCCAGGAGGAATTAGCTATGTTCTTAAATAAAAAGCAGTTATTGGCTTTAGCTAATTACTTTAAAGAGCATTCGGTATAATCATGTTCACACCTTGTAAGGTCTTAATATTCCCAAAGGCCTTGTTCGAAATCGGCCATAGCTTTCTTTTGGCGGTCGGCCTCTAATAACCTGTCTTTAGGGTTAAGCAAAATATCTTCAATTCTATTATCAGCGGCATTCGACGTTTTGGTAATATAGCTATAAAATAACCGTCTTGTAAAAACATCATCGAAATTAATTCCCGAGTTATCGTTCCCATTATTAGCAACCTTATTCTTTACTAAAATTTCTCTTAAATCGTCGAAATAAAACCAACCTACTGCGCTTTTTAGGGTATCGGCTATTACTTTATTGGTAATAGGGTCTACTACCGGATTACCATTATTATCGACCTGGGTTTTTACATCTATCCTTACCGGAGCAATGCCAATAATTCGAGGTTCGAAAATCCCTCTCCTAATATCTAAAATCCAATCTTCCTTAATTCTAATAATTGGATAACTCGCTGCAAAAAATTCATTATTAGCCCGGTTTACTTCATTTGTTCCTGGATTAACTCCTAAAAAAGCGGTATCAACTGCAGAGTTACTAGTTTCACTTAATTTTGCCTGACTAATCGGATCTCCATGTTGAAAGTCTTCATTATCACTCGCATACATATCCAGTTCGCCATTTTTTAAAGCTTCGTAAATGATGCCTAATAAATTAATCTTTGGAGAAGCTAATACCGAATTTCCACGATCGCGTAAATCAATTTCACGCCAAACTCGTTTAGTATAGGCGACATCTTCCTTGTTTACGACAGAGTAAGGAACTACGGTATCGGCCTCGGTGGTTTCCCGATAAATATAACCATCCCTTTTAGGGGTTAATTTCTTTTTTGGAATTACTTTTTTCTCCGGAACAGGGTTAGCTGTCGTATTCTGAGCGAAAACAGTACCTGCTGAGGTTATGAACAAGAATAGAAAAAGTATCGTTTTCATCATTTTTTAATTTACGGTAAACACCATCGAATTAATTATAGGGCTACGGCCATCGGGTAACTGAACTTGTACACTTTCTATATAAACCCGCGATTGATAAGGTAAAGAAGACAATGCCGATTTTGCCTGTGCACTTAAGCTACTTCCCTGGCAAGGATAGGTTTGGGCGTCTTGTCTTGGTTTAGCAATTACAACCGTAAACCGTAATACAGGGATTTTAATGTCGAATTCGAAATCTTCAATTTCGGCTACCACGTGCCCTTCATTGGCTATTTTATTTCCTGAAATAATACCGCCCATTTTACCGGCAAACTTAGCCGTAGGGTTGGGAATAGGTTTTACTCTAAATACATTGCTCCCCAGACTTAAAGTTTTTCCATCGGTTGTTCCCGAAACATTAATGGTCACTTCCTTACCGACCATACTACCGGGAACATTTACCGTGTATTTGCCAGCATTGCCCGATAAAGAGCCTGCAGAAATACTAGCTTTTATACTCTCTAAAGAGAAACCAGGTGCCGAAATAGAAAATGGATTAGCTATCCCTGCATAAATCACATTTAAATTGGTCGACGAAACTGTTGCCGACGGTTTAGCAACCTGGTAGGTTATCGGTTGTGTTTCGTAAACTTTAACCTCGCCATCGGCTTGCTTAACTCGGATCGTTCCATGCCAAGTATACGACCCTACACTTCCAGTACCCCCAGTATAAGTGCCCACGCCATCCTTTACGGTTAAAGCGCTACCATTTACTGTAATATCCGGATTCGATTTAGAGTCGCTTGCTGTTAAAAATACATCTGCTTTATAAGTTTGCCCCTGTATTACATAGCTTCCCGAAGGAACGGCTACGGCTTTAAACCTGTCTAATGTCATCTGGTTAGGATTTAAAGCACTAAATAGCTTTCTAACCACCTCATTTTCAGCATTCTTAAGATCAGATTGGATTTTAGTTAAAATTGTATTGGCGGCGGTTAAGGGAATACCTTCGCCAAAATTAATATCTTCCCATTTTTTCCCATTGATCGACTTTACCGGATCCTTTGCCTCTAAAGAAAAAGACACATTTAACTGATCTTTCTCGTCGAGTAAGGCAATTAATTTTGCCCGGGTTTCATTAATTTTTGCTTTTAATTTTGCGCCTTCTTTTTTATTAATCATGATATCGTTGGCGATATCCATGTTCTCGCGCAAAACAAAGTCGCCGGTTTCTGCACTAATCCCATTTCCAGCCGATTTAAATTCATCTTTTAGTCTTTGAATTTCTTTATTTAAAGCTGCAGCATACGCTTTTGCCTGATTGGCTTTATCCCAAAGTGGTTTGGCACGTTCGGGTTTATTCTTTAATTCGGTATTCTGAAATGCGCTAAAAACTTGATCCAAACTAGCGTTTACATTAGTTTTGGAGGCATCTAAACTATCGTTAATATTTTTAAAAGCATTTAATATTGTATCCGAAACGTTTAATGCAAGCATGGCTAGCAATACCAAATACATGATATTGATCATCCGCTGCCTTGTCGTTTCTTTTCCGCCTGCCATATTTAATTAGTTTTTTGATTTAAAATTATACAGGAATTAAATACGTGGTTGATTCATAGCGGTAAGCATATTGCCATAAATCGCATTTAGCGAGGCTAAGTTTTTAGCCAGTTTACCAACTTCTTCTTTAAACTGCTTAGAATCTTCCATAGATTCATTAAAGTTGTTCATTGTTAAAGAAAGGTTCTGGTAAAATTTATTCATCGATTTTAAATGCACACTCGAGTCTTGCAGCTCCAGTTCGTAAACTGCATTTAATGCCGATAAATTTTTCGCCAAATTATTTACCTGGTCGTGATAAGCCTTAGAGTCTACACTGCTCTCGCCCATTTCTTCCAGTTGTTCGGTCGCTTTTCCGAAGGCATTACTTAAATTATCAAAAGTTGAAGAAGCTGTTTTAATTTTACCAGTAAACTCGTTGGTAGCAACCGCTGCATCCGATACATTCGAAATCGCAGTCACCTTGTCTCCAAAGGTTCGTAAACCAGTTCCGAGACTTTCGATTAATTCGGGGCCGATCTTAGCATCAACTAACATTTTATCTAAAGCAGCAGTCGACGAAAACCCGGTGTTTGCCGCTACTGGCCTTACGGTAGCTTTTGGAAGCTCACCCTCAAAGCCTGAATTAAGTTCGGGATAAACACGTTCCCACGGCAATTCTGGTTCTGGCGGGAAAAACCCTGTTAAAAAGAATAAAAAAGCCTCTACGCCCAGCCCCACACCTATAATATAGTTGGCATAAGCGCCGCCCCAGTGCACAATTTTTGCTAATGCCCCAATAATAACTATACTTGCTCCCCAGGAAATCGCTACATGTAACCAACCCGGTTGTTTTCTTGCTGCCATATTTTAATTAAAATTTGATTTGATTTTTGAATTTAGTTTAAGCTGTTACCAGCAAAATCCGATACACATCGGAAACCGATATATGATCTTGGCTTATCCTGATACTCGTAAGTAGACACAGAGTTTTGAAGAAAAAACCCTATATCTTTCCACGAGCCACCGCGAACCACTTTAGCGCCTTTGGCTGTATTGGTATAATTAGGATTAAAATCTAACAATAAACTGGTTGCCGACTTATTGTAAGCCGTGCTGGTCCATTCGGCTACATTACCAGCCATGCAATATAAACCGTAATCGTTTGGTAAATATGATTTTGCATTAACCGTATACATCCCGCCATCATCTGTGTAATTTCCGCGGCCTACTTTAAAATTAGCCTGAAGGCATCCTTTAACATTCATGATGTAAGGGCCACCCCAAGGATATTTAGTTTGTGTATTTCCACCTCTGGCAGCATATTCGAATTCCTGATCTGTTGGTAATCTGTATTCGTTTCTGGAATTCGACGGGATACCATGCGCTGCAGCTATATTAGCATACAAAACGGTTCTCCAATTACAAAAAGCATTTGCTTGCTCCCAGGTAACACCTACTACCGGATAATCGTCGTAAGAAGGATGGCTAAAATAAGCTTTAACCATTGGGTCGTTCTGTGAGTAAGAATAATCCATTTTCCATACCATAGTATCGGGATAAACGCTTACCGATGGATGTTCGTTCGCCTTTCCTGGGGTAGGATTATCGGTATAAGTTTCTATAAAATCTTGCCTACTTTTATTGGGGTCGTTTCTCCCGGCAGCTTCAAGATCCAGACTCTTATAACTAAAGGCATAGCGCAATTTGCGCACATCAATTTCATTCTTGCCGGGAAGCGCATCGTTACCGGCATAATACATGTTCTGTAGCCTTGTTTTAAACTGGCTCTTTTTACCCCAAAGCACTCCTTTTCTACTTGCGGCTTTCCAATTAATACTTTGCTGACCACCAACAGTAGTACCTGCGGGAGCTGGTTTGTAAAGTGCCGGTGCACCAGACTGGCCCATCGATGTAATGGCAATCGAATCTCTTACCCAATTTACAAATTGTCGGTATTCTGCATTGGTAATCTCTGTTTGATCCATGTAGAACGCAGTAAAAGACGTCATTCTGCTAGGTGTACCCTGATAAAAACTAATATCTTCGTCGGTCATCCCTATTAGGGTTCGTCCCTGCGGGATAAAAACCATGCCCAATGGAATTGTTTTATTCTTGAATTTCTTGTTGTAAGCCCCAACCAGTTCACCTTGTTGTCCTTTATTAGAACAGCTCACTAATAAACCAGCCATGACCAAAAAACTAAGAAAGTATATTTTCTTCATAAAATCAGTTATAGCAATATCAAATCTATATTAATAGCAATTTTATCGAAATTCATCGATATATGCAATATTTTGATTAAATAAATCTATAAGCTCAAGAAAATAAACGATCAACCTCTTTTAATTCGAAGCAAAATGTTTTACTTGTTAGATTTTTTAATATAGTTTTCTATTGCCATAATCATCGAAGGAGCTTCGACACTTGGTGCAGCAATGTCTACAATAAGGCCGGCATCCATAACCGCTTTATGTGTATTAAGGCCAAATGCAGCAATTCTTGTTTTGTTTTGTTTAAAATCGGGGAAGTTGGTATACAACGACTGAATGCTAGAAGGGCTAAAGAAAGCGATAATATCGTAAAAAACTTCAGCTAAATCCGAAAGATCACTTACCACTGTTCTAAACAAAACAGCCGGTGTAAAATCGTAGCCATTCTTTTGCAGGAAATTCATGATATCTTCTGTAGCCACGTCCGAACAAGGATACAGAAATTTTTCGCCGGCATGTTTTTTCAAAACTTCAGCCAAATCTGCAGCAGTTTGTTTGCCAAAGAAAATTTTACGTTTTCGGTATTGGATATATTTCTGAAGATAAAGCGCAGTAGACTCCGAGATACAAAAGTATTTAAGATCGGCGGGAACTTCGTGTCGCATTTCTTCACATATCCTAAAGAAATGATCTACTGCATTACGACTTGTAAATACGACAGCCGTAAAATCTGCCAGATTAATCTTATCCTTCCTAAAATCTTTTGCCAATACACCTTCTACATGTATAAAAGATCTGAAGTCGATCTTAAGATTGTATTTTTTTGCCAAATCAAAATAAGGTGATTTTTCTGTTTCGGGCTTTGGCAATGTAATAAGTATGCTTTTTACTTTGAGTACCCTATCGTTTTTTTCCTGCATTTTAATATTTCCGCTTAAAATCCAATTGCCCTTATTAGTATTAATATGGGACAAATTTCGAGGGTGCAAAAGTACAAAAATAAATAGACTTTTGAAAATCTATACTGAGATAGAATGTTTATCCCTGCTCTAATTAGTTGAAAAGTAAAAATAATTGATAACAAAACAATCGCTATTCCCATATAAAATTCGCCATATTTTAGGGGCGACAATGCAAAAGCAATGATCAGCGGCATAAACAATAAAGACGCATTAAAGTAACTTAAATATAATATAGAAACGTATTCATTAACTGGTTTCTGAATACTAAAAAGGAAACCCAATAGTCGCAAAACGACAATCTTAAATGCATAAAGTAAAATAATTGCTATAGAAACTCCGACAAAGAACGGAAAGCCATCTGCAGCTACATCGAGTTGCTTATAGCGGGCAACCAGATAAAAAAACATTCCAATCGTAAACCCAAACTGCATAAACAATAACAGAAATGGCCAGGATGTAAATAAATTATCCTCCTTGTTTAAATTCCCTAACACTCTATTGCTAAAAAAAGATTGTATAATGGTAAGTAACTGCCGGGCAAAAACATTCTTTAAAAAAGCAAATAATAAGACTAGAAAAGCTATCGATGCTAAAATCCATGCTTCCCCTCTGGCTACCTCCAAACCTTCCTTAAATTGGAAAACCTGACCGGAAAGCGGGTAATTTTTAAAGGTAGCCTGCAAATCGAAAATGGGGAAGCCAAAGGCCGTTTTAATACTATCGGCATATAAAGCGCCAGACAGCGAATCGGGTACGATTAAACTGCGTGGGCTTATCGTGTTTTTAACAACAAGCGTATCGACTTGTTCGTACCGAATGGTATCGCTGCCCATTACCTGGACATTTACTGTATTAAATAGCCCCAAGATGCAGAAAAAGAAGAACAGGCAAAGCTTTTTGTTCATTAAAATATGGAATTCAAATCGAAGTTGCTCCTGCAAATCTAACGCTTTATTACTTTGTTTTCCTAATTGACAAAGTATGAAGGAAAACTTTTTAATAGCTATACATTGCCATCCCGATCTATTTGGAGCTATTCAAGATTATGTCCGAGCACGAGACACCTGTTCGTTAAGGCTATAACTGCTATCGATTATGGGTATTATTTTTCCGTCAATTATAAAATGTTGCAGCGTAATAGGTTTAGAGAGGAGATTAAACTTGAAGTCTCACATTTACGGCACCTTCAAATACCTGTTATGCTAGATTTTGGATAAATAATGAGGTTTCAATTTTGTATAGTCGATTTTCGATAAAATTATTTAACGATCGCCTCCAGTACTGTTTTTCGCAAATACTTGCTTACAGGAACCTGATATTTTTTGATATTTAGCATATTACCTTCAACGGAATCTATCCGATTAATAGCAATAAGATAAGATTTATGTGCCTGGATAAACCGTTTTGCAGGTAGTTTTTCCAATAATGATTTAATGGTGGCATGGGTAATGATCTTTTTATCTTCCAGATAAATGGCGACATAGTTTTCCATTCCTTCGACAAACAGAATAGAGTCGATAATTATCTTTTCCAGTCTACCATTGGTTCTTACAAAGAAATAGGAAGCTTTCTGGTCGGGCTTCTGCGCCAGTGTGAAATAGTCTTTAACTTTAAAGGCGGCTTTTAAAAAACGCTCAAAGGGGATAGGCTTTAACAGGTAATCCATTACATTTAGTTCAAAACCTTCTAACGCGTATTGTACATAGGCCGTTGTAAAGATCACTTTGGGTGGATTCTGGATAGCTCTTAAAAATTCGACACCTGTAATATGGGGCATTTTGATATCCAGAAAAAGTAGGTCGACCGGTTGTTGCTGCAATAGTTCGCTCAATTGGAAAGCATCCGCACAAGTTCCTTTTAAATCAAGGAAGTCTATTTTTTCTACATATCCCCTTAATCCTTTGCGAGCAAAAGGTTCATCATCTGTGATAATACAACTTATCTTATTGTACATATTTGAGTTTTAATGTAGCCTTAAACTGGTCTCTATTCTGAATTAAGTTTAATACATGTTTATCTGGATAAAGCAGATTAAGTCGTCGTTTCATATTTTCCAACCCGATGCCGTTTGTTCTTGTTGCTCCTAAATTTGCAGGAATTGCATTCTCTATATTGAAGATGATATATTCAGCGTCTATTGCTGCATTAATGGAGAGCTGATAATTGCCGCCAATAAATTTAAATGCATTTTCTATCAATGGTAAAAACAGGAGTGGGTACACCAGCTGATTATCCAATTGCGGATCAAAATCAACTTTTAAAATCAACTTATCTGTACTTCGTATCTTTCGCAATGCTATAAAGCTTTGTAGATAGCCTATTTCCTGAATGATGGGAACCTGCAATTGTTGGTCGTAAAGCTGGTAGCGCAGCAATTCTGAAAAGGTTTCTATGCTTTCTTTAGCTCCCTGAATATCTTCATCCATCTGGAAATAGATCGTATTTAAAGCATTAAACATAAAATGAGGATGATACTGTGCTTTTAAAAACTTTAGCTCGGTTTCCAAATGATCGTTCGTTACTTTTTCTAATAGTATTTTAATAAACATTCCTGCAATAAGGGGAATCAGCAGCCTGCGAAACCGTAAACCAATAAAGCTTAATGTAGACCGCCTTTGCATCATGTAGTAACTTACTGTTCCGGAGATAAAAAATAATAAGGGCATGCGAAAAAGATGCAGGAATAGATTCGACTCCATTAGTAAGTTGCTGGTCAGTGCATTTTTGATATGCCATCCATCCTCTGCTACATAGGGCATGGCCGAATGAAAGATTAATACACCCAGTATGGATAAAATCCTTAGCCAATCCAGGTATGTTTGCCGCTGTGTGGTTTCCATATTCTTTTTTGATATAAAAGAACAGTTTTGAATAGGGTTACAAAATTTTTTTTGACCACTGGTCACATTCTGGTGGCCAACAGACTTATTATATGTCCTATACTTTCCATTTGCCAATTTTTTATACCTTACCTTTACCATGTAATTATGTCATATTCTATATTGATCTATTACAATTTAAAAGACCTTCATCACATGGCCGGCATTTATATCCATATTCCCTTTTGCAAAAAAGCTTGTACCTATTGCGACTTTCATTTCAGTACTTCTTTAAAGTACGTCGACGAAATGGTTGATGCCATTTGTACAGAAATTAACTTAAAAAAGAACCGATTAAATGGGCAGCAAATTGGAAGTATTTATTTTGGCGGCGGAACGCCTTCAATTTTACCAGCAAAAGCTCTCGCGAAAATATTTAATACCCTTAGCTCTTGTTTTACCATAGCGGCCGATGCCGAAATTACAATCGAAGCTAATCCCGACGATCTGGACGCACATCAAATTACGGCCTTAAAAGCGCTGCCAATTAACCGATTCAGTATTGGAGTCCAGTCTTTTTTCGAAGAAGATCTGGTTTGGATGAATAGAGCACATCATGCTTCGGAGGCCGAAAATTGCATAAAAAGGAGTCAGGATGCCGGTTTCGAAAATTTAAGCATTGATTTAATTTACGGTTACCCTTTGTTAACCGACGATAAATGGTTGTCGAACATTGCTAAAGCAATCGACTTAAGAACCCCTCATATTTCGGCCTATGCCCTAACTGTTGAACCTCGTACAGCGTTGGCAGCAGCCATTGTAAAGGGCCGGCAAAAGTCTATAGACGAAGAGCAAAGCGCATCGCAATTCTTAACCTTAAACCATCAGTTAATCCAGGCGGGATTTGAGCATTACGAAATCTCTAATTATTGTTTACCAGAGAAATACGCGGTACACAACACTAATTATTGGCGTGGAGTGCCCTACTTAGGTATTGGCCCTTCGGCCCATGGTTTCGACGGGTTTAACCGCTACCTCAATATGGCCAATAATGCGCAATATTTAGCAGCATTGGCCGATAAAAACTTGGCCGAAACGGTAGAAGAGCTTTCGGTAGTTAACCGGTTTAATGAATATATTATGACTTCCTTGCGAACCCAATGGGGAATCGATCTTTCTAAAATCGATCGTGATTTTGGGAAAAAATATACCGAACAAACGCATCTTCAGGCTATGTCGTTTATCGATAATGGCCAATTAATCGCCGATAAAAATAAAATTACCTTAAGTCCCGCGGGAAAATTATTTGCAGATGGCATTGCTTCCGAACTTTTTGCAGAAGACGAATAAAACAATGTAATTCATTTTACCTATTTTTGTATAACACCAGCTACTAATTAACGTTATGACTTGGGAAAATCTTTTAAAATATATTTTCGATGTAGGTGCCCGCTACTTTACTATTGCCGGCATTGCTTTTTTACTTTTCTATGTGCTTTTTAGTCAGCGTTTTAGCGGAATACGAATTCAGAAAAGATTGCCTAAAATGTCCGATCATAAAAGAGACGTTTTCTATTCTATCATTACCATTATTATTTTCGGAGCCTTACCGGTGCTTTTCTTAGAAAATGATAAAATTAGGCCCCATACCTTACTTTATACAAACATCAGCGATTATGGCTGGGTGTATTTCTTTTTGGCTTTTCCATTAATGATTCTTATCCACGATGCCTATTTTTATTGGACTCACCGCATCATGCACCATCCTAAATTGTTTAGGCTTTTCCACCTTATCCACCATAAATCGACCAGCCCCACTCCCTGGACCGCTTACTCTTTTCACCCTTTAGAGGCAGTAATAGAAACCGGCATTTTTGTAGTTATCATTTTTATTATGCCTTTTCAGCAAATTCATTTAGCAGTTTTCTTTACTATCGTATTTGTTTATAACGTTTACGGTCACTTAGGTTATGAGCTATTCCCACCAAAATTCCATAAAACGAAAATTGGCAAATGGGTTAGTACAGGAACTGCACATAACATGCATCATCAATATTTTAAAGGCAATTACGGTTTATATTTCCTCTTCTGGGATCGATGGATGGGAACTTTAAGACCCGAATACGACCAAAAATTTGGGATCAAAACCTCAAGAAAAGAAGAAGTAATTAATGAAAAATCGATGGAACAAAAAATCCTTGAAGAAGATGCCCTTAGTAATTCATAAATTCGATTATAATTACTTAAATCTTAACCCCCAAAGTTGTACTCATTAGAAATGAAAAAGACTATTATCATCCGGTTAACATTTTGTAATTGAATTATATTTTTTTGAATATTAATTTACACTTTTGTGAGTTGGGAAAGATGTAAGCTAATTGATCCCCTTTCACATTTTAGCTATAAGTTATGAGCTTTATTTTAAAACCTGTAGACACCGTTGAAACCATTAGTAGAGAAGATTTTAAAAAGAATTATCTTGATGCTAGAAAACCACTAATTATAAAGGGCTTAACTAAAGATTGGCCAGCCCGGGAGAAATGGACTACAGCCTATTTAAAAGAAATTGGCGGCGAATTGGAAGTGCCACTTTACGACAATGCTAAAGCAGATCCGGCAAAGCCAATTAATGCTGCAACTGCTCACATGAAGCTCGGGGATTATTTAGACCTGATTAAACGTGAACCAACTGAACTACGGATTTTTTTCTTTAATCTATTTAAAAAAGTTCCCAGCTTAATTAATGACATCAAAATTCCAAAAGATTTAATGGGTGGTTTTATTGAAAGCATGCCTGCTATGTTTTTTGGCGGCTCAAATTCAGTAACATTCTTACATTACGATATTGATCTTCCCCACATTTTTCATACTCATTTTGGGGGGCGTAAACATGTTATTTTGTTCGACTACAAATGGAAAGATCGTTTATATTGCTTACCAAATGCTACTTATGCTTTAGAAGATTATAAAGTAGATCAGCCTGATTTCGAAAAATTCCCTGCATTAAAAGGTGTAGAAGGCTATGAGGTGTTTTTAGAACATGGAGATACCTTGTTTATGCCAACAGGAATGTGGCATTGGATGAAATATTTAGATGGTTCGTTCTCTTTAAGTTTGAGAGCCTGGGATCAATCTGTTTCAAGAAAAATTGCCAGCGTCTGGAGTTTATTCAGACATGGCGCAGTTGATAGTTTGATTAAAATGGTTTTTAAAGAAAAATATGCTAAATGGAGGGAAAAAGCTGCCGTTAGCATTGCCGAACGTGCCATGAGAAACGGAAGTCCGAAGTAAATCAAAACTAAAATGTTTTTGTTTTAGCGCAGATCTATCCATAATTAAGATTTATACTAATACAAAGGAAAATGAGAGGCCCTTAATGATTAGCGGACTATCTTCAAAATAAATTTTAATGGGTATCTTCAAAAGTAACAGCCAATTTAAAACCGGACTATATACCGCCTTTGTTGTCTTTCTGGCCTACACCATGATTTTCGGTTTTAGAAAGTCATTTACCGTTGCTACTTTCGACGGAATTACCATCGCAGGTTATAGCTATAAAATTGTACTGGTTATTTGCCAGATGCTGGGCTATCTTTTAGCTAAATTCTATGGCATCAAATACATTTCCGAATTAAAAAGAACCGGTCGGGGTAAAATAATTTTAATCTTAACCGGAATATCGTGGTTAAGCTGGTTGCTTTTTGCCATTGTACCCCGACCCTATAATATTGTCTTTTTATTTATTAATGGCTTTCCATTAGGGATGCTTTGGGGAGTGGTCTTCTCTTATGTAGAAGGCCGAAGAACTACCGATTTTATTGGTGCCACACTGGCTGTTAGCTTTATTTTTGCTTCGGGTTTTGTAAAGTCGGTTGGCGCATGGCTGATGGTTAGTTTTGGAATTTCTGAATTCTGGGTTCCCTTTTATACTGGTCTCGTTTTCGCTGGCCCCCTTTTACTTTTTGTGTTCCTGATGGAGAAAATCCCACAGCCAGATGCAGAAGATATCGAATACCGGGCAGAACGGGTTCCTATGTCTAAAACAGATCGTAGAAATTTTATTAAAGAATTTTTAGGAGGGCTTATTGCTTGCGTTATCATTTATTGCTTTGCCACTATTTTTAGAGATATAAGAGATAATTTTAGTGCAGAAATGTGGAAAGAAATGGGCTTTTTTAATCAGCCTGCTATTTTTTCTAAAACAGAGACCCCAATTACCTTAATTGTGCTCTTGCTTATTGGAAGCATGGTGCTAATTAAAAACAATTTTACCGCTTTAAAAACAGCACACTATTTTATTTTAGCAGGCTTTATTTTAGCAGGAACCTGTACACTTCTCTTTAAAGCAAATTACATGGAACCCATCTGGTGGATGACTTTAGTAGGTCTTGGCTTATATATGGTTTATATCCCCTTTAACGCTGTATTTTTCGACCGGCTAATCTCAACTTTTAAATATGTGAGCAATGTAGGGTTCCTTATTTATATTGCCGACTCGTTTGGCTATGTGGGCAGTATCGGGGTGTTATTAAGTAAAGAAATTTTCAAAATCCAGTTAAACTGGGTTACTTTTTTCTCCAATAGTGTAGTAATCCTATCTTTTATAGGAAGCTTCCTTACCCTCTTCTCTTTATATTATTTTACCAGGAAATATAAGCAACTTAATCGTTGATTCTTTCGCTGATATTTGGTGCAGCAATGGCTGATATTTGGTTTGCCTAAGCTTAATAGTTATTAGACTTTTGTTAGACTTTGGTCAGAGTCTGGTCAGAGTCTGTTAGACCCTACCTCTAATAAAAGTCTAAGAGAAATCTAAGGAACGTCTAAGGAGTATAAAACAGCGATCGAACCATTAGTTAACTACGCCTAAAAGACAACAAAATGGCAAAGATTAAAAAAGGAATTTTAGGCCCATTAAGTTGAAACCCTATGGGTATGGAGACGCGGCAGCTAGTTAAACAACGACCAACGATTAACCCCAGTTTAAACAATTACACAAGTAGCAGGCGAAAGATTAGCTGCTATGGTCTACCACCACTTTCCAGACTCCATCTATTTTGCGCAATAGCAGGGTAAAATAACCTTTTAGTTCGTCTTTTTCCCGTTTCACATTCCAGCTCCCTAAAACAAAGGCCTGGTCTTTAGTAAGAAGCTCGACCTTTTTAATTCCAAAAACCAGAAAACCCATTGCGCTTTTATCCGGATAACCTGCTTTATAGTTGTCTAATGTTTTTTGCCAACCATAAGTAGGGCCATTTGCTCCTACAAACAATAAGCTATCACTTTTCCAATAGCCTTGCATAAAAGCAGTTACATCCCCTTTATTCCAATCGCCACGTTGCTTTTCTAAAAGGTTTAAAATGGCTTCTTTATCATTGGTTTGCTGTGCGCCCGCGCGAAACGCAAATAGACAAATTAATAAGATTAAGATTTTTTTCATTCCTAAATATACTAAGGTATTTTTACAAGTCGATAACATTAATTCATTCTCAAACTTTTACCTTCGATATTCCGTTTATACTGAGACATGAGAGGATTCCAATTTTCTAAATTCTTGCCCAGCGACTTACCCAAAGGTGGTTTCGATGAATTACTAAAGCTCTTTACCGAACTTTTAAACTATACTGCTGGCGATGCCGGCGAAGCGCTGACATGGATGAACGAGCTCGATAAACAATACAAATTTACCAATAACGATTATGCGATGGGTAATTTTATCGACGACCTCAAAGAAAAAGGCTACCTCAAAGAAGAAAATGGCGAAGTAAAAATTACTGCTAAAACAGAACAAACTATTAGAAAGTCGGCATTAGAAGAAATTTTTGGCAAGCTTAAAAAAGCAGGAAAAGGGAATCACAATAGCAATATATCGGGCATAGGCGAAGAAAAAAATGCCGATCGACGGGAATATGCTTTTGGCGATAGCTTAGATCAGATCGACATTACTGCTTCCATTCAAAACGCGCAAATTAACCATGGGATTGGCAATTTTACACTAACCGAACGTGACCTGGAAGTAGAGGAAAAAGATTACAAAACATTAACTTCAACGGTGTTAATGATCGATATTTCTCATTCTATGATCTTATATGGGGAAGATCGGATTACTCCTGCAAAAAAAACAGCGATGGCCTTAGCAGAGCTTATTAAAACTAAATACCCAAAAGACACTTTAGATATTGTAGTCTTTGGTAACGATGCCTGGCCAATTACCATTAAAGACTTACCTTACCTGCAAGTTGGCCCCTACCATACCAATACTTTAGCCGGATTAGAATTGGCTGCAGATTTATTGCGAAGACGAAAAACCCATAATAAGCAGATTTTTATGATTACCGATGGCAAGCCAACCTGCTTAAAAGAAAATGGTAGTTATTATAAAAATAGTATGGGTCTGGATCGAAAAGTGATTGGGAAAACCTTAACTATGGCTGCACAATGTAAACGCTTAAACATTCCAATTACCACCTTTATGATTGCGCAAGACCCTTACTTACAACAGTTTGTAAGGCAATTTACACAAATAAATGGCGGAAGGGCATTTTACAGCTCATTAACTGGTCTAGGCGAATACATTTTTGAAGATTATATAAAGAATAGAAGAAAAACCTTTAAATAAGCTGCGGGTTACCTGTTATGGGTCTGGTTGTCCAGACCTGCAATACGCAACCCATAGTCTATAACAAATAAGAAATGGACATTAAAACACTAGGGCAATTAAAAGCCTCTAATTATACTTCACTAAGCGTTAAAGACGAACTCAGGAAGAACCTGATTAAACAACTCCAGCTTAAAGATGCTGGTTTTGAAGGAATTTTGGGTTACGACGAAACGGTTATCCCCGAATTACAGACCGCCATTTTATCCCGGCATAATGTGTTGCTATTGGGTTTACGTGGGCAGGCAAAAACCCGTATTGCCCGTCTTATGGTTAATTTATTAGACGAATATATCCCATATATTGCCGGCAGCGAGATTTTCGACGATCCTTTGCATCCAATTTCATGGTATGCCAAAAATGAGATCGCCCTCCATGGTGACGATACGCCGATATTGTGGCAACACCGAAGCGAACGCTATACCGAAAAACTGGCTACTCCCGATGTTACGGTTGCCGACCTTATTGGTGATGTAGATCCTATTAAAGCCGCTACCTTAAAATTAACTTATAACGACGAACGGGTAATCCACTTCGGATTGATCCCTAGGGCACATCGGGGTATTTTTGTAATTAACGAATTACCCGATTTACAGGCGCGCATCCAGGTCGCATTATTTAATATGTTGCAGGAAAAAGATATCCAAATTCGTGGTTTTAAATTACGACTACCTTTAGACATCCAGTTTGTATTTACAGCAAACCCCGAAGATTATACCAATCGTGGTAGTATCGTAACCCCCTTAAAAGACAGGATCGAGAGCCAGATTTTAACTCATTACCCGAAAACTGTAGAGATTTCCAGAAAAATTACTTTCCAAGAAGCCAAACTTACTGCAGCGCAACAAAATTTAATCGAAGTCGATGGCCTCCTTAAAGACTTAATAGAACAAATAGCTTTCGAAGCACGTAAGAGCGAATTTATAGATCAAAAATCGGGGGTATCTGCACGCTTAACCATCTCCGCTTACGAAAACCTGGTAAGTAGTGCCGAGCGAAGAATGTTAATTAACCACGAACAATCGACCTTTACACGTTTATCAGACCTTAGCGGAATTATCCCTGCAGTTACTGGAAAAATAGAACTGGTTTACGAAGGTGAATTAGAAGGACCGGCAAAAGTGGCACACACCCTAATAGGTAAAGCAATTAAACACCTATTTGCCCGCTATTTCCCAGATCCGGAACGAGCCAGGAAAAATAAAACTGCAAACCCCTATCTTAAAATAACTGAATGGTTTACCGCTGGCCATACACTCGATATTATTCCAGACCTAACCCTCGCTCAATATAAGAAAGCATTGATGACCGTCGATGGATTATACCAGTTGGTTAAAAATTTTCATCCCAATCTAAGTGAAAACCAGACCCTTTTACTTATGGAATTTGTGCTACATGGCCTTGCCGAGTTTTCGCAATTAAGTAAAAATTATTTAAACACCGGTTTTGGTTTCGCCGATATGTTCGATAGCCTTTTTAATGTAAACCTCGCCGACGAAGAAGACGACGATTTTACTAACCTCCGTTAATTTATTACATGAAACCTTACTTCCTGCTTGTTATTTGTTTTATCGTTTTACTCCTCGATTTTTATTGTTACTATGCAATTATTGCAACGTTTAAGCAATGGCGCAGCAAAACCAAACGTAGCTTTGCCATCGTGTGGTGGGCAATCAATAGCCTCTTAATTATCGGGGTATTTGCCGCTATTTACCTTAATTTATTTTTATCGTTAAGAGCCATTATTTTGGTTGCCTTCTTCCTACTTTCGGTTGGCAAGGTAATGATGTTGCCTTTTCTGGTAGCCGACGATTTAAGAAGGTTTGCCTTAAAGCTAATCCATTTTACAAAGAAGAAAGCTGCAAGCCCTGTTAAGGAACCCGATACCAGCGGGCCTATTAGTCGGTCGGCCTTTTTGGTAAAGGCTGGCCTCGTTGCGGCAGCCGTTCCACTTAGCTCCCTTAGCTGGGGGATTGTTTCTGGCGCTTATGATTATCAAATAAAAAGAGTAAAACTAATCCTTCCCAACTTACCTAAAGCTTTCGATGGAATTAAAATGGGCCAGATATCCGACATTCATTCGGGTAGTTTTTATAATAAAACAGCCGTTAAAGGGGGTGTGGAGATGCTTATGGCCGAAAAGCCAGATTTTATCTTTTTTACAGGCGATCTGGTTAATAATTTAACCAATGAGGTAAGAGATTATCAAGACATTTTCGCCAAAGTTAAAGCCCCCTTAGGAGTATATTCGACACTAGGAAATCACGATTATGGTGATTATCATTTTGGACGGGAGAGTTCGCCAGCTAAAGTTAAAAACCTGCAAGACATGATTGCCACGCATAAGGTAATGGGGTACGATTTACTCATGAACGAGCACAGGCGTTTAAAAGTTGATGGTGAGGAAATCGGGATTCTAGGAATTGAAAACTGGGGCATGGGTCGTTTTCCCAGGTACGGGAAAATGGAATTAGCAGTACAAAATACGACCGACCTCCCTGTAAAATTGCTGCTCTCTCACGATCCATCGCATTGGCGGGGCGAAGTCTTAGAGAGATATCCGGATATAGACGCCATGTTTAGCGGGCACACACATGGTATGCAGTTTGGTGTTCGCTTAAAAGAATTTCAGTGGAGCCCGGTACAATACATTTATAAAGAATGGGCAGGATTATATCGCGAAAAACAGCAGCAACTCTATGTAAATGTAGGCTATGGGTTTTTGGGCTACCCGGGTCGTGTAGGAATTTTGCCAGAAATTACGATATTTGAATTAAAACGATCTTAATTAGCTAATTCGTCCATTATAAAGCATGTTAAAAAAATCATTTTTTTCTGTTTTTGATTTTTTGCTTTTTAGCAACTTGTTCATTGCAATTTGTGCAGTTGCTCAGGGCTTGGTTACCTATTATTTACTGAAACTTCCGGCCGATAATTATGTGCTCGCTTTCGTCTTCTTTTCGACCTTAATGGTTTACAATCTAAGTATGCTGTTATCGAAACCAAAAGAACCGCAGCAATCGCCCTTTAAAAGGGTACGGTGGATTTTTTCTCATCATAGGCTCATCATTTCCATTACGCTTATTTCTATTTTATGCCTCATCCCTTTAGGTTTACTCTACCTGAGTTTCCAGGCCAAATTATTAATGGCTTTTGTTGGCATCATCTCTATTGCCTATAATTTTCCATTTTTAAGTATCAATCAGAAAAAGATCGGATTAAGGAATTTACCTGGTATTAAATTATTTTTGATTGCTTTGGTTTGGTCGGTAAGCTGCGTATTACTGCCTATTGTAGAACTTGAAAACAATTATGGCATTTCAATATCACTGAGCGAAACATTATTACTTGTAGCTAAACGGTTCATATTCATTTGCGCCATCACTATTCCTTTTGATATCCGGGATTTATTTCAGGACAAATTGTACGAGCTTAAGACCATTCCGGTAATGCTCGGCAAGAAAAAGGCCTGGATCTTTTGTCAGGCCTTATTGGCATCTTACTTAATTTTATTGGTTTTTTTTACCAAAGAAATCAACCTCGATGTAATCGGTCTCTCGCTCACTATTTTCTTAACAGGATGGTTAATTTTTAAATCAAGCCTTAAAAGAAACGAATATTATTATTTCTTTTTTTTAGACGGAACGATGCTGTTGCAATGCTTAATTTTATGGGCATTTAGCTTTTTCTAGTATCATCCGGCTATCTCTCGATCTTTACCCTGCATTAAATCGATAACCAATACCACGTACAGTCTGCAATAACTGCGGATTATCTGGATTAAGTTCGATCTTTTTACGTAAACGTACAATGTGCATATCGAGTGTACGGGTATTTACATCAGAATTATAACCCCAAACCACCAGCATTAATTCGTCGCGATTAATTACCTTATTAGGGTTACGTAAAAAGTAAAGTAATATCCTGTTTTCCAGAATAGTAAGTTCTATTTTTTTACCATCACGAAACAGAGTATGAATATTTGGATGATGCTCCATGTTGCCAAAGCGATGAATTTCGGAACGATCGTTATTGAGTAAAAACTTTACTTTACTTTCTAGCATTGCGACCAAAACATCCATGTTAAAGGGTTTGGTTACATAATCGGAAGCACCGAAATTATAAGCGTCTATTTTGTCGACATCCTGAGCCTTGGCGGTTAGCATAATAACAAGGCCATCGTAGCCCTTTTTACGTACTTCTTCGCAAACTTCTGCGCCCTCCATACCCGGCAGCATCCAATCTAACAGTACAATATCTGGTTTTTCGGAAGTGATGGTATCGACAGCTGTTAATCCATTGCTGTTTTCGAGCACCTGATAGCCTTCGGCCTGCAACCTGTGAACTACTAAGAAACGTAAGTTCTCATCATCTTCTACGATCAGTATTTTAATTCCTTTCGACATTTTTTTTATTTGTTTTATGATAATGTTTTAATATTGGGAGCCTTTGCATCCAAAACCCTCAAACTCTTCAACTTTCTTCTCTTACTTAATCGTTTTAACTGTTTAAGTGTTTAGTGGTTTCCCGTTGATCGTTCAGGTTTCAGGTATTTAGTCCACTATGCTTTCCAACTCTTTAACCTTCCTACCCTTTCAGTTATTATAAGGTAATACAATTTTAAATTCTGTCCCTTTGTTTATAGCGCTTTTAACAGAAATCTCGCCATTCATAAAATTAACCAGTTCTTTGCAAAAAGCCAAACCCAGACCTACACTTCCATTTTGATTATACCGGTTCTGTACGCGATAAAATTTTTTAAAGATATTATTTATTTCCGACGATGGGATACCTATTCCGGCATCTTTAAATCTAAATATAATTTTGTCTTTAATTAGGCTGGCAGTAATATGCAGCTTTTTGTTCTCCTCCGGCGAATATTTATAGGCATTCTCTGCTAAGTTATCGAATAAACTTCCTAATAAGACCGGATCGGTTATAAAGGTGGTAAAACCCATAATTTCGTAAGTGAAATCGAAATCCGGGTGTTTTAATTGATGAACTTCGACCGTGCTCTCTATAAACTCCTCGATATCAATTTCGTCCTGATTTAAGGTAATTGCTTTATTCTCTATCTGTGTAAAGGCCAATAGCTTGTTCATTAAACCATTTAATTTATCGGCCTCCTCGTCTAAAATTTTACCATACAATTGCTGTTCTCTTTCGGTTATCCCAGCTGCACTTTTAATGTTATTACCTGCAATCTTAATCACACTTACCGGAGTTTTAAATTCGTGGGTTAGGTTCGTTACAAAATCGTACTGGAGCTTAAACATTTTATGGTTGATGTTTAAGTTACGATAAATTAAAAAGGCAACCAATACCAAGACTCCATAAAACACGAGCAATACAGCCGCTATAGGCCAGAAAAAACTAAAAATCTCCTTCTTTACAAAAGATTTCGAAGACATAAAATAAAGTTTATACCCCGAAAAGGTACCTCCAAGGGTAATTTCTCCAGTAATAAACTCGGACGATGTATCGAGCGGGTCGTAACTAATGGGCTCAATTCTAATGGTTTGATATAATAACGGCCTGGTATTTTTAATTCTAATTTTACTTTGGTCCAGTTCGAAAGAAAACATATCTTGTTGATATACTGGATTCGATTCCAATTTCTCGGCTACCATTCGCTTATAGGTCTTTAAAAGCTCAAAACTGGGGATATTAAAATAATCGATATGGTTGGCCTGTACATTCGTAAAGTTACTAAACAATTGCTCTGGTGTAGGTACTTTAGTGGTATCGAGTTTTTGTATAAATGTAATTAGTTTTAAGGCTAGTGCACTAAAATCGCCCGAACCCAGATGGCGTCCGTTTTCGCCTTCTCCAAATAATTTGATAGAGTCTTTAGGAACTTTGTCTCCAAACTGGTAGACATTTTTCATCCCTATGGCAAAATCGCCAACATTTAATCCATTTCCTTCGTATCTTACATTTTTCACTTCAGTATCGTAAAAAACCACTTTCGATACAAAGGGATATTGCATTAAAATAGTATCCACAAATTTAGAGGCTGTTGCGGAGTCCAAATAACCATTATAAAAAGAAATTTCGGGTAGTTTGTTAAAAAAGAAGTCGTTATAAGGCTTTATGCTCTCTTCCAGCACGTTGGCTTTTGCTGATACAAAATCGTTCTCAATATTTTTTTTGCTAAAATTAAACGCCAGAAAAAGTGAAAGAATAAATACTACAGAAATGAGGATAATAAAAGTTACTATCAGCGAAAAATTCTTGCGATAACCGCTATCCTTTTCTGAAATCATTTCTTAATAAGAAGTTTATTTTTGCAGTAAATTGCTCGCTAAAAACTGTTCCAAAGCCGTATAAACCTTTTGCCGGTTTTCTTCCCGGTTTGCTGCATAAGGACTATCCTCTTTCTGAAGGTAAGTTACTGCAATATTTCTTTTTTTAAGTTCCTTTACAAAACGAACCGCATCGCTTGCATTAATTCGTGGGTCCTTAATATTTTGCGTAATAAAAATAGGCATATTAATTTTATCAGCATGGAAGACTGGCGAAGCCTGGCGCATATAATCGACATCGGTATCCGGGTTACCTACAATATCGTAATACATTTGCAGGTTGGAGCTTAAAAAAGGTGGAATCGATATCAAATAATTAAATAAATTGAGGATTCCTGAGTTCGATGCTACACATTTATATAATTTGGGGCTTTTAATTGCTCCGTTTAAGGCAATATAACCTCCAAAACCACTACCATAAATCGCTACCTTTTGTGGGTCGGCTATTTTCTGGGCAATTAACCATTGCACCCCATCGTCTATGTCGTCCTGTATTTTAGCACCCCACTGCTTAAATCCGGCTGCATAAAAATTCTTCCCATAACCAGAAGAGCCCCGATAGTTAACCTGAAAAACCGCATAACCTCTATTTGCTAAAAATTGTACTTCGGCATTAAAGCCCCAGGTATTTCTTTGCCCTGGTCCGTTATGAGGGACCACTATAACCGGTAAATTTTTACCCTCCACATTTAAAGGTAATGTTAAATAACCATTAATTTCCAAACCATCTCTGGAAGTATATTTAATAGGTTTCATGGTGCACATTTGCTCCTCTTTAATCGTCGAATTAATATCGCTCAGTTTTTTTAATGAACCTGCAGCTGCATTATACAAGTAATAAGAGCCAGGATTACGATCGGTAAAGGTTCTCACAATAAAAACATCTTCGCCCTTATCCCGGTCTATAATTCTTGTCTCGGTATTTGGCAGTAAATTATCGAGCTTCTGATACAGTTTCTTTGCTGTATCGTCTAAATAATATTTCTGTTTTTTCCAGGTTTCGTAAACGACATAGGCCATTTTACCTTTGTTTTTCGAATATTGTGCACCTATCACATTCAGGCTATCATTAGCGAAAAGCACGCGCTTTTCTTTCCCGGTCTTACAATCTAACTCGACTAATGCAGATTTATCCCTATTTACATCCGAAACTGCATAAATAAGGTAAGGATCCTCGTCTGAAAAAGCAACAGGGATTAAGGTCGTTTTAAAATTGTTAGTTATAATAGGCTTAAAGGCTTGCTTTTCATTTTCTCTAAACAATAAGGTCTCATTTACTCCATCGCTTAAAACCGCCATTCGTAATTTACCTTTATTGTCGGTCATCCAATAGCTAATATTACCCGGATTCAGGGCCGCCATTTCCATTTTCCCATTCCTAACATTTAAACGGTAAACATCCGAAACTGTCGAATCCCGTTTATTCGAAAGCACTAATAGGTATTTATCTTCAATTAACTGGTCTTCTAAAACCCGCATTCTTACCTTTTCGTTCTCACTTAACTGACGTTCATTTTTCCCTTCCTTATTAATGATAAAGAGATCGGCCTGGTAGCGGCCACCATCTTTTTCTTTATAATAAATGAGTTCGTTATTGCTTACCCAAGCATAAAAACTGATATTTTTTTCCTTAAGCTTAGTTAATTGAATAGATTTTCCGGTTGCTATATCTTCTACAAAAAGATTTTGCATTTTATCTTGTAACTTCAAATAAGAAAGACTTTTGCCATCAGGCGAAACACGATAAGTAGCTTTATCCTGCGATTTAAAAAAATCGTTTACCGGAATTATTTTTACCTCTCGTTTTTGGGTGCATCCAAACAGCAACACCACCCATATTAACCAAACATATTTCTTCTCGCTCGTCATAGTTATTTCGTAAGGTAAAAATACACATCCCCATTTTGGAAACCCTATTTAATATTAATATTGTTACTCGTTATAAAACGGCATTCCTTTCTCAATGTAGCAACATTGTGTTTTATTCGAATAAAATATGAGTAACAATTAGAATACGCTGCTACTATTTTCGTTATTTTAGCGATCAGTTAAATTTCTTTAAAAAATGAAGACCTTATGCCTATTAATTTTTTTGAGTTGTTCTTTTTTGTCAATCCGGGCACAAAATAATAGCGATGAGGCATTGGCTTATCAATATTATCAACAGGGTGCTTACGATAAAGCCGCTGTTCTGTTAGAAAAAATATTTGCAGCAACGAAAGACGATAATTATTTTGAGCTCTATTTCGCATCCCTTTTAAAAATAAAAAAATATAACGAGGCCGAGAATATGCTTAAGAAATTAATCAAGCAGTTCCCTCAAAAAGTGCAGTATCCTGTAGCATTAGGCCGGGTATATATAGAGAGTGGCCGTTTAGCCGATGCCAATAAGTTATTTCGGGAAGCCATAAGCGGCATGCCCAAAGAAGAATTTGCCATAAGGGAGCTTGCTAACTGCTTTTATCGTTTCGAGGCTTACGATATGGCTGCGAGTACATTCTTGCAAGGGCGTCAGTTATTGGGCGATGAGCAGGCTTTTATATTCGATTTAATTAGCATTTATCGTTTTAAAAAGGATAAACAAAACCTTATTACCGAATACCTGAATGCATTGCAAACAGCACCTCAATTGTTACCTCAGGCACAAAATGCCTTTTCTTCAATTTTCGAAGAAAAGGCAGATTATCAGTTGTTACAATCGGCATTGCTTAAAAAATTACAAAAAGAACCCGATTCGGAAGTATTTAATCAACTCTTTATCTGGCAGTTTTTGCAGCAAGAGCAATACGAAATGGCCTTAAGGCAATTAATTGCGCAAGATAAACGAACTAAAGGCGATGGCACTTTGCTATTTAATACATCGAGCACCTTTGTTACTAATAAAGCTTACCGAACTGCGATAAAAGCCTTCGAATACCTTTTAACCAAAGGCAAGGAAAATCAATATTACCTAGCTGCAAGTATCCAATTGGTAAACAGCAAATTTGAGCTGGCAATTAGCGGCGAATACGACAGACCTGCTATTATAGCATTAGCAGATCAATACAATCGTATTTTAAGCGAGTATGGCAGAAACCCTCAAACGATGTTTGCCTTGCAAAGGTGGGCTTATTTACAGGCTTATTATTTGAATGATCTCCCCAAAGCCGAATCTGCTCTCGAAGCCTGTTTGGCTATTCCCGGACTTAGGGATACCGATATAGGCAGGCTTAAATTAGAGCTCGGAAATACCTACATTTTAACAGGGCAGCCTTGGGAAGCTATTTTAGTGTACGAACAGGTGGCCAAGCAATTCGAAAATCAGCCAATGGGCAATGATGCAAAATATCGATCGGCAATGTTATCTTTCTATCAGGGTGATTTTAAATACGCGAAGTCTCAAGCCGATGTTTTAAAAGCAGCTACTTCCCAATTAATTGCTAACGATGCTTTAAATTTAAGCCTCTTAATTTCGGATAACCTCTTTAGTAAAACAGATAGCCTGGCCTTAATAAGGTATGCCCGGGCCGAAATGTTCGAATTTAATCATCAAACAGCTTTAGCCTTAACACAACTAGATAGCATCGACTTGGTTTATCCGAAAAATAGTTTGGCCGATGATATTTTAATGACTAAGGCCAAAATTTATCTTCAAACTAAAGAACTAACCAAAGCAGTTGCACAGTTAAAGGAACTTATAAATTCACATAACGATAGTATTTGGATAGACGATGCACTTTTTATGCTGGCTAATTTATTCGAAAAAGAGCTGAACGATACCGTACAAGCAAAAATATACTATCAAAAGCTAATCGACGATTATCCAGGCAGCATGTTTACTACCGAGGCACGAAAGCGTTTTAGGAATTTACGCGGCGATAATTTAGGCACATAATGTTTATCTTTGTCCAATGTTATTATACAATGTTACCCTTATTATCGAAGAGGCTGCGGCCAAAGAATGGTTGCAATGGATGTTGGATTTTCATATTCCAGAAGTAATGGCGACCAATAAATTTATATCTAATCGGCTATTAAAAGTGTTGGATTCTCCAAATGAAGGCGTTACCTACTGTGCGCAATATGTTGTTAAAGACAGAGACAATTACGAAGATTATCAGCGTATCTATGCCCCTGCATTGCAAGCCGACTTGCAAAAGAAATTTGAAAATAAATTTGTTGCATTTCGTACTTTAATGGAGTTTGTCGATTAATATGAATTTTATAGCATGTACTCTTAACGACCTTTTTATTATTGAGCCAAAAATATGGGCCGATAACAGGGGCTACTTTTACGAAAGTTATAATGCCAAAGCTTTTGCAGCTAATGGTATCGAAGCTGTTTTTGTTCAGGATAACCAATCGCTCTCGCAGAAGGGAGCCTTAAGAGGGCTTCACGCACAAGCGCCGCCTTATGCACAAGGCAAATTAGTTAGGGTGTTACAAGGTAGCGTTTTGGATATTGTGGTCGATATCCGAAAGAACTCTTCAACTTTTGGGCAATATTTTAGTATCGAATTAAGCGGCAAAAACCATCGGCAATTGTGGATACCACCTGGCTTTCTGCATGGCTTTTTAACGCTCGAAGACCAAACAATCTTTACTTACAAAGTGACCAATTATTACGATAAGGATGCCGAAATAGGTGTAATTTGGAACGATCCTCTTTTAAATATTAATTGGGGTACGCAAATTAAAAATGAAGATTTATTGCTATCTGGTAAAGATTTAGCTCTTCAGGAATTTAGTTCTTTTGTAAGTCCTTTTTAAACTTATTGCTTAATCAGATCGTATAGTTCGTCCAGTTTAGGAGAAAGTACAATTTCGATTCGTCTATTTTTACTCCGGCCCTCGGCTGTTGTATTAGGACCTAAAGGTTGAAATTCGCCTTTGCCTGTCGCTGTCATTCTTATGCTTTCTACTTTTTGTTCGTCGGTTAAAAAACGAACAACAGAGGTCGAGCGAAGTACGCTTAAATCCCAGTTATCTTTAATCTGACCAAGATTGGTTATTTTTTGAGAATCGGTATGACCTTCTACAGCTATATTAATTTCGGGCTGTTGTTTTAAGACGGTAGCTAATTGAGTTAAAGCTTGTTTTCCTTTCTCGTCTATAATAATACTTCCCGAAGGGAATAATAATTTATCGGTTAAAGAAACATAGACTTTTCCATTTTTAATTTCGACGGTAAGGCCATTTTTGGTAAAGCCCAATAAAGCTTCCTGGAGTTTTGCTTTGAGCTGGTTGGTTGCTTCGTCTCGTTTACGCAAAATTTCCTCTACTTCTTTTAAACGTTGTTCGCGCTTTTGTAAGTCGCTAGACAGCTTATTAATAGCTGTTGAGCTATTATTTCTTAATTTGGTGTAATTCGCATCCATCTCGCTATACTGCGTTCTTAAATCGGCCAGCTGACCATTAAGGTCTGCGGTATCTTTTCGTAACCTGCCGATTAGCTGTTCGGCATTTTCGGTCTTTAGCTGCGATTCGTTCCAACCAGTATTTAAAGAATCTTGTTTGGCCAATAAGGCTTTATATTTTTTAGGCGATAAGATAACGCAAGAGCTTATCGACGATACGATTAAAAAGAAAGCAAGGGCTGAGAAAGTATATTTCATTGTGGGTTCATTAGTTCATTAGTTAATTGTTTATATATCAGTTAACCAACTCGAACAGTTCATCAATTAAACGGTAGTGGCTTTTCTTAAAAAGGCTACAAATGGTTGTACATTTTTAAAAGCAATTGTTAGTTTGTTAATTATAGTAGGTTTAAAAAAATCTTCATCGGACAATGGGTAAATAGCAATAAAACTTTTCAGTTTTAAGAAGGCTATTTGTGGGTGGGTAATTTCATAGCCTTTCGGTGCATTCTTTAGGGTATCTTCTTTACTTAACCGATACAGGTTTTTAAAACTCTCCGCATTTATAACGTCTAAAAACTCAGAAGTATTGTAATCGATCTCTTCTCTTATCATTTTTAAAACTGTAGCCTCAGGTTGCCAAAAGCCAACACCAAAAAAACAATTGCCGGGTTGTATATGAAGGTAGTAGCTTGGGGTATGAGGGCCATAACCTCTTACATCGAAAGCAATACCATAATTATTCTTATAAGGGTCTTTATTTTTACTAAACCGTACATCCCTATAAATCCGCATCAATGCCTTTTTAGGCTCGGTATCGGCAGCATACTGGGGGTCGATTGCCGAAAACTCTTTAATTAACCGGGCAATAAAAGGGAATAAATCTGCTTTGGCTTCCTCATAACGATACTTGTGTTCGGCAAACCACTCGCGATTATTATTTTTGGTAAGATCGGTTAAGAAGTTTAATGTTTTTGGGTTTAACATTTTCCCTATTGTTAAATTGTTATTTTGCGAAATTATACCTACTCCATCCCACAATTGGTAACCCAATTAAGGTTGGTCGTAAGTTGCATCATATTTTATCTTTGGCGACAGCCAATGTAATAAAATGATACGCGAATATCGGTAATTGAAAGGAGATAATATAACCGAAACTAAAAGAATTGATCCTACATATAGCCATAGGGAATCGAAATCTAAACTACCATTGCATAAGTAATAGGTAGCAAAGCCTGTCGAGATCATTTCTATCATATTCATCGCATAGCTCACATACATGGCGGCATAAAAATAACCAGGCTCTATTTCAAAACGTTGCTTACAATGGCTGCAGTTGGTGTGTGTTCGCTGGATATTAAACCCGTAAATACTTCCCGAAAAAATAGGACCACGCCTGCATTTAGGGCACAATCCCTTAACAAATGCCCGCCATCTACTCGTTTGTTTCATTTGCAATTCCAGCAAATATTAGCCATTTAACGACTCTTCTGCCATCTTTTTACGGTAATTTCTATACCATAAAATGCCAACACCACCAATTAATAAATAAGGGAGTGATAAAAGATAAACGATACCATCGTTGAGACCATTTCCCTGAGTATTCCCATTTTTTGTGCTTTGCTCGGCATTAATCGTACACATCGAACATTGAGCGTTCGCATCCAAGCTAAACGACAGGATTAACCCGATAAGAAAGGCAAAAATTACAATTCGTTTCATTGGCACAAAGGTAATTATAAAATGTGGATGTTTTTAAAAATTATATCACGAAGCCTCTAACTAAAAACTATAATATGGCGATATCATTAAATAAACTACTACCCCACTTATGGCCACATATAGCCAGATAGGGAAAGTAATTTTGGCGATCTTTTTATGCCGGTCGAAGGTTCTTGCCAACGCCCGCACATAAGTAATCAGTACTAAGGGTATTACCGCTATAGACAGCAGGATATGTGTTAATAGAACGAAGTAATAGATATATTTGATATTTCCTTCGCCTCCGAATTTAGTCGATGGAGTTGTCATGTGATAGGCAATATACATTCCCAAAAACAACAACGAACAGGCAATGGCCGACTTCATCAAATTTTGATGTAAGGCGATTTTCCCATTTTTGATGGAGATTACAGCAATAACCAACAAAATTGCAGTTAAGCCATTTATACTGGCGTAAATGGGCGGCAGAAATGGCAATGGTTTCGCATTAGGTATTTTTACCACAAACAATACAGCTACGGCGATAGGTATCAGTACCGATAAAAGGATAATCCACTTTTTATATTTTTTTTCTATTGGGGCGTTCATGATTGTCTTCATATTTCATCTAGCGTCCATCCTTCATATTTCTCAGCTCTTCGGCAATCAGTACTTTTATCTCGTCGTCCAGTTTAGAAAGTGCTTCTTTATTAGTCGCTTCGTAATAACCTCTAATGCGATGCTTCGAATCTAACAATACAAACATGTTGCTATAGTTAAATTTATCTTCTCCATTTTCGGTTGTTTTAAGTGCATCTAAAAATAGCCCTTTATTTATAAAGCGATAAACTTCGCTGCTATCGCCGGTCAGTAAATCCCATTTGCTAGTATTTGCCGAGACTTGATTTGCATACCGGTGTAAAGCTGAGGGCACATCTTGCGATGGATCCATTGTTAAACTTATAAAGTGAAGAAGATTGTTTTTAGCATACATAACGCTAAAACCTTCCATTGCTTTATTTGCATAATCAACCGCATAACCTCTGTTCGTGCTATGAAAAAGATTAACTAAAACAATTTTGCCTTTGTAGGATCTCCAACTTACCGTTGTGCTATCCTGGTTAAACAATTTAAAGTCGGCTACCTCATGATAAATGGTATCGGGTATTTCTTCTCCCCTAACCGAATGAAAGGTTTTGGCTACTTGTTTAGTACCATAAATTGCTAACGGTTTATACCTGTTCTTTCCCTTTTCTTGTAGTAAATAATATAAAAATCCCGGCACCGCTAAGATGGTTACCAGGATTAATATTTTTTTTATTTGCATTTGTTTCATTAAACCTGCAGCATGTGGTCGTGTATATAACTTCCTTCAATGAGCATTAAAATAATAAAATAAATAATGAGGATAAATGAAACGGTCAAAGCCAATTGCAAGCCGAGTTTTTCAAACTTTAAGTGCATAAAATAGGCCACAATATAAAAAGCTTTTAACATCGTTAAAACGATATAAACATAATTACCGATATGCTGGCTCATGTGTCCACCAGGGATAGCCCATAATGCAATAATAAACTCGATAACAGTGATGAGTAATAAAACTCCAAATACCCGCCATATCTTTTTCTTGGTCATTCCCTCATGCTCACCGTGTGCATGTTCTTCTGTTGTATGTATATTTTGTTCAGACATCATATTTTATTTTAGGAGATTGATAATTAAACGAGGTAAAAGAAGGTAAATACAAACACCCATACTAAATCTACAAAGTGCCAATATAAGCCCACTTTTTCGACCATCAGATAGTGTCCGCGACGTTCGAAAGTTCCATTAATCGTCATGCATAAAATGATAATATTAATTACCACTCCGCTAAATACGTGGAAACCGTGAAAACCAGTAATGGTAAAAAACAGATTGGCAAATTGCTGTGCGGCTACTGCAGACACCTGTCCGTTAAAGAAAAGTGCTAATTCTTCGGCACTAGGGATACTTCCCCACCAAAAACCTTCGTGGTGTAAATGTGTCCACTCTATCGCCTGACAGCCCAAGAACATTAAACCACCTATAATAGTCGCAATCATCCAGCCTATTACTGCCTTTTTAGCCCGTCTATGGCCTGCCTCTACGGCCAATACCATGGTTACCGAACTCATAATCAATATAAAGGTCATTAAGCCTACAAATACCAATGGATACCCACTATCGGCAATACCAGGGATAGATTGAAACACTTTATCCGGGTCTGGCCAGGTAAACTTGGTAAAACGTTGTGTACCGTAATAAATCAGTAGCGACGAGAAAGTAAAGGCATCTGATAGTAAGAAAAACCACATCATTATTTTGCCATATTCTACCGACCATGGAGAATGGCCACCCGCCCAGGCAGTGGTTTTAACTTGGTCTAATTTTGATAATGAATCCATTTAGTAATCGTATAATAGTTTGTTAAAAAATCTAACTGTTCAAAAGTAAAAAAACATACAGATATATCCATAAAATATCTATAAAATGCCAAAAAATAGAGGCAATTTCCTGGCGGTAGATCGCTTTTTCGGGCGATATGGTTCGATAAGAGCCAACCAGGGTATTAAGTATAAAACAAATCCCTGCGAAAATGTGCAATAAGTGAAAGCCCGAGACAATATAAATCATCGAAATAGCTGCATTATTGTTAATCAATACCGCCCCGCTCTGATATAACGCCGTCCAGGCATCGAATTGTAAATAACCAAAAGTGAGCCCTAAAACTAGTGTTAACCATAAAAATAATCGCTGTGTTACTGGCTTTCCTTTCCTCAAAGCTCTGGTCGCTAAAAACAACGCAAGGCTACTTAATATTAATACCGCTGTACTATACATAAATACATCCGGCAATACCAAACCATGACCTTTGCCTTTAGAGGCCATAAATACAATATAATAACTCGTCCAACCCCCAAACATAATGGTCGACGAGACCACGAACAACCAAACTACAAATTTCTTTGGTTTGGGGTCAAATTTCACATTTTGTTCTACTGTAAACTTCATTATTCTTATACTGTTAAATTAAATAATAAGACGACCTGCACTAAGGGAATATAAAAAAACGAACAGAACATTACTTTTCGGGCACTAGCCAAGTCCATTTTTACTACTAGCTGATAAGCAAACCAACAAAATACCAAGCCGGCTATAATCGACACTCCTGCAATATAATAACCACCAAAGCCATAAAACGTAGGCAATAAACTTACTGGAATTAAGATAATTGTACTTAAAAGTGTAATTATAGCACTAACTTTATCTCTTTTCTTCGTCGGTAGCAGCCTAAATCCTGCCTTTTTATAATCGTCGTCTAATACCCAAGCTATAGACCAGAAATGCGGGAACTGCCAAACAAACTGAACTAAAAACAAAATACCTGCAATCTGATAATCGACCGCCACAAATATTTTAGTATGGCCTAATGCCGCCAAATAGCCAATAAGTGGTGGTAAAGCTCCGGGTATGGCGCCTACAAAAACCGCAAAAGGCGATTTACGCTTCATGGGGGTATAGGCAAAGGCATAGAGCAGAATAGAAATAACAGAAATAAGTCCTGTTTCTAAGTTTAGCTTACCCAATAACCAGGTGCCCAGCATTCCCATAATAAGACCCAAAACTAATCCTTGTCCGGTCGTCATTCGGCCAGCGGGCATAGGTCTATCTTTTGTCCGGCTCATTAATTTATCGAGATCCTTTTCTATAATTTCGTTAAAACAATTGGCAGCACCGGTAACCAAAAATCCACCAGCAATTAAAATAAGCCAGTTGGTCCAGTTTATCCCATCGACCATACCCCTCGATATCTGAATTTTAGAACCAATTAAAAACGTAACTGAAGCCGAAAACACAACCAGGAAAGTTAATCTGAATTTAATCAATTTAGAAAAGTCTGATAAGAATGTTGTCAATTTTAATTGGGTTTAAGTTTATAAGTAGCTGTTCGATAAACCAACAGGTATAAATAATATTGTAAACTAAATAACAAGGTCGAAAACAAAATATGTATCGTCTGTGCATAAGGTGGCAAAGCAAAATAAGCCAGTAAAAATCCACTCGCCAATTGTACAATTAACGTAATTACGATATAATTTGCTGTCATTAAAGGTAGTGCTTTTCCACTAAAGCGATCGATTACCATTTTATAAACCACAAAATTACACACCGTAACTAATATGGCTAAATCCCGATGATAATGGAACATACTCCCTACCTTAGCCACCCAGCTCTCGCGGGCGCCAAACTGTAACGATTTAGAAATCACATCTATACTTTCTCGTACTTCTGTTCCGATTATCACCTGCACAATGCTTACCAAAATAGTAAATGCCAGGAAGCCTTTAAGCCAGGCAATCCGATACATAATTACACTTCTCTCCTTGTGCAACTGTTTGGCGTAATTATAAGTATAAATGGCGATTGCTAAAATAACCAGTGCCAAAAGCATGTGTACCGTAACCACCCATTGGGTAAGATTTGTCGATACAACAATCGAACCTAACCAACCCTGATAAATCGCTAATAAAAAGTTCAAGATGCTTAAAACAAAGATTCTTTTAGCAGTTTTACGATAAGCAAAAGCGTAGGCTGCGGTAAGTGCAAGGAAAATTCCTAAAGTAGCACCCGATAACCTATTTATATATTCTGTCCAGGTATTCGCAACATTAAATTCTTCCGGGATCTTAATACTTTGGTCATTGCGAATTTGAGTAGCCAATTCTGTTTTACCCATCTTTTCGAGGTATTTGGCAAAACGCTCGTTTTTAGCCACACGCTCGGCGACATACTTCTCTTTATAATTAGCTGGTAATTGCGAAATGTCTGTTGGTGGGATATACTGATCGAAGCATTTGGGCCAATCGGGGCAGCCCATGCCCGAACCTGTACTGCGTACCACGCCACCAGCCAAAATAACCACCAGTGTTACCACAATAGTGAGGAAGTTTAATCTAATAAATCTATTTTCAGATTTAGCAAGCATGGATATATGATAGATTAAAAAAATAAGGTATCTGTTGTAAGTTATGTACTTCAGCAGATACCTTATTGGATATAATTGAACTAGCGACCTAGTTTAACTCTGCTTTTTCTAATGGCTTGTTCTCGGCTTCCCAATCGCTTTGAATTTGTTCTGCAGCTGCATTTCCTTCAAAATCGTGTGGCATATTAGAGCTCATTGTTTGCGAGAATGGTACAGTTTGCGGAATAAAATCGTCGGTTGCACCTGGTTTACTATAGTCGTACGGCCAACGATAAACTGTTGGGATTTCTCCTGGCCAGTTACCATGAATACGCTCTACTGGAGCTGTCCATTCTAAAGTATTAGCACCCCAAGGGTTTTGAGTCGATTTTTTACCTTTAAATATCGAGTAGAAGAAGTTAAACAAAAATGCAACTTGAGCTAAACCCGCTATAATCGCCGACCAGGTTACCAGAATATTAACCGTTACCCATTTTTGCATAAATTCGAATTCTGTAAATGCATAATAACGACGTGGTACTCCATCTAATCCTAAAAAGTGTAGTGGGAAAAATACCAGGTAAGCACATGTAAAAGTTATCCAAAAATGCAGGTAACCTAGTTTTCTATCCATTAAGCGGCCAAACATACGCGGAAACCAATGATAAACACCAGCAAGCATTCCAAATATTGCAGCCGACCCCATTACCAGGTGGAAGTGAGCAACCACAAAATAAGTATCGTGTAAGTTAATATCTAAAGCAGCGTTACCTAACCAAATACCGGTTAAACCACCCGATATAAAGAAGGATACCATACCAATTGCGAATAGCATTCCAGGTGTAAATCTGATATTTCCACGCCACAAAGTAGCCAGCCAGTTAAATGTTTTTACTGCCGATGGGACTGCGATAATTAAGGTAGTAATCATAAACACTCCGCCCAATAATGGATTCATTCCCGTTACGAACATGTGGTGTCCCCAAACCAGGAACGATAAAACTGTAATCCCAATTAAAGAATAAATCATTGCATGGTAACCAAAAATTGGCTTTCTCGAATTAACCGAAATAATCTCAGATGAGATACCCATAGCCGGCATAATTACAATATATACCTCAGGGTGCCCAAGGAACCAGAATAAATGTTGCCAAAGTATTGGCGACCCACCTTCATTTGGTAAAATCTGTGTTCCGATTACAATGTCGGATAAGTAAAAACTGGTACCAAAGCTCCGGTCGAATATAAGCAATACTACACCTGCAACCAATACCGGGAACGAAAGAATACCCAATACCGCAGTTAAAAAGAATGCCCAGATGGTTAATGGCATTTTCCAAAGGTCCATACCTTTAGTACGCATGTTTAATATCGTCGTTACATAATTAATACCACCCATTAAAGATGAAGCTACAAAAAGCACCATACTAATCAGCCACATAGTCATCCCCAAGCCAGAGCCTGGAATAGCCTTTGGAATAGCCGATAACGGTGGATAAACCGTCCACCCAGAACTTGCCGGGCCTGTTTGTATAAAAAACGAACCCATCATAATTACACAGGCAGTTAAGAAGAACCAGTAAGAAAGCATATTTAAGAATGGCGAGGCCATATCTCTTGCTCCCACCTGCAACGGGATTAACAGGTTGCTAAAAGTACCACTTAGGCCCGCTGTTAATACAAAGAATACCATAATGGTACCGTGAATAGTTACCAGCGCCAAATAAAAATCAGGTCTAATCCGACCACCTTCGGCCCATCTACCTAAAAAGGTTTCCAGAATAGGGAAATTCTTATCAGGCCACGCCAATTGCAATCTAAATAAAATAGATAAGCCCATTGCAATAACTGCCATAATAATACCAGTTATTAAAAACTGCTTGGCAATCATTTTGTGGTCCTGACTAAAAACGTACTTCGTTAAGAACGTTTCTTTGTGATGACCATGTGCGTGATCATCATGGTTATCGTGGTGGAGTGTATCGTGTAGTGATATTGTTGACATAATAAGGACTCTAGTATTATTATTATTTTACAGCTAGTTGATTTGTTTTTGCTACTGTATCAGCAGCTACTGCTGGTGTAGCAACAGGCTCGGGAAGTAAAGGCAATTTAAAGACCTTTCTCAAATCGTTGGTTAAATAAGTAGTCTGCTTTACTACCCATTCTTTATATTCCTGTTCGGTAACAATCCTAACTGGTTTCTGCATATTATAATGGCTAGTACCACAAATTTTTGCGCAAAGTAGTAAATATTTGAAGTTAGGGTCGTTTGTTTTAGCCTTCATCTGTTCGGTAGTAACCGTTGGCGTAAACTCGAAATAAGAGGTCATACCCGGTACTGTATTTAATTGTACCCTAAAATGCGGCAAATAAAAACTATGTACCACGTCTTTACTTGTTAAAATAAAGCGAACCGGCTTGTTTACAGGAAGTACGATTTCGTCTGCAACCTGATCGTCGAGATTGTTCTTATCGTTAAAATCGATACCTAAAGCGTTTAAACTGGTAATCAGTTTGTAGTTTTTTAAACCAACTATTCCATCTGCTCCAGGATAGCGTACATCCCATTGAAACTGTGAAGAAGTAACTTCCACACTTAAAGGTTTATTATTAGGGTCTTCAATTTTATAGAAGATAGATCTCCAAGTTAAGAAACCCATTAATACTAAAATCGTTAAAACCAACGCAGGAATAATAGTCCAGGCACGCTCTAAGGCATTATTATGTGGATAATAATAGGCTCTTTTATTTTCCTTATGTCTATAAAAATAAGTAAAAGCGAACAGGGCAATATGCGTAACAACAAATACAATGGTTGTTAAGATAAGGGTCACATAAAACATTTGGTCAATTTTCTTACCATGTTCAGATGCTGCCTCTGGTAAAATCATTTTACCATGTACTGTATATTCCCAGTAAACACCATATAAGCCAACGATCAAAAATATGGCAAACAAAACTGCATTTATCTTGTTCCAATTTACACCCTCGGCTTTATTTTCCGATTGGCGGGTTAATTCGTAAACCTTTAAAGCTTTACCAATAATGGCTATGAATAAACAGAGCAGCAAAAACAGCAATACATAAAACAAGGTTGTTTTATAAACTGGCTCCATATCTATGGGCTTGGCAGTAGCCGCTGCTGCTGCCTCTTGTGCAAATGCGCTGGTGCTTGTAAATGCAGTAAGCATTACTGCTACAGCTGCCATTGTTTGAGTACTTATTAATTTTCTTAAACTCATTTTCTCAAAAGTAGTACAATGTACTTTTATATTAATTTATATCTGCTTAAACCGCTATTTATTAAAGATGATGATTTAAACTTTCTTGTAAAAATGGATGATTTTTAGGGATGAGTGCATTTTTACTTAAAGCTCTTAAAACAGTAAAAGTAAAGAGGCCTATAAATCCTAAAGCAGTTCCAATTTCTATAATTCCAAAACCACTACCACTTTCGGTTCCCATCTCAAAAACCCCAGGCATAATCATTTGATAATAATCTACCCAGTGTCCGATCAATACAATCATCGCAATCACTAATAATCTATTCTCATTTCTTTTGTTATCTCTATCCATTAACAGCAATACCGGAGCAAGGAAGTTTAAAATCAGGTTAAGATAAAACCAGAACTCGTAGCTATTAAATCGTTTATAGAAATAAATCGTTTCTTCGCTCATGTTTGCATAGTAAATTAACAAGAACTGAGCAAACCATAAATAGGTCCAGAAAATAGAAAAACCAAAAATTAACTGTCCCAGATTATGCAAGTGGCTATTGTTAACCCAATTCATATAACCTGCTTTTCTTAACAGGATAATAATGACAGCAATGGCCGACAAACAGCTTACCCACATAGCGGCGAAGTTATACCAACCAAACATAGTCGAGAACCAATGAGCTTCGAGCGACATAATGGTATCGAATGCAAATATTGGTGTAGTAAAACCATAAATGGCTAAAAATATACAAGAGTATTTAAAGCTTTTTCGATAAGAAGCCAAACCACCATTTAAATCTTCATTAACCGACCATTTTGCAAGATAAAAGGCAAATGCACTATAGACGCCTAAGAAAATAACCTGACGGGCCATAAAGAAAGGCACATTTAAAAACCCAGATTTTGCGTCAATTAATTTATCGTAATTGGCCGAATTAGGGTCGGTAAGACCCGGTGCATGCCAATGGTGATACAAATTGTGTGTGTACAAGCCTAAGCCTATTATAACCAATAAGATAACGACGGCTATAGGTAAAACCCTGGCCATGGCTTCTGGTACACGAAGTATTGATGCAGACCATCCTGCTTGTGCAACAAATTGAACGGCTAAAAAGAAAGCGCCCGACATACACACACATGCAAAATAATATGCCATTAGTAACAGGTTAGCGAATGTACGCTCGTGCGCTTCGCTTATAAAACCATAAGCTACCGCCGCAACCCCAATAAGGATGGCGATTACACTCAAAGTCTTAACTTTTCCTGTAAACTCAAATTGTTCTGTTAAATTATACTGATGAGTTCCCATTTATATCTGCTTTTCTTATTGTATTTTTTGTAATTGTTGAACATACATCACTACTTTCCATCTTTCGGTTGGTGTAAGTTGCGAAGCATGAGATCCCATTGCATTTAAACCGTACACGATGGTATGGTATATTTTACCAGCTGGTAAATCTTTCATTAAACCGCCACGAGACGATACTGCATCGGCACCATGATAAGCCGGAACACCCGAAATACCTTTATCCAGTTTTACAATATGCCCCTGTCCGTCGCCCTTTTCGCCATGGCAAGGCGCACAAAACACGGTAAAAAAGTGTTTACCCTCTAGTAAGTTCTTTTCCGTTACTGGTAGTGGATTAACTAATGCTGCTGCAGCTTCGTAGCCCTCTTTTGTATTGGCATATTCGAAGCGAACAAATCCAATCGGATCTGTATTGGCTGGAGGTGTTTGTGAAGTTTGCCCGTTTGCAAAATTTTTATTGGGTTGATCCTGATTATAAGCAATCGGATCGTACATATTTCTTGCATATTCCAAACCAGTACTTCTCTTATCCTTGCAAGCCGATAGCATAGCTATCGTAGCAAACATCAGAAATGTGGTATAAACTATATTCTTCTTATTCATAGCTAACATACTTCCTTTCATTGTACTTTACTTCCAAAGCGCCAGCACCTTTTAATAGTTCATCAATCTTAGCGTGTTCTACATTTTGCTTTGCATCTATAGCAATCACAAAACGATCGTTAGTAGCGGCCAAGTCCATTACCCTTGGGGCTCTGCCCGGGAACAAGTGGGTCGATGCGTAATACGAACCAACCAAGCCAAAGGCGCAGAATAAAACCGTTAATTCGAAAGTTATCGGAATAAAATCTGGCAGTGCAAAATGGGTTTTGCCGCCAATATTAATTGGCCAGTCTACTGCCGTAGCTAAATAGACCCCAGTTAACATGGTTATTGTGCCCGTTATTCCAAAAAAGAACGCAGCTATATCTAACCTGGATCTTTTAACCCCTAATTTTGCTTCGATGCCGTGAATAGGCATTGGCGTATACACATCGTGTATTTTGATGTTATTTTCCTGCAACTTGTCGATGCCGTGCATCATTTCGTCGGGATCGCCAAAACTGCCTAAAATATATTTGATATTACTCATTGTTATATTTTTGCGTATTCTTCTTGTTTAACACTATCAAACTTTTCTAAAGACTCTATGTATTCGTCGACATGCTCCTTATTGAGATGGCCGTCTTTAATTAATTCCATTTTAGCCTGCTCGCTCGAACTCTTCAATAATAACTTTACCTCGGCAATTGCAATCGATGGCAATACCCTCAAGAATAAGAGGAACAAAGTAAAGAATAATCCAATCGAACCTACAAATACACTCACATCTACCCACGACGGATAAAACATGGCCCAACTCGATGGCAGGTAATCGCGATGCAGCGAAACTACAATAATTACAAAACGTTCAAACCACATACCGATGTTTACCACGATCGAAAGCACCCACGATAAAGCTATATTTGTTCTTATTTTCTTAAACCACATTAATTGGGTCATTAAGATATTACAGCCATACATCATACAGCCAGCCCACCAATAAGGCCCGATAAACCTATTTAAGAATGTATATTGTTCGTATTCGTTTCCAGAATAATAGGCGATAAAGAATTCTGTTAAATAAGCTACCCCTACAATTGATCCCGTTAAAAGGATAATTTTATTCATCGACTCGATGTGGAACATGGTAATGTAATTTTCTAAGCCCAAAACTTTTCTGGTTACCAGTAAGAGGGTCTGTACCATAGCAAATCCCGAAAATATCGCTCCTGCCACAAAATAAGGTGGGAAAATCGTGGTATGCCAACCTGGTATTACTGAAGTTGCAAAGTCCATCGATACAATCGTGTGTACCGAAAGTACCAGTGGTGTTGCAATACCTGCTAAAATTAACGATACTGCTTCAAAACGTTGCCAGGTTTTAACATTACCGGCCCAGCCAAAAGAAAGAATAGTATAAACTTTTTTACGCATTCCGGCTGCACGGTCTCTAATAGTTGCAATATCCGGTAGTAAACCAGTATACCAAAACAATAAAGATACCGAGAAATAAGTAGAGATCGCAAACATATCCCATACCAATGGTGAGTTAAAGTTTACCCAAAGTGAACCAAATTGATTTGGCAATGGCAATACCCAATAGGCCAGCCATGGACGTCCCATGTGCGATACTACATAGGTGGCGGCACAGATAACTGCAAAAATAGTCATTGCCTCTGCCGACCGGTTAATGGAATTCCGCCAGTTCTGACGAAAAAGCAACAGTACTGCCGAAATAAGTGTTCCCGCATGACCAATACCTACCCACCATACGAAGCCGGTAATATCCCAAGCCCATCCTACTGTTTTATTTAATCCCCAAGCACCTATCCCAAACCAAAAGGTATAGCTTACGGCAAATACCCAAAGCATAGCCCCGCAAAGTGCAATAGTAAAACCTATCCACCAGGCTTTATTAGGTTTGTTTTCTACCGGCGATAGAATGTCTTCCGTAATTTTTGCATACGTAATGTCTTTACCGGTAATTAATGGTTCTCTTAAAATTGATTCGTTATGTCCTGACATAATTTATATTGCTGTAAGTAATGCCTAAGCTTGTACTTCTTTAGTTTCTGAATCTGTGTTTCTAATTTTTGTCATATAACCAACTCCTGGTTGTACGTTTAGTTCTTCTAGAACATAGTAGATACGTTCGCTACGCAATGCTTTAGAAACTTCCGATTCTGGATCGTTTTTATCTCCAAATATAATTGCGTTTGCCGAACAGGCTTGCTGACAAGCCATTTTAATATCACCATCTTTTAGGGTGCGTTTTTCCATTTTAGCAGTTAACTTACCTGCCTGGATCCGCTGTATACACATCGAACATTTCTCCATTACCCCTCTCGAACGTGTAGTTACATCCGGATTTAAAACCAATTGTGTAAACTCGTTGTTTAGGTAATTATCGAAACGCGAATCGTTCCAGTAGTTAAACCAGTTAAAGCGACGCACTTTATATGGGCAGTTGTTAGCACAATAACGAGTACCTACACAACGGTTATATGCCATGTGGTTTAAGCCATCAGACGAGTGTACAGTTGCCAATACCGGGCAAACCGTTTCGCATGGTGCATGGTCGCAATGCTGACAAAGCATAGGCTGATGAACAACTGTTACCTGATCCAGATTTTCCATCCGGTCGAATTCTTTTTGTTCGCTTACTGCCTCGCCAGATTTTTGGTCGGTAATGCTATAATAACGATCTATACGTAACCAATGCATTTCGCGACGATGACGTACTTCAACTTTACCTACAACCGGAATGTTATTTTCTACGTTACAGGCAACCACACAGGCGCCACAGCCGGTACAAGCATTTAAATCGATTGCCATTACCCAGTCGTTACCTAATTTTTCGTATTTATCGGTTGTCCATAAATCGTAAACCTTATGTTTATGATGATTACCAGAACCTGTAGCCGGATCCTTTAAATAATCTTTTAAACTGGCTTCTCTAATTATATTCCTGCCCTCGAAAGAGTGGTGGGTTTGTGTTTGTGCCAATTCTTCGCGATCTCCGGTTGCCGAAAGAGTAGCCGTAGTTGCATATTTTAAGGTACCATTGCTAAAGCTCAAATAAGGGAAAGCATTCTTACCTACATTATTCCCGGCTTTACCCACTTTGGTACGGCCATAGCCAAGGGCTATCGAACCAGTACCCATAGCCTGTCCTGGTTGTATTAGCAAAGGCAAATCGACCGAATATCCGTTTTCACCTTTAACAGTTAAAACATCAAATTCTTTATAACCTAATTTTTCTGCTTGTTTTGGTGCAAGAGCAATATAGTTGTCCCAGGTTACTTTCGAAACCGCATCTGGCAATTCCTGTAAAAATGCATTATTTGCATTTTTACCATCGCGCATTGCTATATTTTCGTAAAAATGTAATTCTATATCTTTTTGCAAAGCCTTACTGCTTGCGGCAATTGAGGCAGCTACAGCATCTAACGATAAGCTAAAGCTATAAGCTGCTGCAGGTTTTGCAGTAGTATTAAATATACCGGTTTGCAATAAATCGTTCCAGCTTTTACCAACAGTCGGAAGTATGTTTTTCTCCCAGTTGTTGCGCACATATTGATAGTAATCCTGTACGGCTGCATCAGACCAAATTAATAAACTCTGTTCTGCCTGGCGCGAGTTAAATACAGGATTGATAGTAGGCTGTACTATCGAATAAACACCTTCGTAAGTATTAGCATCGCCCCATGCCTCTAAATAATGAGGGGTAATGGCAATAACGTCGCACAAATCGGCGGTCTCGTCTGCCCTATCGGCAAAAGAAACTTTTAAAGCTACCTTAGCTAAAGCATCGGTAAATGCTTTGTTATTGATGCCATCGTAAGCAGGATTGCTATCCATAAAAAATACAGCAGCAACTTCACCTCTATTCATTTCGTTAATGAACTCTGCAAATGTAGCATCGTTACCTTCAAAACGTTTGTTTGGATTATCTAAATCTATAGTTGTACCATAACTGCCAATAGCAGCATTAATAGCATTTACCAAAATTTGCGTAGACACATCGTTCGAACCCGAAACGACTAAAGACTTGCCTTTGTTTTGCAACAGTTCTTTCGCTACCAATTTTAAAGCTTTATCGGCAGTTACATTGTTTGGCAATGCTCCACCAGCTAAATTGTTTCCGGTAATGGCATTATAAAGTGTAATTAATGCTGGCCCTTCTTCCGACAATTTTACAGGAATTCTGGTATCCGCATTCGTACCTGTTAAACTCATTCCAGTCTCGAACTGAAAATGACGGGACATCTTGCCTTTTTCGAGCGATTTATAATTTCTATTAGCTACATATTGTGTCGTAAATTCTTCACCGCTAATCCAGGTTCCCAAAAAATCGGCAGCAAAACTCACAATAAGATCCGCTTTATCGAAATTATATTTTGGTACAACTGGCTTACCAAAGCTGTTCTCGTTAGCTTTAATTATACCTGTATAAGATACTGCATCGTATTGAACATGTTTCGTTGTTGGGTATTTAACAGCAAAATCGGCAATTACCGCTTTGGCCGAAGGACTGTTTAAACTCGACGAAATAATTCGAATTTTTTTGCCCGATGCTTGTGCTTTATTAAGTTCTCCTTTTACAAAGGTATCTAACTCGGCCCAAGTTGCATCTGCTTTTTTAAGCGATGGCATTTTTAGTTTCGACACATCGTATAAATCGAGTACAGAAGCTTGCGCTTGCGCATCTGTACCTTTATTAAACAAACCGGCGTTAGGATTAACCTCAATTTTTATTGGGCGACCTACCACTGTTTTTACCAATACACTCTGTCCTTTATAAGTCGAAACATAGTAATTTGGAATACCAGGAATTACTTCTTCCGGCCTAACCAGATAAGGGATCGATTTATGAACTGGTGTCTTTTGGCAAGCTGCCAAGGTAACTGCACCTAAGCCAAAGCCTAAAGCTTTTAAAAAGTCGCGGCGAGGGGTAACAGTACTTAAACCTGCTTCACTTAAAACATCTTCTATTGGAATGGGCTCTGCAAATTCGTTTTTGTTGTTTTCAACAAAATCGGGAGTGTTGTTATACTCTTCTAAGCCTTTCCAGTATTTTTTATTGCTTTCCATTTAAGCTGAACGTTTTTTTACTAAACTCTATTTAATTAATAATGGCATTTACCACACTCTAAACCACCCAATAATGCTGGTGTAATTTTCTCGCCTTTTTTAATCTTCTCGTGTGCCGCTATAATATTAGTATAGAATGCATCATCTTTTTTATCAGAAATATCGGCAGCTTTATGGCAATTTATACACCATTTCATTGTTAATGGCGAATACTGAGAAATTTCTTCCATTGTATTAACCGGGCCATGACAGGCAAAACATACCGGATCGGTTGGTTTTAGTCCTTTTTCCTTACGAATGGCGGCCTCACCTACAACTACGTGTTGTGAGTGGTTAAAATAAGCGAAATCTGGTAGATTGTGTACACGTACCCATTCGATTGGTTTTTCCTTGGTTTTATCGTAAGTCTGTTTATCGACATCGTAACCCAGAGCATTGTATATTTTTTGTATTTCTGGCGAAACCTGACCATCTTCAGTTCTTGCTTGTACATTCTTATGACAGTTCATACAAACATTAAGTGAAGGGATAGTTGCATTTTTAGATTTGAATGGGCCGGTATGGCAATACTGGCAATCGATCTGATTAATACCGGCATGTAATTCGTGCGAGAATTTGATAGGTTGTACTGGCTGATAACCTGTATGTACACCTGTTTCCCACATTCCCATCCAACCAAATGAACCCAATACCATTACCACACATAATACAAAGAAGAATACAAATTTCTTGTTCTTAAATAAGCCACGTACACCAACTGCAAGCGATACTTTTGACTCTTCTTCCACCACTTCAATTCCTTGTTTCTGAAGAATTAAGCGCTCAAGCATTTTTACTGCACGACCTAATATGACTAAAATAATAATCGATAAGATAATGATGGCAATAACACCAATGATAGACAGACTAGAAGCACCTTCGTCTACCGCAGCAGCACCTGCCTCAGCTACCTTTTTAGGCTCACCAACTTTAGCATAAGCAATAATGCTTTTAATCTGATCGTCGGTTAAAGTTGGGAAGGCTGTCATTTCTGAAGCTGAAAACTTTGCAGCTTCAATAGCCAACTTATCTCCGGATTCCCTTAAAGTAACATTATTTTTGATCCACTTAATCGCCCACGCTTCATCGAGCTCGTTCAATTTTGGTGTTAATGCTGGTCCGGTAGCGTCGTGATCAAGCGCATGGCAAGAAGCACATTTACCTTTGAATAAGGTTTTACCTTCCACCAAATCCTGTGCTTGTGCAACGGTTACCATTAAAAGGAATAAAGCAGCAAATGTAAATGCTGACCTCCAAACCGTTTTAAAAATTAATGAGATATTCCTCATAATGAGTGTTTTATGCTGTTTTTTGAAAAAAAATTTAAAGCTAACCGATCAATTGGTCTTAACTGCCCGGAAAGATTTGAACAAAAGTAAAATTTATTAACATACCAATGACATATTACTGACATTGAAATACAATTTATAATCATTCTAAACTATTGCATTATCTACCCTCCCGGTAAAAAAAACAACAATTTTTAGAAAGGCTTCAAATCGTTCTTCGAATATCTTCGAAAAAAATTTGAAATATAAATTACATTTTTAATATCCAGGCAAAAATTAATGGGGCCACAATAGTTGCGTCCGATTCGACAATAAACTTGGGGGTATGAATATCAAGTTTACCCCAGGTAATTTTCTCGTTTGGTACTGCACCAGAATAAGAGCCATAAGAAGTTGTCGAATCGGAGATCTGACAAAAATAGCTCCAAAACGGAATATTTTCCATTTCCATATCCTGATAAAGCATAGGGACTACGCAAATCGGAAAATCGCCGGCAATGCCTCCACCAATTTGAAAAAACCCAACTCCTTTACCTGCCGAGTTAGCAATATACCAATCGGCCAGATAACCCATATATTCAATGCCACTTTTCATAGTGGTAGCGGTAAGCTCTTTTTTCATTACATAAGATGCAAAAATATTACCCATTGTAGAATCTTCCCAGCCTGGCACAACGATTGGGAGGTTTTTCTCGGCCGCCGCCAGCATCCAGGAGTTTTTCGGATCGATTTCATAGTATTGCTCCAAATCGCCACTAAGCAACATCTTATACATAAATTCGTGTGGAAAATATCGCTCTCCGGCAGTTTCTGCATCCTTCCATATTTTATGGATGTGCTTTTGCAAACGTCTAAAAGCTTCTTCTTCCGGTATACAGGTATCTGTAACACGATTATAATGATTTTCGAGCAAATCCCACTCGTCTTGTGGGCTTAAATCACGATAATTGGGTACTCGTTTATAATGAGAATGGGCAACCAGATTCATAATGTCTTCTTCCAGATTCGCTCCGGTACAAGAAATAATAGCTACTTTATCCTGTCTAATCATTTCGGCTAATGAAATACCTAACTCGGCAGTACTCATGGCGCCGGCAAGGGTAATCATCATTTTCCCGCCCTCGTTTAAATGGGTTTCATAACCTATAGCGGCATCCATCATTGCTGCCGAATTAAAATGAAGATAGTTAGTCTCCATAAATTTCGATATTGGTCCTCTTGTCGTACTCATCTGTATATTGTTATTGTTTGAGGCAAAAGTAGCAGTAATTGATTAAGCGTGCAATTGTTTTTACGAGTTAGTTGAGAAGAAGTCTACTAAAAGTTAAAATGATCGATTCCAGGTAGCTGAGCTGGTATCACAAATTGTGATACCAGCTCAAAAGCGCTATAAAGTCGGTTTTACGTTTTTTCCACAATCAAAATCGATCTTGATTAGCAAGCGCTCAGGGCCATTTTTAAAATCAAAAAAAAGGTTTAGTTGATATGATATCAACTCATAAAATTTGCTTGTTCAAATTATTTTGTTGATTAATTGTACACTTCATCAAAAATCTATGGCAAATATAAGCTTACCAAACCAGCTACCACTTCCCGACGAAATGATTATGAATCAGATTTATATTATCCGGGAGCAAAAAGTAATGACTGATAAAGATTTGGCCAGATTATATGGCGTAGAAACCAGAGTGCTTAAACAAGCCGTGAAAAGAAATATTGATAGATTTCCGAGAGACTTTATGTTCGAGTTAAATCCCGACGAAGTTAATTCCTTACTCCCACAAATCGGGCTTTCGGGACCAAAAGTATTCGGAGGAGCAAGCCCATTTGTTTTTACAGAACAGGGAGTAGCCATGCTTTCGAGCATATTAAACAGTCCAATAGCCATTCAAGTTAACATTCAGATCATCAGGATCTTCGTTAAAATGAGACATCTATCAACAGATCAGCTCTCCATGCGACTGGAAATAGCCGAAATTAAACAAAAACTCCATCATCAGGATAAAAAGCAAGATCATCAAAATCAAAATATAGCTGTCCTATTTCAATATCTGGACGAGTTACAAAACAAAAAACCAGCCGCAAAGCCTATTAAAAAAATAGGTTATAAGCCCAATTGGAAATAAGGTTGAGGATGAGAAGTCAAAATACGAACAATGAACTAATGCCTAATGAACCAACCTTTTTCCTTTACTTTGTCTTAATGAAAAGACTATTACTGCCTGTATTCTTCATTTTATTAGCCCAGCCACTTTTGGCACAGAAAAGATTAATCCAGAAATTATTGTCGAACGAGAAAGACACAACCCGTAAAGCAAGTTTTATGCCGATCCCAGTGTTAGGTTATGCACAGGAAACTGGTTTTGAATTTGGATTAGGAAGTCTTTATTCGTTTTATATCGATAGGAAAGACACCCTTAATCGCAGCTCCAATTTTTCTGGCACGGCCTCTTATTCGACCAAAAAAACATATCATATTGCTTTAAAGGGCGATGCGTGGACTAAAGGAAATCTTTATCATTTTCTTACCGAAATCCGCTTTAAAAAAACACCCTTCAATTTTTATGGTATTGGTAACCATACTTTGCAAAACAATAGCGATAGGTTAGTGCTGCAACAGGTTAAGATAGCTTTAGATGCTGAAAAAAAAACACTCCCCTTTACTTATACCGGTATTTCAATAGGATACGAAAACTATAAACTTACAGATCAGGTTCCTGGTGGGATTTATACACAGGCTTCCCATTTAAACGATAGAACTGGCGGTTCGGTGTTATATATAGGCGTTTCGCAAAGTTATGATACCCGAAACTCGAATAATTATCCTACCCAGGGTTTCTTCGGCAGGATAACTTATCAATATGCGCCGTCGCTGTTTGGCAATGGCGACTTTACCGGCAGTCAGCTTAAAGTAAATGTTAGCAATTTCTGGCCATTGGCTCCAAAGGTTGTTTTGGGCGTTCAAGCTTTCTATCATACCCTTAAAGGCGAAGCTATCCCATTCTATTTATTACCACAATTAGGCAACGACCAATTGATGCGTGGCTACTACACTGGGCGCTATCGGGGCGAAAACTTATTGGCAGCACAAACAGAAATCCGTTATCGTTTTAGCAATCGTTTCGGCATTGTTGCTTTTGCAGGTGGTGGTAAAGTATACGCCAATGGTTACTTTTCTTTAAAAAACCTCAAACCAAATTATGGTATTGGTGGGCGCTATTTCTTCGATCCTGCTAAGGGCTTAAGCGTTCGGCTGGATTATGGTGTAGGCGAAAAAAGGGCTCAGGAGAAGCGCCAAAGCGGGGTATACATTAGTCTTGCCGAGGCTTTTTAAGCTAAAAAATCGGATTAAAGCCTAATCCTAAAAGAATTTTTACCAAATTTGAGCTTATGAAAGGTTTATCTTTACTGTTGCTATTATTGCCGTTCTCTTTATTAGCACAAAACTTTACACCAGCCGAAATCGCGGCTTACCAGCAACAAGCTAAACGCGTAACTATTATCCGCGATAATTGGGGCATCCCGCACATTTATGGTAAAACCGATGCAGATGCCGTATTTGGCCTTTTATATGCACAATGTGAAGATGATTTTAAACGTGTAGAATTAAACTATATCGAAAAGTTGGGCCGTTTAGCTGAAATAAATGGCGAAAAATACCTCTTTAACGACCTTCAAATACGCTTACTTATCGATTCGGCCGAAGCTGTTACCGATTACCAGAAAGCACAGCCCTGGTTAAAAAATTTGCTCAATGCTTATGCCGCTGGTATTAATTTTTACCTGCACCAACATCCCGAAGTAAAACCAGCATTACTTAAACGCTTTAAGCCCTGGTATGCCTTACTTTGGACCGACGGGAGTATTGGCGCTATTAATACCGCAAATTTAACTCTTAACGAACTCAAAAAATTCTATAGTGGCGACTTTACACCTACGCTAACTAAGCCGTTATTAAAAGACCAGCAAAGTGGCTCCAATGGCTTTGCCTTTGCCCCATCGATTACCGAATCGGGCAATGCCATTTTATACATTAATCCGCATACTACTTTCTATTTCCGGCCCGAAGTTCAAATGCAGAGCGAGGAAGGGCTCAATGCTTACGGTGCCGTTACCTGGGGGCAGTTTTTCGTTTATCAGGGCTTTAACGAGTTCTGTGGCTGGATGCATACTTCGAACAATGTCGATATTGCAGATATGTATGCCGAAAAAATAAGCAAAACTGCAAAGGGCTTATTTTACGAATACAACAAAAAATTAATTCCTGTTATCCAAAAGAAAATAAACATCCGTTATCTCGAGGGTAAAACTTTAAAAGCCAAAACTTTTACCACTTATTTCACTAATAACGGGCCAGTAATGGCCATCAGAGATGGAAAGTGGATTAGCCTAAAATCAAAAAACAGGAATACCACAAGCCTGGTTCAAAGTTGGGTGCGCACCAAAGCTAAAAGTTTTGAAGATTATCAGAAAGCAATGGATTTAAAGGCAAATGCTTCTAATAATACTGTATATGCCGATGCAAAGGGCAATATAGCCTATTGGCATGGCAATTTTATCCCTATTCGGGATCCTAAATATAATTGGGCAAATGTGGTCGATGGTAGTACTTCTGCCACAGCATGGAAAGGTCTTCACGCGGTTAAAGAAACCGTTCATGTTTATAACCCAAATAATGGCTGGCTTCAAAACTGTAACTCCACTCCTTTTAGTGTAGCCGGGACGAATAGCCCGCTTAAAGCAAATTATCCTTCGTATATGGCACCCGACGGCGAGAATTTTAGAGGAGTTAATGCTGTCAGGCTGCTAAGTAAGCCAGAAAAATATACAATGGATAAGGTAATCGCTACTGGTTACGACACCTATATGCCTGCTTTCGAGATACTGGTGCCGGCCTTGCTGAAAGCCTATGCACAGCTCCCGCAAAGCGACCCCCAATTAGCCTCTTTAAAAGATGCCATCGCGCTTTTAAAAAATTGGGATTATCGATCGGGCGAAAATTCTGTTGCAGCCACACTTGCGATGGAATGGGCGCCGAGATTAAGTCAGGCTATACAAAAGGTTTATATCGACCCATTAGAGAAAAACCAAGTCGAAAGCACTAAAGCTTTTGCAGCAAGCGCCCGGCCTAACGAGCTACTCGATCCCTTAAATACAACCTTAGCCGACTTAACTAAACGTTTCGGGCATTGGCAACTCCCCTGGGGCGAAGTTAATCGTTTTCAGCGTTTAACCGGTGCCATTAACGAAAAATACGACGATACTTTGCCTAGCATTCCAGTTGGTTTCGGCTCGGCCATGTGGGGGCAGCTTCCTTCTTTTAGAAGCAGCCTATATAAAACCAATAAACGTTATGGCTCGAGCGGCAACAGCTTCGTTTGCGTAGTCGAATTTGGTCCAAAAATTAAAGCCAAATCTATTTTAGCTGGCGGAAATAGCGGCGACCCAAATTCCAAGCATTTTAACGATCAGGCATTAATGTATAGCAAAGGCCAGTTTAAAGATGTTTTATTTTACAAAGAAGATGTCGTTAAACATGCCGAACGAACTTATCAACCAGGATTTTAATGGCATGCTGATCAACAAAGTATCACAAATTACGCATAAAAACCGGTCCATTTGCTACTAAGCGTTGTGTATTAAAATCCACTTTCATTTCGTTGGCTTTAAGTAAATCTTTGTTATAAGTGTAGATTGCATCTTTCACTTCGGCAGTATTAGATCTAGTATCGTACACGATCTTCGAACCCTTAAAATTCATTTTTCCATACTCAATAATGGCATTTCCATACAAATAAACCAGCCCCTTAGCTTTATTAACAATAGTCGAATCGGTTGCACTATAAGTAACGCCAGGTTTATTTTCTACTGCTTTATGGCCAGTATTTAACAAAACTGGTTTGGTATAACCTACACTTTGCTTCTTGTTATACAGCTTTTGCTTCCCATTTTTATAGTAAAACCTCGAATAAAGAGCGGGGTTAATCAGCTCATATTTCTTAGGCCAAGAATAGAGTGCAATCATTTTATCGGTCGTATAAGTCTTATTCCCAGTTAACCTTTCTCCAATAAACTTAACTACTATAGAATCTCCTTGTTTAAAATCATCGTTTTTAAACTTTTGTGCGGCTACATTGAGGTTAATGGTAAATCCCTTGTCATATAAAACAATTTTTTTAATCGTCCCTGTGGCATCCTTTTCTATTGTTTTAATGGTCGACCAGGCAAAACGGGCCCTGTTCGCTTCGTAAAGAAAAGCATAGACTGGCCGCTCGTAAATTAATTTGCCATTGGCGTCGACAGCTTTACTAATCTGGTAATAAGGTTCTTCAATAATTGTACTTTTATTTCCTTTGGCATCGGTTTTATTAATTATACCCAAACTCTTCCCAGTTAATCTCACGGTAATTTCGTCTCCTATTTTAACCTTATCTTTAAGGTAAAACTTACTTATGGGTACCACAGTATTTCCTACCTTAAGGTTTATCACTTCACCCATTTCCACTTTTTCGAAACCAATTACCTTCCCCTTAACCGTTTTCCCTATTAAACTATCGGGGCTTTGGCTTTGTTCTATTTGAGTTATTGGCTTTGTGTGATGGGTAATTTTTACGGTAAATCCCCAGATCAGCCCCAAGCCAATAGGCAAGGCTAATAAGTATGTTAGTTTTTTCATCTTCTTTGATTTTGAGTTAAATAACATTTTTATTCTTTGTTTAATCGGATTTTTCACAAAGCTATGAAGGAGTGGATCTACGCCTTTACCAACTGCTAATTTTAGCAGTAGTGTGGCATATACTTCGTTTCCAACAACCGAAGAAGTTGCTCGGTCTGCCTCGTACTCGTGCTCTTGTTCTAGGGCCTTACCATATAAATACACGATGGGGTTAAACCATAAAAAAGCTTTTACCAGCATTAAAACAAGTTTATCGATAGAATGATATTGTTTTACATGAACCCTCTCGTGTGCCAGTAAGGCCGTTAATTCGATTTCGTTTAAATTATTTTCATCTATAAAAACATAGTTGAAGAAAGAACAATTAGTAAAGCCCTGCTTTTTAGCCACTAATTTTAAGCCGTTAATTGTTTTAAATGGAACATTAGTTTGTTTAAGCAGTCGAAATAATCGCCATCCGGCCAATCCTAAAAGGCCAGCAACGATGCTACTATAGATATAAGGTAAAAACGTAAGCCAATTAAAGGGTACAACCTCTTCATCTGTTGGGCCGCTTCCTACTACAATGGGTGTTCGAAATCCTACACCCCCCAAGTCTACGTCTTGCACATCGGCAGACTGTACAATTATCGGACTTTGAACCATCTCCCGTTCTATAGTAAACTGCAGCGCCGGGATCATGAAACTAAAAAATAAGCTAAGTAGCAAATAGAGCCGGTTGATCTTAAAAAAAGTAAGTTTTCTTAGAACCAGCAAGTAAAATGCAAAGAATAATGCCATACAGGCACTTACCTTTAATAAGTAAATAAGCCATTCCATACTAATGTGTTTTATTAATGAGTGCTTTTAGCTCAGCGATATCGGCCGCGCTTAATTTTTCTTCTTTTACCATAAAAGACAATAAGCTACTGGGCGAATTATCGAAATAGCCCGAAAACAGCTTAGAAAATGTGGTCTTTGTATAGGCTTCTTTACTAATCGCCGGAAAATACTCGTAGGTTTTGCCGTAAGCCGTATAGGCTACATAACCCTTCTTTTCCAAAAGCCTAACGATAGACGAGATGGTGTTATAAGGTGGTTTGGGGTCTTCATCCAGCTCGTCGATAATATCTTTAACAAATGCCTTTTGCAGTTTCCATAAAACCTGCATAATGCGTTCCTCAGTTTTGGTTAATTCTTCCATAACTTAAATGTATAACTTATTTTTCAGTTATACAACTTAAAAATAAGTTATACATTAAAACTGATTGATTATCAATTATTTAATTTTAGATCATCAACAAATCTAAAACCGGATCTTAAAATCCTCTTTAGCTTGCCCTGGTCTGAAATAAACCAACCCGATCCAGAACAAGTCGACAGTTACGGTTACTTGTGGATGTGCTTTAATTTCGGCCCAGGCCTGTTTCATGCCTGGGCTCCAGTAAATATCGTCGAATATAAGCAACGAATTTTCGTCAACCTTTGCCAGACATTGCTCAAAATAATTTAATGTTGCGGCTCTGGTGTGGTTCCCATCAATATAAACGAAATCGAGCTTTTCACGAATGGCTATCTCTTTTGGTAATAAATCATTAAAATTACCTACCTGCAGTGTAACATTGCTTAAGTTTAGTGCTTTAAAGTTTTGTGCAGCTATTTTAGCTGTCTCCAGGCAACCCTCTATAGTAACTATAGTAGCCGCTGTATTTGCTTTCGAAAGATAAGCTGTAGTTATACCTAGACAAGTTCCCAATTCGATTATTGTTTCGGGTCGATGGTTTTTAGCCAACCGATAAATGAGTTGAGCCAGTTTTGGGTTTTTTACGGCCTTTTTAGCCAAATCGGAGACCCGTCTTTGCCTTGCTATATTAAAATAGGAGCCTGCACCCAGATCGGTAATAGTAATTAAGGTATCGTCATTTAAAAGTTTTTTTCGTTGTTGTTCGATAGCTTCGTATACTTTTTTGATCGAAAAATCGTAAATTACTTCATCGACCAGCCGATAAACAAAAGGTGAATGTGTGCCATGCCTACTTTTCGCAGTAAGACGATGTTTAAGATAGTCGGCAAAAAATTGAAATAACATGGTTGTAAAAGTAAGGAAACAGAAAATTCTAACTTGCATTTAATGGAAAATATTGCAGAAATCGATGCTTTAGTTAAATTATTAGACGATCCAGACGAGGAAGTTTACCAACATGTACAACAACGGTTGTTAACTTATGGTAGTGAGGTCGTGTCTTATCTCGAAACAGCCTGGGAACAATCGTTAGATACGCTTTTACAAGAGCGAATAGAAAATCTGGTCCATACCATTCAATTTAATACGGTAAAAGAAGACCTCAATTTATGGTATCAAAGTGGCGCATTCGATCTTTTGCAGGGGGCGTTAATTATTAATCGCTACCAATACCCAGATCTCGACGAACAATATATCATTAATGAAATCGAAGAGATTAAACGCGAAATATGGTTAAATCTGCAGCACGAAATGAGCTCTATAGAGAAGGTAAAGCTAATTAATCATGTGTTTTACAATCAGTATGGCTTTAGTGGCAATATTAAAAACCATCACGATCCACAAAACTCTTATCTTAATCAGGTTTTAGAAAGCAAAAAGGGAAATCAAATCTCATTAGCGATTATTTATGCCACTCTTGCCCAAAAACTGGATATTCCGGTATACGGCATTAATTTACCGCAGCATTTTATATTAGGTTATATAGACGATGGTGCCATTGAAAAAGAATATGGGGTGTTATTTTATATTAATGCCTTTAATAAGGGGGCGATTTTCGGAAAACACGATGTAGATCAGTTTTTACGTCAACTTAATCTCGAACCACAACCTGGTTTTTATTCTCCTTGCAGTAACACAGAAATTATTAGGCGGGTTATCCGCAACCTGATATCGGCCTACGAAAACCAGGGGTCGATTGCTAAGGTCGACGAATTAAAACAGTTACAGGAGTTGCTGGTAGAAAGTTGAAGGATTGGAAGGTTAGGCCAGATACACGAATGAACCAATGAAACAAATGACCCAATGAACTCAATAAAACGTATAACTTCAGATGTAATTGGCTTGCTGTTTCCGGAGTTATGTGCAGGTTGTAGCTTAACCTTATATTATGGAGAAAGAACAATCTGCGAGCATTGCTTATACGACTTACCTTATACCGATTTTCATATTAACAAAAACAATCCGGTGGCCCAGCAATTCTGGGGTCGCGTGCCTGTCGAAGCGGCAATGGCAATGCTCTATTTCAGAAAGGGAACAAAAGTGCAAAGTTTAATTCATCATTTAAAATACAAAGGTCAAAGCGAAGTTGGCTTTAAATTGGGTGGCCTACTCGGAGCCCGTTTAATGCTTAGCGAACAATATAAGGCTATAGATTATATTATACCTGTTCCTTTACATTTAAAGAAAGAGCGTATTAGAGGCTATAATCAAAGTATTTTTATTGCCGAGGGTATTGCCCAGGTTTTGCAAATACCAGTAAAAACAGCATACCTTTTTAGAAATAAGCTTACCGAAAGTCAGACCCAGAAATCGAGATATATCCGTTATCAGAATATGGAATCTGTGTTTAGTGTTAGACAGCCAGAACAGATAAACCAGAAACACATTTTACTGGTCGACGATGTTTTGAGTACTGGTGCCACACTAGAAGCCTGTGGAAATTCGTTACTTCATAGTGGAATTAAAAAATTAAGTATTGCTACGCTCGCCTTCTCCTAGTTATTATATGATGCGGTTAAAACTAATCTTCTTTTTTTGCATTGCATTTATATTTGCTTCCTGCAATAAGGACGAAGATATTACTGAAGAAATGGGCGCTAAATTAACTTTTTCGGCAGACAGCATATTATTCGATACTGTTTTTACATCTATTGGCTCGAGCAGCAGACGACTAAAAATTTACAATCCTAACCCCAGAGCGATCAATATTAGCAACATTCGGTTAAGTGGTAACAACACATCGGCATTTAGTTTAAACATTAATGGTCAGGCTACTTCAGATACAAAAATGTTAAAGCTAAACGGTAACGATTCGATAAACGTTTTTATTAAAGTAAATATTAATCCAACCAGCCAAAACCTACCTTTTATTGTACAGGATTCCATCTTGTTTTACTACAACGGAAATCAGCGATCTATCCCCTTGGTGGCCTATGGCCAAAATGCCAATTTCATTACCAATGTTACAATTACCAACCCTACCACCTGGGATAGTAAACTGCCATACCTTGTTTATAAATCGGTAACGGTGGCCGAAGGCGCCAGCCTTACTATTGCTCCAGGCAGCAAAATTCTATTTCATAGTAATGCCACTATGAGCATAAAAGGAACTTTAAATGTAATGGGAACTAAAAGTGATAGTGTTCTTTTTGCGAGCGATAGACTCGAAAAAATTTATACCGAAGAACCTGGACAGTGGAATGGTCTTCATTTTTACCCTCAGAGTAAAAACTCTAAAATCAATTTTGCCATTATTAAAAATGGGGTAGCTGGCATTACAGCCGATTCGCTGGCGGTTAATAGCGAGCCTAAATTATTATTAACCAATACCATTATTAAAAATATGGAAGTAGTAGGCTTTTTAGGCTATCAGACTGCATTAACAGCTTTCAACAATCTATTTTATAATTGCGGTCAATATTTACTTTATGGCGTTGGAGGTGGTAACTATAACCTTAAACAAAATACTTTCGCAGGGTATAATCCAGATTATGTTCGTAAAACTGCTGCCGTATATCTTTCGGATTATATTAGTAACACTCAGAGCGATAACTTAACCTTAAATCTGCAGAACAATATTATCTGGGGTAATTTACTAGACGAATTTATAGTCGACAAAAAAAATAATAATACGGTAATTACAACTATTGTTAAAAACAATTTGTTAAAGAGCAATATGCCTATTTATTTAAATAATGGGAATATCTTAAATGCGGACCCCCTTTTTCTTGGTTCTTTAGCTGGCGATTTTAAGCTTCAAAAAAATAGCCCTGCCATAAATAAAGGGATCAATTTAAGTAACGACCCCTATTTTAATTCATTTCTTAAAACTGACCTTAGCAATAAGGCAAGAATATTTCCCTCATCATTAGGCTGTTATGAGGATAATTAAAAATAATTATTTTTTTTAAAACATTTTAGCTCAAACCTCGTTTATTATATCGAGAGCGTTAATTTAGATGGTAAGGGTCGATATATTCTTCAATGAATTATCGGCCCTTCACTTTTTGCATTGGGTTGTTTAACTGTTTGAATTGGTTACTTAAACCAAATAAGTATTCAAGACCTCTTTAATTTCATTAGGGTTAAATGGCTTTAAGATATGCCCATTCATGCCCGATTCTTTAAATTTCTTATGCTCATTATGTAGGGTAGATGCTGTTAAGGCTATAATTGGAACTTCTTTGTAATAATTACCTGGTATTTCCCGAATAATCCTAGTAGTATCGAAGCCATCGATACCCGGCATTCTGATATCCATAAACACCAGGTCGTAAACATTATCCATCATTTTACTAATGGCTTCTTCTCCGTTCGATGCAAAATCTATAAATAAGCCCCATTTACCCAAAAATCTTTTGGCAATTAAAATATTTACTTCATTATCGTCTACTACTAATACCTTTTTATTTATAAATACACTGGGTAAGGTTGCATTGGGTATCGCTAATACTGGATTCGAAAGATTATTAAAATTAATACCAAACGAAAAAGTCGTCCCCTTCCCTTCAACACTTTGTACTTTAATTTCTGATTGATAGAGTTTTAATAATTTCTTGGTAATAGCAAGCCCCAGGCCGGTGCCCCCATATTTCCGGGCAATATCTGTTTTAGCCTGAGTAAAAGTCTCGAAAATATAAGATTGTTTATCTTTGGCAATGCCAATGCCATTATCTTTAACCTCAAAATAAATAAAAGCGTGTGTATCGTTATTATGCTTTAACTTAACATTAAGCTCTATTTTTCCTTTATCCGTAAATTTAATGGCATTCCCTAATAAATTAACGATAATCTGGTACAGCCGCATTTTATCGCCCAATAATTGTGCAGGGATCTGATCGTCGTAAATAAGTGTTAATTGATTACCCTTTTTTGTAGCACTTACCTGTAGGGAGTTAATAATATCTACGCTTAAGGTATGTAAATCGAAAGCTATCGATTCTAAATGCAGATTTCCTGTTTCTATTTTTGTAAAATCGAGGATATCATTAATAATATTTAACAAATTTTCACCCGAAAACTTTAAGATATTAAGGTCGTCGAGTTGCGATTCTTTGGGCTCATTATCGAGCAGCAGATGGGTCATACCGATAACTGCGTTAAGGGGTGTTCTTATTTCGTGACTCATTACCGACAGGAACATCTCTTTGGCCTCACTTAACTGTAAAGCTTGCTCCCGCGACTCGACCATTTCCTTTTCGACCTGCTTGCGCTGTGTAATATCATTAATTAATTCGACCTGTCGTTCTACCACTCCGGTTGCATTAATAACAGGTGTATTAGAAACCGATAGCCAAATTTCGTCGCCATTCTTTTTATGAGCAAGCACTTCGATGCTATAAGGTAACTTTTTGAGTGCTTTTTGCCTAGCTTCAACGATTAGCTTTTTATCTGTTAATGGAACCGACAAAATATCGCCCAGCATTTTACCAGAAAGTTCGTCTAATGTATAACCTATTAGATTCTCGAGTGCAGTATTAACCCAACTAATCTCGCCCCTTTCGTTAGCAATAGTTACACCAGTATTAGTATTGCTGGCTACCAGCGAAAGCACTTGTAATTCTTCCTCTGCTTTTTTCTTTGCGGTAATGTCGATAATAATCTCGACCTCACTTTCCACTTTTCCTTCAGAATCGAGTACAACGGTATTATGAATAGAAAGCCAAACAGGGGTTTTATTTTTACGATACGCTAATAGGTCGACCGTAAACGATTTACTTTGCTGGGTCAGTTCTCTTGCCCTTTCTATAATAGACCAATCGGTATCGGGCCCGCTTATTAAATCGCCAAGCTGCTTCCCCTTTAGATCGTCCAGGCTAAACCCACTTATGTTTTCGAATGCTTCATTTATCCAGGTTACCTTATTATTAGCATCGTTTATTACGACCCCATTATTAATTTTACTGGCTACGAAAGAAAGCTGGGTTAATTCGCCTTCTATTCTTTTTCTTTCGGTAATGTCCCGGCCATAACAATACCAACGATCGTCTTTGGCAACCATACTCCATCCTATCCATTTTACCTGGTTATCTTTGCTAACTAATCTAAAATCTAAGGCAAATTGTTTCTGTTTATCCTTAAGCCCTTTCTCGACAGCGTAAACTGTCCTATTAATATCGTCTCGATAGCAATAAGACCACATATTTTGACCAATGGTCTCTTCTGCAGTATATTGCAATAAAGAAGTTACTGCTTCATTAATAAAAAGGATAGAACCATTTCTATCTAATATGCAATGTATTTCGGGCGAGACGGTAAAGATGTCTACAATTTCATTATAACGTTTAGTTTGAGCTTCCAGTTGCGTATTTTTACGTCTTAATGCCAACTGCGCAACCATTTGTGCCGCCACTGTTGCGATCGCATCGAGCTGGTCCTGTTCCAGTTCTCGGGGTTCTGTATCTAAAAGACATAAACACCCTAGAGCAAAACCTTCGGCATCTTTTAAAGGAACACTTGCATAAAATCGGGCTGCCGTTTCTGAGACAAGCATGGTATTCGCAAACCTCGGGTCGGACTTAAGATCGCGTACAATATAAATATCGTCGAGCAGCATGGTGTGTTGACAGATCGTGGTGTTTCGGAGTAATCGCCGATATTCGTCGCTAACACCAAGACTCGATTTTAATATTACATGGTCTGCATCAACAAAGGCGACATACGCTACTGGCACTCCAGCAATATGAGCAGCCAGCTTTACCAGATTATCAAGTTCATGTTCCAAACCTTCACCCAAAATATCGTAAGCATACAAGGCCAAAAGGCGTTGTTCTTCGTTTTCGGGCAAATTAATAGGATCTGTTAACATTCTTAAAAAGAGAGGCGCGCTTATTTATAAAGCGGAAATGCAGCCACTAAGGCTTGTACTTTATTTTTAACTTGTTGTAAATTAGTTTCATCGTCTGGGTTGGTAAGCACGGTATCGATCAAATCTACAATTTGCTCCATCTCAGTTTCTTTAAACCCCCGGGTAGTAATAGCGGCAGTACCTACACGCATGCCTGAAGTTACAAACGGCGATTTATCGTCGAAAGGAACCATATTTTTATTTACCGTAATATCGGCTAGCTCGAGCGCTTTCTCGGCAATTTTACCTGTAATGTTTTTATTGCGCAGGTCGATTAGCATTAAATGGTTATCAGTACCTCCCGAAATTATTCCATAGCCACGCGCTACAAAAGCTTTAGCCATTGCCTGTGCATTCGCTCCTACTTGTTTAATATAAGTTAAATAGTCATCAGTTAAGGCTTCTCCAAAAGCAATGGCCTTAGCGGCAATAATATGCTCTAAAGGCCCGCCTTGAGTACCTGGGAACACCGCCATATCTAATAAGGCCGACATCATTTTAACTTCGCCTTTTGGCGTTTTCAATCCCCAAGGGTTTTCGAAATCCTGGCCCATCATTATCATGCCGCCACGTGGACCACGTAAAGTTTTATGGGTAGTTGTAGTTACAATATGACAATGTGGTAAAGGATTGGCAAGTAATCCTTTGGCAATAAAGCCCGCCGGATGGGAGATATCGGCTAAGATTAAGGCGCCAATTTTATCGGCTACCTTACGGATAAAGGCATAATCCCATTCTCTCGAATAGGCCGATGCGCCGCAAATAATAAGTTTTGGTTTTACGGTCAACGCCACTTCTTCGAGTTTTGCATAATCGATTAAACCATCTTCTTTTTTAACCCCGTAAAAATGAGGCTCATATAATTTACCCGAAAAATTTACCGGTGAGCCGTGTGTTAAATGGCCGCCATGTGATAAATCGAAGCCCAAAATTTTATCGCCAGGCTGTAAAACAGCCAGCATTACCGCTGCATTTGCCTGTGCACCAGAGTGTGGTTGTACGTTTACCCATGCCGCTCCAAAAAGTTGTTTTGCTCTTTCGATGGCAATATTTTCTATCTCATCAACTATTTGGCAACCACCATAATAACGCTTTCCTGGTAAGCCTTCGGCATATTTATTTGTTAAAACAGAACCAGCAGCTTCCATTACTTGTTTACTCACAAAATTCTCTGAAGCTATAAGTTCGAGGCCATGCTCTTGTCGGCCTAATTCTCTATCGATTAAGTTAAAAATTAAAGTATCTCGTTTCATTATGGGATTGTATTTTGGGTAAAAATAACGATTTTTTTAGAAAAATTTCTTTATAAAAGTATTAAACAAAATACCGTACTTTGTATTAAATTACTTTGCATGGAAGTTAAAACAGGTCCATTATTAGCTACGATCAATTATCCGGCCGATTTAAAACAATATAGTGAACAGGATTTAGAACAAATTTGCCAGGAGCTACGTCAATATATTATCGATGTAGTAAGTGTAAATGGTGGGCATTTTGGAGCAAGTTTAGGAGTAGTAGAACTAACTGTTGCACTACATTATGCTTTAAACACCCCTTACGATAAGTTAGTGTGGGATGTAGGGCATCAGGCTTATGGCCATAAAATATTAACTGGCCGACGAAGCCAGTTCCATACCAACCGCCTGTTAAATGGGATTAGTGGTTTCCCGAAAATTAGTGAAAGCCCTTACGATACTTTTGGGGTTGGCCATTCGTCGACTTCTATTTCGGCTGCTTTAGGGATGGCAGTTGCCTCGCACTATAAAGGCGAAAAAGATCGGCAACACGTAGCGGTTATTGGCGATGGTGCAATGACAGCAGGTTTAGCTTTCGAAGGATTAAACCATGCCGGTATCGCAAATTCGAACCTCTTGGTTATTTTAAACGACAATTGTATGTCTATCGACCCCAATGTGGGGGCTTTAAAAGAATATTTAACAAGCATTACCATTTCGAAATCGTATAATCGTTTTCGCGACGATGTTTCTAATGTATTAAGTAAGCTTTCGGAACTTGGCCCAAATGCACATAAATACGTTAAAAAGATCGAGAAAAGTATTAAGGGCACGCTTTTAAAACAAAGCAATTTATTCGAAGCCCTCAATTTCAGGTACTTTGGTCCGGTTGATGGGCACGATGTTAAACGGCTTACTGCAACACTTAAAGATTTATCGGCCATACCAGGCCCTAAACTTTTGCATTGTATAACCGTAAAGGGAAAAGGTTTCGCATTGGCCGAGAAAGACCAAACCAAATGGCATGCCCCGGGTTTGTTCGACAAGATTACGGGCGAAATTAAAAAATCTGTAAGCGAAAAGCCACAGCCACCTAAGTATCAGGATGTTTTTGGTCATACGCTGGTAGAGCTCGCCGAAGCCAATTCAAAAATTGTAGGCATTACACCGGCAATGCCATCTGGTTCGTCGTTAAATATAATGATGAAAGCCATGCCGACCCGTGCTTTCGATGTAGGCATTGCCGAACAACATGCCGTTACTTTTTCTGCCGGATTAGCTACTCAAGGGCTGGTTCCTTTTTGCAATATCTATTCTAGCTTTATGCAAAGGGCCTACGATCAGGTTATCCACGATGTGGCCATTCAAAACCTAAATGTTGTTTTTTGTTTAGACCGGGCCGGACTGGCTGGTGCCGACGGCGCTACTCATCATGGCGCTTACGATCTGGCTTTTATGCGTTGTATTCCGAACATGATCGTGGCTTCACCTATGAACGAAGAAGAACTACGAAATCTGATGTTCACTGCACAACAAGAAGATATGGGTCCTTTTACCATTCGTTATCCAAGAGGTAATGGCGTAATGCCCGATTGGAAACGACCATTAAAGGCATTGGAAATTGGCAAAGGCCGGAAAATTTGTGATGGTGAAGATGTAGCTTTATTAACTATTGGCCACGTAGGTAATTTTGCAATCCAGGCCTGCAAAGAGCTTAATAGCGAAGGCATCCACCCGGCACATTACGATATGCGTTTTGTAAAACCTTTAGATGAGGCCTTACTTCACGAAATCTGCAAACGCTATACCCACCTTATTACTATCGAAGATGGTTGCCTGCAAGGGGGTATGGGAAGTGCGGTATTAGAGTTTATGGCCGATCATAATTATCATATCGATACCATTCGGTTAGGTATTCCCGATGCGGTAATAGAGCATGGGGAGCAGCCAGAACTCTGGGCAGCTTGCCACTACGATAGCGCAGCAATTATTGCCGCAGTTAAAAAAATCGCAGTCGGCCGCACAACAAAGGTAATGGCTTCCTAAATTTACGGCACAAATCTTGCTATGTTTAAGGTATTATATAAACTTTAAACATTGTAATTATGAAAAAACTAATCTTTACTTTTATTGCTGCAGCAGCACTTTTCACGTTTAGCTTTACCGATGCGCAAGCACAGGGTTATAAAAATGCGATCGGTGGTCGCTTTGGTTCGGCTAATGGGGTAAGTTTTAAAACAGGGCTAAATAACAAAGCCATGCTCGAACTTATCGGTAACTTTAGAAGCAATAAGAATGTCTCTTATTTTAACTTAACTGGTTTATACGAAGTTTATAACCCGATAAATGGTGCCGAAGGCTTAAACTGGTACTATGGTGCTGGCGCAACCATCGGTTCTACAAAAGTAAAAGGTTACGATGGCGATGTATATTTATCGGCTAATGGCGTACTAGGCCTCGATTATAAGTTTAATGGTGCGCCAATTAACTTATCGGTCGATTGGGTACCGGCCTTACAACTTACACCCGATACAGGTTTCTGGGGTGGCGATGTGGGCTTAGGTATTCGTTTTACTTTTTAATACGAACACCCGACAGGCTTATTAAAAAAACGCCTCGCAGTTCTTTAAGACTTGCGAGGCGTTTTTGTTTATTTTACAATCCTATCCATCGTTTGCGTACTGCCAATTGTGCTGGCGTCGCATTTTCGTTTAGGCTCGCTTTTAAGCGTAAGCTTGGATTTTCTTTTAAGGTTAAAGTAATTTCTTTCTCTAGCCCGTCTCTTTTAACTTTAAGCACTAGCTTATCGCCAATTTTCTTATTCCCTACTACAGACAATGCATCTAACGAAAGTCCAGGCCCAGGTCTAACGCCCACCACAGCTTCGGCTGCACTAACTCCATCGATACTTAAAATTTCGTCATTCACATTTAGTCCATCATTCCAGGCAGCCGAGTTTCGGCTAACCGACGACACTGTTAGCCCCCTGCCAATCGCTAAGCTGGCTCCGGCCGATGGTTTATTTGGCGCCGCATTTTCTGCTGTTGCGTCGATACCGGCATAACCGAAATACTTCGCATATTCTATGTCGGCTGTACCGTTAACATATTTAGCCCAGAAATTAGTGAAACTAATCCCGCTTACTTTTTCGGCCATTGCTTTAAACTCGGCATCGGTATAACCACGTTTTAAAGTTTTACACTGCCAATACATGGCTTTCATTACATCGTCCAGGCTTTTAGTACCTTTGGTTGCATTGGCAATTTCGAGGTCCATTAACACCCCTATTACCTCGCCTTTGTTGTAATAAGAAACAAAAGTATTTCTCGAATTTTCGTTCGGGCGGTAAGCGCCATTAATCCAGGCATCGAAGCTCGATTGTGCTGCCGACATTACTTTGGCTCCAGGTGTGTTCATTACGGTACCTACGCTTCCGGCAAGCCCTGTAGCAAAACCATCGGGTGTACTAATACCGGCCCGTAGCAATAGTTTATTACCATAGTATGAAGTAAAACCTTCGGCTATCCATAAATTGGTGGTATAGTTTTCATTATCGTAATCGAATGGACCTAAGGCTATAGGGCGTAGGCGTTTTACATTCCATAAGTGATAATATTCGTGAGCAACCAAGCCTAAGAAGCCTTTGTAACCTCTTTCGCTACCATAAGCATTACGTGAAGCTCCTAAAACGGTCGAGTTTAAATGTTCTAAACCGCCACCACCTTGTGCATAATTATGTACAATAAATACATAGTGTTTATTGGGGTTCTCGCCATAAATTGCAGTGCCTTGTTCTACAATTTTGGCCATATCTACTTTTAGCTTTTCTTTATCGTAGTTACCACCACCATACATGGCTACTTCATGGCGAACACCCGAAGCCATAAACTCGAATACATCCTGGTTACCTACTTCGATTGGGCTATCGTACAAAATATCGAAATCTGGTGCCGTATAAGTAAACTGCTTACCTGCTACTGGGGTTAAGCCAGTACTTACTTTACTCCATGTATTAAAAGGAACAATTTTTACTGTACTTGGCGTTTTAAGCATCCCTGCTGGGTACATAAAAATATTAGCCGACGACAAGAACGCATGGCTTTCGTCGATAAACGCAGTACGTACTGAGATTTCGAAGGCATAAACCCTGTAATTAATTTTAACCGAGGCCGCTTTATTGGTATAAACCCGCCAGGTATTTTTAGTTACCTTTTCTGCCTTAACTGCCTTACCGGAGGCTGCAGCTGTAAAACCCTCTACGCTTTTGGCAAATTCTCGTACCAGATACGATCCGGGGGTCCATACTGGCATCTTCACATCGACAAAGCCTTTGGCTGCAATGCCTGTAATGTTCATTTCTACTTCGGCATAATGTGCCTGTGGTTCTTTAAAGCTTACTTCGAAGCCTACTTTTACCTGAGATTTGGCTGCTATACTCATCGTTAGTAATACCGCTAGTCCTAAAATTGATTTCTTCATCTTCATTTTATAAATCTTTTGTCGCAAATTTATAATTTAAATTGAAATACTATTGTGCTGTAACATAGTTAGTACATCGTCTGATAACAGAAACAAATAAATATTTTTGTGCGTTACCATAAGCATTAATTACACAGATGAAAAAACGATATTTCTTTTATGCGCTACTTTTAGTAGGCCTTATTTGCTTGGTTTATTATCGGGTTTCCGAAAATAAGAAAATTTCGGGCGGTGGCGAAAAAGGTGGCAAGGGTGGAAAAGGCGGAGCAACTGCCTTAAGTGTGGACGGTATTGTTGTTAAGGCCGGTTCTTTTAATAACGACCTGGAAATTACGGGCAGTATCGAAGCTAACGAGTCTGTAGTATTGCATAGCGAGGTGGCGGGTCTGGTAACAGGTATTTACTTTAAAGAAGGAACCAATGTAAGTAAAGGAGCCGTTTTAGTTAAAATAAACGATAACGATATACAGGCACAATTACAGGATGCCTTAACTAAGCAAGATTTATCAGCCACTAACGAACATCGCGCTAAACAACTACTAGAGAAAGGGGCTATTAGCCAGGAAGAATATGATAGTGCTTTAGCGGCATTAAAATCGCTAAAGGCCCAGGTACAGTTAGTACAAGCTCAATTAGCTAAAACCGCGATACATGCTCCGTTTAGTGGCAAAATAGGCTTAAGATCTATCTCTGTGGGCGAATATTTAACCCCATCGACTGCAATTGCTAACTTATTAAGTACCGATCCGGTTAAGATTAACTTCTCTATACCCGAAAAATATGCGGGTCAGATTAAACTAGGTTCCGAAATCTCATTTGCCATCGATGGGACTAATAAGTCCTTTACCGGGAAAGTATTTGCAATTGAGCCAGGTATTAATCAACAAACCCGTACTCTCCAGATAAAAGCCTTAGCTCAGAATCCAAAAAACGAGCTGATGCCAGGTTCATTTGCTAAAATAAAATTAGCCTTAAATGTACAAGATCGCGTTATTTTAGTGCCTACCGAAGCAATTATTCCAATTTTAGAAGGTAAAATGCTTTATATCAGCAAAAATGGTAAAGCACAACAGGTAAAAGTGGAAACCGGAACACGCACTGCCGAAAGGATCGTTATTACTTCGGGTCTGGCCGTTGGCGATACCGTACTTACCACCGGAGCTATGTCGCTCAAGCCCGATGCTGCAGTTAAGGTTAAAATTGCGAAGGAGTAGAGTGGTTGGTGATCGAGCTGCTGCAGACGAACAACATTTGTCGTTTGTCGCCCAACGAGGAGACTTACGAAGTCTTGCAAGTTAGCAGGTTTCGTTGCTTAAAAAAAGCAATGAACCAACGAAAGACGAATGAACTAATAAACAAATGAACAAGGACTACAGACAAAGAAAATGAGTATATCAACAACAAGTATAAAGCGGCCGGTTCTTGCCATCGTAATGAACCTCATGATTCTGTTGTTTGGAATAATAGGCTATAACTTTTTGGGAGTACGCGAATACCCTTCTATCGATCCGACAGTGGTTTCGGTTCGTACTTCCTATCCGGGCGCCAATTCGGATATTATCGAATCGCAAATTACCGAGCCACTCGAAAAGTCCATTAATGCGATCGATGGGATAAGAAATATATCTTCGTCGAGTAATCAGGGAACTAGCAACATTACCATCGAATTCGATTTGGGTAAGAATATAGAAGAGGCTGCAAACGATGTTCGTGATAAGGTATCGCAGGCCGCCCGTAATTTACCAAAAGATATTAATGGGTTACCGGTAGTGAGTAAGGCCGATGCTAATTCCGATAATATTCTCTCCATGACCATCCAAAGTGACAAGCGGAGTGTAACTGATTTAAGCGATTTTGCCGAAAATGTAATTGCCGACCGCATTCAGACTATCCCTGGTGTAAGTAGCGTCCAAATTCAAGGCCAGCGTAAATACGCTATGCGTATCCGTATCGACCCAAACCAACTTGCTGCTTATGGTCTAACTTCGCAAGATATCGTTACAGCACTCGATCGCGAAAATGTGGAGCTTCCCTCTGGGAAATTAACCGGGGCGACAACCGAGCTTACTGTTAAAACTTTAGGTAAGTTAACAACTGCCGCAGAATTTAGTAACCTCATTATTAAAAGCGACAGCAACAACGTCGTTAAATTACAAGATATCGCATTAGTGGAACTGGGTTCGGAAAACGAAGAAACGGTATTACGCGAATCGGGAAAGCCAATGGTAGCCGTAGCTATTATTCCGCAGCCAGGTGCCAATTATCTCGACATTAGTAAAGAGTTCTATAATCGCTATGATAAGCTTAAGGCCGACATGCCGAGCGATATTAAGTTACAGGTTGCGCAAGATAGCACCATTTTTATTAAAAGATCGATTACCGAGGTTGCCGAAACCATATTAATCTCCCTTACCCTTGTTATTTTAATTATTTATCTCTTTTTTAGGGATTGGGCTATTGCCTTAAGGCCATTAATTGATATTCCTGTATCGCTTGTCGCCACATTTTTTGTGATGTATATTTTCGGTTATTCTATTAATGTATTAAGCTTACTGGCTGTGGTACTGGCTACAGGTCTGGTAGTCGACGATGGAATTGTGGTAACCGAAAACATTTTTAAAAAGGTCGAGGAAGGGTATACCCCTATCGAAGCGGCCATAAAGGGCTCTAATGAGATTTTTTTCGCGGTTATTTCTATTTCCATAACCTTGGCAGCGGTATTTTTACCAGTTATCTTTTTACAGGGTTTTGTGGGACGGCTCTTTCGGGAGTTTGGCGTTGTTATCGGTGCAGCCGTACTTATTTCGGCCTTTGTATCGTTAACGTTAACACCAATGTTAAATGCTTATTTAATGAAAAAAGGCGGACATACGCCTTCGCGTTTCTATAGTTTTACTGAGCCTTATTTCATAAAGTTAAATGAGGCTTATGAACATAATTTAAATGCCTTCTTAAATAAACGGTGGTTGGCCATTCCAATTATCGTAGTATGTACTGGTTTAATCGTACTTTTTTGGAATTTACTCCCTAAAGAAACTGCTCCTTACGACGACAGGAGTGCTATTAATGTTAATGTAACTACCCCCGAAGGAGCTTCGTTTGCTTATACCGATAAGTTTATTTCCAAGCTTAACCAGATGGTAATCGACTCGGTTCCCGAGAAAAAGGTAAATATTACAATTACCTCCCCTGGCTTTGGCGGTGCAGGTTCTACAAATTCGGGCTTTATGAGAATGGGGCTTGTCGACCCGGAAGATCGTAGCCGCAGCCAGAAAGAAATTGCCGATAAGCTAACGAAAATTACCAAAAAATACTCGGAAGGAAAGGTAACCGTTAACCAGCAACCAACTATCTCGGTTGGACGCCGTGGTGGTTTACCTATAAGTTATATTATCCAGGCGCAAAATTTCGAGAAACTCCGCGAAAAGGTACCCTTGTTTATGGACGAGGTAGCGAAAGACCCTACCTTCTCTACTTCAGATGTTAATCTTAAGTTTAACAAACCTGAAATTAATTTAACTATCGATAGAGCCAAAGCTAAAAACCTGGGCGTTTCCATTGTCGACATTGCGCAAACATTACAATTAGGCCTTAGTGGACAACGTTTCTCCTATTTCTTTATGAACGGGAAGCAGTACCAGGTTATTGGTCAGTTCGACATCAGCGATCGTAAAGACCCGCTCGATTTAAGTTCTATTTATGTACGTAACGATAAAGGTGCTTTAATACAGCTCGATAATCTGGTTACTGCCAAAGAAGAAAGCAGTCCGCCACAGTTATACAGAAACAACCGCCTTATTTCGGCAACCGTATCGGCAGGCTTATCGCCGGGCAAAAGTATTGGCGATGGGATTAAGGCGATGGACGATATTTCGGCAAAAGTACTGGACGACACCTTTACAACCGATTTAAGTGGCGAATCGCGCGATTTCCAGGAGAGCTCGTCGAATACCATGTTTGCCTTTGGCTTGGCATTGGTCTTAGTCTACCTTATTCTATCGGCACAATTCGAAAGCTTCAAAGATCCTATTATCATTATTTTAACCGTACCTATGGCAGTTGCCGGTGCCTTCCTATCACTATGGTTATGCGGGCAAAGCTGGAATATCTTTAGCCAGATCGGCACCATTATGCTTATTGGTTTAGTAACCAAAAACGGAATCCTTATTGTCGAGTTTGCTAACCAGCTTAAAGAGCAAGGTAAATCGGTACACGACGCCATCAGGGAAGGTGCGGTATCGCGCTTAAGGCCAATTTTAATGACCAGTTTAGCGATTGCTATCGGTGCCTTACCCATTGCCATGGCTCTAGGTGCAGCTGCAAAAAGCCGTATGAGTATGGGGATAGTTATTATTGGTGGAACCTTATTCTCTTTGGTATTAACTTTGTTTGTTATTCCGGCTATCTACTCTTACTGGAGCAAAGAACATAAAGAGAATAAAGATTTAACCGATTCGTTAAATGCAGAAAATTAAACGCATGAAGAGCAAACACTTTATCTTATTTTTATTTGGGATCATCGCTCAATCGCTATCGGCTCAGGAAAGCCTAAGCTTGCAAGATGCTATTACCATTGCTTTAAAAAACAACTACGATATTAAACTGATTAATAACGAACTGGCAATTGCAAAAAATAACACCAACGTTGGTAATGCAGGGATGTTACCAGTTTTTGGAGCCGATTTTAGTACGGGTGGCAGCCGCCAGAATACAGTACAAACACAGGCATCTGGTACACAAAAAGTTACCGATGGTGCCAGGAGCACAAATATGGGCTATGGCGTTGGTCTCGACTGGACTATATTCGATGGCTTTAAAATGTTTGCCAATTACGATCGGCTTAAAGCATTAACCCAGCAGGGGGAAGTAAATGCCAAAGGTGTTGTGCTGGGTACTATTGCGGGAGTGGTTACCGCTTACTACGATCTGGTTAAGCAGCAACAACTGGTTATTGCTGCCGACAGTGCTATGGATGTTTCGACTTTACGCTTAAAAATAGCCGATAACAAACTGCAATTAGGCCGGGGTTCTAAATTAGATGTTTTAGCTGCCAAGGTCGATTACAATGCCGATACTTCCAATTATTTACAGCAAAAAAACTTATTGGTTACTTATATGGTAAGGTTAAATCAGTTAATGGTTAGACCACTTGACCTTAGATTTACTGTAGCCGAACAGCTTAATATCGATCGCGATTTAAGCTATACAACGCTTGCTGGTTTAACCGAACAATTAAATCCTGATTTGCAGGCAGCCCTACTCGATAAAAAAATTGCCGAATTGAGTTTAAAGCAAGTCAAAGCCAACCGATATCCACAAGTAAGCCTTAACAGTGGTTACGAGTTTAGCAGAAGCACCAGCCCCACGGGCTTTAACACGCAATTTAGAGCCAATGGCTTAAGTTATGGTCTTACCGCCAGTATTAACATCTTTAATGGTTTTTTACAGCGGCAGAACGAGCGGAACGCAAAGATTGCGATCAACTCCTCACAACTTACTTTCGAGAAGGCAAAACAAGACATTTTATCTCAACTCAGTACAGCTTATCAGAATTACATTACCTATTTAGACCTGGTAAAGCTCGAACGTGGAAATGTGGAACTGGCTAAACAAAACCTGGACATTACACTCGCCAAATATAAATTGGGAAGTATCCCTCCCCTCGAGCTTCGAGAGGCCCAAAAAAATGCGATAGATGCCACTTCACGCTATGTAGAAATACAATATCAAGCTAAATTGGCCGAAATTACCCTAAAAGAGATTAGCGGAACGCTAAATATTCGATAAGATGTTTATTTTTAGGGCATGATTATAGTTGCAGACAGTGGTTCGTCTAAAACAGATTGGATGGCCTACAGCCCAGATCAGGTTCAATCGTTTAGTACGCAAGGCATTAACCCCTATTTTTTAAATGCACAGGATATTTTAAAAATCCTTACTAAAAATAAAGGTATGGGGCTTATCGCCGATTCTATAAAAGAGGTTTACTTTTTTGGTTCGGGCTGCTCTTCACCCGATAAGCACGAAATCGTTTCGAATGGCCTATCTTCTTTTTTTACCAAGGCTTTTGTTAGTGTTGACCACGATTTAATTGGCTCGGCTTATGCCACCTGTGGCAACGAAAAAGGATTAGCCTGTATTTTGGGTACAGGCTCTAATATTTCTTATTACGATGGTCAAACTTTACATAATGGCAAGCATGGTTTAGGTTATGTACTTGGCGACGAAGGTTCGGGCACTTATTTTGGGCGAAAAGTATTAGTTTCCTATTTGTATGGCACCATGCCAACCGAGCTAAGAGACGAATTTGCCAAAGCTTATGAGGTTAACAAGGATCTCGTTATTAATAACATTTATCAAAAGCCATTTCCCAATTCTTACCTGGCTACTTTTAGCCGGTTTATGATTGCCCATAAAACCCACCCCTTTATACAACAACTCTTAAAAGAAGGCTTCCAGGAGTTTATAGATAGCAATATCAAAGATTATAAAGTATATAAAACGGTAAACTGTAACTTTGTAGGCTCTATTGCCTTTTATTATCAGGACGAACTTAAAGAAGTTTGTGCACGGAACCAGATTAAAGTGGGCAGGATTTTGCAAAAGCCCATCGAAGGCATTTTCGAGTACATCCTTAAACGGGAAAAGATATGGAAATGAAGAAGGACGCGAAAATATATATTGCCGGGCATCGGGGCATGGTCGGCTCGGCCATTATGCGCAAGCTACAAGAAGAAGGCCACACTAATCTTATTACCCGCAGTTCGGGCGAACTCGATTTACGCAATCAACAGGCGGTAAGCGATTTTTTTGCTGCAACACAGCCCGAATATGTATTTTTGGCTGCAGCAAAAGTTGGTGGTATTGTTGCCAACAATACCTATCGTGCCGATTTTCTGTACGAGAACCTGGCTATACAAAATAATGTGATCCACCAGTCGTACGTAAACAAAGTGCACAAATTAATGTTTCTGGGTTCGAGCTGTATTTATCCTAAATTAGCACCACAACCTTTAAAAGAAGAATACCTCCTTACCGGCTTATTAGAAGAAACCAACGAGCCTTATGCCATCGCCAAAATTGCGGGCATTAAAATGTGCGATGCCTATCGCGCGCAATATGGTTGTGATTTTATTTCGGTGATGCCAACCAATTTATATGGTTATAATGATAATTACCACCCTCAAAACTCGCATGTACTCCCAGCCTTAATTAGGAAGTTTCACGAAGCCAAAGTACAAAATGCCCCAACTGTTGTGGTATGGGGAACAGGATCGCCAAAACGCGAGTTCTTATTTGCCGACGATCTGGCTTCGGCCTGTTATTTTTTAATGCAAACTTATAGTGAACCTCATTTAATTAATATTGGAACTGGTCACGATCTCAGCATCAAAGATTTGGCCTTACTAATTAAGAAAATAATTGGCTACGAAGGCGAATTGGTATTCGATACTTCCAAACCCGATGGTACACCCCGTAAGTTAATGGATGTTTCTAAATTACACCAGCTGGGTTGGCAGCACCAGATCGAGTTAGAAGCGGGGTTAAGGCTTACTTATGAGGATTGGTGCAATACTTCGTCCGCGTTATAGCAAGCTATAACGCTACGGGTTCCTCTGGTGGTTACCGTTCGGAATAACGGGGTTTAAAAGTCCTGATAAATATTTCTGAAAGTGCTTCGGAGGCCGAAGGTAACCTGGTTGGTTCTATCAGTTCCTAAGTTATTCTTTTCGGTTCTCGAAATTGCACCTAATTCGAATCTGAGGTTATATTTTGGGTTGATCAGAAAAGAAACGCGGGCATCGGCATAATAGAAATTTGTTTTCAAACCACCCCCAGTTTTATAGCCATCTTGTCTTAAGCGTGTATTATAACTTGCATTAATATCCTTCCCAAAATTTTCACCATTTTGGTCTAAGCCATATTGCGCATAGTTGCCCTGTACATAAAAGCCCCATCGGCCGGCCTCATAATTCCAGATCGTTAAAAACTCTCTAAAATTAGCGCCCATAGGGTGGGCTAGTGCTTCGACATAGTGCCCGTAATTGGTTAACGACGAGCGTTGCGTATAAGTAAAAGGCCGGGCGGTATTAAACTCCATTAAATAATTTAAGCCAGTAATTTTAAAGGCATCGAAACCCTTAACTCCTAGTTGATAAGCAAATTTATTAGCCCAATACCCTTCGCCTTTAAATGCTTCAGCGGAGGTAAACTCGTCTAAAGCTAATTGGCCATAAACCGTTAAATTACTTAACATTTTATATTTCCCTGTAAAGCCAATTAAGGCATTGTCTGGCGACCCATTCATACCCTCGACAGTTCGCAGAAAAATAACCGGATTTAAATAAGTTACATCGAAGCCCCGCCGGCCGGTCGAGTCGGCACCCTGCCATATAATGGCATCGAAAAAGCCCAAAGAGAGGCGGTTATTTACATTCCAATCGAGGTAATGGAAAGCCCCCCATTTTTTTCTAAATCCATTGGCAAACGAAAGTGGGGGCGACAAAGGATCCTGAAACTGTGCCCACATCGCCATATATTTCACATTGCCTAGTGTCGTTACTACTTTAAAAGAAGGATAAGCTGCAGCCACATCAGAAAGCAGCATAGAACGATAACCATCGCCAATAAAATTTTTATCGTGGGCTAAAGTAAAGGAGAAATATTTATTGGGAGTATAATTAAGTACCGCAGTCGCATAAGCCCAATCTTTATTAATTGGAGGTATTTCGAGTTCCTGTTTATTGTCGATAGTGGTGCCAGGTATTACTCCTTTATCGTCAATGTATCTTGTTAAATAATCGTTAAACCGTGCCAGATTCTCGAAACCGCTACTATAAAAGCTAAATTTTTTACCAATATTACCCCCTACCTGGTAACCTCTTGTATTTAACCAAGTAGTAATTTTATGATTAAGATCCCGGCCAATTACCAGATCGGGCAAATAATCGAGATAAAAATTAAAATCCTCTTTATTTACTGTTACTAAATGCTCGTTAAATAGCTTGCGACCAACCCATGTTTGGTGGGTTTTGCCAAGTGGTCTTAAGGTTAATAAAGAATCCAATTGTTTTGTAATTACACTATCGTCGCTAATTACTGGCTTTAGGCTCGTATGAAATCTTGTATCCAAACGATATAAGGATTGGTTTAATCTTTGGTATTGTCGAAAGCTATAAGGAATAATTTGCTGTGCCGTCGCAGAGAAACTGGTTAGGAGCAATATATATAAAAATTTGTTCATTTGTTTATTCGTCTGGCGTTGTTCGTTGTTCGATAGGTGAGAAACAACCAACGAGAAACGAGCAACGATTAACCTTATTTTTCCACTTCGTCTAGCTCTTCGAATATCGAATTTTTACTTTTAAACTCAGCTACCAGGTTTTTCATGGCCATTACAACACTCCGGTCGTTATTTTGTTTAGCATGCGTAATTAAGTCGTAAATTTTCTGTTCTACATCGTTAAAAACATACTCCCGTACCTTGCCAATCATAATTTTTTCGTGGTGGGTAGGCAAGGTATTCTCGTTATCATTTAACAGTTCTTCGAATAGCTTTTCGCCCGGTCTCAAGCCTGTAAAAGAGATTTTAATATCCTCGTTAGGTACCAAGCCAGCCAGCCTAATCATTTTCTTAGCCAGTTCAATAATTTTTACCGATTTACCCATATCAAATATGAAGATCTCCCCTCCTTTACCCATACAACCGGCTTCTAAAACCAGGCGACAAGCTTCGGGTATAGTCATAAAATACCGGGTAATTTCTGGGTGAGTAACGGTAACTGGCCCCCCATTCTGAATTTGTTTTCTAAAGCGTGGAATAACCGAGCCGTTAGAGCCCAGTACATTTCCGAAACGAGTGGTAATAAATTTGGTAATGGGTTTTACATTAAGTTCGTTAATATAACTCAATCCATTGCTAAAAATAAAGTCTTCGGTACTTAAAGAGTTATTTAACGATTGTACATATATTTCGGCGATACGTTTAGAAGCACCCATAATATTGGTTGGGTTAACTGCTTTATCGGTCGAAATCATTACAAATTTTTGCACCCCATGTTTAATAGCCATATCGGCCACCGTTTTAGTGCCCAGTACGTTCGTTTTAATGGCCTCAGACGGATTATCTTCCATTAAGGGAACATGTTTATAAGCTGCGGCATGGTACACGTAATGGGGCTTATAAGTGGCAAACAGGTGCTCCATCCGTTTTTCATCTTTTACATCACCTACAAAAGCATGGAAATTGGTATTGTTATAAGTTTCGGTAAGCTCGAGGTAAATATGGTGCAAAGCTGTTTCAGACTGGTCGCAAAGTAAAATGAGGCCCGTATCAAATCCAATTAATTGTCGTACAATTTCACCACCAATAGAACCCGCAGCACCCGTTATCAATACTCTTTTATCTTTTAATTGCGTTTGTATGCCATGTAGATCTATTTGTATAGGTTTCCGGTTTAATAAATCTTCGATATTAATGTGCTGGATTTGTTTGGTATGCAGTATTCCGCCAGTCCATAAGTCGGCGGGTGGGATATTTAAAACGACCACATCATTTTCGAGGCAGGTATCGACAATATTATTCTTACGCTCGGTCGGAATACTATACGAAGCAAAAATAATCTCGTCGACTTCGTGCTCTACAATTAACGATTCGAGTTTATCGCCTGCTAAAATCTTAATGCCATCGATGGTTTTCCCAACCTTGCGCACATCGTCGTCTACAAAAGCAATAATGGTTTTATTTACTTTAGCATCATGGTCGAAAGTACGTTTAGTGGCCAGTCCAGCTTCGCCAGCTCCGTAAATAATTACTTTTCGTTTGGCCAGGGTTAAATTCTTAATGTACATAAAAAAGTACTTAATTAATACCCGGTAAGTAATAAGCAATAAAAAGCTGGTTAAACCATTTACAAAAAGTAATTTATTAGAAATTAAAGGACTGTTATTAAATGCAATAAACCCAAGATTTAAAAATACAAAAGCTACATTGCTAACAAAAACTGCAAATAAAACCCTAAATGTATCTTGTGCGCTGGTATATCTAATAATACCCGAATAGGTTTTTACGTTATAAAATACAATAAGGTTAATAAAGCATAATACCAGTACGTTACGGCTAAAGCTTACCGGGTTCATACTCGTAAAATTAAGATTGTGGGTTAGCAGGTAGGCAATAGTTAAAGAAACGATGCAAATCCCCAGATCCAGCGTTAATATTACCCAACGTGGAACGATATTGATTTTACCTAACTTCATGCTTTAGTCTAGTTTTCTCAAAGCTACAAATAATATTTGTGATGTTTTAACAAAAAGCGTATTCCTATTCTCTATACAGGTTCTCGCTTTAAATCTATCTTTTTATTAACTACAATATTTAAGCCAAAAATAAGCCTTAGGCTTCCTTAATCAGTTATAGCTTTAATTTTTGCTATCTCCATTAATTTTGGTTTAAGCCCTATATATATCAAAACTAATGGTAATAAAGCTATTAACGTAATTATTAACGGCGATAAGCTACTCTCAATAATTAGTATAATAATGCCTAATTGTAGTAACGCATATAAGCTCGAAACCACTAAATGAGGGATTTTTAATTCGTTGGCTAAGATTTGATAAAAGTGTAGGCGATGTGCTTCAAAAATATTTTCTTTCCGCAGTAGCCGGTGTATAATGGTTAAAATCGAATCGACCCCATATATAGCTAAAAACAAAATGTAAATATAATTATTGCTTTTAAGCATTAGGGTTAACATGATCCAGATTATCCAAAAGGCAATAGTTACACTACCTACGTCGCCAGCAAAGCATTTGGCTCTTTTCCGAAAATTAAAAAAGAGAAAGACTATCGAAGCCAATATGGGTAACCAGATTACATCGGTATTAATAAAAGGGAAGGTCGTGATATTAATGTATTGCAGACCTAAAAGGATCACTAAACTGTAAAGCCCTGTAACCCCGTTAATCCCATCCATAAAATTATAGGCATTAATAATACCAATTACAAAAATATAAAGCGCTATAGCTAGCCACCATGGAAATAGTTGATAAATATTTAACGATAAAAACAATAGGCTTACGGCTATTAAATGAAAAAGCAATCTGATTTTACCCGACAGGGTTAGTCGGTCGTCGGCAAAACTAATTGCTCCAATAATTAACAAGCCCAAAACAGGCATCCAAAATTCGGAATATAAAACCAACAAAATTAGTGCAGCCAATAAATAGATAATACCGCCACCTCTAATCGTTATTACAGAATGGGAGCTCCGTTCGTTGGGTTTATCTATTATACGATAAAATATGGCCACTTTAAAATAAGCCAACATCCCCATCAAAAGAACTAATGTAATTAACGGATAAAGCATATACACTAATGTGAACTAAAACTTTGAATGGTTTTTTCGAGGCCGACTGTGGCTTTAATGGGTAACTGCTTAATATTTAGTGCCATTTTTAATTTTTCGTTCGAAACAATGTAGCTCTCCGTTAGTTTCCTTAACCTTTCTGCGTTTAAGGGTAACCATAGTTTGTCGCCAACGGCGGCAATCATTTTAATTAACTGAGGGCTTATTTTCCAAAGTTTTGCTTTATGCCCCTCTAATTGAGACATAATGCGAATTACTTCGTTGGTAGAAAGTGGATCGTCGTCGGCCACGTTATAAATTCCACCGGGTATGCTTTGGTCGGTAATTAATCTTTCTATTACATAATTTAAATTATCAATAGCTAAGAAAGAGCGTAGGTTTTTAAATGCAGCCAAAGGATAGGGCAATCCAATTTTAACGACCTTATGCAAGAGGTTTAAATTACCTTTGTTACCAGGGCCATGGATCATGCAGGGTCTAATAATAATTAAGCGTTTCCCTTTAGGTAGCTCCTGACTTAATAAATAGGCTTCTGCTTGTTGTTTGGAACGACCGTAAGGTGTTTTTGGGTTTGGCACAGGCTCCTCTGTTAACACTCCACTTACGGCATCTGCAACTGCTTTTACGCTACTGAAATAAATAAAATCGTTGATGTTGCTTTTTAAAAATAAATCGAATAACGTTTTAGTAAGGGTAGTATTTACTGTAAAATATTCTTCGTCTTTACTTGTTTTCTTCAAATCGTGTGCTTTACCTGCTAAATGAATTATAGCAGCAGCGTCGCTTATCATTTCTAGTGCAACAGGCTTTCTCAGATCGAGTGCAGTTACTTCAATTTGATCATTTTTGTTAAAATAATTATGCAGACTAGTTCCTACAAAACCGCTTGACCCTGTGATTAATATTCTCATGCTAGTTTTTATGAAATTTCTATAGCCTAATCGTAAAAACAACAAGGTTATACATTCCCATTAACATTTTAGCAATAATACAATATTTTTTAGATATAGACTAGTTTATAATGTTGCTATAATTAATTAAAGGAATGCTTATTTTGTTTCTATAAAATAATTCTCCGGGTAAATATAATCATCAACTGTGGCGTGCTCTATACCATAATCTGCAAATACCAATAATTTAGAGTTTTCTTTAATCGCCCTAATTAAGCTTGCGTATCCGCATGGAACATGTAAAATCTCCGTTAGTTCTGCCGACAGCTTAAAATTATCGAAGGTAGTTTCTTTTGTGGGAAAATCCCAATTGTCTATTTTTACCAAACTGATCAAAAACTCACCGTCTAGTACCTTGAACCATCGTTGTTCTATTTGATGTCCACGCCAGCCCCTGCATGTTATTGTGTCTGGATGAGTAATCGAATAAAATCTTTTTATGGGAGTCATATCAAATTCGTTGATAAATTCGATGCGACCCCTATGATCAACATGGTTGTTGCCTTTTATTAGCAGAGGTTTATTAATTATTTCCATTGTTTATTGGTAAAATCGAGAATTTGATTGAGCACTTGGTTTAATAATAGCCTTAAGATTTTATTTCTTTATAAAAGTCTAATGTGCTATTAATTACCTTATCTAATGATAGTTCATTGAGCATTTTTGATCTTGAAGCAACGCCCATTTTAATTCGTAAATCTTTATCTTTTAATAAAACTTCTATAGCATCTGCTAATGCTGCAGCATTCTTAACTGGCACTAAAAACCCATTTACCCCATCTGTTACACACTCCCTGCATCCCGGCACATCCGTACTAACAATAGGCCTGCCAATTGCCATTGCTTCAATTAAGGATTTTGGCAAACCTTCACGATAAGATGGTAGGCAAACAATATCTGATGCTACTAAGATTGGTATAATATTTTTTTTATGTCCAATCCATTCTATATAACCATCGCGCATGCTTTTCTTTAATTCAAGTTCTTGCACTCCAGCTAAATTACCCAAATCAATATCTCCAGCAAGTATAAATATGGCCCGCCCATTCCATTTTTCAAATAAGAGCTCGGCTGCTTCGATATACTCAGAGATTCCTTTATCATAGAGCATCCTAGCGGTAAGGGTAATGTTAATTTTTTCATTATTGAGTGGCAAATGGTAGGGAAAAGCTTCGCTATCTACACCGGCTCCTTTAATTAGCTTGAATTTGTTTTTAGCTAAAAAACCCATTTTTTCATATAGTTGAATATCATCGGGGTTTTGAAAAATAAAATTCACATTGGTAAAGGCAAAGTACATTAATCTTTTCAAGATTCTTTGCACAACCCCATTCCTTCCATCAATAAAATTATATCCTAGGCCACTAATCGCATTAATTACAGAAATATCACTACAACCAGATAATCGCTTAGCAATAGAGCCATAAATAGCCGGTTTTATGGTTACATGGTGGACTATTTCTGGTTTATATTCACGATAATATTTTATTAAAGTATAAACTATTGAAAGCTCTTTTAAAGGGTTTTTTCCAGATCTTTCAAAATCAATATTGATAAAGTTTAAACCATTATTTTCAATCTCATTTCTTCTTCCAGTGTCTTTTGTTAAAATATATACCTCGTGTCCAGCTGCTTTCATTGCTAATGCCAACTGAATTCTATGAGAAATAAAGAACCAATCAACATTTACTACATAAAATATTCTTTTTTGTATTAACATAATTTAAGTATTCCTTGTCGTTTAAAGTCCATCATTTAATATTAACATCTAGTTTAATTAATTTCTTTAGCCCCCGAATATGAAACACTTGGTTTATCTGTTATCGTATCTCCATTGTAGAATTGATTATTAGTAGCTTTTCTAACATTTTGTATCAATGATGATGGGCCTTTATCTCTAAGAAGATCTTTTGGGATTTTAATTTTATTATTAATAAAACTTAACCCATTCATTCTAATGTAAGGAAAATAAGAGTTTAATTTTTTTGTGCCCGTATACTCAAGCGTACAACTATCAATTATTACACTATTCCCATTTAAACCATTAACTGCCACAATTGCACTGGTTCGACTGGCTATGTAACAATTTTTAAAAATACTGCTGCTGCCTTCCTTTTGCCAAGTTGGATATACACTCCCATCTATGCAATCAATATAACTATCTTCAAAAAGCACATTTTTTGCACTTACAATTATAGTATACCTGTAGCTCTGTTCACTAGCGATAAACTTACAATTCGTAAATGAAATATTTTTAATTGTTTCTGGAGAAGAACAGGTAAACTGAGAACCTAAATTACGCTCAAACAGGCAGTCTACAAACTTAACATCGCTTACAATATCCGTATTTTTGTTCGGCTCAATATCAAGTCCGGCAGCTGGGGCATGGCTTCCATATTTACCTCCAGTAAGGCCGGTATTAATAAACTTACAGTTTGTAAATTCGCCACCAACTAAGTACCCAATTGTTAAGCCTTGTCGAGCATTATTAGCAGATACAATATGATCGGCTTTTACATCGAATGAAGGTTTATTAGTCCCCCTTATTACCAAACCATCGGTCTGTGCATGATGAAGATATAAATTCTTTAGGGTTACACCTTTTGATTCGGATATTGACACTAAATGTCCACCAGTCTCCATAACATCTTTATCTCTCGTCATCTGATCTAAATTGCCATTAATCTCTAGGTTTTCAACGACAACATTTGTACACTGTATAATTTTAATGGGAATGATTGCGCCTACATTACTAAATACATGCTTAGTAGTTCTTCTAGTTACCGGGCGGTTAAAATTACCTTTTAACGAAATAACAGCATTTAAGCCATAAATTTTTAAGTTGTTACAATTCTTGAATTCTAAATCGGTTATTGTATTAGTCCCATCGTGAAATTCCCCAATATAATATTTACCAGGAGGAAAATATAGGGTGCCACCTCCATTATTATTAATCTTGTCGACTACTTTTTTTAAAGCTGGATAATCGTTTGTTACCCCATCACCTTTTGCCCCATAATCTTTAACATTTATGGTCTCAGCGACACAGTTAAACGTTATCAATAACAATATTACAATATTTCTTATCAGCATACCATCAAAATTATAAGACAAAATTACGATATTAAATGTTTGATGTTATTTTTAAAATTCTATCTCTTCTATAGAGACTTTGGCAATAACACGAAGTTTAATTTTAATGTAGCGATAAATAGTATCTGATTAAATCGTTACAAATAAATTTCCCAGCCCTTATCTAATGCTTCCTTTGGTAAGGGCAAAAGCCAACCGGTGTTAACAACAAGAACGATCTTCTCACTTAACCTTAAACATCAATCTGTGAAAAATATATTGAAAAAACCCGGGATGATACCATTGGTTAGATTTCCCCTTGCTTAAGATATGGGGTATATTTTGTTTCTTTTCTTTCTTATTATCTAAATAATTCATCAATAAATTAATTCCAGCACTTAGCTGAAGAAGTGAATAAGTTGCAAAATTATCCTTTTTTGAAACTGTTATTTTTTGTTGATCAATTATATTTCCGGTGTCTACCCCTTTATCGACAAAATGTAAGGTAACTCCTGCAAGATCAGGTTCTTTATTATAAAATGCCCAATATGCTCCATGCACTCCTCTGTATTCGGGTGTTATACCCGCATGGATGTTAATAAAAGGAGCCTGAGTTGCGCTCAATACCTTTTTAGAAATTATTCTGGTTCCATTTACTAAAATTAAATCCGGATTGGCTTGTTTAAGTAATCCTATCAACTTTTCAGAATTGACGCTATTAACCCTTAATAATTTATTTTCAGGAATACACTCGGTAGATAATCCATTTTCTTTCAGAATACTTATCGATCTAGCTTTAGAAGTCATTTTAAGTATCTTTTGTATAATTACAATAAATAAAACCTGACCCAGCACTTTCCAAAGCCCTAGCTTCTTTATCCTCCGTTCCCAGAAAACTTTAGCACTTATATTATCTTCAATTATTACGCTTGTAATTTCATAATGTGCGTTAATCTTATTATATAGTATATTAGTCGATGCACCACTACTTGCTAACAGAATAACTTTCATTTCGAATTATAATTATTGCCAATTTCATTCATATTTAAACTTTTCATTAGGTATACTTTATTTAAATAGGAATAGTGTTTTAAGATTTCTTCTAATTGCTTTAAATTTTGTTGTTGATTTATCCCAAAATTATGTGGGTGCCACCACAAATGATATAAAGAATTATTTTTGGCTGCCTTGGTCATCGAATTTTTAATCCTTCTTATTTTTAGCCATTCTAAAAGTTTCAACTTAGCATTATATGGTCTAAAAAATGAGCTTGATGGCACGTTAATTGGCATATCATCGGCCGGGCTTTGTATTTTATGGTCATTTGACCCAGTTAAATTGAGGTACGAATCTATCAGCCTCAACAAGCGTATGCTTAAGCTCAATTTATCTTGATTTCTAGGGGTTTGTAGCCTATTATTTTCATTCCCTCTATAGGTGACTACTCCCATATTCTTACAAGCCTTAAGGTACTCCGTTGAGTATTGATTTCTTGGAAATATTATAGATTTAGTAGAATAGCCATGAACGGCAGAAATGTCAATAGATTGTCTCAGGTCATCAGAAAAGCTGGCTATTGTTTGGCCGGGTTCTAAACAATAATAATGAGAAAAAGTATGACTTCCTATTTCTTGACCAGGGGTCTGTGCTATTTTTTTTATCAATTCTGGCGCAGAATAATAATTAAGATAATCTCCTTCATCTATAGTCAAGCCATGCTTATAAGCAGATAGCTTAGAATTGCAATAATTAATTTCATTCTTTGATAAATGTGCGCTTAATAGCGAGAGGTTATTAAAGTGCAAGCAACCAACTACTGCCCAAGTTGCATGCACATTATATTTTTCGAATAAGGCTAACATTTTTGGAATAACACTTACCGAACCCAAAATATTACTTCCATAGGTATTGATTGAGCGTTTATCAAAAACTCCCCACATCATTTCAAAATCAAGTGATATGGTAAATATTGGATGGTTCATGTTTAAATCTCTAATTTATTTATTGCATTGACCTACAAATTAAATCTGCTATCTATGCCTTCTTCAATCTATTAATTTATCAAATGTTTGATATTATTCTTGACAATTCTATATTTCCCGCTTTTTTCAACCGGAATATCTTCTACATATTGAATAGTCAATAGCATATCATCCCCTACTCTATCCTTCCAATTCTGGATAAATTTTTCTTCTGTACTTTTATTGTAAACAGAATTATCCACAACTACTAGAATGGCGATTTTATCTAATTCATTTTGAATTGCCTGAAATTTCAATATCCCATAAGTACCTTTTAGAGTGTTTGATACATTTCCTAAATTTATTTTCCCATTCTTAGGAGAGTAAATATAATCGTCAATTCTTCCCAAAATTTCTTTTGCCAAAGGATTGTTATTTCCGCAATCGCAATTTATGTGCTCATCCTCGAGGGTAAGGCTATCTCCAATATCATAACGAATTAACGGAGTACCTTCAGTAGTAAAAGAAGTCACGATCAATCTTCCAGATTTTGCCGGTTGATTATTCTCATCTAAAACCTCAAAAACACCGCTTTGCAATTCCAAATGTAGGTTTCCATTTTTACATTCAAAAATCCATGGTGCTCCTTCAGATGAAGCGTATTGATTATAGAGTCTAGTTTTAAAAAATGTTTCAATAATTTCCCTCATAGTCGGAGTAATTGTCTCTGCGGTTGGGAAAACGGCTTTGATAATCCCAGGTGGAAAGGAAATATCATTATCGAGGCCAAACTTTGCAATTTCCATAATAGAGGATGGAAAACCAACCATATATTCGGGTTTGAAACGAATAAGGTCTTCTATATAATACTTCAAATACTCCCTTTTTATATGAAAAGTTGAGTAATACCTTACTTTATACCAGTAATCCGTTTTCCAAAATCTATTTTTCTTTACATCTCTCGATGTCAGTAAATTTTTACCCGAAAACCAAGCTGTTTTTTTCCCTAATTCATAACCATACCTTGAACGAAAATCGTCTAATAATGCGAATCTATCTTGCATATTATCATGTGTAAAGTATACCTCTAAGGATTTCCCCGTAGTGCCACCTGTCTTTGATAAAATTGCCTTGGATTTTGATATTGTATAAATATCCTTTATGTGTTGCCTCAATAATTCTTTTCCTATTATTGGAAACATTGCTAATTGATTAAAATCAATTTCTATCCCCTTTAAGGAATCTCGATAAAATGTAGAATTTTGAATAGCATGTTGTACAAATTGAACAAACTTCTCTTTTTGATATTCTTCTAACTGGCTTAAACTTAAACTTCTATTTGTTAAGTACTGCTGTCTATATTTAAGATATCTACCTCCATACCTTTTGCTATATTCTCTTATATTATAGATTGTAATCATAACATTTTGAAAAAAAGAAGGAAGCAATTGATATAATTTTTCCATATAGTTAAATTAAGTTAATATTAAATGTAAAAGAGCTAATTCAAATCGAAAAGACAATAGCTAGCTTTCTTTTATATAGTTCTTGCCATTATCCTCTCGTGTTTTTTAGTTATTACCCAAAGTCCGAAAACGATAAAAACAATTATAAATGGTGCTTTTTGTCTTAAAATTATACCAAGATTACCAAGGGTTAGCGGGAATACTAAGCTTCCAATTATAAAAAACAACAATAAGCTTTTAATAACGATATTACCCTCCCTAAAGGCTTCCATAGGTTTACTACGTAAGACATACACAAAAAAGAAAATAAAAACTAAGTTTTCGATGGAAGCAATTATTGCTAAAAAACCTCCCATATCAACAAATAATGGTCTAAAAAGGAAAGTAAAAACTTTAAAAGGATAAGAGTAATTGCTGATATCAATTCCTGAATCTGCCGACCGGCTATTTAACTTTTGAGCTTTATCGTTGGAAAAATCTTCGAAAGCTTGGGTTTGAAAATTTTCAATTTTTGTAAACTCCATTACCCTGGGGATTAAAACAACAAGAACCGCAGCAAATAATATAAACAATAATGCTTTTTGATAAGCTTTTATCCTGCCGTGAAGAATGGTTGCCAATGCAAATGCCAAGCATAAAAACAGTAAAATATGTGGCCTAATAAATATACTTATGGTAGCAGAAATTATAATATATAAAAACCTCTTACGAATATTTTTAATCCCATAAATAAAAATAACAATGCTAAAAAAAAGCAATGTATCCTTGCCAATACCTGATGTCCAAAAATGGATGTTTGGAAAATATAAAACATACGGGAAAATTGGCAAGCCTAATAATTTTACCTTTTTTAGTATATGATAGTTTGGAATATTTTCTTTTATGATTTGTAGTAATACCACGAATCCAAAATAGCCCAAAATGATATAAAACATACTAACCGTTATGAAAGAGAGACTTAATATATTAGTCAAAAAATAATTAATAAAAAACACATACGCACTTGGAGATTTTTGGCTTATTGCGTTTATGATATAGTCCCAACCATATATTCTAGGGTATTGCCAATAACCTATTGCATCTCCTCCAAAGCCTGATAAGTTAAATGTGATGAAAGCTATACCAAATGACAAATGCAAAAAAAACAAGCCATTAAGGATTTTCCTCTCAGAACGCGTAAAATTTTTAAAATAATACTTTAGGTTAAAACCTACTATAAATAAAATAACGCAAATAGTTATATCTAGTAACATATAATGATAATTGAATCTATAACCTAATTGAGTTATTGATGTTTTTATTTATTTTATTTAAAAGGTAAACAAAAAAGTAATAGAGCGTTATTAAATTCAGCATAGCGGTTATCAAAAACGCTATAGAAAGCCCTACCGTTTTAAAATAATTTATTAAAATATAAAATAAAATAATTGTAGTTACCAGATTTATAAAGCCTAGCAAGACTGCTTCCTTCTGCTTATTAATAATCACAAAAATATTTCCTATCCCACCAATTGCAATTAACGCGGGAATACTAAGCCCCATTATGATAAACATTTCGTTAGCATAATCTGGCAGCTTACCTAAGACCATAATCTGCAATTTCAAAGTAAGGAAATAGAAAATGGTTACGGCTACTCCAATTAAAAATAAGTTTACTGTTATTTTTTTTGCATATTTCTTAAGCATATCAGGATCTTCGGAGTATACTCGATTCAAGCCAGGGAACAACACTATTCCTAAAGGGGAAGATAGTGCTGTAAAAACTGTCAAAGTCATTAAAACAGATGAAAAAACACCAGTAACGGTATTCCCTAGTAAAAAAAATATAATTAACACACTAAATCTTGATTTCAATTGAAAAATAATAGCATTTAATATTATTGGCCACACATCTTTTAATAATTGCTTCTTTTCCGTACCCAGTTTAAAAACGCCCGACAATCTTAAAGATATAATCTTATTCCTGTAGACATATATAAGGTTTATTAAAAAAAACAAGACTGAAGAAAAGAGAAAGCTATAATAAATGTATTCTATTTTTAACTTAAAAAATGCGACGAGTGAAATTAGCAATATTAAAAAAAAAGCATGCCCACATTTAAAAATTGTGTATGGTTTAAATTCATAAGTCGATTGATAATAAGTATAAAATGTATCGCTAAACAAGTCTAACCCTTTCGAAACTGCCAAAGCAAAAAAGACATAAATCAAGTAATTACTTTTATAGAAAAGAATAAAAGGGATACTTAATATCAAAACTGTCAATAACAATATTATCCTGTAATGTAAAATATCATTTACAATGCTATCCTTATTTTCAAGACTTAAGGTAAGTTCTTTTCTAAGTAAGGGGCTAAAGGCGGTACCTATACCAAAAATCAAAATTTGAGATAAAGAGTAAGAAAAACTAAAATCTCCTAAAATATTACTCCCATAAAACCGATTTAAAAAGATGGTTACTAATAAGATGGTTCCAAGCATGAAGTACTCGGTAATACTAACTAATAACCCTTCCTTTATAAGTTTAGAGTTCTTTTTATACTTATTTAGCATTAAAACTTTCTTTATAGACTTGTTCGATTACCTCTAGAATTTTATTTTCAGGACTTTCATTATCGTACCATTTTTCAATAAAATCATATCCTCTTTCTCCCATTTCTAATAACTCACTATTCTCCATTTTGTAACTCTGAACAATTGCATCATATATTTCATCGATCGTAAAAGCGTTAAAAATAGGGGGATTTTCATTACCATAAAATTCATGATCTGTAAAAGCAGTTATTAAGGGTCTTTTCGATGCCATAGACTCAATACTTCCAAAACCGAACCCAATTTTTGGTTTCTCTTTATCTCCAGGGAATTGTATTTGCCATTTATCATGCCAAAAATTATCAACCATAACCATATTAGGTAGAGATTGGTAGCGTTTTAAATTGTGTTTTGGCATATCATCAACCCATTCTATATATTGCTCAATATCTAAATCTTTTACCAATTTCATACTTTTTTCACTATCTATTCCTTTGGTCGAACAAATAAATAAAACATTAGGATTATACTCTTTTACAAACCTTGCAAATGCTTTTATAAACTTATCGTTTCCCTTATAGTTATTCCATACAGAAACCCAAGTATGCCTCGACAGCATAAAATATACTACCTTATATTTTTTATATTTTTCATTTAACTCCTCATCAAAAGCAGCAGCATAATTCTTAATATCCTTAGGCATATTAAGTTTTAATGTTTTATGTAAAATGCCATTTTTTTCTATAAAATTTTTATACTGGTATCCAGCCCCCGAAATCACTTTATTAGCATGCTTAACAATAGCTCTCTTCTGAAGTGGGGAATAAGTAAGTATTTTTATGGTTTTCTTTATTTTTGATTTTAATGAGGCTGAAGTAAATAATACTCTTTTGAAATCGTACATTAAATCAATCATATTTAAATCGCTACCTGCACTAATGAATACAAAGGGCAATTTTGCCTTCATTGCTAACATTGGGCCATAACAAGATACAAATGCAACATCGCATTTTGAAAAATCTTGAATCATTTTATTCGTTTCTTTATTCGGAAACAAATAAAATGGAAATGTCTTATAGTATTTAATCCATTCTGGAAGATTGTCTTTGTCTATAGAAGTATCATCCCACCATGGATAATCTTGCTCAAGGCTCGAAGAGTCGTCCAAAAACAATATAGCATCGACCCCTTTAGAGCGCAGCATTTTTACTGAGATAAAGCCTAGATTTAGAACGTTACCGTATACATGAACTTTCATTTACTTTTTTATAGTGTAACAAACATCGTTTAACACTTGTTCATTCAGCTCAAAGAACAAAGGTAAACGGACTAAACAATCTGAATAATGATCCGAATTTTGTAAGGATCTTCCATCATGTTTATCTTTATAAAATGGACTTTTATGCAAACTTAAATAATGAAAAACGGCATGAACATCCTCACTTTTCAATTTTTTAATTAATTCTCTTCGCTGGGTTCCATCTTTACAAACAAGATAAAACATATGCGCATTATTCGTACCAAAATCAGGAACGTATGGCAATCCAATTTCATTAGATTCCGCCCATTCGCCTAATGAATTATAATAATAGTCCCAGTGTTTTTTTCTTTGTATCTGAATTTTATCCACGTTTTCTAATTGAGCCCATAAAAAACTTGCAATTAATTCTGAAGGGAGAAAGGAAGAACCTATGTCTACCCAGCCATATTTATCTACTTCGCCCCTAAAAAATGCCGACCTATTAGTACCCTTTTCCCAAATAATCTCTGCTCGTTTTTCAAACTGTTCATCATTAATTGCTAACATTCCTCCTTCACCAGAAATAATGTTTTTAGTCTCATGAAATGAAAAAGCAGCAAGATGTCCTATACTTCCCAATGCCTTCTTAACTCCGTCCCTCCCCGTGTAATAACTGTCGATAGCTTGAGCAGCATCTTCAATTACAAATAAATTATACTTCCTAGCCAGATCCATAATTATATCCATATCGCATGCAATGCCGGCGTAGTGAACTGGCACAATTGCTTTAGTTTTAGGCGTAATCAAGGACTCGATGGAGGCCTCGTCAATACCGGGATGGTCCTTTCTGCTATCTGCAAACACAATCTTCGCACCACGCAGTATAAATGGATTAGCAGAAGAGACAAAAGTATATGAAGGCATAATTACCTCATCTCCTGGCTCAATATTAATCAAAATAGCTGCCATTTCTAGCGCATCAGTGCAAGATGTGGTAAGCAAGCATTTACCAAAACCATAAGTCTCTTTCAAAAATTTCTGACATAGCTGTGTATACTTTCCATTTCCTGAAAGTTTGCCAGTACTTACTGCGTCATATAAATAATGCGACTCTTTACCGGTTAAATAAGGTTTATTGAAAGGGATCATAAGGTATTAAATTTAGAATCTTTTATTTTAATAAATTTTAATTCGAAGTATTTATAAGATAAGTGGCTTAATAAAATTGAAAGTCCAGGTATAAAGAAATAAAGAAATACATTATAAACAATCCCATTAGCTTCAAAATATCTATTTGCAATTGGAAATATTAAAAACATTAAAAAGGGATGGTACATATATACGCCGTAAGAAATTTTTCCTATAAATGAAAAGGCTGAGCTACTAAAAATATGCTTAGAATCGCTTGTCACTGTGTTTAAAATTAAAGCGATAAACAGAACTGCTAATATTATGCTTTGTATGTAATTATGGACCAACCCTATGCTCATGAAAAACAAAATTAACCCAATTATTAAAAAATAGATCAAACTGCGTTTTTTAAAAAATGTTTTGATTAAATCTGGGAAATAAAAAAGTGTGTAACCACCCAATGCACCAATAGACATATATTCAAAAGAAAATATTGGCAATATAAAGTAGGAGAAAAAAGGCATTATAATTATTATCCCTAAAAATGCAAAAGGCATATATTTCTTTTTAAAAAATAAAATTAAAAGCGGCCATAAAATATAAAATTGTTCTTCTACTCCTACAGACCATGTTTGTGAAGACCCAACCACTATATAGTTAAAGTGGATAGCTAAGTTTGGCAAAAAGAACAAATAACAAAGTAAAGAGCTTGAAGAATAATTAACAGGATCGGTTATTCTATCAAAAAAATAAGGGGTTCCCTTAAAAATTTCAAATTCATTTGCTAATAAAGGGATAAGTAAAAATGAAATCAAAATTATCAAATAATATAGAGGCCAAATTCTAAAAATTCGACGGAAATAAAATTTTAATAAATTAATTGTTTTAAAGTTGTTCTTTTCCTGAAGCAATAAATAAGTGATCAAAAACCCACTTAATACAAAAAACAGGTATACTCCATTTTTGCCAATATGAGCAGTAAAGTATTCTAATGGAGTTGAAAACAAACTAGCTTTAAAATCCTTAGATTTAAACAACTCAATATGATGAAAAACTACTGCTAAAGCAGCAATAGCTCTTAATTCATTTAATCCTTTAAAAAATATTTTTGCCATTATCTTATAAATCTGTTTGGATTACCTACATATAGTCCAGGATTAGTTATGTTTTTAGTAACTACTGTACCACCACCTGTTTGGGTCCCAGAAACAATATTTACATTATCTATAATTGTAGAATTTATTCCAATTATACAAGAATCTTCTACTGTAATAAACCCAGCCATGGCTACCCTTGGTGACAAAAAACAGTGCTTTCCTATAGTTGTATCATGTGCAATAGTACACCCAATATTAAGAACTGTATTATCTTTAATAATGGCATTGGCGTCTACAGAACAACGAGGATATATAACACATGCATCGCCAATACTAGCGGTATTATCAATCCAAGATGTAGAATGAATTATTCTTCCAAAGGGAATTTTATTCTTAAACATCTCGTAAAGGTCTTTTTTGACCGTTAAATGCTTATACCCAAGTGCTATAATTATCTCGTCGAAAGCATGAGCTAAAAACTCTCGTTCAACATCGTTTGTATTCCCTAAAATAGGAAAACCATTCTGTTCCTTTTCTGAAGAATAATCATCAAAAAAAACGACCTTATCATAATGATTATCTGAAATTGCATAATAAGCAATTTGCTGGCCCAAGTGCCCAGACCCTAGTATGGCTAAAGTTTTATTCATCGTAAATAATTCTTAATTTCACTTAGGTTTGAAATCCTGCACTTTAAGTTCGGATAAAACTGATCTCTATCAACAATAAGTACTTTAAAGCCCAATTCTAAAGCGGGTTCTAAATCTAGTTTTATCGAATCTCCAACATATAAGACCTCCTCTGCCTTATACGGTATTCTATCTAAAGCGCTTTTATAAAACTCTATATTTGGTTTAGCGACTCCCAGTTCTTCGGAGACTAAAACATCTGAAAATATTACCCCAAAGAACGAATTAAGTTTCTCTTTTAGCGTGGTATTAAAATTTGAAATGACGCCGATCGGTATATTTAATTCAGGCAACACTATGGTATCTTCAAATTTTTCCCAAGGCAAGTAGGTGCAGTTTTTGAAAATAGCCTGTACCAATTCAACAGTAGGAACTATTCCAAACAAATAAATTAAATCTGAATTAAACTTTTTATAAAAAGCTTCATCTGTTCTATCAGGAAAATGAATCACTTCTGACAAAAGTTTATGTTTTTGTTTAATTTCTTCAAGGCTTACCTGATGCCCAAAATCAGACAAAGTGTTTTTAATGATGGTAAATAATGTCGGTTTACCCAATAAAGTTCCTGCAACATCAAAAAAAATATATTTTATCATTACTAAAATAATAAATGATTAGTACTGTTTAATTTTTCAAAATCTGAAGCATTAGGATATATTACATCTATTAAAATTCGAGTTGCGATGCCTTCTATAGGTTTAGGGGTATCTGGTTTTTCGTTTAATAAATACTCTTGGACTGCATATTTCACATCTTGAAATCCTAAGTTGTGCCGAATTGAGTTTGTGCCTGATATTCTACAATTGATTTCAAAAGGAATAATTTCGTGGTTATCATTTACAATACTTTGTATGTTAAAACTCCCTACTAAGCCTCCTAAATCAATCATTTTTTGAGCAATAACCTTTAAGCGTGCATCATATTGAAAAATAACTTTAGACTCGGTGGTTGTACCATTTGTTAATTTTCGTTCCATAGTAAATAAACCATGTAATTTATTATTTTTAGACACATAAACGGCAGTTGTAATTTCTATCCCTTTAGCTAATGGTTGGATCATATACCCTTCTGGCAGATCATTGGGGTTTTCCGGATTAAGTAATATCCCTCTAGAACCTCTTCCCTCTCTTGGTTTGGCAATGATCTCCTTTTCAGAAAAATCGTATGATCCAGTTAACCAAGACTTTGCAAATGGAATATTATTTTTAAACAAATGTAAATAGGTCTCGTATTTATCTAAATAAATTTTTGCAGTTGAAGCTTTGCTTGCAACAATTTCCGCATTTAATTTATCACGATTTTTTGCTAAATAATATATCTCGTAATCAGTCGACGGCAATACTAAATCTACTTTTTCATTTTCAATGATTTTACTTATTGAAGGAATATATTCCTCATCGTACGAATAAGGAACCATATATGTTTTATGGCACAAATAATTCCCTGGTGTAAAAGCTGCAATATCAACACCTATTAGTCTTATATTTAAATTTAAAGAAATAATGTTCCGTAAAATACCTTGCCCAACATTACCACCTATACCAGTTACTAGGACTGTTTTTGTTTCCATTTAATATAATTTATTACTTCGTGTTTTAAATTGGCTTCAGGAAGCCAGCTTAAGAGTTGTTGTGTCTTTTTATTATTATAACTTAGAGAAGTTGAATTATCTTCTTTTATAAATTCAATTTTAGATTTAGTAAACTCAGCAATTATTGTAGCTAATTCTAAATTTGAATATTCCAGATTACTAACCCCTAAAAGTATTTGATTGCATACTCGATCATGTAAAGATAATACCTTCCATACTAGTTTACAGATATCATCTATAAAAATGTAATTCTGTTTCCTATTACCCCTTCCCCAAACCTCTATTCTATTTTTACTTAATGCTTGATTAACATAATTAGGGATAATGGTGTATTCTTTCATATTGGCGCCATATACCGATGAAAGCCTTATGATAACCCCATTCCCACTTTTTAAAACTAATTTTTCTGCCCAAAGTTTTGAAATAGCATATTCATTTCCAGGGTTATCAATTGTATTTTCAGTAATAGTATCTTTACCATGATCAAAAATTGACGCTGTTGATATATAAACAATTTTTGAGGTGTTAAATTTCGAGATGATCCTTTCAGTCAATTTAACATTCACATCATATAATAAATCATTGGATTGACTAATATTCCCGGAAGAAACAGCAGCATGGCATAAAATTAAGAAATCTGGTTTTATTGTTATTTCCTCAATCGCCGATGAAGAAAACACATGGTTATCCCCATCAAAACATTCTTCTTTTGCAATTCCGTATACTGTAAAATATTCCTTAAGAATTTCTTTTAATCGATTTCCTAAAAAGCCATTAATTCCAGCTATAATAATTGCTTGTTTCATAAAAACTATAAAGCCTCAATATTCTTTATATAGGGTTGAAACTTGTTCTCATGCCATTTTACATATCCTCCATCAATCCAAGGCTTTGCAATTTGTTTATTTAAAAAGTCTTTTTCCCACTTATTAGTACTGTCTATTTTTTTAACCTTAATTATGAAAGTTGCATCTTTTAAGCTGATGTTATTTTTATGGGCCCAAAAAGCCGAGAAATCTCTTACTCCACTATTTAAATGATTTGGATCAATATTTGGATTATTTGTACTGAATGACATTTTCCTCCAATTTGTCCCATAATTATAATAGGACGGCTGTCCATTTTTATCAATTATTGGCAACCATGTTTCCTGGCCTTTCTTATCTAAATAAACAATTGCAATTATATGGTTATAACCATCATAATGAAACTTATCAATAAAGACATTATGTTGAGTTAGGCCAAATAATGGTTTAGCAACAAAAATAGTTGCCTTCTTTAACCCATAAAATGCAAAATCAATATAGCGGTTATTAATTCCTACAGTTTTTTTAAAATTGTTAATTAGGGGGCTATCTAAAATTATTATTATTTGAATGATGGAAAAAAAGTAAATGATACTTTTAAGCACATCAAATTTCAAATTATCTAAGGTATAGTTTTGTAAGATTTTAATCTTTTCATTATCTGGAATTGATGGTGGATTATAGCCACAATTGTCCTCTGTACAGCGCTCGGTGTCTCTATTTTTAGCGACATAAGCATATATATTTTTTGCTAAATGATAAATACCAGGGACTTTTAATAATAAGTATAGCGGGAATAAATAAAATATTCTTTTAAATACCTGGATATAAGTATCTACTCCTGCATATACATTTCCTTTTGCATCAACACTATGTATATCATTTAAAAGTATTTCCTGATCTATTTTAGCTAACTTCTCTTGGTCTTGAGCATCAAACTGTACCGTTTTAAAGCCAATTTTATTAAACCAATCCAAATGTGTAATAGTAATTTTTGTTCTAATGCATAGCGGACATTCTGTGTCGTAATAAAAGAAGAAGTCTTGTTTTGTGTTTTTGGATTTAAAAAACTTTTTCCAAAAGGAAACAGGTATCAATAAAAAATATAAAGAACAAAGTGTAAGCGCAAACCATGGTATTGGAAAACAAATCAATATCCCTATATGAAGAAAAATCCCAACTATAAAGACTGGAATTCTAAACTTTTTCCGAAAAAAGACGAAAATAAAAATCAACTCTAACAATAAGGTCAGATAGCCTAAAAAGTAATCCAGATATTTTAAATTCAGTAAAAAGGAAAGGTTAAATTGTGCCATCATTGGAAATGAGGCCGGCATCCAAACTCCCAATCCGCTTAACCAACTATGAGCAGTTAACTTAACAAAAATAGAGTCGAAATAAACCAGACCAACAGCAACATATAATGGTAAAAAATAATATAACTGGCTAACATTTCTTGGTGGATTGTATTGAAAGGTGGTATTAGAATATTTAAGTTTTAATAACAATCTATCTAAGGATAAACATTTGCTAACCGGAAGAAACATTAATAAAAAATTTACCCCCATATAAGCATAAAACACATGGTATTCATAACTGGTAATTGTCCCTATTAAGATAAGGCTCAATAAATAATTTATTATTGCCGAAAATCGAGTAAAAAGACCAAAAAGAATTAATAATACCGAAATAAACCAAATTGCAATTGGGATCCCAAAATTGATTTCTGCTTTGTCTATAAAAGGAATTTTATCAAAAATTAGCTCTTTAAAATAAAACATTTGAGCGATTTCGCATAAAAGCACCAAAGAATACAAGATTCGAAAAACAGCTAATCCTGTTCCATCAATAGATTTTTTATAGCTATTTCTTAGAAAATTAGTTACTTTATTCATGATGAGATATTTAATTCTTTAATTTATCAGGTTTTTTTAAAAAAAATTGGTTTGATTAAAACTATTTTAGTTGTTTTCTAATAATTTTTTTTAAATATTCAAAATAATCTCCTTTTAAGTTCTTTACCTCTTCATAAAGACTTTCTTTCTTAATCCAGTTAAAATTCAAAGCAATTTCTTCTATACAACCTATTTTTAAACCGGTTCTTTTTTCAACTGCTTTCACAAATTCAGTAGCCTCAGTTAATGATTCGTGTGTACCTGTATCTAACCACGCAAACCCTCTACTCATTTTTTGTAATTTTAGGTTGTGCTGTGCTAAATAGGTCTGGTTAATGCTTGTTATTTCTAATTCTCCTCGCTCGGAAGGTTTCACTTCTTTAGCGATTTCAACTACAGAATTGGGATAAAAATATAATCCAACTACTGCATAATCAGATTTAGGTTGAGTTGGTTTTTCCTCTATACTTAGCACATTTCCTTCCGTGTCAAATTCTGCAACACCGTAACGTTCGGGATCTTCGACATAATAACCAAATACAACAGCCCTTTGCTCTTGTATAACAGTACTTACTGAGTCTGAAAGTAATTTTTGAAGGCCTGCGCCATAAAAAATATTATCTCCCAAAACTAAACACACATCATCCAGTCCAATAAAATCTTCACCGATAATGAATGCCTGAGCTAAACCATCTGGAGATGGTTGTTCAGCATAAGAAATACTAACCCCAAATTGACTCCCATTACCAAATAAATTTTTAAAATTTGGCAAGTCATTTGGAGTAGAGATAATTAAAATGTCTTTTATACCTGCTAACATTAAGACCGACAATGGATAATAAATCATCGGTTTATCGTAAATAGGTAACAATTGCTTGGACACCACTTTTGTTAAGGGATGTAGCCTTGTTCCTGAGCCTCCTGCTAAAATAATTCCTTTCATTATTACTATTGTCCTGTTTACGAATTAACTTTATTGTATTTCATAGTAGCCTGATAGTTCTTCTTTGTTACATTTTTATCCATTAAGGTAACCAATATTGTAAGCAGCATTAATTTCCTATGCCTTATAATAGGTTTATTAATTGCAAGAGGGATTAATTTTTCAGGAAAATGATGAAATCCATAATTATTTGAAAAATTCGATTTAATAAAATTATAATTGGGGGCTAGTTCGAAATCATTTAGGCCGCTCAAGTTTCCAGCATAAGTTAGCTTATCAAGATTAATAATATTATATGTAGAATATCTTGATATAAAATGACGTACAACAGAAGCGCTTATTAATGCAGCACCTCCAGTTATAATTATCTTTTTCATACGGTTTCTTTGTCAAAAGCAAAATTATTTAATTATAATTTGCCATCTACATTTACCTTCAAAATTCCTTTTACATCATACAATACTGCATTTTCCTTTTTAAGGCTATCGAGATCTATTGTTAAAAAGTTTTGATGTGCAACCCCTAAAATTATTGCGTCATATTTTTGATTTGGTAGAACAGTAGTACTATCTACGCCATATTCGTGTTTTACTTCTTGAGGGTTTGCCCATGGATCGTAAGTACTTACTTTAACCCCATAGTCTTCTAAAGCTGCAATTACATCAACAATCTTAGTGTTGCGCACATCTGGGCAATTTTCTTTAAAAGTAATTCCTAGCATTAGTATTTCTGCACAATTCACATTCAACCCCTTTTTGATCATTGTTTTAATAACCTGGGAAGCTACATATTCTCCCATACTGTCATTTAACCTTCTTCCAGCTAATATAATCTCAGGGTGATAACCTTGCTCTTGTGCTTTTTGTGCCAAATAATATGGATCAACCCCAATACAATGTCCACCTACTAAGCCCGGCTTAAATTTCAAAAAGTTCCATTTTGTTCCTGCTGCTTCTAATACTGCATTGGTATCAATATCTAATATATTAAAGATTTTAGCCAATTCATTTACAAATGCAATATTGATGTCTCTCTGCGAATTTTCAATCACTTTCGCCGCCTCTGCAACTTTAATACTCGGCGCCAGGTGTGTGCCTGCGATAATCACAGATTTATACAAATCGTTTACCAATTGACCAGTAGCTGGGGTAGAGCCCGAGGTAACTTTCAATATTTTTTCTACTGTATGTTCTTTATCGCCTGGGTTAATACGTTCCGGAGAATAACCAGCAAAAAAATCCACATTGAATTTCAAGCCACTAACTTTTTCCAAAACAGGCACACATTCTTCCTCAGTTACGCCTGGATAAACTGTTGACTCGTAAATAACTATATCATTCTTTTTCAGAACTTTACCAATAGTTTCACTAGATTTATATAATGGAGTTAAGTTGGGCCGGTTATTTTTATCAACAGGGGTAGGGACAGTTACTATATATATATTACAATCTTTTATGTCCTCGATATCCGTACTACAATATAGGCCATTTGTTTGGTCCGATTTATTTATAATTACTGCTTTTAGCGTCTTCTCATCAACTTCTAAAGTATGGTCAATTCCCGAATTTAATGAATTGACCCTTGTCTCATTAATATCAAATCCAATTACTTTATATTTTGTAGCAAAAAGTCTAGCTAAAGGCAAACCGACATAACCCAAACCAATAATACCAATCTTAGCTTTTGCAATATTTATTTCCATTAATCCTATTTTTTTAAGTTTTCCCAATACCAAGTAACAGCTTCTCTCAACCCTTTATCGATGGTATGTGATGGCTGGTAGCCTAAAAGATTTTTAGCCTTTTCTATACTGGCTAAAGAATGCGGAATATCTCCGGCCCGGTTAGGTCCGTGTTTAATCTCTACCTTAGCAATATCGGCGTCAAAATCTGATAAAAATTCTTTCAAATAATCCACCAACTCATTTAAATTTGTACGGTCGCCTACAGCAGTATTATAAACTGTATTAACAGCATGAGGATTAGTTGTAGTCATTGCCAACTCATTCATCTGGATCACATTATCTATATAAGTAAAATCTCTTGAATAATCGCCAACACCATTAATAACTGGACTTTCGTGCGCCATTAGTTGCATTACAAATTTGGGAATTACTGCCGCATAAGCACCATTTGGATCTTGCTTACGGCCAAAAACATTAAAATAACGCAGGCCTATTGTTTCTAAGTTATATGTTTTAGCAAAAATATCTGCATACAATTCATTCACATATTTAGTTATTGCATACGGAGATAAGGGTCTTCCTATAACCTCTTCTACTTTTGGTAAAGATTCCGAATCGCCATAAGTTGAGGAACTTGCAGCGTACACAAAACGTTTAATTTTTGCATCTCTTGCAGCCACCAGCATATTCAAAAAGCCACCAACATTTACGTCGTTAGATGTAATAGGATCATTGATAGAACGAGGAACGGAACCTAAAGCCGCTTGATGTAATACATAATCGGCTTCTGCGACAGCGAGTTTACAATCTTCTAGATTTCTAATATCTCCCTCTATCAATTCGAAAGCTGGATTTGACGAGTGATGATCTAGGTTATAACGGTGCCCAGTAGAAAAATTATCCAATACTCTTACTTTATAACCTTTGTTAATAAAGTAATCCGTTAAATTTGATCCAATAAACCCAGCTCCCCCTGTAATTAAAATTTTCTTCATTAAACTTATATTTAAAAGCGTCTGAAAATATCTTTAGTTATTGTTTTGATATTCCTAGTCCGTTTTTTTATATCATCTGAGTAGTAACCGTAACCATAACCGTAACCATAACCGTAACCATAACCGTAACCATAGCTACCGCCCAATTGCACGCCATTTAAGATTACGTTCAATTTAGGAAATTTTTGTTGTTGACGAAGTTGCTCCAAATTTTTGATCTGTTCCTTGAAGGTTACATTCTGGCGAACTAGATAAAATGTAGCATCCGCCAGACGAGCTAAAATCTGGGCATCTGTTACTAAACCAATTGGTGGAGTATCAATTAAAATTTCATCAAAATTTTCCCTCAAATAATTTACTAAAATTTCTATTTCTGTTTGTAATAATAGTTCTGAAGGGTTTGGTGGTACTGGTCCAGAGCCGACTACAAAGAGGTTGGGGCTCATCACAGTAGGCTGAATGATATCTTTTATTTCAGCTTTTCCAATTAAATAAGTACTTAGGCCTATTTTATTATCTAAGGACAGGTATTTACTCACTTTAGGCTTACGTAAATCTAATTCCAGTAACACTGTTCTTTTTCCACTAATGGCTTGTGCCACAGCAATATTAGAAGCCACAAAAGATTTACCCTCTCCAGACATGCTCGAGGTTAATAAGGTTACAATTCCTTTACCACTACTATTTTTACCATGTAAGAACTGCATATTTGTACGTAGAGCGCGAAACTGCTCAGCAATTGCCTTACGACTATTCGACTGTACTACAATAGTTTCAGACCCTTCTTCATATAGAATTTCTCCAAGTAAAGGTGTAGCTGTTAGCTTGGTAATATCTCTTGCGCCCTCTACCTTATTTTTCAAAATTTCTTTGCTATACACGTAACCAATAGGCAAAATTAAGCCTAGTAAAAACGTTCCTAAGAAAATCAACTCTCTCTTAGGCTTAATAGGTGTTTTCGGAGAAATAGCGGGGTCTACAATCCTGGTATCGGCAACAGAGGCCGCAAAAGAAAGTTGAGCTTCTTCTTTCTTTTGTAATAAATATAAATAAATAGTTTCTTTAATCGTTTTTTGACGTTCTATACTAATTAATTGCCGCTCTTGCCCAGGCATTGCTCTAATAGAGCCTTGTATTTGCGATTCGGTACCTAATAAGCTCCTTTTATTATTATTTAAAGATTTAGAAATATTATCGATACTTGCCTTTATTCCTGCTCTAGTTGTCTCAATCTGCGAAACTAACGGATCCAAAATAGGGTTCTTCGCCCCGGTAGTCGCTAACAATTTATCTCGTTGCAATTGCAATTCACTCAACTGCGTAATTTGCCCAAGTAATACAGGGTCATCTATACCCATGGTACTTGGTAGTTTTTCTTGGGCAGATTCTGAATTTACATAACGTTTAATATCTTCAATTACAGAAATCTTTAAATTAATTTCGCTCAATTTGGCATCATTTGCCTTTACATTTTCCAAGAACATATTGGCATCATCGCTCATGGTGGTAATACCTCGCTCGCTTTTGAAACTTTCTACGTCTTTCTCCACCTCTTTCAGTTCGCCATTGATGAGCTTAATCCTGACATCAATAAATTCCATCGTATTTTGGGTGGTTCTATTTTTATCGGAAAGGGCCGCTTCATTATAAACCTGAATTAAAGTATTAAGGATATCTACACCACGTTGTGGTACCGTTGTTTCTAAGCTTAGATTTAATACTGTCGATTGCTTGTTGGTTAACCCCAGGGTTAGATTAGCCAAATAAGCATTAGCTACCGCTCTTGGATCTTGTACTGTAAGGTGGATAGGGTCATTATTTTTTTGCCTCCACGTGTAAAAATTGTCGTTTTTTTCAATTTTAAATACCCCAAAAGTCGTCCGTTGCAGGGTATCCAATAAACCTTTTACCCTCTTACCGGTGGTGGCCTCTTCTAACAGATAAGTATTGTTATTAGGGAAAGTTAAGTTTAAAGTTTTACCGTACCAAACACTGTCCAGTTCGGCTACGCCAATATTTATCGGTTTGGTAGCATAAATATCATTTTCAATTATCCTACCATCCATATAGTATCCGATCATCAGGTTGAGGCGATTAACTACCCTATTCATTAGGGTTTTGGATTTTAAGATTTCGATCTCATTATCAACCACTTTAGAAGAACTGAAAATATCCAGTTCGCTTAGCAAATCATTACCTGAAGGAGCAGCTCCTTTTTTTTCATCCTTTATTAATAAGGTACTATTTACAGAATACACAGGTGGTGTATATCGCAAATATAAGAAGGCTCCAGCTAGGCAAATGACAACTCCTATAATAAACACGGGCCAATGGTATAAATATGGCCCGATTATTTCTCTAATGTTTACAGATTCTTGTTCTTTTTCAATTATATTATTTTCTCTTGTGTTCATTTAAAAGTAATTATAACCTGGTAATAATTAGTACAATAATGGATATGGCCGAAAGCACAAAACTTGCATTACGGTAACTTGAATCTACACTAGCAAACTTACCAGGTCCTGGCTGCACATATAAGGCATCATTAGTTTGGAGATAATAATATGGAGAACTCATTAAATCTTTACTTTGTAGGTTTAACCGGATTTGCTCTCTTTTACCATTATTCTCACGGATAAGCAGCACATTTTCCCTCATACCCGTAATCGTTAAATCGCCCGCCATACTCAAGGCATCCAGTACGGTTACCCTTTCATTCTGAATTGGATAAATGCCAGGTTTAGCCACATCGCCTAGTACGGCTATTTTAAAATTGGCTAAACGTAAGCTAACCACAGCATTTTTCAAAATATTACCATCGTTTAACTTCTTCTGAATCATTTCTCTTGCAGCTGCAGTAGTTAATCCCTCTACTTTAACGGCGCCTAAATAAGGCAATTGTACATCTCCTTGATGATCAACAATAAAACCATTAATTGGATTAGCCCCACCAGCAGTACCATCTCCCGAATTATTATTTGCTAAGTTGAATATTGCATTTGATTCTACACTCGCGCTAGAAACTGTTATCGATAAAATGTCATCTTTTTGGATCTTGATGATCGTTTTATTATTAATTGTTTCCTCTACATCTTCGTTTAAAGGTAAGTCTGTAAAGTAAGGAATGGTTTTATATTTCACGCCGCAGCTACTTAAAAAAAGTACTGCTATAAATAGGTAAAAGATTTTTCTCATCTTAGAACGTTTTTCGGTAGTAATAATTGATACAAATATAGGAGATATGATTTATACCCCGGTTAAATTTAATTTAAATTAATCGTATTGTAAAATTTTAACTTATCTCTAGGTTTTTCTGCTTATTAGCAAATATGGTGCCGTTAGTTGTTTGCAGCTGCTCGTTTTTTGCAGACCGCTTGTGATTTATTAAACGTTAGTCGAAAAACGGGCAACGATCAAAGTTAAGTATTACTAATTAGTTTAACTTTAATTGTATAGCAAAGCAGTCAATTAGTAGAGCAATAGCAACCCACCGTAGATGGCATAGTACACTATAACGAGTACATTAAGCCTACTTTTAATTTCATAAAGATAGTGGCCAATTTATAAAGGTCTACAACCTATACATTATCCCAACCTTAGCCTGTAAATTATTCACATCTTGCTGATCAAATTTCCAAAACAAATTGGGATCTTGATTAGCAATTCGGTATTGATAATTAAGTGAGTGCGAGTAAACCAATTGACTATTGAGTATAAAACGTTTATAGCTCCAATCAAATTTAGTCCCTAAGCCTAAATCAACCCAGTGCCGGCGTGGCTCTAATTGATTACCAAACATCCGGTAGTAAAGCGAATTATTGTGTACCCTACGCTCTATAGAAAAACCTATCCTTTTAAAATCTTTAACCCATGCCACATCTACAGACTGCATATTATCTGGACCAATACCTGCGCCCAAAAATTGCCCCTGATGGGTGTAGCCATGTTTAACCTCACCATGTGTGTACCAGGTCGATGAATTTCTAATAGACTTATTACCCGCCTCCATTTGTGTAAACTCTAAACCAAATTGAATAAATTCGTCGTTTTTACCTTTATAAGGCATGAGTTTCCGGAAACCTGCGATATAAGCTCTTGAGTTTTCGGGCTCCACAAATAAATCTCTCAAGTTCCAGTTATGGTCTTCTTTACCATATTGCACATATACCTCGGCCCTAGCCTCGGGCATTACCCATTTGGCAAATAAAGAAAAAAGCTGATCTCTTTTGCGATTGTCTTCTGTATTAACATTTCCCGTTTGGAAGCTACTCTTCTCTAATGAAGAAAAGAAGGGCAGGTAATCGCCCAATTTATTACCCAAATCCTGATGATAGGTCGTAAAAGTACGATCAAAACCTAAAAATAAGCCTGGCACCCATTTAGGTTGATACACTAATACAACCCCCGATAAATATCGCCAATCGGCACGTTTAACAACCATTTCCGGATAATTAATCCCCGATCCTTCTAAACGTCCGGCAATTAATTGTGCTTCGAATGCTCCAATGGGTGTATTTACTGGTCTTGTGGTATTTAAAGTAAGGTGCTTAAAACCTGGCGCATTATTACTCATTAGCAAGGAATTATGTTCACCCGGGCCCCACCATAAATTTTCATTCGATAACCCAATAGAAACTGGATCAAAATTTAAGCGGATACTACTTTGTCCCCAGCTCAATTTCTGATAAGCTCCATCGCCCAGACGCTCTGGCGCATCCACTGTATTATGATAACCAATGATGCTTTTTTTCACGCTAGGCTCATTAGCAGCCTCGAAAGTTTGGGTAAATTTATCGTTGCTGGCATAAACAAATTCTGGCCGTAGCTGAATGCTTAACGGCCCGATCTTTGCAAAAACACCCGCAGACAATAAAGTTTGATAGCCTTTAGCAGAAATCATTGCACCATCATTGGTGCCATATGGGTGGTGGCTATTGTATTGTTGTTGCCAAACTATGGGTAGTGCAGATAGGCTCGCCTTTAGCCCGTCGTTTTTCCATAGCAGCTTACTTTCTGGAATACTGCTATAAAATAAGGGCCTAATCATAAAAGAGGATTTTAAAGAATCGATACCTAACAATTGCTGTCTTCTATAAATATCATCTGTGCGATCTAATAAACCTACTGGCATCGTTTGTGCCATTGAGTACTTTGATATTGCCAAACAACAAAAGAGTAATAGCCAATTTTTAATATTTTTCATGATCTTGATTATTTCTAAGGTACAGATTTAAATTCATCCAGCACAGGTGTGGGATTCCACTCCAGTTTCGTTTTAGCTAATGCGTCATCAAAGGTTAAACTGGAAGTAATTTTATTGAGTTTTTTAGTATTGATTATTGCTCTTATACCAAAAATATCTCCAACTCTGGCTATCGCTTTTACCAATGCCAAAGGCACAAGTGGCGGTTTTGCCTTGTTTAATTGTTGCGCTATTAAAGTGCTCAGCTCTTTGAATGAGGGATGATACCCATCGGTTAAATTATAAATACCACCAATAGTACTAACTAAGGGAATAATTTGAGCAACATCTTTTGCCAATACGACGCTTTTTTTTGAATTACTCTCAGCGATTTCAAAATAATAACCTCTTTTAATGGCCTTAACCATAGCACCCAAATTACCTGGCGGATTTGGAGCCGCAACTAAGGGCAACCGAAGAATAGTACATATAATTTGGTGTTTTGCACACCATGCCGAAATGAGTTTTTCGGCCGCTATTTTACTTTGTCCATAAGCATCTGTAGCTAATAAAGGTGCTGCTTCTGTAATTAAAGTTCCACTTTCTAAACCATATACGGCAACTGAACTAATAAAAACAAAAGCACTGGGCAAATTGGGTGCACGTTCTAAGCCCAATAATAAATTTTGAGTTCCTGTTACATTAGCGGCATAAAATGCTTCCTTTTCCTGGGCCGTTTTTGGCACTAAGTGTGCTTTACCAGCTGCGTGAATAATAAGATCGCTAGCTGGTAATTGTGGTATTGCCATAGACAAATCGACCCTAATGTTACCACTCGACCGCCCTAAAGTAATCAGCTCCTCGTTTTTAAAAAACGCTGTTAATGTTTTACCAAGAAAGCCTGATGCACCGGTAAGTAAGATCATGATATCGATTGAATAAGTTGAGCATAGGCATTTAAGACCTTCTCCTTTGTATATGCATTTAAGGCCAAATTACGTGCATTTATCCCTTTCCTGATCATTTCTTGCTTAATCTCTTCATTTAAACTCTGCAAAAATAAAATGAACCCTTCGTTAAAACCAGCAAATTTCCAGCCAATATCGTATTCATCTATCAAAAATGCAATTTCAGAATCAACATCGCCAATATAAATAATGGGTTTACCAGCAGCCAAAATATTATAGGCTTTTGAAGGAACGCCCAAGCCTCGCATTCCCTGGCTAAGGGATACCAAACAAGCATCGCAATTATTTAAGATTGTTAATTGCTCATTGCGTTTAAATGGAGGCAAAATATGTACATGATGGAGTTGCGCTTTACGCACAAAAGATTGCATTGTGTTTAACATTGCCCCAGTGCCAATAAAATCTACCGCCAAATTTTCATTATTTGCTCCTGAAATTGCTTTTAACAACGGGATTAAACCTTGCAGGCGGCCAAAATTACCAGCAAACTGTAATTTTATTTGAGGAGATGGGGGGTGTAAAACTGGGTATATCGTAGCCGTATCGGCCCAATTAGGGATAACCGTAATTTTGTTAGCCTGCCAATTTATCTTCTGCATAAAGAGCGATTTCATGTCCCTACCCAAAACAATTAAATGGTTTGCATTTTGATACGCGTTATTAAAAAATGATAGTAAAAGTTGATAAATTAAGCCCCTTTTGGAAAGAATATTTGCAGCAATTAAATTTTCTGGAAAAACATCATGTACTAGGATAACGAGCTTTAACTTTTTCCACTTGCAGATTTTAGACACCAATAAAAGTAAAGGTGCAGGGTTAGTAACTACCATTACCGTATCACCACTTTTAGCTTTGCGCATGAGCTTATAACCCATTTTAACACTTAACAATACTTGTCTGATGGTTCTCCAAACCAAATTATTTTTATTCCAATTGCCTACTTTAACTCTGTTAAGATAAATATTTAAAGGCAATGTTTTTTGCTCTTCAACAATTTCGGTATAACCAATTGGTCCACAAATTACCTGCACTGGAGTTTGCTTTGCCAATTCTTCGGCAATAGCTGTTATAATATACCCTGTAGAAACCTGATCAGGATAAAATAATTCAGAAACAACCCATATTTTCCTTTCCAAAATGCGTTTAATGTTCGGCCCAAACCACCCTTTTAATATAATCGACATAGCTGATGATTATTCTCACAACTTTTTCTGCTACGTTCGGCATCGTATAATCCGTTACGCTTCTAAAATCTCTCTCCAATCCTCTGCGCTGGTCTTGAGTTTGGACCAAACCCTGCATTATTCTTTCCGGATTTAAACCTACCATCATTACCGCAGCTTCTTCCATCGCTTCTGGTCTTTCATGGGCTTCGCGCATGTTTAAAGCTGGAAAATTTAAAATAGAAGATTCTTCAGATAAGGTACCACTATCTGAAAGTACCGCGAGTGCATTCATTTGTAGCGCGTTGTAAGCCATAAAACCCAGTGGCTTTAAAAACTGTACTTCGGGTCGCATTTCGATTTGCTTCAAATCAATCATTTTACGCGTACGCGGATGGGTGCTTACGATAATTGGATAACCATATTTTCCGGCAATTAAATTAAGGCTCTGCATTAAATTGCTAAAGTTTTTATCGCTATTGATGTTCTCTTCGCGATGAGCAGAAACCACAAAATATTTAAACTTAGTTAAATTCAAGTCGCTTAAAATGGTCGATTTCTCAATTGCAGGCAAGTAATGGTTTAACACCTCAAACATGGGCGAACCTGTTTTAATAATCCGATCTGCTGGCAAGCCCTCGTTCAGCAAATATCCCCGGGCAATATCACTATAGGTTAAATTAACATCGGCAATATGATCTACAATTTTACGATTGGTTTCTTCTGGCACCCGCTGATCAAAACAACGGTTACCAGCCTCCATGTGGAAAATTGGGATATGAAGCTTTTTTGCGGGAATAGCACACAAACAACTATTCGTATCGCCCAGTATTAGCAAGGCATCGGGTTTTAGCTCCGCCAATAAAGGGTCTATTTTAATTAAAATCTGACCAATGGTTTCGGTAGCAGTTGCGCCAGCAGCATTTAAAAAATAATCTGGTTTGCGGATAGCTAAATCATCAAAAAAAATCTGATTTAACTCTACATCATAATTCTGCCCTGTATGAATAATGAGATGATCGATGGCCGCTGAGGCATCTAAGGCGGCCATTACCCTCGACAGCCTGATAATTTCAGGCCGAGTACCTACCACAGTAACTACTTTTAATTTTGCATTCATAAATGGGTTGCTCATCAATTTATTGGTGCTAATTTACATTGATTTTTTTATAGTCTATAGTAATTAGTAGAAAGCATGCCCTTTTAGCCTTTACCGCGAATTTATCTGCGCCACATCGTTTATAACTAACGCCTCAACCTAAACACCCTCATAATAAGTATCCGAATCATTAGGATCAAAAAATTCATTGATCCAGAAATTAGTATAGAGCTCTTCGTTCCCAATATTTTTGATGTTATGGGTATACCAAATTGGCATATCTACATAAGCAGGTTCAGCTCCATCCAGGTACAAATCGATTATTTCTGTTGTTCCTATTTTGCGCAATTGAATTAATGCTTTTCCTTTGATCACAGCAAAACGCTCAATTTTACGGGTATGAAAATGATTACCTCTAATAATCCCAGGCAATGTGGTAGAAAAAGACACCTGCCCACCTACTTTTGAGCGAATAACTTCGGTAAAGTTCCCTCTTGCATCTGTATGTTTCGTAAATTTTGCCGGAAAATGATGCTTCACGTCCAGGTAACTTCTAAAAGTATTAAACAGGTTAATTTGGAAAGGGTCTGTCAATTCGGGGATGATACCGTTGACTACATATTGTGTTTGATATGTTTTTAATAAATTTAAAATAGCAGAAACTTTAAGCTTATGGGTTGCCTTAATTTTTAAAGCTGCTATTCCTTGATGGATTCTTATTTGATTAAGGATAACTTGCACTACATCGCCTACATAAATAAGCGGCACAACTGCATCTATTTCAACTGCTGGTTGTTGATGATGAATCAATTGATGAGAAAAAGTAGCAATAAATGAATTATAATAAGGTTTACAAAAAGGACCAAATACATTTGGGATAACCATTCCTGTAAAAATTCCACCACTAGCTTTTGCCCATGCTGCTAGTTTTATTCTCCCTGCTATTTTACTTTTTCCGTATAAATTTTCTTGCTCCTCTTGAGCCGATGAGGAAAATAAAACATGCGCCTTACTGTTTACGGCCTCCAATGCATTAACCAATTGATTAACCAAATCTATGTTGGTTTGGTAAATTAATTCGGCATCTGGATGGCGATTCATGGCGGCAAGATGAATTATTACATCGCAAGAACGCACAAAATCATTTAATTGATACTGATCATTAAAAAAGTCTTTTTGAAAATCAATCCGCTCAAATTCTTCTGGGAAAAGGCCCAATACCTGATATAAGTATTGTCCAATAAAACCATCTTGGCCAGTAATCCCTACTTTAATCATACTTATCTCTTATTGCTTGCATAAATCTATATCTTTTTTGATATCAGCTTGCTGAATTAATAATGTTTTCAATTCAGCTACCGTTAACTGATTGGTGTTATGAGAATGATAATCTGCAATGCCCGACAAACCAGGCTCGCCTTCAGAAAAATAAATATTATAATTTAAATTTCTACGATCTGCAGGTACCCGGTAAAATCTGCCCATATCTTCTGCTTTTCGCATTTCTTCTCTGGTACAGAGTGTTTCGTAAAGCTTTTCACCGTGTCTTGTCCCAATAATTTTTATCTTATTGTTCGCATTGCAAAGCTCTTTTAACGCTTGGGCTAAATCACCAATGGTGCTGGCTGGTGCTTTGTTTACAAATAAATCGCCTTGATTACCATGCTCAAATGCAAATAAAACAAGCTCTACAGCTTCTGCTAATGACATCAAAAACCTAGTCATATTAGAATCAGTAATGGTAATGGGTTCTCCGGCTTTAATTTGTTTCAAAAATAAAGGAATTACCGAACCTCTCGACCCCATTACATTACCATAACGCGTTAAGCAAATAGTGGTATTGCTACTGATATTTCTAGAAGAGGCTATCGCTACTTTTTCCATTAAAGCTTTTGAAATACCCATGGCATTGATAGGATAGGCAGCTTTATCGGTACTTAAACAAATTACTTTTTTTACCTTATTTACTACTGCAGCATCTATTACATTTTGCGTACCAAATACATTGGTCTTAGTTGCTTCTATCGGAAAGAATTCACAAGATGGCACTTGTTTTAAAGCAGCAGCATGAAAGACATAATCTACATCTCTCATGGCCTGATCCACGCTTTTATAATCGCGAACATCACCAATGTAAAATTTTAGCTTATCATTTTTAAGTTGATTCCGCATATCATCTTGCTTTTTCTCATCTCTAGAAAAAATACGAATCTCTTTAAAATGACTAGTATTTAAAAAACGATTTAGCACTGCAGTCCCAAAAGAGCCAGTGCCACCGGTTATTAAAAGGACTTTATCTTGTATGGATTGAATCATTATAAATATTTTTTATAAATTTTATAAGAACTTCTGACAACTTCATATTTATGTCTTGAGCTCATTTTTGAGGTTGTTGCCGACTCGTTATGGTAACACTTTAAACTGGGTTCGTATACTATTTTTCCATTCACACTTCTTATTTGCCCGCCAAATACCGCTTCTTCTCCATACAAAAATAGCTTGTCCCAAAGTTGATTAAAATGTTTGAAAAAATGAGGGGTTAAAACATATAATGCGCCAATACCCATATAAATATATTTTTTCTCTGGGTCAAAAGTTTTTGCCTTTCGCTCATCCGAGTAAAATAGCATGATGATTTTAGCAATATAATAATGACTGTAATAAATGGCGTACATCATTTTACGCAGCCTGGATACGCCGTTTATAATATGTGGATTTTCATGAATCCCTGTTAAAGTTAGTACATCAGGCGCAATAACCAATTCATCATCCTTTAAACTAATACCTTGTAACTTTTCTAAAAAATCAGATTCAAACTCGATATCGTTATTACCAATAATCTGATATTGACTAAAGCCGTTAGCCAATGCCCATGCTATACCTTGGTTTAAGCCATTAAAGTAACCCTTATTGGCAATAGATTTGATTAAGGTAGCAGCTGGATATTGCTCCATTTTTGTAGCTAATGCAGCAAGATCATCCTTTTTAGAATCATTGTCTATCACGATAATTTTAATTTCGTGTTCATTAGCTATGCTTATTACATTTTTAATATAATCTAATGTGATTTGGTGGTTATTAAAATTTACACAAACAAAAGCAACTTTCATATCGTCTGTTTCCTATTTGTCCACACCAAAAAAGTTAAAATACCCAGTATCAGATAAGGAATAGCCACGGCTAATACAGTATAAATCATAAAGTTCTTAAAATGAAAGCCAATGGCCAATACAATTAATTGCACTACAAAAACTATGCTCAAATTAATCGAGTTATACGCTTTTTCTAAAACAATGTCTAATATGTTTCGCAACAACAAGTATACTGCGTAAATGGGGAACACTATAAATAAATATTGTGCTGGAGCAATTGCTGTTATTAAAGCAGGGAAAAATTGATCAATTACAAATGGAATGAGTAAATAAAAGCCAAATGCAATAACGATGCCTCCTAAAAACCCAATTGTTAATAATTGGTTAACAGCTTTAATAAAAACAGTTGAGCTGCTATTTTTATAGAGTTTCCCAAAATAAGGCAGCACCAAAGAGCCCGCTAATTCATAAATCATTGCCGCCAATTTAATCAATAAGAAACACATAGAGAGATAGCCCGATTCTTTTAAGCCGATGTATACCCCAATTAAATAGATTGGCATTAATTCTATTGCAAATAAGCCAAGCTCGGCAACAATTCTTGGATAACCATATTTAAATAATCTTATCGATTTTATTTGTATCGCTCTTATAGATACTACACTTTTAAATGCAATAAAAACCAGGATACCCAGTAGCATAAATAAAGAAAATAAGGCAACACCATAAAAATAGTCAAAAATATTACCTGCATAAAAAAGCACAAGTAGTGGAATAACCGACATTAGGAGCACATTCAATAAACTCATGATGCCAAATTGCATTAAACCACGATAATAGGCGTTAACCAGCACATACAGACCCTGGCTACCCACAAAAAAGAGCATACACCAAAGTATGGTGTTTTTATTGCCCTGGGTCTGCTCAAAAACTTTTAAAAATACCGAGGGGAATAAAAAAGTTAACGCTGTAAACAGCAGTAAACTACTTATAAAAATACAGGATCCAGCAAGCAAATACTCAAAGCTATTATTTTTAACATCTTTCTTTAAAAAACTGATATACCTGGGGATGCCAATACCGGCGCCAATTAAAAGCGGGAATGCAAGAAAGGAACTAATTCGTTTGATTAAGTTATAAATGGCAAAACCTTCTACATTCCATGTCTTGCTAATCCAATGATTGATATATAAATTACAGAGCATGAATAAGCCCTGTGCCAGCAAAATATAGCAGGCATAACGGACCTTATTATTTTTGAACAGTTGGCTTAAGGACAAAATTGTAGCTGTTAAATTTTAAAATTAAATAACAAATTAGAAAAGTAAAAGGAATAATTACCCATGTTAAGAGACTAATAATGAATGAAATATAAAAATATCCCACCATAAATATCATCAAAACCACCGTCATTATAGGCCGTGTTCTTCTTAAAAAGATATAATACATCAAATTTAGGAGATACCCATTTAACAACATAAATACAAGGGCTCCTAATAAGCCAAAATCCATAATTAAGCCCCTAAAGATGGTGTAGATATTCGATTCTAGCAATTCCTTATACATAAAAAACTCATCGTAAACTCCCGCCGATGTAACTTTGTCTGTACCTAACATTTTAAAGAAGGCAGTTAAGGTATAAAATCCGAAATGGTAATTGCTTACATCGTAACTAAACTGGGCATTACCTCCTGTGTAGGCCGTAAACCAATCGGAAAAGCCATAAATATGAGTAAAGAAATAAGAAGAGAATAAAATTCTAAAATTCTCAAGCAATACTGTCGTATCATCTATACCCTGAAGTCCGCGGGATAAAAATGATAAAGCCAGCAAAATAATAAAGATAAGCATTATAAAAAAAACATTCCTAACTACCTTAAAATTAAAGAAGCTCAGCTTGTTTAAAAACACTTTGGTTACCAAGAGCCCGCCTAGGAATAAAAAGACCGATAAAAAGAACAGGCCTTTAGACGATTGGGTAAGTAAAATAATAGCCGATGGCAGAAAAGCAAAAAGTACTTTCTTATTTTTTTTTGCTGAAACCGAGCCAAAGATTAATCCCCCAATAATAACCGATATGTTGGAAAACAATAAGCTAATTGGGCCAAAAACTGTATAGTTTAATGTCTCTTCGTACCTGGAATTAGCAAATTTACTGGCCACCCCTATAGGGTTTGTTATCAATTCTATCAAACCAAAATCCTGTGCCAACACATGCATAACAGAGCTAAATAAAGAAATAAGAATAGCAATGATTAAGGTTAATCTTAAAAATTTGGTGTTAAAAACCAAAGCCGGATCTGGCTTATTCAGATTATCTTGAAAAGCTTTCTTCCAATCGAACAACAGAAAAGTGGAAGAAAACAACAATACTGCCATTGTAATAAAGCCAATCGCATTTGGGTTAACGGGAACTTCAAATAAGACCACAAGAGGAAAAAAGGTATAGAAAAACCAGAAGAGCGCAAATAAGCAGCCTGGGAAAAGCCAGGTTCCTACCAAGCGCCTTAAGTAAACAGCATTGAGTAGAATGATTAGGCTATAGCCAATTGCTACGATTTTCTCAAAAACTTCCATTTGGTTTAATTAGCCGGGATAGCTAGTTTTTTAAAAAACTCTCTAAAAACCAATATAAACAAACTAAGAAGGAATGCCATAAAAAACCCAAAAACACTCATTTTAACCTTTCCCAACTTATCATCTTCCAATGGGAAAACAGGCTCATCGATTACTTGTATTAAGGGCTTATTTTTTAAAAAATTCATTTTAGAAAGCTCCAAATTTTTAACCAGCTCCGTTAAAATTGCTTTATTAGCTTCGGCATTAAACTGAGAACGCTGAACAGGTGAGCTTCTTTGCGATTGGCGAGAGGCATTTAAATTGGGGGTTAAGTCTACAATTTGGGCTGCTGTATTAATCGCGCCATTCATTACCGCTTTTACCGAATCTGTTTGATGTTGTAAAACTTTAATATTATCTAAGGCTTTCTTCGATTTTGTTTGGATATAAAAATCGTTAACCGTAGCTACAATAGTATTGTTAAATTTTTTAGCGAACAACTCATCTTCAGCACTAAAGGTTACAGAGATTAAGTTTAGCTTTTTGTCTGGTTTACCAACTTTGAGGTATTTCTTATTGATATCTAAAACAATCTCACTTATTAAGCTATCTGCCAAACGAGTTTCTGGCTTTCCGGTAACTTTACTAAAATGGAGATTGGCATATTTTTCTTTCTTATTCCATTTTTTTCGCAAGCCATTAAAGTTCACATAATAGTCTATCAATAATTGGTTTTTACCTTTAAATTCGGCTTCAGTTAACAAAGTTTTCTCAATCATTAACCTGGACTTATACAAAGCCGTAATATTATCGCCCTGAAAAATACCATTAGCTGCCCCGCCAATATCGATACCTACCAAAGCAGCCAGGCCTGCGTATTGACCAAGGCCACCCCCACCGGGACTATCTTCTTCTAATACAAAAGTGGTTATTGCGGTATATTCGGTCTTCTTAAAAACAGCATAAGACAGCCCTAATACTGCACCCAATAAACTTATGGCAAGAATGATTTTCCATTTAGACAGAAAATATTGTAGCCAATCTCTAAATTTAAATAACATATCTTGAATAGAAATCTCGTTTTTTACTTGTTCCATTTTTTTACGAGTTATATTTACCTAAACAAGGTAATCACAATAGCAGCTACTGATGCCAGCCCTGTACTAATCCCAATCCACCCTTGGGTTGTAATTGGTTCCCGTTCTGCCCTTTTTGGCACCATAATTTCTGCTCCAGGTTTTATTTTAGGATAGCTTTTAAAGAACAGAAACCGGGTTGCTCCCTCGGCTGTACCATTGGCATACTTTACATAAACATTACGCTTTAAAGCATTTGAGGTAAATCCACCGGCACCATTTACATATTGCTTTAAGCTTTTACCCGATTTAAAAACAATTCCATTCGGATTAAGTACCTCGCCAGTAACCTTAACCGTTTGCAAAATTCTGGGGATCCTTAACACATCGCCATCTTCTAAAATTAAGTCGTAGTTGCCATGTGGCTTCGCTAAAATCTCTTGCATATTAATTCCAACTAAATCAGACTGGATTAATTTTTGTTCTAGTGCCACAGATATGGTGTCTTTTACACCCGCTTGTTGTACCCTTTTAAGGTTAAGCAATTTTTTATCGTCTTCTTCCTTATTATCAATTACATTTTTACCCGCAGGATTTGCTTTCTCGGCTCCGGGTCTTTTTAATGAGGCACCTTCTGCATAAGCAACAGAAGTTAACCCTCCAGCCCTTTTTATGATATCAGAAATTCTTTCATCTTTACGGTTAATGGTATAAGTACCCGGATAAAGTACTTCACCTTCTAATTTAACTTGCCTTTGTATGGTATAGCCTTCTGCACTACGAATAGAAACAATATCAAAGGGAGCTAATACAAATTGTTTAGTTAGTAAGCCTAAATTCTTATCTACATTTACTACAAAGATTTCGGCTGTATTTGCCGATGTAGAATTAGCATCACTATTTTTGATCCGGCGCGAAATTTCGATCCTGTTTGGGCTTGCACCTTCTTTAAAACCACCTGCCATTTGTATTAAATCTTCCAGGTGCATTTGTTCTGCAAAGACAAAATCGCCGGGTGCACGTACTTCGCCCTGAATACTTACTTTATACTCGTCGCGCAGATCGAATATAGAAGAGATCGTTACCTTATCTTCTCTTTGTAAAGGAATATCGGTTTGAGTACCGGCCATAATTTTACCTAAGTCAAATGAAATTAAAGCTAAGGTATGATCCTGATTTAAACGACTAATATAACCGCGATATAGGAAGGCATCCTCTTTTAATCCATCGGCTTTATTGATTAATGTTTTTAAAGTTAAACCTTTATCAAGCTCAAATTCTCCGGGCCTAAAAACGGCTCCTACTATTGACACGCGGTTTTCGAAGCGATCTAAAATGGCTTCCACTATATATTTATCGCTATTTAATGGCGTATAGCTTTGATAAGCATCAGCAGCAACATCGATAATCCGGCGCTCTTTACTGGTATTTTGTAGGATTTTAATTTTTGCGGTATAGGCTTGAGTACTAAATCCACCAGCAAAGCGAAGTACATCTGCCAGACTTTCTCCTTTCACGGTTTCAAAGAAGCCAAAACGTTTAACCTCTCCAGTTACCTCTACCCGGGTTTGATAAACCGGCACATGAATTACATCCTGATCTTGTAAACGAATATTTCCTTTTTGCAGGCCGTTAATTAAAAAATCATACGTATCAATTGTACTTACCACCTTGTTGTTACGGATAACCTGAATATTACGGAAAGACCCATTCTCGTCGGGTCCACCCGAAGCATAAAGCGCATTAAAAACAGTGGCCAGTGAAGGCAAAGTATAGGTTCCTGGTTTTACAACCGCACCAGTAAGGATAATCTTTATGCCTCTAATATTACCTAGATTAACCGCTACTTGTGTGCGGCCATTAGCCAAAGCAGGGTATGTACTTAACATGGCTCTGCGGATTTTAGCTGCGGCTTGTTCTACAGAAAGCCCACCCACTGCAACTAAACCAATATATTCTATCTTAATGGTGCCGTCTGGGCTTACTTTTAATTTATAATCTTTCTCGTTATCGCCTGTTAAATCAATAATTAATTCATCGTCTGGCCCAATAATATAGCTTTTTGGAGTAGCCATCCGTAAATCGGGTTCAAAAGTGATATTGCCATTTTTGAACAGTTCCGCACCAAATATTTTAGGTTTTAAACTTTCAAAAAGATCTTGCATCGCATAACGTTGCTCGTCTTCTGTCGATCTCCGATCGAACATATCTGTATTCTTTTTGCTTTGATATTGGGTACTATCTTTTGAATTTTCTATATAACTCCTGGCCCTATCTTGCTCTTTACTTTGTACTGTTGTCTTAGCCCCACCATTACTCCCGCCTTGCTGTCTGATTTTTTCTACTCTTAACCTCAATTTCTGAATTTCGGAGTCCTTCATCCCTTGCGCCTTAGCCATTTGCTCTAATTGTGCATCACTGTAACCAATGGCCTCGGCACGCTGCATTAACTGCCTGATTTGAGTATCTGTTAAATCGTCGACCTTAACATCGTTATAATTGGTTTGGGCAAAAGCAGACTGCGTAATTACCAGGGCTAAAAAGAAGAACAATATAAGGGTAAAGATTTTTCTCAGCTTCATGGATGTTTTTTTAAACGTACTAACAAACATACGCAATTAAAAGAAAAATTATTTCCTACCTATCCAAACATATCAATTTTCTATACCCTTTGGGCGCCAATAAATTTTTATAATTTCAACTATTAAATCAAAACCATTTTACACAGTTTTTGAAGCTTATTAAATTATAAATGAGGTACCTCCATCAAATTATCCCTATTTATTCGGTAAAGTTGGCATCGAAAAGGCGTTTATTTTTTGTAAAAAAACCGTTACCAAATCTTTGTTTAAATATAAATGATTAACTATTAAGCAAAATAAACGACTGGATTTGGTTGTTTTATAAGAAAATATCAAAAAAGTACTATTATTTTTTTTGAAATAATTTTAGCTTTAGCCATCGCTTTCGACGCCAAATTAATATCCTTAATGGGCTCGAAGACAAAAAGATAATTGCGCTAAAATTAACGTTATGAAGAAACCTCTCACCTCTGGCTGTAATACAGCACTGGCTTCCGCCGTTCCATTTATTTCTACTTTTTATAAAAAAATAGCCTTACCCTTATTTTTAGGGTGCTTAATTATATTAGGCAGCTTTACCAGGGTTAAAGCACAAACCCAATTCTGGAGCGATACCTTCGAAGATAGTGGCGCACCAAGTACGGGCTCGCGTACCCCTTCTTTAAATACAGGAGGAGGAGGTCCACCCCTTACGTATTATTTTATCCGAACAGATGGCACTAATCTTGCTTTAAATGCACCCTTCACAGGTTTCGAAACCCTTACTACTTACCAGGGTGCAGAGGGGAGCAAGTTTTGGGCTGGCGAAGATACCGACCGGGTAAGAAGCGGCGCGAACGACCCCGCCGATAAAGTACAAACTATAGAATGGCCCAACATTAATATTAGCGGCAAAACGGGTATTACTTTTAAGGGTTTATTTGCTGCACTCCAGAGCCAGGGCTGGCAAAATAAAAACTCCTTTCCTACTACCTACGATTTACTGGAAGTCGAATACAGTATAGACGGTGGGGCATGGATCCGGGCTGGCGGGTTTTACGGCGGTACTGACGCTGTAACCGGAGGTGTTATAAGCGAAGATACCAATAACGACTATATTGGTGATGGCACCAATTTGTTAAGCAGGCAATTTAAAGAGGTTACCTGGTCTATTTCCGGTACAGGCACAACAATGTCGCTTCGTTTTAGGGCAAGTGCCGATGCTGGTGCAACACAGGAATTTGCTATCGACAATTTTAGGCTCTTCCAGGCTGCAGCACCACTTACCGCAACGACCGGTCAGGCTAATGTAGCGTGTAATGGCGGTAGTAATGGAGTGGCTAGTGTAATTGTTAGTGGCGGTACAGCCCCTTATACTTACTCCTGGGCGCCATCGGGTGGCACAAATTCCTCGGCCACAGGCTTAGCTGCCGGAACCTATACCGTAACCATTACCGACAATAGCGCGGCCCAGATTACCCGTACTTTTACCATTACCCAACCTTCGGCCCTTAGCGCATCGATGAGTCAAACCAATGTATCGTGTAATGGTGGCAGTAATGGGGTGGCAGTAGTAACTGCTAGTGGCGGTACAGCCCCTTATACTTATTCGTGGTCGCCATCGGGCGGTACAAATGCCGCGGCGACCGGCTTAGCTGTCGGAACCTATACCGTAACCATTACCGACAACAACGCTTGTCAAACTACTCGTACTTTTACCATTACTCAACCTTCAGCGCTTAGCGTAACAACCAGCCAAGCTGATGTGTCGTGTAATGGCGGCACTAATGGGGTGGCTCATGTAAGCGTTAGTGGGGGTGCTGGCGGTTATACCTATTCGTGGGCGCCATCGGGCGGTAATGGGGCAACAGCGTCGGGCTTAGCTGCCGGAACTTATACCGTTACCATTAGCGATGCGAACACTTGTCAAACTACCCGTACTTTTACCATTACTCAACCTTCAGCGCTTACAGTAAGCAGCAGTCAAACCAATGTATCGTGCAATGGCGGCAATAATGGGGCGGCAATCGTAAGCGTTAGTGGGGGTGCTGGCGGTTATACCTATTCCTGGGCACCATCGGGTGGTAATGCGGCAATAGCTACAGGCTTAGCCGTCGGAACTTATACCGTAACCATTACCGATGCCAACTCGTGCACAACGACCAAGACTTTTACCATTACTCAACCCTCAGTACTTTCAGCAACTGCTGCTTCGCTTACCAATGTATCGACTTTTGGTGGTAACGATGGCTCGGCTACCGTAAGCGTTAGTGGCGGTACGCCGGGTTATACTTATTCGTGGGCCCCATCGGGCGGTACTGCGGCAACGGCTTCGGGTTTAACCGCCGGAACATATACCGTTACCGTTACCGACAACAACGGCTGCACAGATACCCAAAATTTTGTAATTACCCAGCCCGCAGGCCTTACGGTAACCACCAGTCAAACCAATGTATCGTGTAATGGCGGCGGTAATGGAACGGCTACCGTAAACGTTAGTGGCGGCGCCAGCCCTTATACCTATTCGTGGTCGCCATCGGGCGGTACTGGCGCAACGGCTTCGGGCTTAGCAGCCGGTACTTATACCGTTACTATTACCGATAATAACCTTACGCAGACTACACGTACCTTTAACATTACGCAGCCTGCAGGCTTTACAGTAAGTACTAGTCGAACCAATGTATCGTGTAATGGCGGCAGTAATGGAACGGCTACCATAAGTGTTAGTGGGGGTACGCCAGGTTATACCTATTCGTGGTCACCATCGGGCGGTAATGGGCCAACGGCTTCGGGCTTAACCGCCGGAACCTATACCGTTACTGTTACCGATGCCAACACTTGTCAGACTACCAGTACTTTCATCATTACCGAACCTGTAGCCCTTACAGTAAGCACCAGTCAAACCAATGTATCCTGTAATGGCGGCACTAATGGAACGGCTAGTGTAAACGTTAGTGGTGGTACACCAGGTTATACCTATTCGTGGGCACCAGCGGGCGGTACTGCGGCAACAGCTACAGGCTTAGCCGCCGGAACTTATACCGTAACCATTACCGACAACAACACTTGTCAGACTACTCGTACTTTTACCATAACCCAACCCCCAGTACTCGTTGCAACACCGATTGCGCAAACCAATATTGCCTGTAATGGCAGTGCTACCGGATCGGCTACGGTAAGCGCCAGTGGTGGTACCGGGTCTTATACCTATTTGTGGTCGCCAGCAGGTGGCACCGCTGCAACGGCAACTGGCTTAACTGCCGGCACCTATACCGTAACCGTTACCGATGCTAATAGTTGCACGGCTACCCAGTCTTTTACCATTACCCAACCCCCAGTACTCGCGGTATCACCGGGCGCACAAACCAATATTGCCTGTAATGGCAGTGCTACCGGATCGGCTACGGTAAGCGTTAGTGGCGGTACGCCAACTTATACCTATTTGTGGGCACCAGCGGGCGGAACTGCCGCAACGGCAACTGGCTTAACTGCTGGCACTTATACGGTAACCGTTACCGATGCTAATGGTTGCATGGCTACCCAGTCTTTTACCATTGCCGAACCCGCAGCACTTAGCGCAACAACCAGCCAAACCAATGTATCGTGTAATGGCGGCAGTAATGGAATGGCTAGTGTAAGCGTTAGTGGGGGTACGCCAACTTATACTTATTCCTGGGCACCAGCGGGCGGAACTGCCTCAACAGCGTCGGGCTTAACCGCCGGTACTTATACCGTAACCATTACCGACAACAACGGCTGTACAACGACCAAGACTTTTACCATTACCCAACCTGTAGCGTTTAGCGTAACAACCAGCCAAACCAATGTATCGTGTAATGGCGGCAGTAATGGCTCGGCTACCGTAACCGTTAGTGGGGGTACACCAACTTATACCTATTCCTGGGCACCAGCGGGCGGTACTGCGGCAACGGCAACTGGCTTAACTGCCGGAACTTATACCGTTACCATTACCGATGCCAACTTGTGCACAACGACAAAGACTTTTACCATTACCCAACCTCCAGCACTAGTCGTAACACCGGTTGTACAAACCAATATTGCCTGTAATGGCAGCGCTACCGGATCGGCTACCGTAAATGTTAGTGGCGGTACCGGAACTTATACTTATTCGTGGGCACCAGCAGGTGGCACTGCCGCAACGGCAACTGGCTTAACTGCCGGCACCTATACGGTAACTGTTACCGATGCTAACGGTTGCACGGGTACCCAATCTTTTACCATTACTCAACCTATAGCCCTTATTGCAACACCAGTTGCACAAAGCAATGTATCGTGTAACGGCGGCAGTAATGGTTGGGCTACCGTAGCCGTTAGTGGCGGTACGCCAGGTTATACCTATTCGTGGGCACCAGCGGGTGGTACTGGAATAACCGCGGCAGGCTTAACCGCCGGGACCTATACCGTAACCATTACCGATGCCAACGCGTGCACAACTACTCAGTCTTTTACCATTACCCAACCTGTAGCCCTTAGCGCAACAACCAGCCAAACCAATGTATCGTGTAATGGCGGCAGTAATGGCTCGGCTACCGTAACCGTTAGTGGGGGTACACCAACTTATACCTATTCCTGGGCACCAGCGGGCGGTACTGCGGCAACGGCAACTGGCTTAACTGCCGGAACTTATACCGTTACCATTACCGATGCCAACTTGTGCACAACGACAAAGACTTTTACCATTACCCAACCTCCAGCACTAACCGTAACAGCGAGTGCACAAACCAATATTGCCTGTAATGGCAGCGCTACCGGATCGGCTACCGTTAATGTTAGTGGCGGTACGCCAGGTTATACCTATTCGTGGGCACCAGCGGGCGGCACTGCCGCAACCGCGTCGGGCTTAACTGCCGGAACCTATACCGTAACCGTTACCGATGCTAATGGTTGTATGGGTACCCAGTCGTTTACCATTACCCAACCCCCAGTACTCGTTGCTACACCGAACGCACAAAACAATGTATCGTGTAATGGTGGTAGTAATGGCTCGGCTACCGTAAACGTTAGTGGGGGTACGCCAGGTTATACCTATTCGTGGGCCCCATCGGGCGGTACTGCGGCAACGGCATCGGGCTTAACTGCCGGAACTTATACCGTTACCATTACCGATGCCAACGGCTGCACAACTACCCAGTCCTTTACCATTACCCAACCTATAGCATTAACCAGCACCATTAGTGCTACATCGCCTACCAGCTATGGCGGTAGTAACGGAACGGCAACGGTTGTTGCTAGTGGAGGCACCCCAGGCTATACCTATTCGTGGGCACCAGCGGGCGGTACTGCCGCAACGGCAACTGGATTAACTGCCGGAACTTATACCGCTACCATTACCGACAACAACGGCTGTACGAGTACAAAAACAGTTGAGGTCTATAATCCAATCAAAATTGATGGGGTTTCTGCTTCAAACGCTGATGGAAATTATAAAGGAGGTTCGAACATTGCTATTGAAATCGGGTTCCCCGAGGCCGTATTTGTTGACACCTCTAATGGCGCGCCTACTTTGGCCTTAAATACTGGCGAAACTGCCACTTATACCTCAGGATCTGGTTCGACCCAGCTTATCTTTACCTATACCGTAGGTGCCGTTCAGGTTGCCGATCTGGATTATAGTTCGACTTTAGCTTTAAACCTTTCGGGCGGAACCATAACTGTGGCCAGCAATTCTAGTGCGCCTATTGATTTTGCTTTACCGAACCCGGGCTCGGCAGGCTCGTTGGGTGCAAACAAAAATATTGCTGTTGATGGTATATTACCAGTGGTTACTGCTATGCTTAGGAACGGCAGTTCGCCAACCAATGCCCATACGGTACGGTACGACCTTACTTTTTCTGAAAGCATAAACGATATAGATGCCAGCGATTTTAGCCCGGTAGTTACGGGTACGCTAAATGCAACGGTTTCTAGTATAACAGGGTCGGGCGCCAATTATGCCGTTTACGTTGCGGTAGACGGTACGGGTACCCTTCGCCTGGATGTAAAAGCAAGCGGCACAGGAATTATAGATTTATTTGGCAATGAGCTTAATGGCGGTTATTCTGCAGGAGAGGTTTACGACATCGACCAAACTCCTCTAATTAGTACCAGCGGCACACTTAGTGCTTTAAGTACGACTTATGGCACCGCCTCGTCGAACACCACCTTTAGTGTTTCGGCAGTTAACTTAACAGCCCCCGTTACCCTTACGGCACCTTCGGGCTTCGAGCTCAGTACCGATCCTGCTTCGGGCTTTACTACAACGATGACAGTAGGAACAACCGACGCCTTAGTTTCGACAGCCATTTACGTGCGCTTAAAAGCGGATGCTACCGTACCTTCGAGCCCTTATACAGGTAATATTACGTTAAGCACTCCAGGTGGAAATACGGTAAACGTTGCCACCCTAAGCAGTACGGTAATAGCTAAACCGATTACGGTAAGCTTAAATGCCAGTCCGTTAATTACTAAAGTATACGATGCCAGTACGACTGCCACTTTAGTAGCAGGCAATTACACCTTAAGTGGCTTAATTGGCAGCGACGAGGTAACCGTAAGCGGCCAGGCAAGCTATGCCGATGCCAATATAGGCAACAGCAAAACCGTAACAGTAAATACCTTTGTTTTAGCCGGAACCGAAGCCGATAATTACAACTTAACGACCATAAATGCTACAACTACGGGTAATATTACCATTAAAGAGCTAACTGTAACGTTAAATGCCAGTCCGCTAATTACCAAGGTATACGACGGCAGTACAACTGCAACGCTCGAGGCCGCTAATTACAGTCTGCATGGTTTGGCAGGCAGCGACCAGCTAAGTATAACAGGAACAGCCAGCTATAACAATAAGAACGCGGGTACTGGTAAAGTTATTAATGTAAACACTTTCGTATTAAGCGGTGTCAATAAAGATAACTATAAGCTACTTACGCTTAGCATAAATACCAAAGGAGACATTTCGCCTATATCGCTTTTACCAACTTTAAGCGATGCCCTTCCGATCGAAAAAACATACGATGGCAATACCACAGCTGCTCTGGCAACAGGTAATTTTATTTTAACAGACTTGATATCGGGCGACGAGGTTGGTATCCAGGCCAGTGCCGCCAACTACGACAATAAGGAGGTTGGCACCCAGAAAACGATAACCGCTACCGGTCTAACAATTGTAGGTAAAGATGCCGGCAATTATAAATTGTCTATTACTCAGGCCAAAACCAGTGGTACGATATTAAAAGCGCAATTAACTATAAGCGCCGACGATAAAGAACGTTTTAGCTACGAGCCTAATCCGGTATTAACTGCTTCTTATCAGGGATGGGTAAATGGAGAAGGAGCCCAGGTGCTCGACCAGCAGCCTAGTCTAAGTACCACCGCGACATCGAATTCTCCTGCAGGCAACTATCCAATTAATATTAGTGGGGCATCGGCAGCTAACTACAGCCTAAGCTATGTACCTGGTATCCTCAAGATTAAGATCTCGGCACCCACAACTATTAGTTTTAGCCCTGCCGATTTGTTCGAAAATCAACCATCGGGCGCTTTAGCTGGTACCTTATCAGCTAACGATCCAGATCCGCAAGCACAACTTAGCTATACTCTTGTAAATGGTGTAGCCGATAATGCCTTATTTAGCATTAACGCAAACCAGATCTTTAGCACTGCGGTCTTCAATTACGAGCAACGAAACAACTATCGTTTGTTGGTTAAGGTAACCAATAAGTATGGTCTGTCGATCCAGCAAGAAATTGAAGTTAACATTGGCAATGTTAATGAAGTACCAACCCTTAGTCCTCTGGCCAATGTGGCTTTGTGCTACACCGCAACACAGCAAAGCATTTCCTTAACGGGTATCTCTGCAGGCGAAGATCAGGGGCAAACGGTAAGCATCTCGGTAAGCAGTAATCTGCCAGCGCTCTTTAGCCTGCTCGAAATAAACGGCGATAAGCTTAACTATCGCTTAGCAAATAATGCAATTGGTACGGCTACCTTAACAGTAACTGTAAAAGATAATGGCGGAACCAGCCACGGCGGAACAGATAGCTTTAGTCGGACCTTTACCTTGCAGGTAAATCCTCAGCCTCAGGTAAGCATTAGCACTAACATTGGAGCCAATTTTATAAAAGGCCAGGTTGCTGTGCTTACTGCAAGTGGCGGAACAAATTACCAGTGGGCTAATGCCAGCGGAATTATTTCGGGACAAAATACGGCAACACTTACTGTACAACCAACAGCTACAACTACCTACAGCGTTACAGCAAGTAATGCTACCGGTTGCAGTAGCACAGTAAGTATTACCCTAACCGTAAGCGACGAACCTTTTGTAGTAGAGGCTACTAATATTATGAGCCCTAACGGAGACGGAATAAACGATTTCTGGGTCATTAAAGATATCGGCCTTTATCCGAACAATCTGGTGCAGGTATTCGACCGCGGACAAAGGTTAGTTTATAGCAAGAAAAGCTATAAAAACGAATGGGATGCTACATTTAAAGGTTTGCCTCTAGCCGAAGGCACTTATTATTACATTATTGATTTAGGGGATGGTAAAACCATTAAAAGAGGCTTTATTACCATTGTTAGGAGAAATTAAACAGGTATAAACCCCCTAGAGAGAATTATTAATCGATAAACGCAAAAAAATAAAGATGAAAACGAAGATATATTTGAATGTTGCCGCCTGTACATTATTGCTGCTGTTAAGCACCCTGAGCAGTGTCAAAGCGCAACTTAACCCTTTAAGTAGCCAGTATTACCTAAATCCTTACCTTGGCAACCCAGCTATGGCCGGTACCGATACCACATTAACTGTTTTTGTTACCCATCGCAAGGCATTTATGAACTTTCCAGGTTCGCCTATTACGCAGAACGTAAGTGCAGCTTATGGTTTTAAAAAGGTAGGCCTTGGAATTAATGTGAATGTTGAAAAAGCAGGTCTGCAGCGTCAAACCCGGGCAATGGGAACTTTTAGTTACCACCTGCCTTTAAATGCCGCTAACGACCGGTTGCATTTTGGGTTGTCTTTTGGTATGATGACACAGTCGCTGGCAACCGACGAAATTAATGGGAACCCTTCTGATATATTGGTGGGTGAATATAATAATCGCGAAACCTACCTCGATGGTGATTTTGGAATAGCCTTTACCCATAACCGCTTTAGCGTGGAGGCTGCTTTGCCCAACCTGAAAAACTTTTTTACCAAAGATAAAATTAAAGTAGCCGATGTTCCTACATTTTATTCGGCCGTGAGTTACAAAATACCGCTTAGTGCCGAAAGCACTAAATACGAAATCGAACTAGAGCCGAAAGTAGCATACCGGGGGATTAAAGGTTTCGATAATATTTGGGATGGCGGGGTGCAGCTAGCTTTTAATAAAAGACAAATTTGTTTAACCGGTTTGTACCATAGTAACCAAAGTACAACCCTTGGCCTGGCATTATTGGTAAAAAGTAAGTACACCATTAGCGGTTTGTACAGCACCCAATCTAAAGCCCTTAGCGATCATACGAGTGGTGGTTTTGAAATAAATTTAGGAATTAGATTATAACTTTTTACGTGTTTTGCTTAGTCCGTAACAAAGCCATAAAAAACGTATATTGCATTTATGTATAAAAAATTATTCTTTCTTATTTTATCATTAGCAGCCTATACCACACTGCATGCGCAGCGCAACAGATCAAAAGTAAATACAAACGACACGATAAGCTCTAATTATGTTCCAGCCGATTTGTTCTCGCCCCTGTTTTATTCGGGTAAAGGAAACGAATTTCACTCGGCCAATGGTAACCCAGGGTCAAAGTATTGGTCGAACAAGGCCGATTATGTATTAAAGGCAACACTCGATACCACCACGAAAACACTTAGTGGTGTGGCTCAGCTTACCTATACCAATAACAGTCCCGATGAACTCGACGACCTTTGGCTGCAGTTAGACCAGAATACTTATCAGAAAGATGCAAGATCTAATTTTTCGACAGGCACATATACTAGTAAGCATACCAGTGGTTACCAGCTGGAAGAAGTACAAGTAGTACAAAAGGGTAGATCTTTTAAAGCCGAATACGTGATAACGGATACCCGGATGCAAATTCGTCTGCCACTGCCAATAGCAGCCAATGGAGGTAAGATAAATATACTAATCAATTATCATTATACCATCCCTGGCGACTTTGGTGGGCGTACAGATTATACCGATACAAAGAATGGTAAGATCTACGAAATAGCGCAATGGTTTCCGCGTATGTGCGTATACGACGATACCCGTGGCTGGGATAATCTTCCTTTTTTAGGAAGTGGCGAATTTTACCTGGAGTATGGAAATATAGATTATACAATTACGCTTCCAGCAAATATGATTGTTGCCGGATCGGGCGAATTGGTAAATCCCGAAGAAGTATTAACTCCGAAACAAATAGACCGGTTAAACGCTGCCCGTAACAGCGATAAAACCATAATGATCCGCACATTGGATGAAGTAAAAGCCCACTCGGCACAATTAGGTAAAACTGGAAACTTAAGCTGGCATTTTAAAATGTCGAATACCCGCGATGTGGCTTTCGGTGCATCACCAGCTTATATATGGGATGCTGCGCGAATAAATTTACCGGGAGGGAAAAAAGCGTTGGCCATGTCTGTTTATCCGGAAGAAAGTGCGGGAGACCCAGCCTGGGGAAGGTCTACGGAATATTTAAAAGGTGCTGTCGAATATTTTTCGGAAAAATGGTTTGTGTACCCTTATCCGGTTGCCATTAATGAAGCCGGCATAGCCGGGGGTATGGAATATCCAGGAATTGTGTTCGACGGTATTCGTTCTAAGGGTAAAGGGTTATTTTCTGTAACTGCACACGAAATAGGCCATAATTGGTTCCCTATGGTGGTAGGGTCGAACGAGCGTCGATTTGCATGGATGGACGAAGGCCTTAATACTTTCATAGATATTTATGCAAATGAGGCTTTTAATAAGGGCGAATATCGGCCAAAACGCGATGGAGAATATGCCCCCGGAGGTGGAAATCCGGCCGACGAGATTATTGCGATTTTAAGCGACCCAAAAGCGCCAGTAATTATGACCGCAGCCGATGCCACTCCAGAAAAATACAGGCATCCTATTGCCTATTATAAACCAGCTTTTGGTCTGGTGTTGCTGAGAGAACAAATACTTGGCAAAGACCGTTTCGACCATGCTTTTAAGAACTATATCCATAAATGGGCTTATAAGCATCCACAGCCTGAAGATTTTTTCAGGTCTATAGAAAATGGTGCCGGTGAAGATCTATCCTGGTTTTGGAAAGAATGGTTTTATAACAATTGGAAATTGGACATCGCCGTTATTGATGCCAGTTATATAGATAAGGATCCAGCTAAAGGATTATCGGTTACCATAGCAAATAAAGAAAAAATGGCTATGCCGTTTACCTTACAAATAAATTTAATAGATGGTAAAACACTCCGGCAAAAATTTCCCGTAGAAACCTGGATTCAAAATAAGGCGATTACCATTAGCCTACCCACAACTACAAAAATAAAGAGTGTGCAAATAGATCCCGAATCAGCTTTACCCGATTCGAACCGGGCTAATAACTTGTTTAAAATAATGTAGGAGACGGCTTAATATACTGCTTTATGCCTAACTTTTCTCTCCTACCCACACATATCTGTTGGTAGTACATTTTGGGCACCAATAAATACGGATAGGTAAAAAACTAAACACCGATTTTAATAAAAATCCGCGTGGAACCTGATAGTGAAAATCGGATCCACATTTTTTACACTTATAGTCGTTGTATGCCATAAAATTTTGCCCTCTCTGCGTCCCTATTTCAAATATCAATCCAAAATTGTTATACGCAGTTTTTGAGACCAGAGTTGCCATAGTTGTAAGTTTACCCTTATCCATATTATCATTTTGTTAAATTTTTGGGGTATAATGTCCTCAATTCTCTACGTTTACCTATCCACTAATAAAATTTATTGGCCGAAAAAGTAGATTAAGCTTGTTAAATAGTCGATAAAAGACCGTAATTCGCTCATTTATATATCTTTACTAAAATATACTGGGATAAGGGTTGCGATTTTTTAAGATTATTTGATTATCTTGCTGCCTTATCCATTACCTTAATATGTTCTTTTTTAATCGTAAAAAAAATACACATTCAGATTTTACAGCAATAGGCATCGACATGCATTCGCACCTTGTACCCGGTGTAGACGATGGCGCGAAGGATATTGAAGATAGCCTGAATTTAATTGCCGGATTAAAAGATTTAGGATTTCATCATCTTTATACCACACCGCATACTTTGCAGGATATCCATCCCAATACCCGTGCAAGTTTACAACAAGGCTTTGCTTTATTAGCAGGGAAATTACCAGAAGGCATTGGCATGAACATATCGTCCGAGTACTATCTCGACGAACAATTTAAACAACAATTAAACGAAGGTAGTGTACTGCCATTACCTGGCAATCGCCTGTTAATTGAGTTTAGTCAGATCGCCCGACCTCACGATTTAGAAGAGCAGATTTTCGATCTGGGTATTAAAGGCTATCAGGTTATACTGGCTCACCCCGAGCGCTATTTATTTTTCCATAAACAATTCGGTTATTTTAACCGGCTTAAAGAAATGGGCGTTGAATTGCAGGTAAATGCATTATCGTTAACCGATCATTATGGCAAACTTATTAGGCAAGTGGCCGAAAAGTTAATCGACAAAGATATGATCGACTTTATTGGCACTGATATTCACCACATCAAACATCTCGCCACGCTGAAGCAGGTTCCGCTTAGCAAACATTTTGCCCGGTTGGTCGCTAGTGGTTTATTAAAAAACCAGGAGCTAATTTAATTATTCTTAAGCCCTGGCGAAATTCCAATCCCAGAAGTAATTTCTGGAGTCGCATTTGTGGCACCAATAAACATCGAGTGCAATAGCTTTAAAAATAAAGTTAGTTGGAATTTGGTAGTAAAGATGCGTGTTACCACAGTGTTTACAAGTACAGCCGGTTGTGTTCATAATTTGTAGGTTTAAAAGCGATGAGTTGCAAACGTTAATCCAGATTTTAATATTATTTTAGAAGCTACGGTTTTTCGTTCGATAAGTTATAAAATTTTATCAACATCTGTGTTAGGCAACGTATATAAATGATTTTTTTAGCTCGTTTTGAGCGATCTCTCTACTCCCCGGCTGGGGAAAAGTATTAAGCAATAATCTCATTCTGAGGCGAGAAGGCCTCGATGCGGGAAGGAAAATTCATCATCACGAACTGATATCAATGTATGATAGTGATTGTCCTTGTGGTCAACCCGTCATGGCGAGGAGGCACGACGAAGCAACCTTTTTAGCTTATTGATAAGATTAAAACTATCGACAATATTAAGAGCTGCCGACAATATTGATTGCTTCACGCCATCGCCATTCTCCCGGCTTCGGTTCGCAGTGACGTTATAAGTTGCAATTTGGTTGAGCCCTATTCGAAATAATTAAGCGTTTTATAGCCGCCATCTTTCAGGTACTCGTCTTTTTTCATTAAGGTTAAATCGGCCAAGGCCATGTCTTTAACCAATGCAGCTAAATCATATTTAGGCTCCCAGCCTAATTGGGTTTTCGATTTGGTAGGGTCGCCCAGTAATAAGTCTACCTCGGTGGGTCTAAAATATTTAGGATCGACCCGAACCACCGTTTCGCCTAGATGTAAGCCTTCGCCCTTTAAGCCTAGGCTTTTAACCTTTTCTTCGTCAATATCGATAATTACTCCTTTTTCGTTTTCGTCTTTACCAGAGAATTCTACATCGATGCCGAGCTCGGCAAAAGTCATTTTCACAAAATCGCGTACAGTAGTAGTTACGCCGGTTGCGATTACAAAGTCTTCGGCCTTATCTTGCTGTAAAATTAACCACATCGCTTCGATATAATCTTTGGCATGCCCCCAATCGCGTTGAGCAGAAAGGTTCCCCAAATACAGGCACCCTTGTAAACCTAAAGCAATTTTCGCCGCAGCCCGCGTAATCTTACGGGTTACAAAAGTTTCGCCCCTTAGTGGACTCTCATGGTTAAATAAAATGCCATTGCAGGCAAACATGCCATAAGCTTCCCGGTAATTTACGGTAATCCAATAGCCATAAATTTTAGCTACAGCATAAGGCGAACGTGGATAAAAGGGGGTCGTTTCACTTTGTGGTACAGCTTGCACCAAACCGTATAGCTCGGAAGTCGAAGCCTGATATATTCTTGTTTTCTTACTTAAGCCTAAAATTCTTACTGCTTCTAATAAGCGCAAGGTTCCTATACCGTCGGCATTTGCTGTATATTCGGGCATTTCGAAGCTTACTTGTACATGGCTCATTGCGGCCAGGTTATAAATTTCGTCGGGCTGTGTTTCCTGAATAATCCTAATCAAATTAGTCGAATCTGTTAAGTCGCCATAATGCAGTTTAAAATTCACATTTTGTTCGTGCTGATCTTGATATAAATGATCGATACGATCGGTATTGAACAAAGAGGTACGGCGTTTTAAGCCATGTACAAAATAGCCCTTTTTTAACAAAAATTCTGCTAAGTAGGCTCCATCCTGACCTGTAACTCCAGTAATTAAGGCAACTTTCATCAATTTAATAGGTTTTATTTTAAGAGGTAAACTTACTGAATAATATTCTTCCAATGCTAAAAAAAACTTGACCTCAGCAGGCTAATCTTTAATCATTTTTAGCAAATACGCTCCATAACCACTCTTTACTAATGGTGTAGCAATAAGCCGCAATTGCTCGGCATTGATAAAGCCCATGCGATAGGCAATCTCCTCGATACAGCCAATTTTTAAACCCTGTCGCTCTTCGATAATCTGCACAAACTGCCCAGCCTGCATTAATGAGGTAAAGGTTCCAGTGTCGAGCCAAGCGGTGCCACGGCTTAACACCCCTACTTTAAGTTTGCCCTGTGCTAAATAAACCTTATTTACGTCGGTAATTTCGTATTCGCCACGCGGTGATGGTTTAATGTTTTTAGCTATTTCGACTACCGAGTTATCGTAAAAATATAAGCCCGGTACTGCATAATCTGATTTGGGATGCTTAGGCTTTTCTTCAATTGAGATCGCATTATTAGTCGCATCAAATTCGACTACACCATAACGTTCCGGATCTGAAACCTGATAGGCAAAGACAACACCCCCATCGGGATCGGCACTCGCCTGTAACACTCTTGCCATCCCATCGCCATGAAAGATATTGTCGCCCAATACCAGGGCTACTTTATCATGGCCAATAAATTCTTCTCCAATTACAAAAGCTTGAGCTAAACCATTGGGTTCGTATTGCACCGCATAAGAGAACTTACAGCCTATAGCACTCCCATCGCCCAGTAGTTTTTCGAAATTAGGTAAATCGTGTGGCGTAGAAATGATCAGGATTTCTTTAATTCCGGCCAGCATTAAGGTCGACAAAGGATAATAAATCATCGGTTTATCGTAAATCGGCATCATTTGCTTACTGCAAGCTAAAGTTAAGGGATGTAAACGGGTTCCGCTGCCTCCAGCTAAGATTATTCCTTTCATAGTGTTTTTAGTCGTTTTTAGTCGGTAAGTTGGTAGTTTTTAGTCTGTAAGTTTTTAGTCCGTAGTCCGTAAGTTTTTAGTCCGTAGTCTGTAAGTTGTTAGTCTGTAGTCCGTAGTCCGTAAGTTGTTAGTCCGTAGTCGGTAAGTTTTTAGTCCGTTAGTCCGTAGTTGGTCGGCTAATTAACACACTAGGCGTCAAATTAGAGAACCTCGTCCTCAACCAGTAACCCATAACCTGTAACCCTCAACCAGTAAGCCGTAACCCTCAACCCATAGCTCATAACCCAGAAACTGACTCTTCCAATTCGGTATACCAGGCTAGTCCGTATTTTCTAATTAATGGTTCTTTTAAAAACTGATAAACCGGCACTTTTAGTTCCCGGCCAAATGTACAGGCATCGTGGCAAATATGCCATCGATCGTAATTAAGTACATCGAATTCGGGATATTTCGTAATTCTAATCGGATACAAATGGCAGGAAATGGGTTTTTTCCAATCTACAATTCCTTGTTCGTATGCTTTTTCGATCGCACATTTAGTAATTCCATTCTCGAAAGTCACATAAGCACATTCCTTATGCCCGTCGACACAGGGAGTAGTTAAATCGCCATCGGCATCGACCACCGATGTGCCTTGTTCTTCTATAGCCTTTATTCCGTTGGGTGCCAACAGGTGCTTAATTTTTGGATAAATCTCGGCCAGGATAGCCGTTTCGTTGGCCTCTAGTGGCGCACCAGCATCTCCTTCAACGCAGCAAATTCCTTTGCACTTACTTAAATTGCAAACAAAATTTTCACTAATCACTTCCTCATGTACGAGTGTATGCTGTATTTCTATCATTCTTGGTAGTTGGTAGTTGTTAGTCGGTAAGTTGGTAGTTTTTAGTCCGTAAGTCGTTAGTCTGTAAGTTGTTAGTTGGTAGTCCGTAAGTTGGTAGTCCGTAGTCCGTAAGTTGTTAGTTTTTAGTCCGTAAGTTGTTAGTCCGTAAGTTGTTAGTCCGTAAGTTGTTAGTTGTTAGTTGTTAGTCCGTAAGTTGGTAGTCTGTAGTCCGTAAGTTGGTAGTCTCGTTAGCACATTAACCAATTAGCAAGTTGGCGTTACCCCTTTCCTATCGGATACTTTAAGCCTTCGGCCGATTTAATTTCGAGCGTAACTGAACCTACCAATATCTCTACTTCCGCTTTTACAGGCACTCTGTTTCCATCGTCGGTTATCCAAAGGTACAATTTACTATCCTTTTTAAAAATACGGCCGGGCTTTATTGAAGGACTAAATTTAAGACACCTGAGGTTTCCCAGTTTGCTTTTAATTACCTCTTTGCCAACATATTCTATTTCGAGTTGCGAAATTTCGTCGCCAAGGAAATAGTTGAGCTTAAATTTATCGCCAGTCTTTAGTTTCGAGATATCGAGACTCCGGGCAAAATAATAGGCGGATACTAAATCGAAGGTCTGCGTTGTTGGTGTTGTAAAAGTGCCCCTATTAGCAACCACCTTTTTAGTATCCTGATAAAACCGAGCTTTATCTTGGCGGCGGTAACTCGCTTCTCTAATATTTTCCTGATAAAAATAGGGAGTTAATTCGGTCTTATCTATATACGAATCGTAACGATCTCTTACTTTATAAAAAATATCGAAAGTGCCAGACGTCTTGGCATCGACAGCCAGTCGATATACCGGCTTATTATCGAATTTTATATCGGTAGCCATTACTTTTATAGTGGCTTCGGCTGCCGTAATAAAACCATATTTCAATTTATATTGTAAAACCTCCCCTTCTTTAAAGATAGGTTCACTTTTTAAAGGTAGCTCTTGCGTATAGCCCGTTAAACTGGTTAGTCCTAATGCAAGTATCGATATCCATAGTTTCATAACCATAGGTTAACAAAAAGTAATCCAAAGTCTTTCGTTGTTCGTTTTTTGTCTTTCGCGGTCCGTTGCTTAGCTGGTTTTAGCCGCTAAACGAATGACACTAAACATTGATCGCTCCCGAAACCCGTAACAGCTAACACAACTAGCTTTTCCTCTTAAAAATAGGCACGGTAGAACAAGGTTCTCCATACATGATACTTTTAGCTACCGGAGTTAGTAAAGCGGTAATTTCTACATAAGCCGAAATAGGAACATCGATATCGGCACAGCCTTTTATTACCACTCTTTGATCTGCAAAATCGTTAATATCTATTTTAGCCAGCGCTTTGGCATAGAGTACCGCTTCGAGCACTGCTAAGCTCCCAAATACAACCTCGTTGGCATAAGGCTCCATTTTATTAGCCAGCAGCATATAGGCCCAGGTAGGCACAATGGCGTCTGCACTACAGGTAATCGCTACATTCTTTCCCTGGTATTGCTCCCAATTATGTTCTTTAATAAAAGCCCTGAAGTCTTGTTCTTTTAAAATTAGGCCATGAAATAAATTGTCTTTAATATCGTACACCAAGCGTTCTCCATTATGGAAATAGGTTTCGAGATTAAAGGTTACCAGCCCGCTGTTAGCTACTTTATTAACTATATTTTCCTGAATATCCATGAATTCTAATAAAGTACAAATTTACATAAATATTTATAGTTTATAATTTGTAAAGGTTAATATGATGTTTTGTTTACTTTTTAACGGATAACGGATGACGTTTTTTACCTAACGAGGAGACTTACGAAGTCTTGCAAGTTAGCAGGTTTCGATGTATAAAAAAGCCAATGCCTGAAATTTTAAACTCCCCGCTAGCCAATTCAAGCAATTATCGACCAATCCTAAATCGCCCATATCCCTCACAGTTTCGACGCTACCCCGGCCGAGAAACAACAAACCGATTAACCAACTAAACAAAAAAAGGCAATGAACTCACATTCATTGCCTTTTTTATAGATAATCCTTGTCTAGTAAAACTTAACTCTATTATCTTTTATTTCTACTTTATCTTGTAAAGCCTGAAAAGCCGAACCTAGTGCCCGTTGTGCTACACCCGCTAACATGGTTTCTTTTTGTTTAAAGGTATTGGCTAATGGAGCCGGATTGGTAAAGCCTTCGACAACGAAAACATATACCCCTTTATCGCCTTCAATTACTTTCGACAATTTGCCTACCTGCGAACCAAATACAGCACCGATAAGTTTATTTTCTTGAGCTACGCCCGGAAGTACTGGGTTAGCAAAAACGATATTCTGAACAGGAGTAACAGTCTTACTTAATTTTTGTGCTAATTGATCGATACTCGTTGTACCAGCCAAAGCCTTATTAACTTTGTCGGCTAAAAGCTTTGCTTTAACCGCATTGGTTACCATCGGTTCGATTTGCTTTTTAACATCCGCCAGGCTTAATTGTCCTTGTGGCTGTACCGCAGTTATATGTGCCACTACAAAGCCATTATCCAGGGTATAAACTTCAGCAAGTACTTCGCCTTTTTTAGCTTCGTATACTGCTCTAATTAACGTTCTCGGATTATCCAAACCTGCTACGTAGCCTTGCGACCCAGTAATCCGGTCGGCTACACCAACAGTATAACCACTTTTTTGAGCCAAAGCACTAAAATTATCACCTTTTACTGCATTTAAGAATGCGCTTGCTTTTTTATAGGCGATATCTCTTGTTTTTGCACTTGGGGCTAATGTTTTTTCGATGTAAGCCAGTTTAACTACTTTCGATGAACCAATTTGTTTCTCGATATGAATTAAATGCACACCGAACTGAGATTTAACAATTTTATAGTCGCCTGTTTTCCCATCAAACGATGCATTTTCGAATTCCGGCACCATAACACCGCGGGCAAAGGTACCCAGTTCGCCGCCACTATCTTTAGAGCCATCCACACTGTATATTTTAGCTAACGTCGCGAAATTAGCACCATTTTGCACCAACGTCTTTAACGAATCGGCTAGTTTAAGTGCCGGAGCCTCGCCTCCTACTTTTAAAGGATCGATTAAAATATGACTCGCTTTTACCGAATCGGGCGAAAAGCGTGTATCGACTACTTTAGCAAGTTTATAAGAATTACCCGAAAATTTAGGGCCATAGTAGCTTCCGGCAGGATAACTAAAGATAACTGAATCGACCGCAGGATCTAACTTGCCCTTAGAAAGGTAGCTATAGGGAACTTTAACATCCGAATTATTTGCGGCAAACAACGAATCGTTTGGCGTAATTTTAAAATCAGCTGCTATTTTTTCGATTTGAGCCTTAGCTGCAGCCGAGTCGATTGCAGTTGGCACAATGCTAAAATTAACATAATCGAAGCTACGGGTTTCTACAGGGTTAACAAATGCCTTTTTATGAGCATCATAATACGCCTGATAATCGGCATCGGTAATTTTAACATCGGCGGCTAAAACACTGCTATAATCTAAATTTACATATTTAAGACTCGCCAGTTTATTCCGGTTATTATATTCGTCGTTAGCTTCGAGTGAAGTTACATATAGGGAATTACGAATTAAGTTAGCGTATTTCTGCTGCAGGGTTTGTTTCTCTATTTCTTGTTGTAATAAATCCCATTGTTCTTTAAGTTTTGGGTCTTTATCTTGTGCTTTTAAAGAGCTTATTACTGCGCCACGATCTAATTGGCCTGTTTGCTGATTGCCAAAATACTGCATAATAATTGGACTTGGATTATTACCTTGTAATAAGTCGAACAATTCTTCGCCAGAAACGGTTAAACCTAAACGCGCATATTCCTTATTTAAAAGAACGCTAGCAATCTCGGCCTGCCATGCATTATCGACAGCCATAGCCTGCATTTGCGGATTCATGGTGCCACCATATTGTTGTTTAAGCTGAGCTACACCCTGATCTACTTTTGGTGTAAACTGATCGATATTAACATCTTCGCCATCTATGGTGCCCACTACTTTCTGCGAAGCTGCCCAAAAAGGTTTACCAGTACTAATTACATCGCCAACTATAAATGCAATAATTGCAAAAGCAATCGCTCCAACTAAGACAAAGCCGGCACGATTGCGCAAAAATGTCATTATTCCCATATTATTTATTCTTTTTTAATTTTTTTTAAGCGGGCGCAAGATACAAATTTGCCAGTAAATAGAAAATATTAATTTAATTAGTTTTAAAGGCCCTTAAGGCATGGCATCTTCCTTAACAAAACCCGATCCAGAAGCTGCAACAATTTTATAGCTGCTAAAATCTTGGGGGGCCGAAAAGGAGGTTCCGTTAAATACGGTCCCATCTTTAGTAGTAACTGTACCATAAGGCGAAAAATAGCTTTTTTTATTTTCATCCCAAACGAGCTCTTCTGTAGTAAAGGTCATCTGATCGTTAATTACAATTACATTTTTTTTGAAAATGGTAATCCGCTCGGTTTCTTTATTAATAGCATAATCGGAGGTAATGCTGCCTGTTATCTGGAGATAAGCATCAAAAAATTGGATTTTAACCCCCTTTGGCATTTCGCTATAAACAGCGCCCTGCGAAGGGGTTACTTTATCTAAAATTGGCGCAAAACCCTTTGCTTTAACAATAGCCGAATCGCTATAAACAACCTCGACTCCATAAGACCTGTCTTTAGTTAGGATTATTTTTTTTGAGGAAATAGCGGTTGCATTTTTAAGATCGTCGCCACCACAAGAGGTCAATACCGTTAATAACAGTGCAAAAAAGCTTATAAAACTTGATTTAACAGGCGAAGGGATCATTAATCGAACTTAAACCGACGAAACCACGAGCTATCGTTAAGCGTAAAACCTAAATGGAAATTGATATATCTTTCTTGCAGTAAGCTATTATTAATTGTACCACGCTTACCTAGCTCGGCAGTCAAATTCATTTTATAGATAGCACCTCGTGCATAAGAAGACAAAGGCAAACCAACACCAAATGTAATCGCCATTTGCTTAATATCTTGATTATTCATCTGGATATAGGTTTTATCGTATTGGAAGCCCAGACGATAGTCTACTCTATCAAAATAATTGTTTATAGCACTAAAATCGGGGGTAATTTGTCCTCCAACCGAGAAACCATGGGTATCTTGTAAATCCTGATTCACATTGTCTATTGATAATTGCGACCATTTACCCATCCTATAATCAGCACCAATTAACCATTTGTCGTTTTTCTGCAAAGTAATTCCAAAATTATGGATTAAGGGAAGTTTTAAATTAGCGGGCTTGTTTTCTGTTAAAAACAAGGTATCGATAGCTGGTTGTTCGTTGCCAGTCTGGTCGACCTGGTAAATGGTAACAATATTGCTTTTTGTCGAATTAATTTTACTTGCTGAAGAGCCAGAATAGCCTAATACCAATGAGGTTTTGCTGCTTAGTCTAAAATCGTATTGTAAACCATAAGAAAAACCTACGCCGCCTACACTATTTTTATCCTGCATTCTCGAACTTAACGACAAAGGATCTTCCATAAATTGTGTCGACCGGCTTTCGGTAAGGTTACCAAACAAATACTCGGCATTTGCGCCAATTCTGAAGTGGTCGCCAAGCTGAGTACCAAAACCGATATAGGCTTTCGTTAAACCGCCTTCACCATGATATATATAGTCGACCGTTTTTTGATTATCGGTGGTAGTCCCAATCTTACCTGTGCTTTTAAAATTATAGCCTAATTCGGAATAGGGTAAAATACCAAAGCTTAGGGCGCCTCTTAAACCCGAAATAGGAAAGGCCATGGCCACATGACTTAGACTTGCATTAAAGCTGCTTTCTGTTTGGCTACTATTTTTAAGCTCTGTAAAGCCGCCCCGCATCCCCATATCTAAAGTAGTGGTATTAATGCCTGCATAAGACGCCGGGTTCTGCATGTTAATATTATTGAAATTGGTATTTTTATATACTGCTGTAGAAATGCCGCCCATAGCTCTAAACTGCGGAAGCAAGGACCCTTTAATATTACCCACTCCAAATTTAGAATAAGGTGATTGAATGGTAACCTGTGCATTTGCAGCAATACTTGCAATAAATAGGGCTATAACAAGTGTATATTTTAGTTTTTGGTACATATTATAAGGTAATAGCTTCGTTTAATCCGTTTAAAACCAAATACGGATGGTGCGTAATCTGGCCTGCAAAGATGCTGTTTTTTAATTGCTCTATCAAAAAATCGGCATCGCCTCCGGTAAGTAATACCGTAAGGGCTTTATATTTTTTATTTTCTAGGGCAATAAAGCCCTCTATTTCGTTAATTACACCTTGCAAAACACCGTTTGTTATGGCATTTATTGTATTTGTTCCTGCGACGATGGGCTCTTTCTTATCCCATTTAACCAGCGGCAGTTTTCCGGTATAATGATGCAAAGCTTCGAACCGCATATTTATACCCAAACTTATGCTACCCCCATTATATTCGCTTTTTGCACTAAGCATATCGTAAGTAATACAAGTTCCTGCATCGATAGCAAGACAGTTTTTACCTGGATAAAGCCGGTGTGCAGCAATTACCTTTGCCCACCTGTCTGAGCCAAGGCTATGCAATGTCTCATACTTATTAATAATGCCTCCCGTTATTGCGGCCGAAAACGGGATGTAAGTTGCATAATTTTTTAAAAAATCTATCCAATCTGTAATCGCCGTATCCACGCTCGAAATGGTAAAATACTGTAATTTATAGGCCTCCACAACTTCCTTTAGGCTATTTAGGCTTAAAGTCGTTAATCGTTTATAATGTATCAGCTCTTTATTGTTAAAAACAGCCAACTTACTATTTGTATTCCCTATATCTATTACAAGATTGTGCATTAAGCCTATTCGTGGCACAAAGCTATTAATCTTTAGCAAGTTTTAAGGGGTATTTTTGTTAAAAAAGGTTAAACAAACAGAAAGTACTGCATACAAATTATTAATAAAGCAAATAGCGATTCGTAAAACCATCGCTTTTTAGCATTGGCAAAATAGTAAGCCAATAGTACTGCCCCAGGTGGTACGCTCAGTAAAAAATGATAAACCCTGAAGTCGGGTTTGGTATAAAAACCCGCTATAACCACCACAAACATAAAGAACAACATCTGAAACGCTTTTCGGGTACTGATAAAGCTTCTAAAAAAGTTTTCGCGCAATTGCAATGCTGCCAATATCATAATTAAAGCCAACGGAATAAGCACCAGGTAATTGCTAAGGTTGATCTGGAGGATCGATGGAAACTTATTAACCAATGGTTGCCAGATCTGGAAAAACTGATCGAGATTATGATTCCAATAATAAAATACCGCCAGAAAGAAAAACAGGGTTAGAAAACCAATTAAGCCAGCAATCCATTCGCGCCAATTAAACGACCGATAAAGCAACAGGCTTAGCCATAACATAATTAACAGCACAATAAAAGGAAAGTAAATTAAAGTACCCAGGGCAATGAGCATTCCGACGTCGAACATGATCATCATGGCGTTTGGTGCCTTGGCCAACTTTAAGAACTTATCCATAATCCAGATCAGCAGGAAATTACAGATTAGGGGCGGACTTACGATTAAGAACTGTAAAAACAAACCCGAGGCCGTTATGTAAAGTAATGCTGGCAAATAACCACTTTTACCCAACAAACCATGTTTATTAATAACAGTATTAAACAAAATGGCCTGTACCATAGTAATAGCGGCTGCTAAAAAAACATTAAGGCTTGGCGAGAAAGCATTGGCCGATGGAATTTGAATTAATAATTTAGCATAGGGTTCTAAAAATTCGAAATCGAATCTTGCTGGAAGATTTATAAAAATGGCGAGTCGCATAAAAAAGGTATAGGCGACCAACAACACCAGGTTAACCGGACTTAAATTTCTAAATTGATTAATCATACAACTTAGACAAAGTAAAGAAATTTATCTGGCAAAAGTATCGACAACCTTCGCTACAATTTCGGCTGTTTGATCGGAAAAGTTAAACTCTTGGTTTTGAGGTTCGTTAACCAATTGTTTTAAGAATGGCAGCCAATTTTTATTGCTTCCCCAAATAATCGGTATACCGAATTGCTTGAGGGCATAGGCATTGCACTGTTGTTCGTATTGAAAGCGCATGGGAGCTATTAATAATTTTTTACCCAGGTAAAGTGCTTCGGCCGGGCCTTCGAAACCACCGCCGGTAAACAAACCAGCACAACTGGCAAGACTTCGATTAAATTTTTCGTTGTCGATGGGTTCGACCTTGCAATTGCCAGCTACATAGCTATGTCGTGTATGTTTAGAAAAGATCTGCCATTCTGTAACTGGTAGCTGCTGGAGTAATTTAACCAGGTGGGCATCGGCAACTGCGGGTAAATAAACTGTATAATGACCAAGATTGCTAATAGAAAGAGACCTAATCTCGCTTCTTATAACCGGGGTATAAATGTAATCGTCGTAGGCCTTAAAATGAAAACCCACATGATGGGTGGTTGGTGCATAATGACTTAAAATTAACTTCCCCCAATCTATTGTTTTGGGTCGGGGTACTTTTGGCGACTTAAACGAAGCCTGATGGCTTAACGAAACACTCTCTATTTTTTGAGTTTTACAGGCCCAGGCGGTAATGGGTTCGAAATCGTTAATAATAAGGTTATAATCATTTAGCGGAATAGCATTCATGTCTCTTTTAAACCGCAATAAATTCATGGTTTTCCAGGTATTAAAATGATCTACTCCTCCATTTTTACCAAAAACAAAGCTAAAGCCATGTAATTGATACTTTACCGGCTGAGCCAATTTTACATCGGCTTGCGTACCAGAAATAAGGATATCGAGCTCGCCATGTTGTTGCAGCAGGGGCACAATTTCTCTTGCCCTGCTAATGTGTCCATTTCCTGTTCCTTGTATGGCGTAAAGTATCTTCATCGAGCGCCTAAGTTCTACATTTTTGTTGCTTTAGCCAACCTCTAATTTAATTTTTTGTAATAAGGTATTAATATCGAGCTTACTTTTCAAATCTTCACTATCGGATAATACACCCTCTTCGACTTCATCGCTTTCGAAATATTTAGCTTCGTAATTAAATATTTCCCATTGTTTATTCCGGTATTCTAAAGCAGTTAAGCTTTCGACCCAATCGCCACTGTTAAGATAGAGAATGTTATCTATTTGTTTAATTTCGGGCTGATGGATATGGCCACAAACCACATAATCGTAGCCCTTTTCTGCGGCTAATGCAGCTGCAGTATGTTCGAAATTATTAATAAACTTAACTGCATCTTTAAATTTCGCCTTTATCTTTTGCGAAAAACTCATTTTTTCTCTTCCAATACGAACCAGAAACCAGTTTACCAGACTATTTAACAATATGAGGCTATCGTAGCCTATTGCACCCAGCTTTGCCAGCCATTTAGAATGCTGCATGGTTACATCGAAAACATCGCCATGAAAAAACCATGCTCTTTTTCCGTCGAAATTCAAAACCAATTTGTTTTGCAAATGGAAGGAACCTAAATGCAGGTCAGCGAATTTGCGAAGCAGTTCGTCGTGGTTACCCGTTAAATAATAAACCGAAACTCCTTCGACTACAAACTTCATCAGTTTGCGTAATATTTTAAGATGGGTTTCGGGCCAATATTTTTTACTGAACTGCCAGATATCGACAATATCGCCATTCAAAATAATTATTTTGGGGTCGATGCTTTTAAGGTACTTTAGCAACTCCTTGGCGTGACAGCCATAAGTACCCAGATGTACATCGGAAATAACCACAATATCGAGCGCTCTTTTAGTCATCCTCTCCTTCGTGCATTTGTTTCATTTTATGAAGACAAAATTGCAAAGCTAAGATTAGCGGACTGTTAAGCCTGGGTTATGTTATGGGTTGTGGGCCCGTAACTAAATTATGCCTTCGACTTGCGCTCGGTATAAAAGCCCAGGCCTAAAAACGCAAGCAACAAAATAGAGCCCGCCAGCGAGATTTTTTCGCCCATATAGTACGATTTTGGTTCGAATTTAAATTCTACTTTATGGTTTCCGGCTTTTAATTGTGCTGCACGTAAAACGTAATCGGCTCTGAAATAAGGCTTTTGTTCGCCATCTACATACATATTCCAACCTTTATCGTAGTAAATTTCGGAGAAAACTGCAATAATATCTCTTGGTGCGCTATACGAATATTCGATATGATCGGGATGATATTTCTCCATTTTAATAAATGCCGTTGGATCTGCACCTAAATGAGTCGTATCTAAAAGATTTTTATATTGCAGGTCTACAACTGCCGTCTGTTTCGGGTCGAAGCTGTTAATCGCTTTCATTTCCTGATCGGCATTTTTTACAAACTGAATATTATTTACAATCCATACATTACCTAAAGCAGTAGCATTACGTTGCATTTTATAAGTGCCTGTTTCGCGATCGCGGGTAATGAAATATTTAGTATTTAGCATATCTAAAACATCCTGGTTAACGCTGGTCGAAAGCTGATTCTGAATTAACTCATCAAATCGTTTCAGCTTTGCGGCATGGTAACCACCAACCGTTTTATGAAATGCGGAAGTACTGGCATCGTTAAAAGTAGAAATAGACTGGTCGTAGACTCTAAAATTAGGGTCTTTGTCGGCCGAAATAAAATTATCGACATCGCGGGGTTGGAAATAATTAGCCAAAGCCGACTTACTTTCGAAGTTTTTATTGTTAAGATACCTTCTATCAACTTGCCACATATCGATAAGCACCGCTAAAGCCAATAAGCATAAAGCCAGCTGCGTATTCATTTTTTTAGTAATAAATGCCCAAACAATAACAAAGCCTACTGCAATAAATAAGAAAGAGCGGAAAGCATCGGCACGGGCAATAGCCATCCGGTCTTCGACCAGCGCATTAGCAATTTTTTGTGCCCCAGTTGCATTGTTTTGTAGTGCCTGCGTTAAGGCCTGTACAATTTGAGGGTGATTACTGGTTTTAAAACTAAAAAACAAACTCGGTACCACCGCTACCAGCAGGGCAAAGCCACCGGTAATGCCTGCCGACCAGGTTAGTTTTTTAACTAATACTTTCTGGTCTATGCCTCCTTCTTGTGCTTCTTTAACGGCTAAACACGCCAATATCGGAACCATGAGGCCCACTACCGCCAAAATAGACTCGACTGCCCTAAATTTATTATATAAAGGAAAGTAGTCGAAAAACAAATCGGAAACCAATGGGAAACTTCTTCCCAGCGATAACAGGATAAATAATACGGTTACCGACAGTAGCCACCATTTTAAATGGCTACGTACGATGAACAGTCCAAAAACGAAAAGGAAACAGATAATGGCTCCAAAATAATAACCACCAGAGGTGCTGGGCTTTTCGCCCCAGTATTGTTGTAGATTATAGGTCTGGGCTAAAGAACCAATGGCATTTGTGGTATTTGCAGGGTCACCACCTGTAAATTCGGCTACTGCTTTATAGGTATGGCTTTCGGGTTTTATTAATTCGTTAATACTTGTCGCCCCGCCGTATAAATCGGGAATTAAGATGGTAAAGGTCTCGCCTATACCTTGACTCCAACCATAGGCATATTCTTTAGACATGCTTTCGGTTTTACCTGCTGCATTGGTTAAATTAGATTTACCCCGATTGGTTTCATTTACATACTCTGAAGTAGTCCAAAGTAAACTGGCGTTAACCATTACACCCAATACCACGGCAATCGCCAAATAACCTATGGCCTTACCAAGAGCCGGAAGTGTTTTGTTTTTATAGGCCTGATAAATTTCGAAGCCGATATAGATAAGAATGGCCAAGAACAGGTAATAAGTCATTTGGATATGATTAGCCCTTATTTCTAAAGCTAAAAAGAGAGCCGTTAAGCTTCCACCTAACCAGTACTTCCCTCTTATTGTTAAGATAATACTGGCTAAAATAGGTGCAAAAAAGCCAATGGCTAAGGCTTTGTTGCTATGGCCAGTTGCAATGAGTACAAAGTTATAAGTCGTAAATGCAAAGGCTATTGCTCCTGCAGCGGCCAGCCAGGGATTTACTTTGAGCACAATGAACAAAAAATAAGCGCCTAAGAGCAATAATAACACGGTACCTACAGGATTAGGGAAAGTTTTGGTAACTAATGCAATTCCGTAAGTAGCGCCATTATAAGCATATTGAACCCAAATTTGATAGGCTGGCATCCCACCAAACATCTGGTTGGTCCATAGCGGCCCCTTACCATCGATGGCTTTATAATCCATAATCTCTTTCTGCATCGCTTTAGACTGTAAAACATCATTCTGTGCAGGTGCTTTACCTTGCAAAACAGGACTAAAGTATACGAAACAGATAACTACAAAAGCAGCAATTACAGCTAAGTGGGTAGCATTTTTATTAAACCAATTGTTCATTTCGGTAATTTAAAATAAAACTAAGTTCCAAAAATAGAAAATTGGTTGAGATAAAAAAGGAAATAAAATATACTTATTGATTAATTATAACCTGACCGCTAAATGGCTGGTCGTTAGTTGCTGGATTTAGCATCCCTCTAGAAATAATAGTATAATAACGACCTGCTACAATTTCTATATCGGTTAAGGTAGTTTTTACAACTCCTGTTGCCGAATCTTTAATTTCGAAAGTATAAGTTTTAGGGTCTATGGCTGCGTATTCGCTCTCCGTCTTATAGGTTTTATCTTTAACCAGGTTTGTACCTGCTGCCAAGTCTAAGTTAAGTGCCGGTGCATCGGGGGTTAAATTTATAAACCGGATAGAAGCTTTTGTAGATGAACTTGTAGTCATATTATCGGTAACCAACAAGGCGTCCATTTTATCGCCTTTATCGATAAGATATAAAGAGTAAGCGCCACTATTTGCTAAAACCACCTGTTTAGTAATCAAACTCTGCATATCGCTGGCGGTTGTAACCTTAATGGTTTGCGTACCAGGATAGTACTGTGCATAAGATACCGTACCTCCAAATGGAAGCGCTGCGGTATTTACCATTTTATCTGCCACATAAATATTATAAGTGCCTAAAGTTGGAGAGGTGTTTATAAACCTTAAGTAAGTAGCCTGGAGATCTGGATCTGTTCCTTTTTTACAAGAACTTAGGCTTATAATACTAAAAACCAATAAATAAGTGAATAAACGGGCAGGTACAAAATTTGTCATAATTTTAATTTAAAGATTCTTTTCTTTTAAAACGGGGTAACCTCTAGTTACGTTACAGCAAATATTATTTTTATTTAAGTAAAAAACCGTTAAAATAAGTTAAATCTAATTATTTTATTTCTTCGTAGTCTACAAAATCACCCAATTTATCGGCATTGCCCTTTTTTTCCTTTTTAGGCATATAGTCGATCGAGATCGCGCCCTCTGGTTTAGCCGAACGTTGTTGTTGCTGACCAGCATTTGCTGCCTGTTGCTGCTGTATATTACCAAAGATACTTTTAAGCACTACTGGAAATACAAGTCGTACCAGTAATCTAATAACCCACAGAATGAGTACCGTTATGAATAGAAATTTTAAAAGAAAACCCATTTTTATTAAATTATAACCACAAATATAGACGAGACCTTTTACTTTTTGTTACTTATCCGAGACTTAATTGCATTCTAATTACAAAAGCGATAATGTTTTTGTTTGACTAATTAACAAATATTTATCGGTAGTTGGCAATCTGTTACTAATAGCAGGTGCTGCATCTATTACCTTTATAGTAAGCTCTTTAAAAGAGCCAGCGAGCAATAAGTCGGTTTCCGCCTTGATCTTATCGTTAAAATAAATAGGCAGCCCGCGATCTGCAACATCAATGTTTTTTTTACTTAAGATTCGCTTTAATGAGGTTAATCTTGCTTCCTTTTTTAAGCTAATAAGCACAACTCCGTCTTTTGCGCGTTCGCCATATTTATTAATAAATTTTTGGTCGCGCTCTACCTAAACATCTTTTATATACTCCGGATTTAGCGTATAAATATATTTATTCGGAAACACTTTCCCGTTTACCAGAAACAGGACTCGTTTGGCTAAAGTATAATCGACGGAATAGCATAAGCGATAACTTAGTCTGTTTTTGCGCATTTGTAGCAGCCACAAATTAAGACAAATAATCAATTAATTTCATTCTTCAGAATTTATTGCTATAACCCGACCCACACGTCCGTCGGTTAGCTGTACTTTAATTCCCCGCGAATGAAACGCAGCCGAGGTTAATAAAGTTTTTACAACACCATAAGTAATGGTTCCACTGTGTTGGTCTTTCTTTAAGATAATACCTACGGCTAACCCGGGGTAGATCTCATTTCTATACTGGCCTTCCATTAAGGGAGTTTATTAAAGTTAATTTGTGGCTTTTTACCCATCGCCTTTCTTGTAAAGATAGTCTTAGGTGTCGTGAAGTTATTAAAAAACCCACAGTTCTTTAAATAAAAAGCACCATTATTTAACCCCCCGGCAAAATCCATCCGATACTTTTTATTGCCCGTATTATCGGTTGTAAAGCGAGCAGTATTTAACTCGGTCCAGTTTCCTGCTGCATTGCAAATCCATTGATTATTAAACCATACTTTTCTAGTTTGGGCTCCAAACTCGGGGATAAAATTTTCGAGGAAAGAGTGTAGCCGCTTTAAATAAGTTTTGGTTTGTGGTCTTTTAAAACTGGCAATTAGCTGCCACTCGTTTAATTCGGGTGCAAAGAAATAAGCGGTATAAGTGGTCGTGCTGTCTGTACCGGGTGCACCCTGCAATAAGAATTTATAAGTATGGCCAGCCTTCCAGTTGTATTTCAAATAACTCTGGCCGCCAGCCCCTTCATTACCAAATTCGCCAGTATATACACCCGGTCCTTTTTTCAATATTTTAATTTGGTGGGAGGCTGGAATACTTTTTGGGTCGTCGGTATTAAAAGGGCTCCAAACAGAGAACAAGATGCGACGCTCTGTAGGTGAATTTACCTGCATCCCAAAATAGCCTTCGCCGAAACCATTAGCCATAAAATAAGAACCCTGTACATCGTCGCCTTTAGGCACAGTTACTTCATTATAAAACCATTCGGCATTTGTGTTTTCGGGCAGCTCGTAATTAAGGTGAACTGATGGCCCTCTACGGCCCCAATAAAAGAAATTACCCTCATTGTTTTTAACAAAGGTAGTTTTAATATCGACAGCCGTTCCGCCAACATTTAAATTAACGATCGATGCAAAATTCGTGCTTGTTTTACTAATACCTTTTATCGTTACTGCAACATAGCCAGTATCTTTTAGAGTCCAGGAGCCAATAATTCCTTCGTACTTGTTCGCAGCATCTAGTGTTATCCTTTTAGCCTGGCGGTTTATGCTAAACTCCAGCACCGACTTACCGGTAAGAAGCCTAGCCTCGTTAATTGATAAAATAATGGTACCCGTTTTAGCGATTCTGAAATAAAGGGTAACAGTTTCGTTGGGGCTGGTCCAGTTCTCGATTCCTCTTGCGGTAATTCTTGCTCCCTGGCTATGGTTTATAAATGCATTCCCACCTATCGGGATAACAATTTTATTATTTTGTGCAAAAACCCAGCTATTTAAACCTACGAGAAAAGTTAAGATCAGGGCTTTTATCATTTTGATGTATTTTTAAAACGTTCGTCAAATATCTTTTCGAGGGCGAACATTTCGTCGCGCATGCGGGCGGCCATTAAGAAGTCCATTTCTTTTGCTGCTTTTTGCATATCCTTACGTGTTTTGTCGATCGCTTTTTTCATTTCCTCTTTGGTCATGTATTGGATTACCGGATCGGCTGCAATACTAACCTCGTCTATTTCGATATATGCTTTTTTGCGGGCTCCACTTTCGGAGAAGTCGAGCACCGAGCTTTGCTCGATAATTTCTTCCCTGGTTTTGCCGACTGTTTTTGGCGTGATGCCATGTTTTAAATTGTAGTTAACTTGTTTTTCTCGGCGTCTGTTCGTCTCGTCGATGGTTCTTTCCATCGATTTCGTGATGTTATCGGCATACATAATTACCCGACCCCGATCGTTACGTGCTGCCCGGCCAATGGTTTGTATTAGGGCGCGGTCTGACCTTAAAAAGCCCTCTTTATCGGCATCTAAAATAGCAACCAAACTAACTTCGGGTAAGTCTAAGCCTTCCCGTAATAAATTAATCCCTATTAAAACATCGAATTCGCCCAGGCGCAATCCGCGCAAAATCTCTACCCGTTCTAAGGTTTTTACTTCCGAGTGGATATACCGGCATTTAATATTTAAGCGGTCCATGTATTTGGTAAGTTCTTCGGCCATTCGTTTAGTAAGGGTGGTTACCAGAATGCGGTCGCCCATTTTAATCGTCTTATCGATTTCGTCTAACAGGTCGTCGACCTGGTTTATAGCTGGTCTAACTTCTATAAGTGGATCTAATAAACCGGTGGGCCTAATTACTTGTTCAATTACCACGCCATCCGATTTCTCCAATTCGTAATCGGCCGGAGTTGCACTTACATAAATAGTTTGTGGGGCTAGCCGTTCAAATTCGTCGAAATTTAAAGGCCGGTTATCTAATGCCGATGGCAGGCGGAAGCCATACTCGACCAGCGACAATTTACGCGATCGGTCGCCACCATACATGGCCCTAATTTGGGGCACCGTAACATGGCTTTCGTCGATTACCATTAAATAATCGTCCGGGAAATAATCTAGCAGGCAAAAGGGTCTCATTCCGGCAGAGCGACCATCGAAAAACCGGGAATAATTCTCTATACCCGAGCAATAGCCCAGTTCTTTCATCATCTCGATATCGAAATTTACTCTTTCTTCCAGCCTTTTGGCTTCGAGTACTTGCCTATCGCCCAGTAATTGGTTTTTTCGTAACTCCAGCTCTTCCTGTATACCCCATATAGAGGCAGTAAATCTATCTTTGGGCGTTACAAATAAGTTAGCCGGATAGATGGCCATATCTTCAACCTTTTCGAGCGTTTTACCAGTAATCGGATCAATTATCGACAATTCTTCGATATCGTCGCCAAAAAAAGAAATGCGATAGGCATTATCCAGGTAGGCTGGAAAAATATCGACCGTGTCGCCCTTTACCCTAAAGGTTCCCCGTTTAAAATCGTTGAGTGTTCGGGCATATAAGATTTCGACCAGACTATGCAGGAAAGAATTGCGACTAATCCGGGTGCCTACCGCAAAGCGGAATACTGAACGCGAAAAATCTTCCGGATTTCCCATTCCATAAATACAGGAAATGGACGACACCACAATTACATCCCTTCGACCCGACATGAGCGCCGAAGTGGTACGAAGCCGTAATTTTTCGATCTCTTCGTTAATACTCAGGTCTTTTTCGATATAGGTATTAGTGGTCGGCATATAAGCCTCGGGTTGGTAATAATCGTAATAAGACACGAAATAGTTAACTGCATTTTCGGGGAAAAACTGCTTAAACTCGCCATAAAGCTGGGCAGCCAAAGTCTTATTATGACTTAAAATAAGTGTTGGTTTTTGGGTTTGCTCAATAACATTGGCCACCGTAAAGGTTTTACCCGAGCCCGTAACGCCTAACAGGGTTTGGTAATGCTCTTCGGCATTAACACCTTCGACCAATTGCTTAATCGCCGTTGGCTGATCGCCAGTAGGCTTATAATCTGAGATGAGTTTAAACTTCATTAAGGTAAAGATAATAGTCTTAAGGTTCGAGTCCGAATTTTAAGCTAAAAAAAGACCTCGCAGGTTTTTAGTGCCTACGAGGTCTGTTTTTTTTCTAATCTGTGCGGGGTTAATTAATCCCCTTTCTTTTCCAACTGCATAGGATTAGAACCCACCGACTGGCCACGAGCCGGAGCACCGCCAGCGCGTGCTTTAAATAATTGAAACTTAGAAGGCGCGGCACCAGCACCCCAAACATTATTGGCTTCGTCTATATCGGCGGTTTCGCGCATCGGATCAATTTTAATTGAGGCCACTTCTTTATCTTTAACATAGAATTTAGAAGCCTTTTGCTCGTTTAAGCGCCATATTTGTGCCGGAATTCGGTCTATCGATTTAGTACCGTCTTTAAAAGTAAATTCGACAATAATTGGCATTACCAGTCCGCCTTTATTGCTAAAGTTAAGTTCGTAAAAGAATTTGTTAGCGTATTTTGTTTTCTCGTCGGCCGTAAACTCTTCCATTGGCAATCTGGCAGGGGCCGGCGTACTTGCCGCTAGCGTAGTATCTATTGTTACCAATCCTCTATCATATTTCCAGTAAAAATCTCTGGCGGCCAAGTCTTTATCGGTATAGAATTTAATATTACTATTTTCGCGATTGCGTATTTTAGAAATGTCTTCGAAAGCATTTACTGCCGGTTTATCGACCTTCGAGCCGCCTCTTGCACCGCCAAAGCGATTTCTACCACCAGTAGGCATCCCTGCATAATCTGGTTTCGCATAGCGAACGCTATCTAAAGCAATATCGCAGGCATCAGTACCGTAAAACCAGCCACGCCAAAACCAATCCAGGTCTTCGCCACTGGCATCTTCCATGGTTCTGAATAAATCGGCTGGTGTTGGATGTTTAAATGCCCATCTTCTCGAATATTCTTTAAAGGCATAATCGAACAGTTCACGGCCCATAATGGTTTCGCGTAAAATATTAAGGGCAGTTGCAGGTTTCGAATAGGCGTTGGGCCCAAAGTTTACAATATTCTCTGAGTTAGACATAATAGGTTCTAACTGATCTTTAGGCAGTTTCATATAAGGAACGATGGTATAAGCGGGGCCTTTCTTGCTTGGGAATTTATTGTCCCAAAGCTCTTCGGTTAAATATTCGACAAAAGAATTTAAGCCTTCATCCATCCAGGTCCATTGCCGCTCGTCGCTATTAATGACCATCGGAAAAAAGTTATGTCCTACTTCGTGAATAATTACCCCTAACATCCCGTTTTTAGTGCTCTCGCTATAAGTGCCATCCGCATCGGTACGACCGTAATTAAAACAGATCATCGGATATTCCATCCCATTGGCAGCTTCGATACTTTGTGCAACCGGATAGGGATAAGGAATAGTAAAATCTGAATATGTTTTAATGGTATGTGCAACGGCACGAGAAGAAAATTTACTATATAAGCTATAGGCTTCTTTCCCATAAAAGCTCATACACATTACATTTTTGCCTTTGATAGGTTGAGCCATAGCATCCCAAATAAATTTACGTGAGGCTGTCCAGGCAAAATCGCGCACATTATTAGCCTGGAAAACCCAGGTTTTTTTTGCGGCTGTTTTTTTGCTTTCGGCAGCTTTAGCTTCGGCTAGGGTTACAATTTCGACCGGGGCAACAGTACTGGTTTTTGCTTTATTATAGCGTGCCAGCTGTGTAGGCGTAAGTACAGCGCTGTAATTGATACACTCGCCAGTTGAACCCACTACATGGTCGGCCGGTACAGTCATCTGTACTTTAAAATTACCAAACGTTAATGCGAACTCACCACGACCCGTAAATTGATGGTTTTGCCAGCCCTGGAAATCGCTATACACACATAAGCGCGGATACCACTGGGTCATGGTAAACAAATAATTTCCATCTTCTGGGAAGAACTCGTAGCCGCCACGACCGCCGCTTGCAATTCTGTTAGTTATTTTATAATTCCAATCGATGTTAAATACAAACTGCTGGCCCGATTTTAAGGCTGGCACTTCGATCCGCATCATGGTTTTGTTAATGGTATAGCTTAATTTCTTGCCCGTAGCATCGGTTAGTTTAGTAATTGAAATCCCATAACCATTATCTGCTGCTGTACCGGCAGTACTAAGGTTATCGACCTGTGTAGTGGTCGCACCTGCGGGCATTTTAGAGCTATTCTGATAATTGGCATTATTGAGGTTATTATGCTCATTTTCGTCGAGCTGTATCCAGATATAGGTAAGTACATCGGGCGAATTGTTATAATAGGTAATCGTTTCGCTACCCTTTAAAGTTAAATTTTTCTCGTCGAGTTCGCATTTGATATTGTAATCGGCTCTTTGCTGCCAATATTTTACGCCGGGAGCTCCACTTGCCGTTCTTTGCTCGTTTGGCGTATTTAAAATAGTGCCTAATTGCTCGAACTTATTACCATGGTTACTACCAGGATTATTTAAGATGTTTTGAGCCGACGCCATCTGACCAATTAGCGCCATAAAAGTGAAACATTTGTAAAATTTATTCATGTTATGATGATTAAAAAGGAATTCTTTCTAAAGCCATCTTTAAAGCCAGGCTAAATATGGCTGCCGATAAAAATATAACCCACTCTCTACGCCTAAACCTAAAAAAGGATAAGCCAACCCAGGTTATACCTAAAATAATGATGACAAAAAACACCTGGCCAACTTCTAATCCGGCATTAAAGCCAAAAAGTCCCCAGCCTATATTCTGGTCTTTAGCGAGCATGATACGAACGGCATTTGCAAAGCCCATACCATGAATTAAACCAAAAAACAATGCAAGATAGTAATTTGTATTAACAGCTTTTAAAGAAAAGTCTTTTTTAAAGAGATTACTTAATGCAGTTATAAAGATAGTGCATGGAATAAGAAATTCGACCCATTTGCTCGAAAACCTAATGAAGTCTAAAACGCTTAACAACAAAGTAAACGAGTGGCCAATAGTAAAAGCGGTAACGAGGATTAATACCTGCTTTATATTTTTTGAAGTATAAACCGCAACCAGGGCCAGGATAAATAATTGATGGTCTAGGGCATCTAAACTCACGATGTGCGACCAACCCAGCTTAAAATAGAATAGAAAATCGGATAATGGCATCGGCTAAAAATAGGTTTAATCCAAATCGCTTGCTAAATTGCAGTACTAAAGTAAATTCTTTTCTTTCTTTAAACGAAAAATTATTGCAAATGCTGGCTATCTACTCAAAATTGTTACTTATTATTTTCTTTTTTTCTGGCGCCAAGCACCCGCTTCATGTAAGCACCACGGAAATTAATTTTAACGCAAAAGATAAAAGTTTAGAGATTAGTTGTAGAATTTTTACCGACGATTTTGAGACCATTCTGGCCAAGCAATTTAAAGGTAAGATCGATCTTTCTAAACCGACAATGCACAAGGCGATGGATGTACTGGTAAAAAAATACCTAGACCTGCATTTACAGTATAAGGTAAATGGTAAAAATGTAACCGCGAATTATGTCGGTTTCGAACAAGACAATGAGGCCACTAATGTTTACCTGGAGATCGACAATGTGGCCTCGCTACAAAGCTTAGGGTTAAGCGATAGCATTTTATATGACCTGTTCGACGATCAGTTAAATTTAGTACATGTAGAAAAAGGGGGCTTAAGGAAAAGTGCAAAAGTTAATTATCCGACTAAAGATTTAATGATAGTATTTAACAATTAGCTTTATCTTTAAGCAATGATGCAGTTGTTAATTTATAGTCCCAGTATATCACCCAGGATAAAGTATATCTTCCACTTTATTTTTAGGGAGGTTTTAAGCGGCGAATTCGAATTGACCAGTATTGCTGCAGATTTTATGAGCTATAAGGGGCCAAAAATGAGCTATGCCGAGACTGCACTGGCCGACGAGCTATTTTTTCGAAGCCTGCCTTTTTTAAACGAGCGGGATATTATACCTATTTCTATAAAAACGACCACTTTTGGCGATCAGGAGGTTCCATTTCCGGTAAAAAACAGTGCTTTACCTTTCGATGTGTTTGCGGCTTCTTTTTATTTTTTAAGCCGATACGAAGAATACCTGCCTTTCAATGCCGACAAACATGGGCGTTACCCTCCCAACCAGAGCCTTCAATACCATTTAGGCTTACTCGATACGCCTGTAATAGACGGCTGGGCTTTGGTTTTAAAAAATATGCTGACCGGGAAGTTCCCGACACTTACTTTTGGCAAAAGAAAATTTGAGTTTGTGCCCACGATCGATGTCGACCGGGCGTATCGGTTTCGGGCAAATGGCTTAGCAAAAAATACGATCCGCTTATTTAATGCAGCAATTAATTTAAATACCGAAAAATTAATCGATATTATTAGCACCGGCTTGGGGAAAAACGATCCTTTCGACACCTATAAATATTTAGCCGAGCTCCATCGCAAGTATAATTTGCGGGCTATTTTTTTCTTCTTATTAGCGAAAGAAGGCCATGAAACCTACGACAGGAATATAAATCCGGCGAATGCCGAGTTGCTCGAATTAATTAAGGAAGTTGCGTTAAGTGCCCAGGTTGGGATCCACCCCTCTTATGCATCGAATACCGATACTCAAAAAATAAACGAAGAATTAACCAGTTTACAACAAATTACCAAGAAAAAAATTGATGCTTCGCGACAACATTTCTTAAAACTGCATTTACCCCAAACCTATTTAAGATTAATAAAAGCCGGAATTAACCACGATTACTCGATGGGCTACACTTCGCAGGTTGGGTTTAGAGCTGGAACCTGTACTTCTTTTTTTTGGTACGACCTGCAAATTGAAAAGCAATCGCATTTGAAAGTACACCCCTTTGCTGTAATGGATGTAACGTTGCAACAATACCTTAGGCTAAATCCAGCACAAGCGCTAGCTAAAATAGACGAGTTAATGGCTGGTGTTAAACTGGTAAATGGCGTTTTTTGCAGTTTATGGCACAATGAATCCCTTTCCGAAACAGGTAAATGGAAAGGTTGGAAAGCAGTTTACGAATCGATGTTAAAGAATGCTATTGGCTAAAGAATGTTTATATTTACATTATGTTGTACGACTTAAGTAAAACTGATTCTATTGCAAATACTTTCGTTGCCGAATTAAGGGACGAAAACATCCAGAAAGATTCGATGCGTTTTCGCAAAAACCTCGAGCGCCTAGGCGCTTTCTTTGCTTACGAAATTAGTAAAGGCTTAACTTATCACGAAATAGAAACCCAAACTCCACTAGGCATAGCAAAAGGTAAGGTTTTAGCACAACAACCGGTAATTGCTACTATCTTACGAGCGGGTTTGCCCATGCATCAAGGTTTATTAAGTGTTTTTGACCAGGCCGGATCGGCTTTCATTACCGCTTACCGTAAAACCAAAAAGAGCGGCGATTTTGTAATTCAGCTGGAGCATATTTCGGCTCCAGATCTCGAAAATAAAACCATCATTCTCGCCGATCCGATGCTGGCAACGGGTTTAAGTATGGTGCTTTGTGCAAAAGAGTTAATTAATAATTATAAAATAAAAAAGCTTCATATCGTATCGGCCATTGCCAGTATAGAAGGCATTCAGCATCTGAAAGCTAACCTACCAAAAGCCGATTTATGGATAGGTGCTATCGACGAGGAAATGACCAGTAAGTCTTACATTGTTCCCGGTCTTGGCGATGCCGGCGATTTGGCTTACGGACCAAAAATTTAATCGTTTATTCAATTTATTTCTTTACATGATAAAGCATATTTTTTTCGACCTCGACCATACCATTTGGGATTTTGACCGCAATGCACAGGAAACACTCCTCGAACTTTACGAAACTTATCAGTTAAAAGCACTTGGCCTTAACTCTGCAGAAGAGTTTATCGCACATTATACCGAAAACAACCATCGGCTATGGGCTCAATATCATTTGGGTAAGATTAGCAAAGAAACGTTGCGAAAAGAGCGTTTTAGCCAGACATTTTTAGAACTAGGTGTGAAACCAGCGCTCATACCCCAGCAGTTCGAAGCCGATTATGTGAGTATTAGTCCGACGAAGACCAACTTATTCGATGGGGCCGAAAGCGTTTTAGCCTATTTGCAAAAGAAATACACCTTGCATATTATTTCGAATGGATTTAAGGAAACAACTTTAACGAAAATGAGGCTTTCGGGATTAAACCCTTATTTTAAACATGTAATTATTTCTGAAGATGTTGGTGTTAATAAACCCAGTCCGGTTATTTTCGAACATGCCTTAACTAAAGCAAATGCACTTAAACAGGAAAGTATCATGATTGGCGATAGCTTGGAGGCCGATATTCGTGGCGCACAGGCTTTCGGGTTAAAGGCCATTTTTTTTAACCCCTTAAAAGTAGCGAAACCCAGCGATGTGCAATGGCAAATTGCACATTTAAACGAGTTATTAGCGCACTTTTAAATTTCTTACCTAGAATGCAAACTAAACCCTAAATTAGCACATGAGCAATTCGGGCGTACGCCAGTCGATATTAAATGCGGTTTCGCAATACCAGCTTAAACTAGCCACGCAAAATGAAGCGAAGTTTCAGGAAACACCAGCCATTGGTGGTTGGTCTTATAGCGAAGTTTATTCGCATATTTTCGATTCCAGCTTACTTTCACTTCGGGCATTGCAAGCCTGTATTAAAGGTAACGGACTGGTTAAACCAACACCATTTGGCGCAAGGCTCGTTTTGTTTTTCGGCAAACTTCCTCCTGGGAAAAAGTATAAGGTACCCCGGCGATTAGCCGAAAGGGTTAAGAAAATAGACCTGATAACCGCCCAACAATTGATAAACGACTTCGAACTGCAGCTTGCAAAAGTTTATCCCCTGATGGGTAAAGCCGATCTGAAAATAAAAATCGAACATCCCCGGTTAGGTTATTTAAATGCTACGCAATGGCTAAGGTTTATCGTGATCCATCTAAAACATCATTTAAAACAATTAACCAGAATAGAAAAGAGTTTTAAATCGCAATAATGAAGCTACCCATTATAAAAGGTTTTGATGAACAAGCGTTTAAAAAGTATTTAAAAAATACGGGCTGGCTTATGTTTGGTAAAATGCTAAGCCTGGTTGTTGCTTTAGTAATTACAAGATATTTAGGGCCAGCCTTATTTGGCGATCTAAGTTTCGCGGTTGCCCTGGTCGCCATTACTTCGGCAATTGGCGCACTTGGCCTCGACACTTTTATTATTCGCGAAATTATAAACGAACCCTCAAAAAAAGACGAGATTCTGGGTACTTCCTTATGGTTGCGTTTAGGCACCAATGCATTACTGATTCCCATTACGCTTTCTATTTATTTAGTTTATCATCATTTTTCGGTGCAACCAGGCCCTACCTTAACACTTATGGTAGCGTTGCTAGCATTTACTTCCGTTTTTAAATCTTTTAATGTAATCGACGCATACTTCCAATCGCAGGTACAATCGAAATATGTGGTACATGTACAAAATAGCTGTTTAATTATATCAGCTGCGATTAAGGTTACGATTGTATTACTTAAACTGCCGCTACTTTATATTGTAATGGCACTCTTTTTCGATGCCCTTCTTTTGGCTATTGGTTTAATTATTATTTACCACAGAAAAAGCGGAAGCCTGCTTAACTGGACTTTTAATAAACAAAGGGCTGTTTCGCTTTTAAAGCAGTCCTTTCCGTTAATATTATCGGCAGTTATGGTATCAATTTATATGAAAATAGATACTGTAATGCTTAAAACAGTTGGAAGTACAGCAGTTGGCATTTATAGTGCTGCAGCAAATTTGAGTGAGGCCTGGTATTTTATTCCGATTGCTATTGTTACTTCTGTTTTTCCGGCCATTATTAATGCGCGGAAAACAGATATGGAAAGATACCAGAAACGCTTAACCAATCTTTACGACCTGCTGGTTTATATTAGTTTACCTGTAGCTATTTTTATCAGTTTTTTTGCTAACCAGATTGTTCATATCGTTTATGCCAACAAATTCGAAGGATCGGGAATGATGCTTTCGATCCATATCTGGTCGGGCTTATTTGTGTTTTTAGGAAGTGCGAGTTCGCAATACCTGCTTGCCGAAGGTTATACTAAAATTTCCTTTTACCGAACCGCAGCCGGCGCACTGATCAATATCGGCCTAAACTTATGGCTTATCCCGAAATATGCAGGTGTGGGCGCTTCTATAGCCACTTTAGTGGCCTGTTTCGTCTCGACTTTCTATCTTTTATTAATTCCCAAAACAAGAACTCAAGGAATAATGATGTTAAAATCCTTATTTTTGATCTCTCTATTTCAAAAAATACTTAAACGTTGAGCAAATTTAAAGCATTAGCAACCCTCCTAATTAAGCCAAGAAGGCTAAGTGCCCTTTTATCTCATGGCCATAAGGGCTATCTTTTTACTATTGGCTGGTTTAAAGCGTTCGATAGCCGGCAAGCAGTCGATGCAGCAGGTTTACCCATCCCTTGGGTTACCTATTCTTTTATCGACTTTATTAAACCGCGGTTAAATAAAGAATTGTCTGTTTTCGAATATGGCTCTGGTAACTCGACTTTATTTTATGCAAAAAGTGTTCGTAGAGTTGTTTCTGTCGAGCACGATGAAGAGTGGTACCATAAACTTTTAACGCAAAAGGTTACAAATGCTGAAATGATATTTTGCCGCCTGGATATGGCCGGCGCTTATTGCAAAAAAGCAGCTTCTTTACCCGAAAAGTTCGACATTATTATTGTCGATGGTCGCGATCGGGTAAATTGCTGTAAGCAAGGCATTAATGGATTAACCGACAGGGGGGTAATTGTACTCGACGATTCGGAACGGGAGGCTTATAGCGATGCCTGGTTATTTTTAACCGGGCAAGGTTTTAAAGAAATCTCGTTCTCGGGCATTTCGCCTGGCTTATTTTACGAGAAAAGTACAACTGTATTTTATAAAACAAATAATTGTTTAGGAATTTAAACGATAGTGATGCTAAGCAGCGAGGTTAAAACAGCTTACGACGATTTTTACACCCATAACGACGTGGCCTGGCGTATGCTGGGTGCTAAATATAAAGCCCAAAACATTGTCGAAGTCTGTAAAAGCATTAAGCCAGCAAAAGTATTAGAAGTGGGTGCTGGCGACGGCAGTATATTGCATTACCTTAACGAGTGGAATTTTGGAACGGAACTATATGCTTTAGAAATTGCACAGGCTGGTGTCGATAAAATGAAGTCCCGTGGATTAGAAAGACTTGTCGAAGCACAGACCTTCGATGGCTATCATATTCCATACCCCGATAATAGCTTCGATTTGATTGTTTTGGCTCATGTTCTGGAGCATGTAGAACACGAACGCCTACTTATTAGGGAATTAAAACGGGTAGCCAGATATATCGTAATCGAAGTTCCTAAAGATTATCGTTTTGGTGTCGACAACCGGATGAAACACTTCCTTGACTATGGGCATATTAACATGTACACCCCTACTTTGCTGCGGTTCTTGCTTAAAAGTGAAGGATTAGCGCTCCTTGCAGACAAAGTATCGCTAACGAGACCTGAAGTCAATTATTTTAACGAGTTTGTAAATAAAAAAGCCGCAAAATCGATAAGTAAACGTTTAAAAATTGCTATAGAATTTTACGTAAAGCAAACGCTTGGAAAAGTATTCGGCAAAAAGAAGCAGGAACAGTTTGCCAATGCTTATACGGTATTAACTCAAAAATCTGATCAAAATTTACACATCTTTTAATATCCTTTTTAAACTTCGCAAGTCTAAAAGTGGTAAAATATAGTTTATGCAAAACTTCGCACCCATTGCCTTATTTGTGTACAATCGCCCGCAACATACGGAACGGACTCTAAAGTTTTTGCAACAGAATGAACTGGCAGGTGAGAGCCGGCTGTTTATCTTTTCTGATGGCCCAAAAAGCCTGGCCGATGAGGATAAAGTAGCGGAAGTTAGGGCCTTAATTAAAAACGTTACCGGCTTTAAAGCAGTAGAAATTATAACGCAAAAAGCAAATATGGGCCTGGCTAATTCCATTATTGCCGGGGTAACGCGTTTAACCGAGGCCTATGGCCATGCAATTGTTTTCGAAGATGACTTAATTTCTTCTCCTTATACACTAACCTATTTTAATGAAGCGCTAAACCGCTATCGCCACGAAGAAAAAGTAATGCATATTGGTGCTTATATGTATCCTTTAATGGTGCACAATTTACCTGAGAGTTTCTTTTATAGAGCAGCAACCAGCTGGGGTTGGGCTACCTGGGAAAGGGCTTGGCAATATTTCGAGCCAAATATCGATGTTTTAATCGCGCAATTCGATGAACCTCAAAAGAAAGCATTTTCGATAGACCGAACTATGAATTTCTGGAAACAAATACTGGAATTTAAGAACGGAAAGAATAACAGCTGGGCTATAAGGTGGTATGCTTCTATTTTTTTAAAGGGCGGGCTTACTTTAAACCCGGCGCAATCGTTGGTTAACAATATCGGGCACGATGGTACCGGCGTGCATTCGGGCATAAACGACATTTACAATGTGATTATTAATCCTCATCCCATTGCCACTTTCCCAAGCGAAATAAAAGAAGATAAAGTGTCATACAACGCAATTAAAGCATTTTTACAAAACAGAAAGGGAAACATGATGCAAAGAATTAGGCGTTTTGTAAAAGAAAAACTAGCGCAGTATTTCCCAAAATAATTGTTTAAATTCGGATTATGAAGTCTCTGCTATTGCTGCTATTATTAGCTTGTTCTACTTTTTCGTATGCGCAAAACCCGCCAAAACCTTATGGTGCAATTCCAGATAAGCGGCAACTGGCCTGGCACGATATCGAAGTATATGGCTTGGTTCATTTTACCCCAACAACCTTCGAAAACAAGGAATGGGGCTATGGCGATGCAGACCCTAAACTATTTAATCCGACCGATTTTAATGCCGAACAAATTGTAAAGTCGGCAAAAGAAGGGGGGCTAAAAGGGATTATTTTAGTTGCCAAGCATCATGATGGCTTTGCCTTATGGCCAACAAAAACTACTGCCTATAATATTTCGAAAAGCCCCTATAAAGATGGTAATGCCGACATGGTTAAAGAAATGGAGCAAGCCGCCCGTAAATACGGGTTAAAGTTTGGTGTATATTGCTCACCCTGGGATCGTAATAATGCAAAATATGGCTCGGCCGATTATCTATCCATCTACCAGGCGCAATTAAAAGAATTATATAGCAATTATGGCGAGCTTTTTATGAGCTGGCACGATGGAGCAAATGGAGGCGACGGTTATTATGGCGGCGCCAAAGAAAAACGCTCGATAGACAATACTACTTATTACGATTGGGCCAACACCTGGCAAATTACTAGAAAAATGCAACCAATGGCTAATATTTTTAGCGATGTAGGTTTAGATGTCCGTTGGGTGGGCAACGAATATGGGCATGCTGCCGATACCAGTTGGGCTACCTTTACCCCCATGCCGGCTAAGGGACAAAATGTCGCCGTTCCGGGTCAGTCTAATTATCCCGAAAGCCCAAAAGGAATTAGGGATGGTAAATTCTGGATGCCTGCAGAGTGTGATGTACCATTGAGAAGAGGCTGGTTTTTCCATGCCAACGAAAAACCAAAAACTCCCGATCAGCTTTTCGACCTGTATCTTAAAAGTGTTGGCCGTGGTGCCGGATTAGATTTAGGCTTGGCGCCCGATCTTCGCGGGCAACTCCACGCCGACGATGTTGAAGCGTTACAAGCCTTTGGCGCCATGGTAAAACATACTTTTGCCAAGAATCTAGCGAAAAATGCAAAGGTAAGCCCGAACAATATTCGAGGCGAAAAATTCGATGCACTTATGCTTACAGATGGCAATAAAGCAACTTATTGGGCAACGGCCGATAAAGTTACCGCCGCAAACATAACCCTAGATTTCGAAAAAGAGGTTACTTTCGACATCATCAGCTTACAGGAATTTATCCCATTAGGCCAGCGTATTGATCATTTTACTATCGAAATAATGGAGGGTAACCAGTGGGAGCAAGTTTATGCCGGCGCAAGCATTGGCGCTAAGCGGCTCGTTAAAATGGATCGTTTAATAAGCACTCCTAAGATAAGAATTAACCTGAGTGCTCCTGTCTGCCTCACCTTAAGTGAAATTGGAGTTTACAAACAGCAGCAATAACGGCCACCTTATTTAGCCAATTCGCTTTCCCCTGCTTCCACTCTAACTTTATTGATTTCGTTAATTAACGACCGGATTTCAACTCGATATGCAAGAGTTTCTTCTGCGCATTCCTTATAGTATAAGATTGAAATCTTTAAATTAAGTGCTACTATTTTCGCATGGCATTCTGCTTTAAAACGCTGTTGTTTATTTAAATTAAGATTTAACATTTGTTTAATCAATAAATCATTTTTCTTCCATACGTCGATTGCACTCGTTTTAATTATTTTAAGCTTTTTATCTTTTGGCATGGAAGCAGGTATTTGATAAACCATTGTATTGAAAAGCAGGTTCCGTTTATATTTTTGCTCCAAAGCGGCAAATTCTTTGCTTTGATAATTTACCGTACCCGTTAATACGGCTATAGTAAAGCCCATTGTTAAAATAGCAACAATGAGCACTCTTATTTTAGCCGAAAATAACTTTTTATTGTACAATATATAACAGGCAATAAATCCGGAAATTAATCCTCCAAGATGGGCTGCATTATCTACCCTTTGTTTTAATCCGTTTAATAACATTATTGCTACCACAAATACCGTACTTATTAATAAAGCTTTTGTGGCATTTCTTTCGAATGCTTTACTTAACAATAAAGCCAGAAATGCACCAAACAGACCCATAATAGCTCCGGATGCGCCAAGCATATAACCCGTCTGATGGTAAATTAAACTTACAAGACCGCCACAAATTCCGCTAATCAAGTAAATACCCAGGTATCTTTTTGCGCCCAGTTTATGTTCGACCATTAGCCCTATGTAAGCCAGTGCATACATATTAAAAAACAAATGGAAAATGGAACCATGTACAAATTGGTAAGTTATTAACCGCCAATACTGCCCATTTAAAACTAATTCCCTATTATTTGCACCTACATAATAACCCATGTTTTCGATACCCAGAAACGAATGCTTAGTGGCTATTAAGTATTTAATAAGTAACCCTGTAAAAATAGTATAGGCAATGTAATAAAGGCTATTAATTAAGATCAGTATGGGGGTAACCAAATACTTTTGCCGGGGATAAAACAGGTAAAAAATATTTTTAATCTTGTTCTTGGCAGTTAATGGCGCCTTTTCGAAATAATCCTGGTCTTGTGTAGCTACAAAATCGTGAAATTTTGCCAGACTCTCTTCCCAGCTATCTTTCAAATGAAATTCCACATATTCGAACTCATGAAAGAATTTCTCCAGGTTAAGTGCATTTTTTCCATAGTCGTTAAACCACATCTGGATACCGACACATTCGCTTTTAACAATGGCGAAGTTGCTTTCAATTCTTATCGAGATTTCTTCACTATAAGATTGAAGCGAGATTGGGGAATAGGCAATAATCCCCCTTTCGGAAATATGACTTAAATTCCAGCCAAGGTTTTCTATAGCTTGCCGGGCAATAATTAGGTAACGGTCGATAGGAAAGTCTCCCAATGGGATAAATTTTTCAACCTTCGGAGAGTAGCCCCAGCTTATTGCCATCTTTTAGCCCTCCTTTTTCGCTCGTAGAATAATATAAGGTGATAATTGTTTCGAATCGAAAGGGCAAATTTTAGTGATTACCTTTCCAGTTACCCAAATTAATTTTTTAAACAGGCGAATGCCTAAAGATCTTTGTTTTTCGTTTTCTAACCATACGCTAAAACGCCCGAAATAGCTGGATTGGATTTGAGTTAAACCTGCACTTTCACAAATAGCCATCAGTAATTGAGGGTCCATACAGACGATATTATGCTTATCGTAATTCTCCTTATCGAATTTTTTCTGGAACCAGCCATTTATTGCTTTAAAATTCGGCAAGGTAATAAATAAGGTTCCCCCTGGTTTTACAAAACCTATATGCCGGTTAATGATATCTGCTGTGTCGTTAAAATGTTCAATTAATCCACAACTTAGTACCAGATCGTATTGTTGTTCGGGTTCGAATTTAAATAAGTCGGTTTCGATAATATGAATATCTCCAGCTTTTAGTTGATTAATTTGCAACAATTGATTCGTAATTGGCGGATGTACGAAGTAATCTAAAAGCGTTACCTCAAGTTTCAAATATTTCTTTAAAAAAACTGCATAATAACCTGGAAAACCGCCCAGTTCTATCGCTGTTCTAATCTTATCTTGTTTAACAATAGCTGCTAACTGACGATGAAATAAGTAATCTTCGGGTATCACTACCGATAGTTCTGTTTTGCTTTCCCAATACTTTACCCAAAAATTTCTGTCGGTTAAAAGGTTCTCCATACGTTTAACAAAGAAAAGAAAAATATACAATGCTTTATAGCAAATTTTAACGTTATGAACTTTAAAGCCTAAACAATTAAATGTATTTTTGAGTGATTTGAAAATAGTACACCTAAATACCTACGATGGAAACGGCGGTGCCGGCAGAGCTTGCTTACGGTTAAACAATGCTTTAAACAGCAATGGTATCGATTCTAAAGTATTGGTCTATTATAAATTCGGACAAGACCCTGCTATTATTAATTTAAGTGCGGGCATTTTTACTAAACTTAGCACGGTTTTTAATATCATGGCCGAACGTTATCTGGTCAGGCTTTTTGTAAAAGCAGTTAAAACTCCATTCTCTTTACAATGGTTTGGCCGATCGTTAATTAAACGGAAGGAATTAAAAGAAGCAGATATTATTCATTTACATTGGGTAAATCATGGGTTTATATCACCCAGGTTTTTGGCACAGCTTGACGAGTTAGATAAACCTATAGTCTGGACTTTCCACGATAGTAATGCTTTTACTGGAGGTTGCCATGTACGCTATAACTGCGAGAACTTTCATCAGCAATGTGGCAACTGCCCTTTATTGCGCTTTAGTGGCCCTAAAGATATTTCTAACCGGAACTGGTTACAAAAACAAAAGGCATATAATGCGGTCAATTTCAACATTGTGGCGCCAAGCCAATGGATGGCCTCGTCGGTTAAGCAAAGTAGCTTATTAGGTATTCGAAGTTTAAACGTTATTCCAAATACCATCGAGGTTGATGTTTTTAAACCCTATGTAAAAGCAGAAGCTAAGAAAATATTGAAAATTGCAGCCGATAAATTCGTAATAATGAGTGGTTTTATGCCCTCAAAGAACGACAAGCACAAAGGTACCCAATACCTAATATCGGCTTTAAACGAATTGGCATCGCATAATGCTATAAATAATTCACAAATAGAACTGGTTATTTTTGGCAACAAAGACACCGAAAACATGCCTGATTTTCCATTTAAAACCACCTTTTTAGGGACAATCAATAAAGACGAGCATTTGGCAAAGTGTTATGCAGCTGCCGATGCCTTCGTATTACCTTCGCTCGAAGACAACTTGCCCAATACAGTAATGGAAAGCCTGGCTTGCGCCACTCCAGTTATTGCATTTAAAACCGGTGGCATACCAGATATGGTTCGGCACTTAGAAAATGGTTATTTGGCCGAGTACCAATCGGCCAGCGATTTAGCGGCAGGAATAGCCTGGTTATTTTTGCATAAAGACCCAATTACTATTCAGAAGGAAGCAAGAAGAAGTATTTTAACCTATTTTGCTCCGGATATAATTGCACAACAACATATCGAATTATATCAAAACTTAATTAACGCGCAACCAAAATAAGATGAAACCGAAACTGAGTGTAATTACGATCGTTTATAACAATGTAAAAGATATCGAACGCACTATGCTTTCGGTTTTAAACCAAACCTACGAACACATCGAATATATTGTAATAGATGGGGCTTCGACCGATGGCACTACCGAACTTATCGATAAATACCGCGATCGTTTAGCACATTTTGTTTCGGAAAAAGATAAGGGAATTTACGATGCTATGAATAAGGGCCTTGCTTTAGCTACAGGTAATTATGTTTTATTTATGAACTCGGGTGACGAAATTTATTCCTCAGAAACCGTAACCGATGTTTTTGCTGCAGCACCATCTGGCGATATTTACTATGGCGAAACTGAAATGTTCGACCAACACTGGAATAGCCTTGGGCAGCGACGCCACCGGGCTCCGGAACATTTCGATTGGCATAGCTTTAAGTTCGGGATGAATATAAGCCACCAGGCTATTTATATTAAACGGAGCCTTACCGTACCTTTCGATTTAAAATATAAATATAGCGCAGATATAGACTGGATTATTAAAGCTGCTAAAAAATCATCAAATAATGTAAATACGCACCTATACGTGGCTAAGTACTTGGTTGGAGGAATATCTAAAAAACATCATTTGGAAAGTTTAAAGGAGCGTTTTAAAATCTTAAGCCATTATTATGGATTCATTCCCAATGTATTGAACCATATCTTCATAGCCCTAAATCTGGCGCAATATTTTTTAAAACACAGAAAGACCAACGATTAGTGGTAAAAAAATTCGAGATACTATTTATAGATTTGATCAGTAAATTCGATTTCTCCATATACGGGCTGCTCGTTACTTTTTTGTATAACGAAACGACCTAACTTAGACTTGCGAAGTCTTAAAAACCTCGCAAGTCTTAAGGAGCAGACGGTTAATAAAAAACCCCGAAGCATTAAACATGTCTTCGGGGTTTAATAATTAATTATTTAAGCAATTACGATTGGAATTGCTTCCCTTTTACTCTACGTTCGTTTTCTGTAAGATAGATTTTACGTAAACGCATGCTTAAAGGTGTAATCTCAATATATTCGTCGGCCTGGATATATTCCATTGCCTCTTCTAAGGAAAACTTAATGGCAGGTGCAATCCGGGTATTATCGTCTGTTCCGGAAGCCCGCATATTGGTTAATGCTTTACCTTTTACCACATTTACAACCAAATCGTTATCGCGAATATGTTCGCCCATAATCTGACCTTCATAAACATCGACACCCGGGTCTACGAAGAAACGACCTCTATCTTGCAGTTTATCGATGGAATAAGCTGTTGTCATTCCTTTATCCATCGAAACTAAAACGCCATTTAAACGGCCAGGGATCGTTCCTTTCCAAGGTTCGTAAGCTTTAAAGCGGTGGGCCATAATCGCTTCACCACCAGTTGCGGTTAACACGTTGTTACGCAAACCGATAATACCACGAGCAGGAATTTCAAACTCTAAATGCTGCAAATCGCCTTTTGGTTCCATAATTAAGAGTTCGCCTTTGCGTTGGGTTACCAATTCAATAACCTTACCAGCAACCTCACCTGGTACATCGACAATTAATGTTTCGATAGGTTCACATTTTTTACCATCGATCTCTTTAACAATAACCTGTGGCTGTCCGACTTGGATTTCATAACCTTCGCGGCGCATAGTTTCGATCAAAACCGATAAATGCAGAATACCGCGACCATATACCAACCACGAATCTGGCGATTCTGTTTCTACAACTCTAAGTGCCAGATTTTTCTCTATTTCTTTCATCAACCGGTCTTTAATCCGTTGCGATGTTACCAGTTTACCCTCCTTACCAAAAAATGGAGAGTTATTAATGGTAAATAGCATGTTCATGGTAGGTTCGTCGATTTTAATAACCGGCAATTGTTCTGGAGCTTCGAAATCAGCAATGGTATCGCCAATATCGAATCCATCTATACCTACTACGGCGCAAATATCGCCCGATTTAACTTCGGTAGTTCTAATTTTACCAAGACCCTCAAAAATATATAATTCTTTAACTCTCGATTTAACTGTTTTACCATCCCGTTTAATTAAAGTAACCGGCTGGTTTTCTTTAATCGAGCCACGGTGTACCCGGCCAACGGCAATACGACCAACAAAAGAAGAGTAATCTAATGAGGTAATTTGCATCTGTAGGGTACCTTCGAGCATTGGAGGTGCTGGTATGTTAGCTACAACAGCATCTAGAAGTGCAAAGATGTCGGTTGTTGGTTTTTGCCAGTCGGTACTCATCCAACCCTGTTTAGAAGAGCCATAGATTACTGGGAAGTCTAACTGTTCTTCGGTTGCTTCAAGGTTAAAGAAAAGTTCGAAAATTTGTTCATAAACCTCTTCTGGCCGGCAGTTTTCTTTATCAACCTTATTTACTACTACAATAGGTTTTAAGCCTAAAGCCAAAGCCTTTTGAGTTACAAAACGGGTTTGTGGCATTGCACCTTCGAAAGCATCACATAATAAAAGTACACCATCGGCCATTTTTAACACCCGCTCTACCTCGCCACCAAAATCGGCGTGACCAGGGGTATCGATGATGTTAATTTTTACATCTTTGTATTGTACTGAAACGTTTTTAGATACAATTGTAATCCCACGTTCGCGCTCCAAATCGTTGTTATCCAATATCAGATCTCCTGTTTGTTCGTTGTCACGAAAAATAGAGCAAGAGTGTAAAATTTTATCAACCAATGTAGTTTTACCGTGGTCTACGTGTGCTATGATAGCTATATTTCTAATTTTTTGCATAAAATGCGCCTATAAATTTTTCGCAAAGATATGGTTTTTTCTTGAATTTTTACAGACTTTAGCTGCTAAAAATGCGATTATATTTTTGTTAAATTTTGACTATCAATAGCTTGTGTTTTAGTTCCCGTATTAGTGTAAGAAAAACAATATGGTAGAAATTACAGTCGAAAGACGACCGGTTTTTTTTGTAAATTAAGCCGATGAAGAAAAGGAATATGAAACCGCAAGAGAAGATAATTAAACTAACCTTAACTTATGAGCAAAAAAGCAATCTTAATTGGCGCTACCGGATTAATTGGTTTTAACTTACTGGAGAAGTTATTAATTGACGAAACCTATGCACAAATATTGGTTATCTCCAGGAAACCCTTAGCCATTACAAATTCTAAGCTAAAACAGTTGATTATAGATTTCGACGAATTAACTAAATATGCAGATCAGATTATAGGCGACGATGTATTTTGTTGTCTGGGAAGTACTATTAAGAAAACACCTGATTTAATGCTTTACAGGAAAATAGATTACCAATACCCGCTCGTTGTAGCTAAAATAGCCTTTGCAAATGGAGCAAAGCAATATCATCTGGTTTCGGCAATGGGTGCCGATATAAACTCCAGGCTATTTTACAGCCGTACCAAGGGGGAAGTAGAAAGAGATCTTCGGCAAATTCCTTTTCGAAGTATTCATATTTATAGGCCTGCGTTATTAGATGGACTAAGGTTGGAGGAGCGCCGGCACGAAAATTCATTAATCCGCATCATGCGATTCATTAATCCCATTTTAATAGGTCCGCTTCGAAAATACCGCAGCATTAAAATAGAGAAGGTCGCCGACGCAATGCTTGCAAAAGCAAATACCAATTTGCAGGGGTTTCATATTTATACTTCAGATCAAATAGCGGAGTAAATGCGAATTATTTCCCAAATGCCCAGATTAGAAATGCAGGCATTACGCTGGCCCAGGTAGCTAGATCATGCTTTCCACCAACCATTTCGTAATAAAAAATATCGTGCGGTCTTTTGTATCCTTTTTTAAGGAGCTCTTTAACAACGTCGATCGTATCGTCGATCGAGTCGATAATAAAATTCTGATTGCGATCTGCTAATTCGTCGTCGGTTCCGGTCATTAGCCAAAACTTAAGCGCCGGATTAGCTTTCGTTTCGCGGATCATACGATGCAAAATACGGTCGTCGTCGGTATAACCTGCGCTCAGGTCTTTTTTACGCCACCAAAACGAGCCCGAGAAAACTCCAACGGCATCGAAATAATTATCGTTATTCCAGGCAATATCGAAGGCCGTTAAGCCACCTAAAGAAAAGCCAGCAAAAGCACGCTTGCCATTAATCGCCACAGTGATCTCGGCTTGTATAAAAGGCAGTAATTCCTTGGTTATAAATTCGGTATAGGCCTGTGCCCGTGCTCCTCTTTTTTTAAAATCGGGTTTACCAGCGATGCCATATTCCAAAACCCGGTCGGCCGAAGCTTTAATACCAACCACCAAAGTGGGTTCTATTTTACCTTTTTCGTATAACTGATTTAAGGTATTTGCGATGCCCATCTGATCGAGATCCTGCCCATCGTTAAGCAGTAATAGATTTATCTTTTCATTTCCCAATAAGTTATTGGGGCAGAAAATTTCCAATTCAACCTCTCTTTTAAGGTTAACGGATTTTAGTTGATGGGTAGTTTTAATAACAGTAGGTGATGTTAACGCAATATACATAGGTTATAAAAATAGCTTTCTCACAAATCGATCGCAAAGGTACAAAACCTATAAAATTTTTGGTCAGTCGCATGTATTTTTTATTTTATTGCTATTATTTAGAAATTAATTGGATTAATTTTTTTGTGTTTGGGCTATATTTTTATACCTTAAAGTATCTAAATGAAAGACCGTGAAAGAAGAATTGAAAAAATGGCACAGCCCAAGCCTGAACAGGCCAATCGAAACCTTGGTTTTTGGGCATAGCGGGCATCCGATAATGCTTTTCCCCACCAGTATGGGAAGCTATTTTGAGAACAAAGATTTTAAGCTCATCGATTCTGTACAAGGTTTTATAGAATCCGGGAAAATAAAAATTTATTGCCCCGATGGGATCGATAAACTAAGCTGGTACAACAAATCGATCTCTCCCGAAGATCGGATAAAGAACCATATCTGGTACGATAAATTTTTATTGGAAGAACTGGTCCCTCTGGCTCAGGAAGAAACAGGTTATCAAAAAACCATTACAGCTGGTTGTAGTTTTGGAGGCTATCATGCTGCAAATTTCGCATTTCGTCACCCTTGGGTAGTAAGCCATTTGTTTAGCATGAGCGGTGCTTTCGATATCAGAGGTCAGTTAGATGGTTTTTACAATAATGATGCTTATTTCAATAACCCTGTCGATTTTTTACCAAACGATATGAATCCGGAGCTCTGGAACATGAAAATTGTTTTAGGCACCTCAGACCGCGATTTATGTAAAGCTGATAACGAACGGTTATCAGGTATTTTGCAACAAAAAGGCATTAATCATTGGCTCGACATCAGGCAGAATGCGGATCACGATTGGCCCACCTGGCGACAGATGTTTCCGGAATACATCGCGCAGCTTTAAATTAAATAGCAAACGCCTAAAACATTAAAACGTTTCAAATTAAAACAATTAACCAATGAAGAAAATAGGAATTTTATTCGGGCAAGAAAGATCCTTTCCGCAAGCTTTTGTAGACAGGGTTAACCAGAAGGCAGTGAAAGGCATTACTGCCGAATTTGTAAATATTAGTAAGGTTTTTCAGGCCGAACAACCGGAATATGCGGTAATTATAGATCGGATTTCGCAAGATGTCCCTTTTTATCGTGCTTATTTAAAAAATGCAGCGATGGGTGGAACTGCGGTTATTAACAACCCTTTTTGGTGGAGCGCCGACGAGAAATTCTTTAACAATGCATTGGCAGAAAACATTGGTGTTCCAGTCCCTAAAACCGCTTTAATTCCATCGCGAGAACATCCAGCCGATACTAACGCGCAATCGTTTAGCAATTTAGCAATGCCGATGGACTGGGATGCGATTTTCGAATATACTGGGTTCCCAGCTTATATGAAACCTTTCGACGGTGGCGGTTGGAAAGAAGTTTATAAACTGCACGATAAAGAAGATTTTTTCGACAAACACAGCGAGACCAAACAGACCGTAATGATGTTACAAGAAGAGATTATGTTCGAAGAGTATTTCAGATGCTATTGCATCGGTGGTAAATATGTGCGTATTATGCAATATGAACCACGCAATCCGCATCACTTACGCTATGTAATAGATGGCCCTAAACCTAGTGCAAAACTGTTAAAAACCATCGAGGCTTATACCTTAAAATTAAACAAATACCTTGGCTACGACTTTAATACTGTCGAATTTGCCGTTCGCGATGGAATACCTATTGCCATAGACTTTTGTAACCCAGCCCCCGATGCAGGTGTAGAAAGTGTGGGCGCCGAGAATTTCGAATGGGTAGTCGAAACTGCTGCAACTTATGCCATCGAAAAAGCCAAAGCACAAAAATTCGGGCAAGACAACTTAACCTGGGGCGAGTATGTAAAAACTGGGGCAGCAGGAACTCCTTTAGTTGCTAAAGCAAAAACAGTTAAAAAAACAGCAGTACCAAAAAAATAAATTGGCTTTAAAAAGGGAGAAGATCATGAACGAATTTACGCTCGGCATAGAAGAAGAATATATGGTAGTCGACCCTGTTACCAGGGAGTTAACCTCGCACGACCAGAAGATTGTAGAATCGGCCCAAAAAATACATAAAGACCAGGTTAAAGCAGAAATGCATCAGGCAGTTGTTGAGGTTGGTACTGGCATTTGCCATAATACTGAAGAGGCCAGAAAAGAAATTTCACAATTGCGTTATACGGTATCTCAATTGGCAGGCGAACAGGGCCTGCGCATTGGTGCCGCAGGCACTCATCCTTTTTCGCATTGGGAGAAGCAGCTCATTACCGAACATCCACGCTACAGCGAAATTGTAAACGAACTGCAAGAGGCTGCCCGCTCTAATTTAATTTTTGGGCTTCATGTCCATGTTGGCTTTCAATCGCGCGAATTAGCTATACATATTGCGAACCAGGTACGATATTTTTTACCGCATGTATTCGCCTTGTCGACTAATTCTCCTTTTTGGGAAAGTAGAAACACTGGTTATAAATCTTTCCGAACAAAAATATTTGATAAATTTCCCCGTACCGGAATCCCAGATATCTTTAATAGTATCGAAGATTATGATAATTATGTGAAGCTATTAATTAAAACCAACTGCATGGATAACGCCAAAAAAATATGGTGGGACATTCGTGTACATCCATTTTTCGATACGGTCGAATTTCGCATTTGCGATTGTCCGATGCTAATCGACGAAACTATGGCTTTTACAGCTTTGTTTCAGGCACTATGTGCCAAACTTTATAAGCTTCGCCTGCAGAACATGGAATTTATCAGTTACTCGAGAGCCTTAATTAACGAAAATAAATGGCGTGCTGCACGGTATGGCATAGATGGTAATTTAATAGATTTTGGTAAGGAAATGGAGGTTAATTGCCGAAACCTTATTCTGGAACTTTTAGATTTTGTAGATGATGTTGTCGACGAGCTTGGGAGCAGAAACGACATCAATTATGTTCATAAAATTCTGGAAAATGGAACTGGCGCCGATCGTCAGTTGGCTGTTTACGAGCAAACCGGAAGTTTCGAATCAGTGGTGGATTACATTACTACCCAAACCTTAATTGGCGCTAAATAAATGACTGATCGAAACAACATACGAGTTGCCGTTATAGACATGAACGATGGTTCTCCCAACCAGGGGATGCGAGGAATACAGGAGATTTTGCAACAGTACCCAATCAGCTTAAGTTACGACATCTTCGATATCAGGCAGCAAAACGAGGTGCCGGATTTGAGCTACGATATTTTTATTTCGAGTGGCGGCCCTGGCAGCCCATTCGATGGTAAAGGAAAGCAATGGGAGCATGATTTCTTTGCCTTACTAAACGACATTGAAGATTTTAACAAGCAAAATGAGCATAAAAAATATGTTTTTCTAATTTGTCATTCTTTCCAATTGGCTTGTCGCAAATATGGGTTGGCGACTGTAACCCAGCGAAAATCTAATGCCTTTGGGATTTTCCCGATTAGCTTAACAGCTAATGGAAAAAAGGAACGTATCTTTAATGGCTTACCCGACCCTTTTTATTCGGTCGATAGTAGAGATTGGCAGGTAATACAGCCTAATAAAGCTGCTTTTGAAGCAAAAGGAGCAAAAATCTTAGCGATCGAAAAAGAACGACCCCATGTAGCATTAGAACGTTGTATTATGGCGATCCGCTTTTCGGAGGAGATTATTGGCACCCAATTTCATCCAGAAGCAGACCCGGTTGGCATGAAGATGTATCTTTTACAAGAAGAAAAGAAAACATCAATTATCGAAAACCATGGGCAGGATAAATACCTGGATATGTTAAATAGTCTTGAAGATCCCGGCAGAATTACACTCACACAGCAGGTAATTTTACCGAATTTTTTAACTCAGGCTATTCACGCTTTACAGGAAGCTTAAATAAACTTAGTACAGGTACCTATGATTGAAAAATATCGTCAAGATTTTAATAATAATTTTACGACCGAGTTATATAACCGTTTCATTAATAAACTCGGAGAAGGTCTGCCAGCTATAACCTTCCGCGTGGCAGAAACTCCTGTTTTTATTCCTAAAGCCTTAAAAGAAAAGTTAATCGCCGCAGGTGAAGAAATTATCGCTTTAATTAAACAGGCTAATTTTAAACAATTAACACAAAAAGCAATCCCAAAGCAATGGAATGTGCCCAACGAAGGCCCACATCCTCATTTCTTAACCTTCGATTATGGCTTATGTAAAGATAATAAGGGCGAAATTACCCCCATGTTAATCGAAATGCAGGGCTTTCCATCTCTCTATGGTTTTCAATCACATTTGGCACAAGAATATAAATCCGTTTACCAGCTCGACAAAAACCTGAGCCCTTATTTTAAGGGTTTAACCGAAGCCTCCTATTTCGACTTATTAAAAAAAGTTATTGTTGGCCAACATGCGCCACACGAAGTAGCTTTAATGGATATCGACGCACCTAATCAAAAAACGGCGATCGATTTTTTCGTTACGGCAAAGCATCTGGGCATTAAAATATTGGCTTTAGCAGATATCAAAAGAGAGGGTCGTCAGCTTTTCTACGAAGAAAACGGGCAAAGAATTTATCTTAAACGCATTTATAACCGGCTCATTTTCGACGAGATTGGTGAAAATGAATCGGTATTCGAAACAAGCTTCGACCCACGAACCGACCTGGATATCGAATGGGTTACCCATCCCAATTGGTTTTATCGAATTAGCAAGTACACAATGCCTTTTTTGAAAAGCGAATTTGTACCCGAAACTCATTTTTTAAATACCGTCGAAACTATTCCCGAAGATTTAGAAAATTATGTATTAAAGCCACTATTTTCTTTTGCAGGTATGGGCGTGCTTATAGAAGTAAACAAAGCTGATATACTGGCCATTAAAGACCCAGAAAATTGGATTCTGCAAAAAAAAGTAATTTACGAGCCCATCATTCAGGCACCTGATGCTGGCGTTAAGGCCGAAATAAGAATGATGTATCTATGGCCTCCAGGCGAAGAACCGCAACTATGCATTAATCTTGCCCGTTTAAGCCGGGGAAAAATGATTGGTGTTCGATACAATAAAGATTTCGATTGGGTTGGGGGTACTGTTGGCTTGATGGAATAAAATTTGACAATAATCTGAATTCTAATCTTCAAATAATCGTAATTTTGCCTTATGGATATCCAGTTTATTATAGTGATCGCAATTTTTGCAGCAGCTTTATTTTATATTGGCCGTATTATCTATCGTTCCATTTCTCCAAAATCAGGCTCTTGTGCTTCTGGATGTGGTAAATGTGCCGCTAACTTCGATAACATTCCACCGCTTAAGAAATAAGCAAATGCTAGATAAATTTCAGGCTTACCTGCAAGAACGATTAGCGATTACCGACGAGCAGGCAAGTCTTGCTGTAAGTTGTCTAAATCTTAAGCACTTTAAAAAAGGTCAAGTTATAACTAATGCTGGCGATTTAAAGTCAGACACCTATTTTATTAATAGTGGTTTGCTGCGGTGTTTTTCTATAGACGAAAAAGGAAAAGAACATATTATCCAATTCGCTCCCGAAAACTGGATGATGTCCGAACGGAGCAGTACTGTTTTTAATGAACCGGCTGTTTTTTATATCGATGCCATCGAAAATACAGAGGTAGTAGTGGTTAAAAAAGATTTCTTCTCCGAAATACAGCCCATTGTTCCTAAAATACTTCAACTTAACATTTTAATGCTGCATAATTCTATCCGCTTTATGCAAAAAAGAATTAATATGCTTCTTGGCGCTACTGCCGAAGAAAGATATCTCGATTTTATTAAACTTTACCCTAACCTCATGCTGCGTGTACCTCAATGGATGATTGCATCGTATCTGGGCATTACTCCCGAATCGCTGAGCCGGGTACGCAAAGACCTCGCAAAAAGACATTTTAAATAATTTGTGAATTAGTTAATCAACACATTTATTATCATACATCAATGTGAGACAAAACTACTGGCCTTAACTTTGTGTTATCAATTTAAAGAATTTAAAAACACAAAATTATGGCAACTACTAAATGGACATTAGACCCAGCACACAGCGAATTACAATTTAAAGTAAAACATTTAATGATTAGTACCGTTACCGGTAACTTAAAATCGTTTTCGGCAGAATTAAATGCACAGAAAGAAGATTTTACAGATGCTGAGATCTCCTTTGAAGGTGAACTTAACTCGATAAGCACCGGTAATACCGATCGTGATAATCACTTGAAAAGCGCTGATTTTTTCGATGTAGAAAAATTTACAACTATGCAATTCAAATCGAAAACTGTAGAAAAAGAAGGTAATGATTATACAATTAAGGGCGATCTAACTATTAAAGACATTACTAAACCTATTAAATTAACTGCCGAATTCGGTGGTATGGCCACAGATCCATGGGGAAATACAAAAGCCGGTTTTACCCTAAGTGGAAAAATTAATCGTACCGACTTTGGCTTAACATGGAATGCCGCTCTAGAAACCGGTGGTGTGATGGTAAGCGAAGAAGTCAAAATTCTTGGCGAATTACAGTTTGTAAAAGGCGCTTAATTGCATCAATCTTAAACATAATGAAAGTAAAACCTATCTCGGCCATCCTAAACCCACCAGCCCCGCACATGGTTGGTGATGGTTTTAGGGTACATAATTTTTTCCCCAGTGGATATAAATTAAAAATGAGCCCATTTTTTATGCTGGACTATAATTCGAAAATCGAATTTTCGGCCCGCAACGAACCCCGAGGTGTTGGTGTACATCCGCACCGTGGTTTCGAAACCGTAACTATAGCTTACCAAGGAGCTGTCGCCCACCATGATAGCGCAGGGAATAGCGGTGTCATTTTCCCGGGTGATGTACAATGGATGACCGCTGCAAGTGGTATTTTACATAAGGAATACCACGAAGAAGAGTTTAGCAAAAAAGGTGGCCCATTTCAAATGGTTCAATTATGGGTAAATCTTCCGGCCAAAGATAAAATGAGCCCGCCAAAATATCAGGGTGTAAAAAAAACTGAGTTGTCAAAATTCGCTTTGCCCGAAAATGCCGGAGAAATAGAAGTAATTGCTGGTAATTTTAAAGAAGCAAAAGGAAGTGTAAGTACTTTTACGCCCATGGACGTATATAACGCTCGTTTAAATAAAGGTGGTAAAGTTGACTTTAGTTTTCCTGAAACTTATAACACAGGCTTTATAATAATAGAAGGTAGTGTTAAAATTAATGATTCAGAAATTGCGATAGCCGATCAATTCGTTCACTTTAAAAATGAAGGCGAAAATATAACGATCGAAGGTTTAGAAAATAGCGTTGTACTCGTTTTAAGTGGCGAGCCTATTAATGAACCAATCGCGCAATACGGGCCTTTTTTAATGAATAAACCCGAAGAAATACAACAAGCCATTGCTGATTATAATGAAGGTCGGTTTGGTTACTTAGAAGATTAATACTTTTTCTTTTTTTCAAAAACCTGTAATTGCGATGCTGTTACAGGTTTTTTATTGCTGAATTAAACAAACGGCATAAGCCACTACTCCTTCTCCTCTACCAATAAATCCCATCTGTTCGTTGGTTGTCGCTTTAATAGAAATATCTTCTACTGTAATTCCGGCAGCTTCGGCTATATTTTGTTGCATCTGCGAGATAAACGGATTAATTTTTGGGGCTTCTAGACAAAGTGCGGCATCAATATTATTAATTTCCCAGCCTTTCTTGCGCAACATTTTCACTGTTTCTTTAAGCAAAATAAGACTGCTAATATCTTTCCATTGTGGATCTGTGTTTTTAAAATGGAACCCAATATCTCTTAAATTTGCTGCGCCTAAAAGTGCGTCACAAATAGCATGCAATAAAACATCTGCATCCGAATGCCCGAAAGCACCGCTATGGTGTTCTAAATTAACACCACCCACTATAAATGGATGGTTACTTTTTAATTGATGTACATCGAAACCGAACCCTACCTTAATCTTCATTATTTAGTATTACCAAAATTAAACAACAAACTAAACCTTAAGGTATTAGCTAGTGGACTCTTCTGCGCATCGGCTAATAAATAAGCAAAATCGATATTGAAAACATTATATTTTAATCCAGCTCCGAGCGTTAGATATCGCCGATCACCTTTTTGGGGAGTTTCGTAAAAATAACCTGCTCTTAAGGCAAATTGCTGGTTATACCAGTACTCGGCTCCAAAAGCGATATTGATTTCTTTAATTTCTTCACTAAAACCTCCTGGAGCGTCGCTAAAAGAGCCAAAAATTGCAGCCGGAATAGAACGATCAGGATCCCGGCCTGCTATAATTTTTCCATCCCCATCTCTAATGGGCTGGGTAGGAACCAATAACTTATTAAAGTCTAATGCAAAAGTAAATTGATTATAATCGTCGGCAATAATAGTGGCTGCTCCGCCCAATTTTATATTCGTAGGTAAAAAACTCTTGCTTCCGCCATCTACATAACCTAGCTTACCCCCAATATTAGAGATATTCATGCCAACAGAAGCAATTGCATCTTTCCCAAATAGAATCGTTTGTTTTTTATAATAACCAGCTACATCGACTGCAAAAGCTGTAGCCGCTTTTATTTCCTGTCCGGCAACAAATTGCCCAGATGCTAAATTCGAATAAATAAATCTTGCTGTTGTTCCTAGCGAAAACTCATCACCAAATCTTTTCGAATAAGTGGCATCGAGCGCAAATTCGTTCGGACTGTAGATACCCAGGTCTTGTTGCGCCATATCCGTTAACTGGATTTGCCCCAAAGAAAAATACCGTAAAGAAGTACCAATAGCACTCCGATCGTTTAGTTTATAGAATCCGCTTATATATGCCAGATTAATATCGGGCACCAGGCTTTTTAACCATGGGCTATATGAAGCAGAAAAGCCATAAGGTCTATCTAAGAAAGCTAGTTTAGCCGGGTTAATTGCCATCGCGTTCGCATCGGGTTGTATGGCAACACCAGCTTCGCCCATACTCCCAGCTCTTGCATCTGGGCTAATTAACAAAAATGGTACTCCAGTAATTATATTGTTAGATTGACTTCCATTGGTCTGGGTACCAGGTTCGACTGTTTGCCCATGTAGCTTATTGCTGCAAAGTATTATGATGGATAGCATGCCTATTGCTGCCGTGCTAAAGTACTTTGAATTCATTTACTGGATATAAGAATAGGAATGCAAGTTAACATAGTGTTTACTAATTTCAAAGCAATAGCACATTTCTATTTTATCTTGCAGCACTGCGCTACATTAAATCTTCAGCCCGAATTGCAATTATTTTTGGCAAATCGCTCTTTTTTTATGTAATTTTAACCTTAAGTGTTAAAAGGCACATTTTCGATGAAAAAAATATTTTACTACGGTTTAACTTTTTTATTTGGCGTAATGCTATTTACTTCTTGTAAAAGCAAGAAGAATGCGGCCAATATTTCTAATAAAACGGGATATACCTACAATAATAGGGATAATGGTGGTTTTGAAGTTGCCAGTAAATTTAAACGGGGTGTTGGCGAGGGTCTAATGGAAATTGAGGGCGGGCAGTTCATTGTTGGTGGTAGCGCTGTAGACATTCCCGGACAGGACATGAGCAACCTGAACTATAAAAGAGAAGTTACCATTAGCTCTTTTTATATGGACGAAACTGAAGTATCAAATACAAATTGGCTAGAATATCTCAATTGGATTAGAAGAAACTATCCGACAGACGAGCAATATTATTACGAAGAACTTCCCGACACCTTAGTTTGGCGTAGCCCACTTTCTTTTAACGAACCCTTTGTAAACAACTATCTTCGGCATCCAGCTTATAAAGATTACCCAGTGGTTGGAGTAAGCGCCAAACAAGCAGAAAGATATTGTGTTTGGCGTACCGATATGGTAAACGAAAAATTATTAAGAGATCAAGGTTATATGAACTCTTTTGCTGCAGTTAATGGAACGGCAACTGGGAATAATGCCACAGCGAATCCCATTTCAAAAAAAGACAAACCGTTTAATACAGATTTATATTTAAATGGTCAATACGACGATAAAGGACCAAAAGCTAAAGCCGATCTAAATCCGGCAGCAGTTGCCGCAACAGGTGCAGCTACCACTGGCAGAAACGGGGCTCCACTTGCAACCAGGAATGTACGTTTGGAAGATGGTGTAATTTTACAACCTTACCGTTTGCCCACCGAGGCCGAATGGGAATATGCCGCCATGGGTCTAATTGGAAACACAAAGGATCAGAATATCGACAATAAAAAAATATACCCATGGAATGGGCTGGGCATTACTTCGGCCAAAAAAAGCACGAGGGGGCAAATTCTTGCTAATTTTAAAAGAACAAGGGGCGATTATATGGGTGTAGGCGGATCCTTAAACGATAGAGCTGCCTTTACCGAAAACGTAAGAAGTTACTTACCAAATGACTTCGGTTTATATAATATGGCTGGAAATGTGAACGAATGGGTAAGCGATACGTATCGTGCTGCTACTTATGAGCAAGCCGATGCATTAAACCCTTTTAGAGGTAATCAATTCCAAAATAAAGACCGTGATCCACAGACTGGAGCTTTAAAACAAGATAAATATGGTAAACCAGTAATGATTGCAGCTAATTCGGGCAAAAAACAAACCTGGGAAGAGTTACAAGCTAGTAAAACAGCTGGTGGCGAACCTTATAATGCCGATCAGCGCGGTTATCGCGACGAACAAAGCCCTTTATACGGGATCACTACCTTGGTAAACAATAAATCGAGAGTTTATAAAGGTGGGTCTTGGAACGACCAGGCGCAATGGCTAAATCCGGCTACAAGGCGGTTTATGCAAGAAGACGATTCGTCGGCCGATGTTGGATTCCGTTGTGCAATGACCATGTTAGGCTCGTCTGAAATTAAACCTGGTAAATCTGGATTTAAAACAAGAAAATAAAAGGCTTTAGTGAAAACTAATTAGCACTTCATTTTTTTCGACTTTATCACCTTGTTTAATGGCGATTTTTTTTATCGTACCATCGCTTGGAGATTTAATCATGTTTTCCATTTTCATGGCTTCCAAGACTAATATACTATCGCCCTTCTTTACTTCATTGCCTTCTGCAACTAAAACACTTAATACTAAGCCGGGCATTGGGGCTTTAATTTGCAGTATTTTTGTCGCTGCAAGGTTATCCATTCCTAATTGTTGTAAAAGGAGATCAAACTGGTCGGTAAGTGCAAGAGTGTAAATCGTTCCATTAACTTTAATCGTTGCTGTTTTCTCGGCCTTATCGAACATTACGATTTCGACAGTATAAGATTTATTCTTATAAAGAATATGATGACTAGCTCCTTTTAATGGTACACTATCTAAAGTAATTACCTCATCATTTACTTTAATTTCTTTGTTTTCTGCCGAGACAGAAAAATTATAGTTGTCGTTTACCTTTACGTTATACATTTTACTGAGTTAATGCGTATTGAACTAGGTTTGCACCCATTTTTAATGCTTTAAGCCTGCTTTCTTGTGTGTCTCCGGGATAAGTACCAAAATCTTCCCAGCCATTGCCCAGGTCGCACTCGTAGGTATAATAGCAAACTATCCTTCCTTTCCAAATTAAAGCAAAGCCTTGAGGTCTTTTGCCATCGTGTTCGTGTATTTTTGGCAGACCGCCTGTAAGCTTATATTTTTGATTATACAGTTTATGATTTGCCGGCAACTCTACAAAACTGAGTTCGGGAAATACTTTTTTCATTTGAGGTCTTATAAACTTATCCAGGCCATAATTATCGTCGATGTGAAGAAAACCACCGCCCATTAGATATTTCCGGAGATTACCTGCTTCCAGTTCGCTAAAAATTACATTCCCATGCCCCGTCATGTAAACAAATGGGTAATTAAAAAGATCGGTACTACCCACATCGACAATGCCTTCGTCGGCTGCAAAATTGGTAGCTAGATTTTTATTACAAAAGTCGATGAGGTTGGGTAAAGCAGTTCTATTTCCATACCAATCGCCGCCACCATTATATTTAAGTTTGCCCATTCTGTAGGTGGGAGGTTTGAAACTTGTAAGTAGAAACAAAGAGCAAAGCGTAAAGAGCAAGCAGTAAGACCTGACCTTCCAAGCTGGAAACTTATAACTTCTAACTCTTAATACATTCATCTATTGATATAATTAGCTTCGAAACATGCTGCCAAGGCCGCAGTTTCGGTTCTTAAGCGAGTATTCCCTAAAGTTAAGGGTTTATAACCGTTAAGCAAAGCAGCGGCTAATTCGGGTTGACTAAAATCTCCTTCTGGGCCTATTAAAATTAAATAAGATTGATGGGGTTTAACAAGCTTATTAAGATAGCTTTTCTCTCCATCCATGCAATGTGCAATGAGCTTCTTACCATTAAAATCTTGGGCAAGAAAAGTAGCAAAGGAAACGGCTTCGTTTAATTTTGGATGATATGCCGTTAGTGATTGTTTTACAGCCGAGGTAATTACCTTAATTAAGCGCTCTGTTTTAATAATTCGGCGCTCAGAATGGTCGCAAATAATTGGGGTAATTTCGTCGATTCCAATTTCAGTGGCTTTTTCTAAAAACCATTCCAGACGGTCGGTATTTTTTGTTGGGGCAATAGCAATATGTAAATGATGATTGCGCTTTCCGTATTCCAGTTGTGTTTTTACAATTTGTAGCTGAACATTTTTCTTAGCGACATGTTCAATTTTTGCCTCGAACAACCCTCCTTTACCATCGATAAGATAAACTATATCGTCTACATTTAAACGGAGCACTTTACTGCAATGCCTGCTTTCCTCTTCGTTTAAAGTATAGTGAGTCGAGACAATATCGGGCGTATAAAAAACATGCATTAGTGGGTATCTACTCTATCGTCTTTATTAATTACCAGCTCGAGCTTTATCGTTTGTATATTCTGTTCTGTTTTCTTTAAAATTGTAAACAGATAGCCATAATATTGTTCGATATCACCAACTTCTGGGATTTTACCGAAAGCGTGTGAAACCAAGCCACCAATGGTATCGAAATCTTCATCTTCAGGTAAATCGTGTGGCAAGTGTTCGTTTACGTCGTAAACAGTAGCATCTGCATTAATAATAAATTCGGTTTCGGATATTTTTTCTACAATCGGTTTTTCCTCATCGTATTCGTCCTGTATCTCGCCTACAATTTCTTCGACTATATCTTCTAAAGTAACCATGCCGGCAGTACCCCCAAATTCGTCAATAACGATTGCTATCTGGATGCGCTTTTGTTGTAATTCGCCTAGCAAATCGTTAATTTTTTTAGTTTCGGGCACGAAATAGGGTTTTCGGATGATATCGCTCAATACCCATTCTTTATGCCCCGCCAAAAGTGGGAGCACATCCTTTGCATGCACAATACCGATAATTTTATCGATAATATCGTCGTAAACCGGCATACGGGAATAGCCTTCTGCAATAATCTTTTCTACAACTTCTGCAGCTGGTGTATTTAATTCTATACTCGATATTTTAGTACGTGGTACCATAATATTTCTAACCACCCGTTCATTAAAATCGAATACATTTTTAATTAACTCGTGTTCGTTGTCTTCGAGTGCGCCACTTTCTTTACCCTGGTCCAGCAAATACTGGAGTTCTTCGTTACTATGCAGCGATTCGTGGCCGCCCGCAGTATTAATCCCGAACGGTTTCAAAATTATCGCTGCCAAACTATTTAACGTCCAAATAAATGGTCTAAAAACCACATAAAAAACCTGCAAGGGTACCGAAACAAATAAAGTGGTAGCAACTGGTCGTTGAATTGCTAGTGATTTTGGCGCAAGTTCGCCAAAAACAATATGCATAATAGTAATTACAGAAAAAGCAACAACCGTAGATGCCGAGTGTATAAATGCATCGCTAAGGTGTAAGCCAAAGCTTAAAAAGATATTCTGAAATATGGTATGCATTACGTTCTCACCAACCCAACCCAATCCAAGTGATGCTAGGGTAATACCGAGCTGGGTAGCCGCTAAATAACCATCGAGGTTGTGAACTATATTTTTGGCCATTTTACCTACCCTACTTCCCGACTTAGCTTTAATTTCTATTTGCGAAGCCCGAACTTTAACAATAGCAAATTCGGCAGCAACAAAAAAACCATTCAGTATAACCAGGAAAAATGCCAGAAACAAACGCCAGCCAATAGCTGCTGTTTCCGGGTCCTGTGGAGTTATCACTGCCAGAGTCGAAACTGGCAAGAATGTTGTTAAAACTATGGAAAGTGAGTAAAGGTCCATTAAGCGTTATTTCTAAATTTTTTATCGTAAAGCTCAATACTTTCCTGGATTACTTTGTGGGCATATCTTACACCCAAGAGATGTTCGATAGTAACCTTTTTCTCTTCTAGTGCCTTATAATCCTGAAAAAATTTGACAATTTCGCGCATGGTATGCGGTGGCAATTCTGGTAAGTCGTTAATGTAATTTACCGACATATCGTTTTTGGCCACGGCAATAATTTTATCATCCTGCTCGCCATTATCGACCATGTGCATTACACCAATAACTTTGGCTTCAATAATCGTCATCGGATAAACATCGACAGAACACAACACCAAAATATCTAGGGGGTCGTTATCGTCGCAATAGGTTTGTGGAATAAAGCCATAATTGGCAGGATACATAACTGAAGAAAATAAGACCCGGTCCAGTTTTATTAAATTCGACTCTTTATCTATTTCGTATTTTGCTTTAGATCCTTTAGGGATTTCTATAATTGCATTTACAGTTTCCGGTAAGTTTAAACCTGGAGATACACTATGCCATGGATGATGATCGTCTTTGCTCATTTTAATGATTGGTAGTAGTTTCATCATCAGAACCTGCTTTTACAACCTGTTTTTTTACAAAGGTAATAATTAATGGTATCGTGGTAATTATGATGAAACCTATTATTATATAAACTAAATACTCTTCGATTTGCTGAGCAAATCTCTTGCCCAAAAAATAACCTAGCAAAGTTAAGGAAGCTATCCATAATATTGCACCTAGAATGTTATAAAGTGCAAACTTTTTCACATCCAGTTTAACAACGCCTGCAAATATTGGGGCAAATGTTCTCACGATCGGTACAAATCTGCCCATAATAAGGGCAAAGGCTCCTTGTTTGTGGTAATATTTCTCGGCGGCTTGCAGGTATCGTTTTTTAAAGAAAAATGTTTCTTTTCTGCTGTAAAGCATTGGCCCAGTTTTTCGTCCAAACCAATAACCTACAAAATTCCCGGAAACCGCAGCAATAAATAACCCAAAAATGAGTACATAGATATTTACGTCCAACTTTCCAGTTGCCACAAACATGCCTGCCAAAAACAAAAGATAATCGCCCGGAAGGAAGAAGCCAAAAAACAGTCCGGTTTCGGCAAAAATCACAAATACTACAACATAAAAACCACCTTCTTTTAGTAATTTTTCGGGGTCAATAAAATGCTGTAATGAATTCCAGAATTCTTGCATAGTTCAATTATTCGTAAAACTACAAATAATAATCTATATCGTTAGGTTATATCAAATTTAAAATAAGAGATGGATAAACCCCTAATAACAAGGTAACTATTACAGAAAGTACCAATACAATTTTGTAAAGGAATGGTGTATCGAGTTGTACCTCTTCGCCGGTTTTAAACCAAACCGCAGCAATTACTTTAAAATAATAATAAAACCCTACCAGGGCATTTAATATTGCAATTACTACCAAAACAGTCTGGTAATTTTCCATTACATTTAAAAACATAACATATTTACCAATAAAGCCTGCAGTTAATGGAATGCCTGCTAGAGAAAGCATAGCTATTGTTAAAGCAAGCGCAACCAATGGGTTTTTCCTACCTAATCCATTAAAACTGTCAATATTATCACTTCCCGTTTTTTGTTTAACCATAATAAGAAGCGCAAAGGCGATAATACTGGCAAAAGTATAGGCAGCAGCATAAACAAGTACATTGCTCGCCGAATTAGCGGTTAATACGATTAGCGAAAATAGCAGATATCCGGCATGCGAAATACTCGAATAAGCCAATAATCGTTTAAAGCTCTTCTGATAAAGTGCCGTTATATTACCCACACATAGCGTTACAATTACGATAACCATTAATGCCGGCATCCAGAAGTCGTGTAAAGGTTCGAATGCACCTGCAAATAGTCTTAAAAAAGCTGCAAAACCAGCCGTTTTAACTACAGTCGACATAAATGCCATAATTAACGATGGTGATCCCTCGTATACATCTGGCACCCAGAAATGAAAAGGTGCTGCCCCAACTTTAAAACATAGACCAATCATCATTAAAATTACTCCAGGATAAAATAATGGAGAAACCGATTTTACATTATTAACCAGGTATTGCTGAATAACTTCTATATCGAACGAGCCGGTTGCACCATAAATTAAAGTAATACCGAATAACAAAAATCCAGTCGAAAAAGCACCCATTAAAAAGTACTTTAAAGAGGCCTCATTCGAGGCAAAATTGGACTTCCTAATCCCTGCCAAAATATAGAGGCTTACCGACATAATTTCGAGGCCAATAAATAGCATCGACATATTTTGGTAAGAAACCATCATAATGATGCCTGATAGAGAGAAAAGAAGGAGTGTAAAATATTCCGCCACGTTATCGCTTGTAGCTGAAAAATAGCGTTGGGTTAATAAGAATATAAATAAGGTACCGATAATAGAGATGGCCGAAAAAGCCAATGCAAAATTATCCATCCGCATCATGCCGTAGTAAGTTGTAGGATTATTCCATCCACAAGCTACAAAAGCTAAAGCAACGATAAGACCCACTAAGGTTAAGGGCAATAATGCCTTTTTCGCCTTAAACAAACCGGCATATAGTACTAAAAAAGCGGTTATAATAATGGTTATAATAATGTTCATCTGTTTAATTTAACCCCGTTAATTTCTGATTTACCTGTTCCAATAAATGTTGTACCGATGCTGCAGATAGCTGTAAAATAGGTTTAGGATAAATTCCTATCCCAATTACCAACACGCAAACGGTGTACAATACAATTTTTTCTGTACCCGATATATCTGTAAAAGTTACTGTTAAGCTATTGGTTGTGCCTAACATGGTTTGCTGGTACATTCTAAGCATGTAAACTGCTCCAAAAATAATAGTCAGCCCTGCAATTATTCCCAACCATGAATAATAACTATATACACTAAATAGCAATAAGAATTCGCCAATAAAGCCATTGGTCCCGGGAAGGGCAATAGTGCCCAGCACAATAATAAGGAAAGTGATAGCCAGTTTCGGTGCCGTTTTAGCCAAACCACCAAGTTCGGCTATGGTATGGGTCTGAAGGCGGGAAAAGATAACATCTAATACAAAAAACAAGCCGATTACATTAACACCATGACTTAGCATTTGTACCATCGCACCTTGCACACCTTGTACACTTAAAGTAAAAATACCGGCCGAAATTAAGCCAACGTGAGCAATAGACGAGTAAGCTACCAGTCGTTTAGCATTTTTCTGGGTAAAAGCAATTAAAGAGGCGTAAATAATGCCTATAACTGAAAGCGCCATAGCTATACCACCCCAATCGTTTACCCCCTGTGGTACAATTGGCAATAGCCAACGAAGAAGACCATAGATACCCATTTTTAGCATTATGCTCGACAAGAGCATGGTTCCAGCCGTTGGGGCCTCCGTATAGGTATCGGGTTGCCAGGTATGGAATGGAAAGATGGGCATTTTAATCGCAAATGCGACGAAGAAAGCCCAAAATATCCAAGCTTGTTGGTGGCTGTCTAAATTTAAAGCGTAAAATGCATTAATATCGAAGTTTTTAGCTGGGTTTTGCAGGTATAGGTAAATGATGCCAAGTAGCATAAAAAGTGAACCGGCAACCGTATAAACAAAAAATTTCATGTTTACTTTAATGCGGTCTTTGCCACCCCACAACGCACAAATAAAATAGATTGGAATTAATGCTGCTTCCCAGCCAATATAAAACAAAAAACCATCCAATGCTGTAAATACTAAGAGCAGGCCGCTTTGCATTAATAAGATAAGTGCATAAAATGCATTGGCATTTTTATATTCGTGCTTAAAGCTCGAAAGCACAATTAAAGGCATTAAGGCATTGGTTAAAATTACGGTTATCAGTCCAATTCCATCTATACCTACATGGAAATTAATACCCAGTTGTTGTATCCACGGGTGGTTTACAACGAATTGCATACTTGCATCGGGCGTGTATTGAGTTAGCAAACCAATGGTAATACAAAGCGATACTAATGAAAAACCCAGTGCACTTACTTTGGCATTATTGCCCTTTATAAAAGAAGTAACTAGTGCCCCAGCGAGCGGTAAAAATATAAGTAATATAAGTTCCATTTATATCGATAAATAAGTATACAATAACAAGGCGATCACACCAAATACCATCATAAAAATATAAAAGCCTACATTTCCCGATTGTAATAAGCGTAATCCCTTACTGCCTTCACTTGTTGTCCAGCCTAAACCATTTACAATGCCATCGATTAATTTTTTATCAATAATACGGTAGAAAAACCTGGAGAATGCATCTAAGGGTTTAGTAATTAGCATATCGTAGATTTCATCCAGGTAAAACTTATGATAAGAAATTTTTGCTAAAACCGAGCGCTTTCCTTCATCGCTTATTGGCAGGTGTGCATTTTTAACATACCTGATATAAGCATAAATGGTAGCAGCTAATGCAGTTAGCACCGACACCACCATTAATATTATTTCTGTTGTATGATCCAAACTCAATTCGTGCTCAGCAATTCCGGCACCGGTTAGCCAATGTGCCAACCACTCGTTACCTCCAAAAACTGCCGGAATGTTAATGAGACCACCGATAGCGGCTAAAATCGCCAACACGATTAAAGGATAGGTCATTGTTTTTGGCGATTCATGAATATGCTCTTCCGCATGATGTTTCCCGCGATATTTTCCGGAGAAAGTTAAAAACATCATCCTAAACATATAAAATGCAGTTAAAAACGCAGTAAACAAAGCAATTACCCAAAGTATCTTATTGTGCTGATAAGCATGTGCTAAGATTTCGTCTTTAGAGAAGAAGCCCGAGAATGGTGGTAGCCCGGCAATAGCGATGGTACCAATCATCATGGTCGCAAAGGTTGTTTTTAACTTAGTGCTTAAGCCCCCCATCTGGCGCATGTCTTGTTCGTGATGCAATGCATGAATAACAGAACCTGCTCCCAAAAATAAGAGCGCTTTAAAAAATGCATGCGTTAATACATGAAAGAAGGAGCCTGAATAGGCGCCAACCCCCAAACCTAAAAACATATAGCCCAGCTGCGAAACGGTCGAGTAAGCTAATACTTTTTTAATATCTGTTTGGGTTAGGGCAATAATTGCAGCAATTAAAGCCGTTGCTGTTCCAATAATGGCTATAATATCTTGAGTTAGCGGCGCCAGATCGAAGAGTACACTCGAGCGAGCAATCATGTAAATACCAGCCGTTACCATCGTTGCAGCATGGATTAATGCCGAAACTGGTGTTGGTCCAGCCATTGCATCCGGCAGCCAGGTAAATAAGGGTAACTGTGCCGATTTACCGCAGGCACCGATAAATAAGAACAGTGTAATAAGTGTTAATGTAGTTGTACCGGGCATCATGTTGGCTGCTTGCGGGAAAACTTTTGCAAACTCGACACTCCCAAAAGTGTTAAATAATAGGAATGCGCCAAGCAGGAACCCTAAATCGCCTACTCTATTCATTACAAAGGCTTTTTTAGCTGCATTAGCATAGCTGCTATTCGTATACCAAAATCCAATTAATAGGTAAGAGCACAGTCCAACACCTTCCCATCCAATAAACATCACAATATAGTTGGAAGCTAAAACCAAAATCAACATAAAGAAGATAAACAAGTTTAAATAGCTAAAGAATTTCCCGAAACCTTCGTCGGCATTCATATAACCAATAGAATAGATATGAATTAAAAATCCAACTCCTGTTATAATTAACAGCATAATCGAACTTAGCGGGTCGAATAAAAAGGAAAGTGGTACATGCAAGTTGCCGGCACTAATCCAATCGAAAATATCGACTGTAAATTGCTTTTGTGTACCCGCTCCTAATTCGAAAAAGAAGCAAACACTTAAAACAAAAGACGCAAACACCACTCCACTGCCAATAAAACCAATGAGGTTTTTACTCAATCTATTCCTCCCCAAGCCATTAATAACAAAGCCTAGGAGCGGAAGTAAAGGAACCAACCAAAGTAAACTATTTATCATTCTATTCTGCTATATAATTACCACTTAAGGCGATTTAACACATTAATATCTATCGACTGTGTATTTCTGTAAACCATTACAATAATACTTAGCCCTACTGCAACTTCGGCTGCTGCCAGTGCCATAATAAAAAACACAAAAACTTGTCCTGATGGGTCGTTATGATGAACAGAAAAGGCAGTAAGCAATAAGTTAACTGCATTAAGCATAAGTTCGACCGACATAAAAATAACAATAGCATTTCTACGGGTTAGCACTCCGATTACCCCAATGGTAAAAATAATAGCGCATAACCAGATATAATGATTAAGCGGAACTGCCTGCATGGTCTGTGTTAAATTATCCATTCGATTTTCCTTCCTTTTTAGTAAGTAGTACAGCACCAACCATTGCCGTTAACAGTAAAACTGAAGATAGCTCGAATGGCAACATAAATGGCCCGAATAATTCCTTACCCAGGTTTTTAACCAAACCCAAATTCGGATTTTGTAAAACCAATGGACTATTAATAGACACTGCTTTTAAAGACCCTACGAGCGTTATAACAAGGCAACAACCTGCAATTACACCGACAATTTTAATTAAATTAGACTTATTGGGTTCGTTTTCTTTGTTGAGGTTAAGCAACATGAGCACAAATAAGAATAAAACCATAATGGCCCCCATATATACAATAAAGTTTACCACTGCTAAAAACTGTGCATTGAGCAGGATATAATGTATTGTAAAGGTAAAGAAGGTAAGGATCAAATATAAAACGCTATGTATCGGATTCTTCGAAAAGATAACCAGTAGCGAAAAAATGACGCTTAATGTTGCTACAAAATAGAATACCGATGTACCCATTAATTTTTAGTTTTTAGTTTATTATTATTTTACCTCCAATGGAGCCTCTACCAATTTATCTTTCCCGTAAATAAAATCCTTGCGCAAATAATCCGAAGGAACAATCGGCCCATCTAAATAAATTGCTTCTTTAGGGCATGCTTCTTCGCACAAACCGCAGAATATGCATCTCAGCATATTTATTTCATAAACTGCTGCGTATTTCTCTTCCCGATATAAGTTTAGCTCTTCAGGCTTGCGCTCGGCGGCGATCATCGTAATCGCTTCGGCCGGGCAAGATAAAGCACATAAGCCACAGGCAGTGCACCTTTCTCTGCCTTCTTCATCTCTTTTTAAGGAATGCATTCCGCGCCAGTTAATAGAGAACTCTCTTTCTTGTTCCGGATATTTAATGGTTGCGCTTTTTTTAAAAAAATGGCTCATTGTAGTACCCAAGCCTCTAACGATTTCGGGCAAATACATTCGCTCTGCAAAATTAAGTGGCTTTTGCGCTAATATTTTTTTCTTATTACTTAATGATTCCATAGCTCCTCCTAAAAATTCTTTAAAGCGATTACAATCCCGGTAATCACAATATTGGCAATAGCTAGTGGGATTAATCCTTTCCAGCCTAAATTCATCAATTGATCGTAGCGGAAACGAGGAATGGTCCACCGTACCCACATAAAGAAAAAGATGAACATAAATATCTTTAAAAACAATACTGCTGTTCCGATTAATGGCGCAGCAATAGGGCCTACCTGAGTAGCTACCCAATCCATCCCTGGATAGTTATAGCCACCAAAATAGAGGGTAGCCATTACTGCCGACGAAACAAACATATTGATGTATTCGGCGAAAAGATAAAATCCTAGTTTCATCGACGAATATTCGGTATGGTACCCGCCAATTAATTCGGTTTCGCATTCGGGTAAATCGAATGGAGCGCGGTTAGTTTCTGCAAAAGAACAGACCATAAAAATTAAAAAACCCAATGGTTGATAAAGGACATTCCAATGCCAGCCATGTTGCTGCGCTACAATTTCTTTTAAGCTTAGGCTATTGGTTACCAATAAAAGGGCAATAATAGACAAGCCCATTGCCACCTCGTAACTAATATTCTGAGAAGCTGCTCTAATTGCACTTAACAACGAATATTTATTGTTCGAGGCCCAACCGCCAATCATAACCCCATAAACGCCAAGCGACACCACACCAAAAAGGTACAATACCCCAACATTAATATCTGTTACCTGCAAAGGAATTACCCGGCCGCCAATGGTAATATCTTGCCCCCAGGGAATAACTGCAGTACCAATACAGGCACAAAGCATAGCTAAGCCCGGGCCAGCCATAAATAACCATTTACTAGCATTCGAAGGAATAATTTCCTCTTTCATAAACATCTTTAAACCATCGGCTAAAGGTTGTAAAATCCCAAAAGGACCAGCCCGGTCGGGGCCTAAACGATCTTGCAAAAATGCCGCTACCTTTCTTTCGGCATAAGTAGAATACATGGCAATTACCAAGCTAATGGCAAACAATATAGTTACCAGCACAAATTTCTCTATTACAAAATTGATATCCATCAGAATTTAATGCTTTTTTCGAGTTCAACTTTATTTGCTTCCTGTAAAGCCAGATTTTCTTTAATCACAGGTAAAGGTTTAAAGGTATCGTAATGATTAGATGAAATAACCGAGGTATCGGAAATCGCTGTAGGTTGCTCAATAACCCAATCAGAAGTCATTTTTTTATCAAACCTGCAGGTATTACAAATAAATTCTTCGACTTCTCCAAACTGGTCTTTGCGGGCGGTAACACGTAGCACATTTTCGCCTTTATACCAGAGGGTTACTTTACCGTTACATTTTTCGTGGTCGCAGTTGCGATGGGCATCGACAGGTTTGGTAAACCATACCCTGTTTTTAAACCTAAATGTTTTATCGGTTAAGGCGCCTACCGGGCAAACATCAATTACATTACCCGAGAAATCGTTATCGACCGCTGCCTGGATATAAGTAGAAATTTCGGAATGATCGCCACGATTCAAAATCCCATGTACACGTTTGTTAGTAATCTGATCGGCGACAAACACACAACGATAGCATAAAATACACCGGTTCATGTGTAATTGAATTTTATCGCCAATATCGATCCGCTCGAAAGTACGGCGCTCGAATTCGTACCTGGTTTTTTGTAAACCATGCTCGTAGCTCAAATTTTGCAAATCGCATTCGCCGGCCTGGTCGCAAACCGGGCAATCTAAAGGATGGTTAATGAGTAAGATTTCGACTACGCCACTTCTGGCTTCTAAGACCTCGGGCGAAGTAATATTTTGTACTTCCATACCATCCATTACATTGGTACGACAAGAAGCAACCAATTTAGGCATAGGCCGGGGATCCTTTTCAGAACCCTTGCTTACTTTAACAATACAAGTGCGGCATTTACCACCACTGCCTTCTAATTTAGAATAATAGCACATAGCAGGCGGAACAATATCTCCTCCAATTTGCCTTGCAGCATTGAGAATAGTTGTACCCGGTGCTACTTCTACCGTTATCCCGTCTATGGTTACCTTAACTAAATCACTCATCTTCTAATTCAAAAATGAAAATTAAAAATTAAAAACTTTCATATCGCCTAAGCCATATCTTTATTTAAATTAATTATTATAGAAGCAAGAATTTTAGATATTTCGTTTGCTTCATTTAATAATTCATTCATTTGTTCTTTACTCGTTTCTGCAACTTCAGTATCCCTAATTATACAAATTCAATACTTTGTCTCATTGGCCGACTTCAATGCAATATTATAGACGTTCTTAAAATCCTTTCTAGAACTTCCAGCTTTACCTTCCACTACATTTGCGCCAATGGAAGTAGCGCTTCTTAGTAAATTGATCAAAAATTGAAAAGTAGAGTCTTTCAAACTTTTATATCATACGTCTTTTCTTCAGACATTTTTGACTTTTAATTTTGACTTTTTACTTCTTCAATTTTTTTTTCTATCGGAACCGCATAGTTAGCTAAGCCATAATTACTTTGCTGACTTTTAACTGGCTCTTTTACATGCCATTCGAACTCGTCTCTAAAATGTCTAATTGCACTTGCAACTGGCCAGGCCGCTGCATCGCCCAATGGGCAAATTGTATTTCCTTCTATTTTGCGCTGCACATACCAAAGTAAGTCTATATCACTCATTTTGCCTTGTCCATGCTCCAATCTATATAATATTTTGTCTAGCCAACCCGTTCCTTCCCGGCAGGGCGAACATTGTCCGCAGCTTTCGTGATGATAAAAACGAGCAAAGTTCCAGGTATTTCTTACTATACACTGATCTTCGTCGAAAGCAATAAAACCACCAGAGCCTAACATTGTTCCTGTTGCAAAACCGCCTTCCGAAAGCGACTCGTAGCTCATTAACCTTGGCTCGCCGTTGGCATATTTTAAAGTTAAGTTTGCGGGCAAAACAGGTACTGAAGACCCCCCAGCTACCGTAGCTTTTAATTTTTTGCCATTTGCAATTCCACCACAATACTCGTCAGAATAAATAAATTCTTCGACTGGCAACCCTAATTCGATTTCGTAAACCCCAGGTTTTACTAAGTTACCAGAGGCTGATATTAATTTTGTACCGGTACTTCTACCAATTCCAATTTTGGCATATTCGTCGCCTCCGTCGTTTATAATGGGAACAACGGCAGCGATAGATTCTACATTGTTAACTACTGTCGGGCAGCCATACAAGCCTGCAATTGCAGGAAAAGGTGGTTTAATCCGTGGATTTCCTCTTTTCCCTTCGAGCGATTCTAATAAAGCCGTTTCTTCACCGCAAATATATGCTCCGCCACCAGGTTGTACATATAATTCTAAATTGTATCCTGTTCCTAAAATATTCTGTCCTAAAAATCCAGCTGCCTTTGCTTCGGCAATTGCTCTTTCGAGGATCCGGATTTGAGGCATCATTTCGCCACGAACATAAATATAAGAGGTGCTTGCTCCTAAGGCAAAGCTGGCAACAATCATCCCTTCTATTAAAGCGTGAGGAATATGGGTCATCAGGTACCGGTCTTTAAAAGTACCCGGCTCTGATTCGTCGGCATTGCACACCAAGTAGCGGGCCACTCCTTCTGGTTTAGCCAAAAAACTCCATTTCATTCCGGTAGGGAAACCTGCACCACCCCGCCCACGTAAACCCGATTTTTTAACTTCCTCCACCACTTCTTCAGGAGTCAGGGTTTTAAGTGCTTTTTCTACCGCACGGTAGCCACCCTTCTCCCGATAAACATCGAAAGTGTGAATACCAGCTACATTAATATGTTCTAATAATAGTTTACGTGACATTATTTTTTGCGTAAATCGTCTATCAATTCGTCGACCGATTGCTCGGTTAAGTTCTCGTAAAAAGTATATTCGGGGCCAATTTGTAGTACTGGGGCATAACCACAAGCAGCCAGACATTCTACCCCTCGCCAGCTAAATAAACCATCGGCCGTAACTTCACCTTCTTTAACGCCTAGTCTATTTTCAATGTGACTCATTATTTTTTCGGCGCCAACTAGGCAACAAGGGCCAGTTCTGCAAACCTCCAATACATACTTCCCTTTGGGTTGTAAAAAGTACATGCTATAAAAAGAAGCCACTTCGTATACTTCGATAGGCTCCAACACTAAGTATGCAGCAACTTTATCCATTACTGGTACACTGGTCCAGCCAAACTCGGCCTGTACCAAATGTAAGATTGGCAGGAGTGCCGACTTCTGTTTTCCAACAGGGTAACGTTTTACAATTTCATCAAAATTGCTCAGCAAAGCTGATGAAAATTCTACAGGTTGTTGTTCTTCTACTTTAAGCATCTAATTCTCCTGCAATAATGTTCATACTACTCATATTAATGATGGCATCTGATAATAGCATCCCTTCACTCATTTTGGCAAACATCGAATAATTAATAAAGCTTGGTCTTCTAAAATGCAAACGGTAAGGGGTTCGCCCTCCATCGTTAATTAAATAAAAACCAAGTTCCCCATTACCACCTTCTACAGCATGGTAAACTTCTGCTTTTGGTGCATCAATTTCGCCCATCACAATTTTAAAGTGATAGATCAATGCTTCCATATTATTATAAACTTCTTCTTTTCCGGGTAAATAAAAATCTGGTACATCGGCGTGGAAAATACCCTTTGGCTCAGCTTTTATTTTTTCTAAAGCCTGTTCAATAATGCGTACACTTTGCCACATTTCTTCGTTACGCACCAGATAGCGGTCGTAAATATCGCCATTGTTTCCAACCGGGATTTCAAAATCAAAATCCTGGTAAGAAGAATAAGGCTCACTTATACGCACATCATAATCGACACCTGTAGCGCGTAGCAAGGGGCCAGTCCAGCCAAAACTTAAAGCATTTTCGGGACTTACTTCGGCAACGCCTGCAGTCCGGTCTATAAAGATCCGGTTACGGCTTAACAAGCTCTCAAATTCCCTTAATGCTACAGGGAATTCTTTTAAAAATTTATTAATTTTTGCAAAGGCGATCTCGTTAAAATCTCTTTCCAACCCACCAATACGGCCAATGTTAGTGGTTAAACGAGCACCGCAAATTTCTTCATAAATTTCGTAGATATGCTCTCTAAACTGGAATAGATAAAGGAAGGTTGTAGTTGCACCGGTATCCTGACCAATAATGGTATTGCAAATAATATGATCCGAAATACGTGCTAATTCCATTATAATTACACGAAGGTAATCTACACGTTTAGGGATTTGAATATTTAACAGCTTTTCGACGGTCATGTGCCATCCCATATTATTAATAGGCGAAGAACAATAGTTTAACCGGTCTGTTAAGGGTGTGATCTGATAAAATGGGCGATGTTCTGCTATTTTTTCAAATGCACGATGGATATATCCAATGGTGGAAACACAGTTTACAATCCGTTCGCCATCTAATTGCAAAACGTTCTGAAAAACACCATGCGTTGCCGGGTGTGTTGGACCCAGGTTTAGGGTTACCAATTCACTCTGCGGGTCGTTATCTGTATATACTGGCTGATTGTGTTTCATTAGGATTTATCTACCAAAGTATTCGTCTTTTTTATCAACTCTGTTCGGATCTTCCAACGGATATTGTTTAAGCATAGGATATACCCCCAGATCGTCCATATTTAAAATTCGTCTTAAATCGGGATGTCCCTCAAACTTGATCCCAAAAAAATCATAAGTTTCTCTTTCCATCCAATTTGCGGCATTCCATAAGGTAGAAGCAGTAGGGATTTTTGTGTCGTGCTCGTGCAAGAAGACCTTTATCCTTACTCTTATTCCGTTAACCATGCTATGCAGGTGATAAACTACTGCCACCTGGTTTTTTTCCAGGTAGTGAACTGCGGTAATGTCGGTTAAGAAATTGAAATCAATTTTTCCGTTCTCCTTTAAGAAAGAAAGGACATTGATGAGTTTATCTTTCGTAGTCGAGAAAGTAAGCAGGCCATAAGGTTCTGTTACGTCGAAAAGTTGCTCGCCAAATTTTTCGCCCAGCAAATCGATAATTTCTGTATTTGTTGCTTTAGCCATTATTCTATTCCGTAAGAAGCTAACATTTGTTTATACTGATCGGAATATCTTCTCCGGCTTGACTCCGTTTTAACTAGTTCCTGAATTTTACCAAAACCATCTAAAATGGCCTCAGGGCGTGGCGGACAGCCAGGAACATACACATCAACCGGAATAATTTCGTCGATACCCTGTAAAACCGAATAAGTGTCGAAAATGCCCCCGCTCGAAGCACAGGCACCCACCGCAATAACCCAACGTGGTTCGGCCATTTGCAAGTAAACCTGTTTTAAAACCGGCCCCATTTTTTTTGCAATCGTACCCATTACCATTAAAAGATCAGCCTGTCGAGGTGAAAAGCTTAATCTTTCTGCTCCAAAACGACCAAAATCGTAATGTGAACCCATAGTTGCCATAAATTCTATACCGCAGCATGAAGTAGCAAATGGCAATGGCCATAAGGAGTGTGAGCGGGCCAAACCAATTACCTTATCGAGAGAAGTGGCAAAAAAGCCTGAGCCTTCTATGCCTGGCGGCGCATCTACTAAATTAATTTCACTCATATTAATTAAACGAAAAATGCTCATTCGCTATTACGAATGAGCAACAAATCTACAATATTTTAAAAGCAAATTGTTTAAGGGATTGGCATTTAGAATTAATCTAAATAGAAGGTTGTCTTTGTCTGTTATGGGTTATGGGTAGCTGTTACTCCGGAATCTGAGTTTCAAATTAATTCCAGTTTAGTGCTTTTTTCTTGATGATATAAATAAAGCCCAGCAATAGTGTACCCATAAAGATGAACATCTCTATTACCCCGTTCCAGCCCAGCTCTCTGAAATTAACTGCCCATGGGTACATAAATATGACCTCAATATCGAACAATACAAATAAAATAGCAACTAAAAAGTATTTGATAGAAAAAGGTTGCCGTGCATTCCCAATTACTTTAATACCTGCTTCGAAAGTCGAGAGTTTATCGTTCGTTTTACGTTTAGGCCCTAAAAAGTGAGTGGCCATTAAAGTAACCACCACAAAACCTAATGCAACGATAATCTGAAATAAGATAGGTAAAAAGTCTTGGGCTGTGCTTTGCGTTTCCATAGCTAATTATTTTAGGCAAAATTAAAAGAAAAAGGCAGGATTACAAACCCTGCCTTTCTATTAATTATATGTTTCTATATTATTTCTTAATCGGTGCTTTTTTAACCGGAGCAGGTGGGGCATTTAAAGCCTTCAAATTATCGCCAGCATAAGCATTTTGAGGATCTATTGCTAAGGCTTTGTTAAAATACTCCTTAGCTTTTTCTTTATCGGTACCCGAAATTAAAAATCCTAAGTAATTATAAGTATCCACTAAATCCTTAGCATTTGCAGCAGCTTTATCAGGATTGGTAACAGTTACCAATTCAATAAATTTTTCATAGAAAGGAACTGATAAGCCTTTTTGTGTTTCTGGATTATCTAGCACATCAATAGCTTTGTTAACACGTGCCCTGTATAAGAAAGCCTTCTCATAATCTGGAGCAAGTCTAGTTACTTTCGCAAACGCCGAATCCGCTTCTACAAGAAGTCCTCTATCTTTAGCACCCGATTTCACATACATTGCCAATGCCAAATAGAAGTTGTTCATGGCCATGTTAGGATTAGTACTATTTAATGAAATTACTTTCTTAAATGTAGGTATAGCTTTATCATAAGCCTTAGCAGCATACAATTTCTTAGCAATATCGGCCAATTCTTCTACTTTAGTAGTATCCAATTCTACTCCTTTAGTTACATTTAAAAGCGCTAAACTATCATTTCCTATACCTTGATAAGCTCTACCTAAATACAGGTAATCAGTCCCTACAATACGCGAGGCATCTTCTTTTTTTGCAAATAAGCTACTCAAGTATTTGACCCCTTCCGCGTAATTTTTAGCTTCAACTGCCGAATATCCTTGTAAACGATTAACAATAAACATTTTTGGATTGTTTGGATCAGCTTTTAAAGTAGCTAGCTCGGTTCCTAAAGTTTGGAAGTCACCAGCATAAAATAAAAATTGTACATAACGATAACGAGAATCAAACGATTTATCGGTTAAGTCTAAATATTTTCTCATGTTAGCAAGTGCTTCTGTTCTTTTTGCAGGTCCATTTTTTGGGTCGAAATCTGCCCATTGCATTTGAACTTCTGCTAACTCGCGATAAGCGGGACCATAATTTGGATCAGCCTCTATTACTTTCTTCTCTTGTGCCTCGGCTTCTATAAAGCCTTGCGCTTGTTTAAACATTCTTCCTATCTGCACATTCGCACGGTGCAAAGTCGGGTTAATATCTAAAGCTCTTAAATATTGTGGATATGCTTTATTATTATCCGATTGTATGGCATAAAAATCAGCAAGGGCTAAAAATGTCTCCACATCCTTATCTTTTGAATCGAGCTCGTCTGCTTTCTGCAAATTTGGTAGCGCAGCAGCATAATCTGGTTTAGGCTGCTCAAAATAAGCTCTACCTATATACAGATAGGTCTCATAATCTTTCTTGCCTAAGTCGATAGCTTTATCGAAATTAGCTTTTGCCGCAGCCGCATTATTTGTAATCAGATCTGCATGTCCAAGGCCTATATAATTTAAGGCATTTTTTGGAGCAGCTGTAATGCCTTTTGTATAAATTACTCTTGCCGAATCGACATCTTCATTAATTAAATAGACGTTGCCTAAATTGAAATAAATCTCTCCTTCTTTAGGATCCGAATTCACTAAAGTTTTAAGCATCGAGGTTGCTTTTTGATACTGTTCTGCATCGATGGCCTTTTTTGCATCAGCTAAACTTTGAGCAAATGAGGCGGCACCACCCATCATTACTAAGCCTAATGTAAAGGCTATTGTTTTCTTAATCATTTTCATCGTCGTCATTTGTTTTTAGTCGAAATAAATTAACTGTATTTATTTTATGGTTCTTGTTACAGCAATGTTTTTCCGGGTTGTAAATATATTAATTCTTTTTAATGTTAAATTCCCTTGGTATAATCTTATGTGGACCTAGTCCAGATTTAAGTACGATTAATTGTCCTCGTGGGCTACTTAACCAATTTGCAAATCCTGTGCCCAAACCATCTCTACCCTCACAATTTATGATATAAATATTTCTTAAAAATGGATAAACTCCGCTAATCAAATTAGCTTGGTTGGGTTTATAAAAATTGTCATCTCCTTTTTTACCCTTCAGATTTTTAACCCCCATTAACTTAACTTGTGGCAAATATGCCAAAATATCTTTATTATTTTCTAATAACCAATTAATTCCAACTATACCGATATAATCTTTGTGTTCGGCCACATATTTAACAACATCGTTATTGGTGTTTAAAGTGTAAACTCCGCTTTTAGGCAGGGTAGTAACCTGAGCTTCTTCCATAAAATACCTTACTGTACTGGAATAGGCATTATCGAACACAATTTTTTTATCACTATTTGATCCTTTTAAAATATCGAAAACAGCTTCGGCAGTTATATTCGTGTCTATATTAGCACGATTAGTAATTAGCGCAATCCCATCTATAGCAAACCTATCGGTATAAATTGGTACTTGCTTTTGCTTATAATAATTTTCTTCATCCGGCTTCAGCATTCGAGATAGCACGATCATTTTTACTTCACCATTTAAAAACTTAGGCAAAATCTTATTCTCATTACCTAGTATGGTCGTCACTTTTGCATCTGGATAGTCGGCTTTGAAAACTTCTATCTGATCGTCCATTACACGGGCAAAAGACTCGTCGACCAGAATTGTAGTCGTTCCAGAAGTCCTAGTTTCGGGAATACCTTCCTTCTTTACTTTTCTATGGCAAGAAGCAAGTATTAGCAGCATTAAAATCAAGCTTAGGTTCTTCATTTAATTAAGAATCCTTCTGGTTAATTAAACGACCAAACCTTATACCTGCATAAATTATTAGCAAAACACCAAACGCAATTTGATATTCCTTTGGGAACTTATCAGGATCTAAAGGTAATAATTTTGTAAAAAAAATAAGGGCAATACCAATTGCAAAATACATTAACATCATGGCAAGACCTAAAATAAACAGAAATCGCTGTTGGGGCGATTTCTGTTTAAAATAATTCCAATTAAACATCCTTAATCTGGCATTTTAAATTTAACCGGAATATTATACTTCACACGTACTGGTCTGCCATTTTGCATACCTGCATTCCAGCGTCTGCTCATTTTTAATACCCGTAACGCTTCTTCGTCGGTGCCATAACCTAATTTACGGCCATCAACTTTAACATCGGTTAAAACACCATCCTTTTCTACAGTAAATGAAACATATACAGTTCCCTGGATGTTATTTTCGCTAGCCATTGCAGGGTAACGAATTGTTTTACCTAACCACTCATAGAATTTATCCATACCACCTGGGTACATTGGTGGATTTTCCATGGTTTGATAAGTATAAAGATTATTATCTTCTACTATCGCGGCTTGTTTAGGGCCTTCACCAGCAGGTGTAATTTGTACAATATCTGCATTCGGATCGCCTTCGATTGTTTTTTGTCCCGGATCTGCTTTTTTCAAATCCTCGGCTTTAGGTGGCTCTTCATCACGTACCTGGTCGTCGGGTTTAACAATTGGCGGCGGAAACTTAATCTGATCCTGTTTTGGTGGTGGTGGTTCTACCGGAGGTGGTGTTTTTATCTCCGGGTTAATTGGTGGCGGTTGTTGCATCGTCATTTCTACCACTTTCTCTTTAGGTGGTTCTGGCAATATTCCAGCGATCAAAGCGTATATTTTTGGCGCTAAGAACAGTAAAATAAATATTGCCGATGCAATAAATAATGATTTGGTTGTATTTGCCGCATTAGTTTCGCGGAGCTTGTATGCGCCGTAATTCTTATTCTTTTTAGCAAAAATAACATCAAGCCACTCTTTATTAAATAAATCTATTTTAGATCCAAACATTGCTTAATATTTTAATAGTTATTAATATTATTTAAAAATGCCACCTGCTTTCATTGCGGCTATTTCGCTATCCATCAAATGTGTTGGATCGTCGTCTATCGCCGGAGCATTTATACTAGTTTTAGTAATGTTTAATTCGTCCATGATGTCTACAAAGTTTTTGTAAGTCGCCCCTTTTGTGGGTTTAATTACAATAACGATATCTTTTCCCATGACTTCCTTAACCTTTTGCTTATTCTTTAAAAGAGAGCTTCTAATAGCGGTAAAACCTTCTATTGTTGGTGCCGAGCTACCAGCTAGCCCCATATACCAAGCCACCTTATCATTCGACCCTAATAAAATGGTCATTGTTTGGGATGCTTTGAGCTCTTTTCTATTATCTAAATTCTTATCGTCTTTATCCGGTTTAGCAATATCCATTGCTAATGGTTTAGATAAAGAGGTGGTTAACATAAAGAAAGTGATCAATAAAAACGCTAAATCTACCATTGCGGTTAAATCTACACGTGTTGATTGTTTCTTACTCCTTACCTTGCCACCTTTATCGCCCCCCCCGGAGGTATTTAATTCTGCCATAGTTTATTTTACTTAGCAACAGCTTCCGCTGATGTGATTAGACTAAATTTGTTAACCTGTTGCTTCTGAAGTACATCAACAATTTTCTTAACCGTTGGATATTCTTCATTGGCATCGCCTTTAATACTTACGCGCATTTCGATATTGTGTAAATCGGCGGTTGCTCTTCTTGCTTGCTCAATCCATCGGTACAGCTCGCCATTTGTCGTCGAATCGGTCGGTACGCCTGTTTCCAGTCCGGACTTTGTACGTTCATCACTATTCATGCTAATGTAATGACCTAATTGATTAAATGGCACACCAAATGAAGGCAATACTGCAAAACGTTTTAACTGGTCTTCTGTAAATGTAACCCCGTATAAGGTTGCCATTTTCTGCAAGGTCAGCTTTTTCACATCCTGACCAATAATCTCTACAAAAACCTTCCCTTTACCAATAGATAAAATGGTTAAATCTTTATCAGGCACCTTAAACTGTACCGTAGAAGATGGTGTTTTTATATCCAGTGGATCTGGTTGGCGCGAAGTCGCTGTTAAAATAAAGAAAGTTAGTAACAGGAAGGCAACGTCGCACATGGCGGTCATGTCTACCGAGGTACTCTTTCTAGGAACTTTTATTCTGCCCATAATATAAAAATTATTATATTTTAATTAATGATGTTTATTTCTCCGGTTTTCCATAAAGCCGGCAAAAAATAATTAAAATAATTTTTATTTATGTGTACTTGCGTAAGTTTGGATAATACTAAAACCTGCTTCATCAATTGCATAAGTTAATTTATCAATTTTTGAAGTCAAGATGTTATACATGATAATTGCAAGTGTAGAGGTACCGATACCTGTAGCGGTATTAATTAGGGCCTCAGAAATACCAGTTGCTAATGCAGCCTGATCTGGAGCTCCTGAGTTCGCTAAACCACCAAACGCTTTAATCATACCTGTTACTGTACCTAATAGACCCATTAACGTACCTACCGAAACTAAAGTAGCAATAATGGTTAAGTTTTGCTCTAACATTGGCATCTCTAAAGAAGTAGCCTCTTCGATATCTTTCTGGATAGCTAAACATTTCTGATCGGTATCCATGTTTTGCTCGGTTTCCATCTCGCTATATTTTTTTAAGCCAGATTTAATTACGTTTGCTACAGAACCTTCTTGTTTATCGCATTCTGCTACAGCTGCCTGAATGTTACCAGCACCTAGTAAAGCTTGAATTTTTTTAACGAAAGAATCTAAACTTCCTTTACCAGTTGCCTTACCGATTACGATTAAACGCTCAACAGAAAATACGAATACCATTAAAAGCATTCCCATTAAAATTGGAACGATAAAACCACCTTTGTAAGCCATACCTCCATAATTACCAACTTTTGGTAAAATATGAGCAGTATCGTCATTATAGAAAGCTAATGAAACCGTACTGTTATTTTTTAATATTGCATCGTCTATAATAAAGTTCGATGGTTTACCTAAAATGAAGATAAACAACGATACTCCGATAATGATACAAATTGGAATTACGAGCGTTGCAAATAAATTAGATGCTGTAGAGCTCTCTTTTTTAACTGTTGTTGGTTTTGGTGCGTTTGCCATTTTTTTTTAGTTTTTTAGTTTTTAGTGCTTGTTTTTAAATTTAGAATAAAATATTTAAATATTAATAGTAATACACACAACGATTGCAAAAGCTAATTGTTGCGGTAACAAATTTATAAATTGATTTTAAATTACAAATTAAATAATCAATACACAATTAATTCGTTACGTTAACCAGCCTTATTCGAGATTACCAAAGGTGTATAACCAAAAAAGATTGCCCCTATTAAGACAATCTTCCGCAATTAAACCTAAAAATTTAATTAAAACCAAATTTAAAATGAAAAAAATATATTAAATCGTGTTTTCTATCACTTTTGGCAAGGCATTCTGAATTTCGGCCGTGGCAAACTCTTCGAACTGCTTATAGTTATTTAAAAAGGCAATAGCCAGCTCGTTTGCCTTATTATCGTACGCATTTTTATTCGACCAAGTGTTTCGCGGATCTAGAATTGATGCCGGCACCTCGGCACAGGTTTTTGGCATAAGCAGCCCGAATACTGGATGTTCCATAAAATCGGCCCCTGCCAGACTTCCATCTAAAACAGCAGTAATCATTGCTCGTGTATAGCTTAATTTCATTCTATTGCCCACTCCATAAGGCCCCCCGCTCCAGCCTGTATTTACCAACCATACATTTACTTTATGCTTTTTCATTTTCTCGCCAAGTAGTTGAGCATACTTAACCGGATGTAAAGGCAGGAAAGCTTTTCCAAAGCAAGCAGAGAAGGTTAATTGTGGTTCGGTAACACCTGCTTCGGTACCTGCAACCTTTGCGGTATAACCCGATATAAAATGAAACATTGCCTGACCAGCAGTTAATTTAGAAATTGGAGGTAATACCCCACAGGCATCGGCTGTTAAAAAGAAGATATTCTTTGGAACCGACGAAACCGAAGGTAAGATGGCATTATCTATATAATGTATAGGATAGGCTACCCTTGTGTTCTCGGTTTTATCGATGTTCGAAAAATCGACTGTTTTCGTACCCGGATAATAATTCGTGTTTTCTAAAAGTGATCCAAACTTAATGGCGTTAAAAATCTGAGGTTCTTTCTCGGCCGTGAGGTCCACGCATTTTGCATAGCAGCCGCCTTCAAAATTAAAGATCTCGTCGTCACTCCAACCATGCTCGTCGTCGCCAATTAAACCTCGGTTTGGATCGGCAGATAATGTCGTTTTACCAGTACCAGATAATCCGAAAAATATGGCAGTATCACCTTCTTTACCCACATTAGCCGAGCAATGCATCGATAATGTGCCTTTTTGATGAGGGAGAATAAAATTTAAAACAGAAAAGATCCCTTTTTTGATCTCGCCAGTATAGGCAGTACCACCAATAAGAATTATCTTTTTCGAAAAATTCAAAACGGAAAAATTTCCCTGTCGGGTTCCATCTATTTTGGGGTCTGCATAAAATGAAGGCGCAGCTATAATTGTCCATTCCGTATTTTCTGGAATTTCTTCACTCTTATACCGTAGAAAAAGGTTATTAGCAAACAAATTCTGGAAGGCATGCTCTGTAACTACCCTAATACTAGTCTGGTAAGCATCACTTGCGCAAGCATAAGCATCGCGTACATAAATCTGTTTTTGGCTTAAATGCTGGGTTACCTTTTCGAATAAGCTATCGAAATGCTCAGGAGTGATTTTGATATTGATATCGCCCCACCAAATCGTATCGGCAGTAACCTCGTCGCAAACAATAAACCGGTCTTTTGGAGAACGGCCGGTAAATTTACCGGTATCTATCGCCAAGGCTCCGGTATCGGCTAAAGTTCCTTCTCCATTACTTAATGCTTCCTTTACAAGTTCCTCGACACTTAGCTGATATTTTACCGTCTTTGAGGTCAGGTTTAACTTACTTAAATCGGGTTGGCGCAATGTTATATTACTCATAATTTCGAATTAATCTGTTGCAAAGCTAAGCAGATATTAACGTAAAAAATATGAATATTATGGAAAAATTTTACTTATTGTGGCAAATACACTAACATTTAATCGCCTCATAATTAACATTTTGCGACAACAATTAACCGCCTGATTTTTTCACTTTATAACCTTCTTTTTGAAGGAGTAAAATTAACTTTTCTCTAAAATCTCCCTGTATTAAAATCTCTCCATCTTTAGCCGCACCCCCAACACCACATTTACTTTTTAAGTGCTTAGCCAAAACCTGCAACTGTTCTTCATTGCCTACAAATCCCATGACCAATGTAACTGCTTTACCTCCTCTATTTTTACGATCTAATGTTACTCTTAAATCTTGCTGTGCATTAGTTAATGCTTGCTCTTCATGGGGCTTTGCATGCTCATACACAAATGAAGGATCTGTAGAATACATGATCCCCCCAAAATCGTTTAGTGCTCTTTTCTTCGACCTGCTCATGGCTTATTATTGTTTTAATGGAGTGATTACATTTAATGCGCCAGGCATTACTTCTATTTCTATAACTTTACCTTTAAAAATAGGCTCCCCATCTAAATGGATATAATCTTCGTCGGTACGTATAATTTGGATTTTTTTTCCCTTAATAATTTCTACTTTTTTCGACAGATGTGTCTTTGCACGGATCATTTCGTAGGCCAGTGTCGGTAATCTATACAGCGAAAAGGGTTTAATGATACACACTTCCAGTAAGCCATCGTTTAAAGAAGACTGTGGAGAGATATATACATTATTCCCATATTGTGAGGAATTGGCAATACTAACGATATAAGCCTCTCTGGTATAATTAATGCCGTCGATTACCAACTGATAAGTTTGTGGTTTATAACTTATCATTTCTTTGAAACCTATGCTCACATACCCTATTAAACCCCTGGTTTTATTCCCCGCAAAAGCAGCGCTTACCTGCGCATCAAAGCCCATGCCTGCCATATTAAAAAAATAACTGTTGTTAAGCTTTACTCCATCTACCCTTTCTGTATGAAAAGCATTGATAACCTGGATTGCTTTTTTAATAGCCAGTGGAATTTTTAATGATCGTGCTAAACCATTTCCAGAGCCAAAAGGAATGATCCCCAAAATCTTATTTTGCTGCATTAACTTACCCGCAATTTCATTAATCGTCCCATCGCCGCCAACAGCCACAATAACATCGAAATTTTTGCCCGCAGCTTCCTCTGCCAAGATAGCTGCATGTCCTACATAAGCCGTAAAGCTATACGTTGCATTAAATTTCGATCGATCGAGGCAAGCCTCAATAATTGCCGGAATCTGTTCTTTCTTCTTCCCGCCAGCTATTGGATTGATGATAAATAAAATATTTGCTTTTAACAATGGATTCTTTTTTAAGGAGACTACAAAATAATTGATATTTTTTGACTATTAATAATATTTGTAGTAATTTTGTGGCATTAAAAAAGTGGACTGATTTGCGATGCTCTGAAATAAGGGCTGGATTGCAACCACGTAAAAAAAAGTGCTAACCATACTACACTTCATTTTACTGCCTCCTAACGGTCAGGTTTCATTTTTTATAATCAAATAGTTTACTATAAATTTAATTATTTAAAATGTCATATTTATTTACATCAGAATCTGTATCTGAAGGTCATCCCGATAAAATCGCCGATCAAATATCGGATGCATTAATTGATAATTTCCTAGCTTTCGATTCCGAATCAAAAGTAGCTTGCGAAACGTTGGTTACTACTGGGCAGGTTATTTTAGCAGGTGAAGTAAAATCTAAAACTTATTTAGATGTGCAACAGATTGCTCGCGATGTGATCAGGAAAATTGGTTACACCAAGAGCGAATATATGTTCGAAGCTAACTCTTGTGGTATTTTATCGGCTATACACGAGCAGTCGCAAGACATTAACCAGGGAGTAGACAGGGTTAATAAAGAAGAGCAGGGAGCCGGCGACCAGGGAATGATGTTTGGCTACGCGACAAACGAAACGGAAGACTTTATGCCCTTAGCACTTGATCTTTCGCATAAGCTACTGCAGGAACTGGCTGTTTTAAGACGTGAAAATAAAGAAATCGTTTATTTGCGTCCTGATGCAAAATCGCAGGTAACTTTAGCCTACGACGACAACAATAAACCGGCCCGTATTGATGCAATTGTAATTTCTACACAGCACGACGATTTTGCGGAAGAAGCAGAAATGCTTGCTAAAATTAAAAAAGACCTTGTCGAAATTCTTATTCCTAGAATTATTAAGAATAATCCGCAATACGCACATTTGTTTAACGATAAAATTGAATACCATATTAATCCAACCGGTAAATTCGTTATCGGTGGCCCCCATGGTGATACGGGTTTAACCGGCCGCAAAATTATTGTAGATACTTATGGAGGTAAAGGTGCACATGGTGGTGGTGCTTTTTCGGGTAAAGACCCGAGTAAAGTAGATAGAAGCGCGGCTTACGCCACCCGTCATATCGCAAAAAATCTAGTTGCCGCTGGTGTAGCCGACGAAATCTTAGTCCAGGTATCTTACGCCATTGGAGTAGCTAAACCTATGGGAATTTACATTAATACCTATGGCACTAGTAAAATAAATAAAACGGACGGTGAGATTGCCAAAATTGTAGAAGAGCTATTCGATATGCGCCCTTATTTTATTGAGCAACGTTTAAAGTTGAGAAATCCAATTTATAGCGAAACCGCAGCTTACGGACACATGGGTCGCAAACCCGAAACCGTGACCAAGATTTTTAGAACGCCTAACGGAGAAGAAAAAACCGTTACTGTCGAGTTATTTACCTGGGAAAAATTAGATTTCGTAGCTCAGGTAAAAAAAGCCTTTAGCTTATAATTTCTTTTACACCTGCGAGGTGTTTAAATACTTCGCAGGTGTGAATTTTTATTTTACTGCTTCTATTACACCGCAGCCAACCCTAGGACCCGAATTACCCGACGGCTGTGTCGCATAATCGTCGGTTCCACCATGTACAATTATCCCCCGGCCAATAATATTACGGACATCAGAGGCCACAACAGACCATCGATCTGTAGCCATTACAACACTTCCATGCCCAACACTATCTAATTGGATATTACCAATATCACCAGAGTGATAAGCCGAAGATCCCCATTTACCATGTGCCTCGTTAGTCGGATTCCAATGACCATGTGTGTTTTCGCCCATATTTCCACAATCGCCATGCTCGTGAAAATGAACAGCCACGATACTGTCGGCTCGTGATGGAAAATTAATCTCCAGGTCCATTTTTATCTGGCCATCTGCCAAGCCATAAAATTTTGCGGTGCCAATTGCTTCGTTAGTCGAAGTAGCATTTAACTTTGCCTCAGCGATCAGCTTACCCTCCCGAGTGCAGGAGCTTACCATAATTGCAAGACAAATTCCAGTCATGAATAAAAAGTGTTTCATTTTATTTTTTTTTTAAGTTCATTTTTATAACAATCAATTAAAGAACTGGTTTTGAATAGTTTTAAAAACCAAATGTATGGGGCTTTGTTTCTACAGTAGATTAAACCTAATTTACAATGGAACAGCCAATAGAAATGAACACCTTAAGCCAGGTTTTAGAAAAATTAAGGCTTAGCGGAAAAGATAATGAGATTAGAATGTCCGACCATGGGAAAATGCAGTCGGTTAGCTTAAATAAAATATATGCACCAGAAGAGTTAACCATAATTAAGACTTATCGATTCGAGGGCATGTCTGATCCGGCCGACAGCTCGGTGCTTTATATAGTAAGTGATAAGGATAAAGAAACTGGCTATATTTTAGATGCTTATGGCACTTATAGCGATAATGTGGGCTCTTCGTTCGACGATTTTTTGAAGAAAATACCAGTCGCCGATCGTGACGAACAGGAGCTCTTTAGTTGAATTAATTTTAATTTAACACAAACGTTTGCTATTTAAATATTTATCTTCGGGAATCGCTTCCCAGAGGGACTAACTGATGGCAAAAAAACCTGTTACGATTAAAGAAATAGCTAAGCAACTCGGCTTGTCAATTTCGACAGTTTCGAGAGCCTTGCATGGTCATCCGAGCATTAGTCTTTTAACGCAACAAAAAGTTAAGTTAATTGCAAAACAGCTAGACTACGAGCCAAACCAGACTGCTATATTTTTTCAGAAAGGGAAGACTTTTACCATTGGTGTAATTTTACCCGAATTAGCCGAAGCTTTCTTTTCGTCGGCCATCAGTGCCATCGAGGATATTGCCTATAAACGAAATTATACAGTGTTATTAGCTCAATCGCACGACAATGAAGATCGGGAAAAACAGCTGGTAGAAAAGATGAAGAACCATCGGATCGATGGATTACTCGTATCTGTAGCTAAAACCACCTCAAATTTTGAGCATTTTGAGCAATTAAAGAAATATGATATTCCAATAGTATTCTTCGATAGAATCCCCCCATTAAAAAACATCCACTCTGTTTCTTGCAATATAGAAACCGGCAGTATCGAAGCGGTTAACTACCTTTTAAAACGAGGACACAGAAGTATAGGCTTAATTAATGGCCCACATACGCTTATCGCTAGCGGACAAAGAAAGGAAGGCTATATTAAAGCGTTACAAAAAAACAGGCTCAAGTTCGACCCCTCATTAATTGTGAACTGTGATTTAACCGAACAAGGCACCAAAATAGCATTAAACCAATTGCTAAATCATAAACGAGAACCTACTGCTATCGTTACTTTTAACGATTATGTATCGGCTTTCGCCATTAAGGCCTTGTCGAAAATTAAATCTGATATCGAATTTGTAAGCTATGCCAATTCTTCTGTTATCGGTTTCATGGAGCATCCTCCAATTGCTTCAGTCGAACAATTTCCAGCCATCCAAGGCCAAAAAGCAGTCGATATCTTATTCGACCTTTTAAACACCACAGAAAACGAAGAATCGCAACGTTATTACAAAATAGTAATCGAATCACAATTAATAGAAAGCAAAAAAGACTGAAAAATCCAGCCTTTTTAAATCTTAAAATCCGCTATCGTCGAGCGCAAATGTATTTTTTCTGTCTTTCCACTTTCCTTTTGTAAAATCGGGGAACTCTTGCGGTTTATTTCCTTCTTTTAACGATTTAGTCGAAAGCGGGGTAATTACACTCATGGTTACCGAATCGTAAACATCAATTGGTGTCTGTCTTTTCGCTTTTACCGCTTGTACAAAAGCATTAAATACATACCAATCCATGCCTCCATGCCCTGCGCCTTCTGCTTCTTTAGCGTATTTTTTCCAAAGGGGATGATCGTATTTATCGAACCACTCTTTTACTGGCTCCCAAACATCATTCTTCTTCGCCTGCTTTTCAATATAGATCGATTTAGCAACATCCATCCAGATTCCTTCTGTACCCTGCACTCTAAAACCAAGAGAATATGGCCTTGGCAAGTGGGTATCGTGCGATAGCAATACTGTTTCTCCGTTAGCACAATTAATCATAGTTGTCGTTACATCACCATTCTTATAGTTTATTTTAGAATTCGGATGACCAGGGGAAAGATCATTTACATAAGCCGCTAAGCCCAATGCTTTGGAGCTAAAAGAGACTAGATTCGTAAATCGGTTACCTCTGTTAATATTTGCATATTGCATTACCGGGCCTGCTCCATGTGTTGGATACAAATCGCCATCCTGGTCTATATTAAATTGTGTACGCCATTGGGCCTCGCTTAAAGCATTAGGCCCATATTCTACACCCCCTCCATAATATCTTTTACCATCATTAAACAATACATTTCTTAAATTATGCTGATAACCTCCTTCTAAATGTACAAGCTCGCCAAAAACACCTTGCCTAACCATATTCAAGACCGCCATTACATCGCGTCGATAACATACATTCTCTAAGGTCATGTATGGCATTCCCGTTTTTTCGGAAGTGTTTACGATATCCCAATGCTCTTTAACCGTTAAGCCAGCAATTACTTCGCAACCTACATATTTACCCGAATTCATGGCATCGACGGCCTGCGCATGATGAAATTGCCACGGGGTACAAATAATAACAGCGTCGATATCTTTCCTCTCTAACAAGGCTTTATAAGCATCGATGCCACCTGTATATTCTTTTGCTGCAGGCCTACCTTTTTTGGCAATAAACTCCCGGCAAATTTTTAAAGAACTTTCTTGTGTATCGCAAATGGCTACAATTTCTACATCGTCTCTTAAAATTCCTTCACTAATATGGCTCATTCCTCTTGCGCCAACACCAATATAACCCAATCTTACATTTCCATTATCTTTTGCAAATAATGTTCCTGTGGGCAGTACGCTCAGCCCTGCTGCGGCTAAAGCACCATTCTTAATAAAATCTCTTCTTTCCATTCTGTGTTTTGTGGTTTCTGGTTATGATAAAAATGGTAAGTTATAAAAAATAAATTGCGGAAATAAGTTAACGAAACCATTTTAGCAACGCAAACGTTTGATAAATGATATATTTACCGTTCTTATGCAAACAGAAAAGCAATATAAACTGGAAGGTTGTAAGGTTACCGTTCTATTCGAGCCCAAACTGATAAAAATAGCTGGTTCAAAACGACTTTTAACCTTTCTTAAGGCCGACATCGATCGAAACTCTCTTCATTTAGTAAAACTGATCAAAGCCGATTACTTGAAAATTATGGGTAAGCGACTTAAAATTACCAACAACTCTCTAATGGTCGAGATATGGGGCCACCTCTATGCTAGCTACTTTGCAAATGCCCTAAAAAACCTAATCGACTTACAAATTGTCGAAAATTTTGCGACCATTATTACAAACAGGAGCGATACGATCGATTGCGGCGAATCGACCATCGATCCCAATAGGAAATTCTGGGATGTGTTGGCAAAATATAAAAAGTTAATTAGTTTGGCGCTTTAGTATTTTTTGCTTTAATATAATACATCATTTCGATGGCTCCAGATTCAAAAAGATCAGCTTGCCCAGGTTTCAAGACGATATGTTGCCAATTGGCTGTTGGTGTAATCCTTAAATCTTTTAATGCCAATGGCAAATTAAATCCGTCGATACAATTGATATAGCGATAAAATGCCTTGCCATTTTCTACATAAAATTCTAAAACTGGGATTTGTGTGGTTCTTAAGTACTGATCGAAAACCCGCTGATAATTATATTTTGCCTTTGCCGAAATATAGCTTTCTACCTGAGCCGAAGTTACGGTCTGGTGGTAAAAATGGGAATTTAAACCCCGCAAAATACTCCTAAAAAGTGCATCATTATTTAAGCCGTGTCGTATCGAATGCAGCAGGTTACCCCCTTTTGGATACATATCGCCACTACCCTGCGCATTTACATTATAAGGTGCAATAATTGGCTTGTCGTTCCGAATACCTCTTCTAATGCCATAATTATACTCATTTCCGGCCTTAGTACCGTAATGATAGTCGACAAAGAGGGTTTCGCTATAATTGGTAAAACCTTCGTGCACCCACATATCGGCTAAATCTTTAGTGGTAAGGTTATTGCCAAACCATTCATGACCACTTTCGTGGATAATAATAAAGTCCCATTTCAAGCCCCAGCCATAACCCGAAGCATCCCGGCCATTATAGCCAAATTTATATTTGTTACCATAAGAAACTGCCGATTGGTGCTCCATTCCCGTATGTGAGGCATCGATTAATTGATAACCATCTTCGTAAAAGGGATAAGGGCCAAACCAATATTCCATGCTCTTAAACATCTTATGTACCTGGTCTGGCATATAGGTTTTAGCCTTGTTTAAATTATAATCGAGCACCCAATAGTTTACACTTAACGGGCCCTTTTCGCCTTTATAAACTTCTTTAAAGTTTACATATTTTCCAATGTAAGGAATAATACAGTAATTGCTAATCGGATTAACTACATTATATTTATAGGTTGCCGTTCCATCATGGTTCTCTTTTTTAAATACTAAATGTCCGTTGCCAACAGCAACAAGGCTATCTGGAACAGTCATGGTTAGGGAAGCTCCTTTATTTGGTTCGTCACTTTGATGGTCTTTATTCGGATACCAAACCGATGCCCCCAAACCTTGGCAGGCAACAGTCATCCATGGTCGGGCGAGCGAATCGACGCCAAAAATAAAGCCACCATCCCAGGGTGCTCTTTTGGCTTGATGTACTTTGCCGTGGTAAAATATATTAACTTTATTTATATCGGCCAATTTTTGAGCTGGCACTTTAATCAGCCAAATGCTTTCGACCTTTTCGAATTCGAGATGTTTTTTCCCGTTATACAAAACGCTATCGATAACCAATGGAACCTGTAAATCGATTTGCATTTTGAGGCTACCATTATTTGCTTTCACTACTTTATAAGCAATTTCGTTCGAACCGGCGATACTCTTATCAACAAAATCGGGTTTAAAGGCTATTTCATAGCGCTGTACATCCCACCAGGTTCGCTCGGGTGTAAGTGTTCCTCTTAAAGTATCGGCGCGCGTAAATGTTTGTGCAATTGCTGGTTTTGTTTGCGCATTAAGATTTAAACTCAGTATGCAAAGCAGCAAAATAATAGCAGATTTCGAAATAACTCTTTTCATTTTTATAATACTTATAATTTCCTGATGCTTTAAAAAGCAGCAGCTCTAATTTCTTCAACCTCTTTAATAGCAATAGCCAACGGTTTACCCAGTTTACGATAAGCATTCTCTGTAATTACATAGTCGTCTTCGACTCTGATCCCTCCAAAATTCCTATATTTTTCGACCTTATCGTAGTTAATAAAACTATCGAAGGTATTGGCCGACCGCCAGCGATCTATCAATTCGGGAATAAAATAAAGTCCGGGTTCTACCGTAAGCACATAGCCATTTTCTAATTCCTTTCCCAACCTTAGGGATTTTAATCCAAACTGGGTCGTATTTTTTGTTAACTGATCAGAATAACCCACATATTGTTCGCCAAGATCTTCCATATCATGCACATCCAGCCCCATCATGTGTCCGGTTCCGCATTGAAAAAATAAAGCATGTGCGCCTTCTAAAACAGCATCCTGCATATTTCCTTTCATCAAACCCAGTTCTTTTAGTCCTTCGGCAAGCGTTAAACAAGCCTTGTAATGAACATCCAGATACCTCGTTCCGGGTGCGAGCATTTGTACAGCGGCATCGTAGGCTGCTAAAACCAAGGTATACATTTCTTTTTGCATCGAATTAAACTGTTTTCCCGCTGGAAAGGTTCTGGTTAAATCGCCAGCATAACCCATATAGGTTTCTGCGCCAGAATCGTTTAAGACTAAATCGCCTTCTTTTAAGGTATTACCATGATAATGGTTATGCAAAATCTGCCCATTTACGGTTAGTATAATCGGATAAGCCAAGTCGCCGCCACCCTGTAAAGCTTTTTGATGCAATGCAGCAGCGATTTCGCTCTCTTTCATCCCCGGCCTGGCTATTTGCATAGCTAACAGGTGCATATCGGCCGAAACCGACGAAGCTATATCTAATTCGTTAAGTTCTACGGTCGACTTAATCGAGCGTTGGGCAATAACGGCCTTAATAAGTGCAATAGAAGCCTGCGTTTTCACATTTGCTAGACCTAATCCTAGTAATTCGGCTAGTTTTATCCTATTTTCGGCCCTATATGGTGGCAAGAAACGAATTTCCCTGTTTTTTACCCGGGCATTGCCAAGGTATTTGGCCAGGTTTAAAGCTGGCTCGACCAAAAGCACGCCCGCTCCTGCAGCCTTTTCCTGTAAAGTTTGCTGCCTTCCCATCCATACAATATCGTCGATAGACATTTCGTCGCCAAAAATTATCGTTTTTGCCTCATCAATGTCGATAAGGCAGGCGAGCTTCGGCATACTAATTCCAAAATAGTATAAGAAACTGCTATCCTGTCTAAAATGATAGGTATTATCAAAAAAATTGATTGGGCTTTCTTCATTCCCTAAAAAAAGCAGGATGCCACTATCGAATTGGCCGGCAAGTTTTTCTCTTCTACTGGCATATTCTTCTTTATGAAACATAGATTTAAATAAATAAGAGATCTGGTAAATATACTATTTCCCGGTTATGGATAGAACTATTAGCCTATTTACAATTGTAACAATAGTTAAACTTATTAATCACTTATCGTAAGTATAATCTGGTCTTAACCTTGCAAAAAGGCGCTTAGAAACAATAAAATAAGCCAATAACCGTATTTTAATAATACTTGTTTATATAATCCACCCTTATGAGAAGCAAAACACTTTCATCTATTCTTTTAAATTTTCTTTTTCTCTGCCTGTCTTTTTTTTCGATTTCCTGTCGGAAGGAAAGTAAAATAGATACCGAATTTTATATCCCGGTCGAAAAATCCAATCTCTTTGTGCGGATAGTAGGCAATGCCGATAAACCGCTCATCATCGATTTACATGGCGGACCTGGTGCTTTTTCTGGCTTCGACCACGAGTCTTACGGAAAATATCTTGAAGACAATTACCTAATCGCTTATTTAGATCAAAGAGGTGGCGGAAAATCCGAAATTTGCAACGACTCGACAATGCTTACAGTAAGTCAATTTGTAAAAGATCTGGATGTGGTGGTCGACACCTTAAAGCATAAATATAAAGGCAAAGCTGTTAATCTTTTAGGTTCGTCTTGGGGTGGTACTTATGGGCTCTTATATTTGATTTCCCACCAGGAAAAGATTAATTCTTTTGTCTGTACCAGTGGAAAGGCAAATAGTATTTATCAATATATGGCACTCATAGAACACGAGAGAAAATTAGCCAAAGTGCTGTTAGAAAAATCTGATAATCCTATAAAAAAACAACGCCTCCGTGAAATTTTGAGCAAGTTAAGCGAGATAGAACATAGTGGATTCGAAAAATTCTTTGTGAATATGAATTTAATAAAATCTACCTTCCCCAAAGAATTAGGATTTAATGCTTATTGGGCAAATCTAAAAGCCCAGGAAGAGGCCATTAAAATGGGCAAAGACTCTGCTGTGTATGTAAGAGCGCATTACACAAAGGCAGATTTTAATGCCGCATTGCAAAAGATGGAATTTGTAAACAGAGTCTTTCGCAATACACCTTCTTACAATAACCTAAATATTTTGGACGAAATTGCAGTAATTAAGACCCCGGTTTTGGTTGTCCAGGGTCAATATGATTACAATATAGGTTTAAAACAGGCCGATCTAATTTATGAGGCTTTAATAAATGTGCCAAAGGATAAAAAAGAATTGCATATTATCCCGAATGCTGCACATAATTTAAATATGGAAGCTCCCGATTTATACTTTAATATCGTTAAATCATTTCTTGGTAAATACAATCCATAATTAATCGACCAATCGTGATTAATACGGAGTCTATTAAAATAGTTTTATACCAATACCTGGAAATATACTGCTAAAGTTACCGCTAAGGTATAGTTCGGGCCTTATTTTAATGAACGAATTACTGATTCCGATATTTCCAAAGATTTTAAATGTGTTATTAGTAAAATAATTACCTTCTTGGTGTATAAGGTACCCTATTCCTGCAGAGATTTCACTAAAAGCTTTATAAGCAAGCCGGTTGTTTATTCGATTGCCGATCGTAGCTTCTATAAAAATGTTGTTTTGTGTTTTGTATTTACCTGCATTTTCTTTAAATGTAAAATACGAATTTGCAGCAACATTGATAAAGGTGTACATCCCGCCTTTTTTATAGTAATAATCTTGTCTTTGGGGAGCAAAATCTATCGATAATCCTAAAAATGGACTCATTTTATCCCGTACTAAACCCAGGCCAAGAACAGGTAAAAATCTCAGAGGAAACCGGTTTTTAATAAGCTTACTGTACATAGAATCTCGTTTCGCCTTTTGCTGTGCCAGTCTTTCCTGTGTGGTTAACGAATCTTTTATCGAAACCAATGCTTTTCTAATCAGTACATCGGTCTGTATAGTATTGAATTTGTTAAGGGAATCCGAAATCAGGATAATTTTCCCTCCTTTTACAGCAATTATTAAGGTATCTGGTGCTTTTTGTGCCATTGCCTGCTTGGCAAATGCAAAAAAGATTAGTGCTATAAAAAACAGCTTAAATTTTAGATTCATAATTAATTTTGTCTTCTGAAACTGAGTTTTACTATTTGTTTTTCGATTGTATTTGGAAAGCTCATCGTATCCTGTTTTAAACTAATTTTCTTAGGAATGGCTGTTTGCGCAATAGTTTGTTTCATTTCTTCTATAAATGCCCCTCTTTTAAATTCTACAATAACGGGATCTTCATACGCTGAGGTAGACTTAACTGAGGGTATGTTTTCTGAAGGCAAGATAGCTGCAGTTATTTGCAGATCTGCGACTACTTGAGTTGTTGGCATTTTAACAGGTATTGGCTCGATTGTATCACTTATGGATACTTTTTTTGAAATTAATAGCCTTTCTTCTTTAACTGGAAGATTCGTTTTCGGGTTTGGTTCAATTGTTCTTTTATTAATCTCAGACAGATGGATCGCGGGCTTTTTATTTACAGGGAAAAGCAAACCAAGTGATACAATTAAAATTATCGCAACCGCGGTAGCATAATACCAAGCTTTTTTATAAGGCCGTCGACGGTTTATATTTGCCCATACTCTTTCTCTATCTCCATAATTGTGATTTCTTTGATCAGTTTTGGAGATAATATGCATTAATTGCTCCCCTAAATTATCCTTTTCCATAATTATTTAATTTGTAGTATAATAATTTTTGCTTTAAAACCTGCCTGGCCTTATTAAGCTGAGACCTTGATGTAGCCTCTTTTATATGAAGCATGGCACTAATTTCTCCGTGTGAGTAGCCTTCGACGAGGTTTAAGTTTAAGACCGTTCTGTATCCGATTGGGAGTTCGGCAATGCTTTGAAGAATAAAGTCAGCATCCAATTTCTCTAAACTAATTTCTTCTGCCGCCAGCGTTTCAGCTTCAGTAAGCGGAACGAGGCAAAAATTATTTTTCTTACGCAACAACATCAGGCATTCGTTAATCATTATCCTTTTTATCCACCCCCTTAATCCATTGTCGTGTTCAAGATTAAACTTCCTTATATTTTTAAATACTTTTGTAAATCCCTGCGAAAGCATGTCTTCTGCCAGCATCTGATCCTTAACATATCTTAGACAAACATTGAACATATAATCGTAATAGAAATCGAAAAGACTTCGTTGTGCATTGCTATTTTCCTTTTTACAACCTTCAATCAAATCTGTTGGAAACACCTTCATTATTTTCCTATTATCGTTGCAAAGGAAAGATAAAAGCCTCGGGTTTTTATAACTGCTGCTCCCGGTTTAATATCTCTCAAACCAATGCTATAACCAAGAAAGGGCTCAAAACTTCCCATCTGCCTGCTTAGACCAACCCTTACACCATAATCAAACTTGTTAAATTCTTTTTCGAAATCTATTTTTTGTTTCGAATAACCTGGTTTACGCGTTGCCCACAAGCCTGTCGCTACATAGGGGCTGGCAGTTAATTTATAATGTCTCAATCCTTTAAATTGATAACTATTTAGTAAGCCCAATTCTAAATACTGGATCTTCAATTGATTTTCGATGCCCTCTAATACTATATTACCCACCTTTGAGGTTAACGATAAGCCCGGTTGGAAGCTATATCTCGACTTATGCCAAAAACCTCTTTTCATATCCATGTTTTTGAAACTTCTATCCATAAAAATTCCAATTTCATAACCAACAGCAGGGCTTGCCTTGATCGCCAACGAGCTCGAAAAACTCGTGAGATTCGTTCCAATTTTTATTGCCGGTTTCCAATTGCTGACCATCGTATTAAAATAAAATTTACTCCAAAATGTTGGTTTTTTATAACTATTAGTTATTTGTTTTCTAGCCAAACTATCTGCCAAAAGTTTATAGATTATGGGTTCATTTTTGTCGATAAACAGGAATTGCTGTAACTGATTAAGTTTCATGCCTCCCTTTTGGCTTTTTAAAATTTCTTCCTTGCTATTCATGATAATGAATGCCGGAACACCCATTAAACCTTTAGCCTGGTGGGCCTGCACATATAGTAGTTTACCCGCTTTGGTATCAATATCGATCTTCAAAGCAATATAATATTGGTTTACATAGGCGGTTAGGGCACCATCCGGATAAACATATTGTTCCATATATTTACAAGGGCCACACCATTTTGCTGTAAAATAAAGCAGGATTCTTTTGTTTTCTGCCTTTGCTTTTGCCAGAGCTTGCTGGTAATTACCATCGTAAAAATTTAATGCTTTTGTCGATCCAAAAGATAAAATTGTAATTAAAAAGATTAGGATTGCTTTTCTCATGCGTTTGGTTGTAAAGAGATTTACTTCCTCTTTAACTATAAAATGCAATCCGGGTCGGAAACGTTGCCTGTGATTTATTTTTATTGCCCCTTAAGCTCCTGGTAGATATATCCCTTTATAAACATTTTCTTATATGATTTCGATATAGGGATTTCGTGTTTACCGATAAACAACCTGTTAGTCTCTATTTTAGAGACTTTATTCATTGCAATTAAGTAAGACTTGTGCACCCTTATAAAATCTGTTTGAGGTAAGCGATGCTGTATATCGCTTAATTTCATCCTGGAAATAATTTGATTATCTCCTTCGTAAATAACAATGTAGTTGTCGGCCGAACGAATAAATAAGACCTGCGGTAATTCTATTCTCACTAATTCGTACCCGCTTTTAATAAAAAGATAATTCTTTTTTATTTCTAAGCCCGCCAATGCCCTATTACAGGCTAACAAAAACCGTTCGGGTTTTATAGGTTTCAATAAATAATCTATTGCTGCCAATTCAAAACCCTGAACCGCATAATCAGCATGCGCTGTTGTAAAAATAACCTTTACCGTAGGAGGCAGCAGCGTTGCGATTGATAAACCGGACAAATCGGGCATATTAATGTCTAGAAAAACCAGATCTACCGGGTTGTATTTAAGATAATCGAGTGCATCACTTATACACACAAAGCACCTGTGCAGCTCCAGAAAAGGAATAGACGCCGAATGGTTGCTTAAAATATCCATTGCAACAGGTTCGTCGTCGATTGCAATGGCTCTTATTCGCTGTTGTGTCATTAATATCAATTATAAAAGTAGCTTTCCAGTTTACCATCCTTATCGATCACAAGCTGATTGGGCAGTGCCACAATCTCATAGTCTCTTGCAAACTTACTTTTAAACCCGCCGTTACCTGCAAATAACAGTTTTCCTTTAGGTAAGTGTCGGTTAAATAAGCCCATTGCTTCTTCTTTAGTATTATCCAGGCTTAAAAATACGTAAATTGTTTGCTCATCTATATTTTCTTCTACTTTCTTATTCCAATTTGGAATACCCGAAATACAAGGCTTACACCAAGATGCAGCAACATCAATAATTAACCTTTTACCTTTAAAATTTGCCAGGCTAAATTTGTTTCCTAAAGTGTCTATAAATTCGAAATCTGGCGCTGGGCTTCCCTTTTTAAATTTGTTTTTTGTAATAATAAGAACCAATCGGTTATTTATTTCCATCATAAATTTAGCGTTTATAATGCTCGATAGCTTAAGTTGGTCTCGCATCTCCATTGCTTTTGCAGAGTCTTTATTTCGCTCCAATTCTTCTACAAGAAAAATTAAAAATGCCCCTTTAATTTTTTGATTGGCAATTCTATTTGAAGAGAGCTCATTAATCAAATTAAAACCACTTGAAATGAGTTTTGGCCAATTAAATTGTTCATTGTTTTTTTGCCTCCGTTTGTAAAGCTCCGAGATCAGAAACGAATTAACAAATCTATAATAAGAATCGATGTCGCCTAAAGCGGGATCATTAAAGCTTACCAAACCCGAATATTTGTATGTATAATCTGATTTAACCTTAAATTTATCCTGATAGAACTTATACTTCTCATAAGGTGGATCTGGATAAGATTGCTTATAATACAAATCGCTATAGACAAAGCCTAAAGTTCGGTATTTTATAAATGCTAATTCGGCTTGCTGCTGTGTGCCTTTAAAATAAAAGTTCAAGTTGCTTATCCGGTCGTTTGTAATCGAGTCTTGTATTGTAAAATAAGCAGCAGTATGTAAAAACTCTTTATCTTCAAAACGAGGGTTTCGTTTAAGATAAGCATTGTATATCTTTCGCCAATAAGCAACATCATCCTCTGCAAAATGTTGAATTCTAGCTATCTCCCCGCTAAACTTTGCTTCTTTAGTAGCTGGAAGCAATTCGGTTTTAAGAACGCTGTTGCCGTATCCTATTAAATTGATTTCTCTTAAAGAATCGACCTCCATTCGAAGCTGTAAAAATTTACCCGGGCTAATCTCTAAAACGTAATTAAAACTTCCAGTGGGACTTAACCTTACCGTATCCCCTTTTTGTGTCTGACCAGGTATATGCTGACTAAAGAAAACCAAATAGGGTCTTAGTGGTAAATTTATTTTACCGGTTATTTTAAAAGGTGCGGCAAAGCCATACTGTGCGAAGCACAGCAACATTAAAATTATTTTCTTCATCATTTTGGGTTATTTATTCTAGTGGAACATTAATTTGTACCTGATATAGCCCGGGGCGCTCCCTGATCTCGAAGAGATGCCGTTTGGGATATAGTAATTTTAAACGTCGACGCACATTATTGATGCCTGTGCCCAAACCTTCCCTCGATATCTGATGTACTGGAATACTATTTTCAATTTTCAGTTGTAACTGGCTATCTTTTAATTCTATACCAAACTTTATAAAGCAGTTTTCTTCTATGCTTATCGCATATTTAAAAGCATTTTCCAACAATGGAACAATTAACATTGGCACAATCATTCCTGTTGCTTTGTTTTCGTCCGGTAAATCAATGTCAATGCTAATATTCGGGCGTTCAGGTAAGCGAAGTAACTGCAGCTCAACATAATTCTTAACAAATCGCAATTCGTGAGCTAAAGAAACCAGGTCGTCTTGCATTATCGACATCGTATAACGCATCATTTCGGTCATCATTTCTATTGCTTTGGCAGTTTTAAGTGCATTTTCATGCAAAGCAGTACCATAAACATAGTTGAAAGTATTAAAAAAGAAATGAGGATTTACCTGTGCTTTTAAGGCACTGATTTCTGATTCCGATTTTACCAGCCTGATCTCCTTTTTGTAAAGTTTTTGTGCGACAAACTCCCGGACAACAGCGTAAATGATGGCATAAGCCACGAAATTAACTATGGTATCTACATTAAAAATATTCGTTAATTCTAGGGCTTGCTTAAATTTTAAGTTTGCATATCCCGCTTTAACAAGGCTCCAAATTATTCCCGTTGCTATAGTAGAAAATACAAACATTGAAAATTTCTTTTGACTGTATAACTTGGCTCTCAGCAATTCAACTCCAAAAGTAAAAAACAAGGCCCAAAGCCAATTGTACTGATACCTGTTCATCTCGTAAAAACGATCCCAAACCGTAGTAGGAGATCCATCTTGATGCCATAGGTAATTACCATGCTTTAATAACTTTAAATAGTAGATAAAGCATTCGTAACCAACTGTAGCCGCCCAATAAAAAAAGGCATGCATTAGCCATTGCCGAAAAAAAATGCTGTTATGCGGTTGCTTCCTCATCTCAGCAACAAAGAAATTAAAATATAATGACTATAAAAGCAAAATGGGGTAAACGACTTAAAAAAAGTGGTGTTGTATTAATTATTTCTTTGCAAAATTTCTTTCAAGAAAATCAAATACAAGCTCAAAATGTTTTGTAGCTTCGGCATGGCTGCCTTTAAGTGCAATATGCTTATAATTAAATTTAAAGTGATTTGCTTTTAGCCGGGCAATCATTTTTTCCGACATGGGGGTCGAAGGGCATATTTCGTCTTCGGTGGCCGAAATTAAGAGCACCGGACCATTAATGTTTTCGACTTTTATCCGCGCTTTTTCTTCAGCAACGCTGTCTTTCAGCATCGCTTCAAAAGTTCCACGCAAGTCATGTTTCATTAAAAAGGGAATAGCCGCTTCGTTTACCGGAACAAAAGGCAATTCTTTTCCCCCATAGGTCCAACAGGAAGAGGTAAAATGGTCTGTATGGCCTGGAAATACCGCGTTGCTCGCTACCAATCCTATTACACAAGAAATATCCTGATAATAGCTCCCTAAAAGTAACGCTAAATCTGCTCCGCGGGAGCCCCCAATGATGGCAATTTTTCGTTTGTTAATATGTCGGTTTTTTGTGGCTTCCTTTATGGCATCGTATAAATCTTCGATAGCAATTTTGTCTAAAATTGGCGGAGTGCCATTTACTCCAAAATAACCAATAGCCAAAAAAGCATAGCCTTTCTCGATAAACTGGTCTCTTGTTGATTTCCAGTAATCGCTTGCCCAGGCATTGCCCCCTTCCGAACCACCAAGCCCTACAATTAAGGGTTGGTTATTGGCATCCCCAAGATACAATATGCTTTCAGTATGAGCTGTATTTAATTTGATTTGAGAAAAAACAGGACTAGAAATGAAGAGGAAAGCAGCGAAAAGCAACATTCCAGGTTTACCACCTTTGATCATGATTTATTGTTTTAAAGTCGAAAGCAAAGCTCTTCATTTCGGAACAAATAATTTTTGATCTGGATCAAAAAATCATTTTCCCGCTCTTATTCGGCTCAAAGTTTCCTGCGTTATGCCTAGGTAAGAAGCGACCATTCCTAATGGGATACGCTGATAAATACCGCGATAGGTTTCGCAGAAATGTACATACTTTTCTTTGGCTGTGGTAAACCTCATGGAGGTTATTCTTTCTATTAAATGCCCGAAAACGGTACTCATCGAAAGTCTTGAATAACGTTCCATTTGAGAAAAGTTTTCGAACAGGTACACCAGATCGTTCACATGAAGACAAAAAACCGTTGTATTTTCGAGGGCATCAATATAGTAAATATCGAGCTGCCGCTGAATAAAACTCCGGGGTGAGTTAACCCATTCTTCTTCACAGCTAAAATACTCACTTATTTCCTTTCCATCTTTGATAAAATAAGTACGCAATAGCCCACTATGGATAAAATAACTTTTGGTGCAAATGGTACTGGCATCGTGAACGATCTCCCCTTTTTTGAAAGTCTTAAAATGAACTCTGCTTGCCAATTCGGCCTTTAAAGCTTCGTCGAGCTTAATATACTTTTCGAAGTGCCGAAATAAAATATCTTTAGGTTCGATAATCTTTAATTTAGATGAGCTTAGCCTTTACGAGGACTTGAAATCCTCGTAAAGGCTAAGTTAAACGATTTTATTAGAAACGCAAAACCCCGTCGTTTCTGAGGGTTTTGAGACTTCTTTAAGCGCGAGAACGCCCCCCTAGAACATTTAAATGCGGATTTTAGAACACAATTAAGTCCAACAAACTCGTAGCGTTAACTTTGTTGGAAAACGGGTTGTTCAGAAATTTGCGTACAACAGGTTAAATCAACAACTGCTTTTCTAGGAAAAGAAAACTAAGCCTACTTATAAAATGGACTAAAGAAATTCGACCACTTCAATGAAAGGTTTCAATATAGCTTCAAACTATAGTCGAGATAATGCAAAAAACAGGGCAACCCAAATTCCCATAAATATGAGCCCAGTATAGAATTCCCCCTACGCTTTTTTATATCCTTTGTCACAAACAATCGGTAAAGAAAATATCCGATAAAAAAGAATAAACCTAGGAGTCAGTTACATTTTAAAATCTATTGCCTTGTATCTGTAGCAATCCAGTTTACTTCCCAGGTTTTACCGCCGTCGTTTGAGTATGCCTGTTCAAATTGACAAGAATTTGATGTAATAGCTGAAATAATAAAGCGCACAAAGATGGAACGGCCGTTAAGCGTTTCCTGATTATAAAATTCACCTCGCCCATTGCTAAACCCTCCAATTGCCGGCACGAACATTTGACCACTACCGATACTTGAAAAATTTAAACTCCATTGCTGGGTTTGTGAATTATAAAGGCGCAAACTTAAGCCCTCAAAATGCCCTGCAGAACCATCTGCAACTAATTCAACTAGATTAGCTTTACCATTCCAGACTTTAGTTACGATGGTTGTCCCTTTATATTCGACCCAGGTTGTAGAGCCTGTTAAGGGTTTCGTTAGTATCTTTAAATGGGTATTCCATTTTCCTATTTCAAAGTCAAAATCATTTTGCCCGTCTTTTTTAAGCTCCTGAAGATCTTTTTTAAGAATTGTTTCTTTTTTTTCCTGGGCATGCAGTTGAATTGAAAATAAAAGGAACGTTACGGTCGATATTAATAGCTTATTTTTCATGGGATACTTGCTTACTGATAAGGTTAAATAATGGTAAGTAAATTATTTAAAATTTAAATATTACTTTTGTTTTGAAACTAAAATACAGATAACTTTCAAATTGCAAGTAAAAAATAATAAAGAATTAAATTTTAGGTCAGATTGCCCTATTAGTTGCGCTTTAGATTTAATTGGGGACAAGTGGAGCATTTTAATCATCCGGGATCTGTGCTTTTTTGAGAAGAGGACCTTTAGCCAATTTGCTTTATCTGACGAAAAAATAGCTGCCAACATCTTGGCTGATAGACTAAAGAAATTTGAAGATTACGGCATTGTAACAAAGGGTAAATCTCTTGAGAACAAAAAAACAGTGCTTTATACAATTACGCCAAAAGGTTTAGATTTTGTGCCAGTAATATTGGAACTTGTACTTTGGGGAGCAAAACATTTGGATTCTCATATCACGGATGAAGCAAAATCTTTTGCCAGAAAAATAAAAGAAAATAAAGAAGCAGTGATCAAGAAAGTGAATACGTATGAATAATGAGTCGTGCATCAACGTAAATTTTAAAGCACGAATATCTGAAATTTATTAACGACTCCACAGCTTTTGTACATGATCCAACGTAACCTCCACAACTTTTACGCTTGATCCCATTTCTTTAAAACAAAAACACCTGCAATCTTATGACTACAGGTGTTCTAGAACTTCATTCTGCGGACCGGACGGGACTCGAACCCGCGACCTCCGCCGTGACAGGGCGGCATTCTAACCAGCTGAACTACCGGTCCGTTTCCCTTTCGGGATTGCAAATATAGTGTCTTTAATTAACTTTACAATAAAAATATTAAAATAATTATAAGTCATTAAACGACAGACCCCTCTTTCATTTTCTCGGCATTCTCGGCAAACTGTAAAGCATCGATCAGTTCTTGTACACCGCCATCCATTACGCCACTCAGGTTGTATAAGGTTAAACCAATCCGATGGTCGGTAACTCTTCCCTGCGGATAATTATAGGTTCTAATCTTTGCAGATCGATCGCCAGTCGACACCATTGTTTTACGTCGCGCCGCAATATCTCCATTTTTCTTTTGCAGCTCTATATCGTATAATTTACTACGAAGCATTTCCATCGCAATTACCCGATTGCCCAATTGTGAACGCTCTTGCTGGCAAACCACGACAATTCCCGATGGCCGGTGTGTTAACTGAACTTTAGTCTCTACCTTATTTACATTTTGCCCGCCGGCACCACCAGAGCGTGAGGTTTGTAAATCTATATCGGCCGGGTTAATATATAAATCTATTTCTTCGGCCTCAGGCAGCACAGCAACCGAAGCCGCTGAGGTATGTACACGCCCCTGAGTTTCGGTATCGGGCACCCGCTGCACACGGTGTACCCCAGATTCGTATTTCAATTGCCCGTAAACATCCTCGCCACTTACCTTTAAAATTACTTCTTTATAACCTCCGGCGGTTCCCTCTGTTACATCGACTGTCTCTACTTTCCAGCCCTTTTGCTCAAAAAAGCGGCTATACATCCGGTACAAATCGCCGGCAAATAATGCGGCTTCATCACCACCTGTTCCGCCTCTAATTTCAAAAACTGCATTTTTTGCGTCTTCAGGATCCTTCGGTATCAGCATTAAACGGATTTCTTCTTCCATTTTATCTTGCTGTTCCAGAAGTAAGTCTAATTCTTCTTTAGCCATTTCACGTAATTCCTGATCTTTTTCTGTGCTCAGAATTTCTTTGTTGGCCTCGATATTACTTATTACATTCTTGTAGACTTTATACTCTTCTACAATCTTACCCAAATCTTTGTATTCTTTATTTAAAGCTGCAAAACGTTTCATATCCTGCATCGTATCAGGATTACTCAATTGTTCTTCTACATCTTCCCAGCGCAGCTTTATTGCTTCTAATTTTTCTAACATATCTTACGGTCATTCGGAAATCAGCTTTGTTATTACGAACAACTCCGTTTCACTACAGTTGCAAAAATACAGAAAAAGCTTAGTAAACTTGCGATTTTTAAAAACTTAAGTCGGGTTAACTCCCGCAGGTTATTACTCCTGCTCGAAATATTCCAGTTTCAGTTCATTACCATCAAAAACAGCATAAGAATTATAATTAATCCATTCGCCTATATTTACATAACAGCTCTGATTACCGAGCTCAATTACTAAAGGTAAATGCCGGTGCCCGAAAATAAAATAATCGTAATGTTCTTTTTGGAGTTGCTCTTTAGCAAAAATAGCCAGCCATTCGTTTTCTTCGCCTAAATAGACCTCTTTTTTATGGCTTGCAATACGGCTACTCCCCGACCAGCCATTCGCAACAAATAAGCCAATTCGAGGAGGCAAAACCGCAAATAACCATTGGCAAAACCGGTTCCTAAAAACTTTACGCAAAAATTTATACTTCCTATCGCCTGGCCCCAGGCCATCGCCATGATGCAAATAGAATTTCTTTCCGTTCCTTTCCATAATCAACTCGTCGCTAATTATTTCGATGCCCATTTCTTTGGTAAAATAATCGTCGACCCACATGTCGTGATTCCCCTTAAAGAAATAAATCTTTATCCCTAAATCGGCCATTTGTGCGAGCTTACCCTGCAAGCGAATAAATCCTTTAGGAATAACTTTATTATACTCGAACCAAAAATCGAATACATCGCCCATTAAAAACAGTTCGCTACAGGTTGGCGTTATAAAATCTAACCAACGAACAATCCGCTCTTCCCGTTTACGGCTTTCGGCATAGTCGGGCGCTCCTAAGTGAAAATCGGAAGCAAAATATAGGTTCTTTGTCATGATGAATGGAAACAAATGTAGTCATTTTCGACATTTGGTGTTCGAACAAATGTTTCCTTAGAAACTACAATTTAAATATATTAATTTGTAGCTTAGTATACCAACCAAACCCAACATGAAAAGAACAATTTTATTAAGCGTTATGGCTTTAAGTCTTTTCGCTTGCAACCAAGGCAAAAAACCAGCCGAAACAATCACATTAATGACTTATCCCGAGACCAAGAAAGATTCCATAACCGATAATTACTTTGGAACAATCATTGCCGACCCGTATAGATGGCTAGAAAACGACACTTCGTCTGAAACTAAAAAATGGGTCGATGCCGAAAATAAAGTTACTCAAAACTACCTTTCCCAGATTCCCTATCGCACCGAAATCAAAACCCGGTTAACAGCGCTCTGGAACTATCCAAAAGAAACTGCCCCATTTAAAGTTGGCGAGTACTATTTTTTCACTAAAAATGATGGCCTGCAAAATCAGAGTATCTGGTATATTAAAAAGGGATTAGATGGGAAAGAAGAAGTCCTCATCGACCCTAATCAACTTTCGGCCGATGGAACCGCTTCTGTTTCGTTGCTTGGCTTTTCACATAACAAGCAATATATTGCCTATTCTATTGCGCAATCGGGCTCAGATTGGAGTACGATCTATGTGATGGAAATTGCAAGCAAAAAGAAATTAGCAGACGAATTAAAGTGGACTAAATTTTCGGGAGCAGCCTGGAAAGGCAATGGTTTTTATTACAGCAGGTACGACGAGCCGGCAAAAGGAATGGCGCTTTCTGCAGCGAATAACTATCAGAAGGTTTATTATCATCGACTTGGCGACCCTCAAATAAATGATCAGCTGGTATTCGAAGACCGTAACAATCCAAATTTATATTTCGGTGCCGGCATTACCGAAGACGAGCGTTTTTTAATACTCTACGCAAGCGCCGGAACCTCGGGAAATGCGATATACTATCAGGATTTAACAGTACCCGGCTCTAAAATAACTTTATTAATTAAAGGCTTCGAAAACAACCATAGTGTAATCGATAATATAGGCGAACTGCTTTTAGTAAATACCGATTTAAATGCACCCAACAAGCAAGTTGTCTTAATTGACCCTAAAAACGCAGATCCAAGAAACTGGAAAAAAATTATTCCTGAATCGGATTTGGCCTTAGAAGAAGTCTCAACGGGTGGTGGATTTTTATGGGCATCATACTTAAAAGATGCCAGTACGAATGTTATTCAATTCGATTTAACAGGGAAAAAGATCGGCGATGTTAAATTACCGGCTATTGGAACAGCCAGCGGCTTTGGTGCTTTCAAAGACGACAAAGTGTTCTTCTATTCCTTTACTAACTTTACAACCCCGGGTGCGATTTATCGCTACGATATTGCTAAATCAGAATCCGCTCTTTACAAGAAATCCGAACTAAAATTTAATACCGATGGCTACGAAACAAAGCAAGTCTTCTATCCATCCAAAGATGGGACAAAAGTACCCATGTTTATCGTTCATAAAAAAGGAATTAAGCTCGATGGCAACAACCCGGTGTTTCTTTATGGTTATGGTGGTTTTCAAATTAGCTTAACGCCGGCGTTCAGTTTGTCGCGAATGCTCTTTTTAGAAAGGGGTGGCATTTATGTACAGCCCAGTTTACGTGGTGGAAGTGAATATGGGGAGGCCTGGCATAAAGCCGGAATGCTCGAGAAAAAACAAAATGTGTTCGACGATTTTATCGCAGCAGCTGAATATTTAATTAAGGAAAAATATACCAACCCTTCAAAAATTGCTATTTCTGGCGGCTCCAACGGAGGCTTGCTGGTTGGTGCCTGCTTAACACAAAGGCCCGATTTATTTAAGGTGGCCTTACCAGCAGTTGGTGTTTTAGACATGCTACGTTACCATAAATTTACCGTTGGTTGGGGTTGGGCTGTCGAATATGGAACGAGCGACAAAGCAAGCGATTTTAATTACCTCCTTAAATATTCGCCATTACATAACCTAAAAACCGGAATAGACTACCCAGCTACCTTAATTACTACTGCCGACCACGACGACCGTGTTGTTCCGGCTCATTCTTTTAAATTTGCAGCAACCTTACAGGAAAAATATAAAGGTAAGAACCCCGTTTTAATCCGAATCGAAACTAAAGCCGGGCATGGAGCGGGCAAACCTACTGCGAAAATGATTGAAGAAGCAACGGATATATGGAGCTTCGTGTTTCAGAACCTGGGGATGAGCTGGTAAGATAAAAACTACAATTTTGGTAGTTTTTATCTAAAATAGTTTGGAACTTATCTAAATAGTGAGCGCGATTTTGTAACTTTGCCACAAAATTTAATACATGATCTCTACAGATATAGCCATTATAGGCGCTGGACCAGTTGGCCTTTTTGCCATTTTCGAAGCTGGATTGTTAAAAATGCGTTGCCATTTAATCGATTACCTTCCACAGGTGGGCGGTCAGCTTTCGGAAATTTATCCGAAAAAGCCTATATATGATATTCCCGGCTATCCAACTGTATTAGCACAAGAGCTTATCGATAACCTGGTAGAGCAGGCCAAACCTTTTCATCCTGGTTATACTTTGGGCGAGCGAATCGAGAGTTTGGAGAAACGTGGCGAAGCGGATTTCGTGCTCACTACCAACATGGGCACTACTATCGAAGCCAAAGTTATTGTAATTGCTGGTGGTTTAGGCTGTTTCGAGCCGCGTAAACCTGCGGTTACCGGATTAGAGCACTTCGAAAATGGAAGAGGAGTAAACTACATGATTCTTGATCCCGAAAAATACCGCGATCAGAAAATGGTAATTGCAGGTGGTGGCGATTCGGCTTTAGACTGGACTATTTTCTTAGCCGATATTGTCGAAGAATTAACCCTCATTCATCGTAGCGAAAGTTTCCGCGGCGCTCCGGATTCGGTAAATAAAGTAATGGAATTAGCCGAAAGCGGAAAGATTAACCTCGTTTTAAACAGCAACCTAAATTCAGTTTCGGGCGATGGTAAATTAGAGCGTGTAGAAGTTATTCATAACCGTACCCTCGAAACCAGTAGCTTTGCAGCAGATCATTTAATCCCGCTGTTCGGTTTAAGCCCTAAATTAGGCCCTATAGAGCAATGGGGTTTAAATATAAGCAAGAGTGCCATCGAGGTAAATACAGATGATTACTCGACCAATATCCCCGGTATTTATGCCATTGGCGATATCAATACTTATACCAATAAATTGAAACTAATTTTATGTGGCTTCCACGAGGCTGCATTAATGAGCCATAGTGCTTATCAGTATATGAATCCAGGTATTAAATATACCATGAAATATACTACTGTTAATGGGGTAACTGAATTTTAAGTATGGAAGCAAACGACATTACCATTCAGGTCGAAGATCGCGAAGGCAACACAAATACCTTAACTGCCCCAACAGATATGGGTTTAAGTTTAATGGAATTTTTAAAAGCCAGCGAATATGATATTCTCGCTACTTGTGGTGGCATGGCACTTTGTGCAACCTGCTGTGTCGATGTAATGGAAGGCGAAGAAAAGCTAAATGAAATGAGCGACGACGAATATGCGATGCTCGACACACTACCTGATCTTTTGCCCAATTCGCGCCTGGCTTGTCAGTTACAACTAAATCAGCGTATGAATGGGCTTAAAGTGAGGCTGCATGCGATGGACTAAGGCTATTTTATAGCGATGTAGAAATCAAATAATTTCTCCAAATCTTGATCGTCTTTAAAATTGATCTTATTCTTAGCTATATATTCGTTCATCTCCTTTTCCTTACCGGGGAAATAAGTAGCTAAACTTTTCTTATCCGTTTTAAATTTCGACATTCCCGCAGTTTCAGAAAGGACAAAATATTTCCTTTCATCTAAATAAGTGTCCGTTACTTTCGAAGAATTATACTCTTTCCTAGACAGCAATGTTTTGATATGTTTTTTCAAAATCATTGGCCCACCCTTTTTATTAAGTACTTCGTAATAAGTATTCTCATCGTATTTTTCAATAGTTGGAAACCCCTTTTGAAATGTCAACATCCGGCCCTCATTTTCAATCGTAAACCATTTAACGGAGTTAGCTATTAGCATTTCATTCCCCTCATTATCCTTATAAGAAACAAAATCTTTAAATGCATTAAATTTTAACTTCAAATTATCGAGTTTCGTTACGCCGTTTATGAGCAAAATCGAACCCAAGCTAAAATCGCGCGATAAATAAGGCGTACCCTCAACATTATTGGTCACATCTGCTAAAACGGGAGTACCCCTTAATACGGTAATACCACCCTGAGCATAGGTAAATTGGATACTATATAACAAGCAGGCAGCTAATATTATTGTCTTTTTCATGGTTCTCAATTTATATAAAATTAAGTTTTATATCCTACTAAACAAAGAGAGGCGTCTAAATAAAATTTAGATGCCTCTCTTTAAGAATAAATATTTAAAGCTTATTTATCCCACCATATTCTTGTAGTGGTGTTATCAGCGCCTTGCTGAGCAACTACAGCTATATAATTATCGCCGTTTGTTGTTTTATCAGACGATGGATAAACCAATCTTCTTGGAATTGCTGGAATCGTAGCATTTGGTCCAGGAACTAAAGTAGGGTATCCTGTTCTTCTCCATTCTGCCCATGCCTCAAATCCATCAAGATAAGAAGCTACATAACGTTGAGTAGCAATTTGCTCATAACCAGTAGCTGGATTGTATACAATACCAGTTTGTGTTTTAAATGTAGCATCTGCAACACCATTTTGTGCTAAATTGGCATCAATTCCATCATTATAATAACCTTCAGCACTTGCGTCACCACCAGCTATCCAACCTCTTTTAGCAGCTTCTGCTTTTGCAAAGCAAACCTGAGAGAAAGTAAAGATAGACAGAGGAGAACCCTGGCCTCTAAATGAATCGCCAATTTTACTAAATGCATTAGGAATATTTATTGCTGTAGTTCTACCATATTGAAGACCAATAACGCCTCCAGGTAATACTTCACCATATTTAGGCAATCTTGGGTCTGTACCAGAACCATTTGCTTTCATGATATTAACTAATGTTAAAGAAATTGCATAATCATTTCTATTACTTACTGTATAGTTATTATACCAAGGGTTAGAGTTGTTAGGATCACCACTGATATATTTATAAACTATATTTTGTGCATTAGAAGAGATAGCATCAGGTAAAGCTAATGCAAACTCCTGTGCCGCTAGCTGGCCTGCTGCTGGATAAACTTTAGACATTCTTAACGCCATAATCAAACGTTGAGTTGCTGCAAATCTTTTCCAAGCCGCCATGTCGCCACCTAAGATAATATCACCCTTAACTGCTAAACCACCATCGATTTGTGCAGCAGCTTCCTTCAATTCTTTGAAAATATCTTTATATATATTTTCTTGTTTATCGAATTTAGGGGTAATATTCTCATTTCCTTGTAAAGCTTCACTATATGGTAAATCTCCCCATCTATCGGTCAATTTCCAAAAGATAAAAGCTTTCATTATTCTGGCAACCGCTAACTGGTTATTTTTAGAACCATTCGCACCTGCATCTGCTTCTGATCTACCTGTATTATTAAAATCAATTATTGTTTTTAATTGAATTAATGGCGAAGTATAAAAGCCTGTATAACTTGTTCCTGGAGTAATATTCGCATATCCAGAGTAAGTTATATATGGGCCCTCAGAAATATATTGAGCCAAGGAAATACTATTAAAATCATTTCCTGCAAATAAGCCAGGTAGATTTTGTTGTGCATTAGTTAATAAAGCTCTTGAAGAAGGTTTCTCCACAAGCGTTGGACTAATATTTGTATCTCCAAAGTCTCTAATCTTTGAACATCCACTTAAAGCAATTAATCCTACTGCAATAAGTCCTATATATTTTGTATATCTCATATCTGTTTTATTAAAAAGTTAACCTTAAGTTAAGCCCATAAGTACGTGATTGTGGTAACTGACCACCTTCTTGCCAGAAGTTCTCTAACTCTGATGGATCAACGCCATATTTTTTACCTGGAGCAGATATTAACCATGCGTTACCAACAGTAAATGCTAGATTCACAGAGCTTATACCTTTAAGTTTTGAAGTCAAGAATTCTTTAGGAACATTATATCCTAAACGAACCTCTCTCAATTTCAAATAACTTGCATCGATCATGAACATCTCACCAGCTCCATTTTGCATACCAGTATAGAATGCATCAGATGCTTCTACATATTTAGTATTTGGTTGGCCATTAGCTAAAACTCCTGGGAATTTGTAACCACCACCAGCAGCTGGAGATAATCTCCAATCAATGCCTTTATCGTTTACACCCACTGTTTCTTGAGATAAACCACTACCCATATTAAATGCACGGGTTGTAGAGTTAAATAAGCCACCTTTCTGGAAGTCAACAGATAAACCTAAATCAAAATTAAATACTCTCAATGAACTAAATCCACCACCATTATATTTTGGTCTAGCAAAACCAATAAATTGTGCAGTAGTAAATGTAGGGAAACCAGAAGCATTGATGATCATGTTTCCACTCGCATCTCTATTGAATTTTCTACCTAAAATTCTACCCCATTCTTGGCCTTCAGTAAGGTTTAAACTGTTAGTAAAGAAGGTGGAGTTTTGATAAAGTACATTGGTTTGTTTCTCTGTAATTTGATCAACGATAGTTTTATTACGAGAATAGTTTAATGTTAAATTCCATTCTACGTTTTTCGAAGAAATCGGAGTACCTGTTAACGCTAAATCAATACCTCTATTGGTTAATAAACCTGCATTAATATAGCTACTGCTATAACCTGTAGCACCATTTACACTAACAGAAAGGATTTGATCCTTGTTGTTGTTTTTGTACCAAGAGAAATCAACACCTAAACGGTTATTAAAGAATTTCATCTCAGTTCCAACCTCGATCGATCCGGTTAATGCTGGTCTAATTCTACCATCACGTAATTGATCACCAATGTTTATAGAAGCATCAGTACCATAAGAGCTGCTAATATTATATGCTAAGTTTAAAGAATAAGGATCACCCTCATTACCTACTTGTGCATAAGATCCTCTAACTTTCATGAAAGAAAAAGTATTTTTCCATGAAGAAGGGAAGAAGTTCGAAGCAATAAATGAACCTGAAATTGAAGGATAGAAATAAGAGTTTAAGTCTGACGCAAATACTGATGACCAGTCATTTCTACCAGTTACATCGATATAAGCAAAACCTTTATAGCCAAATGAGAATCTTCCCAAAGCGCTTCGAACTTCTCTTTCAGAGTAAGTATTAGATACGTTTGGTCTAGAAATAGAAGCGCCGATATTAAAGAAGTTGGCAAAACTTAATCCACCAGCTGTCGACATATTTACACCTTCATTTTTATTATGACGCAAGTTACCGCCAACTAAAGCATCTACACTAAAATCACCAAATACTTTTTTATAAGTTAAGTTCAATTCGTAGTTAAACTCGTTATTTACGAATTGGCTTACACCATAAGCATCTTGTTGCAAACCACCAGTGGCAAATCTGTTATCAGAAACACCATTGTTAATATCTGTACGTACTGCTGCCGCAAGTGCAAAGTCAGAATTAATTTTATATTTTAATCCTAAATTACCAAATATTCTATTTCTAGTATAGGTTTGATAGTTTTCGCGAGCAACCCAGAAAGGATTATCCCAATATTGAGGTTTTTGAATAACCGCTAAATTTCCGGTACCATTTGGATTTCCTAAGTTCCATGAAGTTGGAATACCAGCAGCTGTTTCCTGGAAAGATTCTAACTCTTTCATGTCAATCTGTCTTTGGAACCATTGGTTAAAACCTTGAACGATGTTCAATCCATCATTACGGTAACCTTCGTATGGCTGACCTTTACGATATTCTTTCATGAACTGGATATCGGTCGATGCAGTAAAGTGCTCGTTTAAATCAATACTACCACTCGCATTTATCGTGTTTTTGTTTTGATTTGACTCAACTTGTACAAGTTTCCTGTTTTGATTAGTGTATCCTAATCTGAAGTTATAATTTTCACCACCTGAAGAGAATGCTAAGGTGTTAATTAAGTTACCACCATTTTGCAAGAAATCTTTAATGTTATTTGGCTGTGAAGTAATAGCCTCTGTTTGACCAAATTTAGGACTATCTTGATACCAGCTAGACCATGATCTGTATTGAGTACCATCAATTTTAGGTCCGAAACTTGAATCCGCACCATAATCTAACATATTCTGGCCATTCCAAGCAGCCCAAGCAGCCGGGTGAACATTAGGTTTATATACAAACGGAATAAAATCAGCTGTATAACCACCACCATAAGAGTTCTGATAATCAGGTGTTAGAGAGGTTTTCTCAACGCCGTAAGAAGAATTAAGTTCAATTACTGGTTTACCACCTCTTGAACCTTTTTTACTTGTAATTACAACTACACCATTATAAGCACGTTGACCATAAATAGCAGTCGCAGCCGCACCTTTTAGTACAGTTACGCTTTCTACGTTATCCATGTTAACATTTTCCTGAATAGTCGGAGTTCCATCTACTACAAAAAGCGGAGAACCAACACTAAAACCGTTGATACCACGAACGATGATATTTGCATTATCAAACGTCGAACTTGGTGAACCATTTAGTTGTACACCCGCTACTTTACCAGCTAGTGAAGAACTTATATCTGTATTTCTAGCTACAGTTAAGTCCTTAGCATCTATCTGCGTTGCAGAATATCCAATAGATTTGCTCTCTCTTGTACCACCAATACCAGTTACAATAACCTCTGATAGAGATTTAGTATCCGACACTAAAGCTACATTAATAACACTCGAAGTGCCAATTGTTCTTGATTGAGTTACAAAACCCAAGTAGCTAAATTCTAATGTTGTTGCCGAAGCAGGAACCCTGATTGAGAATTTTCCTGTTTCTAACGTCACAACACCACCTTTTTGCCCTTTGATTTTTACACTCACGCCCGGGATAGGCAATTTGTCATCCTGAGAAGTAACTGTACCAGTTACGGTTCTTTCCTGTGCCATTGCAGTAACTGCAACAAACAAAAGAACGAACAAACTTAGTATAAGTTTTTTCATAAATTAATAAATTTAGGTTAGTTATTAGTTAGTTAATTGTTATTTAATATATAAATATGGCTAAAAGTATATTATAAACAAAACGTCAAAGTGTTAAAAAAACATATCAAGCTGATTATCAGTTGTTTATATTTTAACATTTTTTAACGTTTCTCCTATAATAAAAGGGAAATAAGGCCGCGATCGGAATAGGTTGTTAACTTAATTAACAGTTCACAATTTAGTTATATAAAATTTAGTTTAGCCTTTGATGAGGTGTACCAATTACTTTGTAGTTTTCGTTGCCTTTCAAAATAGCCAATAGCTGTGGGAGGTTATTAAACAAGTTGTTTGCGCGTAACATTTCGGAGTCGTACTGGAAGCCTTGTTCCACTCTTCCTTTTTCAAAATAATATCGGCCCACGATCTGTGTTTCTAACACTTGCTTAATTTCTTGCTTATGTTTAGTAAGATCCATTTTCTTCGAAAGCAATAATTTTGTTTTAAGGGCCTCGACATCTCCGGCGATAGATTGGTTATTTTCATTTACAACTTCACTGCTTAACTTTCCCAGCAATCGTTCGGCATTAGTCGTGTAACTATAATCCTTTCCATTTAAAGTATTAATAAAATTGGTGTAATCAGAATCGCTTAGTCGAAAAGCCCTGGCCTTGTCAATAGTTTGATGTGTCCGTCGAAATTGATTAGCATATTCGAAAAATAAGCTATTTCTTAGTAAGGAAACCGTTAATGGGCTATACTTAAAGGGTGTAACCAACAGATCTGGGTAAACCCCATCCCCATTATAAACAGTTCGGCCACCACTCGTAGTAAAAGCTTTCATTGTAGAATCGGCATATTTTGTTGCGGCTCCAGTATTGTCTTTGTGCGCATAATCTAATGCCTGAATGCAACGTCCGGATGGGGTATAGTATTTAGCTACTGTAATTTTAACAAGACTATTATAAGGAAGATTAAAGGTCTGTTGCACCAAGCCTTTACCATAACTGCGCTGCCCAATAATTACTGCTCTATCCAGATCTTGCAGGGCACCGGCAACAATCTCGGAAGCAGAAGCAGACGAGCCGTTCATTAAAACAATTAATGGAAGCGTTAATGCAATTGGTTTTGCAACTGTTCTGTAATTCACATTCTTTGCCGGATTTCTACCTTTTTGAGTAACAACAAGTAGGTTTTCATTTACAAAAAGATTAACAATCTTAACTGCTTCCTGCAAAATACCACCACCATTGTTTCTCAGATCTAGTATAAGTCCTTTAGGTTGCTCTTTGTTAATGTTAACTAAAGCATCCCTAACTTCTTGTGCAGAGTTTTCCAAAAATTTATCCAATCGGATATAACCAACCCGATTTTCTAACATACCAGCGTAGCTTACATTAGGTTGTCTTATTTCGTCTCTAACTACTATCTTTTCTATAGTTAGCCCTTCTCTTTCTAATTGCAAATTAACACTCGAGCTTTTTGGCCCGCGTAATAACTGGCTAATTTGCTGGCGGTCTTTACCAAAAGTAGCAGTTCCATTTATTCTTACAATTAAATCCCCAGGTCTAATATCTTGTTTATGAGCAGGAGCTCCTTCAATTACGTCATTTATATACAGCTTATTATTTATAATAACTGTACTTGCACCGATCCCTCCATATTGTGTACTTACATATTTTAGTTTATAGTCTTCAATTTCCGACTCCGGAACATATTCCGTATAAGGATCTAAACCGCCTAACATAGAATCAATCCCATTGCGCATTAAATCTGCAGGGCTAGTCTCTTCCACATAATTAATATTGATCTCTTTATATAAAGAAGCAAATATGTCGAGGTTTTTAGATACCTGGAAAAGATCTTCTCTAAATGAGAATAACAATGTTGTTAATCCAAAAAACAGGAGGAACATTCTATATTTTAACTTCTTCATTTTAATATTCATTAATATGGCAAGTAAATGTACAAAAAGCAGGAAGGATTAAAAAGTACATTGGCTAAAATGCAAAAAAATCGCAGTGTGGCTACGATTTCATTTAAAATAAAAAAGCAGCCCCTCATTAGAGGAGCTGCTTGCATTAAATTGTATATAATTTAACTCTAAAGATTAATAATTACAATTTAATGTTTTTAGCAATTTCATTTAAGTTATCTGTATTAACACCTTTAGCTTTTAAAGCACTGATGTCTTTTCCAGGGATTACAAAAACTTGAATCTGAACTAATTTAGTGTTACCTAATTGAGCTGCAGTTAAACCGCCTTTTCTCTCTGTGATGTCAATAGTTTGACCAGCAGGGATCACTAATGCAGTACCAGTTGGGCCAACAGCTGTTAAAGCACCAGGAGCTGAATAATATTCAGTTGCAAAAGCGCGAGGAACAAAGTTAGCAGTTCCAACTACATCTAAATCACCACCAGTGTTAGTCAAAGTCATTGGACCAACATTTTTAGTAGTAACAACACCACCAGCAAAGTTAGTACCACTAGCAATTGTCCAGTTAATTCTTACGTTACCATCTAAGTTAATAGTTGGATTAGCAACAGTACCAACTTGAGCAGTTGCCGATTGGTTTACACCGAAAGGAACAGCTACACCGGTAGTACCTAATACAGAACCAGAAGTCATGAAGTTAGCACCAAAAGCAGTAAACGGATTTGCAGCCGCTAATACAGTTGAGTAACCAGCAAGAGCAGGAACAGCAGGAACATTACCATTTGCAGGTTTAGCAGCAGAAGCTAAAGCATAAGAATTAGCCCAATCAGTAATATCAACCCATCCTGCGTTAGCAGTAGCGTGTTGTACTGGAACATTATTAGTTGCTGCAACAGCAGTTCCTGGAGTATAATATCTGTATTTTACAAATACTTTACCTTCTTGTTTATAAGCTTCAAAGTTAGGAACTAAAGTATTCAAATTGAATGTAGTTCTAGCAGTGTAGTTAGCTGCAAAATCAGTAGTACTGGTTTTTACTGCAACTTGTTTAGTTCTAGCAAATACTAAGTCTGAACCAACAACAACGCTTGATTGTAACGCTTTAGCATAAGTTAAATAACCAAATGCTGCACCGTTATTTACAGTTAATCTTGCAACATCTTCAGTAGTTAAAGTAAACTCAGCAGTTGAGCTGCTTACGCCACCACCTGGAAGAGCAACACCACTTACGTTATTGGTGTATCTGAATTTAGCACCAACTTCAAATGGAGTACCTACTGCACCAACAGTACCTGCATCAGGAGTAAGACCCATACCATTTGTAGGAACAGCATCAAAAACGCCTGAACCTGGAACAGTTTGGAAAATCATCTCTCTGTTTTCACCCCATCCTGGATATTGATTGATACGGATTAAATCACCTGCATTTACTTTGTAAGATGAGAAAATCTCGTATAAACCCCAGCTAGATGCTAAATATTGGCTATAAGCATTGTTACCTACTTGAGTAACGTTCTCAAAACCTTTAGTAAGGTAATAAGTTTTAGCAGCATAATCAGAACTTAATGGTAATACACTAGCCCAAGTACCATCTGCTTGTTTAGGGCCATAGAATGTAGAAGTGGTGGTATTAAAATAGAAATCACCAGTTTTTGCATTAGTTGGGTTGTTCGCATCAGGAACACCAGCACCAGCTAAAAATTTGTTGCCAGCTGCACCAGTTGCGCCAACTGCACCTGGAGCACCAGGAGCGCCAGTAGCACCAGTTAAACCAGTTGAAGTTCCTGCCCATCCAGCAGCAACTTTAGGACCCCAAAGGGTTTTAGACGTTTTTTGGAAATAGAAATCACCTACAGCACCTTCGGTAGTAGGATCAACAGTTCCACTTAAAATTTTGGTTCCATCGGCACCTTTAGCACCGGCAGGGCCTACAGCACCAGCAGCACCAGCAGCACCGGCAGGTCCAGCAGGACCAGCAGGACCAGCAGCACCAGCAGGACCCTGAACTCCATCTTTCTTACAAGCGTTAAACGCTAGAAGAGAGCTCACCATCATTACAGTTAATAAAACTTTTCTCATAATCTTAGAGTTAATAAATTTATTTTCTTTTTTTCTTGCTTACTCTTATAACAGTTTTCAGCATTCCCTGTTTGAACCAAAATTTAATTCACGGTACGAATATACACTTAAAACAATAATTTTAAAAAAAAAGTTATTTTTTTTAAAAGATTATACGTTTAATAAATTTATAGTTCGGCACCATAAAAAACTTGTATCCGGCTACAAATATCAACTTTAGTTTTAATATTACCAATTTTTTTTATTTTTTTTTATTTCCTTACTAAACATTAAGTTATAGTAACAGTAGCTTTTAATGGTATATATAGTAGTTTATCTCTCAAAAACTTCATTTAAAGACACTATAATTGTGCTTAGTGTGAATAACACACTTCGAAAATAATTTAACCCAAATAGCTATAGCCGGTTTCCGTCGGGGTCGGAAAGTGCTTTAAGAATAGTGAATTCGATATAAGCCTGGTCTCTTTTTACCAAAACCATAAGTTGTTTTACCAATTGGTCTTCCTGTCCGGGAACAAAAGAAAGGTCTTCTTGTGCCAGATCTCTGTATTTTCTTAAAAACTTTATTTTAACCCTTTCCCAGGTTGCAGGAGTAAGTGTGAAATTTGCCATGGTTTAAATATGAACTACAAAAATATAAAATTTTGTAGAAGTTATACCGGATACAACAAATAAAGCCATTAAATAAAAAAGAGGCTGGTAGTTTAAAAAACTACCAGCCTCTTTCAGGCTTCGAAAATTTCTTTACCTCACATAATAAAATGAGACGTATGGTTTTCGTTTTGTATCGGTATTACCGGCATATCCTGATGCAAAAACAGTATAAACCCTTCTGCTTAAAAATGTACTTGCACTATTATAAGTAGCTAAAGCGGTAGAAGTAGGTAATGCACCTGCGGGTCTAATAGTCCATATAGTAGAAATACCAGTCTGAGAGGTAGGTAAAGTAAACTTCTCACTAATTCCCAAAAAAGGAATGTTCGAAGCAACTATTACGCTTCCTACATATAAGTCGATTGCAGGCACATTCGCCATTAAATTGGTAAATCTATACCTTACAAAACCAGAATCTGGCACAGCAGCATCTTCTTCGACCGCCAAACTTTTTCTGGAAAGCGTATCGGTAACATGCAGGCTATACTTTTTACCAGCGGCGGTTTGTAGTGTAGTTTTATAAATCTCTATAGAATCTACACTTGTACCTTTCTTAGGTATAGAAAGCAAAATTGCTGTACTTCCAGGTTCCACTGGTAAATAATCGCCAGTAGAGCCTCCTAAAGTATTAAAACCACCACCAGGGAATGGATATCTGGTCTGAATGTTTGTTCCACTTACTCGTACGCCATTAATTTTAAGTTGTACAAGTGGATCATTATAGAAAGCAACATTATAATTTACTTTCAATAGCGCCTTACTTCCGTCTACAATTGTGTAATCGGAAAATACATTATCGCTCGTAATTTTCTTGCACCCGGTAAACAAAAATATTGTTAGCAGGGTCATGATTGATATGGTTGAAAAAATCTTCATAATTTTCATCTTAATTAATTAGGTAAACTAAACCAGGTCTCTTTGGTGCTGTAATCAGGTAAAGTACCACCCCACACTTCTAGCTCTGCCTTATTCCAAATATACTCAGAATTATATCTTGGTCTTAATCTATAGGCATATTTACCAATGGTTGTAGGATAAAACTCTGCCGATTCTAAAGGTTTAAACTGTCTAAACACCTCTGGATCGTAATGGTATTTACGCAAATCGCACCATTGTTCGTCTCCGGCCCAGCCCCATTGTGCAATATACTTTTGCCCCATAATGTCGGCAATCGTTAAATCACCGGCACTTTGAGCTACTTCGCTCGAAGTAAGGTAAGCGGTAATTTCTGTGGCGGTAATTACTGGCGCAATAGTTGTTCCGTTTCTACCATACAGATTAACAAAATCCATGTGCCCTTTAATACCATTTATATAGGCAGTATAAGCATCTGCTTTATTTCCTTTTATAAATAAGGCTTCAGCTTTAGCAAATTGTAATTGCGAATAAGTAATTAATGGGAGTCTTGGTTTATCGTTTACAGCTAAACCCGTTCCGAAAATGTATTTACCAGGATATGGGATCGAAGCCGTAGCGGTTACAATTCCATAAATAGTGGGTATAGTTTTAACACTAGGAATATCGCCTTTAGTCGCTACAACACCTCTATAAACACCATTTGTTGCCGGAACTGTAGGCGTTACCATCGGATTAACCATTCTGGTTAACCTTGGGTCTATCGACGAAGTCGGATTAGGTTCGGGAGTACCTCTTACTCCACCAGTTAAGTAATTTATAATAGGTTGTCCAATTCTTGCAGCACCTAATATACCACCCGCTACACTTATAGGGTTCGCATCACTTCCAGAAGTACCAGTAAAGCCTACTGTAGCATCTTCTGCAGAAGTTGCGAAAGAAAGATCAACATACTTAGTTACACTGTCTGCGTACTTACTTGCAAACTCTGGTTTATTAATAAGGTGGCTATACTGTTGGGCTAAAATTCCATATACAAATTTTTTCCATCTGGCTCTGTCACCCTGAAATATAAAGTCGTTGTCTTTCAAAATCTGGGTATAGTTACCTACATCTGGCTTATCTAAGTTTTGCAGGGCTAACTGGCACCATTCTCTTACGCGGGCATACACCTCTGGCTGATCTTGGTAGTGAAAAGTTAACTGATCTTTAAAAGCTTCGTCTAATATAATAGGGCCATGCGCATCGGTTAACAATTGAAAGCCCCAGGCTTTAATCGCATAACCAATTCCAACTAAGCTATTACCACCTGCTTCTTTACCCTTGGTAATCATATCTTCCAAATTTAATCCGGCATTAATATAAACGAAACGCCATAATAAGGTGCCCGAATCGCCGCTTTGAAATCCTTGTCTTTCAAAAACATCGTTAGCAGTTTGTGCGCCCGTGTTCTGGGTAAGTTTAAAATGTGCAACACCGTAGTCGTTCGTCGAACAGAGTGCCATTTGTGCAATAATAGGCGCCAGATAAAATTCTGCCCGCGCCGTTTGTGGTGTAGCAGGGTCGCTGTTTACATCCAGCCATTTTTTACACCCGCTAGCCGAAAGCACCAGTGTAATGAGGCAAATTATTTTAATATATTTCATATTTCAAATCTTTAAATTCAATTATAATTTAATTCTTAATCCCATGGTCACGGTTAATGGACGACCCATGCTACCATAATCGATACCATAACCACCGGCACCCGATGTACTTGGGTTATTTCCATTGGTATCTGGATCCATACCAGAGTAATTAGTCAATAAAAACACATCAGTAAACGTTACATATAACCCAACATTAGATAAAAATTTAGTTTTAGCCGCCACCGATTGAGGTAAATCATAAGCTAAAGTAACATCTCTTAATCTTAAGGTCTTGATATCTTTTTCAAAAAATTGATCTGGCGAAATACCACCTGTTGTACTGGTATAATAAGTACTATAGGTATAAGGGGTAATCATAATCGTGTTTTTAGTCGGATGATCTGTATTTTCTAATCCGTCTTTAAGTACTCCGGTAAGAATTCTTGGTTGTTCGCGATCTAAGGTTTTAGTACTTAAACCTCTTCTATATAACTCGTATTCGGTTTGGTTATATACATCGCCACCTACTCTCAAATCGAACAAGAAAGAAAGGTTAAAGCTTTTATAGTTCACGCTATTTACAAAACCCAATGTAAATTTAGGTGCTCTATCTCCTAAATAAACAAATTCTGTAGAGCTTTTTAAAATTGGCAACCCTTTATCCGGATCAATCAATAAGTCGCCTTTATTATTTCTGGCATTTACCCATCCGGCCAATGCCATTGTACTGGTTCCTGGATTAACCGAACCACGGGCACCATTTACAATCCAGGTATCCGAATCGTAAAACTCTGGTAAATCGTCGGCAATCGAATTTACAACTCCTTTGTTATGGGTAAAGTTAAGGGTCATATCCCAGTTAAAGTTTTCTTTTCTAATTGGAGAACCTTTTAATTGAACTTCCACACCCCTATTGGTAATTACCCCGCCGTTCATAATCCTGATTACAGAACCAGTACCATAACTAATACGTGGAGAAACGATTTGTTTACGACTTGCTCTATCATAATAGGTAAAATCTAGGGAGATTCTATCTTTCAGAAAGCCTAACTCAGTACCCACCTCAAATTCTTGCGTTCTTTCCGGAACTAATTTAGGGTTACCACCCGCAGCTAAATCGTAAGTAAAGCCACCACCACTGGTGGTTACTGTACCTAAACGGGTAGCCAATGCGTAATATTTATAAGGTTCTTTACCTGTAATACCCATCGAACCCCTTAATTTACCGCTGCTTAACCAATCTAATTTTTTAACACTTTCTAATTCGCTAAAATTAAAGGCCAAACTTGCAGAAGGATAAGCAAAATATGGATTGTTAGGCATCATTCTCGAGGCCGCGTCGGCTCTTCCAGATAAAGTTAAATAAACTAATCTTTCGTAACCCAGAATAGCCTGAGCAAAAGCACCTGCGTTTCTACGCCTTGCTATAGAAAGCATGGCGTTTCTTGTGGTCGGCAAAGTGTTGTTGATGCTATAGAAGTTCGGATCAAAAAATTTAGATCCACGGGCAGAATTTGTTTCATTATTAATATTATCGGCAGTCACCCCAATAACATAAGTATTGTTAAATTTGCCAAATTTATGTCTTGCGGTTGCTGTTAAAGTACCATTAAATGATTTATTTAATGCACTATAGGTATAGAGTACGCCTCCGGTCTGAGCAGTAGCCGATCCCGATCCTCTATAAGACTGCGGGTTAAACACCAAATTACCATCAGTATTCGAAATGTTTGCGCCCAACACTGCATTAACAATTAACCATTTATTAGGTCTAATGTTTAAATTGGTGTTAAAATAAATAGAATTGGTTTTATCGTCTGACAAGTTTTTATTAACATCCCAAAATGGATTATCAACCTCGTTATAGATATCGTTTGTAGTAAGTACACGATTACCTACAGGGTCGATCCAGTTTCTAACATCAAATCTTGAAGGATAGGTTAACAAATTCATTAAATAACCTGCAAGTCCTTTATTAGCTTTCTTAGTATAAGCATTGGTATAGCTAAAACGTGTAGTTAATTTAATTGCATCAGATAAAGCTGCAGTACTTACTAACGAAGTTACGAACCTTTCGTATGCTGTAGTAGGAATGGTTCCCTTGTTATTGGTATACTCTGTAGACCAACGGTAAGTAAACGATTCTTTACCGCCTTCAAAAACAAGATTGTTTTTTTGTGCTGTACCTACTTGAAAAAAGTTACCGATGTTGTCGTATATGGTCAAGCCATCGGCATATTTAGGCCCAAAAAAGACAGTCGATGCACCCCCATAAATACCATTAGACGCTCCTTGAGCATATACAGTTTGTACTGCTGGCGGGTTATTTACAGTCTCTATTCTTAACGAACCATTATAAGATACTGAAGCTTTACCAGCCTTAGCTTTTTTAGTGGTAATCACAATCGCACCGTTGGCGCCTAAGTTACCATATAATGCTGTTGCTTCCGGGCCTTTTAAGATTACATAACTTTCAATATCAGCCGGGTTAATATCCGATGCTCTATTGGTATAATCCTGATTCCTGTTTGTTCCTTGTATAGTGGTATTAATTTGGTTAACCACCGAGTTATCGACAGGTATCCCGTCGAGCACCATTAATGGCTGGTTATCACCACTTAATGAAGCAATACCCCTCAATATAACCTGAGAAGAAGCACCAGGGTCACCACTGGTTGGGTTAACAGACATACCAGGCACCCTGCCTGCTAAACCGTTAATAAAGTTTTCCCGGCCTGTATTAGCAACTTCATCACCACTTACTTTAGGTGCAGAATAACCCAAACTTTTTGGATCCCTTTCTATACTATAACCTGTAGTAATAGTAACTTCTCTTAACGAGCTCGCATCTTCTTTTAAGCTAACGCTAATCGTAGTTGCTGCGCTTACCGTTCTTTCGACCGAGGCATAACCCAGATAAGAGAACTGAAGTACATCGCCAACATTTGTTTTAATGGAGTAGGTTCCGGCCGGAGCTGTTTGCACAGCCTGTTTGGTTCCTTTAATTTTTACAGAAGCACCTGGAATGGGCCGTCCGTCTTCTGCTGAAGTTACTTTACCAGTAACCGTTACTTGTTGAGCCATTACTTGAATAGCTAACAAAAACGTGCCCAAAAACAGCATGAGTAGTTTTTTTTTCATAAACGCCAATTTGGTTAATAATTTATTTTTTGTTTGTTGATTATTTATTTGATAAACACGCACGAATACGCAAAATATCAATTGTTGAGTAAATATGATAAATAAATTTCATTAATAAAAGAATTTATGTAACAATTTAACAAATACCCGCAAAATATTATTGCATAAACCCGCAAATACCTGCATTGTAATTTTATTTTAATATATTAGTATTCCAAACAGCTATAAATATGCTCAAAAAAGAAAGGCACGATTTTATTATGCGCCAAATTAACCTCCATAACAGGGTATTAACCTCAGACCTTGTTCAATTGCTAACAGTTTCGGAAGACACAATCAGAAGGGACCTTCAAGAAATGTCCGACGACAACCTATTATATAAAGTACATGGTGGCGCGCTATCCAAATCGTACCATTCTACTTTCGACGATAGTGCAGTTTATGCCAAAGATGCCAAAATCAATATTGCCAGAAAAGCCATAACACTTATTAAAGATGGGATGTTGGTTTTAACAGGTGGTGGTACAACCATTATCGAAATGGTAAAACAATTGCCTAAAAATTTACAGGCCACTTTTTTTACCATAAGCCCGTTGGTTGCTGTCGAATTGTCGAAATACCCAAAGATTGAGGTTATTCTAATTGGCGGTATGTTTTCTAAAAACTCTCAGATTACTTACGGCGGTCAGGTTATAGGCCAGCTGGCAGAAATTAATGCAGACCTTTGTTTATTAGGAACCAGCGCAATACATCCGCAAAGCGGCTTAACAGATACCGATTGGGAAATTAATCAGCTAAAAAAGACCATGCTTAGCTCGTCCAGAAAATCAGCTGTGCTTTGTATCTCTGAGAAACTAAATATTACCTTAAGAATAAAGGTAGCTTCATTAGAACATATTAATTATTTAATAACCGAGCTCGACCCGACAGACTATAAGCTCAACAGCTATCAGGCTAATGGCTTAAAAATCTTATAACGAACAGTAAGTTAATTAGGGAGGCAAATTTTTCCCATACAAATCGACGGGACACCCTCCCTTTCTCCGAAGTTAACCGGGTTACCAGCTAATGTTTCGTTGGCCAGTAAAGCAAAAAGTACTGCTTCTTTCGCATCTGGATTAATTGCAAGTTCATTAGTTGTACCCCATCGAGCCTTAGGCAAGGCTTTTCTGATTAAAGAAATGAGTAAAGGGTTATGCATCCCACCTCCGCTTACATAGATGCTGGGCACCGCTGTTAGGCCGACAGTCCTTTCAATTGCATTTGTAATAGCCCGGGCAGAAAAATGACAAAGGGTAGCCAATACGTCCTCATCACTAATGCCGAGTGTTCCACTTATTTCCTGTGCATTTTTTAAGTATTTCAAATTAAATAACTCGGGGCCGGTTGTTTTAGGAAAATCCGCCTCAAAAAAAGGCGCTGCTAACAAGGCGTCAAGCAAAGCGGGATTTAACTGGCCTGCCAATGCTCTCGCTCCATCCTTATCGTAATAATTACCTGGATATTGCATTTGTATAAAATGATCCATTAAGGTGTTTCCAGGGCCAACATCGGTCGAAAAAACTTTGCTGGCATCTTTGTCGCCTGGCAAAAAAGTAAAATTAGCAATCCCCCCGATATTGAGCATAATCCGATTTTCGCCTTGTTTAGAAAATATCAAATAGTCTCCATAAACAGCAAGCGGGGCACCCTCACCCCCAGCGGCTAAATGCTTTTGCCTAAAGTCGGCAAGAGTAATGATTCCGGTTTTAACGGCAATATGATCGCCATCGCCTATTTGCAAAGTAGCATTGGGATAATTCTCTTTCTGGTGCAAAAGCCGAGGTGCATGAAAAATAGTCTGACCATGGCTGGCAATAAGATCGATTTCACTTGCCTCAATCTCCCAGTTCTTTAAGGCCATTAGTATCATTTCGGCATGTTTAATACCGATTAACTCGTTTAAAATGCAAACTTTTTCCAGATCGGCATCCCTTCTGGAGAATATACTTTTTACCTCTGCCCTAAAATCATCCTCGTAGGGGATGGTTATAAAGTTTAACAATTTTACTTCAGTCGTTTGCCCGCTACCTTTGCATAAGCATAAGGCAATATCTAAACCATCCATGGAAGTGCCCGACATGAGGCCAATAATCTTTCTTTCTTTCTTTTGAGCGATCTGATATAATTTATTGATGTTCGAGTTCACACGGATAAAATTTATTAAAGGTAAACAATTCGCATAATTTTATTCCTGTATTTAAAAATACCTCCTATATTTACTGCTCCGTTCACACAATACTTAGATTAAAATGGCAAGATTAAATCTGTTAGAGGAAACGAGGTTCGAAAAGCTTCCCGTTACTGTTTTCAAAAACCCGAAAGAAGCTTCTATAAGCGTTGCGCATCGCATTGCGGGGATTATTAAAGAAAAACAAAAAAATAACTTAAATGCGGTTTTAGGCCTGGCAACTGGTGCAACACCAATTGCTGTATATGCAGAGCTGGTTCGCCTGCATCGCGAAGAAGGATTAAGTTTTAAAAATGTAATCACCTTTAACCTCGACGAATATTTCCCGATGCATCCCGAGGCTGCACAGAGCTATGTATCTTTTATGAAAGAGCATTTGTTTGCGCATATCGATATAGATCTGGCAAATGTTCATATTCCGGATGGCATTCTTAATCTGGAAGACATCCCTGCTTTTTGTTTAAATTATGAACGAAAAATAGAAGAGGTTGGCGGCTTAGACATGCAAATTCTGGGTATTGGTCGTACAGGCCATATTGGTTTTAACGAACCCGGATCGGCACCTAACTCGGGTACAAGGCTGGTTACACTCGACGATTTAACCCGGAGAGATGCTGCCCGCGATTTTGGCGGGAAGTCTCATGTACCCACCAAGGCTATTACCATGGGGATTGGTACTATTTTTAAAGCGCGCGAAATTGTGCTCATGGCCTGGAACCAAAAGAAGGCGCCAATTATTAAAAAAGCTGTGGAGGGCGAGATGTCTAGTGAAGTGCCAGCCACTTATTTGCAGTTATCGGATAATGTCGAATTTATTTTAGATGAGGATGCAGCTTCCTTATTAACAAGGTTCGATACCCCTTGGTTAGTGAAAGACTGCATCTGGACCGAAAAATTAACCCGGAAAGCAGTGATTTGGTTAGCAAACAAATTGCATAAACCGGTTTTAAAACTAACCGAAGACGACTTTAATACCAATGGAATGGCGCAACTGGCCTTAGAAAAAGGGCCGGTTTACAATATCAATATCCACATTTTTAACAAATTACAGCATACGATTACTGGCTGGCCAGGCGGAAAACCTAATGCCGACGATAGTCAGCGCCCTGAAAGAGCAGAGCCTGCTAAAAAAAGAGTAGTTATTTTCTCTCCACATCCCGACGACGATGTGATTTCGATGGGTGGTACCTTTATTCGCCTTGTCGACCAGCAACACGATGTACATGTGGCTTACCAGACTTCGGGTAATACCGCGGTTTGGGACGACGATGCCTTAAGGTTTCTCGAATTTAATCTTGATTTTTCAGAGAAAATCGGCCTTGGGCAACCTGCCATGAAAGAAATATACCAAAACATGCGCCAGTTTATGGCGAAAAAGCAGCCGAATCAGGTCGATACCCCCGAAATACAAACAGTTAAAGGATTAATCAGAAAAGGAGAAGCTATTGCTGGTGCCCGTTACTGCGGATTGGCCGACGATCATATTCATTTTATGGCCTTACCTTTTTACGAAAGCGGTAAAAACCAGAAAAATCCGGTAACAGAAGCTGATGTTCTGTTAACTATGGAATTGCTGCAAAAAATTAAACCGCATCAGATTTTTGCAGCCGGCGATTTCGAGGATCCACACGGCACACATATCGTTTGTTTTAATATTGTTCTACAAGCACTTAAACGGTTGGAAAAAACCGAGAGCTGGATAAAAGATTGTTGGCTATGGATGTATAGAGGTGCGTGGCTCGAGTTCGAAACCCACGAAATCGAAATGTCGGTACCCCTTAGCCCGCAAGAAGTAGAACGTAAAAAGTTTGCGATCTTTAAACATCAATCGCAAAAGGACAAAGCTGTTTTTCCAGGCGACGACGCGAGAGAGTTCTGGCAAAGAGCTGAAGATAGAAATAGAGAAACTGCAAAAGCGTATGACAATTTAGGCCTAGCCGACTACGAAGCTATGGAAGCTTTTGTGCGCTATAAGTTTTAATTTTCAATGCTTTTTTTGTACATTGAGACCTGCTACGGATAAGACAAGGTAGGTCTCCTCCTGTCCACCTTCGACTCTTGTTCGACTGTCGTTCTGGACAAGCCTGCACCAGCCGTGCATAAGCCGTGCATTGGCCGTGCATATAGCCTGCATACATGCACGCGAATGCAGGACAAAGGCAGAGCCATCCACGGCTTAGCTCTGAGGTAAATAAAACGACGGTCGAACAAACCTAAAACCATGGTTAGGACAGGGCATAAAGAATTATAAAACTTATTTATTTGCCCATAATTAGTAAAAAAGAAGCATTAGCCTGTTTTAACAATTTAGATGACTTCTATGATAGAAGTCTAAAAAAATTTCTAAATTGCTTAACCAAATGTTTTTAGCATGAACGAACTGAAGCCACAACGCTTACTCTCTCTCGATTTTTTTCGCGGCCTAACCGTTGCGGCAATGATTTTAGTTAACAATCCTGGCAGCTGGGGGCATATTTACACCCCTTTAGAACATGCCGAATGGAATGGATGTACCCCCACAGACCTGGTCTTCCCTTTCTTTTTATTTATTGTAGGGGTATCGATAGCTTATGCCCTTGGTAGAAAGAAAGAAGACCCAGCTGCACATCAAAAAGCAATCTTAAAAGCGCTAAAAAGAGGGGCTATATTATTTGGGTTGGGTTTATTTTTATCCTTATATCCAAAGGTATTTACCGAACCACTCGAAGCATTTAAGCATGTACGGATACCTGGCGTTTTACAACGCATTGCTGTCGTGTTTTTAATCTCTGCAATTATCTTTTTAAAGCAATCGGAGCGCAATATTTTCAGGCTAATTATCATCATTTTATTAGCTTATTGGGCACTCATGATGTTTGTACCAGTTCCTGGTGTAGGCTATGCAAATCTCGAAAAAGAAACCAATTTAGGCGCCTGGTTAGACCGGACTGTTTTAACAGAAGCTCATTTATGGAAATCTGCTAAAACCTGGGATCCAGAGGGTATTTTAAGTACTTTACCAGCTATTGCAACTTGTTTATTTGGCGTTTTGGTTGGGGTATATTTAAAGAGAAAAGATGTAGAACCTAGCACCAAAATAGCTTGGTTATTCTCGACTGGTGTTGCTGCAATTCTTTTAGGGTTGTTATGGGACCTGGAATTTCCTATTAATAAAGCCTTATGGACAAGCTCTTATGTACTTTATGCCGGCGGCCTGGCCACTGTTATATTGGCCTTATCTTATTGGATAATCGATGTCAATAATTATAATCGTTTTACAAAACCCTTTGTAGTTTATGGTGTAAATGCGATTACGGTCTTTTTTGTATCCGGACTATTACCACGCACTTTAAATTTAGTTAAAATACAACAAGCCAATGGCGGCGAGATTGGCGCACTTGCCTGGGTTAACAAAACTTTTTTTGTCCCTTACTTCTCGCCCATTAATGCATCGCTAGCTTATGCGGTTGTATTTGTACTTTTCTTCTATGTAATCCTTTGGGTAATGTATAAGAAGAATATTATTATTAAAGTTTAATTAAAACGACCACCTTAGCTACCTATGAAACAACGACTCCTGATTTGGGGATTGGCAACATTCCTATTTATACAACCAGCAATTGCGCAACAAAAGCAAGGCGCAGCAAAAACCACTACAAGTAAAGTTGTATCGAAAAGCAGTAATGCCAATCTTATTCCCTCAGACCCAACAGTTAAAATTGGAAAGCTTCCGAATGGCTTGACTTATTATATCAAAAAAAATGTAGAGCCTAAAAACAGAGCTGAGCTCTATTTGGGTAATCGTGTAGGTTCTTTAATGGAAGACGATGCGCAGCAGGGTCTGGCTCATTTTACAGAGCACATGGCTTTTAATGGAACTAAAGATTTTCCAAAAAATGAAATCATTAATTATCTTCAAAAAGCTGGAGTACGTTTTGGCGCCGATTTAAATGCCTATACTGGCTTTAATCAAACGGTTTATCAACTACCGATCCCAACAGACAGTATCGCGGTATTTAAAAATGGCTTTAAAATTTTAGCCAACTGGGCTGGAAAAGTAAGTATGAATGCGGCAGATATTGATAGCGAACGTGGTGTAATCGTGGAGGAAGACCGTCAGCGCGGCAAAAATGCCCAGCAAAGAATGAGCAATCAGCTTTTGCCCCTGCTTTTAGCAAATTCAAAATACGAAAAACGCATCCCCATTGGCAAGGTAGAGATTCTTAACAGTTTTACGCACGACAAGATCCGTTCATTTTATGCCGATTGGTATAGACCAAACTTACAAACCGTTATTGCTGTTGGCGATTTCGATATAAATGAAGTAGAACAATTAATTAAAGAGAATTTTTCGGGTTTAACCAATCCTAAAAACCCAAGGCCAAGGGTTAATTATACGATGCAGGATAACGTCCAGCCTTTAATTAAAATCGTGACCGATGTAGAGCAGCCTTATAATATTGCGCAGGTTATTTACCGGCAAAACGGGAACGTAACAAAAACTACGGCCGATTTTAGAAAGAATATTGTCGTAAGTATGATTAATTCGATGTTTGCTGCCCGGATGCAAGAGATTACCCAAAAGGGGAATGCGCCCTTTTTATTCGCACAGGGTGCTTATGGACCCTATCAGGGTGGTTTAGTTTGGGGTTACGACGCCTTTACCATCATGGCGGTATCGAAAGATGGCGCTGGTGTAAAAAGTGCACTGGCAGCCGCTGTGGCCGAGGCAGAACGGATGAATAAATTTGGCTTTCTGGCTTCAGAGTTAGCAGCAGCTAAGAAAAATGTAGCCGCTGGTAACGAAAAGAGATTTAAAGAAAGAGATAAAACATCGTCTGCAACTTTCGTACAGAAATACCTCAACAATTTCCTCGAAGGAACGAGTATGCCTTCTATACCTTACGCCTACGAGCAAACTAAAAAAGATTTAGAAAGCATAAGCCTTGCAGAGGTAAACGAAGTGGCTAAATCTTTTCTTACCAAAAACAATCAGGTGGTAATTGTGCAAGCACCCGAAAAAGACAAGGCTAGTCTTCCAACTACGGCCGACTTATTAGCAGCGATTAAAAATGCTGGTAATGGGGTTATTGCGTATGTTGATAACAGGGTAAATAAACCATTAATTGCCAAAATTCCGGTAGCCGGTAAGATCCTGACCGAAAGTAAGAATGAAAAAATAGGAATTACCACACTTACTTTAAATAATGGCGTTAAAGTGGTGCTTAAACCGACCGATTTTAAAAATGATCAGGTTATTTTTACATCTTTTGGCAAAGGAGGTTCTTCACTTGCAAGTAACGACGACTTCTTGTCGGCCGAAAACTCCAATCTAATTGCCCAAAGTGGGGTTGGCGATTTCAATCCAAGTCAGCTGGTAAAATACCTTGCCGGAAATACGGCGAATGCCAGGGCCTATATCGGCGCCGAATACCAGGGTTTTTCTGGCAGTGCGGCACCAAAAGACTTGGAATCTGCATTTCAACTTATTTATGCTTATGCGACCAATCCGCGTAAAGATGCCGAATTCTTTAACAAGAACATGAGCGATTTAAAGGTAATTCTTGCTAATAAAGATGCAAACCCTAGCAGCGTTTATGCCGATACTGTGCAGGCTGTTTTAGCAAATTACCACAAACGTGGGATGCCAACGACCTTAAAAGACCTGGATAAAATTGATCTGGATAAAGCTTTTGCGTTTTATAAAGATCGTTTTGCAGATGCCAGCGGGCAGACCTTTGTTTTTGTGGGAAATTTTGAGGTAGAAAAAATTAAACCTTATATCAATACTTACCTTGCCAGTTTACCTGCCTTAAACAGGAACGAGAATTTTGTCGATAATGGCGTTTATCCGCCTAAAGGGAAAATAACTAAAACCGTACATAAAGGCTTAGAAGACAAGGCTACGGTTCAATTATTTTTTCATGGCGATTATAGCTATAATGCCGAAAACAACATTCAGCTGGAAGCTTTAAAAAGTGTTTTGGAGATCAAGATCCTGGAACGGCTCCGTGAAAAAGAAAGTGGTGTATATAGCCCCGGTGTTGGCTTAAGTATAGAAAAGTATCCTGTTGCGCATTATTACTTAACGATCTCTTTTAACTGTGCGAAAGCTAATGTAGAAAAATTAATCAGCGCTGCTTTAGACGAAGTAAATTCGTTTAAACAAAATGGGGCTACCGACGACGACCTTAAAAAGTTCAAGTCTGAAGAACAGCGGCAAGAGGAGCTTAACTTAAGAAATAACGGTTATTGGTTAAATTATTTAAGTGCCCGTTTAAAATATGAGGATGATATTAATTTAGTATTAAGCGATATGGAACGATTAAATAGCGTAAGTGTAGCCAGCAGCAAATCTGCTGCCCAACAATATTTAAATGGCGATAACTACATCAGATTAGTCTTAGTACCCGAAAAATAAAGAATTTCAATCTTGCAGGTCTTTAAAGACCTGCAAGGTTTACAATCGGCAATGAATACGTTACATATCTTAAACGGCGATGCGACCTTAAACGTTTTTCTAAAAACGGAAATAGCCGGAGAGACTTTAGTTTGGCGAGAGCTCCTTTCTGAGGGCCCCGTAACAAAAACTGATTTATGGGCAACGCGTTTACCCTGGGTCTGCGAAAATTTTGGAGCCAATGCTCTCGACTATCAACAAATGGTTGTTGCAGAAGCTGATAAATTGCAGCATTTAAATGCCGACCAACCCTTATTGCTTTGGTTCGAATTCGATCTGGTTTGCCAGATTAACCTGATTTATATTCTTTCTTTATTAAAAAAACAACGGAATGTCTTTTTAATTTGCCCGGCTAGTTTTAAAGACTTGCCAAATTTTAGGGGCCTGGGCGAATTAAATCCTACCCAATTGGCAAGTTTAATGGGAACAAAGGTTAGGTTACAAGAAAGCGATTTACAACTGGCCAGCAAGATGTGGGATTTATATGTCGAAAATAATCCCGATCAGATAGCATACCGCTTAAATTCGGACTTCGGAACTCTAGCGTTGCTAAAGCCTGCATTAACAGCACACTTGTTGCGTTTTCCATCGCCAGTATCGAACCTAAACCATATCGAAGAAGTTTTATTAAAAATAATTAAGACGGGTGTATACGAGCAGCAAAAAATCTATTCCCTCTTTTGGGAAACGGAGCCTATATTCGGTATGACCGATCTGCAAATCGACCTTTATTTAAAGCAACTGGCTGCAAAAGGTTATTTTCGGCTTAGCGATTTAAATTAAGCCGCTATTTGGCAATTACCCCGATCGCTAGACTCGCCTCGCTTTCATTTTTTAGCCGGTCTAAAGCAGTAACGATATAGGTATAGCGTTTCCCCTTTTCAATACTGGTATCAAGGTAAGAAGTAAAATCTTCGAAACTAATTCGAAGAATATGTTTAGGGCTAATAATCTCTGGCTTTTCGCCTTCTGCGAAGCGATAAATTACATACCCGGATGCAGTTTCACCATCGGATGCTTTTATGGGTTGCGCCCATTTTAAATGAACACCATCGGCCAAAGCTTCTGCCGTAAAATTTTGGGGTTCGTTAGGGACAATTTCATCCAGCCAGGGCATTTGTGGCGGCAGCGCCGGGTATTTATAAAAGTTGTTTCTTAACGAATCGGCCAGGCTTTTGGCAACTGTTGAAAGTGATTTCGAACTAAAAAACACACTCCCCTGCACCCTGTTATTGGCTCTCATATACCTAATCTGGTTTGGAATTTCGCTCAGCACTCCCCAAGCTGCTTCTTGCTTTGAGGGCATTCCATGTATCAGATATGCCGCCTGTCCGATGTATAAATGCCGCCCAAAAGCATTATTACTCCACCAATCGAGCAGTACTCCAAATGGGGCAACGGCCCGGCTAAATGTGAAATAGATTTGAGGGTTAATATAATCTATCCAGCCTTCTTTTACCCATTTCCTAGAATCGGCATAGAGTTCGTGATAATTAGAAAGGCCATTTGTTTTTGAGCCTAGCGTGTCTTCTCTAAAATTTTTCCAGATCCCAAAAGGACTTACTCCAAATTTTAAATATTTCTTATAATAATGTACACTATCGTTTACCATTTTAATTAAAAGATCGACATTATTTCTACGCCAATCTTCAATATTCGTAAATCCATTAGGGTATTTAGCGAAAGTGTTAGCATCTTTAATCTTCTGTCCGGCAATACGATAAGGATAAAAGTAATCGTCGAAGTGAACGCCGTCTATATCGTAGCCCTTTACCACATCTAAAATAACCTGCACAATATAAGCTCTTACTTCGGGTAAACCCGGATCGAAAAGCTGCTGACCGCCATAGGTATAAAACAATTCTGGTCGTTTTCTGGTAATATGCTCCGGGCTGGTAACCGCTCCGGCATTCATAGTTGCCCGGTAAGGATTAAACCAGGCATGGAGTTCCATTCCCCTAAAATGGGCTTCTTTTATGGCAAATGCTAAAGGGTCGTAGCCTGGCGCTGGTGCTAAACCCTGTTTACCCATGAGCCAATGGCTCCAGGGCTCTCTCGATTTCGCATATAATGCATCTGCGGTGGGCCTAATCTGAAGCATTATCACATTTATTCCCATTTGCTTATGCTGCTCTAAAATGCCGATCAGCTCTTGCTTTTGTACATCTACCGGTAAACCAGGTTTCGATGGCCAATCTATATTTGCTACCGTTGCGACCCACACTCCTCTAAATTCGCGTTTAGGAGGCATTTGTTCCTTAACTTGTGCAGTAGCCAATAATGGGATTAAGAGTGCTGTTAAAAAGACGGAGAAAATGCTTCTGATCATTATAGAATTAAGGGGTGGTAAGTTTAAAGTATTTGCGTTGTGTACAAATGAGTCTGTATAATACGTTAATATTAAACGGATTTTTAAAAAATCTGATACAAAAGTGCTATATTTTTTACACTTATCAGTTTTTTATATTAAGTTAGCAATCCTAAAAACTAAAAGAAGCTTTAAAATTTATGTTATTGGCGATCTATTATTGCCCAATAGAACAATTTAAACATGCAAGATCAAGATCCCGTTAATAAAGTTGATAGAAACAAGGTCTATTTTTTAATCATCGTTATCGCTGCGCTTTTAGGCATAAATGCCTATTTATATTTCAAAGACAAACAACAAAGTAGCCGCTTCGTTACTGTAAGTACAGAGAAAGATCGGCTAAATTTAGAAGTAGAAAAAATAGAAGCCGAGCTAGACCGGGTAAATTCGGCAAATGTAACTTTAAGCGACAAACTCGAAAAAGAACAAGTACTGGCAAGGGAAAAGATTTCGGAATTAAAATTGGCTTTACAGAAAGGCAAACTTACCCAGGGTGATTTAGAAAATGCACAAAAACAAATCACGGCATTAAGAGAATTCGTTAAAAATTATAACGATCAAATTACCCGGCTGGAAAAGGAAAATTCTTACTTAAAGTCTGAGCGGGACAGCTTAAAAAATACCACGGCAGTAATTAGCCAAAAGGCAGAAGCTTTAGAAAAGCAGAACGAAGATTTAAATGCTAAGGTAAAGGTTGGAGAAGTTTTAAAAACCAGTAGTTTAAGCGTTATAGCCTATAAAGTAAAAAGTAGCGGGAAGATTACCGAAGTTACCCGGGCAAGTACGGCAAATAAATTTATTGTTACCTTTTCGATTGCCTCGAACGAACTTGCCGGCAAAGGTTATAAAAAAATCTATTTAAGAGTATTCGATCCGGCCGGAAATTTAATTGCCAACGATAACGATATGTTCGAAGCCAATGGTCAGCAAATGCAATACAGCAACAAAATGCAAATCTCCTATAATAACGACGATACCCGGTTTAATATCGACTGGACAAATCCAAAAGAATTTATAAAAGGTATTTATTCGGTTATTCTTTATGCCGATGGTTTTGAAATGGGCAAGGGGCAACTTACCCTCCGGTAATTTAACCTTCAGTTTCTGGCTCGACCAAAGGAAAGCTTAAGTAGAAAACAGCGCCCCCATTAAGGGTAGATTTGAAGCTTATTGTGCCGCCTGCATTTTCGATAGCTTGTTTAACAAAGGCAAGACCAAGTCCCGTTCCAGATGATTTCGTAGTAAAATTAGGCACAAATATTTCATTTTGAAGACCCTGGTCTATCCCTTTCCCATTATCTTCTACCTCTACAAAGGCAAATTTTTGGTCGCTGATGATTTTGATGCTGATTACCCCCTTTTCTTTACCTTCGGTAGCTTCGATTGCATTTTTTAAAAGATTATTAAAGGTCCTTAACAGCTGATCCTTATCCCCCAACACCATTAATTCTTTATTTAACGAGTTAATCAGGCTTATTTCTATCTGTTCGATATTGTTAAAAACATCAATGGCTTGTTCGATAATGGGTACCAGAGAAAGATTTTCCAACTTGGTATCTGGCATTTTAGCAAAATTTGAAAACTCTGAAGCAATTGTGGCCAGGCTATCTATTTGTTCTATAAACGACTGATTAAAACTGGCAAATTTCTTCGCAAAATTAGGGTCTTGCTCCCGCCACGATTTTTCGAGTAACTGTACACCAAGTTTTAGCGGAGTTAATGGGTTTTTAATTTCGTGGGCCACCTGCTTAGCCATTTCACGCCAGGCACTTTCCCTTTCCGATCTTGCCAGCTTAACTGCACTTAATTCTAAGGCCATCAACATCTTATTGTATTCCTTAATCATTAGCCCTATTTCGTCCTGGCGATGCCAAACCAGCGGATGGTTTCTTTGGCCAAGCTTGGTTTGCCTAATGCTATCCTGAATAAAGGTTAAGGGGTGTGTAATCTGATTGGCAAGGAACACAGCCAACACACCAATAAGAACAAATACAAGGGCATAAATATTGATGAGCGTGTTAATAAATAAACCTATCTTCTCTTGATAATCGGCCTCATTAGCATAATAAGGCAGGCCAATATAGGCGATAGTATGGTTTTGTGCATTGCGGATAGGTGCATAACCGGCAGCATAGGTAAATGAACCGATGACCTCGTTGGTATTGAGAAACTCCGATTTCTGTTTGATGTGCATGTTTATAAATGCCTTCGAGCCAATTTTTTGCCCAATTATACGGTAATCATACATCTTTTGTAAGGAGGTGAGGTACAAATTCCCATTCACATCGTACAAATTTAAAAAGGTTGCATTTACATCGGCAAACTGGCTAAACTCGTATTTTGCTTCCTCATCATTTCTTAACCCTTTGTTTAAAATTGTTTTTTCGTAAGCGAGTTGAACTTTTCTCACTTTCTCTCTAATCGCATCCTTCTGCTGCCCTAAATATTCGTCCTTAATGTAATAAAAGGTAGTCCAGCCAACAATAAGCAAGGTGGCAACAACAGACAATACAATAGTTACCTGTATTCGGGTTTTGTACAAAATTTTATTGGCATTGATCATCAAATACTGGTTTACATTAAACCAACCGGTCTGATGGTCGTCGATATTTTTAACCAGCCATATTAAACAGTATAATACGGCACTGAATAGAATAAATACTAAGAAGAAAAAAGAAAGGGTAGCTAGACGAGCCATATATGGCATCTTTTCTTTACTAATTACGATAATTTTAGCCGCATCCTGCTTGTAAATGGCGTGGTTATAGTCTGGATTTACTTCGTTTTTAAATAAGACACTATCCACAATCCCATTAAACCGCTTGGTAACCATTTCGTAAGTATATTTGCCCGACTGACTAAAAAGTCTGTTATCCTTATAAAAGGCAAAGGAATAATTGCTAAAATCTTCGTCGCTTTTTAATTTCCCATCTATTAATAATTCTGGAAACTGATTATTATAATCGTATGGCTGCGAGGTAAGTTCAATTACCATCGAGCCAATGATATTTCCCTTTTCAAAAATAGGAATGATACCAAAATAATCCTGAAAGCCAAAAGTATCGTTAATGCGATAGAAATAATTTGCATCAGGTGTCTTTACTGCGCCCGAACGAACCAGCGATTTGTATTTCGAAAGTGGAACATTACTTTCGTAATTATAAGACGAGTCCTGCCTATTATATTCGTACATCTTATAATCGAAACGGGAAAGATAACCATCGATATATTTTTTTGTCACATAATTATGAATTTGGAAGGACTGGCTTAACGATGGTTTTTTAAAGTACTGGATAATTATAGAATCGGCCGAAATACTATCTTCAAAGCTGGTAATCGAATTAATTACTTTCGGATCGTCGGCCAGCATTAGCTTTTGAGCAATGCCTTTTCGCATCGATCGCTCTTTGATGTCGTTAAATTTAATGTATTTAAGCGCCGTTAAAAATGCCATGCAAAAGAACAAGGCAGCAAAAATACGGATAGAGAATTTCCCCCGTTGAATGTAATTATTCCAGCTAAGGATGAAAATAAGCAGGGCGTAAACTAAAAAATAAACATTAAAATCGTCGATTAACTTAAAAATGAAATAGATGGAAAGTGTCGAAATAAAAAGGGTTATTCTTTCTTTATGAGTTACATTAAGTTGCTTAGTTAATTCGATAAAAATGTTCGCAATTAAAAAAACATTAAACCATACTAAACACAAAATAAAGATACAAACAACACTAATAAAGCTTAAATTAATAATATTGGTAATATCGAAATTGATTTTGGAATTATCTATAAGACCAAAAAATACATTATCGATAAGAAAGCCCATTGCCGATAAGATGAGCAGCAGGATAAGATGAAAAATTATACCTGGTATTTTGTTCTTCGAAATCCACTTTGGAAAAACATACTTAGACCGATAAGTATAAGCAAATAACGAAATCCAGGTAATCGCTAATACATTTAATAAAAAATCGCCAAGAGAGGGTAAAAAATCACTCTGTGCATAAATGGAGGGGTTAAATATTTCGAGATTAAACTGGTGGTTAAGCCATAAGTATCGTAAATCTGAGAGGCGTAAGGCAATAAAAAAAACAACTAATATCCCTGTGCCTGCTAAAACGCGTCCGCTGCTTGCCAGTTTCGAACAATAAGAATTAACAAATAAGCAAATACTGAATAAGCCAATAAGCCATAACCACAACTGGGCACTACTATAAATACCATCTTTATAAGAATCGCTTAATTTAACCGGAAAGAGATATTCTTTGTGGATGCTAAATATATCGACAGTTTCCTTATCGGTAAAGGCAGCCAGATCCAGGCTGTTTCTGGAAAATAAGGTGGGTACAATCTGGTTTCTTAGGTATTGGTTCTCGATTACAAATTGTGATTTTACTGAAACCAGAAATAGAAAAGTATAATTGCCAGAAGTTTTTTTAACGAGCTCATACCAACCATTTGCTAATTGCTTAAATGAGGTACCCTCCTTTATTTTGCCGATCGTTGGAAATACCTTGTTAGCGCTCCAAAACTCGAGCTGGCCCTCTTTATAGATCAGCATATTAATGCCCTGCTCGCGATAATCTTCAATAAACTTTAAAGCAGTATTGCCATTTTTATAAAAGGATTCTGCTTCTTTTATTTTTTCGGGATTCGAGAGAAAGTCCTGGATAATTTTCTCTTTTGCTGTTAAATTTTCCTGGAGCTGACCGGCTTCGTGTACCAGCAAATCTGTTCTCGTAATGGAATGGTCTAAAGACAATGCTGTAGCAATACAGCATAAGCCAAAAATCAATAATAAAAGCCTGATTTTACCTCCAATATTCACATTAAAGCTATTTTATTTAATGCCACTATCGCATTAAACGATAGTAGCGCTACTGGTTTGAACTTCTCTGCTCACTTTTTTTACCAATCCCTGTAATACATTGCCTGGACCAACTTCTATAAACTCGGTTGCCCCATCGGCAATCATGTTAGTTGCAGTTTGTGTCCATCTTACTGCGCCTGTTAACTGCGCAATTAAATGCTGTTTAATTGTTCCCGGGTCTGTTGTAGGTAAAGCATTTACATTTTGATAAATCGGGCAAATTGGTGCAAGAATAGTAGTATTCTCTATAGCTTGTTGCAATTCTACCTTAGCAGGTTCCATTAATGGCGAATGAAATGCGCCACCTACATTTAGCTTCAATGCTCTTTTTGCGCCAGCAGCAGTTAGTTTTTCGCAGGCAAGATCAATTCCTTCAATACTTCCCGAAATTACCAGCTGCCCCGGGCAGTTGTAATTGGCCGGAACCACTACAGCATCGATACCCCTTAATACTTCTTCTACCACTTCGTCGGCCAATCCTAAAATTGCCGCCATCGTAGAAGGTTGTAATTCGCAGGCTTTTTGCATGGCATTTGCCCTGGCGATTACCAGTTTTAAGCCATCTTCGAACGATAAGGCTTTTGCAGCCACCAATGCCGAAAATTCGCCAAGAGAATGCCCCGCAACCATATCTGGCGTAAAACTATCGCCCAAAACCTTCGCTAAAATAACCGAATGCAAAAATATTGCTGGCTGGGTTACATTGGTTTGCTTAAGTTCTTCTTCCGTACCATTAAACATGATATCGCTTATCCGGAAGCCAATTATATGGTTTGCTTTCTCGAATAATTCCTTTGCCAACGGGTTTTCGTAAAGATCCGCAGCCATCCCCGGAAACTGAGCGCCCTGCCCTGGAAATAAATATGCTTTCATATAGATAAATTTCTTTTTATTGTATTAACTTATTAAGGAGCAAAGACTAAAGATCCCAAACCCATAGCGCTTAATGCAGGCCTGCAGTTATTAACCTTAAAAACTCGGCTCTTGTTTTATCATTTTTCATAAATGCTCCGGTAAATGCCGAAGTAGTGGTTACAGAATTCTGTTTTTGTACACCTCGCATCGCCATGCAAAGGTGCTTACACTCCATAACTACCGCTACACCAGCAGGTTGCAAAGTATCTTCTATACAATCCCTGATTTCGTTGGTTAAGCGCTCCTGTACCTGAAGCCGGCGGGCAAAAGCATCGACAACTCTTGGTATTTTGCTAAGGCCAACAATATGTCCATTAGGGATATAAGCAATATGCGCTTTACCGAAAAATGGGAGTATATGATGTTCGCACATAGAAAAAATTTCGATGTCTTTAACCACGACCATTTGGCTGTAATCTTCTTTAAACATCGCCGAGCGAAGAATTTCTGCAGGCTGGATGTTATAGCCCTGTGTAAGATACTGGAGTGCCTTAGCCACTCGCTCGGGAGTCTTTAAAAGACCATCTCGTTCGGGATTTTCGCCAAGTTGGGTTAAAATACTTTCATAATGAGAAGCAATCGATGCGGTTTTATGATGATTATACTGGTCGATCTTTGTATAGCCCAATATTTCGTCTTCGTGGTTGTGTTTATCGTTTTCCATAGGTTTCTTATTCGCCGAAATATTCTACAAAATTGTTTTCGGTCTCGTAAATTTTGATGCAATGTAATTGAGCGCCACTACCTGCAATAGGGTTCGATAATTCGGCCCAAATTGCTATAGCAAGGTTTTCGGTCGATGCTAATTTATCTTTCATAAAGTCTACATCCAAATTTAAGTTCTTATGGTCTACCTTATCGATTACATAAGTATTGATTACTTGTTTCAACCATTTCAAATCTACCAAAAACCCTGTTTCTGGATTAACTTCGCCCTTAACTGTTACGTATACCTGATAGTTGTGCCCATGCCAGTTTGGGTTAGCACATTTGCCGTAAACCGCCGTATTTTTAGCCTCGGTCCAATCCGTTCTCGATAATTTATGAGCGGCATTGAAACTCTCTCTTCTTGTTATATAAATCATGGTTGAAAATAAAAGACAAATATACAGATAACTTGGTTAATCAAAATTTCTACATTTACCAGATGAAGATATTAGTTGTTGCCGCTACTAAACCTGAGGTAGCCCGTATATTTGAAGATTATGGCTTAGCCGATGAAGATTTTGTGCAAACTCCAAAATTCGATTTGTTAATTACTGGTGTGGGCATAGCAGCTACTGCTTTTGCTTTGGGCCGTTATCTCGGCCAACAATACAGCCTGGTATTAAATGTTGGGATTGCCGGAAGTTTTGATCGCACACTACCACTAGGAAGTTTGGTTAATATTACTTCCGATATTTTCGCAGAATTAGGTGCCGAAAATGGCGACCGTTTTATAAGTATAGACCAGCTTGGCTTTGGAAAGAGCAAATATATGGCAAGCTTTATGACTAAAAACCCATTGATTACCAACTTATTAGTAGTTAATGGCATTACCGTTAATAAGGTCCATGGCAATTTAAGAAGTATCGCTTTAACACTGGAGAGATTAAATGTGCACACAGAAAGCATGGAAGGTGCTGCCGTATTCTATGCCTGCGATCAGTTCCATGTTCCTTCTTTACAGGTAAGAAGTATTTCTAATTATATAGAGCTCCGAAATAAAGCCAATTGGGAAATCGGATTGGCAATTACAACCCTTAACAATTGGCTCGTCGATTTTCTCAAACTCTCGTTTAAGTCGTAACTTTGCTCCCTATGAAACTAACCCTTGGCTTTTCGCCCTGCCCTAATGATACTTTTATTTTCGACGCGCTAATTCATGGTAAAATAGCAACCGAAGGACTAACATTCGAGGTTTCTTTTGAGGATGTAGAAACCTTAAATCAGAAAGCACTTCGCGGCGAATTGGACATTACTAAATTGAGTTTTCATGCGCTGGCCCATGTAGTTTCGCAATATGCCCTCCTTCATGCTGGTAGCGCACTAGGCCATGGTGTTGGGCCTTTGTTAATCTGCAAAAAAGAAAATTTAGCTAAAATCAACACCAAACTTCAAACTTCAAGCTCCGAACTTATTATCGGTATTCCGGGAAAACTTACCACTGCTAATTTTTTATTAGGCATTGCTTATCCACAATTAACGAATAAAAAGGAGTTGGTCTTTTCGGAAATTGAAAATGCTTTATTAGCCGAAACCATCGACTTAGGCTTAATTATTCACGAAAACCGTTTTACCTACCAGGATAAAGGCTTATGTAAAGTAATGGATCTGGGAAATTACTGGGAACAGCTAACCGGCTGCGCAATCCCGCTCGGTGGTATTGTAATTAATCGAAAGCTCGATTTAGCGGTACAGCAAAAAGTAGATCGCTTAATTAGAAAGTCGGTCGAGTATGCCTTTGCCCACCCTAAATCGGGGATCGATTTTATTAAGGAACATGCGCAAGCAATGGACGAAAGTGTAATGTATAAACACATAGCGCTGTATGTAAATAAATATAGCATTGCCTTAGGCCAAGAAGGCAAAATGGCAATCGATACTTTATTCAACCTGGCTACTAAAAATGGGATTATCCCTTCGCTTAACGAAGCCCTGTATGTGGGTTAGGAGTCGTTGGTCGTTAAGCGTCTTATCAAATAAAGAAAGACACTTAAAAAATAAAATTAGGCTTTCTAACATGCCAACCACTTCTGCCTGGGCTTACTAGCTTTACCCTCCTCAGTTTTTCATAAGACCGCCTTACCTAGCCTTCTGTACAAGACAATTAGGCAATGTCAATATAATATTTACACTTTATATAGGCAATAAAGCAAAACTTAGGACACAAATAAAAGATGGGATTTTGAAATTAGAATTTCTACCCGAAATTTAGCCGGCGTACTACTGTGTACAAGGCCCGTCGGGAATTTGTTTGCTTATTTTTAGGAGTTTCGTTACTACCATTGTCGAATCGTAACTGGCTGCTGCTGCCAGGGTATCCGATTTAATGTAATGGCATTCTACTTCTACATAAACAGGTAGGTATGGTTTTTCGAAATCCAGGTTCTGATAAGCAAGTTCGAGCGTTTGTGCACTATCTATTACCCAGTATTCGCTGCCTTCTTCGCAATTGGTAAACGATTTTACTTCTGGCCCAAAACTATAAAGACCTTTGGCAATCTTTTCTTTTTTCTCGTGTTGCTTCTCTTTTTTCGCTTCATTGCATGCTGTTAAAATAAGCGCAAATGCCAGTAAAGTAAAAATGAATTTCTTGTAGGTATACATGTTAAAGGTCTTGGTTTAATTTATCTATTTTCTTTATGCTTAAATTTGATGTCAAAGATGATGCAACTAACGAAAAAACACTTACTGTTATAAATACCAGTAAAAAATCATTCCATTTTAAGCGTACCGGATAGGCATTAGCAGCCAATAAAGTTTCTTCACCCATTTTTATCCAGCCATACTGTTGCTGTGCTAAACAAAAGGCTAACCCAACAATTAAGCCAAATATACAGCCAGAAATGGTAATCATCATCCCTTCTATCAGGAATATTTGCTTAATTAGTTTTTTACCTGCTCCCAAACTGTTTAATATAGAGATATCTTTTAGTTTTTCGATCACTAACATCGTTAGCGAGCCGATAATATTAAATATAGCAATAATTACAATGAATGTTAAAATAATATAAACCATCCACTTTTCGGAGCCTAATACGTTATATAAAGCCTGGTTTTGCTCTATTCTATTCTTAACCACAAAGGAAGCTCCCAATTTCAATTCAATTTCTTTTTTAAGCTTTTCGGGGTCTTCTTTTGTATTTAGATTGAGTTCGATCGCAGAAACCTTTTGTGTTTCTCCCAATAAATCTCGTGCAAATGCTAAGGGAACTATAACCACATTATCGAAATCCTGTTGTATTTCGAAGACCCCAGATACCGGAATATTAAGGATATTAAAGTTAGCTAACGGATTAACGGCACTAGGTTTAACTCCTCTTTTCGGAGAGTAAATCTGCAGTTTTTCGAACGGATCGCTTGGGTTAACGCTTAAATACGCCTGCAACGCCGAACCAACCACAGCATTAGGGCCAGCATTATTTTGCAATATGAAATGTCCATCGGTAATGGTACTATCTAGGCTGGTGTTTTTTAGAAAATCCGGGCTAACCCCCTTTATCAGCGCAGGCGACTGTTTATCTTTATATCGAACAAGGGCATTTTCTGCTAAAACCTCGGTATAAGAAAAGACTGCTTTATCGTTTTTCAGCTGCTGCAGATAAATAATGTTCGGGTCGAAGGTTTTGCCTTTTGCAGGCGTAATAATTAACTGCGGTGTAAAGGTGTTGAACATTTTAAGCACTACTTCTTCAAAGCCATTAAATACCGATAAAATGATAATCAATGCTGCTGTACCTACAAAAACACCCAATACAGAAATCGCCGAGATAATATTAATGGCATTGGTAGATTTTTTTGCAAAAAGATACCTTCGGGCAATATAAAATGCGGTGTTCATGCGGTAAAGATAGGGAATTGTTTTTTTGTCGTTGACCGTTGTTCGCTAGTCGTTTACCGTTGCTCGCTAGTCGGCAAACATAAAGACGAAGGGCGAAAGACGATAAACGATAAACGAAAACAGGATAGTCCTACACTAAAAATGAATTATTATGTTTTTCAAACCCTATCGTTGTCGATTGGCCATGCCCCGGAAAAACTTCACAATCATCTGGTAGCTGAAAAACCTTTTCTTTAATGCTCGTGATGAGTTGTTGATGATTACCACCCGGCAAGTCCGTTCTTCCTATGCTGCGATAGAACAACACATCGCCGCCAATTAAAAAATTTTCTTCTTTAGCATAAAAGCATAAGTGTGCAGGGGAATGTCCGGGGGCAAAAATAAGCTCGAGCTTACTATTGCCAAATGTAATGATCCCACTTTCGGGTAAAAAAGTATCGGGTTCTGGCGAGAGTTCGTAATGCATCCCCATTTGAGGTGCATAACCGGCTACTGCCTGTAAAATATATAATTCTCCTTTATTGAATTGGGGTTTTAAGCTCCAATTATCGAACACAAACTTATTCCCTAAAACATGATCGATATGGCAGTGGGTATTTAAAAGGCGCTCGGGCTTAAGCTGTTTTTCTTTCACAAAAGCAACCAATTCATTTTGCTCTGCGCCATCGTACATCCCAGGGTCTATAATTACACAGGCGCCACTTTCGTCGTATAAAATGTAGGTATTTTCCTGATAAGGATTAAATGTGAATCTTTTTAAGCTAATCATTTTATAAAGTATTAGTTCTTCCACCTAAAGGTTTCAATCATCCTGTCGATATCTTTCTTAATAAATTTGATCACAGGTTGGATCGAATCGTATTTTGGAGGTTCATTAAAATATAAAGCTCCCCTGAAATAGTGGCGGGTACTATCGGTTAAAAAAAATTGTACCGAAGAAGCCGTATTCCCGGTTATTTCGTAATATATCCCATAAACCTTCTGTTTAGGATAATTGATTAATTTTTGGTCGATCGAATTTGCTTTAATGGTATGTTGCATAGCCAGTTTCCTGGCTGCTTCGGTCATTTTATTATAATCTTGCGTCGAAAAAATATCGTGATAGGTAAGGTGCAATCTCCCGTTAAATTGAGGAAAGTCGAGGTTATTCCAAAACCGCTGCGCATTTTTTTCACTATCTATATTTACCTGGGCATATACCGGATAATCGAAAGTAAAAGGTGCATCAGACACGTATTTTCGGTATTGCTTTGAAGGAAATTCGATGCGAAAATACCCCTTCGGTTTTGGCACATTTACATTTTCAGGGGTACAGCCTGTCAGTATAAACAATATAAAGACCGAAAATAGAAATGATTTCATGTTAGCTATTCCAAATATACCAGGAGCGTTCGGCTTGCAATATCAGCATTTCTAAGCCATTTTTAACTCTTGCGCCATGCATTTTTGCCTTTTTTAAAAATAAGGTTTCTTCAGGGTTATAAACAAGATCGTAAGCCAGGTGTTCTTTACTTAAGTGCTGGTAAGGAATTAATGGGCAAGTTTCTGTATTGGGCAGCATACCTAAAGGTGTGGTATTAATTAGTAATTTATGTGTATCCAATAGGTCTGCCGTAACCTCCGAATACAATATAGCATCGGGGACAGGGTTTCTAACCACAGTTAGAAATGGAATTTGAAGCTGCTTTAATACATATTTAACCGCTTTTGCAGCACCTCCATCTCCAAATAGAAGTGCTTTTTGATGCTGCTGCTCAAGCAAAGGCTTTAAAGACTCACTAAAGCCAAAAGCATCGGTATTAAAACCCTTTAAAACTGGTACAGTTCCTTGTTGGTCGATGGAAATACAATTTACAGCACCAATTTGTGCTGCTGCTTCGTCGATCTCGGTTAAAAATGGGAGGATCGTTACTTTATGCGGAATGGTTACGTTTAATCCGCATAGCGATGGATTAGCTTTAATAAGGTCGATAATTTCGGCCGCTGTTTCTATCGCAAATAAATTGTAATTACAATTTAGGATGTCCTCATCTTCGAACTTCTTCGTAAAAAATTGCTTAGAAAAAGAATGCGATAAGGGGAAGCCAATTAGCCCAAATGTTCTCATATTTTTATAGTTCTTCGTTGCTGCCGACTTAAGTCTTTGGCAATGAATTTAAAAAATAATCGAAAGTATCGCCCCTTAGCCCAAGGCGAATGGTTTCTAAAGGGATAACCTCGGCCGGGGCAATATTACCCAGATTCACGTTACTTCCTATTAATTTGATAAACCAAACCTGTTGTTCTTTTTGTGGAGCTTCCCAGATAATTCGTTCTTCGGGAATCTGCGTTAATATTTCGTCGACCAACCCTTCTCTAACCTCTCCTGTACCTCTATAAATGCCAACATTGCCACTCTCTCGCGATTCGGCGATTACTTTCCATGAACCAGCCTCAATTTCGGCTTTCATTAATGCGATCCATTTATAAGGGGCAAATATTTTTGCGGCATCTTTCGAACCAACTTCCGAAATTACGGTAACCTGTGTTGCTAATTTACGGATAAACTCGCATTTCTCGTCGTGTTCAATTTCCATCGAGCCATCCGATACCTCTGCATATTCCATCTCGAATTCGTCCAGCACCCTTCTATAATCGTCGAACTGATTACGGATTGCAAAAGCTTCAAATAATGTTCCTCCAAAATAGGTTGGAATGCCAGCACTCCGGTAAACCGCTAATTTTTCTTTTAAGTTAGGCGTTACAAACGAGGTTGCCCAGCCCAGCTTTACAATATCAGTATGTACGCCTGCAATATCAATAAAATCTTCAACCTGTCTTATACTCAACCCTTTATCCATTACCATTGTTAAACCATTCTGACGGGGTTTATCCGAACGATCGGGAATATCATTTAATTTATAATTCATATATGCTGCAAAGGTTAAAAAACTCTGTTGTTTTTTAAAATAAACCTTGAATTTTTCTATTTAATATATTTGCTAATGACTTCAATAATTTGGCCGTTATCTTGTAACTGCGGCAAATATTCGAATAGGATATAATGTTTTTCGGGATCTGTAGTTAAAGCAGTTTCCAAATAAGCAATAGCATCGCTTCGCTGTCCTAACGCAAAAAGATAGGCTACCATCCGGTAATACAATTCGGCAGCATCGGGGTTATTTTTTATTCCCTCGGCAATAGTTTCGGAGGCAGCTAGTAATTTACCTTGCTCATATAACACCGTCGAAAAATCAAGCCATGCCTCAATATCCAATGGGTTATACTCGAGAACCTTCTCATAAGCATCAATCGATTGGTCTATTTGGCCCAATTTATAATAAGCATCGGCTATGGCAAACCAAAAATCTGGATTCTCTTCGTCTAGTTCTAATGCTTTTTTATAAAAATGTAACGATTCGAAAAACCGCTCTTCAAAATTAAGGGTTACTCCTATTCCGAACCAGGCATCGGCCATTTTCGAATCCATTTTTACCGATTTCTTATAATAAGACCGGGCTTCGTCCATTTGCTCAAGTTTTTCGTAACATTCGCCAATGGCGCAATAAGTATCGGCATTGGGTTTTTCGTATTCGAAAGTCTGCTTATAAACTTGTATGGCTTCCTGGTACTTATCTAATTGTACCAGTGCATTCCCTTTGTTATAATAAGCCGAAGCAAAATTCTCCTTAATTAAAATGGCATAATCGTAAGCATCGATCGCTTTTTCGAACAAATCCAGTTTATGGTAAGAGTTCGCCAAATTATACCATGCGGCATAAGAATAAGGGTCGCTGTCTATATACTCCTGATAAAACTGAATGCTTTCTTCTTGTTTATCTAAAATATCGTAACAAAATGCGAGCTCATATAAGCCGTCTTTATTTTCCATATTTTGCTCCAGGCTGCGCTTGATATAAACAATCGCACGCTCGTAATCGTGCATGTTTTGGTAAACGTAAGCCATTTGCAATAAAATCTCGTCTGTAGTTTCGGCAAGCGTTAAAGCTTTCTCAAAATTTTCGAGCGCCTCCGCATGTCGCTCCAGGTTTTGATAAATATTACCCCGTAAAACATAAATATCTGCTTCGGAGGCTTCCAGCATTTCGGCTTTTTCTAAGGCAGCAAACGCTTTATCTATTTGGTTGGTAAACAACAAAAGTTGCGCCTGCTTAATTAAAAAAACCGCTGCATAAGGATGTTGGTTCAAAGCATATTCTACAACTTGCAAAGCTTTAACCGGGTCGTTCTTCTCTATATAATTATCGATGATGTACTCGAAAGCCTGAGCATCAAAAAAGTATTGATCCTGATTACGGATCATTTCTTCGTAGCGGTCTATAGAGTTTTGTGCATCATTATTAAAGTCAAAATCAAATTCTTCTTCCATTTCACGTTATTTAAAGAACAGCTCCCATTAATTCATAAATACCATATAAGTTTACGCCTTTTATATGCTGGGTTAATGAAAAAATTTTCAACATCCACACAAACCTGGAGTTAATTAACTAATAATAAAATATTTAGCCTTTTTAGAGGTGTGACTTAACGGCACAATTTTTTTGGGAGGACTATTCAAGTAAATTTTCTTGCAAAATAACATATATTTAATTTAAAATCAGTAAAATTCAAGTCATGAAACCAGTAAGCATTTTGTTATTATTAATTATCCTGGGGTTAAGCAAGGCTGATGCCCAATCGGTTACAGCCGAAGAGACTGCAGTTAGTGCAAGTATTACCCGTTTATTCGACGGAATGCGAACCGCCGATACTACCTTAATTAGAAGTGCATTTGCGGCCAAATGCTTGATGCAAACCATTGCCGTTAATAAAGAAGGAAAGGCAATGGTAAGAACAGAAAGCGTAGACGGCTTTATTAAAAGTGTTGGCGCTCCACATCCCGAAAAATATGATGAACGCATTGTATTTACCAAAATATTAATCGACGGCAATCTGGCGAGTGTCTGGACGGATTACAAGTTTTATGTCGGCGAAAAATTTAGCCATTGCGGTGTAAACTCCTTTCAGCTATTTAAAGACGAAAACGGTTGGAAAATCATTTATCTTATCGATACACGAAGAAAAGACAGCTGTTAAGGAGACTTTAATTATTTCTTCGCAAATTCGGCTGCCGCAGCTTTAAAATAGCCAGCCTGTTCTAATAAACTAGCTTTCAACTCCGGATTCTGTTCTGTTTCGGCCGCTTTTAACTTGGTTTGCTCAGCTTTCGTAAATATTTGCACAAATTGCTGACCATAATACTGTGTTAATTTAGTCCGATCCATATTGGTAATTATAGCCTGGGCACCAGCAGCCGTAATTTTTGGGTTTGCGTTTTTAACGAGGTAAGCCGAATAAAAACCAACAACCGCCGCCAGCTTATTAATATCTGCATTATTTACAATATTTAAATAAAAATCGTTATCAGCATCATTACCAAGCGTTGCATAAACCTGCGCCAACTGAGAAGGGATATGTGCTTTGGTATCTGCATCTAAACCTCCCACCACTGTCGAAAGTGAAGCAGGATCCAAGACGTTTATCCCCTGTACTGAAGTGCCAATTACTTTATACGAAAGGTCTTTTAAGCCATCTTTCATTAACGGCAAATACATTTTGTCGCCAGAACCTGCTAATTTGCTCAATGCCGCTGCTCTAACGGTCGCAATTTTATCTTGTTTTGCCATTGTTACTAAAGTAGCCCCAATATTTGCTTTAACCTTTTCATCTTTTAAATCAAATCCTTTTATTGCCAGGCCTCTTATTGCATCGTCCTGATCTTTTAAGGCCAGTGTGAGCAGCCCTTGAGCATCGGCCTCTTTGTTAGTTAAGATAGCTTGCTCAACTGCCTTAATCCTATTTGCATAAGACGGGGCATTCGTGTATTGATAAATATAGTTAGCTAAGGTTTTGTTATCCTTAACCTCTCCCACTAAAATCTTATCCGCATCGAGATCGATCAGATCAGGCTTCGCCGAAACCTCAAATTCGAAATCCTGTTCCCGCTTGTCGATCGTAATTTCCCGTGTTATTTTTTGTGTACCTGCATAAATATCGACTTTTAAAGGCAGGGTAAAAGTTTGCACTGAGGCATCTTGAGTTTGTTTAACATTAATGGTCGCTTTCCCATCTTTATAATCGTATTTTACCGCTAAAATCGGATGCCCTCCTGCATAATACCACTGATTAAAGTAAGGCGACCAGTCTTTACCCGTAACATCTTCGAATGCTAAACGCAGTTGTTGCGCCTCACCATTTTTAAAAGCATTGGTGGTTAAATAACGGTTCAAAGATTTGAAAAAGGCATCGTCACCCATCTGATTTTTTAAGGCATATAATATAACCGCCCCTTTAGGATAACTAATGTTATCGAAAACGTCCATTTTGTTGTTATAGTTAAAACGGACCAGGTTCGCGCTTTCCCCATTATGGGTCGACGCTAGATAAGTTCTTAATTTTTCGTACCTGGTTCTATCGGCAGCGTCTTTACCGGCATCGAATTGTTTCCATATAATTTCCGAAAAGGCAGCAAATGATTCGTTAACGGTAATGTTCGACCAGGATTCGGCCGTTACATAATCGCCAAACCATTGATGGAAAAGTTCGTGCGCGATTGTACTTTCTTCGCTTCCATCTAGTAGTTCGCGGTCTGTTTTCTGCACATGTTCACCATGTAACGTTGCAGTTGTATTTTCCATCGCTCCCGAAACATAGTCGCGGGCTACGATTTGTGCATATTTATTCCAAGGATAATCGACTCCGGTAACCTTCGAAAAGAAACCCATCATTTTAGGCGTTTTACCGAAAATTGCCTTAGCATAAGGTGCATATTTAGGTTCTAAATAATAATTAACTTCTTTCCCCTTGTAAGTATCTTTATAAATTTTGAAATCGCCAACCGCCATCATAAACAAATACGGCGAGTGTGGTAGGTCCATTTTCCAGGTATCTGTTCGGGTACCGTTAGCATTAGTTTTTTGTGAAACTAATTTTCCGTTCGACAAGGTTACATATTTAGACAAAACTGTCATCGCTATTTCGGCAGTTGTTTTCTGATTAGGCTTGTCGATGGTTGGAAACCAGGCCGACGACGATTCGGCCTCACCTTGTGTCCATATTTGGGTAGGTTTATTCTTTTCTGTCCCATCGGGATTAATAAAATATAAACCTTTTTCGTCGGTTATTGCTGCGCTACCCGTCGATTTAAGTTCGTTTGGTTTTGAAGTATAGTCGATATAAACGGTATATTTCTCGTCTTTAACATATTTTTTAGGAAGTTGGATATGAAGCTTTTCATTATCGTAAGTAAACTTTAATGGGGTATTGCCTTTTACACCCACTAGGGCTACAGTTTTAATATCCATCCCCTTAGCATCGAGCACTAAAGAGTCTGATGCATAAAAATGAGGTTTTACGGTCAACCATTCTTTCCCATATAAATAACGTTTGGCATAATCGAAACTCACTGCCAGTTTAGTATGTACCAAATCGGTAGTTTTTGTGGCTGTAGCCCGGTAAGTAGGGTTTATCTTTTCGCTTGTCGGTTCCTGAGCGATAGCGCAAATGAATGCCAGACTTAATAAGCCCGTTATAAAATATTTATTCATGGTTCGTTATTTTTACTCTAATTGTAAAGTTACAATGTAGAACGCATGTTGCAAATTTATAATTTGGTAAACCTGCTTAATTTTTTGTTGTTTTGTAATACTCGATTTTCAGATTAAAAAATAAACAGATGAAAGCAAATATTAGTGCCGTTCTAAAACAATTAGGAATTGACCCTGTAAACCCTGGTTTTAGTACCGGGAGCAATTGGGGAGCAAAAGCAAGCGAAAAACTGATCGAAAGCCGGTCGCCGGTTAATGGCGAAAAAATCGCAGCAGTTAATATTGCTTCGACTAAAGATTACGATTTTGTTGTCGAAAATGCACAAAAGGCATTTTTGCAATGGCGCACAGTTCCGGCACCTAAAAGAGGCGAAATGGTGCGGCAGTTTGGAGAAGCTTTGAGGGCAAATAAAGAGGCTTTAGGCACGCTGGTATCGTACGAAATGGGCAAGAGCTTACAGGAAGGGTTCGGCGAAGTACAGGAAATGATCGATATCTGCGATTTTGCAGTCGGCTTGTCCCGTCAGCTGTATGGCCTAACCATGCATAGCGAAAGGCCCAATCATCGTATGTACGAACAATGGCATCCACTCGGCGTTGTGGGTATTATTTCGGCATTTAATTTCCCGGTAGCGGTTTGGAGCTGGAATACTGCACTGGCCTGGGTTTGTGGCAATGTTTGCATTTGGAAGCCCTCAGAAAAAACACCTTTAACCGCAATTGCTTGTCAGCATATTATTGCCAAAGTTTTAGTGGCTAATGAAGTGCCCGAAGGCGTTTCAAATTTAATTATTGGCGACAGGGCAGTTGGCGAACTCTTAAGTAACGACACCCGTATTCCTCTAATTTCTGCAACTGGTTCGACCCGGATGGGCAAGGCTGTTGGTGCAGCAGTAGGCGCCCGGTTGGGTAAGAGCCTACTCGAATTGGGCGGGAACAATGCTATTATTATTTCGGCAGCTGCCGATTTAGATATGTCGATTATCGGCGCTGTATTCGGTGCTGTGGGCACGGCAGGACAGCGTTGTACAACAACCAGGAGATTAATTATACACGAAAGTGTGTACGACGCGTTTACCGCTAAGTTGGTTAAAGCATATAGCCAATTACGCATTGGTAACCCGCTCGACGAAAATAACCATGTTGGGCCGCTTATAGATACCGATGCGGTAGCCAGTTATTTAGAATCGATCGAGAAGTGTAAAGCCGAGGGTGGCAAATTTCTCGTAGATGGGGGTGTTTTAACAGGTGACGAATATACTTCGGGTTGCTATGTAAAACCTTGTATTGCCGAAGTTAAGAACGATTATAAAATTGTTCAGCACGAAACTTTTGCTCCGATTCTCTATTTAATGAAATATAAAACACTCGAAGAAGCAATCGCCATGCAAAACGGAGTGCCTCAGGGTTTATCGTCGGCCATTATGACTTTAAACTTAAGAGAAGCCGAAGAGTTTTTATCGTTAAGGGGTTCAGACTGCGGTATTGCCAACGTTAATATTGGCACTTCTGGTGCGGAGATTGGTGGCGCATTTGGTGGCGAAAAAGAAACTGGTGGTGGCAGAGAAAGTGGTTCTGATGCCTGGCGAGTTTATATGCGTCGGCAAACCAATACGATCAATTATGCCAATACTTTACCTTTGGCGCAGGGTATCAAATTCGATTTATAAGCTGAAGATTTGCGAGACTTACTTCTTCCTTAAAATAAAAAAAGAGTCCCAAATGGGACTCTTTTCAATTAAACAATATATGATGGGTTTATTATTTTCCTAATTCATCATCAATCAACAAGCTATCTAAGGTTTGTGCTGCTACAACAGTTGTTGTTTTAGCATAAACAGGAGCAATACTTCTTACATAAGTGGTTTCGGCAGTAAACTGATCCATACTCATTTTAGCAAGCGAACCTAACATTGCAGTATGGTCTGTAGTGGTACCACTCAATTTTAAGCTGGCATTATCTTTTACCGAAGTATATAAACTAATGGTCGATGCATTGATATCTGCGGTCGCTTTATCTTTTAAAATTACAGCTAAGCTTAAGAAGTTAACCTTGCCAAAAGTTTTTATGATCGAGTTATCTGCCGCTTCGATCGACGAAAGATTACGTACATAAACCGCAACTGTTAGCGTTTCTTTTTGAAAAGAACTTATTCTTAAAACACCTTCTTGTTGTTGCACCAATGCATTTTTAGCGTAATAACTGTCGTACACTTTTACGCTTTCTGTCGGCGCTTGAACTAAAATAACTTCAACGTTTCCGTTTACTACAATTTTGTTAATGTTTTTTACCTGATTTAAAACGGTAATATTTTTTTCTTTAACTGCCGATGAGGCGAATGCAGAACCAGTTAATACGATTAGTGTTAATGTTGCTGCGAATAAATTTTTAATAGAAGTTTTCATATCTTTATTATTTTAAATAATTGTTTTTCTGTTGTTTATAGTTTTTATTTTCCTGTAAGCCCTTGCTGGCAGGTTTCGTAAATAAGACTGCATAAAGTGAAAAAGGTTGCACGCAAGTATGGCCTTTTATACCACAAGCAGTTAACTCTAGACGAACGCCTGTAATTTTTCGACGAACCGCAGCTCCCTGGAACGTTCTATTTTTAAAAAGTTCCATTTTTGCCCGATATAATTTGATTACATTACAATTTAGTGTAAGTTTAAAATTTTTTAGGTGCTTACCTTTTCTTTCTTTTAGTCCTTGATTAATGTTACGCGTAGATAGCTCTAAACCTTGCAAAATCGTATATTCCTTATGTAAACATGAGTTTTTAGGCTATTTAATCGAACCGCATATTGTTTTACTCAATCCGCAGGGTGATTTTTCATTAACTTATCAGCGATTATTTACCCATACGGCCAAAGAATTTACCCGCCATTTAACAGAAATCGATTTTAAGCTGATTAAAATTCTCGACGAAACAGAACAGGATTTTATCATTAAGAAGTACTATAAAAAGGCCATTAGGCCTTTAGAGTTTTTCAGCAAATTTTTCGACGAGAAGTTTTACGATAGTGTTCGTCCTAAAATCGAGAAAAAGCTCGCCGAGGTTTTAGAGATTTTAAAAACAAGAGATGGGCTCTATTTAATGGACAAAGATGGCTGGCCGGCAGAACGAAAAATCGAATTGGCGACCGAAGCAGCGACGGTATTGTTCCATTTTAGAAGGGGAGACATCGAAACCCGTTATTTTCCAACCATTAAGTACCAGGGTTTGCGCATCGACTTTATGTTTAAGGATGCGCAGGTAATTTCCAATCGGCCAGCTTGGCTTTTATTAAACGATGTGCTTTATTTTTTCGAACAGGACATTGAGGGCAAAAAATTTATTCCATTTCTAAATAAGCGCTACATTACCATTCCAAAGGCCACCGAAGAGACTTATTTCGAGAAATTTGTGGCCCCATTAATCGAAAAGTACCATGTTTATGCCGAAGGGTTTGACATTAAAACCGAAAAACATGAGGCTATCCCTGTTATCAAAGTAATTTACGTAGATGGTGGTGTTTCACAGATTCAGCTTTATTTTAAATATGGGCAATACGCTTTCGCTACCGGCAATGAACACAAGGTTACCGTTCGTCTCAGCAAAGCTGATAATAATTATACCTTTACCCGGATCAAACGCGATGCTGATGGTGAGAAACAAAAATTTGCTTTCTTACAAAGTCTGGGATTAAAAAAAGTTAGCGCGGTTTTTCATCATCTGGAGCTCCCTACATTAAGCGAAAATGATAACCCAGCTTATGCTATTATTACCTGGGTAAATGAACACATCGAAATTTTACATGCGGCTGGTTTCGAAATCGAACAAGCAAATACCAGTAAACGGTTCGTTTTTGGCGTTAATAAGATCGACTTCGAGATTAAGCAAGATAATGATTGGTTCGACATTAATGCGATCGTTTATTTTGGTATACACCCTATTCCATTTATTGCGCTAAAACAACATATTCTTTATAAGAAAAGAGAATTTACCTTACCTGATGGAGACATAGCTATTATCCCCGAAAAATGGTTCACACAGTATAGTACATTGTTTAGTCTGGCCGAAAGCGGAAAAAATTTGAAGCTTAAAAAGCATCACATTGGTTTAATTAATGACTTAGCGGAAAATAGCTTAGCACATATTACTTTAGACCGGAAACTGCAACGACTAAACGATTTCGAAGATATTGCAGACACCAGAATGCCCATACATTTTAAAGGAGACTTACGTCATTATCAGAAGGCGGGTTATAATTGGTTTGGTTTCTTACGCGAATACAATTTTGGGGGCTGCCTTGCCGACGACATGGGCTTAGGTAAAACCATCCAGACTTTAGCCATGTTGCAAAAACTAAAGGAAGAAGACGAGCAAAACGAAACAACCAGCACCTCATTAATTGTAATGCCTACTTCCCTTATTTACAACTGGCTAAATGAAGCAAAAAAGTTTACCCCAAAGCTTAAAATACATGCGCATACCGGTACTTTTCGTAATAAAGACATCAGCCATTTTAATAAATATGATCTTGTTATTACTACCTATGGCATTACTCGTGTTGATGCAGAGCTAGTAAGAGCATTTTATTTCAATTATATTATATTAGACGAAAGTCAGAACATAAAAAACCCTTCTTCCAAGTCGTTTAAAGCTGTAAGGATGTTGCGGGCAAAAAACAGGTTGGTTTTAAGTGGTACGCCTGTCGAAAACTCGGTGGGAGATTTATGGACACAACTTACTTTTTTGAACCCAGGCCTGCTTGGTACCCAATCTTTCTTTAATGAAGAGTATGTACAGGCTATAGAAAAGCGAAAAGACGAAGAGAAGGCAAAAAAACTGCAAGCTATTATCAAACCTTTCGTGCTTCGTCGTACTAAAGAACAGGTGGCTGCAGAATTACCTCCAAAAACAGAGCATATCTTTTATTGCGATATGAGCGAAGATCAGGCAGCATGTTACGAGAAGACCAAGTCGGCCTATAGAAATGACCTGTTAACCAGCATGGATAATGGAACTTATGCCAAAAAGCAGGTTCAATTATTACAGGGCCTAACTGCACTCCGGCAACTGGCAAACCATCCGGTAATGATCGACGAGGAGTATAGTTCTGATTCGGGTAAATTTGAGAATGTAATGCACACTCTAGATAACGTATTAAAGGGCGGTCATAAAGTGCTTATTTTCTCTCAGTTTGTAAAGCATCTTAGCATTTTTAAATCCAGCTTTGAGAAAGAAGGGATTCCTTATGCTTATCTTGATGGCGGGACTAAAAATCGCGGCGAAATTGTAGCCAAATTTCAGGAGAATACCGATTTAAAGGTGTTTTTAATTTCGATAAAAGCAGGCGGGGTAGGTTTAAATTTAACCCAGGCCGATTATGTATTCATTTTAGATCCTTGGTGGAACCCAGCCGTAGAACAACAAGCCATAGATCGAACCCATCGAATTGGGCAGGATAAAAAAGTATTTATTTACAAATTTATTTCGAAGGATACTGTCGAAGAAAAAATTTTAGCCTTACAACGTCGCAAAAAATCTTTAGCAAATTCGCTCATCACAACCGAAGAAAGTTTCTTCAAATCGTTAAGCAAGGCAGATATTAAAGAGTTACTTAGTTAAGATAGAGGATTGGAAAGTCGATAGATAACCAGCGAAAGTCGAAAACCGACTACCCAATAAACCCTAAATATGTTTCGCTATCGATCATTTCTGCTCCCATACTCATTAAATGCTCGTTTGGCAGCTGGCAATCTATTAAATTAAACTCCATCGTTTTACAGAGATAAATTAAGGCTGCTTTAGAAGCATTGCTAACTAGACTAAACATGCTCTCGCCACAGAAAACACGACCCATTTTTACCCCATATAAACCACCAACTAATTGATTATTTTGCCAAACTTCTATGCTTTGTGCTAAATTGTTTTCGTATAATTTAATATAAGCCTGTTGCATTTCACTGGTGATCCAGGTACCGTCCTGCCCTTGTCTTGGGGTTTGCGCGCATTGCCTAATTACCTTTTCGAAAGCCTGATTTGTTGTGATATCAAAAACACCATGCTGCAAAATCTTGCGCATACTTTTACTCTCCCGAACTTTATGAGGATAAATTATACAACGTTGATGTGGCGCATACCACAATATCGGACTATCTTCGTTAAACCATGGAAAAATTCCATGTCGATAAGCTAACATTAGTCTTTCTACACTAAGATCGCCCCCAACAGCCAATAAACCATCGGGTTCGGCCAAAGTAGGGTCTGGGAAAGCAATCGTGTCGTTTAACAGTTCAAAAACCATAAGTTAAATATAACCCCTATTGTTTCTTTTTGAGGATATAATATTTATAATCCGTTTGGGCGCCTCTATTTTTCGAATAAGCCTGAAAAAGTTCATAACCATAACCTTTCAGTTTATTTAGCCCATCTACGAGCGAATTAAACTCCAGATTTTTGCCATTATCGTCTTTAATGAGCGTGGTACTATTACCATCTGGCTTTTGGCCATATTCGAGACTAATCCATAGCTTGCTTCCCAAAACAGGGACAACCTCACTAATTTCGATATAATCACTTTTCAGTTCACTTAGCCTTACTCCATTAACGGTCTGAGCTTGAGCCTTGCCTAATGCAAAGCAAGCGACAAGTGTCGCTAAAAAAATTGATGATTTCATAAACAGATCTTTTTGTGTGTATGCTAAAATACAAACAAAAACCCATTTTCAATTAACAATAATAGACCTTGCAAAGAATGCGGCGAGTTTTTATTTTTTTGCGTAGCATTCCATTAAACTCTTCTGGTTATATTTTAAGTAAATTCTTCAACCAGGGAGACATACGAAGTTTTAAAAAGTTTATACTTGAAATTTCACGTCTGATCCACAATATTGATTATCTTTAATCTTAAAGCAAAAGCATGTCATGAGTCTTATTGGAAATTTAATTTGGATTATTTTTGGGGGTATATTTATTTTTTTTCAATACCTCTTTGGCGGATTAATACTGTGCCTTACTATTGTAGGCATTCCATTTGGGCTGCAATGCTTCAAATTCGCCATAGTCGGACTTGCTCCATTTGGTGTTAAAATAACCGATACTTCGTCGAATGTAGGTTGTTTATCGACTGTTATGAATATAATTTGGTTAATCTTTGGTGGAATTTGGATTGTCTTAACTCATTTAATTTTTGGGTTGCTATTTTGTATTACTATTGTGGGTATCCCCTTTGGTTTACAACACTTTAAATTAATGAATTTAGCTTTTTCTCCTTTCGGAAAATCAATTCACTAAAATCTATTTATTCAGTTTTACTGAACACCATTACCACTTGTTCGTCCTTTAAGAGCAATAGTTTGTCTCCAGATAAACGACCTGCATTTACCGCTTCCAGATCGGCTATAAACTTATTTTCAGCCTCTGCACTTCCTTCGCAATACATTTTAGTGCCAAAAAACTGACTAAATTTTAAGGCGTTTCCATTAAAAACAGCATTTCCGCCATAAACATTACAAAAAGACTTCCCCCCAATTTTATGCCCTTCGGTTATATTTAGTGTAGCCTGTGCTTTGCCAGGCAAAGTCTTCCCAGGCCATTCCGTTAATACCCATTTGGTAGGAGTTCTCTTTAGGCTATTTAAATTAGGAGTGCAAGCTGTCAATCCAATAAAAAGACTAAGTATAAAAAAAAGGTTCTTCATAGGTTTATGAGTTAAGGTTACCTAAATATATAAATTTGTAAACTTACTTCAAACGGAGTTGACTCCTTATTGTTAAATATAACCTAATAAATTCGGCCACGATACAAACCTTTAAAAGTATGTCGAACCATTTATCGTCGTAAACACTTAAGGCCTCGGGTAATAAAGTAATAAATCCAACTGAAAACACCCATAAATAAAGTCGAAATGGAAACTGGATATAATAAAGAATATAACCCACCTTTTTGCCAAAAAATAAGCCTATAGCACCAATCAAAACCAGTAAAAACATCGGGAACATGAGGAGCGCTCCAATTTTAACCGAGAGTTTATTCGACAATTCGCTATAATGGTTTGCAATTTGCCAAAGTTGCATTCCCATAAAAACCAATGAGATGAAATCTAGAAAAGCAAAAATACGGAGAGTTAGCTGCTTCATCATTACTAAGGCTGATAAAAGTTATGTTGTAAAACTAAAACCGGATCGGGGCAATTTTGAAGATAGTGTGCTCGTTTAGAAAATTGGCAAACTCCCGGATAGTCGCCCTTTTTCCCTTCCAAGTCTAACAGGAGTTGAAAATGGAGGTGTGGCGGCCAATAACCATTTTCGGCAGCGACACCAAAGCTTGCAAATTGTTGCCCTGAGGCAATAGCTTGCCCCTCTTTAAGGTTGCTAAGCGAATCGAGACTTAAATGACCATATAAGGCATAAAGCTTTAACCCGTCCAATTGATATTGTAAGATAATTGTTGCTCCATAGTCGCCAAAATTATCGTTAAACTGAAAGCTATGTACTGTAGCGGGGTAAAAATTATAAATTGGCGTTGTAGCCGGCCCCCAGATATCTACACCAAGATGCAACCTTCGTGGCTCTTCGTTCGAATCGAAATGGCTACTCCTGCTGTAAATTGTACGGTGTTCGTTATATCCGCCAATGCCATAACGCGCATTGCCCGCGGTTAATTGTGCAGTTACCCAATCGGAAAACCGAAGGGTATCGGCTATAATTTCTGGGTTAAGTGCAGTATTATTTACCGTAAAATCGAATGGGAGCAAACGATCGGTAGCCGGGTTAAAATCGACTATTTTACCAATTTTATTTTGAGGATCATTTAAAAAGTCCCGAAGTTTTTCCTGAGCGCTCATGGGGCATTAAAAACATAAACATAATTGTATATAAAATGCGAAAGGGCTCCAAAATTTACAAAAACATGCCAGATTTCGTGGCTATGAAAATATTTATACAGGGGTTTATCTTTGGCATAAAAATAAGTGCCGCCGATATAAAACACGCCGCCTAAAATGAGCCACGCTAGTGCAGAAATTGGCAGTACCTGTACCATCTTTTGTAAAAATGGAATAACCAGGCAACCCATGGCAATATATAAACCGGTAGAAACGGCTTGGTTCTTTAAGCGATTAAAAATCTTAAGCAGGCAGCCTGCTACAGCTATAAGCCAGACCATACCAAAGATTATCCAGCGTAGCTGGCCATCGAAAACCAATAGGGCCGTTGGCGTAAAAGAGCCTGCTATCATTAAATAAATACAGCAATGGTCGAATTTCTGCCAAAAGCGAATACTATATTCTGTTTTGGGGAGGCTATGGTAAATTGCACTTACACTAAACAGCAAAATAACACCGATTCCATAAATTAGCGCGGCGGTATATTGGAAATAGTTGAATGCCTTTTGAAGCAAAAGGAATAAACCTGGAATGGCCAATAATGCCGGAATAACATGCGTAAAAAAATTACCCGGTTCGCGAATATATTTATTATTCTTCATTGGTTTCCTGATCCGTTTCCTTACGCTCGCGGGCAATCTTATTAAAGATTTTATCGATATGCGCTACATATTCGTTCGTGTCGTCGACAAAGAAAGAAAGCGTAGGAATTACCCTGGCCTGATGTCTAATTCGTGCACCTAATTTATATCTAATTTCGCTGGCATGTGAATTTACAGTAGCTACCGATAAACTGGTGTTATTCGTATTTAAAAAACTTAAATATACTTTCGCCACCGCTAAATCGGGCGAAACACGAACTTTTGTAATGGTTACTAGCGTATTGGGTAAATAAGCCGACCCTTCGCGCTGAAAAATGGCCGCAAGCTCTTCCTGTAATAGTCCCGCAAACTTCTGTTGTCTTTTACTTTCCATAATTTATATATTAAACCAGCAATTTTTTATCTTTCTACCTGGCTTGGTAAAGCCCGCCTAACTTCGTTAAGTACAAATTGCCAGGTAGGGTATTTCGAATTAATTTTAGTCCGTTCTCTATAAATATCCAGCATTTTCGGATCGAAATAAGCTGCTAATGCTATAGTGCTGCTAGCTTCCGATGATTTAAAAAACGTTCCCGCAATATAACCCTTTTCTCCATTTGCTGCGCGTTTTTTATCAAAAGCTGACTTAGAGTTTACCCATTCGGCATGTGTCTTTTCTCCAGTAAAATAAGGGACTAGCCAATCGACAGACTTTTTTAAAGAGCGACCTTCCTTTGCCTGGTAAGTATAAAAATCGCCCTTTATTTTTGGATTTCTATTTAAAATAGTGGCAGCGACAAGTAGGGGGTCTACATCGTAAATATGGTAATGTAAAGCATCTCTTTCATGAAAATCAAAACTGCTTCCGTCACTTTTTAAATTTTGTGAAATTTGCATAAGGTAAGCCTGAACAATAAAATTTTCTAATTTTTTATCCGCTAATGCCGTAGCAACCTGTACTATTGCTTTAATCCGATGGGAATTCCAGTTATTAAAGCTCTTACGACTCCCTTTATTTGCGGTAGCTTCCCGAAAGGTCTTCATTTCCTGTGTCGCTACCCGATTTAACCAGAAACTTATTACCCTATTCGCATCGGCACTAAGATCTGTCTTTAATAAATCGTAGGCAAATATAATCCGGTCTAAGTTGGTATCATTAATTGGATTCCCCTGTGGTTGGTTATGTGTTGCCCAGGCAAATAAGAAATCGTTCGCTTTATTTAAATATTTAGCTGCCCCGGTTACTTTATAAGCAAGACTTAAGGCATAAACTTTCTGCATATCTTCCAGCGATTTCCAGGTCTTGGTTTTACGCGGATCACCTTGTAAAATACCTTCCGTTAAAATAGTATCTGCCGGATTTGGCTCGGCAGTAAGTGCTTCGTTTGCCGTTATTAATAAAATTTGCCAATGCTTTTGAACATCAGTATCTGTACGAATGAGATTTTTCAGCTTCGCTAGCTCTGCAGTATTTAAGCTTACCACTTGAGCTTTGGCCATAAAAATCAAAAAGCAGCAGGCAAGAGAGAGGAAAAATTGTTTCATTGCAAATCGGTTAATATAATAACTTATCGTAAGGATAGCGTGCAACGTGAATATTTTTTACCTTATCGTACAGTAATTGCTTAAATTCTTCGATATTTTCTTTTTTAGTGGCCGATATAAAAATTGCAGGGGCATTATGCTGTGCCATCCAGGTTTTCTTAAAATCGCTTAGGGTTAAAGGGGTGGCTTCTTCGTTAAATTCGTCGGCAGCCGGGATTTTATAAGCATCTATTTTATTAAAGATCATGATGGTATCTTTATCTCTAGCGCCCAAATCGTTTAAGGTTTCGTTAACCGTATGGATCTGGTCTTCGAAATTGGGGTGCGAAACATCGACTACATGAATTAAGATATCGGCTTCTCTAACCTCGTCGAGTGTAGATTTAAAACATTCTACTAAATGGTGGGGTAATTTTCTGATAAAGCCAACCGTATCGGAGAGCAAAAAGGGCAAGTTCTCGATTACCACTTTACGGACGGTGGTATCGAGGGTTGCAAAAAGTTTATTTTCTGCAAAGACCTCCGATTTGGACAGCATATTCATGATTGTCGACTTGCCAACATTGGTATAACCAACGAGGGCTACGCGAATTAAAGCAGTTCTGTTTTTACGTTGGGTTTCATTTTGACGGTCGATTAATTTAAGGCGTTCCTTAAGCAGGGAGATTTTTTCTAAAATCATCCTTCTATCGCTTTCGATCTGGGTTTCGCCGGGACCACGCATCCCGATGCCCCCTTTCTGGCGTTCTAAGTGGGTCCATAAACGCGTTAAACGAGGAAGCAAATATTGAAGTTGCGCCAGCTCGACTTGTGTTTTAGCTTGTGCAGTTTGTGCCCTTCCAGCAAAAATATCTAAAATAAGATTGCTTCTGTCGAGGATTTTGACCTGGAGCTCCCGTTCAATATTCCGCAGTTGCGAGGGCGATAATTCGTCGTCAAAAACAACTATATCTATTTCTTCGGCCTTTACATAAGCTTGTATTTCGGCTAACTTTCCGGTACCAACAAAGGTTGCCCTATCGGGTCGCAGCATTTTTTGAGTGAAAGTTTTTTCGACCACTCCACCCGCTGTATCCACTAAAAAAGCCAATTCGTCCAGATATTCCTTTGTCTGTTCGGGCTTTTCGCCCGGGGTAATAACCCCAACAAGCACAGCTCGTTCTTGTTTGAGGGCAGTATCGTAAGTTTTTTGTTTTCCCATTTAATTTGATGCAAAGATACAAAGTTTAAAATTGTGTTATTATTGGTATCTTGTCATTAAGATCAGCTTATTTTTTTATTTTGTAACATTGTAACGTAATTTTTCGTTTTAATCTTTATCCATAATAAATCAACTCCTCTAAGCCGCTCTATATGAAATACTTATTTACCTTATTTTTATTACTTTTCGCATTTTTTTGTATGGCACAAAAAACAGCAAATACATTTCTATTAACCTATGGAAGTGGCAAAGGAGATATTGCTCATTATGGCAAAATTGATGGCAATCTGACAACAGAACACCAAAAATCCTTAAATAGTTTTGGGATCAACTACCACGAAGGATTAAACAAACATCTTTTCATAGAAACTGGCCTCATCTATATTAATTATAAGTATACCACTACATTTAATTATCCTAATCTGCCACAAACCGAAACTAATAATACACTTAAGCTACTTAATCTTCCAATTAAAATCCGCTTAGAATTTGCTAAACTATTCTTTTTAAACGCAGGTCTTTTAATGGATATAAACCTCGATCAATCAGATCTTGCCATCGAATCGGGTGTTGGCGCAACCGCGGGCCTGGGTGTTCAATATTATTATAAAAACAGATTTGGGCTTACGATTAATCCACAGGCAAACCTTCATGGTTTAATTACAGGCGAGGGATTAATCGAAACCAATGTTACCTTTGGCTTGGCCTACCGAATTAACAAAAATTAAAGCTGCTTTACAAAATCTTGCATTGCTTGTCCGGGATCGGCTGTTTTCATAAAATTCTCGCCAATTAAAAACCCATTATAACCCGCCGCTTTAAGTTGCTTAATTACCATCGGATTATCAATCGCACTTTCGGAGATTTTCAAAAATTCGTTTGGAATATGGTTAACCAAATCGAATGAAGTTTGGATATCGACTGTAAAATCGCCTAAATTTCTATTGTTTACTCCTATCGCATTTACATTTGGGCAAATACTCCGCTCTAACTCGTTCAGGTTATGTACTTCTAACAATACACTAAGGCCCAAGCTTTGTGCCAGCTTACCAAAATCGATAACTTGTTTCGGGCTTAAAATGGCCGCAATTAACAAAATAATATCTGCCCCCCAAGCCTTCGCTTCCAGAATTTGATATTCATCGATCATAAAATCTTTCCGCAAAATAGGAATCTGATTAATCGACCTTGCTTTCTGCAAATCTTTGGCACTCCCGCCAAAAAAATCTGTATCTGTAAGTACAGACAATGCCGAAGCGCCGGCTATGTTATATGCCTGCGTAACAGCGGCTACCTCGGCATCGGCATTAATTGTCCCTTTAGAGGGCGAGCGCCTTTTAAATTCGGCAATTATGCCGGTCCTTTTCTCGTCGAGCAAGAAATCTTTAAAAATTAGCGGTTGCCGCGTAAAATTAGGAGATGCTTCCAGTTCGCTAATCAAAACTTTCTGTTTTGCTATGGCAACCTCTTCCTTTTTTCGTAAAACTATTCGATCTAAAATATTCATTGCTTAACTAGTTAACCAATTCTTCATCATTTGCTTTCCAGATGGAGTAAGTACACTTTCCGGATGAAACTGCACTCCACAAACATCAAATTCTTTATGCCGCAGCGCCATAATTTGCCGGTCACCATCGATGGCGGTCACATTTAAACTCGCAGGGATATTTGCAGGATCGACTACCCACGAATGATAGCGTCCAACCGTTATCTGATCTGGGCAATCTTTAAACAAACGCTCATTTTTATCGAGTATGGTAATCGGGGTTGCAATGCCATGCATAGGCCGGCCAAGGTTTAACAAATTTCCCCCGAAAACTTCGGCAATAGCCTGTTGACCTAAACATACCCCCAGAATGCTTTTTGTAGGCGCATATTTTCTAATTACATCTAGTAATAACCCAGCTTCTTCTGGTAATCCAGGCCCCGGAGAGAGCAAAATTTTATCAAATGCCGCCACCTCGTCGAGCATAAATTTATCATTTCTCCAAACGATTGCTTCATAACCCAATTCATTTATCAAATGCACTAAATTATAGGTAAAACTATCATAGTTATCAATTACCAATACTGTTTTATTTCTATTCATCATCTTTTCGTTTTTGTTGGTTAACTGGTTAGTCGTTCGTCATCCAGCGACTTGTTATCTTTTTCAACCATCAACCTTTCAACTTCAGCCTAAATTCCCGTCGCCATTACCACTGCCTTACGCAACGCCGCGATCTTATTATTTACTTCATTCAATTCATTCTCGGCTATAGAGTCGGCAACAATACCAGCCCCAGCCCGGTAATGCAGCTGGTTATTTTTACTCATAAAAGTTCTGATCATAATAGCGTGATTAAAATCGTCGTTAAAACCCATATAGCCAATAGCTCCGGCATAGAAATTACGACCCAGCTTTTCGTACTCATCTATTAATTGCATGGCCTTATATTTCGGCGCACCGCTTAAAGTTCCAGCGGGATAAGTATCTGCAACCACCTTAAAAGCACTTACACCCGCCTGTAAATTTCCACTTACCTTCGATACCAGATGGATAAGATGCGAATAGTATTGTACTTCTTTAAATGACTTCACTTCCACCCCATTACAATGCCTGCTTAAATCGTTACGGGCTAAGTCGACCAGCATTACATGTTCGGCACTTTCTTTAGGATCTTGTTCCAGTTTCTTGGCTAGGGCCACATCTTCTTCGTCGTTCCCCGTCCGTTTAAAAGTCCCGGCAATTGGAAAAATATTGGCGACCTTATTACCAATGGTAATCTGCGCCTCGGGAGAAGAGCCAAACAATTTAAAACTTCCATAGTCAAAGTAAAACAGGTAAGGTGATGGGTTAATCGATCTTAAACAACGGTAAACATTAAATTCATCACCCAAAAACCCTTGCTTAAATGCCCTGGAAGGCACGATCTGAAAAACATCACCCCGATAAATGTGTTTCTTTAGCTTTTCGACCATGGTAATAAAGCCTTCGTCGGTTAAATTAGACTGCTCTTCGCCATCGGTTTTAAAGCTGTATGCTGGAAAATTCTTATTTTGAATAAGGTATTCAATCTTCGTTAGATCCAGATCTGTATCTTCGTTAAATCTGTTTTTAACTAGGGAAACTTCATTTTTAAAATGATCTATTGCAATAATATACCGGTAAACATGGTACTGCATCACTGGGATTTTATCTTCATCAGGCGTAGCCGAAGTAAAGCTAATATCCTCAAAATGCTGTACGGCATTCCACGTAAAATAGCCAAACAAACCCGTCGAGATATGTTTCCCCCCAGTTGGGCCGACCGGATTAAAGCACGCCTTAAACGCTTCTATTTCTTCGGCAAGAACAAAATCTGTTTTGGCGGCTTTGCTGCCATCCGGGAAATAAGTGCTTAAAACGCCATCCTGCAAAATAATACCTGCTACAGGTTCGGCACAAACATAACTCGTTGCATTTTCGCGACTATGGTAATCGGAACTTTCCAGTAAAATTGTGTTCGGGAAAACATCTCTCAGGCGCAGGTAAATACTTACCGGAGTAGTCGTATCGGCTAGTTGCTGCTTTTTGTAAGTTTGTATGGTATAGGTATTCATGGTTAATTTAATGATAAAACAAAAAACCCGGCGTGTGGTTACGTCGGGTTTTTAAATGTGGTTTATTAGGTTTAGGTTGATAAACTATAAGGTGCACAAAGCTACGACATAACTCTTTTTAGAATTAGACGCCATTGCCATGTATGTGTATTGTTAATCATTGAAACGCAAATGTATACAAAAAGTTAAATAATCAAAATATTTTAGGGAATTTTTAACTATTTCTGCTTTTTATTCGAACACGAACTAATTATTTAAGCCCGTTGTCGACCTGCCTTAAAATTATGAAATGAGATTATAGCAAGTCCTACAAAAGGGATGATAAAAGAAATTATCATTATCCATATTCTCTTTTTTTTAGAAATGATCCCATCTGTGTATAATTTATTGATAGCAGGATAATAATGATACGATATCTTTACGAGTAGCACAATTACGATAACAATTAACCATTGAATTACATTTTCCATTTTCTAATAAATTAAAGTGTGTTAGTTCCCAAATGAGATCCGCATACCTCAAAACTACAGACAATGATTAATTTTATGAACTACATTATATCGAGTTAATTATTCTAACCCTTAAGAAACCCCAAACCAAGTTCTGGACGGATCGCTTTTTACCATCATGGCAATAGCTCCAATAATGAGGATTAGGGCCAGGCCAAAGAAAATGGCAATATTTTTATGTTTTGCTATAGCTTCGGCCGTCTTTTTCGATTTAGAATTCCCTATCGTAATTAAGATAACGGCCAAAATCATGATGCTAATATGCTCCATTTTCCAATAACGGCCAATAGCCTCCGATGATGGAAGTTTGGTTAAAGGACTTACGAAGTATAATATTAACCCGAATAGTAATTGAATGTGAGCACTAATTAAAGTGAATAAGTTAAGTTTCCTATTTCCTTCCGTGTACGCCTTTTTACCTAACCAACCAGACAATGCCTGGATTACAGCAATTACTAATAAAATGAAAACCACATATCTCCACCCGGAATGTGAGCTTTTTAAGAGTGTATAAAAATTCATAGCTTTTTTATTTCAAAAATAGCATTTTTTTAATAAACAGGAACCTATTTTAGGGGGGTGTAAAAAACATGTTATAAAAGCAATAAATCTTTATTTATGAATAGATTTAAGCACTTAACTAAATAAAAATTTATGAAGAAAATTTTACTCGCAATCGCGTTGGTATTTTCGACTACATTTTTGTTTGCCCAGCAAACTTTTCCTGTTAATGGTTCATTCGATATCAGACCGGGGCTTTATGCTTTTACCAATGCAAACATTGTGGTTAATGCCAACCAGACGATTAGCAACGGTGTGTTGCTCATCAAAGGCAAAACCATTCAGTCGGTGGGAACTGGCACAGCCATTCCGAAAGGTTATGTGGTTATAGATCTCAAAGGAAAGTATATTTATCCTTCGTTAGTCGATGCGTTTACTTCTTATGGCATTGCCGAAGCACAACGTGCACAAAGTGCTGGTGGTTTTTTTGGGCGCCAGTCTGTTTTTACCTCGACAAAAAAAGGAGCCTATGGCTGGAACGAAAGTATCAGGCCAGAAATTGAAGCCAGGAATATTTTTAGTATAGACACTAAGAAGGCCGACGATTTACGTAAAGCAGGCTTCGGGAGTGTAAATTCGATTAGTCGCGACGGGATTGCCCGGGGTACGTCGGCTGTAGTTACTTTAAACGATAGCAAAGAAAACGAAGTCATGTTAAACGACCAGAGCGCAGCCAATTATTCGTTTAACCGCGGGACTTCGACTAACGATTATCCTTCGTCGCTAATGGGTTCGATTGCTTTACTACGCCAGACTTATTTAGATGCTGCCTGGTATAAAGGACAAAAAGAAGAATATAACATCTCTTTAGCGCAATTTAATAAACAACAAGATCTCCCTCAGCTTTTTGAGGCCGATGGTTGGGCAAATATTTTGCGGGCCGATAAAATTGCCAAAGAATTTGGCAAACAATTTATTATTAAATCGACCGGTGACGAGTATCAACGCATCGATGCGGTTAAAGCTACGGGTGCAAGTTTAATTATCCCGATCAATTTCCCTAAAGCGTTTGATGTTGAAGACCCAATAGCCGCAAGAGACTTGAGCCTTGCACAATTAAAGGGTTGGGAACTCGCACCAACAAACCCCGGTGTATTAGAAAAAGCAGGGATAAAATTCGCTTTAACTACTTATGGCTTAGAAAGCCCGAAAGATTTTTGGGCAAACTTGCAACAAGCCATTTCTAACGGTTTAACCGAAAAGCAAGCCCTAATGGCTGTAACCGAAATACCCGCTACGATGCTTGGTGTTATGGATAAAGTAGGTTCGATCGAAAAAGGTAAACTAGCCAACTTTTTAATTACTTCCGATAACCTCTTCAAGAACGGGAATATCATTTTCGAAAATTGGGTACAAGGCAATCGTTTCGTAGTCAATAAAATGGATGTTACCGATCTGCGCGGCACTTATAGTTTAAATATAGATGGCATAGGAACTACCGTTTTAAAAATTACAGGCACAGGTGGTGGTTCGGTGGCAGCGATCGAGCGTTTAGGCACCGACAGCGTTAAAACTACTGCAGCTTTTAACCGTAGTGGCGATTGGGTTACTCTCTCTTTTAATTTAAAGAAAAATCCGGTTGGGGATGTGCGTTTAAGTGGTTATTTAACGAGCGCAAATCCACTAACATTTAGTGGCGATGTAACCGTTAATTCTCTACCTGCAGGTTCCTGGAATGGCAGCTTTAAAGAAGCAGCTAGAGAAATGCCAAAACGCGACGAAACAAAACCAGTTATAGCAAATGGGTCATTAATTTTTCCTTTCATTGCCTTTGGCACCGCGGCATTGCCTGCTCAGGAAACAGTTTTACTTAAAAATGCAACAGTTTGGACCAACGAAAAAGAGGGCATTTTACAAAATGCAGATGTGCTTTTAGAAAATGGGAAGATTAAAGCTGTAGGTAAAAATCTTTCGGCAGGCTCGGCTAAAGTTATCGATGCCACCGGCAAGCACATTACTGCCGGCTTAATAGACGAACATTCACATATTGCCGGAACGGGTGGTATTAATGAAGGCGCGCAGTCGGTTTCGGCCGAAGTTCGTATTGCTGATGTAATTAATTCGGAAGACGTAAATATTTATCGTCAATTGGCCGGCGGAGTTACCACTTCACAGATTTTGCACGGCTCTGCAAACCCTATTGGCGGTCAGGCGCAATTAATTAAACTTCGCTGGGGCAAATTGCCTGAAGAATTAAAATTTGCAGGCGCAGACGGTTTTATAAAGTTCGCTTTGGGCGAAAATGTAAAACGAAGTTCTTCACAGAACAATCAGCGTTTCCCTTCGACGCGAATGGGAGTCGAGCAAACTTATGTCGACGAATTTACACGGGCTAAAGAATACGAAAAAGCATTGGCTGTTAAAGGCAACAATGTACGTAGAGACTTGGAATTAGATGCCATTGTAGAAATACTGAACAACAAACGTTTTATTACCTGCCACTCTTATGTACAAAGTGAAATTAATATGTTAATTCACGTTGCCGATAGTTTAGGATTTAAAATCAACACTTTTACGCACATCTTAGAAGGTTATAAAGTAGCTGATAAAATGAAGGCGCACGGCATTGCGGGTTCGACATTTTCCGATTGGTGGGCTTATAAAATGGAAGTACAGGAAGCTATTCCTTATAATGGAAAGATTATGCATAATGTGGGTATCACTACGGCCTTCAACTCTGACGATGCCGAAATGGCTCGCCACTTAAACCAGGAAGCCGGTAAATCGGTATTATATGGCGGAGTACCCGAAGAAGAAGCCTTAAAATTTGTAACGCTTAATCCTGCGAAAATGCTGCATATCGACAATAAAGTGGGCAGCATTAAGGTGGGTAAAGATGCGGATGTTGTAATCTGGTCGGCAAATCCACTTTCTATTTATGCGAAAGCAGAGAAAACTTTTGTAGATGGTATTGCTTATTGGGATATAGATCGCGATGCACAGGTACAAAAAGCACAAACAGCCGAAAAAGCACGCATTGTTCAGAAATTAGTGAGCAGCAAAAATGCCGGCGCTCGCACACAGCGTGCATTTGGCGAAAGACCGCCACGACTTTATTCTTGCGAAACAGAACAGGATTATTGGGCCGAAGTGAATCAAATGGAAGGAGAACACAATCATGAATAAATATTTTAACATCGCCATCGCTTTAATTGCAACCGCCAACCTGGCTTATGGGCAGGCGAATATTTCTCCGGCGAAGCCGCAAAGCCAAAAAATTATTGTTTTGGGCGCTACGATACATACGGGCGAAGGAACAGTAATAGAAAATGGGTATTTAACTTTTGATAAAGGAAAAATTACCGGAATTGGTGATGCGACCACAGTAAAGTTTAGTAACAACGATGCCCGAATAATTACGGCTTCTGGGAAACATGTTTATCCTGGATTTATTTCACCCGTTACCAATGTGGGCTTAGTTGAGATCGCAAGCGTTAATGCGACCATCGACGACGACGAATTGGGCGATAATAACGCACATATCCGTGCAATTGTTGCTTACAATACCGATTCTAAGGTGCCCCCTACTTTGCGAAGTAATGGGATTTTAATGGCTCAGATTACTCCTCAAGGAGGAACGATTTCGGGAAGCTCGTCTGTTGTACAATTAGATGCCTGGAACTGGGAAGATGCCATTATTAAAAAAGAAGATGCTATGCACCTTACCTGGCCTGTGGCCCCAAGGGGCAGAGGTGGCTTTGGTGGCAGGTTTGGTGGCGCCCCGGGTGCAACTTTAGATCCTAACGAACGTGTTAACAATGCCATTGCAGAGCTGAATAAGTTTTTTACAGAAGCCCGGCTTTATGCAGAAACTACGCCAGCGGTTACTAATACTCGTTTAGCGGCAATGAAAGGCTTATTTAATGGTACCGAAAAATTATTTATTACTGCCGAAAACCAGAAAGATATTGTTAGTGCAGTAAATTTTGCGAAGCAATTTAACATTACCCCGGTTATTGTAGGGGGCAATGAAGCCTATTTACTAACGGATTTCTTAAAGTCGAATCAGGTAATCGTGATTGTAAAAAGCCCTCATTCATTACCAAATAGAGCAGACGACGATGTAAATATGCCTTATAAAAGTGTAGGGGTTTTAAGCAATGCCGGTGTTACCGTTGCCATTAGTATCGATGGTAGTGATGCCTTTTGGCAGCAGCGCAATTTGCCTTTTATGGCCGGAACTGCAGCAGCCTGGGGCATGAGCAAAGAAGAAGCCTTAAAAACAATTACGTTAAACGCGGCAAAAGCAATGGGAATAGATAAAACTACCGGAAGCCTTGCCATTGGTAAGGATGCTACTTTCTTTATTTCGGCTGGCGACGCTTTAGATATGAGAACCAATAAGGTTGAAGAAGCTTTTATACAAGGTCGCTCTATTAACCTCGATAATTTGCACAAGCAGTTAGATAGGAAGTTTAGTGATAAATATGGGATAAAATAGATTTAAAAAGGGCCTTCAATTAACTGAAGGCCCTTTTTTAATGTTGTGTAACAGCCCTTGACTTCTCAAGTTTTAAAAATTTGTGAAGTCTAAGTTAGGTCGTTTCGTTGCATAAAAAAAAGCGATCTGTAACCGGACCGCTTCCTTAACTAACTTATTATTTATAAAACTGGCTGTTGGGGAAGGAGTCGAACCTTCAAGGGGTAGTTAGCTGCAATTCAAAATTAATTTGTGGTCAACCCATAAATTGCGTTTGTCCCATAATCCCCACCACCGAGACAAGGAGGTGTGTCTGCCAATTTCACCACCCAACATTTTTTAATCATTAGTCGATAAACTAATTGCTGTAGGGGAAGGAGTCGAACCTTCATAGAGTGGTTGTACCGTTGCCGGATTTCCCATTTCCTCTACCACCGAGACAAGGAGGTGTGTCTGCCAATTTCACCACCCTACAGAGTATAAGCAATTGTTAAAGAACGATTTCGTTGTACTTGCTTGATACAAACATAAGACAAATACCTAATATGTTACAAATATTTTAATCATTTTATTTTATTTTTACAATAATTGTAATTAAATTAGTAAATCATTAAAAATAAGAAAATATATGCTTAAAAAAGAAACTCAAAATTTAGAAATTGACAACCTCGATATTCAGATTTTAACACAGTTGATGCAGGATGCGACCAAACCTTATACCGAAATAGCCAAAGAATTGATCATTTCTGGCGGAACTGTGCATGTGAGAATGAAAAAATTGGCCGACCTGGGCATTATTAAAGGTTCCCATTTAATAATCGACCCTAAGAAAGCGGGCTTTGATATCACAGCCTTTTTAGGAATTTACCTGGAAAAAGGATCGCTCTATAAAGATGCAGTAGAACAGTTAAGTAATATTAAAGAAGTGGTAGAGTTGCATTATACGACTGGTTCTTACAGCATGTTCGCCAAGATTACCTGTCGGGATACCGATCATTTACGCTATGTCTTAAACGAAGAAATCCAGGCTGTAAAAGGGATACAACGGACAGAAACCTTAATTTCGCTCGAAGAAAGCATAAAACGGCAAATTGAATTGTAACTCTTTTTATTCGCAGTCGAGACCATGGCCGAAACGGATAACATGCCCATCGGGGTCTCCCACCAGCATTTCTCGCATTAACCAGGGCTTATCTTCAGGTGGCGAGAGAATTTTAGCTCCACGGGTCTTAATCACCTCGTAATATTCGTCTATATTTTCGAGATGAATAGTTAGCCATGTTCCAGGATTCCCCTGGTCGTCTTTACAAAAGAATATTCGTATATGCCCCCAGTCTACACCGCCAAATGTTGGTGGATCCTGCCATTCCCATTTTTCTTCGAACCCGAGAACTTCGATATAATAAGCAATACTTCTTTTAATGTCTTCCGAATAAAGGATAGGAATTAATGCTCCAGGTTTCATATCAATCCGGTTAAGGTATAATTTATACTAATTTATAAATTCTATCCATAAAATGTTTTGAAAATTACTTAAATCTACTTTTGAGTGCTTCCAGCTTCGTTTGCAAATCGCCTTCAACTACTGCCTTCGATTGTGACACAGATTTTTGGCCGGTCGTTTTAGGAGCTACTACTTGCACTTTCTTTTTTGTTCCCTGCTCCTTATTTCTCATACCGGATTCTTGGTGCTTTGTCTCTTGCTCTTCTTTCATCGACAATGAAATTCTTTTACGTATAATATCAACCGCCATCACTGTAACTTCCACGACCTGGTTTACCTTTACAATATCGTTAGCATTCGCTACGTAACGATTTGCAAGCTGACTGGTATGCACTAAACCATCCTGATGAACACCAATATCGACAAATGCCCCAAAATTAGTAATGTTAGTTACCACACCCGGTAATTTTATTCCTATTTTTAAATCGCTAATGGCATTTACACCTTCCGCAAAGCTGAAAGCTTCAAATTGTTCGCGCGGATCGCGGCCTGGTTTTGCCAGTTCTTTCACAATATCTGTTAAAGTGGGTAAGCCTACCGTTGCACTCACGTAGCGTTGCAAATTAATTTGCTTTTGTAAATTTGTATCCTTCATTAAATCGTTAACCGAGCAACCTAAATCGCTGGCCATTCGATTAACCAGCTCGTAACGTTCTGGATGTACTCCGCTGCTATCTAACACTTGTTTCGCATTACCAATACGCAAAAATCCCGCAGCTTGCTCAAAAGCTTTATCTCCCAGGCGGGGAACTTTTTTTAAACTTTCTCTATTTCTAAACGCTCCATTGGTATTGCGGTAATTAACGATGTTTTGTGCTAAAGTATTACCTAAACCAGAAACATAAGCCAATACCTGTTTCGATGCCGTATTAAGCTCTACACCTACAGCATTTACACAACTCATTACCGTATCGTCCAGGCTCTGCTGCAATTTACTTTGATCTACATCGTGCTGGTATTGTCCAACGCCAATAGATTTTGGATCTATCTTTACCAGTTCGGCCAAAGGATCCATTAATCTGCGCCCTATAGAAACAGCACCACGCACTGTAATATCTTGTGTAGGGAATTCTTCTCTTGCCAATGGGGATGCCGAATAAATAGAAGCTCCACTTTCGTTTACCATCACGACCAAAACCTCAGGTATTTTCAAACCCCTTACAAAAGTTTCCGTCTCCCTGCCTGCGGTACCATTACCAATAGCAATAGCTTCTATATCATATTTTTCGCAAAGCTGGGTCAATTGCCATTCCGCATCTTTAAGGTTACCCGAGCCGGTATGCGGATAAATAGTGGCATTTTCTAATAATTTTCCTTGCTTATCTAAACAAACAACCTTACAACCGGTTCTAAACCCAGGGTCGATAGCTAATACTTTTTTCTGGCCCATTGGGGCAGCTAGCAATAACTGACGGGCGTTTTCTGCGAAAACTTTAATCGCTTCCTCATCTGCCCGTTGTTTCGTTAATGCTTTTAACTCCGTTTCCATTGCCGGCCGAAGTAATCTTTTATAGCCATCCGAAACCGCTAGCTTAACTTGGTCGGCGCATGCATTTTTACTTGTGATAAACTGGTTTTCCAATAATTCAATGGCGGCTTCGTCTGGAGGCAGCACCTCTAACTTTAAAAACCCTTCCTGCTCGCCTCTACGCATGGCAAGCACCCGGTGCGAGGGTGCACTCTTGGCGCTTTCTTCCCACTCGAAATAATCCCTATATTTAACTCCTGCTTCTTCTTTCCCTTTTACCAAAGTAGTCTTATAAGTTGCCTTCTGCATAAAATATTGCCGCATCCTGGTTCTCGTTTCAATATCTTCACTTATCCTTTCGGCTATAATATCTCTTGCGCCAGCTAATGCTTCTTCCGTATTGTTTACTCCTTTTTCGATTTTCACATAAGTCAGCGCCTCCAGTTCAGGGTCTATCTTACCTTGCGATAAAATGCGTAAAGCCAAAGGCTCCAGGCCTCTTTCTTTAGCTACCGATGCCCGTGTTTTACGTTTAGGCTTATAAGGCAAGTAAATATCCTCCAATGTGGCAATACTTTGCGCCTCGTTTATTTTCAGCGCTAGTACTGGCGTCAATTTATCTAACTCGGTAAGCGATTTTAAGATGGCTTCCCGGCGCTTATCCAGTTCTCTTAATTGCTGTGCTAAGTCTCTTATAGCGGCGACCTGCACCTCGTCTAAGCTGCCTGTTGCCTCTTTACGGTAGCGTGAAATAAAGGGTACAGTAGCCCCTTCGTCGAGTAGGCTTAATGTTGCATTAACTTGTTTAATCGCAAGGTTTAATAAGTTAGCTATGTTTTGAATAAGTGTATCCATTGCAAGTAAAAATAATAGAAAAAGAGGTAAACAAAAATCCCCTAAGCATAACTTAGAGGATTTGTATTATTGATGAGAATTAATGATAGTTTATTTGTTAACGTACATTACTTCTTTAACTGCTTTTATCACTTTTTCTGCATTAGGTAAGCTAGCAGCGATTAAAGTTGGCGCATAAGGAAGCGGCACATCGGCACAGGTAATTCTTAAAATTGGTGCATCTAAATGATCGAATGCATTTTTTTGAACATTAAAAGTAATTTCGGAAGAAATCGATGCCAATGGCCATGCTTCTTCTACAATTACCAGGCGGTTAGTCTTTTTAACAGAGTTGATAATGGCTGCATAATCGATAGGACGAACAGTACGTAAATCGATTACTTCTGCATTTATGCCATCTTTCGCTAACTCTTCAACTGCTGGATTAACCACACGGGTTAACATTTTACCAAAAGTAACAATAGTTACATCGGTTCCTTCTTTTACGACATTAGCTTTACCTATCTCTAAATAATATTCGCCTTCTGGAACATCGCCTTTATCGCCGTACATCACTTCCGATTCCATGAAAATAACTGGATCTGGATCTAAAATCGCTTGTTTTAATAGCCCTTTGGCATCGTAAGGCGTTGCCGGAACTACTACTTTTAGACCCGGGCAATTCGCAAACCAATTCTCAAAATTTTGAGAGTGTTGTGCACCTAGCTGACCTGCATTTCCTGTTGGGCCACGAAAAACAATTGGCACCGAAAACTGACCGCCACTCATCGAAAGTATTTTTGCCGCCGCATTAATAATCTGATCGATTGCAACCAGAGAGAAATTGAAAGTCATGAATTCTATAATTGGCAAAAGGCCGTTCATTGCAGCACCAATCCCAATACCCGCGAAACCAAGCTCGGCAATAGGCGTATCGATAATACGTTTGTCGCCAAACTCGTCTAACATTCCCTGGCTAACCTTATAAGCACCATTATATTGCGCGACTTCCTCGCCCATCAAAAAAATGTTCTCGTTCTTACGCATTTCTTCGCTTAATGCCTCGCGTAGCGCTTCTCTAAATTGTATCTCTCTCATTGTATGTTCAAAAATTACAAGGGCAAATATAACTAATGTATCGTAATTTTAAAGTAGTGTTTTGAATACACTTTGCGATAAGCCTTTAACCGGCATTAATATCTTCTCCAAAATGGATAATGTTTCCATTATTGTCTAAAATAGAAAACTGGCGCTTCCCCCATACCATATCTTTTAGTGTTCCATTAGGATGAACAACTCCCTGCTGCTGGTATTCGGCATAAAGTTCGTCAACCGCAGTTACATTTATATAACAGCCTGTTGCTTTTGGAATAGCAGGATCGTCGGTGGGCCATAAATGCAGGCCTATCTCATCTTTACTGAAGATCAGATAACCATCCCAGTCCGAATGAAAAGTAAAGCCCAGTTTCTGGGTATAAAATGTTATGGTTTCTTCCTTGTTTAGGGAAGCGAGAATGGGGATTGCTGTTTTTAACATGTTTGTATATAAATTAGTTAGATAAAATACCGAGTATCGGGGTCGAGTCTTAAAGGTAGTCCGTTTCGATGCATAAAAAACAAGGAGAGGAAAAATAAATATTTAGCATGTCTATTGGTATTAATCATTCGGGTTAACGATCCCGTAAATTTCGCTATCTAAAAATTGGCCATTAAAATAATAATCTTCTTTAAAATAAGCTTCTTTTACAAAGCCATGTTTCAATAAAATTTGCCGGGAAGCATTATTGCCAGGGTTAATATTGGCCTGGATCGAGTGTAACCCGATATCCTCAAAACCAAAAGCAATGGTTTTATTTAATGCTTCCGAAATTATTCCCTTTCTCCAGTAGTGCTGATGCAACATATAACCTATTTCTGCACGATAGTTGGCCAAATTTGTTCTCCAATAACCTATAGACCCTATCATTAGGTCGGGGTTTTCTTTTAAAGCAATTACCCAAGCGATATGCTGGCCCTGTTTAAAGCCTTCATTAAAAGTGGTAATAAATGTAGTGATATCGGAAAGAGATTTTGGCCTTTCGCGATCAATAAATCGCATTACTTCTTCATTGGTACGTAGCGCAAACAAGGCCTCTGTGTCGGTCGTTAAATGTTCTCTTAAAATTAATCGCTCTGTTTCTAAAGCTGGAAAGGATGTAAAATTTAGTGTTAGCATTTTATGGGAGTGCTAGGAGTCATTACTATTTTCCGAATAGGGTTTTATAAATCGAATATGGATAATTTTTAGGGTTTTGGCTGGCTCTAAAAGGAATGGTGTAATCGAATAATTCTTTTAGCTTTTCTTTCAATGCCGTAATGAAGATCTGTTTCTCGCTTGCCAGAAAATCGGCTTTAAGTAGCCCCCCCTTAGCATTAAAGTTAATACCTTCTTTGCTCATTATTTTAACAATATACAAATTAGGCTCGACCTGATGGTTTTTAGACATTTGTTCGTAAACATGGGTGTAAAAAAGCGTTTGTATCAATGCTTTATTAATATTTCCATAGTCAGTATCAAAGCTAGCTGCTATCGACGAATATTTAAGCTGATCGCTCCCGGTTTTATAATCTACAATTCGATAAACCCCTTCTTTTAAATCAACACGGTCTATAATACCAAAAAGTTTAATCTGCTGTTCCACCCCATTTACTTCAAAATTAAAGCTTACGCTTCCTTTTTGCTCTAAACCGATTAGGGTAAAAGGAGCATCTGCAGCATCCTGTTTTAAAATGATATCGACATAAGCTAAGACAATCTCGTATATAACTTTTTGCATCCCATTTAAATGAAGCTCAGCATTTCTATTTTCGTAAAGCACTTTTGCGAAACCTTCTCTAATTAACTTTGGAACATCAGCTTTCTTTTCGGCAATTCTTTCGGTCGTTATTATTGCGTCAGCAGTTTTTAATTGCGCATAAAACCGCTCCATTACATCGTGTAAAATCAGCCCGATTTTATAAGCTTCTACCGTTTCTTCGACCTCTTTAGGCTCTTCAATGCCGGCAATGTATTTATAGAAAAAGTCGATCGGATTACTAATATAGGTAGTTAAAGCCGATGCCGATAGCATCCGTTCCCCCTTTAGGTATTTTTCGAGTGCAGCTTGTATCTTAGGAGTCTTTACCACGACTTCTTCTCGTTTTATTGCAGTTTTAACAGGCAGTTGCAATTCTATATGATTAAAGTTAAAGCCACTTTCGTACTCCAATTGTTTTATAAAGCGCGACGGTTCGCCACTATTACTCTCGTCGGTTAGCGAGTTATAGATAAAATCTATATGTTTTGCTCTTTGTATCAATCTATAAAACATGTAGGCCGAAATAGCATCCTGATTTTCCAGAACTGGCAAACCATAAGCCCTGCGCAAACTATCCGGAATAAATGTTGTACCTGTAGAAGCTTGCGGAACAATGCCTTCGTTTAGTCCAAGGATAATTACCCGGTCGAAATTAAGATTTCTGCTTTCTAGTAACCCCATTATCTGAAAACCATGCAATGGATCGCCTGCTAAAGGCACAGACACTTCGGCCAGCGATTTCTGAAGAAGTGAAAAAACAAAACTTAATTCTATTTCCCGGCCATATTTTTCTATATGTTTTTGTAAAGTATCTTGTAGTCGGTTAAGCTCCTGAATTGCTTTTGCAAACAATTCGAGGTCTATTTTTTTTAACCGTTTAGCGGCGAGTTCTCTTTGCAATACCTGATCAATACAGTTTTTTAAATCGGGTATTGCATGTGCCGAACCTCGAGTAGGCTCAAAAAACAACGTTAGTAATCCGCCTTGTCTGGTTAAACGTTCGAAAGGGATCTCTATTAATTGTTCTTTAATTAATGCATCAATAATTTTAGGTCTCATCTTTTCGCTGATCCCTGTTAAAGGGTGCGATAAAAAAGCTTGCGCGATTTGATATTGGATAGTTTGTTTAGCACTTAGTTCTAGCTGGGCGCTTAGCCATAAGTCTATTAAGCCATAAATAGACGAATTTGCCAGGCTAAAGCCCATCGTAATATTGACTTCAATTTTTTGCGTACTTCCTTCTACAGTAGAAGGAATAGTCTGCATTACGGGGATAAGCAGGCTTTCGTCGGCCAAGATCAAGGCAGTCGAAGCTAAAGTCTCTCCATTTAAAATTAAATTCTTTTCTTCTTTTAATAATTCGTTTATAATTTTTGCCTGGGCTGTTTGTCCCTGAACTTTATAAACATTTACTTCCCGTTTCGTAGCCTTTAAGTAACTTAACTGATTACTCAATTCGTTAACCAAGCCTATCTGGTTTATATTTCTACGCAAGAACAAGCCTGCTTCCTGCATTTTATCTTCAAAATAGTAGCTATCGACATCAAAATAAAAGATCGCTTTACCTTCATCCTGCCAACGTTTAAATGCCTTTGCTTCAGCTTTGCTTAGGGCATTAAACCCTATAAATACAAGCTTTTTACCATTATATTTTGTTGTAAAATCGATGTCGTTTTCTTCTTCCGCAATATTTTTATACAACCTCGCCATCGTAGTGAAGCCATTGCTGTGCAGATGTTCGTGATATCTTGCATACAATAATGGCATCCGATGCCACATTTTAATGAAGAGTTCCTGTTGCTTTTTGTATTTACCTTCCGAGTAGGATTGCCAAAACTGAGCTAGGAATTCCTGCTGTTCTGCTGTTAAAAAATCAAATTGTTGGTTAATAATCGCAATATCTTCCAGTTCGGTAAACAGCCGGTTTGCATTTACTAAATCGTTATCGATCTGATTAAAATCGCCTAAAATAATTTTAGCGATGTTATGAAACCTGGCAACAGAGGGTAACTTTTCGACCCCTTCCAGTTTTAAAATATCGATATAACAATCGTACAAAGAGAAGAATTGCGTATAATGGTCGGCTATTTTTAAGGAAGTTGCTTCTGCAAAAAATTCCTGAACCGTATAAAATGTAGGGCTCCAGAAAGGTTTTTGATAAAATGTAGCCAGATGTTTTTGCAAATAAGCTGCCGGGCGCTTGTTATTGAACACGATAGCACAATCTTGCAGGTTTTGACCAAACCTAGTCACTAAATTTTCGGCAACTTCTTTTAAAAATGGATCCATTTAAACTGCCTTTAATTTCCCCAGCGAGGCGTAAAACAAATAGGATTTCACATTTTCGTAACCCATAGCGTTGAGGAGTTCCTTATAATGGTTAACTTGTTCGATATGCTGCCCGCTTTCTTCAGCTGTAAATTTATAATCTATAATCGACACCTGCTTACCGTTTAAAATTAACTTGTCGGGTCGATATGTTTTCCCGTCAACACCAATAATAGAACGCTCATTAAGCTGATCGGCATTCTGATCTAATAACTCCTTCAACGCCGGATGAGCCAGAACAGCGGTTACCTGTTGTATATAGTCTTCCTTTTCCATTTCAGTAATTAAACCTTCCAAAATCAGTTTTTCGACAGCCTGTTCTACTTTCTCTACCCGGCTAACTTTGGCTAAGATTAAATGCAAATTACTTCCTTTTTTTCCAGATTTGCTCCTATTGTCGAGGTATTGCTGAGGCCGGTCTTCGGTGGCCTCATAGACTTCTTCTAACCGGTTACTAGTTGGATAATGACTAAGGTTTAGTGCATTAAAATTCTCCATTTCATCGCCTATAGCCGAAAAGCTACCTATCTGTATTTCGTCGGCCTCTTCTTCAAATTCGTCGGCATAAGCTGCTAAAATAGCATCGCCAATGCTCGAAACTGTTTTCGTTTTTTTCGCCGGAATAGCTATATAAATATAATCTTTGGCTCTGGTAGTTGCCACATACAAGTTGTTAAGTGCATCCAGGTAATTAAGTAAAACCTCTTCTAAATAATACCTGGCAATGCTCGACTGTTTTAAAGCACTGGTGTATTGCAGGGGGATTTGTTGAAGATCCTGGTAGGGCGTGTCTTTTGTAGGTACCCAAAAAGTGCTATTGATCATCCCGATTAACTTCCAATCGCAAAAAGGAATAAATACCGCCCTAAAGGCCAGGCCTTTCGACTTATGAATGGTTGTTACCTGAATTGCATTCGCTGTTTCTGGCGATGGAAGATTTTTAGCATAGCCCTCTTCGTCCCACCATTTTAAGAAGGATGAAATGCCTTTTTCGCCTTGTCTCGATGCCTTATTCGTTAAATCCCGGAATGCCAGCAGGTAGGGTAAAAATGGATTTATTCCATCCTTCCGATAGGTATCTAGGCCAAATGAAGCAATAATTTTTTCTATCAGTTCGGACATCGATAACTGCATCCATAACCGGTAGTTTACACAAAAATCGGCAGGTAAAACGCTTTGCAGGTTTTCTAAAGGGGTGTCTTTCAATTTAAAATAAGTATCGCCAATAATCGGTTTTTCGTGCAATTGAGCATATAAAGCAATACAATTAGCTTTATAAAGTGCCGAATTTTCGGGAGTAACCATCAATAATTGAAGCACATTTATAAGAAGCTTAATGGCCGTACTGCTGGCTATTTTTAAAGCTTCGCCCGATAAAACATCCAATCCAGCTTCCATTAAAGCATTTACCACCGCCGTTGCTTCGGCATTTGAGCGAACCAATATGCCAATTTCGCGTTGCTGATAACCTTTTTCATTAAGCAACAGTCCAATCTCTTTGAGCATTTCGACTAAGCTGGCTTCTTTCTTATTTTCCGGCCCGCTTTCGGTCGTTAAGGATTCGGTTAGCCCATCGTCGACAGCGGGATTAGTCTTCTCGAACTCAATGCGTTTAATTTTAACAATTCCGCCTTCTTTTGTAAGGGGATGTGTATGTTGAGCTACCCCGGCGTAAATACTGGTAAAGAGCTGGTCGTATCGATTTGTTGCTGCACCCCAAAATGCGTTCAATGTCTCGTCGTCGGCAGGGATTTCCTTATTAATTTTAGCTTGAAGCAAAACAGCTAGTTTTTGATATAACTCATTATTGAAATTAATAATTGTTGTAGTGCTCCGATAGTTCTCGTCTAGCTTGTCGTCGAACACATTTTGTGCTTCTAAATCGGCTTTCACTTCCTGGTGCAAGAGTTTGTAATCGCCATCTCGCCAACGGTAAATGGACTGTTTAGCATCGCCAACGACCAAATGATCGTGCAACTTACCATTATGTGTAGCAATGGCATTACCAACTAATGCTTTAAAACTATTCCATTGATTTTTAGAAGTATCCTGAAACTCGTCGAAAAGAAAATTCCGGTATTTGTTCCCCATTTTTTCCCAGATAAAGGAAGGATTATTGCCGGCATCTTCTGCAATCCCATTTAACAGTTTTTGGGCGTCGCTAATTAAAAGCGTTTCATTTTCTTCCCGATATTGAGCCAACAGTACCGCTATTTCCTGCATCAGGCGTAAAAAGTAACCATTTTTAATAAAGGCTTCGGCCAGGGCATAATTACCTATGCCCTGGCTATAGGTGTTTTGCATTTGATGTAAAATTGGATTAATTGTCGAAAAAAGCACATTGGATTTTCCTTTTGAGAACCAGTTTTCTTCGTCGTCTATTAATTTCAATACTTTTTCTACATCGTTTAAATTTCCATTAAGGATACTGTTAAATTTAAGCAGGGGGGAGCGGCTTTTACCTTTAAAATCGTCTTGCTCTAAAGCACTTTCTGCAATTATTTGCGCTGCTTTTTCGGCTTGTTTAAGGAGATCTTCTTCAAATTTTTTGATGAAGTTCTTAGAAAAGTCGATATATTCCTTAAAAACCTCGTCGGTGTTTTCTATTCCAAAACTATTAACCGCCAGCTCGAAGTCTTTAAATTTATCTTTAAATACTTCACCTACCAGTTGAAGGAGTTCGGCATTATAGTTCCACGATCTATTATTGTTTATCCGGTCTAAAGCCAAAGCCACCACCCATTGCAAAAGGTTATCTTTTTCGTCTAATAACTTTTCGAGCCTGCTGGTTAGTTCCCGTTTAACTTTATCGGTATTCATTTCCAGGCTATAGCCAGAATCCAATCCTAATTCGAAAGCAAACCCCCTGATTACTTTTTGCACAAAACCATCGATAGTGCTTACCGAAAAACGGCTATAATCGTGCAGGATTTTCCGATAAATTAGGTCCGCTTTTAGTTTCAGGCTTTCGGCATTTAGCTCATGATGTTGAGCTAAGACTAAAACCCGATAATTCTCAATCTTCTTTGAAGTATCGCCCCTGGCAAAACCTAAAAGCACCTGCAAAATTCTCGACTTCATTTCTTCGGTGGCTTTGTTGGTAAAAGTAACCGCTAATATTTCGCGATATTTATTTTCGCCAGCAAATAATAGGGTAAGGTAGTGCGCCGTTAAACTAAACGTTTTACCAGATCCGGCCGAGGCTTGAAGAATTTTAAGGGGTTTGGGCATTAATTTTTATTCGTCTAACAATTTTATACCGATATAATTTCGATGTTAAGTGGGCTTTATTTAATTCCCTTTTTGTAAAAATACTTATTTTGTGGCTCAAACACTAAATTTTTATAAGCCTAATATACTTCGATTTTCGAGAATATAATTACACTACAAAAACACTAGACTTTATTTTATTTCTTTAATTTTGCGTTATAATTTTTAACTTTAGTATATGAAACAATTATTTGTTATACTTATTACGCTCTTTATCGGTAGCGCAGGTTTTGCTCAAACTGCAGCTCCAGCCAAAAAAGAGGCCGTTCATATTTACAACCCTAATGCTAATGCCCAGGCCGATATCGATGCTGCGGTTGCAAAGGCAAAGAAAGATGGAAAGCATGTTTTTATCCAGGTTGGGGGTAATTGGTGTATTTGGTGCATCCGTTTTCACGATTTGGTCGACGCCACTCCGGCCCTTAAAACTTTCTTAAATGATAATTACGAAACGGTTTTATTAAACTGGAGTCCAGAAAATAAAAACGAAGCCATTTTAAAGAAATTCGATTATCCAGGTCGCTTTGGGTTTCCTGTATTTCTAATTTTAGATGGAAACGGAAAACTTATCCATACGCAAAACTCTGCATACCTGGAAGAAGGTGGTGGCCATAGTGTTAAAAAAGTAATGGACTTCTTGAAAAACTGGAATGCCGCAGCTTTGAAACCAGAAAACAATAAATATTAAGTAGTTTGGGGTTTATTCGCCCCAAACCACCTAAAGTCCATCGCCATATTTAAAAAAGCTATTTACCGAAACCGGCAATTTACCAGTTGGGATTAACTCGTTTTTAAATACCGAAGCTGCTGCTTTTTGCATAAAACCTTCTTTCTGATAAGCAACTAATAATATCTTGGCATTTTCGAGACCTGGTAAAGCAGCCATATTATAAGGATTTGCAAACAATGCAAAAGCTGCATTTTTATTAGCCATGTCGCTAATCATGCTTTTAAGATCGGCACTTAATACCATGTTATTACCAGGGCGTAAACGAGTATCGTGTATGGCTATAACAACTTGATCGTCTGGCTTAATTTCGGCCAATACTTTAGCAATAGTTTCTGCATTAGCATTCTTATCCAAGCTAAAGTTGATCGAATTTTTATAGAAAGAAGCCATCTCTTTCTGAAAAATGCTACTTGTTGGCATGCCTAAATCGATAATAAACGTTCTTTTATTAGGTGTTAGGTGCTGAATAGAATCCCTTCCTCTTAATAAGGTCATGCTGGCATCGGCCAACTGCTGTAATAAAGCCAGGCTCTCTGGTCTATTTACACCCGCAGCTACATTTTGCTCGTCGATAACCTGTTTATGATTTAAACCGGCCCAATATTTCGCGGTTAGAATTTTCTTTACACTCTCGTCGATCCGTTCTATAGTTAATCGTTGATCTCTAATGGCCTGACGAACCATTTTTACTGCTCTTTTACTATTTTCGGAAAGTTCCAGGATGTCGTTACCGGCAATAATACCCATTACATCGGCTTCGCCGTCTTTAAAATATTTGACGACCCCTTTCATGCCCATTGCATCTGAGATAATGATTCCTTTAAACCCAATTTCGTTTTTCAATATTCCGGTTACGATGGGCTGCGACAAAGTCGACGGCATATTTGGCGTAGCATCTAAAGCAGGGATATTCATATGAGCGATCATTACCCCAGCGGCACCTTGTTTTATTAACTCTTTAAAAGGATACATCTCCAGACTGTCTAAGCGTTCTTTCGTAAACTTAAGTTGTGGCAAATCGTAATGCGAATCTACATCAGTATCGCCATGCCCTGGAAAATGTTTAATACTTACCAATAACCCGCCATCTTGCATTCCTTTTAAATAAGCAGCTCCCTTTTCGGCGACATTATATTTATTTTCTCCAAACGAACGATAGTTAATTACCGGATTTTTGGCATTATTATTTACATCCACATCCGGAGCCAAATTCATGTGCATACCGATCCGTTTAAAATCCTTTGCGACTTCTAAACCCATTTTATAGATGAGCTCTTTATTCTGGATCGCACCCAATGCCATTTGATAAGGATAGGCAATGGTACTGTCCAGCCGCATGCCCAAGCCCCACTCGCCATCTGAAGCAATTAACAAGGGCACTCTTGCCAGCTTTTGATACTGATTGGTTAAAATTGCCTGCCGACCAGGGCCGCCCTGAAAGAAAACCAATCCGCCTATTTTTTCTTTTTTAATTACTTTACCAATCGAATCGGTAAAGGCTTTACTTTTATTAGTATAAGCCGCAACAAAGAACATTTGTGCGATTTTTTGTTTTTTACTTAGTTTCTTAAAAACAGAATCGACCCATTTGGGCTCCTGCTTTAATAGATCAATATACGATTGCTTTTGCGCATTTGCATTTAGGGTTAGCAAAAGACTTAAAATAGCGGCATAGGTAAAAAGTGACTTATTCATTAGCTTGATGATATTTTTTGGCAAGATACACAGATCTTGTTTTGATTTTTATAAAACAAAGATTAATTATTTCGGGAGATTTAACCCCCTCGGCCATTATTGTATTGAATTTGATACATATTAATTTATTTCCCTCCGCGATAAATTAAATTGCCAATTCGCTAATAAATGCTTCATATACAGTTAAAAAACAATATAAAATACATTGTTTGCTGGCTATATTCTTGTCTTTGGCACATTTATTCGATAACGTAAGAAAATTAATCACTGAAAAATTTATACTGATGAAAAAAATACTTATGATCGCAATTGCCCTGTTAAGTACAGGAATTGCAAACGCACAATCGACAGACAAGGCCATTAAACTTGGGGTTAAAGCTGGTGTTAACTATTCTAACATCATTAAAGACGATGGCAATAATAATTTTAACACCGATTATCTGGTAGGTTATAATGCCGGGATTACCTTAGACATTAAACTATTAGAAAATCTGGCTTTCACACCAGAAGCTTTGTATTCGACCAAAGGTTATAAATCGTCATCATCGTTCGGCGATTTTACCCAAACTACCCACTTTATTGATATTCCCATTTTGGCAAGTATAAAATTGGGTGGTGGACTTAACCTCGTTGCCGGGCCACAGGTTTCTTTTCTACTATCGACTAATAATAAATTCGAAAGTGGTTTCGGCACTACCGAGCAACAAATTATTGAAGACGATTCCGATCGCTTTAAAAAGAGCTTAGTAGGTGGTGTTATTGGCTTTAGATACGATTTCAGCAACCAATTAGGCATACACGGTCGTTATGCATTGGATTTCCAAAAAAATAATGAAAACGGAACTTCACAAACACCAGAATATAAAAACCAGGTATTCCAAGTCGGATTAGGCCTTAAATTTTAAGTTTAATTAAAAGACTTCGCAGGTTGTTAACAACCTGCGAAGTCTTTTATCGTCAATTTAACTTTCCAAATCCGACACCTCCACTATACGGAAGGACTTTATGCCTTCGGGCATTTCCCAAGTTAATTCCGAACCCTGCTCGTAACCAAGCATTGCTATTCCAATCGGAGATAGAATAGACAAGGTATTATTCTTACGTTTTGCCTTCTCGTGAGCAACCAGGTTATAGGTAAATTCCTGTCCGGAGTTTAGTTCTTTTACCTTTACTTGTTTATTAATATTTACAATAGTCGACGGGATTTCGTTTCTCAACACCTGTTTAGCCGATTTTAATTCGAGTTCGAGCTTAAGCTCATTAAACCTGCTCAGCTTTCTGCGTCTTATATGGTCTTTTAAAAGGTCGAAAATTCCGCGCGATAAAATAATAGGAGTCTGATTTGTCTTTATTGATGTACTGTTCATGTTAATTTTAATTTGTAATTAATGGATATTTGCATTTAACTGGGCCTCAGCGATAACCTGCTGAGGCTGCGCCATCAAAGTCCTTACTGCTCATTACATGAAAAAAGAAAATTACCATCTTCTATTTATTTGTTTTTTGATTAATAACATCCAGAATCTGAAACCTTTTCAGACCTGCCGGCACTTTCCATTCTACAAATTCGGCTTTTCTAAAACCGATAAGTGCCGCACCTATTGGGGTAAGGATAGAAATTTTATTTTGTCTCATATCGGCATATTGTGGCATAACGATAATAAGTTTCATGGTCATGTTGGTATCCCTATCTAAAAGTGATACTGTCGAGTTTAGCCTAATCCCATCGGCAGGAAATTCTTCTTCTTTAACAATAACAGCACGGCTTAATTCGTTAGCCAGCGACATTTCGTTAGTCGAATCTGTTTTTTTATTCGCGTAGGGCTTCAATAAATTAAAATCGTTCTCTGTTATGATAACTGCATTTTTTACATTTAAATTCATTTTAATAATTTTTAGTTTAACATATTTGCTTTAAACCAGTTCTCTTTTAGTTTACCATCCATCTGGTCGAAATACAGTTGTTTAAAGCTTTTCGTTTTTAATTGGTCTATTTTTCTAAAGAATTTATCGGGCTTAATGTCCAGAATTCTTTCAAAACCGCAGGCATCCATCATTTCGGCAACAGCTTCGAGCGTATTACGATGGTAATTCGCTACCCTAACCCGCTTATCGGTAACCTTTAATCCTTTATAGAGCGATTCGTTTTGAGTAGCAATTCCAGCCGGACAGTGTCCGCTATCACATTTAAGAGCCTGAATACATCCCAACGAGAACATCATTGCCCGGGCGCTATAACAAGCACTGGCACCTAGGGCTAATAGTTTCATCATATCGAAAGCCGTAATTATTTTACCGGCAGCAATAAGGGCAATCTTCCCTTTAAGCCCAAACAAGTTAAGGGTCTGCGTAACAAAAACCAGTGCATCGTATAAAGGCATCCCAATATGATCAGTAAATTCTAATGGCGCTGCTCCGGTTCCGCCTTCGGCACCGTCGATCGTTATAAAATCGGGTATAATACCGGTAATATTAATGGCTTCACAAATCCTTATAAACTCTTGCTTATTGCCGATACAAAGCTTAAAGCCAACGGGTTTACCCTCCGAAAGCGTTCTTAAAAACCCAACAAACCGGATCATTTCTATCGCATTTCCGAAACAACTATGGCCTGGTGGCGAATAAACTGTAGTATGAGGAACTACGTTCCTGATCGCTGCAATTTCGACCGTATTTTTACTCGCGGGTAAGATTCCGCCATGCCCTGGCTTAGCGCCCTGGGAAAGCTTAAGTTCGATCATTTTTATATTTTCTAATGCCGCCGTTTCTTTAAAAAGAGAAGAACTAAATTTCCCAAAGGCATCTCTGCATCCAAAATAACCAGTACCAATTTGCCAGATGAGATCGCCGCCCTGTAAATGATAGTCGCTAATGCCACCCTCGCCAGTATTATGTGCAAACCTGCCCAATTTAGCCCCTTCATTTAAGGAAGCGATGGCAGTTTTACTCAATGCACCGTAGCTCATTGCCCCAATATTTAAAATACTGGCATCGTAAGGCTGCCGGCATTGATCATTCCCGATTTTTACGCGAAGCCTATCTTTTAGTTTTGTTGGAAAAACAGAATGGGCAACCCACTCATATCCGGGTGCATTTGGATCTTCCTGCATTCCAAAAGCTACAGTTTGCCGCTCGTTTTTTGCCCTTTGATAGACAATAGAGCGCTGCCTTCGGTTAAAGGGTTTCCCATCCAGGTCTGATTCCCAAAAATATTGCCGCAGTTCCGGGCGAATAGATTCGAGGAAATAACGAAAATAGCCGAGCAATGGAAAATTATAAAGAAGCGTATGCTTTTGCTGGACCGAATTAAAAAGGACAACCACAAATAACCCTATAGTTAAGGGGAATATCCAAAACCAATTATAGCTGGTATAAATAGCTTGCGTAAGTACGAATATGTTAAGGCTAAAAAAAGCTAAAATAATAATAGCTCTGATCGAAAGCCCTTTCAGATTTCGAAACATGATGTTAAAAAATTAAATAATAAAAAAGGAAATGCTAGAATAATCTCCCCAGACCTAAATATGAGTATTTATGAGACTGGGGCTAGCGTATTGAAGTCTTTGAAAGCTGAAAAGAAATATTTCTTACTATAGCAGCTGCCGTTATTTTTGGCACAAATATATTTCGCCCACATTCCAACCTTATCAGGGTGGTGGTTGCAAAATATAGGTGCAATATCGGCGAATTTATTCTTCATGTTAGGCAAAGATAGCAAATATTATTGTCCTTTACGAAATTCTATATAACTCTTCTTGATATACAGAACCACTTCATAGCCTGTCATTTTTTTTAAAACCAGCCTACCCGGCCGGTATTGGTTCATAAAGGTCGAAAGCGAATCTCCGGCAAGGCCAGTAATTTGACCTACTTTTTCTTTAGAGAAAATCTGATCCACATAATTTGCTTCTTCATCTTTTAACAGGAGCTGTTTAAATTTCGAAGCAGGTTCTTTTTTCTTCCCTAATAAACTAATCACTTGCAAAACGTTTAAACTAACGATCGAGGCGGTCGACTGGGGGTTAATAAAGGCAAAAGGTGATTTATAGTTAGGGTCTTTCATTATAAACATATCCGAAAACCCAGGTGCTTTAAATTTAAATGCGGCTGCGTATTCTTTTCTCAGGTTTATCGAATCGAGTTTATAATTTCGCTTTGTTTTAATTACCACTTCTTTAAGGTTAATAATGCCCTGTTTAAGATAAACTTGAAGGGTATCCTTTAACATTCCGGTAGTAAGCGTAAATTCGGTAGTTTCGTAACCCATTATCCGGATGGCTACTTTTTCTCCAGCCTTAATCGCGTTTAATTTAAAATTACCTTCGGCATTAGTAAGCACGGTTATCGTGTTTGTAATTACTTGTGCACCCGCAATGGCCGAATGGCTTACTGCATCTTTTACATAACCATTAACGCTTTGAGCCAAAAGTTGGGCCGTGCAGCCCATTAAGCCCAAAACATAGATTAATACCTTTACCAATTTAAGCATTGACCTAAATTAAGTTTTAACAACATGATTATTAAAACTTTAACAGACATTAACACTTGATGTATGTTCGGAAATTTTAAAACATACTTAAAGTAGTATTTGTTGTGGCATCGGTTCGTTATTTAGGGCGGCAATAATATTTTTTGCAGCTATTACTGCCATTTCTGTTCTGGTTTCGATGGTTGCAGACCCAATATGTGGGAGCACACAGACATTTGGTAAATTAAGCAGTATATTATTTGCAGCCATGGGCTCGGGGTTGGTCACATCTAATCCGGCTCCCCAGATTATTTGGTGTTGTAAAGCATCAATTAAATCCTGTTCATTGTGGATCGCGCCCCTGGCAGTATTAATAAAGATAGCGCTAGATTTCATCTGCTTAAAAGCAGTTTCGTTAAACAGCTCTTTTGTTGCCGCCGAAAGATTAGCATGAACAGACAGTACATCGCTCTGTGCCAGTAATTCGTTAAAAGAAACATAATGAGCGTCTAGTAAATCTTCGGCTTCCGTGTTCCGATTCCTATTATGGTAAATAATATTCATCTGATAAGCCGCTTTTGCCTTTTTTGCTAACTCCATCCCAATTCCGCCAAGGCCAAAAATACCCAATGTTTTACCATATAACTCTATGCCCAAATCTGCAGTGGGTTCGAAAAAGCCCCATTCGTTGCGTTCTATCTTTTTATGCAAGTTAAATGCATTGCGCGAAACACTAAGCATTAACAAAAAAGCAACATCGGATGTCGCTTTGCTAAGCACACCTCTGGTATTACTTACCGGCACTCCGTATTTATTTGCTGCATGCACATCGACATTATCATAACCGGCGCTCATTAAAGACACGGCCGTTAAATGTTTACATTGCTCGAAAAAATGAACATCCAGTTTATTAAAGCCAACACTCAATATTGCTTGCTTATTTTTGCATAAATTAATAAGCGCTTCCTGGCTTAAAGATTGTTGTTTGCTATAAATAGTTAATGTGTGTCCGGCGGCTTCGAGTAATTCGATTCCCTTTTGGGGAATTCTTCTTGTAATTAAAACATTCATTGCGTTAGTCTTTTAACGACGCCATATCGATTACAAAACGATAACGCACTTCACTTTTGAGCATTCGCTCGTACGCTTCGTTAATATCCTGCATTTTAATAAGTTCGATCTCCGAAACAATTTGATGCTCACCGCAGAAGTCGAGTAATTCCTGTGTCTCGGCAATTCCACCAATTACAGAGCCTGCTACAGATTTCCTACCCATAATCATGGGTACGGTATTTAAAATTGGCTCCAGTCCACCCAGGTAACCTACCAATACATGTGTTCCGTTAACGTTTAAAGTAGCTACGTATGGATTAACATCGTGAACATAAGGAATCGTATCTATAATTAAATCGAATTCCCCTCTTACCGATCCCATTTGGTCGGCATCGCTCGAAATAACCACATGGTCTGCCCCCAATTCCATGGCATCTTTTGTTTTTCCAGGAGTTCTGGAAAACAAAGTTACTGTTGCTCCTAAACCCTTAGCTAGTTTTATAGCCATGTGGCCCAATCCGCCCAGACCAACAACAGCGACTTTGCTCCCTTTACCAACTTTCCAGTGCCTTAGTGGCGACCAGGTTGTAATTCCTGCACAAAGCAAGGGTGCTGTTGCTGCCGGGTCGAGATTTTCCGGCACTTTTAAAACGAAGTGTTCACATACCACGATTTTTTCGGAATAACCGCCAAAAGTCCGGCCACCCAAATGCTTGTCTTTTCCGTTATAAGTTCCGGTAAAGCCGGGAATACAATATTGCTCCAGCTCTTGTTTGCAGCTCGAACATTCCCGACACGAGTCGACCAGACAACCCACCGCTGCAAGATCGCCCACTTTAAATTTGCTAACCTCGTTACCTACTTTAGTTACCCGGCCCACAATTTCATGCCCCGGAACTGCCGGGTACACTGTACCACCCCAATCATTTCTTGCAGTATGCAGGTCGGAGTGGCATACGCCACAAAATAAAATCTCAATCTCTACATCTTCAGGTGTTGCTACTCTCCGCTCAATATTTAATGGTTTTAATAATGCTTCGGCCGAACCTGTACCGTAAGCTTTGACTATAAATTTTTCCATGTTCTTTTATAAATTATGACGTTCCACAGCTAATACAGACTCTTTCTCGACTATATTTCGAGTGGTAAGCGCTATGCCAATGTACCACATTTGAAAGAATTTATCCTGCATCTTTAGTCAAATAATATTCAGTTTTACCTTACGGCGACTTTAATCTGCGACAGATTCGTGTTTTTATTCTTTTATCAGCAAGCTAACGGTTGTCAATATTAAGGGGTGCTATGGGCGATGTCCATAACGAAACCGGATTTGAATAAGTTGCATACTAATGCTTAGTTGATATTATTGTTTTTTTTGTTTAAGCTGAAAAACATTCCCTTCAGGGTCTTCCCCATCACAGAGCCAATAATCGTAGTTATCAAAAGTCTTTATTTCTCGCATTGGAACGTTCTTGTTAAGAAGGGATTTTCTTTCTTCCTCAATGTTTCCCTCAATATCAAAAACAATTTTAGCATTGTTATCGAACTTATATCCTTCATTTATTTTGTCGAAATATTGGTCGCCGATTCTGTGTAAACCAATATGGCCATTCCCGGCTTTTAAAAGCGCCCACTGCGAGCCAAACTCTTCAACAATTTCAAGATTCAAAATCTCTGTGTAAAATGCCTTTAAGCTGTCGACGTTTCGAACGTAGAAAATAATTGTGTTTAAACTTAATTTCATTGACTAATCTTCTTTGGTATGTTAAAATTTACGAAATGCTACGCACAAAAAATAAAAAATTCCCCACATTTTTTGCTTGATTTGCAATCTAGCTAAAAACTGTGCTTGCTAAACAAAATTATAAATTAGACGATAACTATTCCCGATTTTTGATGTTTACTTATTTTCTTCTTATAACAATTTAAGTTAATTAATATGACTAATATCAGCAATACCATCGCAGGACTCGAACTGGCCCAAATCGGCTGGGTAGTCCGGGATATCGAAGCAGCTATAAAATTGCTTGGGAATGCCATGGGCATCGCGGGCTTCCCTCGACCAGAAACAATTAGGGCACAGGATCTCGGCCTTACCTATTATGGCCAGGTTGTAGAGAGTGAATGGCTAACCTCCCAAACCTATAACGGAGGCACCTTTATCGAACTGGTTCAACCGGTATCCGGACAAAGTATGTTTCAGGATTATCTGGACAGCTATCCTTTAGGCGGTGTACAGCATATCGCGTACCGCCTGCCTGTCGATGGTTTCGACCGGATCGTTGCCGGCCTACTCGGGCAAGGTTATGCGATCATCACAGAAGTGAACCATCCAATCGCCCGAATGGCTTTCTTCGATACTTACCAGACACTAGGTGTTGTTACTGAGATTATGGGGATTACCCCTGAAGGTTGGACAGCCATAGAACAAATGGAAAAACCCCGATAACCGCCGGAAGGTACAAACTGGGCTAAAGGGCATTGGTTGTATACTTTTCTGCGATTTTGGTAATTGTCGGAAGCTATTCTTATTAAGAATAGGGCAATTAAACAGGATCAGAATACACTATTAAAGTCGAACCAGTTTTTATCATATTAAAAACGCAAAATGCCCTGTCACATTAGTCGTTAACCGTTGGATCGAGAGCGGTCTACTAACATTCATTATGCCCACAACAAAATACAGCAATGGCCGTAATTTTTAAATTGTGACCGAGTGCATGTATCTTTCCTTGATGCCTAAACAATTGGCTACGCTATTATATTTTATAATTCCGTTTTTACTTGCCGGCATATTCAAAAGAATGGGATACCTATATAATTTTTTTATCTTTGTAACTTAATACTTCGTTAATAATGGCCGAACTTGCTCCATGCCCACTGTGCAGATCAAATTTTACTTACGAGATGGATCACTTGTTGATGTGCCCCGAGTGCGGCCATGAATGGAACCTCGTGGAAGCTAATCCTACTAATGAGGACATTTTCATTGTCAAAGATTGTAATGGGAACATCCTCCAAAATGGAGACAGTGTTGTTACGATAAAAACCCTGCCTGTAAAGGGATCTTCACAAAGTATAAAAGCGGGAACCAAGGTGCGTAATATCCGTTTGGTAAACAGCGACCACAACATAGACTGTAAGATAGATGGATTTGGTGCAATGGCGCTCAAATCTGAGTTTGTAAAAAAGGCGTAGCTTTTACATTAGGTGCATAAATAGATGACGCATTTATACCCAGAAAAGTAGCATCAGTAAATTTCTCCGACAATATGCTTGTCTGCTCTCCGGTTCCACACCATATATCGACAGCACTTTTCAGATTACCTTCTGCAATTATTTCCATCAGATTAAAAAACGGCTGATAGCGGATGTTTTTAAACTGGTTATATTTTTCCAATTTTCTGATAAATTCCATATAATAACGCTCGAAAACTTATAAATTACTGAAATTAATAAAAAATTGTAAATGTTCGAAAAGTCAAAAACAATATCCCTGTTAAATAAGGAGAGGCTACAGAAATATACACCGTATTTTAAACAGATAGAGGTCCCTGCCAAAACCATTCTTTTGGAAGAAGGACAGGTTTCGAAGAGGGTTTATTGGATCGAAAAAGGTTGCATCCGTGTTTGGTTCAACAACGACGGTAAGGATATAACCTATCAGTTTTTCTTTGAAAACAGTACTGTTGCATCTATTGAGAGTTTTCGGAAAAATATTCCGAGTGCCGGCAATATGGAAGCACTCGAACCTTGTACATTATGGTATGCTGATAAAGAGGATATTGAGTTTATCATTGACGAAATATGCGAAGAACCAGAATTGAGAAAGCTTTTTATAGACAAGATATTCCAACGGACGTTCGATTACATGAAATATTTTTTTTCGGCCATTAAAGATCCTCCCCAACAGCGTTACCTCGATCTGTTAAAAGAAAATCCGCAGCTCATACAACGTGTTCCCCAGCACTATATCGCTTCCTATTTGGGAATTACCACTGTGCACCTTAGCCGCATAAAAAGTAAGCTGGCAAAAAGTAAAAACTGACCTGTTATTATTTAATAACAAATGTTATCGTTCGTAAATTGTAGTCTACATAGTTTTGTATTCAAATAATCACTAATCTAAAATTATAGATAATGAAAGGAATAGCAATAATCAACAAAGGCGAACAGCCCACTTATGTAGAAGATTTTACCAATCCTGTTGCGAACAGCGAAAACCAGGTCGAAGTTCTGATGAAAGCGGTAGCACTTAAGCACCTGGATAAGATGCGGGCAAATGGTAAACATTATTCTGCGCAGGATGAAAATTGGGAGCCAAAAATTGTGGGTGGTGATGGTGTTGGCATTCTGGCAGACGGCAAACGTGTTTACGGTTTGGGAACGCAGGGAACTATGGCAGAAAAATCCATTTTTGATAGAAAAACTTTGGTTGCCATTCCAGATAACCTGGACGATGCGACAGCGGCGGCTCTACCTAATGGCGTTATGGGATCGGCAATGGCATTGCGATTTAGGGCAAATATGCGCCCGGGCAGCACGGTTCTGATTAACGGAGCAACAGGCTTTACCGGAGCTATTGCTGTACAACTTGCGAAATATTATGGCGCCAAAAAAGTTATTGCAACCGGAAGAAACGAAATAGCGCTTCGAAAGTTGAAAACCATAGGTGCAGATGAAGTTATATCCTTAAAACAAGCCGACAGCGAAGTCATTTCCCAATTAAAGGATATGCACCAGTTGACACCTATCGATATCGTTCTTGATTATTTATGGGGACACCCAGCTGAACTGATCCTAAGTGCTTTAAAGGGTAACGGAGCCTTTACCCATAGGACCTGTTATGTTACCATCGGTGAAATGTCGGGCGATAAGATACTTTTGCCGTCAGCTGTTTTGCGTAGTACCGATCTTCAGATTTCAGGTTCTGGACTTGGCAGTTGGACAGCAAATGAAATTGAAATTCTATTAAAAGAAATACTCCCCGAAGTACTTCAGCTAAGTGCGGAAGGAAAACTTAAAGTCGAAATCGAAACTTTTAATATGAAAGACATTGAGAGCATCTGGAACCAGGAGGCTTCAAATGGGCGAAGGTTGGTTGTACTGATGTAAAGCAGCTATTACTTTTCATTAGCGATCGATCATTGGAATTGTACAGCGGCAACTGGCCAATATGCTTTTAAAAGACAGTTTAATTAAATTACATCATCGCATATTGTTTTGGCTTCATTCCGATATGTTCTTTAAATATTCTTGAAAAATGGCTTAGGTTGGTAAAGCCCAGTCTGTAGCCCACATCCGAAACAGATAGCTTTTTATCTTTCAATAAAAGGGCGGCCTCTTTCATCCTGAATTCCTGATAATAACTAAAAATGCTGTTGCCAAAAACCTGCCGGAACAAACGTTTTAGTTTAGTCGGGCTCATTCCGGCTTCTACTGCCAATTCCATAATAGTTGGCTGGGTTTCCAGGTGTTCAAGAATTTGCTCCTTTACTTTGTAAATGGCTCTTATATCTTGGGTGTTCAAAGCATAAAGACGTTTCTCATCCCTCTTTTCCAGTTCCATCAATAATCTGCAGATCAGCTCTTCTGCCTTTATCCTCAAAAAAAATAGCTCGAAAGGTTCATCAACTGGTTCAGACATTATCTCCTCTACAATTTTCTGTAAAGAAGGATAAATCAATTGTTCGAAAAGAAAGGGTAATGTATTCTGTAACAAGCTATGCAAAACTGGAAATTTATCTGAGGAGTAAAATAGCCCTTTCAGGTAATTTGCATCTATCTCTATATTGATAGTGGCAGTATTCGTATGAATTGAAATGGCATCATCGGTATTTATGCGACTAGTTGCAATTAAGACGGAAGGCATTTCCATTAAATGCTTTCCCGCTAATGATGTTTCTGCTTTTGGGAAAATGTTTTGAAACTTAAAAAAGATCATTCTCTTATCAGCATTAATATCTGGGTTTTCAACAATTATGTCCTCGTTCAGCTCGTAATTACTGATGAGCATCCGGATATGCTCATTAAAAATGAATCCGGTACAATACCCACTACCAAATTGGGGTGGAATCTCTAATCTCCTGTGTTCTACTTCTGTTCCCAATAAATGAGCAAGCTTTTTCAGGACATTCGGAACTGTATGGTCATCTTTTTTCATAAAAGTCTTTTACGACTATTTTTATGTCTAATGTAATTATTTTATTCCTAAAATGACCAGCAATTTTGTATCGTCATTAAACAATGCAAGATTATGTTATTAAAAGATAAAGAAGTAGCCATCATCGGCGCGGGGCCAGTTGGCCTGACTATGGCAAGATTATTACAGCAAAAGGGCATAAACGTAACCGTTTACGAAAGAGACAAAACCCCACAAGCAAGAGTTTGGGGTGGTACGCTTGACCTGCACAAGGAGTCGGGACAAGAAGCCATGAAAAAGGCAGGATTATTAGAGAGTTATTATGCTATAGCAATGCCTATGGGAATAATCGTAGCAGATAAACAGGGAAAAGTATTGTTTACCAAACAACCCACTCCCGAAAATCAATACGACAATCCTGAAATCAACAGAAACGATCTAAGAAAAATGCTGCTAGACAGTTTAACTAACGATACGGTTGTCTGGGACAGAAAATGTACAGGAATTGAAGTTTGCGATGGAAAATGGCTGCTGCATTTTGAAAACGGGACACAGGCAACCGCAGATCTTGTTATTGGGGCAAATGGTGGAATGTCTAAAGTAAGAAAATATGTGACGAACACAGAAGTTGAAAAGACCGGAACTTTTATAATACAAGGAGATATACCTCAACCTGAGTTAAAATGTCCCGAATTTTATCAATTGTGTAACGGTAATAGATTGATGACTGCATATCAAGGCAATTTATTAGTTGCAAATCCCTACAACAGCGGCGTATTAACTTACGGTGTAATTTTTAAAAAGCCAGAAGAATGGGTTGATGATAATGGATTAGACTTTCAAAATGCGGACAGCATCCGTTCGCTGCTTTTAGATAGGTTCGTTCATTGGGATGAGCGTTACAAACAACTATTCCGTTCAACATTATCTTTTTGGAGTTTACCGACAAAAAAACTACCGTTAGATAAGCCCTGGAAAAATAATCGCCCTTTACCTATAACGCTTATTGGCGATGCCGCTCATTTGATGCCGCCTTTTGCAGGTCAGGGAGTAAATACCGGCCTATTAGATGCATTAATTTTATCCGATAACCTTACTAATGGAAAATATGAAACACTAGCCGCTGCTATCAACAACTATGAACAACTAATGTTTGTTTATGCCACAGAAGCGCAACTTGCATCGAGCAAAAACGAAATAGAAATGCGTCATCCTAGCTTTTCTTTCCAAAAATTTATCCATTAAATTAACAATCACAAAAAGAAGTGTTCGGTTCTATTCGTACACTATAAGCCGAAAGGCAATAAAATCCGGTAGAATGCATCTTATCCCGGTCGACCTGGATTGAAGATGTTCAAAATGTCGTATATCACATTGAAGTATATGAGAAAGCTAACACTACGGTGCATATTGACACGATATGTTACAATTGCTTTTAAAATTATGATAATGACATATTATGTCGTAAGGGCGACTCTGGAATTTTGAGGTTAAAGGCTAGTAGTGAAATTTTAATTGAACTATTGTTACCTTATTATCTTCCACTTTATACACCAAACGATGCTCATCATTTATGCGTCTTGACCAATATCCTGTCCAGTTATGTTTTAATGCTTCTGGCTTGCCAATACCCATAAATGGGGTCTCTAAAATAGAATTAATTAATTCAGTTATTTTTTTTTGTACTTGTTTATTACCCGATTTTTTCCATTCAACAAGTTGTTGCTGTGCATCAATGGTAAACTCTAGCTCCATAGGTCAGCTATCGCAATTTTTACGACTTGCCCATTTTCGGCCTGTTCAATGCTTTTGTCGAGGGCTTTCTTGTTAGCTTTTGTACTACTTAAATAAGTAGTATCATCATCTAGCTTAAAAGATATCTCTAAAGCCTTTAGTACCGCTTTAATTGCTGTTAACTGTTTCCTGTTTTTAGGTAATACGGTTAATGTTGTCATTCTGTTTAAATTAAATTTATTCGGCAAACCGCCAATTTGTTTAATCCTGAGCGTTTTCATTCCTATACAAATATAAGGTAAAAAAATAACGAAACATATATTTGTATGTTTTGAAAAAATGCATCTTCATCTTATTTGATTTCTTTAAAGGTCTGCTATTTCTGCTTACTACTTTCGACAGGAGCCATCTCTGGCTTTTTGTTAAGCAACCTCAACTGATTTAGCAGTGATGGCATACAATGACCTACATTAGGTTAAGCACATGAAAAATTCAGTATTACTCTAATAGGCTTGTTTTGCCTATTCTTACAGCTATGCGATCTTGAAAATATAGATCTTAAATGCGTAAGGATAAGGAATATCTAATGGGTATTCACCTGATCACCTGTGTCTCTAGGATAGGTTGCTATGCAATTCCCAGCCTTCAATGAATATTTTGTGTACTTACCCTGATATCCAATGATATTGAAAATCAGTTCATAAAAAATGGTGACATTTTGTTGCACCAGCCCCGCCGCCTTTAGTAATTCGTCATTATAGTCATCCCCATGGGCAAATCGGTTTCTCAGCTTTTTCCATGCATTCAGACTACCCTTTCCTATGATGCCATCATTCTCCAATTTCTTAAGCATTTTACCAGGAATATATTTTGTCTTGTCAACTAAATCGCTCAAGAGCGAACTTAGACGCTGAAGGATCACAGGATCCTGCAGGTTCAGTGTTAGATCTTTGAGCGTTTGGATATCAGCAAGATATAAATCACTAAATACTTCATCTTCTTTTGGGTAATAAACTCTGAGAATACTTTCAATAGTAGTGCTTACAATCAGGCCATGCTTATAATAGTATCCAGTGCCAGAATCAGCTAACCTTTTTTGAAGTTTGTTGAAAATGTTTTCTGGCTCATTTCTAATGTAGTTAAAATATGAATTGAAGAGTTTCGCATTTTCCTCTGCCTCATCACCTATTGATCCAACCTTTCGATAGGGAGGTGTGAAGATGGTTTTTCTTTGTGATTTTCTACTAGGATTAAGTTGTATATGAAATGAATTGGATTCACCAAATAACACTTGATAGTAATACTGATGCTCCAAACCCATAACAAAATTTAACGCATCTATGATCTGTTTAATAATGCTGTCATCGAAATCTAGTTGTTCACTATAGACATCCATAGTCAAATATTCGACATCTCTATGTAATATCGCTGACATATCTTTGTTCTGGATTTCCCATATGCGTTTAAATTGGGAACGATCATCAACCAGGCTAGGAAAAGTACTTTGCTTGTATTTTTGCTGATTGGTTGCGAAGTCATATTTGTTCTTAAATATGATCGAGGCATATCCTCTTTTGCCTATAATGCCTTCCTCAGAAAATATTGAGATCTTTGACTTAAAGGTGCAGTTGTATAATATCTGATCATGGTCAAATGGGATATATACATAGTCGCAGCGATATCGATTTCCATGATCATCTTCCGCATCTAAAGCATAGCAAAAATCTGCAACGGATTGGAGTTTTCCAATTTCATAGCTATATTCGCCACGACCAAATAAGTTCCATGTTTGTTCAATTCTATTAGGTGGATTACTGTTGATCACGTTGAGCTGATATTGGTTCTCAACAATTGATAAGTGACCTGTACCCTTGATCTCTCTGTTTTTCAGGGTTAGTGTCAAACACGGCAAATAGATGCTAAGTTCTCCCTTTGGGATGTTTTCTAAATGGCTATAAATAGGATTGAAAGACCTCATTGTGCAGTAATAAACTGCAAGTTAGAATTAAATTCCTTTTCCCTCGCTAAAGGACGTCGTCTACTGGATGTCTGTGGGAAATGAAATTTACACTTTTGCTGCTGAGGTATAAATAGAGGGTGTTCGAATCCCATAAAGCTCTTGGGGTTTTATGGTCAATTTTTAAAAGAATAAAATGATTTTTAATTTAAATCGTTGATGTCCATCAAATGTTTTTCTTTTTGTTATTGTGTAAATCGGTGATTGATAGTGAGATGTTAAAATAAAAGCGCGTGTTCTAAAAACACGTGCTTTCGTACTTATTGCGGAGAAAGAGGGATTCGAACCCTCGGTACCGTTGCCAGTACACCAGCTTTCCAAGCTGGCTCATTCGACCACTCTGACATCTCTCCGTACTATTCGGTTACTTAATCGATAACCGTAATTTTTAACATATTGGTTTTACCTTTTATTTCCATCGGGATGGCTGCGGTATTGATAATTACATCGCCCTTTTTAATTAGTTTTTTCTTCTTTAAGAACTCATTAACTTCGGTAATGGTATTATCGGTGCTCTCGAATTTATCGTAATAAAACCCTCTAACTCCCCAAATAAGGCTTAAAGTATTGAGCAGGGTCTCGTTACTCGTAAAAATAAAGATGGGCGATTGTGGCCTATGACTAGCGATTTCGAAGGCGGTATAGCCACTCAAAGTCATAGAAACAATCCCAACAGCATTGGTCTGTTTAGATAAAGCGCAGGCCGAATCGCAAACCGCGTCGCTTAAAAAACTTTCTGCCTTAGGTTTAAGGAATTTTTCGGGATGAAACGGGTAGCTGTTATCTTCAATATTGCTGATAATCTTTTGCATCGTTTCGATTACGATAAGAGGAAACTCGCCAACCGACGTCTCCCCGCTTAACATTACGGCATCTGCTCCATCTAAAACCGAGTTGGCAACATCATTTACTTCTGCCCGTGTAGGGCGTGGTGTGGTAATCATGCTTTCGAGCATCTGAGTCGCTATAATTACAGGCTTCGATGCGGCACGGCATTTTTGTACAATCATTTTTTGCAATAATGGTACTTCTTCCATTGGCATTTCCACACCCAGATCGCCACGGGCAACCATAATGGCATCCGAAACTGCAATAATCTCGTCGATATTGGCAATAGCCTCAGGTTTTTCAATTTTGGCTACTACCCTGGCCGATTTCCCCCGTTCTTTAATAATGTCTTTTAGTTCGACAATATCGGCTGCATTCCGCACAAAAGATAAACCTATCCACTCTACATCATTCTGCAGTACAAATTCGAGATTCTTCCGGTCTTCTATCGTTAAAGACGGAATAGAAACTTTGGTATTGGGAAGGTTTACGCCTTTTCTGGAGGTTAATATGCCACCGTGTACAATTTCGCAAATAACTTCGTCTTTATAATTGGTTTCAATAACCCTCATTTGCAGCTTTCCATCATCTAAAAGGATAATTTCGCCCGCTTTAACATCTTTAGGGAAACTCTCGTAGGTAATGTAAATCCGTTCTTCATTGCCCACGCATTCTTGTGTGGTAATAACGGTACGCTTGCCATTAACCAAATGGATGCCACCATCTTTTACCGTTCCAATTCTAATTTTGGGGCCTTGTAAATCGGCTAAAATGCCAACGTTATATTTATATTTCTTATTGATGCTTCTAATGGTATCTAAAACCTCCTGGTGATCGGCTTGTGAGCCATGAGAAAAATTTAGCCTGCAAACATCCAAACCTGCATTAAACATGCTATATAAAACATCTGGTTTGGCGGAAGCTGGACCTAAAGTGGCCACAATTTTTGTTCTGGAATGAAATGGTTTCATTAATTATTATTTTATGAAGATCGGCCGAAAAATAGGTTCTAATATAAAGAATTCCTACTTTCTATCTGCCTATCTTTTTTTTGATTAAGATTCAAATATAGTGTATTTAATACACGAACAATATAAAATTTACATTACTAAATTCTCTTTCGATTTTAATTTAAGCGGGTCAATTTGCGCAGCTACCTGTATATCAGGTAGTTTATTTAGTCCGCTTAAAATAAAATCGAGATCTTCTTTATCTACAAATTGTTGGATAATGATAAAAAAATCTACTTTATTCATCTCTGGAATTAAAAACCCTTCGCTGTTCCGGTTGTTAACCAGATAATAAGCTATTTCGCCTTCCTCTACATAGAAATGAAATCTCGAAAAAGCCAATGGATCCTCATCAATATTATAATAAACCTCGTGATCTTCAATCTTTTCGAAGTCGAATGCCAAAATATTATTAATTTTATGACAAAGCATATAATCTTTCACGGCAGCAGTAATGGCGATTAATATAAAATCGAGGTCTAGAGCGAGTTTTAAATAAGTTTTGTTCAAAACTGAATATTTATTTAGAATTACAAAATTATAAAACTAATTTTACATTAAGTTTCAAATAAAAACATTAAAATTGACTGAGAAATAAAAACATTTGAAATTGTTGGAATTTTATTTTTCTTTGCACAGAATTATTTAACCATTAAATTATAAAATTATGTCTGATATTGCTTCAAGAGTTAAGGCTATTATCGTAGAAAAACTAGGTGTTGATGAGAGCGAAGTTACGCCAGAAGCGTCTTTCACTAATGACTTAGGTGCGGATTCTTTGGATACTGTAGAATTGATTATGGAATTCGAAAAAGAATTCAATGTGGCTATTCCTGATGATCAGGCTGAAACCATTGGTACAGTTGGTCAAGCAGTTGCCTATTTAGAAAAAAACGTTAAGTAAAAAATACGCTTCGGTACAATACGTATAAATGGAATTGAAAAGAGTAGTAGTTACTGGTTTGGGTGCGCTCACTCCAATAGGCAATACAACTTCCGAGTTTTGGGAGGCATTGATTAATGGAGTGAGTGGCGCTGGGCCAATTACAGGGTTTGATACAGAAAAGTTCAAAACAAAATTCGCTTGCGAGCTTAAAAACTTTAATCCAGAAGATTTTTTGGATAAAAAAGAAGCACGGAAGCTGGATCCGTTTGTGCAGTATGCACTAGTCGCTACCGCCGAAGCCGTAAAAGATGGCAATTATGATTGGGAAAAAATAGATACCAATCGTGTTGGCGTAATCTGGGGATCTGGAATTGGTGGGTTTAAAACCTTCCAGGAAGAAATGAAAACTTTCTTTTTGGGCGATGGTACCCCACGAATCAATCCCTTCTTTATTCCGAAAGTAATTATCGACATTGCACCAGGTCATATTTCTATGAAATATGGTTTGCGCGGGCCAAACTTCTCCACTGTTTCGGCATGTGCTTCTGCAACCAATGCGATGATAGATGCCTTTAACTATATCCGCCTGGATATAGCAGACATTATTATTAGTGGTGGCTCCGAAGCTATCATTAACGAGGCTGGTATTGGCGGTTTTAATGCCATGCACGCCCTTTCAACCCGAAACGATGATCCTAAAACCGCATCCCGCCCATTCGACTTAGATCGCGATGGTTTTGTAGCAGGTGAAGGTGCAGGAACCATTATTTTGGAAGAATTGGAACACGCAAAAGCACGTGGAGCCAAAATTTATGCAGAAATCGTAGGCGGAGGAATGAGTGCCGACGCCAATCATATTACGGCACCACACCCGCAAGGCTTGGGCGCTAAATTGGTAATGACGAACGCACTGAGAGACGCAAAGCTAACTACTTCCGACATCGACTACATCAATGTTCATGGCACCTCTACCCCGCTTGGCGACGTTAGTGAAAGCCGGGCAATCGTAGATTTATTTGGGGATGATGCCTATAAATTGAACATCAGTTCTACCAAATCGATGACCGGCCACTTATTAGGTGCTGCAGGTGCTATAGAAGCAATTGCCACAATTTTAGCCGTAAAGAACGATATTGTTCCACCAACGATTAACCATTTTAACGACGATCCAGCATTCGATCCTAACTTAAATTTCACATTTAACAAAGCTCAAAAACGCCTCATTCGTGCTGCCCAAAGCAATACGTTTGGTTTTGGTGGACATAATGCGTCTGTTATTTTCAAAAAATACGAGGATTAATATTCTGGGTTACCTTTGCCGGGATTTGGATCTTAATAAAATAAGTGACGAACCCGTTCTTCATTTTTTGTAAAATTAAATGCCATTATTCGATTTATATAAGCTTTACCTATCGCCCAACAAAGAGTTCGTAAAAAAACTAAAAAACATGCTGGGCTTCGTACCTGGAAATGTGACTTTGTATAAAATGGCATTCAGGCATCGCTCGGTGGCACATATCTTAAAAAATGGTAGCCGTAGTAGTAACGAACGCCTGGAGTTTTTAGGCGATGCCATTCTGGGGGCAGTTATCGCCGAACTCTTATTTAAAAGCTACCCTTATAAAGAAGAGGGCTTTTTAACAGAAATGCGTTCTAAAATTGTAAACAGAGCAAATTTAAATCAATTAGCCCGTAAAATGGGCTTCGAACTACTTATTATATTTGATCAGAAAACAGTAAATGTACAAACTAAGCATCATTCTATGCTTGGAGACGCTTTCGAAGCCTTAATCGGCGCTGTATACCTCGACAAAGGCTATAATTTTACCCGAAATTTCTTACTTAAAAGAATTGTAAAACCTTATATCGATATTCATACCCTCGAGATGACGGAAACAAACTTCAAGAGTAAGTTAATCGAATGGTGCCAGCGACATGGAAAAGATGTCTCGTTCGATATGGCCGAAAATGAAGAGGGAGAAAGTGCCAAATTATTTACCATCCATGCTATTGTAGAAGGCGAGAACCAGGGTATTGGTCGCGATTATAACAAGAAAAATGCAGAAAAATTAGCTGCCGAAAAGGCCTGCGAAGCGCTGGCAATTTAATCGCACTCAATTCTTCTTTACAGTATCCGCATACTTTTTATACGAATCAGTTATCCACTTTAATCCATCGTAACTCGTCCATTTTTTTGCCTGTTCGTACGTTGGCCGGTAATTGATCATAAAATCGTCTAACTCTTTTCCCGTTAATCCTGTATTTTTATTAATGATCGGCTTATTGAAAAACCCATCGATATGAGTCTGCTGTATTTCTGTTTGGTAATAATTATTAAATCTTCTTGCATTTTTAGGGGTTTTGCCAATTAATTCGTAAATGGCTGTTAACGGGCTAAACAAAAATGACAGAAATGGTGGCTTGCCCCCATAAAAAGAGCCCTTACCTTTAAAATCTTTCCTAATATTATCTAGGGTCTGCTTTTTACTTTCACCGTTAATAACTACTTCGTTTAAAGTAATGCCACGATTTAAATAAACAATCAAATCACTAGCGGCCTTTACCACAACCTCCATATCATTAAAGCCTCTTTTAATGATGAGTAGTGTATCGCCGATACTTGCTTTAATCGTAAACAAACCTATGTCGTTGCTACCCACACTATAACGATTTCGTTTATTAGTAATTTCAGCAAGCGCAATCCTTACATTTTGTCCCTTTTCAAAAACAGCGCCATTTAGCTTAAAGTCCTGAGCACGAACTGCTTTAGATGGTAGCAAGAGTAAAAGAAAACTTAAGAAAATTAAACCAAAAAGTTTCATTAGGGTCTCTAGTTTTTATTTTGTAAACTTAAGGAATGTTAAGACATCGTATAAGTTAAAAAACGTTAATTAATGGCAAAAGTTTTATCTGGGTTATATTTGTTGTACGTCGGGATTGTTTTTATTTCATTGATGTTCATTACCTTACCTTTTGTATTGATTTCGACAACTATATTTAGTCCATTAACCGGCAAACGTGCCGGATTGTTTTTTTTAAGATGCTGGGCCTGGGCCTTTAGTATTCTTTCGTTTTATAGGGTAAGTACAAAAAATAAATCGGCCGTCGATAAGCAACAATCCCATATTTATGTGGGCAACCATGGCTCTTATCTCGATGCCATTGCGGTTTGCATAAGCATTCCACAATCCTTTAGTCCTTTAGGGAAAGTCGAAATGGCCAGGGTTCCGGTTTTCGGATGGATCTATAAACGTGTCGTGGTTATGATAGATCGAAACAATAAAGAAAGCAGGGCGCAGTCTGTTCTTTCTTTAAAAAATGAAATTAGCAAAGGGCAATCTATCTTAATCTTTCCAGAGGGAACGATGAATAAAACCCTCGCCCCTTTAAGCCCTTTTTACGATGGTGCCTTTAAAATCGCCATAGAAACGCAAACCCCGATCCAACCCTTTGTGATCTTAAATAACCGTAAATTACTCTCCAGAACAGCCCCCTTAACTGCACATCCAGGCTTATTAACCACCGCTTTTCTTCCTGCAGTTGCAGTAAACGGGTACAAGATGGACGATTTAGCGTTGCTGAAGCAACAGGTTTATGAAATGATGCTAAACGAGCTTAATAAAAGTATTTAGTAGTTAGACAGGCAGGCTAGTTAAATAATTAAACAGTTCAACAACGAAAGACGAACAACGATAAACGAAACCTGAACAAACCCACCTTAAATACTATAGACTAAATACTTTACAATAAGTACAACATACTAATTTTATTATCTTTGCACATGATAAAATCAATGACAGGCTTTGGTCTGGCGACTACAGATTACGAGAGCGTTAAGTTTGCGGTAGAGATAAAATCTTTAAACTCTAAATTTTTAGAGTTGAATTTGAAACTTCCAAGGGCTTATTCGGATAAAGAAGTATTCTTGCGCAATATTTGTAGCAAGGAGATCGAACGTGGTAAAGTAAATATTTCCATTAACATCGAACGTAACGAAGACAGCCTAAAGGGAGCGACAATAAATACCGCCCTATTAACGCAATATTATAAGCAACTAGCAACAATTAACGACACATTAGGTGCTAACACCCCTAATCTTTTACAAGCAGCATTAAACCTCCCGGAAGTGATTACCTACGCCGAAGAAGCAGCCGACGAAAAGGATTGGGAAATCTTGCATCAAACGTTCACTAAAGCTTTAGCTGGTTTTAATCAATTTAGAATAGACGAGGGCAATGTTTTAAGAGCCGATTTAGAGCTTCGGATTCAGAACATTCTGGATTTCTTTGCGCAAATAGACAAGCTTGCCCCCCTAAGGGTTCCGCAAGTGAAGGCCCGTCTTTCTCAATTTCTGGAAGAGGCTGTCGGAAAAATTAATATAGACCAAAACAGGCTGGAACAAGAACTTATCTATTATATCGACAAACTAGATATTACCGAAGAAAAAACCCGGTTAAAAAGTCATTGCGACTATTTTATGGCCACCTTAAAAAACAAGGATGCCAACGGCAAAAAACTTGGCTTCATCTCTCAGGAAATAGGCAGAGAAATTAATACCATGGGTGCAAAGGCAAACGATGCACAAATACAACAATTGGTGGTAGGGATGAAAGAAGAATTAGAAAAAATTAAAGAACAATTACTAAATGTGTTATAAGGTTGAAATGTTCCAGCTTTCCAGCTTTCAAACTTTCCAACTTTTAAACTTTCCAACTTTAAACCCTCATGAAACAAGGTAAGCTCATTATATTCTCTGCACCATCTGGAGCCGGAAAAACTACAATTGTAAGGCATCTGCTTAAAAAGTTTCCACAACTTAGTTTTTCTATCTCTGCAACAACAAGAGAGTCGAGAGGCAATGAAAAAGACAAGAACGATTATTATTTTATTAGCAAGGAAGATTTTTTACACCGGGTAGCCAGACAAGAATTCGTCGAGTTTGAAGAAGTTTATAACGGGACTTTTTATGGCACACTCCGTTCGGAAATAGAAAGGATTTGGGACGAGGATAAGCATGTAATTTTTGATATTGACGTGGAGGGTGGCTTGCGTTTAAAAAGAAAATATGAGGACGATGCCCTGGCAATTTTTGTACAACCCCCATCGTTAGCTGTATTAAAAGAGCGTTTAACTGGCCGGGGCACCGATAGCACCGAAAAATTACAGGAACGTTTTATTAAAGCAGAAAAAGAGCTCCAATATGCCAGTAAGTTCGATGTTATCCTTAAAAATTATGACCTGGAAACGGCATGTAAGGAGGCTGAGCAACTGGTTAGTGTTTTTTTATCGGCGTAAATATTTAAATCAATAAAACGAATTGAAAACTGGTCTATTCTTTGGTTCATTTAATCCCATTCATATTGGGCATTTAATTATCGCTAATTACATGGCAAACCATTCGGGCTTGGATGAAGTGTGGTTTGTGGTTTCTCCTCAAAACCCATTAAAGGAGAAAAGCAGCTTAGGAAATGTTTACGATCGCCTGGAAATGGCTAAACTGGCTACAGAAAGTGCCCAAAATATCCGCGTTAGCGATATCGAATTAAGCTTACCCAAACCATCTTATACCATCGATACTTTAACTTATTTAAAAGAAAAGTACCCCGAAAAAGAATTTGCCCTCATTATGGGCGCCGATAATTTGGTTTCCTTAAAAAAATGGAAGAACTACGAGGTATTACTTAAAAATTATCAAATTTATGTTTATCCGAGGCCTGGAGCCGAGGTAAGCGAATGGGAGAAGCACCCATCCATTGTTTTTACCCAAACTCCTTTAATGGAAATATCTTCTACATTTATCCGCCAGGCGATTAAGGAAAACAAAAATGTACAGTTTTTTGTGCCCGATAAGGTGCTAAAATTTATGGAACAGAAAAATATGTATCGTTAGGCTAGGGTTTAAATAACAAAAACACCGCAGGCTTTTTATGCAGGTCTATCCTTTCGCCGCGCCATGCCCCAATAGGAAGGGTTTTTATGTATTCGTTCTCGCCATTAATATGGCAGGCGATGCAAAGTTGAGTATTAGCCTGGCAATTTTTAAGGACGTCTTCGAGTAAATGATTATTGCGGAACGGGGTTTCCATAAACAACTGTGTTTGCTTATTCTTTCCAGAAAGGGTTTCCAGCTCTTTAATTCGTTTTGCTCTTTCTACCTTATCGATGGGCAAATAACCATGAAACGTAAAGCTTTGCCCGCTAAAGCCAGAAGCCATTAAGGCCTGCAACATCGAGTTAGGGCCTACTAAAGGGACAACTTTTATCCCACGTTTGTGTGCTTCGGCAACAATTTCTGCTCCCGGATCGGCAACGCCAGGGCAACCTGCCTCGCTCATGAGGCCTACGTCTATACCCGACATCAATTCTTTAAAATAAGGAACCAAACTGTTACCCCGTTTATGTTTTCCATAATCGTGAATTAGTAACTCGTTCTGTGGTCTTTTTAAGCCCGCTTCTTTTAAAAATTTACGTGCCGTTTTTTCATTTTCTACAATATACGCCTGAATAGCGTTAATCGTATCGACCAAAAAAGGGGTAAATGATTTCTGAGCGGCATTTTCGGCCAGTGGAACCGGAATTAAAAATAGCGTGCCTTTTTGCATAGGTATAAATTATTTTATAAAAGTACGGTTTTAGGGATCAAGCGTAAAATTTGGGACGGATTAAATTTAATCCCTTATATTTAACATCAGTAAACGAATGGAGGCTTCCTTTTAAGCTGGTGTACTCCTTCGGTCATGGTTCGACCCTCGTTCTGGACAGCCCTGCGTTCGCCGTGTCCCTAAGCGCTTGAAACCCACGGCTAATGCACAGCCAACCCAGGGCCAGGCCACAAAGAAATTAAACGAGAACTGAACAAGCCTAAAATCATCATCATGGTAAAACTTAAAAACGCATGCTGAACTACGTTTAAACCACTCCAAATTTTAAAGTAAATCTAGTATAGGACATTTCGGGTTTTCGCTATATCTGTTTCGAGAATGTTTCGTCCCATCTTCGAGATGAGTCCAACATGAGTCCAGGTTGAGTCCAATATGAGTCCAAGTTAAGTCCAACCTATACTGGTAATAACCTGGACTTATATTGGACTTTATTTGCTCTTATTTTGCAGACATAGTTAAGCTGTCTCGAAGCTAGTACGAAGCAAGTATAAAGACTACCCGAATAACTTAAGGATATTAACCTCCCTTCACAACATTAAGCTTGATTCGCTTTTTAGACTAATTATTATGGTGGGGCCATACAGCGGTATAACGGCCAGCAAGTAGACCATAAGGATTAAATGCCGAATACTATTCGTTTACTATTTAAATGTAGCAAATTTAGTTCCGGTTTGGCTTGTTTTATACACACTTAGTCTTAATTTATAGTTGATAAAAAAACACTTAAAAGTAAAGAAATGCGTTATTTCTTTAAATAAGCTGCCGATTGTTAATCGCTTCTCAAAAATGGCGTTCAAATTGATAGATAAAGAGTGTTAGGTTAATTATAAATTTTAAAACACACACAAAATGAAAGACATGATCAAATTACCGGCAATTGTGCTGGGGCTCTTGCTCCTTCTTACCGGAACCACACAAAAAGTTATGGCGCAAAATGAGGAGGTATCTTTGCAGTCGTTTTACGACGAATTATCTCCATACGGACAATGGATCCAGGATCCACAATATGGTTATGTTTGGCGGCCGGATGTAGACCAGGACGAGTTTAGGCCTTATTACAGCAACGGCCGGTGGGCAATGACAGAATATGGCAATACCTGGGTTAGCAATTACGATTGGGGTTGGGCACCTTTCCATTATGGTCGCTGGGTATATAACCGTTACAATAGTTGGGTTTGGATACCTGATACCGTTTGGGGCCCAGCTTGGGTAAGTTGGAGAAGCGGCGGCGGATATTATGGATGGGCGCCCCTGGGTCCAAGCATTAGCATAGGAATCAACATTGGCAGAGGCGGCTACCGTATTCCAGATATGTGCTGGAACTTTATCCCATACAATAATATCTATTACAACAGCTATCCTCGTTATTATGGTGGCCGGAATAGAGTTTATATCCAGAACACCGTAATCATTAATAACACTTATGTTCGTAATAACCGTACCTATTATACTGGCCCGCGGGCAGACGAGATTAGACGCGCTACTAATCAGAACGTTAGGGTGTATAGTGTAAATAGAAGTAGCAGACCTGGCGCAAGCAGGATCGATAATAATAGTGTTAATATCTATAATCCACGCCCCAGTAGAAGTGTTAACAATGCCAAGGCAGCACCAAGAAATGTAGTTCAGGGCAGTATTAACCGTGGCCCCGTTGGGAGAGATGGGCGCGAAAGTGTAAACAACCGTTCGGAAAGGAATAATGCTTCAGGAAATGTTTACCAGGGAGGTAGAAATGGAAGTACTACTGCCCGCCCTTCGAGAGAAAGAGAGGCCGTAAATCAGGTTCAACAAAATAGAGGAAGTGCCACTAATCGCGACGAGAATATAAATCGTCAGTCGGGAAATACAAGGCCCGAAGTTAATAACAGTCAAGCCCCAAGGCCTCAAACTCAACAAAGGGTTGAACAAAAAAGGGAAGTACCACAACGAGTAGAACAGAAGAGAGAGGTACCACAGCGAGTAGAGCGTTCGCAACCGGCACCGCAGGCTCCACAACAACGTCAGGCGCCTGCCCGTACCGAAAGAGCCGAACGCCCGCAGCCGCAACGGGTAGAACGTACACAATCTGCACCGCAAAGAAGTAACGGAAATGCAAATGAAAGCCGTGGAAGCAGAGGCGGTGAGAGAGGGAGAGGATAAAACATAATTAAATATTAAAAAAGCTGACAAGTGAAGTGCCCCCAAAAAGTTAGACACTATTTGGGGGCTTTTTTATGTCCTTTCCACTAAACACTTTCTACTCATTTAAAATATCCTTACCTTTGCGACAATATGAGACCATCTACAGCTATCTTATTCCCTTTAAGGTTTTTATAAAGCCTTCGCTGTACGCTTATTTACCCCTGTCTCTGCCCCACTTTAATATAAATCCATGGTTTATCCCGAAATAGAAAAAAGAAAAACATTTGCCATTATTAGTCATCCCGATGCCGGAAAAACAACTTTAACGGAGAAATTTCTTCTTTTTGGTGGTGCCATTAATACTGCGGGTGCAGTAAAACGCAATAAGGCCAACCAAAGTAGCACTTCAGATTTTATGGAGATCGAAAAGCAGCGTGGTATCTCTGTAGCGACCTCAGTAATGGGTTTCGAATATAATGGGAAGCGAATTAACATTTTAGATACCCCAGGGCATAAGGATTTCGCCGAAGATACCTACCGGACTTTGTCGGCTGTAGATAGTGTAATTTTAGTAGTAGATTGTGTGAAAGGCGTGGAGGAACAAACCGAAAAGCTCATGTCGGTTTGTAGAATGCGGAATACCCCAGTTATCATTTTTGTGAACAAAATGGACCGGGAGGGTAAAGATGCCTTCGACTTGCTCGACGAGATCGAGCATAAATTAAATATTAGTTTATGTCCATTAAGTTGGCCTATTGGGCAAGGACATACTTTTAAGGGGGTATATAGCATTTATAACAAGCACCTTAATTTATTCGAGCCCGATAAAACCAAAATCAGTACTCCTGTTATCGAGGTAAGCAGCCTGGCAGACGAAAAACTAAGTAACTTTTTACCGGGGCCAGCTTTAACGACCTTAAAAGAAGAACTCGAATTGGTAGAGGGCGTTTATGGTACTGTCGATAAGGAAATGTACCTGGAAGGATTACTTGCCCCTGTATTTTTCGGTAGCGCTATTAATAATTTCGGAATTAAGGAGTTACTGGATACTTTTATCAATATTGCGCCCAGCCCTAAAAGCCGTGAGGCCGAACAAAGAGAAGTACTGGCAACCGAGAAAAACTTTAGTGGTTTTGTCTTTAAAATTCACGCTAATTTAGACCCTAACCATCGCGACCGGATTGCCTTTTTAAGAATTTGTTCTGGCAAGTTCGAGCGGAATAAGTTTTATTTTCACACCCGAAGTAACAAAAAAATAAAATTTTCTAATCCGATGGATTTTATGGCCAACGAGAAAAGCATCGTTGAAGAAGCCTGGCCTGGCGATGTGGTGGGCTTATACGATAGTGGGACCTTTAAAATCGGGGACACCTTAACAGAGGGCGAGCAATTGCGGTTTAAAGGCATTCCGAGCTTCTCTCCCGAGATTTTTAAAGAAGTGGAGAACAGAGACCCTTTAAAAACCAAACAGCTGGAAAAAGGCTTACAACAATTAACCGAGGAGGGAGTTGCCCAATTGTTTGTAATGCAACCAGGCAACCGAAAAGTGATTGGAGCGGTTGGCGATTTACAATTCGAAGTAATCGCCTTCAGATTAGCCCACGAGTATGGCGCTAAAGCACATTTCAGAATGTTAAGCTACACCCGTTCGAACTGGGTAACCTCGAAAGACCCTAAAAAATTAGCAGAATTTTTAAAGCGGAAGCAGCAGCATATTGGCGAGGATAAAGATGGTAATCCTGTTTATTTAGCCGATAACGAGTTTATGATTAACATGACCATGAGGGACTATCCCGATATCGAATTCCATAAAACGAGCGAGTTTAAGTAGGGATCCTGTAAACTGCCATCCGCTTAGCAAGAAAACTTTGCATCCGTAAATACGGACAATTTTATTGATTTTGTACGTATTAGTTTTAAGCCATGGATACTAAACTCACTTTAAAGCTTGATTAAGAAATTATTGAGAAAGCAAAACAATACGCCTCTAATAAGAAATTAAGTCTTTCTAGAATAATTGAGAACTACCTAAGCTCGTTAATAAGCGCCGACAAACAAGAGGATGAGCTCTCCATTTCTCCTTTCGTAAAAAGTTTATTTACAGGTATAAAAATTCCTGTTAATCTGTTTGATAATTAAAATCCCTTATACATCCCCCCATCTAACGGAATATTGGAACCCGTTAAAAAAGATGCATATTCGGAAGCCAAAAAAGCAACCAGATAGCCATACTCTTCGGGTTTACCTAGGCGGCCAGCAGGAATTTGAGCAATCCGCTTATTCAAGATATCCTGAAAGGTCTTTCCAGTTTTTTCTGCTTCAGTTTTAGTTAAAGACGTTATTCTTTCGGTATCGAAAAGGCCCGTTAAAATCGTATTTACCGTAATTCCATCGGCAGCAACATCCTGCGATAACGATTTATTCCAGCTTAACCATGCACTCCGCATCGTGTTCGATAACACTAAGTTAGCTAATGGCTCCTTCACCGTTAGTGAGGAAACATTGATTACCCGGCCAAAGTTATTCGCTTTCATATAAGGCAGCGCCTGCAAAGTAGTAAAACAATTATTTTGAAATAACAGGTCGAAGGCATTTTGATAATCATTTAAATTTTTTTGTCCGATATTCCCTGCTTGTGGGCCATTGGTGTTATTCACCAAAATATCCACGCTATTGCTCGCAAAATAATCTTGTACCTTTTCCTTAAAATCTTCGTGCCGATTAAAATCGGCTATTAAAATTCGATGCTTTTGCCCCGCCGAAACAGGCAGTTCATTTTTAACAAGGTTTAATTTAGCCTCATCCCTGGCCATTAGCGTAACTGAAGCACCACAGGCAGCAAGTTGTTTAGCGATAGCCCGCCCTATTCCGCCCGAGCTCCCACCAACCAACGCTATTTTATTTTTTAAGGATATGTTCATTTCAAAAATAGGGTCCTTGTTATTTCAATTTACTTAAAGCCTCTTTAATTCTAGGGATCATTTGCTTAATGTCTGCTAAAGAGCAACCTCCAATTGAAGCCCTAAACCAAGGCATGTTTTCTTCATTTCCAAAAGCAGAAAAAGGCACTAGCGCTGTTTGCGCCTCTTTAATGAGATAAAAATTCACATCGGCGCTATTTTTTAACAGGTCACCCGATGGCGTGGTTTTTCCGATGTAATCGATTTTTAATGTTAAATAAATTGCACCCATTGGTGCTACTGCATCGACTGCAAAACCTTCCTTTTTTAAGGCCTGGAAACCAGTATACAATTCGTCTAAGCTGGCCTGTACCTGCGCTTTAAAACCAGTTAAAAACTGGTCGACAAGTACTTTATTTTTGAAATACCCAGCTACCGCAACCTGTTCTGCCTTTGGCGCCCAGGCACCAATATGCCCTAACAAAGATTTCATTTTACCAATAATGTTTTCTGGCCCAAAAGCCCAGCCTACCCGAACTCCTGTCGAAGCCAGGCATTTAGAAATACCATCGATATAAATTACATAGTCTTTTAACTCGGGCCGTAAACTTACCGGATTTACATGGGCTTTATCAAAAGTTAAAAGCGAATAAATCTGATCGTACATTATATAAAGTGGTTTTTCGTTGGCCGTTCTCGATTTATTTTCTTCGATTACTATATCGCAGATTTCTTCCAACTGTTGTTGAGTAAACATGGTCCCTGTTGGGTTTAACGGCGAACATAAAGCCAATAAAGTAGCTCCTTTTAAATGCGGTTTAATTTGAGCTGCCGTAGGCATAAAATTATTTTCAACAGTAGTTGTTATTGCAATTCCTTGTGCAGCCGATAAATGGCAATAATGATTGTTATTCCAGGATGGTGCCGGATAAATTACTTTATCGCCAGGATCGATTAACGCTAAATAGGTGGCATAAATTAAAGGGCGAGACCCGCCAGCAACCAAAATATCTTTAAGGCTATAAGCTAATTGATACCTGTCGGCCAGTATTTCGATAATGGTTTCGCGCAAAGCCAAGATCCCATCGGCCGGCGGATAATTGGTATGGCCTTCGTGATAAGCATTTACAATAGCCTCTTCTAAAGCTTCAGGAATAGGGAAAATAGACGAATCGAAATCTCCAATTGTTAAATTAGCGATTTGAGCGCCTTTCCGTTTCATTTCGTTAACCTCGTTACCAATTTTAATAATCTCCGAGCCTATTAAGGTATTTGCTAAATGTGATACTTTCATGTTTTATAATTAAAAACCAAAGGCAAAGATAGGAAAATCATTTTTAAGCCCTTTTAAAGACTCCTATTGGTACTAAAAACCAAATTTCAATTATTAAGGCCGGATAGAAAAGGTAGCCATTATAGGCAGGTGGTCTGAGGCATAATTGTCGGGTAAAACCTGGTGCGAGCTTACTGCTATTCGTTTGTTCTTTTTGAAAGCAATATAATCTATGGTAATCTTTGGCTTATTGTATGGGAATGTAAAATCGCAGGTGCTACACGATTTGGTAAATGTCTTTTCCAGTTCTTTAATTACAGAAGAGTTAAGCTTGGCATTAAAATCTCCGGCAATAAAAAACGGACCTTTCTCTTTTTTTACGATGTTGTTAATTTGTTCAATTTGTAACATTCTACTCAGGCTGTCTCCTTCGGCGTCGAGATGAGTACAAGCAAAACTAATTCTTTGTTTATTCGCCAGTTTAACCTGAACTACTGCTAATACACGGGCCTCGGGATTCCCAGTTGGTTTACTTTTTAAGGGATAAGCTACCGAATCGATTAATTTATACTTAGAAAGAATAGCCACTCCATAATCGCCGCCCGAATAATCGATTGCTTTTGCGAAAAAATAATACATCTTTAATTTTGCCGCCAATTGCTGAGCCTGGTTAACATTTCCCGAGCGTTTGGTATTTACATCTACTTCTTGTAAGGCCACAAAATCTGGGTTTTGCGCAGCGATTACACTTGCCACCGCATCCAAATCGATTTGATTTGGTTTTGAAGGCGGGTTAGCATGATGAATATTATAAGACATTATCTTAATCGTTCCTAACTCTTTTTGCTGGGCAAAACCAGAGGTTATCATTGTAAAAAGGCTAATTAAAATAAGCGTTGCTGAGTTTTTCATATACACTAATAATTTTATTGTGGTTCTTTATTGGGTTTGAGTAAACTAGGTTTAACGGATGCTGAAACTATAATTACTCGGCGATTAATTTTTCTATGGCCTGATTTACTTTTTCAAATTTAAACTGCGCCAAAATCTCGCTCATCATGTTTTCAATTTCGGGATTGCATAAATTCCCAATACTTCCTTCGTGCGTATGTTTCACTTCTTTATTAGGTTTAAAATCGCCATTCTCTATATTCCCGCCAACTATTTTATAGGCCTCTCTAAAGGGTATGCCGTTTAAGGCCAGCTCATTTACTGCATCGACACTAAAGAGATAATCATACTTTTTATCGTTTAGGATATGATCTTTTACCGTAATGTGCTGTAACATGAAGGTTGTTATTTCGAGACACTCGTTAAGGGAGGTAATGGCTGGAAAAAGGTTTTCTTTTAACAATTGCAGATCGCGATGATAGCCCGAAGGTAAATTAGTAGTCATGATGGCGATTTCGTTTGGCAAAGCCTGAATTTTATTACATCTGGAGCGGATAAGTTCGAAAACATCAGGATTCTTCTTATGTGGCATAATACTCGAGCCTGTAGTGAGTTCGTCTGGAAAGCTGATAAAGCCAAAATTCTGATTAATGAACAAACATACATCCATCGCCATTTTCGCTAAGCTTGCAGCAACCGACGACATGGCCTGCGCCAAAATGCGTTCGGTTTTTCCTCTGCCCATTTGTGCATATACGACATTATAGTTTAATTTTTCGAAGCCCAGCAGCTCGGTTGTTAGACTCCGGTTTAAAGGAAAAGAAGAGCCATAACCTGCCGCAGAGCCCAACGGGTTTTTATTGCAGATTTTATAGGCGGCCAGCATCATTTCCATATCGTCGGCCAAGCTCTCTGCATAGGCGCCAAACCATAAGCCAAAGGACGATGGCATAGCAATTTGCAAATGAGTATAACCCGGTAAAAGCTTGTCCTTATGGGTATTACTCAAAGCAATAAGCTGATGAAACAAATGGGTTGTATTTTCGACCATTTCCTGGATACAACTCCTGAAATAAAGCTTGAGATCGACCAATACCTGATCGTTACGGGAGCGACCGCTGTGAATTTTTTTCCCGGCTTCGCCGATACGTTCGGTTAATAGCCACTCTACCTGCGAATGCACATCTTCGACACTATCGGCTATGGTAAATTTGCCAGCTTCGACTTCTTTATAAATCTCTTTTAGTGCAACGGTAACCCGGCTTAACTCTTCTTTACTTAATAAGTTAATGCTGGCTAGCATTTCTACATGGGCTAATGAACCCAAAATATCAAAAGCAGCCATTTGCAAGTCCAGTTCCCTGTCTTTACCAACAGTAAACGCTTCTATTTCTTTGTTTACTTCTATATTTTTTTGCCAGATCTTCATTCGTTGGTCTAATTTTGCGTATTGGGTAATCAAAAATACAATAAAAGTATGATGATGTTTATTTGGGGGCAAGGCTTTAACCTATTTTCCACCGATTACTGGTTTTAGTAAATTAATGTAGCCCTCTATTCCTGCGCTAATTTCCTCCACATATAAAAACTCGTCGGCGCTATGCGAGCGTCCCGAAAAGCCTGGACCACATTTTAAGGATGGAATGGAAAGTAAGGCCTGATCTGAGGTTGTTGGCGAGCCATAAGTTGTTTTTCCGAGGGCCAGCCCAGATTGCACAATTGGGTGGTCTTTATCAATTTTTGATGGTTTTAACCTAACCGATCGGGGCTTAACCTCGCAGCTTACCTGTTGCTTTATGAGCTCCACCACTTCTTCGTTCGTATAGGCATCGGTAACCCGGACATCGACCGTAAAGGTACAGCTGGCCGGCACCACATTATGTTGCGAACCTGCGTTAATAATGGTAACCGTCATTTTAACCGGGCCAAAGACTTCCGATACTTTAGGGAATTGATAGGTTCTAAACCATTCTATAGCTTGTAATGCATTGTAAATTGCGTTTTCGCCTTCATCGCGTGCAGCATGACCGGCTTTACCATGAGCAATACAGTCTATAACCAATAAGCCTTTTTCTGCAATTGCCAAATGCATTTCTGTGGGTTCGCCAACAATGGCAAATGCCAATTCACCAAGATCAGGGATAATTAATTCTAAACCATCGTTTCCCGAAATCTCTTCTTCGGCTGTTGCTGCCAGGCAAATATTGTAGGTTAAATTTTCTTGTGAGTAGAAATATAAGAAGGTAGCAATTAAGGAAACCAAGCAACCACCAGCATCATTACTACCCAATCCGTATAGTTTATCTTCTACGATATCGGGAGAAAAAGGATTACGGGTATAACCAGAATTTGGCTTTACCGTATCGTGATGGGAGTTTAATAAAACGGTTGGCTTTGTAGCATCAAAATACTTGTTATATGCCCAAATGTTATGGAGTTTCCGGTTCGTTTTTACGCCATGCTGCTGCAAAAAAAGCGCTATTTTATTCCCGGTTTGTTGCTCTTCTTTGCTAAAAGATGGCGTTCTAATCAGCTCTCTTAATAACTCGGTGCTTTCCTGGATTAGTTTTTCTATCATTTTTCTTTATATAATCCACCAGCTTTTAATGCCGACAGTTTAATTCCCTTAATAAATGCCGAGCTAAAACCATAATGTTCCATCTCGTTTAAGCCAGCGATAGTACACCCTTTTGGCGAGGTTACCTTATCTATTTCGCTTTCGGGATGACTTTGGGTTAATAATAATAAATCTGCGGCACCTTTAGCTGTTTGCACCGCCATTTTTAAAGCATCGTGGGCATGAAAACCAATTTCGACCCCACCTTGCGACGCAGCTCTTATGCTACGCAAAAAGAAAGCGATCCCACAGGCACACAAGGCTGTCGCCGAGGTCATTAAGTCTTCATTTATGGTAACTACCGAGCCCACTGTTTCAAAGAGTTTAGTTACTTCTTCCATATTTTCTATGGCGGCATTATCACTTGCAATGCAGGTCATGCTTTGCCCAATGGCAATTGCTGTATTAGGCATGGCCCTAATAACCTGTACATTGTTGCCAACTTCTTTACGCACATCGGCACAACTTACCCCAGAAACTACCGAGATCATTAATTGCTTTTCTGGATTTATACTGGGTGCAATTTCTTCCAAAACCTTTTTTAATTGCTGTGGCAGTACCGCCAGCACAACAATATCGGCATTATAAATCGCTAGCGCGTTATTGTCACTTACCTTAAAGCCAGCAGCTATTTCGTTGGCCATGAGCTTTAAATTACGTCTGGTAAGGGTAATATCGTCTGGTTTACAGTAAGCTTTATTTACCAAACCCTTTGCTAGCGAAAGGCCAATATTTCCGCTCCCGATAATGGTTATTTTTGTTATCATAATTACCCTAATTAAACTAATTTATTCGTTATTTATCTGAATTATAATTTCGAAAGCAACAATCGCCTCCCTATCTGTTTCTACATTTACCTTCGGAATATACCTTGGCCCATTTAGCGTTAAATTTTTAAAAATTAGCGTAGCATTTTTGTCCCAAATGTTCCCTCATTTAACTCGGCCAGTTCGTCGGCCTTGCCAATATAAACAGCGGAGACCCCTTTCTTAATCGCTTCAAAAGCATTATGCAGTTTTGGGATCATCCCATCTGCAATTATTCCGTCCGCTTTTAAGCCTTCAAATGCGGCCGCTTTTATCTCTCGCACCACCGAATTATCGTCGTTAATATCTCTTAAGACTCCCCTTTTTTCAAAGCAATAGACTAAGCGGACTTCGTATATAGTCGACATCGCAACCGCTAAAGCCGAAGCAATGGTGTCGGCATTGGTATTTAATAGTTGCGTCTCCCCATCGTGGGTAATCGCGCAAAAAACAGGGGTCAAGCTGGCCTTTAACAGGCGATCCAGCGTAGCTGATGCAACAGAATTTTCGTCGAGGTCACCTACAAAACCATAATCTATCGTTGTTACTGGGCGTTTTTTTGCCTTAATTATATTCCCGTCTGCACCGGTAAGGCCAATTGCATTACAGCCTTTAGCTTGTAATTGGGCAACCATATTTTTATTGATCAATCCGGCATAAACCATGGTTACAATGCGTAAGGTTTCTATATCTGTAATCCTCCTTCCATCGACTAACTTAGCTTCAATCCCTAACGATTCGCCAAGTTCGGTCGCGATTTTACCACCGCCGTGGACCAAAATCTTATCGCCGGGCAAAGCCTTAAAATGCAGTAAAAACTGATGCAGGTTTTCGGAATTATCGATTACATTTCCGCCTATTTTTACGATGGTAAGTTGGTTCATGACTAAAGTTTTTCGAGCATTGTTTTCAAAACGGCTTGTGCTGCCCATAAGCGATTTCCGGCTTCATGAATAACCAACGAATTTGGCCCATCTAAAATTTCGGACGAAAGTTCCAGGTCCCTGCGTACTGGCAAGCAATGCATTACCCTTGCATTGTTAGTGAGCTTCAATTTTTCGTTATTCATCATCCAGCCATCGGGATAAGTTAATACTTTCCCATATTCCTTATAGCTACTCCAGTTTTTTACATAAACGTAATCAGCGCCAGCTAAGGCTTCTTCTAAATCGTATTCAATTTTTGCGCCTGCTGTAAAATCTTCCGAAAGCTCGTAGCCCTCTGGCTGGGCAATCGTAAAGTCGATCATGTTTTCCTGGTTTGCTTTACACATCCATTCGGCAAAAGAATTAGGAACGGCTTGCGGTAAAGCTTTAACATGGGGCGCCCAGGCCAAAACCACTTTAGGTTTGGGATTTGCTGCAATACGTAATGGATCCCAGGTCTCGTGGATCGTAATTAAATCAGCAAAACTTTGCAAAGGATGGCGGGTTGCGCTCTCCAAACTTACCACAGGAACACCGCAATACTTTACAAATTTATTGAAGAAATCTTCGTTATAATCTTCATCGCGGTTATTCAGTTTTGGAAAAGAGCGTAAGCCCAAAATATCGCAATATTGACCCATAACTGCAGCAGCTTCGCGGATATGCTCGACGGTATCGCCATTCATTACCACTCCATCTTGCGTCTCTAAAGCCCAGCCTTCTTTATCCATGTTCATTACCATCACATTCATCCCCAGGTTGAGTGCTGCTTTTTGAGTGCTTAGCCGTGTGCGTAAACTTGGATTCATAAAAACCAAGCCTAAAGTCTTGTTTTTACCTAGATTTTGAAATGAATATGGATTTGCCTTCAATGCTAATGCATCGTTTACAAATTGTTTGATGTTCGGAACATCGTGTATGGAAGAGAATAGCTTCATTTTTTTGTTTATTTAATCATTTTCCCAAATGCCACCAAAAACTCATCAGCATGCGCTTTGGTTAAGCTTAAGGCTGGTAATAAGCGGATTACATTTGGCTTGGCTTCGCCTGTAAAAATATGATGTGTAAATAAGAGTTCCTTTTTAACGTGCGCTAATTCGTCGGGCAATTCAATCCCGATCATTAAACCCCGGCCGCGAACTTCTTTTACTTCTTTAAATTTTTTAAGTTCAGCTATCAAATAGTTCCCAACTTCTGCAGCATTTTGCATCAGGTTGTCTTGTTCCATGATTTCCAAAACAGCTAATGCAGCAGCACAGGCTAAATGATTGCCTCCAAAAGTAGTTCCCAACTCGCCATGCCAAGGTTTAAACTTGGGTGCAATCGAAATTCCGGCAACGGGAAAGCCATTACCCATTCCTTTTGCCATGGTATAAATATCGGCTGCTACACCCGCATAATCATGCGAATAAAACAAACCCGAGCGACCATAGCCACATTGCACACTATCGGCAATATAAACCGCATTGTATTCGTCGCAAAGCGAACGGATTTTTTGAAGGAAACTTTTTGAAGCTTCTTTAATTCCACCAACACCCTGAATTCCTTCTATAATTACCGCAGCAATTTCATTACCTTGTGCTTTAAATGTTTCCTCTAGCGCAATTTCATTGTTATGAGGGAGGAAAATTACATTGGAGTTTTCATTTACTGGCGCAACGATTTTAGGATTATCAGTTGCTGCAACAGCCAAAGAAGTTCGACCATGAAAGGCGCCTTTAAAAGCAATGATTTTTTTACGGCCATTATAGAAAGATGCCAATTTTAAAGCATTTTCATTAGCTTCTGCACCCGAGTTACACAAGAATAACTGAAAATCTTTTTTGCCAGAAACTTCGCCCAATTTCTTAGCCAACTGTTGTTGTAATGGAATTTTAACAGAGTTCGAATAAAAACCAACTTTATTTAACTGGTCTGTTAAGCGCTTTACATAATGCGGATGGGTATGTCCGATAGAAATTACCGCATGACCGCCGTATAAATCTAAATATTGTTGTCCATTTACATCCCAGACCAGACTGCCAGCTGCTTTGGTAATTTCTATGTCGTTAAGTGGATAAACGTCGAATATGTTCATTGTTATAAATTAATAAGTTGAGAATTTAATCCCTTTAATTAAAAATTAGTGGCCTTCAAACGCAGACCCGCACCTTCATCGAGACCAAACATTAAATTCATATTCTGAACTGCTTGTCCGCTAGCGCCTTTTAACAGGTTGTCGGTAATGCTAATGATAAATAACTTAGTGCCATGTTTTTCTAAATAGACCAGGCATTTATTGGTATTTACCACTTGTTTTAAATCTATATTATTTCGACTCACATGAGTAAATGGATGGTTCTGGTAAAAATTTTCGTACAACTGATAGGCATCTTCTAGCGATAAATCGTAGTCGGTATAAATAGAGGTCAAAATTCCTCTGGTAAAATTTCCCCGTTGTGGGATAAAATTAATGGCCTCCTTTACTTCGCCTTGCAGCTGTGTTAAGCTTTCGCCAATTTCATTTAAATGCTGGTGCTCGAATGCCTTATAAATAGAAAGGTTACCATTTCGCCAGCTAAAATGTGAAGTTTTACTTAAACCTTGCCCCGCACCAGTCGAACCGGTAGTTGCATTAATGTGAACTTCGCTATTTAAAACGCCCTTTGCGGCTAATGGCAACAAACCCAATTGTATACAAGTAGCAAAGCAACCTGGATTAGCAATGTTCGTTGCGGTCTTTATCGCTTCTTTATTGAGCTCCGGCAAGCCGTAAGTAAAGTTTCGAGTGCCGAGCTGAGCATTTGCCGCAAGCCTGAAATCCTGTGATAAATCGATAATTTTTATATGATCGTCGATTGGATGAGCCTCCAGAAATTTCTTTGCATCGCCATGGCCAACACATAAAAACAGTACATCGATATCTTGTGGTAAATCGTTTGTAAATTTCAAATCGGTATCACCAAATAAATCGGTATGCACATTAGAGACTAAATTACCTGCATTACTGGTACTGTTTACAAAAACAATCTCAACATTTGGATGGTTAATTAAAATGCGTAACATTTCGCCGCCAGTATACCCGGCACCACCAATAATTCCTGCTTTAACTTTCTTTTCCATTCTTTTTGTTATTTGTTGGTCGCTTCTAACTAGGCCTCGCTATTAACTTTGTGCCAAATCATTACCTGATTTCCAAATATTTTAGAGAACCCTTTCACATCTTCTCCACTCCAGGCATTATTCATTTCGCCATAGCTGCCAAATTTATTGCTCATTAAATCGTGTTTCGATTCAATTCCAATAATATGGAAACGGTAAGGCAGCAATTCTACAAACACCCGCCCACTTACCATTTTCTGGGTATCGGTTAAAAAAGCTTCGATGTTTCGCATAACAGGATCGTGGAATTGTCCTTCGTGCAACCAGTTTCCATAAAATGACGAAAGCTGTTCTTTCCAGCTCAGCTGCCACTTAGTTAACGTATGTTTTTCTAGGGTATGATGCGCTTTAATGATTACAATTGGTGCGGCCGCTTCAAAACCTACGCGACCTTTAATCCCAATAATCGTATCGCCAACATGGATATCTCTACCAATGCCAAAAGGTTGGGCAATAGCCTGAAGTTTTTGAATGGCTGCAACTGGATTTAAAATTTCGCCATCTATCGCTACTAATTCGCCTTGCTCGAAAGTTAATTCGATTTTACGGGCTTCCGTTTCCGAAACCTGAGTTGGCCAGGCATTTTCTGGTAAGGTTTCGTTTGAGGTTAGCGTTTCTTTTCCACCTACTGAAGTACCCCAAAGCCCTTTATTAATGGAATATTTTGCTTTTTCGGCGCTATATTCTACGCCATGTTCGCTTAAATAGGCTATTTCTGCCTCGCGCGATAATTTTAAATCTCTAATCGGTGTAATAATTTCGACCTCTGGAATCAGGATGTTAAAAATCATGTCGAAGCGAACCTGATCATTTCCTGCACCTGTACTTCCATGGGCAACATAATCGGCGCCAATCTTTTTAACATAATTGGCAATTGCAGTTGCCTGGCTTACACGTTCGGCACTAACCGAAAGCGGGTAGGTTGCATTTTTTAATACATTACCAAATACCAGGTATTTGATACAACCCTCATAATAACTTTTGGTTTCGTCGACTACAGCATGTGAGGCAACACCAAGTGCATAAGCACGTTTTTCAATTTCCTGCAATTCCTGATCAGAAAAACCGCCGGTATTTACAATTACAGAGTGAACTTCCAGGCCACGATCCTGAGCTAAATGAATACAACAAAATGAGGTATCTAATCCTCCGCTAAAAGCTAAAACTACTTTCTTCATCTATTTATTAAATAAAAGGGTAAACAATAATAAAACGGACTTTAATCCAGACTTCGGTTTTAAAACCAACCTTTGCTTAATACGCATAAAACGTTCGTATAGTTTTGGCTTCTTTTCTAACTCCTCTGCAAAATTTTTCGCTGCTTCGTGCTTTTTCTCTGCCGGATCGTATAGCATCGCAGTACACATACAGATCTTACGGTCTTTACTTTTTAAGATTTCAAAATTCACACAGCTCTGACAGCCCTTCCAAAATTCTTCATCTTGCGTTAATTCTGAATAGGTAACCGGCTCGTAACCTAAATCGGAATTGATTTTCATTACGGCTAAACCGGTGGTTAAACCAAATATTTTGGCTTTAGGATATTTGATCCTGGAAAGCTCAAAGATTTTCTTTTTAATGGCATGCGCCAGGCCTGCTTTTCTATACTTAGGACTTACGATTAGACCAGAGTTTGCCACGAACTGACCATGACTCCAGGTTTCGATATAGCAGAAACCAGCCCAGGAGCCATCTTTATGAAAAGCAATTACCGCTTTGCCTTCTTCCATTTTGCCAGCGACATAGGCTGGAGAACGTTTTGCGATACCTGTGCCTCGTGCTTTAGCAGACTCTGCCATTTCTTCACAAATTTCTTCTGCAAAAACACGATGTTCTGGTAGTGCAGTTTGCACTATAAAATCGTTGATATTCATTAATTATTTAACGAAAAATTAAGGTATTCTTGTTAATTGGGTTTTTAGAGAGGATCAATTCCTCGTTGGTATTAGTAAGATGTACTAAATACGCGGCATGTAGTTTTGCCGGTTGGTGGTAATATAAAATACGGGTCGCAAGCGCTCAATAAATAAGCTTTCGGCGGCAATATTTTTTGCTGCTAAAATCGAAAGTTTATGCATGATCTGATTACTCATTATTTTGCTTACTATGCTGTATTAAATTACTTGAGCCGCAAATATTTAAATAAAAATTGAGTTGTGCAAAAAGAATCTTGTTTTTTTACATTTATTTAGCGTTTATAAGCCATATTTACCTCCCAAACCTGAAATAATAGGCCAGATCATCTATTTTACCTTCTATCATGTTGGTAATCAGCTCTGCTCCAATAACAGAAAAAGTAATCCCATTACCGCCAAAACCCAAACAAAAATAGCTGTTTGGGAACCTTCTATGTTTACCAATGTAAGGTAAACCGTCTTTAGTTTCACCAAAAGTACCGCACCAGCTAAAATCTTCTACAAATTGCACCTGTGGAAGCAGCTTATGGAAGGCCCTCGATAATTTATTTTGTTTTAAATCTAATAATGCATCCCGTTTTATCGCATTTTTAAAATCTTCATCAGCACCACCAATCAGTATTCTTCCATCTGCAGTACTCCGCATATATAAATAGGGCGAATCGGTATTCCAGAATAATGTTGCAGCAATGTTTTCGTTTAAATTCTCTATTCGCTCACTAATTATAGCATAAGTGCTTTTAAGTTTTACCACTTTGCTCGGGAGTAATTGCTGACTCTCATATCCTGTGCAGTAAATTATTCTTTTTGCGATAATAGAAACGCCTGTATGCAGGTTCACCTTAACCTGGTTAACCTCGTAGGTTACTTTTTTAAGTTCCGTTTTATCAAAAACCTGTAGCCCTCTTTGCACATTATAGTGCAGCAAATTATGTGTAAAGCAAAAAGCATCTATACTTGCGCCATTGGCCGATAAAATACCACCTTCGGCCCTAAGGCCATAGCGATCTTCAATTGCCTCTTTATTAAGCCATTTCACTTCAAATCCATTAGATTTTCTCTGCTCAAATTCTGTTTTCAGCCATTTCAGGTCCTTGTGGTTGTTTGTAAAATAAAGGGATTCTTTCTCTTCAAAACCACAGTTCGATTCAATTTCGCTGCTCAGCTCTTTAAGTTGGTCTATGGAATCCCGGCAGGCGCGATAGCTAGCTACGGCGCCCTCTTTACCGATCATGGTAATTAATTTATACAATGGTATATCAATTTCGTATTGCAGCATCGCAGTTGTTGCCGAAGTACTGCCATTTGCAATTTCTCGCTTATCTATCAAAATCGTTTTATACCCTTTCTTTATGCACGAATGGGCCATCAATGCTCCGGTAATTCCGCCCCCGACAATTAAAACATCCGCATTACAACTTTCTCTTAACGAGGGATATACCTCTATTATCCCATTCTTAACCAACCAATAGGGCTCGTTCGATCTAATATTCATGGTTATTGTTTTCTTAAAAACAGGCTATTGCAAATTATGTTTGACCTCTTATTTAGAATTATTCAAAATAATTTGGATGGTAAGGTTATACCTCGTTAATTTGCAGTTGTTTGGAATTAGTCCAAATAACAACAAACTATTATCAATCATTTAATCAAAATAAGATGAAACAAATACATTTACTCTTTGCTTTATTATTTCCATTAGTTAATGCTAGTGCACAAACTAAAATAGATCAGGATCGTGAGGCGATTAAATCCCTAGCAGGATTTTACAAAGTAACTTTTAATTATGCGGAAACATTTTCTCCCGACGATGATTATAAGTTTCACGAAAGACATCGTTCTTCTGCAAAAGAATGGGCAGTAATTTTAGAAGATTCGCCTAAAAAAATTGTAATCCAGCATTTATTAGTACTTAGAGGGGATAGCATGATCATTAAACATTGGAGGGAAGATTGGACTTATGAAGATCCGCAGATACTTACTTACGATAAAAACGATACCTGGAAGAACGTTACTTTATCGGCCAACGACATTAAAGGAAAGTGGACGCAAAAAGTTTATCAAGTAGACGATAGCCCACGCTATCAGGCTATTGGTACCTGGGTGCATGTCGATGGCAGACATCAATGGCAAAGTAATGCAGATTCGCCATTGCCTCGTCGCGAGTATTCGGAGCGCAACGATTATAATGTATTAAACCGTGGCAACAATCTTTACTTAACTGCCGATGGCTGGATGTTCGAGCAGGATAACAAAAAAATTATCCGTTCCGAAAGCGGGGACACACTCCTTGCCTGGGAAAAGGGAATGGAGCAGTTTGTTAAAACCGATCCTAAGTCGTTTGGTTATGCACAAACATGGTGGAAACAACAGCAAAATTTTTGGAAAGATACCCGTGATACATGGAGCGCTATTTTCGCAGAAAATGCAGTCATTAAACTAATCCCTAAAGTCGACAATAAACTATTGTATGAGCAGTTTTTTGCATTGGGCGATCGCTCCGTTAAAGAAAATTGGGATTCGGCAAAAAATAAAGCAGAGGCCAGAAAAATTATCGAAGCTTACCTTTCGAAAAGCTAGTTTATGAGCTTAGTTTGATGCTGTATTTACTATATTGCAGCATCAAACTTTTTGCTTTACATGAAAAAACTGATTTTCTTAGCCGCCTTTTTTATTACAGCCAATGGTTATGCACAAGATTTAATTTATACCCGCCAAGTTTTAGAAAAGCTTACTTCGGTCGAATTTTGGGGCAGGGGTTATACCAGAAATGGGATGAGTAAAGCGGCAGATTACCTAGAATCCGAATTTCGTACGCTTGGCCTCCAGCCTATGGATGGTAAAAATTTTAAACAAGCCTTTTCTTTTCCAGTAAATACATTTCCCGGTAAAATGGAGTTGAAGATTAATGGTAAAAAACTTATGCCAGGTCGCGATTTCATTGTCGAACAAGCAAGTAAGGGGGTAAAAGCGAAAGGTATACTTATTCCCGAAGATAGCACCGACTTTGTTTCGGCACCGCAGCGTATAATAGTAAGCCTACAAGATAAACTCACCTGGTCTGTGGCCAGAAAGGTCGAAGATTTTACACAGCTTATTGTTAAAAAAACCATTCTCCCCGAAAAACCCGCAAGTTTTGAAGTTAATATTGAAAATCTTTTTGTTCCCGACTTCAATGCTGCCAACATTTGTGCAATCGTAAAAGGCAGGACGCGTCCCGATTCGGTTGTTGTAATTACCGCACATTATGACCACCTGGGCGGGATGGGCAAAAACACCTACTTCCCCGGTGCGAATGATAATGCAAGTGGGGTTTCATTTTTGCTAAGCTTAGCCAAATATTATGTGGCTCATCCGCAAAAATATACATTGGCATTTATTTGTTTTGCAGGCGAGGAAGCCGGAATTTTAGGATCCAAATATTTTACCGAAAACCCCCTTATTCCATTAAACAAAATTAAATTCCTTCTCAATTTAGACCTGGTTGGCACGGGCCAAGATGGCGCAACTGTTGTTAATGCTACACAATATCCAAAAGAATTCGCCTTACTTAATGAACTTAATACCCGCGACAAATTATTAGTTAAAATAAATCCCAGAGGTAAGGCGGCAAACAGTGATCACTATTTTTTTACAGAGAAAGGCGTGCCCTCATTTTTCCTTTATACTCAGGGCGGCATAACTGCTTATCACGATGTCGACGATAAAGCGGCAACTTTGCCTTTTACGGTTTACGAAAACTTATTTAAATTAGTGGTAAATTTTAATTATGCTTTAATGAATTAAAACATTTTCCTTTTAATTTCATTTATACTAAAAACTAAAGACAATGTTAGATAAATTAATGGCGGCGCAAGGTAAAGCTGCCGAAATAAAAAAGCGGCTGGATACCATTTCGGTTTATGGCGAGGCCGAAAGTGGCGCTATTCGCATTACTTCTACAGGTAACAAAACCATTACGGCTGTCGAAATAAAGGAGGAGTTTTATAGACAAATCGACAAAGAAGCGCTGGAAGAGCTTTTATTAACCGCAATTAATAACGCCTTAGCGCAAGCAGACCAGGTAAGTGCCACCGAAATGCAAGCTGCCACCAAGGATATGCTAGGTGGGTTAGGTGGCCTGTTTGGCAGCTAAGATATTAGAACCTCATCTCTAAAAAATGAACTATACTTATTACGGACAGTCTTGTTTCTTGTTAGAAACAGCAACTAAAAAATTCTTATTCGATCCATTTATTACTCAAAACCCACTAGCAGCCAAGATAGACATTACAAAAATCGAAGCCGATTATATCTTGATAAGCCATGGCCACGGGGATCATCTGGGTGATTTAATTACATTGGCAAAACAAACTAAAGCGATAGTAATTGCTATTCCAGAAGTTATTGGCTGGGTAAAGAACCAGGGTGTAGAAAATGTTCATCCCATGAATTTTGGAAAACATACTTTCGATTTCGGAACCGTTCGCATGGTTTGGGCAACACACTCGGCTGGTTTACCTGATGGTAGTTATGGTGGAAACCCCGCAGGATTCGTATTAGAACTCGATAACAAGCAAATTTATTTTGCAGGCGATACTGGATTAACCCTCGAAATGAAGCTTCTGGCAGAACTATATAAACTTGATTATGCAATCCTACCTATTGGAGGTAATTATACTATGGATGTAGATGATGCAGTTATTGCCGCAAACTATATTAACTGCAATAAAATAATTGGCGTCCATTATAATACATTCCCAGTAATCGAAATTGATAGGCATACCGCAATAGAAAGCTTTAAAAGAGCACAAAAACAATTATTCTTACCCGAAATAGGTGAAACCATAAGTCTATAAAATAAAAAAGGATCCCCGGAATTTCGTGGATCCTTTCAATTTAACAAATATAACTTAGTTTTTCTTTGCAGTTGTTTTATTTGCTTTGTAGCGCATATCGGCAGTACCATCTTTTTTAGTAGGGCCAGCTACCGCAGCTTTTGCTGTTTTATTTGCTTTATAACGCATATCAGCTGTACCATCTTTTTTGGTTGGGCCAGCTACAGCGGCAACTTTTTTAACCTCCTTTTTTGCCACTACTGGAGCTGTAGCTTTTGCCGCAGTTACCTTTGTGTCGACCTTTTTAACTGCTACCTTTGCAGCTACCGGAGCTTTTGCTTTAGCGACAGTCACTTTTTTTGTTGCTTGTTTAACTGCTGGGGCAGTTTGTGCGAATGTAGTACTCACACCTAATATTGCAATTGCAATAAGACCTAATAATTTTTTCATGGGCATATCATTATTTTAATGTAAATTAACTTATATAAAATGAAGATTAAATGAAGTTATTATAAAGATTCATTAGCGATTATCTTTCCATTCTCGTCGAACGTTTTCCAGACCCCTGTTTTTTTATTACCAACGTACCTCCCTTCCGACTTTAGCTTACCATTATCCCAGTAAGATCGATAACGTCCATTTAGTTTATCCCAGGTATAATTCATTTGCTCCGATAAATGTTTATGTTCATCGTAATAGCTCCATTCGTCTACCTTATAGCCTTTATCGTACTTTCCGGTCACTTTTAAGTTGCCGTTTTCGTACAAAGAATAGGGCCCCTTCCTAACCGTTAAAGTGCTATCGGAAAAACCAATCTCCTCTTGCAACACATTTTTCCGGTTATATAGACCAACGATCCAATGCCCATTTTTCTCCGTCACTTTCTTTTTCCATTTCGACCGCACCGGGTCTGTAAAATACCCTTTCGGCCGCTGAAAAACAGTTGTCGTATCTTGCTGTGCAAAGGCAAAACTTGAAGAGAATAACAATACTGATAAGATAAATCTAATCATCTTCTTTTAATTAATGAGCAGCCAGCCAATTTTTTCCTTCTCCAATCTCTATCTCAATCGGCACTTGTGTCCGAATTGCGGTTTTCATTCGATGGGCAATAATCTGTTTCATCTGCTCGACCTCTGTTTTTAAAACGTCAAAAACTAACTCATCGTGTACTTGCATGGTCATTTTGGAATTTAATTGTTGTGCAGCCATGTCTTTATGAATATTGATCATAGCAATTTTAATTAAATCTGCAGCAGAACCTTGTATTGGGGCATTAATTGCGTTTCGTTCTGCAAACCCTCTTACCGTCTGGTTTGCAGAATTAATATCTCTTAAATATCTTCTCCGGCCCATAATTGTTTCCACAAATCCATTCTCGCGGGCAAAATTCATCGTATCGTTCATATACCTTTTAATACCAGGATATTGTTCGAAGTATTGCGCGATAATTTCTGCTGCTTCTTTTCTCGGAATATTTAGGTTTTGTGAAAGGCCGAAAGCCGACTGACCATAAATAATTCCAAAATTAACTGCTTTAGCATTTCTACGCTGTGTTGCATCGACCTCTTCTATAGCAATTCCATAAACCTTTGCTGCCGTAGCAGTATGAATATCAATTCCTTTATTAAAAGCATCGAGCATATTTTCTTCCTTGCTAATTTCGGCGATAATACGAAGTTCGATTTGCGAATAATCGGCCGATAATAGTACGTGATCTTCATCCCTTGCAATGAATGCTTTACGGACTTCTCGGCCCCGCTCTGTACGTATAGGGATATTTTGTAAGTTAGGATTATTCGAGCTTAACCTCCCTGTAGCGGCAACCGCCTGATTAAAACTGGTATGTACCCGGCCAGTTTTAGGATTAACCAATAAGGGCAAAGCGTCGACGTAAGTAGATTTTAGTTTCTGAAGTTGTCTAAAATCTAGAATGTCTTGCACAATATCACTTTTATGGGCCAGTAGGGTTAAAATGTCTTCTCCAGTCTGGTATTGCCCTGTTTTTGTCTTTTTTGCTTTGGGATCAAGTTTTAAATGGTCGAAAAGTACTTCGCCCAATTGTTTTGGTGAAGCCAAATTAAACTTCAGGCCTGCTTTTTCGTATACACTTTGCTCGGCTTTCGTAATTTCAAATTGTAACTCCGTTGAATAGGTTTTTAGCGTTTCTATATCTATTTTAACACCGGCCTTTTCTATATCGGCCAGCACGTAAATTAAAGGATTCTCGATGTCCTCGGCAAGTTTCGTAGCATTGCGGGTGCTAAGCATTGGTTCGAAAATATGAGCCAGCTGAAGGGTAACGTCGGCATCTTCGGAAGCATAATCTACCACACTTTCTACGGGCACATCGCGCATATTACCCTGGCCCTTCCCTTTAGCTCCAATTAATGTAGTAATTGAAACCGGAGTGTAACCCAGGTAGTTTTCGGCCAGCACATCCATTCCATGCCTGGTATCGGGATCTATTAAATAATGTGCCAGCATAGTGTCGAATAACCTTCCCTTAACTTCGATGTCGTACCATTTTAAGACCAGCATATCATATTTAATATTTTGTCCAATCTTAGTAATATGCTCGCTTTCAAGCGCTGGCCTAAATTCTTCTAAAATCGATAACGTAACTCCTCTGTCTTCGGGAAGAGGAATATAATAGGCTTCTCCGGGTTTTACAGCAAATGATAAGCCGACTAAATCTGCCAGATTTGCATCGGTTCCGGTAGTTTCGGTATCAAAGGCAAAGCTTTTTTGCCGTAATAAAAGAGCGATCAGCTCCTTTCTTTTTTCCAGACTATCAATTAAAAAATATTCGTGCGGTGTATTACTGATATTCTTTGCATCGATAGGGGTATCGAATAAGGATGGCTGTGCCACACTTGATTCTTTTACCGGCACATTGTTTCCAAACAGATCCTGTTGTTGGTTTATGGTAGATTTAGCTTCATTTACGCTAAAATCTTCTCCAAAAACCCGTCGCCCGATCGTTCTAAACTCTAACTCCGCAAATAAAGGTTCTAAAAGTTCGCGACTAGGAGCCTCGACTAATAAAGAAGTCTCATCGAAAGCAATCGGTACATTAAGTATTATGGTAGCTAATTTTTTTGATACGAGCCCCTGAGCTGCAAAATTCTCGATATTCTCTCTTTGCTTCCCTTTTAATTCGTGCGCATTAGCAATAATGTTTTCCATACTGCCATATTGTTTAATTAATGCTTTTGCCGTTTTTTCGCCAATGCCTGGAATACCTGGAATATTATCGACCGCATCACCCCAAAGACCCAAAATATCAATTACTTGTGTTACATTTTCGATTTCCCATTTGGCCAAAACTTCTTTTACGCCTAAGATCTCCATTTCGTTTCCCATCCGCGCGGGTTTATAAATAAAGATGTTTTCGGATACCAGTTGTGCAAAATCCTTATCGGGGGTCATGCAGTAAACCGTAAAGCCCTCCTTTTCTGCTTCCTTCGCCAATGTCCCAATAATGTCGTCAGCCTCGTAACCGTCAACAGTAATTACAGGGATGTTAAAGCCTTCTATTAGCTTAAACACATAAGGAATAGCCGCCGACAAATCTTCCGGCATTGCTTCACGATGAGCCTTATAAGCTTCGTAATCAATATGTCTTTCGGTAGGCGCAGCAGTATCGAAAACCACCGCAATATGACTTGGTTTCTCTTTTTTAAGCACTTCCATTAAAGTATTGGCGAAACCCATAATAGCAGAAGTATTTATCCCTCCCGAGGTAAATCGAGGATTTTTACTCAGTGCAAAATGCGCTCTGTAAATTAGCGCCATACCATCTAAAAGGAAAAGTTTTTTATTATTCATATTATTAGCCAGATTATAAGGATTAAACAGTTAGCAAATCGTGCAGTACTGAATACGTAAAGTTAAGAATAGGTATGAAAATAGACCATGGTATCGATTTTTATTTTTAAATGCCTTAATTCTTTCTCCAAACGCATAACATAACCAGATAAATTACGTTATTTGCTTAAATGAAGACACTTAAGCTCTTTTTGCTGCTTTCTTTATTTTGCACAAAGTTATCTGCTCAGGATGCCATATTAATTAGTGAAGGCAATTTTATTCGCGGAGTAATTAAAGGCACCAATTATAGTACTGTGGCCATACAACAAGAAGACCAGACTATTTTACAATACCAGGCCAAAGACATCCAATCTTTTATATGGAATGGCGAAACTTATGTGAGCAAGCCAATTATTGTAAAGAAAAAAGTAGAAGCCCGTTTTTTTAAACTGCTAGAAAGTGGTGCCGTAAATCTCTATGCTTTTGGCGACAAGAAGGTAACCGGACAACCACAACAGGCACGCGTTAAGGTTAGGCCCACTTTTGGAGTAGGTTTAGGGTCGGGTGGATTCGGAGGTGGTTTAGGTGGCGGAATAAGTATTGGCGGTGGTAACAATCGAAAAAATGAAGAACCACTTAATACAGGTATCAGTAAGGTAACTTATTTTATAGAAAAACCCGGAACAGGCCCCATGCAGGAAGCCGGACTAGAAAGTACTACGGCTTTAAAAACCTTGCTCCTTCAAAAATTAAGCGACGATGAAGATTTAGTGGAAAGAATAAAAGCAACCGATAGCTTTAATGACCTTACCTTAATTGCCTTTATAAAAGCCTATAATTCGGGAAAGCATTAGTTGCTTTCGCTTTTCATTCTCGAAGTTTCTAATCTCGTATTTCAAAAAGATCTAGCTGTGCAGCCTATTATATGATCGTTAACCATGCCGGTAGCCTGCATATACGCATAGCAAATTGTAGTGCCAAAGAACTTAAACCCTCTTTTCTTCATCTCTTTAGCAATAGCATCTGATAGCTCAGTTCGTACAGGTATCCCCCCATTTTTAAAATCATTTACTATAGGCTTCTTATCCGGAATAAAATTCCAGATAAAATCGGCAAATGAACCAAATTCCTGTTGAATTTTAATAAAAAGCTTTGCATTATTGACGGCCGAGTTAATTTTTAAACGATTGCGGATAATTCCTTCATCCTGCAGGAGGCGTTCTTTATCGTTATCGGTAAAAGCAGCTACTTTGTTTACCTCAAAGTTCGCAAAAGCCTTTCTGTAACCTTCTCTTCGACGTAAAATGGTAATCCAGCTTAATCCAGCCTGAGCCCCCTCCAAAATTAAGAACTCAAATAATAGTTGGTCATCGTATACCGGCTTGCCCCATTCTTCATCATGGTATTTAATATATAAGGGATCGTTACCACACCAGGAACAACGTTTTAAGTTGGGAGTTTGGGTTTGAGCATTTAGAATTTCCATCGTAAATAAGTAATGAGGTTAAGGTTTGGAGTTGATTTTTGTTTAGATTTTCGTCGCCTTCAAGAGTACAAACACTTCTTCTAGTGGCCCGTTCTATCCAATCAGTTTAATGCTTAGCTTGTTGAAAGTTCATCCCAATACTCAACTGCTCTTCTGTAATGCGGGATAACAATAGAGCCACCAACTAAGTTGGCAATCATAAACACCTCATTCATCTCGGCATGGCTCACGCCTTCATTATAGCACTTCTCTAAATGATACTTAATGCAGTCGTCGCAGCGCAAAACCATCGATGCGACCAAACCCAGCATTTCTTTAGTTTTTACATTTAATGCGCCATCGGCATAGGTAGTGGTATCTAAGGCAAAAAATCTTTTAATATTAGTATTAGATGATTCCATAATTCTATCGTTCATTTTTGAGCGATAGCTGTTAAATTCTTCTACTAGTTTTCCCATGTTTTTATTGTTGAAATTTAAATGGTTAGAAAGTCTGAAAGTTAGGACAATTGGGTTATAGTTCAACAAGAGGATCCCAGAATATTTTTTTAAAGTCTTTTATTTTATCATTTTCAACTTTCACGCCCTCTTGTTCTAATAATTCCTGCATCAATTCGGGTGGCGAAAAATGGAATTTCCCTGTTAATAAACCACTACTATTAACCACCCTATGCGCTGGCACTTTGGGGTGTGCAATCCCAGCATTGCTCATCGCATAACCCACCATCCGGGCCGAGCCCCCGGCACCTAAGGCTTTAGCTATAGCCCCATAAGAGCTTACTCGTCCTTTAGGAATAAGTCGGGCGATTTCAAAAACCTGTTCGTAAAAGGATGCGTCCATTACTCAAATGAAAATTGGATGTAATTAATATTTTTATTGTCTTTTAAATAAATCCGTTCGTAATGTGTTTTAATAGATAAAACTTCATCTGCAAATTCAGACCCGTATAAATGTGCTGTGTTTTTATGGGCAATCAGCCCTAATTCTTCTACTTTTTCGCAGGTATAATTATACAATCCGTCGTTATCTGTTTTTAGATTAATTCTTCCCCCTGGTCTCAATAATATTCTGTATTTATCTAAAAACCCTGGAAAAGTTAATCGCTTTTTCTCCCGGCTATCTTGTGGTTGCGGGTCGGCAAAAGTAATCCAGATTTCATCAATTTCTGCAGCTTCGAAATATTCGAGAATGTCTTCGATCTGAATTCGTAAGAAGGCCAGGTTTTGTATCCCTTCGTCGACACCTGTTCTGGCGCCACGCCAAATCCTGTTCCCTTTTAAATCGACACCAATAAAATTCTTATCCGGAAACATTTTAGCCAGGCTTACTGCGTATTCGCCTTTACCACAAGCCAGTTCTACTACTATCGGATTATTATTTTTAAAATGTTCTGGTGCCCATTTCCCTTTCATTACTTTTCCTAAATGCAATTGGTATACATTAGGGAAAGTATCGATTTCCGAAAACTTTCTTAGCTTATCTTTACCCACCTTTTATAAATTGTTGAATTACAAAAGTAATAATATTCTCACAATTTGCTTTTTTGCAGGAGTAAACATTAACTTCAAAAAATAATTTAAACTATGAATCGATTTATACTTACTCTTGGGCTAATTATAACTGTTTTTTTTGCTAAAGCGCAACAAGAAATCAGCTACGAATTAAGTTTCCCAAATGCCATTCATCACGAAGCAGAAATTGTAATGACTATTCCGAATGTACCCGCCGGTCCTTTAAAAATCCGGATGAGCCGTTCATCGCCAGGCAGGTATGCAACACACGAATTCGGCAAAAACCTATACCATTTCAAGGCCTTCGATCAAAATGGCAAGGCATTGCAAGTATTACAACCCGCAGGCGACGAATTTACTATACCCATTCATAGCTCAGCTGTAAAAGTAACTTATACTTTATTTGGCAACTGGGTAGATGGCACTTACGCTGGTTTTGACGAAACACATGCTCATATTAATATTCCCGCAGTTTTTGCCTTTCCCATAGGAATGGATAAGCGGCCAAGGGTTGTAAAATTTAATTACGCCGAAAAGCAGGGCTGGAAGGTGGCTACCCAGTTAAAACCAATGGGCAATAACAGCTATTACGCACCCAATTTTCAATATTTTATGGACAGCCCAATAGAAATTGCAGCCTATAAGACCGCAAAATGGGAGGTTAAAAATCCTGATGGCAAAATACAGACCATCCATTTAATATCCCATTCGAACGATGATCAAAAAACTATTGATAACTACGCAGAAATGGTTAAGAAAATGGTAGCCGAGCATTTTGCTGTTTGGCAAGAATTTCCGAATTACGATTACGGCAATTATTATTTCTTACAAGATGTTTATCCCAATTATGCTGGCGATGGTATGGAGCATAGAAATTCTACGTCGATTGTACAACGTACCCCAAAAATTGAGGGTTACGAATCGAATCTTTTAGGTACATTTTCGCACGAATATTTTCATAGCTGGAACGTAGAACGCCTTAGACCAAAAACCTTAGAGCCCTTTAATTTCGAGCATTCGAATGTAAGCGATGAGCTTTGGATTGCTGAGGGCTTTACTCAATATTATGGAAATCTGTTGCTGGCAAGGGCCGGCTTCAGGACTATCGATAATGCGACCCAAACCTTTAATGGCATTGTAAATACAATTCTCAACTCGCCCGGAGCCAAAAACTTTTCTCCTATTCAGGCCAGTCGGTATGCGGTATTTGCCGATGCGGGTGTAGCGATCGATCAAACTAATAAAGGCAATATTTTTACTTCCTATTACACTTATGGTGCAGGGGTTGCCCTGGCACTCGACCTTCGTTTAAGAGCCGATTTTAAGCTTACGCTTGATGATTACATGCGTGCTTTATGGAAAGCTTATGGGAAGACTGAGATCGCCTATACGGTTCCCGATTTACAAAAAACATTGGGGCTACTGACTAAAAACACTGCCTTTGCTGCCGATTTCTTTAAGAAATATGTTTATGGCACTGCTAAAAATGATTATGCTTCATTATTGTTAAATGCGGGTTTTGTTTTGCGTAAAGCCGAACCAGGTAAGGCTTATACTGGCTTTGGCCGGGTAGTTTTCGAAAACGGGAAAGCAACATTAGGGCAAACTGCGATAGGTACACCAGCTTATAATGCTGGCCTGGATGTTGGCGATATCCTGTTAACTATTGACGGTGTGGCTGTTAAAGACCAATCTGTACTTACACAGCTAAGCGATACCCGTAAACCGGGCGATGTAATTACTGTTACCTATAGTTACCATGGGGAAGAAAAAACAACAAAGCTTACGCTAAGTGAAAACCCTTCACTAGAGCTCATCACTATTGAAAAAACAGGGGGCATTTTAACGCCTGCAATGCAGACTTTTAGAAATAACTGGTTAAGCTCGCAAGTTAAAAATTAAGCTCAATTTAAAAAGATCATTTAAACAAATATAGCCCAATGAAAAAAACAATGTACACCTTATTCCTGCTTTTCGCAGCTTCGCTTGCATCGGCACAGGACATTAACAAGATTATTACCCGAGATTATGTAGATCATTTAATAAAAACTTTAAGCAGCGACGATATGCAAGGCCGAAGAACTTTTACGCCCGGCATCGATAAAGCTGCCACTTTTATAGAAAATGAGTTTAAGCAGATTGGCTTGAAACCACTCGAAGCAACGGGTTATCGTCAGACTTTTTATAAATATCAATTAACACCGGCTTCGGCAAAAGTTACTGTCGATGGACAAGCCATTAGTAGCGACAATATTTTAGTTATCGGCAATAATAGCGAACAGCTTACTTTCGACGAAAAAAGCGGCGAACTTACAAAGTTAGATACCTCAAAAACATTTATGTCTCAATACCGGGCTTTAGTACGAACTGGCAAAAAACAAATTGTTTTAGTCGACACCAAATTCGCTAGCGATTTTAAACGCTATAGCACAATGGCATCAAGGCCCGCTATGGTCGATGCATTAACGCCAGATAAGCCGGCCGCAACGATTTTTATACTCGGCAAAGAAAGTGCAAATGCTTTTACCGTAGCACTGAAAAGTAATATAGTAAAGATGCCATTATTTAATGTGGCTGGTGTTATTCCTGGTAAATCGAAAGCAAAAGAAATCGTTGTTTTTTCTGGGCATTACGATCACATGGGTATTGTGAAACCAAAAGATGGCGATAGCATAATGAATGGCGCCGACGACGACGCTTCGGGTACATCGGCAATGATTGCTTTAGCCAAGTATTACAAAAAGCTAAATAACAACGAGCGAACCTTAATTTTTGTAGCTTTTACAGCCGAGGAAATTGGGGGCTTTGGTGCCCGTTATTTTTCACAAAAATTAAATCCCGATGATGTCGTTGCCATGTTCAATATCGAGATGATTGGTAAAGACAGCAAGTTTGGTAAAAATACCGCATTCATTACCGGTTACGAACGATCGGATTTTGGAAAAATTTTACAGAAAAACCTAGAGGGAACAGAATTTACTTTTCACCCAGACCCGTATATTTCCCAAAACCTATTTTATAGAAGCGACAATGCGACACTTGCTGCTTTAGGAGTTCCGGCGCACACCATTAGCACCGATCAGATCGATATCGATAAACATTACCATCAGGTAAGCGACGAGTACGAAACCCTCGATGTCGAAAATATTTTATCGACCATTAAAGCTATTGCCAAAAGCGCAGTAAGTATTGTTAAAGGAATTGATACACCTACCCGAATCCCTAAACTAGAAACCAATAGGTAGCTCCATTACATAATCGTTCATGAAGAAACCGTTGCCAATATCGAGGTCGACGGTTTCTTTAATGTTAAAGCCCATCTTTAAATAAAAGTCTTTAGCTTTATTGTTTCTGTTTACATTAAGTGCCAGAGATTTTCCGCCTTTGCGAGTGGCAAGGTTTACCACTTCATTGATCAAAATCTTACCAACTCCCTTTCCATGAGCTTCGGGCAAAACGTATAATTTATGTAGTTTATAGCCTTGATTTTCTGGATCGACGAGGGCATAGCTCGAAAATCCGATATCTTTTTCATCCTCAGAAGCAATTAAGAAAGTGTGCCCTTCTCGCAACTGCGACAAAAGTTCGCCAGGGTTATACATCTTGTTTAACATATAGCGTAACTGTTCGGCACTAATATAGTTGCCATAACTTTGTGGCCAAATCTTTTCTGCCAAATCGCTAATTATAGCAAGATCTTCTTCTTTGGCTTTTCTTAAAAGTATCATAGTAATTCGCTCAAAAACAAATAATCTGTACTAAAGTTGAAGCTTACAAAGCCATCTTTGAGCACCACAAAATCTCCATTTTCTTCTTGCTTTAAGTTAACGGTTTCGAAATAGGAAATAATATCGATGTGAAAAATTGTACCTGCGGGCTTCCAAATACTGAAACCTGGCTTAACCGCGTAGCTTTTTTCTCTTTCGGTAAATAGAACAATATTAATTTCCGGTAAAAATCCCGCCAGGTCATCGAATTTACTTTCCCTGCTAATCACGTTTACTGCCGGATATCGGTCTGCGATTAAATACTTAACAGCGGTTTGTAAATTTTCGGTTGTAGCATATACAAATTTAGTGTTTTCCTGAATTTGCAAATCGTTATCCGGCCCTATTACTACATCGACCTTTAGGCCAAGAGAAATTGCCTTTTCATATTCGCTGGCAGCTACTGCAATCGTTGGGCTCCATTCTAATAGTTGCCCTAGATTTTCTTCATCAAAATCTCCAAAATAATGGATATAAAGCGCTGGCTCTTGCCTTTCTCTTACAATATGATGTGACGACATGTTCGGTATTTAATTTCTTTCTCTTTAACTAGCTGTAAACCTTATGCTTGTACTGGTCTAAAATAACACTTTTAGATCTCGTACACGCAATTTGCACGCAAGTCTAGTTTATGGGTGCTTTATGGTTCACCATTTAGACATGCACTATGTTATATTCACGTTCAAATAATATGGCATTTTTAAACTTGTTAAATCTGCTGTTATGCAATAATACTGTCTTTCTTTGAGAAAGATTAATGTAATAAATGAATTTTATAAATTTTAGGTCAATACTTCATTTTTTGACATTTACCAAGCCAATTAAAATTTTGATGTAAAAAAAATATAAATTAAGGGACTACTTATCGTTCGCTCTCCTAATTTTCTAACGGTTGCAAGAAATCACTCTTTTTATTAGTGTGCGGTAATATTTTCTTAACTAAAATAATTTGTATTTTTTGCCTATTGTTAAACATTACAATAAGGCTTCATCTTTAAAAGGAAAATGTTTCAGTTATAAAGCACTAGGGAAATTGCTAGGGGTTGATGCTTCAACGGTGCGATCTTGAGAACAAGGGAAAATTAGCATCATATAAAGTGTTGCTGTTATTAAATAGGTATTAAAGAAATATATTCAGCCGTCAACTTTGGTGTCGTGATTAAAGCCTATTAAGCAAGCTTTCGGTTTTCACTTCTTGCTTTTCTACGGATTGATTTGACGAAGTTTCTTTAGTCAATTTTTTACCAATAATCCAAGTTAACGAAAAGCTAATATTCTGAGAAAATTGGTTTCTTCTCGTGGTACGATTGACGTAGTAAGAATTATAAGTTGAATTTGAAACGCCATTCCAGTTAAATAGATTAGACCAGTCAGCTTCAATGAAAAGTTTATTTTTTACCAACTGACCCGAGAATGTAAGGGAGGCAGAGGGGTGGAGCTTATTTACACTATAGGGCGAAATAGAGTAATTATTATAATAAACATTCAGTTTGGCAGTCACTTTCTTTAATACATTCAACGATAAGGTTGAGCTGAAACCGTAAACGGTATTATTTGTTTGAACTGAGTCTACGAAATCGTACCTGTTGAACCTTACAGTACCCGAAAGTTTATAGTATCCTATCTTTTTTATTTTCTTGGTTATTCCTGAATAGAAGCTGAAAACTTCTTCTTCTCCTAAATTTCTGCTTCTCGAAAAGAAAGTGTTTGCCGAATTATCATATTTATAACCGTCATTAGAAATTAGACCCTGTGTATTTGTGTAGTATATATTGCTCCTCCATGAAATTTTGGAAGCTTTGGGGAATAATATTAGGTCATGTGTAAGGTCAACTTTATAGGTCGACTCCTTTCCTAACTGAGTATTTCCATAAATTAAATTATATTGACTATACAGAATATTACCCGCACTGACTTGAACCTGATTAGGTACAGAAACAGTTTTGTACGCACTAAAATTAAACGTGCCTCCCTTTTTGGTGGTTTTGTAAAAGTACAATTGCGGACTGTAAATAGCTGAATTCAGATATTGGGTACCTTTGTCATAGTTGCTCGACAGGTCTACTCTTGCTGCTGCCGTAATTGTGGCGAAAGCTAAATTTAGGCTTAATGAGCCAGAAAATCCCAATGTCTTTTCTAAATACTTTGATGGTTGCTCGTTTGTAGTAACTGAAGTATTAGGGATAAATTCAGATATAATTGATTCCGAATTAATATCCCGTACGTTATAAGAAACTGCCAATCTCTGCGAAACCTTTTCTGAATAAGTATGCTCGGATGATACTTGAGCTCCATATTCCTTGCTGTCATTATGTAGGTCGTTGCTCAATGATTTATATAATGTCTTATTAGAATAGATCGAATCGATAATGTTATTTCGTAAAATACTAGAAGCATATAAAAGGTTAAGGTATGTTTTGTCTTTTTTTCCTTCAAAGAAGAGCTCCGAAGTAGCATAGAAATCATTTCCTCTCCTTTCAACAGAAACAAATTCATCCTGAAATGATGAAGGAGTAGTTTTCCTAATGGAGATATTTGACAAGTTTCTGTCTATGTTTTGATAGGTTGTATTGTAGTCCAACGAGGCGCTCAGCGTGATGTTCTTCGATAGGTTTTTTTGAAGAAACGAAGACAGAAATAACGGTTTGCCAACTCCTTTGCTTTTTGTTGTTTCCTCTAAACTATCCAGGCTTGTTTGATGGTTTGTCTTCCAAGTGGCTAATGAAGTATTTTTACTCTTGTTGTAATAGGTATTGAACGATAGTGTCAAAAGCAAATCTTTCTTAGCATAGTAAGGGTCAAATGACACTCCTGCAAGAGGGTTAAGAATCGCTCCAGAAACCGAACTGGATGCTCCAATTGTACCGTCGAGAGATTTTTTTGTAATGACGTTTAACGATATGGTATTAAGCTCATTTGTCCTGAGAATTGTGGGATTCGATATAATCTCTACTTTTTTAATTAATGCTAAAGAAAGCTTGAGGATCACACTTTCAGTAGAACGGATGCCGTTTAAAAAAAAGACAATTTTTTTGTTCCCATAGGCGACAAAATTTCCATTTTCAGAAGTTATTTCTGGGATTTCCTCGATGAAAGATTTTACTACCGTTGATTTATTATTGTTCAAATCCTTAACAATATATTCCTTCTTAAATGGACGGTCTACCACGTCAGGGATAGTAGACCATATATCAACTTCATTGAGGCGGATACCGTTGTTTTTGACGGTAACAGTATAGTTTAAAGAATTGATGGCAATAGTATCTGAAGAAAATCCTAATGCTTCCGAAAACACAATGAAGTGGGTCATCTGGTCAGTGCGATCTGTGGTAAAAAACCCCTTTGTATTTGTCTGAACCTTCTGTTGCACGATTGCACGCTTGTTTTGCAAGCCTACAAATGTCAAAGAAATATTCTGAACACTTACCAGCGTATCCGACACCTTTATTTCGACCGATATGGCACTTTTTTTCACCCCTGAAGTTTCCTGTGCCATTGAAGTAAAACCACACAGGCAAAATAATAAAAGGGATAAAACTGTGGAGTTCTTCATGAAGTGGTTGGTTTCGGGTAAGGTTTAGTAAAAATCAAATATAGCAACATCGTCATAAAAATAATGTTGAAGATAATATGTTGTTTCCACGTCAGTATCTCTATCAGCCCGCCACAACTACACGGCATATACGGACTGAAATTGAACATCAGAATGATGTATGCGGTAAAAGCCAAAAGTAAAAGAAATGAAACGCTGTATCCAAACTTTGCGGTTTTATCGAAAAACAATAATATCGGAATCAAAAATTCAATAAATACAATTGAGCCAGCGATATAGTAGGTGTTGATGTTTGAAAAAAACAGCGATTTATCAAGATTATTAACGAACAAATCAAATCCTAGCAGTTTAATAACACCAGAATATAAGAACAGTAAAAAGATTAAAGAGTGGAGCGCAAAGCTGAGATTGCGCATAACAGAAGATTTTGTCATGGCCATCTTATCGCGAAGTTGGTCATTAAAAGTTATTGAACCGGTTTCGCTTAAGAAAAGAGTTAGTAAGATTTATAAATCCGCATTGGAGAGGAATACAATATAATCCAAAACTCTACAAAACTGTTATATCCTTGAAAATATTTTAAAATAAGAAATGATTGGATAATATTCACTATACTTTCTTAATCCGAATTTATGATTAGATTATTAAAAAGTCATTAAATCAACAATACTTATGAAAATCGTGTCATTCTTATACTTTTAGGTAATGCAAGCTAAAATTGAACCGGTTCAAAATTCAATAATATTAATGCGCTATTTAAAAATAAAGGGTTTGATCTTAAAACTTGTTAATCTTGTTACTTTTTAAGTTGTGCATTATAGTGCAAAATTTCATCCTTTATAGTCAATCTATATTCAAAAAATTCCAATGTAATTGGGTTTAAATCTATACGATAAAAGTCTGGCAAATGACCCTTTTCGCAAAAAAGTTTCACGATACTTTCTATATCTTCTTGACTTGATTTTGAACCAAAAATTACCTTGGTAATTTCTTCAATATTAAATACAACATTGGCATTTTTATCGTTATTGACCAATGAAAATTTAGTTTTATCGAAAACTTCAGAATGAAGAATTAATCTCACTTCATTCTCGTATTCCCAAATATCTGACTTAATTGTGGTCATATACAATGGCAAATCAGGGTTTTCCATAGTTATCTTTTGCCTTTCATCAAACAGGCTTTTACAATACTTTATATTAATGGGAACGAGGTCGCCCTTTTTATAGTTTTCATGAGATGGTTCTGGGAAATTAACCTCAAAACAAAGCCCTTTGTGAGAATCTGCATAGTGAGACCACATTAAGTGCGATTTTAAATCAAGATATGTTCTTGAAAAACAGGTAGTGTAAATTTTGCTAGAAATTCTGGTAAAGGCTTCTTTAGCAATATGTTTAATAACTTTTATATTACTCTTATCTTCTTTAACTAAATTTTTCCAATCAATAGGAAGCATATAAGGATTTGCCTCAAAAGGGTCGTTAAAACAATCTCCTCTAGTAAACCAAATTGATTCGTTCTCTAAAATTAATTTAAAGGATTGTGAAGAAATAAATTTGTATGCAGGACCTGAATGAAAGGATGGTTTTATCATTTATATTCGGATATTTTTTTTAATATAGAAAACAACAAATGAGTTTTGCTTTTGTGATTTATTTGGACATTTACTATAGTAAGAGTAAGTTTCGATTACTGTGGCTTCTTTTGAAGCATTTTTATTCTATTTATTACTTTCTTTTTAGAAAAACCAATTTTAATCAGTCATCTAACTGAGCTATTTCTGGAGTTTAGAATTTGATTTTAAAACATAGCCCTCAATAATTTGTCCAGTCTTTGTTGCGTATTGTATTTTATAAAACTGTTCATCAAAAGAAATTCCATTACATCGGTCACCCTTAATTAAGTACATCTTGGTTTTGTCTAAATTATTAGCTGAGTTATATATTTCTGCCTTTTCTGAGGTTATAACTAAATTTATTGCAAAATCACTCTCCAGTTCATTTAACATCGGTGGCGTTTCAGTTTGAGAAGTATCGATGGTTGCTTCTGTCCGGTTTTCATTCTTCTTAACATTTAATAAAGCATATACAGTATATATAGCTCTTATTTCTTCTTCGGGTATAGCGCCCTCTATATGCATATTTTTGCCTTCCTCAAATAGCTGTAACTTAAAATCGAAAGGTATAGGTCTCTTAATTTTTTTAGCAAATGCAGATATTATAAAATTGTTTTCTGCATTTTCGTTCATTCGGTCTATAAATTCATCTGAAAAGGCAAAGGAGAGATTTGCAGAACAATTGCATATCTGAAGATCCTCTTGTTTACCTACAGTTCTTAAATTAGTTACACTTATATTATTTTCAATGAAGGATTTAATGTTATCTCCAACATTCAATTCTGACAAAGAAAATTCACTCTCTTTATCATCTACAAATTGGCTAACAATAAATTCCTTCGCCATTTGAATAGATTCTACACTTTCGCATTTGGGTTGGTCTTTACAGGAACTTACAAATATGATTATAGTTAAGATGAGAAAAAATCGATTGAATACCATTGTACTGTTTTGTGTCATTTAAAAGATGTCAATTTGTGCACTAATTAGCTCAATACCAAAATAACTATATCACATTATTAAGTTTGGAAATGATGATTAGGGTTTGCTATTTTTTTATTTGGGCTGCGGTTCTATTTTTCAAAGGCTTCCAAATGTCACTTGGAATTTTTACTTTTTCCTCTTTCTCTATATAATCAATTATCTTTCTATTATTTATTTCAACGTATAGATTATGGTTGCTAATTCCCTCATTACCGAAGAAAAAAGGTCCCGATGAAAATGTCTCTTCCATATTAGAATTTAACGTAGCAGCATAATCTAGATTCCATAGATTACCTTCTTTTCTAAATCTCAAGCCATTAAAAGTTCCAACACCATTATAGACACTAATTTTTTCAAATAACTTATCATTATTAAAATCAATCGGCTTTTTTCGTGTCATACGATCATAAAAATAATCGATATTAAGTGCATTAAATGTCTTGAATGTTTTATTAGTATCAGGCCAATACAATCGTCCCATTAAAATCATACAGCGCTTCCAGGCACTATGTTTATTCAATTCCAAACTATCAGCATAATAAAACAAGTCGTATAAATCAATCCTTTTCGAATTTGATGTCATTAATTTTAGAAATTGTGGTTTGTTGCTTGTGTTAATTGCGGTTTGCAACTTTATTATTTGTTGTTTTAGCGCATATCTCTCCTTAAGTTCTTTGTTAATTGTATCTTTTGGATCATTGATAAATCTTAACTGCAATTGGGTTTGAGCCGAAACCTTGAAAATTGATATGACAATAAGTGAGAGAGTATAGATATATTTCATTAATGTTTTTAAATTTTATTGAGTTCTTCGAATAACTGTTAAACTATCTATGAAGTTTGAAGGTACTAACAATTAAGGATATCCAAAAATTAATAATATTCCATATTTATGGGCGTAATTGTGTATTTCGGTAAAACTGGCCACCCCAAAAGAATCCATAGCTTTTTGAATTCTCTTTGAGCAGTTACGTTAGATGCAGCTAGATTGATGCTCAGATACCAAGAGATCTTTAAAGATTTCCAAAACATCTACCACATCCAATACTCTCGCCATGCTTTTGCTTCGCAAAAGGGCATAAGATCACCTCCAAGGTTGCAGAACCTAAGCCCCAGATTCAAGACATCCAAGAAGAATAAAGCTTGTCCAATTAAGTCAATTTAAAGCACTAGATTTCAACTTTAGACCTCAACTCGATACGTGAGTTCAAAACACTCTTTATAATGCTTAAAACCCCTTAAAATAAGCCAAGCGGTCACTTTTGCCCGAAATGAGCTGACCACTTTGGAGCGTAATATGTGGCCACTTTTAGGATAACCCCCAGTTAATCTTCCCCATTCTAACTTACTTAACGAAATGCCAGTAGAAAATGATCTTCTTTCTCTTCGATAATTAATAATCCTAACGGGATAAAGTCCAGTTATAAGTTTTCGCCTTGTATCAAAAATAGAATTGATCGTAACCCCATTAAAATTGCTCTTAAACATAATCTTTCTGTTTTAATTTTGTGTGCAAATGGAAAGCTGCGCACACGATTTGCACACAAGTATAGCCAACCAATGATAACGAAAGAAGAAAAACGCAAATTATTTTATGCTATTTTGCTGTTTTACAGTAAATTAGAAAACAAATGAAAAAGGATGAAAAAGAATGAAAAACACAAATTTGTGCTGTGATGACATGTTGCGAATATAAAAATAAATCGCCAAAAGAATTTGTGAAAGCTTTTATATAATGAACTAGAAATTCTGTATTTTAGAGTATGAGCAAATTCGAAACATCAAAAGAAAGCGGGCCACATTTAAGGCTGGCCGGTTTAGCTGGTAATTGGGAAGGGAATACACGCACCTGGTTCGAAAAGGACGTGCTTGCCGACGAATCGCCAATGCGAGGAAAGATTTCATTAATCATGGATGGTAGATTCCTTAGCTACGAATATGAGGGTACGCTAAATGATAAACCTTACGAAGGTAAAATGCTTTGGGCCTACGATTTAGGGAACGAAAAATGCCAGTGTAGCTGGGTCGATACTTTCCACATGGGAACCGGTATTTTGCAGTCTGAGGGGCAGGAAACTGCAAATGGATTTGCTGTTACCGGGAAATATGGATGGGTTGGTATACCTGAGCCCTGGGGCTGGAGAACGGAAATAGAAATTATTAATCCCGATCAGTTTATTATCCGGGCTTTTAACATTTCACCTGAGGGAGAAGAAGCAAAGGCCATAGAAACCATTTATCATCGTATGCTATAAGTTCCTTATTTAACCTGCTTGGTTTTCTGAGAAATACTTGTGGATCTCGATACCGCATATACAACTCCTCCTGCCGAGATCTGATAGCCTGAGGAAATAATATATAGGATTTTTTCTAAAAGCAGTCCTGTCGTATTATCGATAACATAAGTTCCATTAGAATTACTATTAAGTAATTTACCCGTAATAACACTGCTAAATTTTACAATAGAGGTTTTCTCATTAATATCTTCAATCCAAAACTTAGAAATCAATTTCTGTTTATCAATTTCGACAGAATCTGTCCAGGTATATCCTTTTTTTAAACCTGGATTATAGGTAATATCGGCAACGAGGCTTAATAAAGTTCCTTTTTCGAAAGCTTCGGGTTGTAATCCGGCAAAAGCAACTAAAGTATCGGATGCCATTTCGGCTTTATAATCGGTATAGGATTGGATAATACCATATTTATTAACAACAACATCTATTGGTTTATTGAGCATAAAATCTAATGCTTTTATAATAGTTGAAGTCGAATCGTTTTTAATTTCGGAGTTATAATGTAGCCTTTGTCCCATGGCATCAATTAAGTTATCCATTTTTTTAATTTTCACATTAAATGTATAACCTTTCGCATTTGCCAGTGTTACTTTAAATAATTTAGTAGCAGTAGAAACAGTGTTCATGTTTAAAGTCTGCTTTCCACGCTGAACTATTGCTTTCGAATTAATTAGAATATCGCTCTGATATTCTTCGCCTTGCTTGAAATTAAAAGTACGGTGTCCTTCTTGTGCATTTGCAGCAAAACTTGTTAAAATAAATAGCAACCAAAGAGCTGTTTTTAAATTACAATTTTTTAGGTTATTCATAAATGATTTCTATATCGTAGAAGATATTAAATATGCTTAAAAGAATTAATTTGATCCAATAGGCAGCCTTAAATCCGGCATTGGTGGTATCGGGGGTATTGGGGGCAGGGTGGGAACAAACGGCAAATTAAGGGTTGTAGAAAAAGTTGATGTCGGAGCCGGTGTACCAGGAGCAGGAGGTGCCGGTGCATTTGGCGTAGGTGGCACTGCGGGTAATAAATTCGGTGCAGAAAGTGTAGGTGTCGGAGAAATTAGCGGCGGAGCAAAAGTCTGAACAGGTGGAGCTGTAGGTACCGTTATTGCTGGTGCATTTACGGCATTTACCCCTATACTTGGATTTGCCTGTGGTGTTATTACAGAAATAGGTACGCCATGGTCGGATGCGCTATTTGTTGCATTTTGTGCATTTACACTTTTTACTCCGATTAGCCCGATGGCTAAAAGCAAAATTAGAACTAATTTTTTCATGAGTCTTTATTTTTTATATCCTTTATCTTATTATTTTCGTCCCTCTATTCTTTTTGCTAAAGAAACGGGAATTCCAAGTGATCCAATATATTGAATTCTATCTCCAGAATATCTGGTTAAATTATATACCCCAAAGCCAAATGTGAGGGCAGAACCTTTAATCGGCCTTATTCCGCTAGAAAAGCCCAGATTCATTCCAGACCATTCGGCATTTAGGTTAATTTGTCGTATAATTTCGTAAGATATGTTGGCAAAAAAACCAGTACCATATTTACCTTTGCCCGTAAGTATATCCATCGGGCTCTTATATAGGAAACGGCCAGTGCCGAAACCAATGGTGTAGCCCAGGCCAGAATAACCTGCGGTTTTGGATCTTACTGTTTGCACCGCATGACTAAATGCAATATAATAAGTACCATCTGGTGCATCCGAAACCGATGGGCTTGCAAAAAGCTGTAGCCCGCCAACCGAAATGCTGCTACCTTTAAAAATTTGCCTGCTCAAAATTATATTTGCAGAAAGATCCCGAAGCTCCGTTACCCTTGTAATGTTTAAACTAACCGATGCATTAATATACTTAGCAGGATTGCCGCCGCTAATGCCTACCGCGGCAATCAGGTCTCCTTTCTTTGGATCGGTATACGACGCCGGGTAAACCCCACCAATAACCCCAAAGATGTAAGTAGAGTTACCTCCGCCCCAGCCCGAGGGAGTCATTATACTTTGCACACTATTATTTGGTAAAATAATCTGATTATTTAAATAAATGGTTCCTTTCTCTGCAACTAACGAATCCATTTTAAGCCTTAATCCGCTTTCAAAAAGATTCTGGGCAAAGGAAACATCCGGGAAAAAGAAAAACATTCCAAAGGTAAAAAGTAAAAATACTTTAAATAAATTGTTGATTCTATTTACCCGATTCATAAAAAGAGCTGTATAATTTTAATTTTGATAAATTATGCCGAACAGCCTGTTGCACTTTATATTTTGCAGGCATATTGAGACAATAATACAAAGTTATATTAAATATTCAATTATTATCAACAAAACATTATTAAATATCTCATTCTCATTTGCTTACAATTAATTAATATCTGCCTTAATTTACCTAAAACAACAGGGTTTAACCACTAGACAATGGATATTAACTTAAAGTTTAATAATGGTTTTAATCAACCAGCTTTAAATAGGCTTGGCAAATAACTAAATAGCAAGCTGAGTTGCAGCCCAAGGGTTTCCGCTAATTTTAAACAGGAAATTGATCTTATTCTCTTTTGAAGAATAAATAGTTAAAATTTATACCTTTATAAAAAAAAATAACTTTTAACTATATGACCTTAGTTCAGCTCGAATATATTGTAGCGGTCGACACTTACCGGAGTTTTGTAAGTGCGGCCAACAAATGCTTTGTTACACAGCCCACACTGAGTATGCAAGTCCAAAAACTGGAGGATTTTTTGAATGTAAAAATTTTCGACAGAAGCAAACAGCCTATTGTTCCTACCGAGGTCGGAGTTCAAATTATTGAGCAGGCCCGCGTAGTGCTTCAGGAAAGTCAAAAAGTTAAAGAAATAATAAACGACCAGCTGCAAGGCATAACCGGCGAACTAAAAATAGGCATTATTCCAACCGTAGCCCCATTTTTATTGCCCGAAATAATTGCTTCGATGCTAACCCGTTATCCCGAACTAAAGTTAATTATTTGGGAATACACTACCGAAGATATTGTTCATCATTTAAAAACCGGTGTTATCGATTGCGGTATTTTAGCTACTCCGCTTATCGATGCAAATATTATCGAAACCCCATTATATTACGAAAATTTCGTGAGTTATATTAGCAAAAACAGTAAGCTTTATAAAAAGAAAGCAATTGATGCCGACGATTTGCACGACGAAAACATCTGGCTCTTAAATGAAGGGCATTGCATGCGTTCTCAAGTCTTAAATATCTGCCGCTCGACAAAAAATAATCGTTTACAATCTCTAACCTATAATACTGGAAGTGTAGAAACCTTGATAAAAATGGTCGACATTAACAGTGGGGCAACCTTATTGCCAGAATTAGCATTAGCAGGGTTAAACACCAAGCAATTAAACAAAGTTCGTTATTTTAAATCGCCAGAGCCAGTAAGAGAAATTAGCCTTGTTACGCACAAAAATTTTATTAAAAAAAGGATGCTTAACGCTTTACGCGACGAAATCTTAGCTATTATTCCAAAAGCAATGAAGCAACGTAAAAAGAAAGATGTAATCGGGATTTAATGATTTCCGCTTTTAAGGCCTTCAATACCTACGACTTTCTCTTCTTCTTCGCCCTTTTTAAGTTTTCTTTTCTTTTTTGTAGGATCAATCCCACTTAGCCGTTCTTCAGTAATTTTATTATATTCTGTGATTTGCTCGGGCTTTAAAACTGTTTTTATATTGGTATTGGTTTCGTTTTGAAACTTATAATACCTGGTCATTTCTTCGTCGTTGTAACCAGTTGCCTGTTGTTTTTTATAAATGGCCAATTGCTCTTTTGCTAGGGTAAAGGCATAATTATAAATCACACTTTTTTGAGTTGAACTTAGTTTTAAACGCTTTTCCAATTCATCAACATTTTTCTTGGCAAGCTCCTCGGCTGTGGGCGCCTTTTGCTGGGCATTGCCAGAAAAAAAGATACCCAGCACCAGCATTAACATCATAACAATCCTTTTCATTAGCCTATAATTTTTTAATGAGCGTGCAATTTAAGAATTTATTATAAAAAAAGGTGTCTGCAAACCCGCTATTTGCAAACACCTTTTAATCTTGTGGAAGATTATTATAATGCTTTTTTATATCGTTCTGCTACTGCATCCCAATTTACCACATTCCAAATTGCAGCTAGATAATCAGGACGTTTATTTTGATATTTTAAGTAATAGGCGTGCTCCCAAACATCGACACCAAAAATCGGGGTACCTTTTACTTCTGCAATATCCATTAATGGATTATCTTGATTTGGAGTCGAAGAGACTACTAATTTTTTATCAGCGCCTACAGAAAGCCAAGCCCAACCAGAACCAAAACGGGTTGCGCCTGCCTCTTGTATTTTAGTTTTAAATTCTGCAAAAGAACCAAAGGCTGTATTAATAGCTTTAGCTAAATCGCCAGTTGGCTCGCCGCCTTTATTTGGACCTAAAACTGTCCAAAACAAGGAATGGTTAAAGTGACCACCACCATTGTTACGAACCCCAGCAGGAAATTTTGAAATATTTTTGATGATATCTTCGATACTCGAATTGGCTTCGGGCTTCCCTTCCAGTGCTTTGTTTAAATTGGTAACATAGGCCTGGTGATGTTTACCATGGTGTATTTCCATCGTTAATTTATCGATACTTGGTTCTAATGCGTCTGTTGCGTATGCCAACGCAGGTAATTCAAAAGCCATAATTTTATTATTTAAGTTTAAAAAATGTTAATGTACAAATATAACTCACAAAGGTTAAGCTTTATTCGATTATTTGTCAAATTCTTTACGTTTTTGTCGAAAAAAGAGACTCATTAAAGCGCCACACTCCTCGCTTAAAACATTACCTTTTAACAACGTTTTGGGATGCAGAATGTTTTTATCAGTCTTGATAAATCCGCGTTTATCTTCGTAAGCTCCAAAAACGACCCTACTTATTTGAGTCCAGTAACTTGCCCCAGCGCACATTACACAGGGCTCTATGGTTACATAAAGCGTACAGTCTTTCAAATATTTACCGCCTAACGTTTGTGCGGCAGCCGTAAAGGCCTGCATCTCTGCATGTGCCGTAACATCCTTTAACTGTTCGGTTAAATTATGCCCCCGCCCTACAACCTTACCCTTGCAAATCACGATTGCTCCAATAGGAATTTCTCCGGCATCGAATGCTTTCTTTGCCTCATCTATTGCTAAGCGCATAAAATGCTCGTCTTCCTGATCTGAATTTTGTTGTGTTTCGAAGTTGTAATAACTCATATTTTGTTACTTCATTAATTGACCCGGCCATTAACCTTATCAGCTCATTTTACTGCCATTTGGTACTTTACTGCCTACTCCACTCAACACAATATCTCCGTTTTCGTCGGCAAAACCTGTGACCAAAAATTCACTCATAAACTTCCCAATTTGCTTTTTGGGAAAATTGATTACGCCAATAATCTGCCTTCCTACAAGCTCTTCTTTCGTATAATGTTTAGTAATTTGCGCGCTGCTCATTCTTACCCCAAATTCGCCAAAATCTACCTTTACTTTATAAGCAGGTTTTCTCGCCTCTGGAAAGTCGTAAACTTCGAGAATAGTTCCAACTCTTAATGCTACTTTCTCAAAATCGTTCCAGGTTATTTCCTCCATCTTTCAAAAGTACAATTTATTCGCAGTTAATTGTTGGAGCTTCCAAACTCCCAGCCCATTTTATTACCTTTGCTTCATGATAGTGGTTAAACTCAAAAAAGGAAAAGAAAAAGCAGTTTTATTACATCATCCGTGGGTATTTTCTGGGGCATTAGAAAAAGTTAAAGGAAGTCCAGAAAACGGAGATGTGGTAAAAGTGATGAGCGCAAACAACGATTTTTTGGCCTACGGCTACTTTAACGACCAATCGCGGGTTGCTATTCGTTTATTAGAGTGGACAGAAAGCCAAGCTATAGATACAGATTGGTATGCACAAAAAATTAATCAAGCTATCCAATCCAGGAGCGCGCTCCTTACCGATAAAAACACCAACACCTACCGGCTAATTTTTAGTGAGGCCGATTTTCTACCTGGGTTAATTGTAGATCGGTATGCCGATTTTCTATCGGTCCAAATATTAAGTACAGGAATAGAAAAAGCGAAGGCTATTATTATCGATATTTTGGTTAAATCTTTAAAGCCCAAAGGGATTTTCGATCGTAGCGATGCCACTGCCAGAACACATGAAGGCATAACTGCCGAAAATGGCTTACTCTGGGGCGAAGCTCCACCAGCATTTATTTTGGTTATGGAGAATGGGATTAACTATCATATTAATATTGCTGAAGGGCAAAAATCTGGTTTTTACTGCGATCAGCGTGATAATAGAAAACTACTTGCAGCTTATACGCAAGGAAAGACTGTTTTGGATTGTTTTAGTTATAGTGGTGGCTTTACCTTAAATGCTTTTGCTGCTGGTGCAAAAGAAGTAACCAGTGTTGATAGCTCGGCCCTTGCGATCGAAACTTTAAATCAAAATATCCGTTTAAACAAATTTGACAAGCAACAACATATAGCTATCCAATCTGATGTAAACAAGCAATTACGCATTTTTAAAGAGGAGGGGAAAAAGTTCGATGTAGTGATACTCGACCCACCAAAATATGCACCATCCCGTTCGTCGCTAGATCGTGCGGCACGTGCTTACAAAGACCTGAACCGACTAGGCTTGCTTTTATTAGAAAGTGGAGGCCTGTTAGCGACCTTTTCTTGTTCTGGCGCTGTAAATATCGAAACTTTTAAGCAAATTATTGCCTGGGCTGCACTCGACGCCAACAAGGAGGTCCAGATAATCAAACAATTTTCTCAACCCGAAGATCATCCTGTGCGTTTATCTTTCCCCGAAGGCGAATATTTAAAAGGGTTGCTGCTTCGCGTATTATAAATCTTCCGAACTTTCGGGCAATTTTTTGTATTCGCCAGTTAATGCGTATTTTCCAAAAATAACCAGGCCAATAGCAATGGGGATAAACACCAACAAGATAATTCCCCATTGTAATGCGGTATTTGTTTGTGCAATACCAGCGGGTGCTTTACCCACTTTATCCCATGCCTGGAAAAACATAAATATAACGGCTGCCGGACCAAAAATGATCCAAACTATACCAAGGGCTTTCTTTAGTGCGTTCATTTTTTAATCATTAATTTGTTCATCTTGTTTATTAGAAAGGTATACTGCGCCAATGATAAAGCTTAATGCGGCAATACCAATTGGATACCATAAGCCCGATAATGGTGTGGAGCCAGCAAAGCTTGCAATTAACGTGGCCACAAATGGCACTAGGCCCCCAAAAACACCATTCCCAACATGATAAGGGAGGGACATCGAGGTGTACCGGATTTTAGTCGGGAATAATTCGACTAAAAATGCAGCAATTGGGCCATAAACCATGGTTACCAATAAAATTTGGAAAAATACCAGCCCTACAAACAACCAGAATGTACCCGTACTGAGCTTTTTATCTTTATATAGAGTCGGCGCATGACCAATTGTTTTATTTACATCGGCGTATACTGTATCTACAGTAAGTTTTGTAAAAGATGAGCCATCCTTTAGTTCAAATTTACTAGCCGTGTTTACCAGGCTATCGGTTCCATCGTGAATGGCGATTTTCGTAATAACAGGAGGTTCCACTTTTTTGATCAGATTTACCGGAACATTGCTTACTTCGGTTTGATCGAGAAACACCTGGTAAATTGGCCGATAAAAAATAACCCCTAACAACATTCCGGTTAGCATAATCCATTTTCGACCCACCCTATCGCTCCAGGCACCGAAGACGACAAAGAAAGGCGTAGCAAAAGCAATGGCCCAAAGTAAGATATACCTCGAGTCGTTAAAGTCTACCTTACAAGTGTTTTCTATAAATGACTGGGCGTAAAACTGTCCGGTATACCAGATAACTCCCTGTCCCATTGTTGCCCCAAAAAGAGCTAGTAATACCATTTTAAAATTCCCTTTTTTACTAAAGCTTTCCTTTAGTGGGTTTTTAGAGATCTTCCCTTCTGTTTTAAGCTTGGTAAACATCGGCGATTCGTGCATTTTTAATCGAATGTAAATCGAAACACCCACCAATAAAAGAGAAAGCAAAAAGGGGATTCGCCAGCCCCATTCGGCAAAAGCATCAGCCCCAATTATGTTTTTGGCCAAAACGATAATGCCTAACGATAAAAACAAGCCTAAAGTTGCTGTCGTTTGAATCCAGCTGGTAAAAAAGCCTCTTTTGCCTTTTGGGGCATGCTCTGCAACATAAGTTGCGGCACCACCGTACTCGCCACCCAGCGCCAATCCCTGTACCAGCCGTAAAACCAACACCAAAATAGGTGCTGCATAACCTATGCTCGAATAAGAGGGAATAAGTCCAATTAAAAAAGTAGATCCGCCCATCAGTACAAGCGTTAGCAAAAAAGTGTACTTTCTGCCAATTAAATCTCCCAAACGACCAAATACTAAGGCGCCAAAAGGCCTTACAATAAATCCGGCAGCAAAAATAGCCAGCGTGTTTATCAAAGCCGATGCGCCGGAATCGGAAGGAAATAAATGGGCACCAATAATACCGGCCAGGCTACCGAAAATATAGAAATCGTACCACTCGATTAAAGTTCCTAAAGAGGACGCACCGATTACTTTAAAGATGCTGTTTGGTTTGGCTGCCGCGTTGATCATCCTTAAAACTAATGGTTTAAAAATTAAATTACAACATCGGCGATAAAAAAATAAGGCCAGGCATTATTGTTCTTCCTTGAAATAAACTTTATAGAAACTCATCGAACGATCGTCGTCGAAACCTTTCTCTATAAGCTCTTTATTACCATGAATATAAATATGGAAATTTTTATCGAGCTTGAGGATGCTTTTAAATGCCTTTGCCTGCTTTTTAACTGCAGCATCCGAAATCTCAAAGTTGTCGGCTATAGGCGAGTCGAATTCTTCCTCATAACTCTTCTTATAGTTTTTAAAAGATTCGATCCCTTCTTTATTAGCAATTACCTCATTGGCAAACTCGTCGATATCAAAACTGTCTCTTTCCTTGAAATATTTCATCGACCGATTAAGCAAATCTATTTTATCGGTTTTGGAAATTTCGAAATCGTCGGGTAATTTCTGGGTAACAAAGTCCTTATAAACACCTAAAACATTTTGAGTCTGATTGTAATTATCGTTTCTAATTTTCAGTTTTAAAAACTCATCCTTCCAATAAACTGCTTCAGTACTTCGGTTGGTTTGATCTATTATCGCAACTTTAAAACCTTCGGCGGCATCCGTATTGAAAATCAAGCACCCTTTATCTAACTTATTGATATTGATAGCTTCCTGTTCATAACTAATACCGAAACCTCCTTGTTCTGGATATACTTTTAAGTAGCTTTCTTTGGTTTCTGATTTAAAAATTCCAATAGCATCGTGCAAATCGCCTTCTATCTGTACATTTTCAAAATAAGCAATGTATAATTCCCCTGATTTAATTTTAGGATGATTTGCGATTTCATATAAATAGGTGGTCAGTTTTTTACTGTTCTCGTGAAAAACTGTTCCATCTGCAAAGATTTCGGCAGCAAAATGATAAACTTCATTCAGGCTAAGGGTTGCATTTGGGTGTGTAAACCGATAAATCTCATTCACTTTTTCGTAAGGGGCCAGAAAATATTGAAGCAGCAGCTGATTGAGTGTTTCATCACGAATAGTCAGGGACTCTTCAGAAAGCACATAAAATTCATTCTGTTGCTTATTTCCAATTCGATGAATGGAAAGTTCGGCCATAGTAGCTTCCGAAGAATAGATCATACTGCTTATTTTTCGGTTTCTTCGTGTGGCGTATTTCTCAGTTTAACTGGTTTTTTACCTTTTTTCATTTTCAAATTCAGCATTTCTACCAGAATAGAAAAAGCCATGGCAAAATAAATGTACCCTTTAGGAATATGTTGTTCAAAGCCCTCGGCCAACAATGAAACGCCAATCAGCAACAAGAAGGATAAGGCCAGCATTTTAACAGTCGGATGATTGTTTACAAAATTACTAATAGCACTTGCAGACATCATCATAATAATAACCGCAATGATAACAGCGGCAATCATAATTTCTACGTGATCGGCCATTCCTACGGCGGTAATTACCGAATCGAGAGAAAATACGATATCCAATAATAAAATCTGAACAATTACTCCACTAAAAGAATACACTTTATTTTTTACCTCATGTTCTTCACTACTTTCCAGTTTTTCATGGATTTCGTGTGTACTTTTATAAATCAAAAACAGACCGCCAATAATTAAGATCAAATCGCGGCCAGAAATCCCTAATTTATTTAACCATTCTGCATCTGTTATGCTAAACCATTCGCCGATATTAAAGAGCGGTGTAGTTAGTTTCATAATCCAGGTTAAAGATAACAGCAGCAACACACGCGTAATCATAGCCAGCCCTAGGCCAACCTGACGTCCCTTTTTTTGCTGATTCTCGGGCAATTTACCCGATAATATGGAAATAAAAATAATATTGTCTATTCCTAGAACAATCTCTAAAAGAGTTAGGGTAAGCAAAGAAATCCAGGCTTCCGGGCTAGTTAATAGTTCCATAGTTAATTTATCTTATGCGAAGATAAAAAAAGCCTGTTAATTTACATCAACAGGCTTAATTAATATTTAGTTAATGGATTATTACTTAAAAACAACCGAATCGTAGGTAACATTGACCCTAACCTTAGCTCCGGCGCCCTTACCAATTTGGCCATTGTATCTTTTACTGGAGCTATAACCCTTGTCATCCCCTTCTTTTCTTGCCGTTACATTGCTGCCATATTTAAACCCTCCATAGCTCGTATTTACTTCAAAGTCTGCGTTATAATTTGCTGCAAAACCTAAATTAATGGCCGAATAAGAAGCGTCAACCTCTACATTTCTTCCTGCCTCAATTTCATCTATATTTAATTTGCCGTATTGTAGTTTGGTTACCATATTACCATGTAATTTGCCAACCTTGACATTGGTATATTGACCATTTACTGTTAATGCCCCTACGCTGCCAATCGTTATTCCATTACCATACTGCCCCTTAATTACCGCACTATTTTTTACAGTACTAATATTTACAGCCGAATATTGTGTAGCCAGTTCTAGGGTACCAATACTGCCTATGATTAATCCATCGCCATATTGCTGGTTAATTTTTGCCTGGTTAATTTCTTTCAATGTTGCTTTACCATACTGCACCGAAATATAATTGTTGCTGTTACTTAAGCTGTTTGCTGTTAAATTTCCATACGCTACTTTTAATGAAGTTGGGCCAGAAAAGTTATCCATGGCGATGTTTCCGTATTTTTGCGTTGCTGTTAAGGCATTTGAAGCTGGCATATAAACCGTTATGTAGATTTTTACCTCTCTTCGCCATCTTTTTCCATTTCTGCTGCCATTTCCCCAATTATCTTTACCATCGCCAATATCGGTTTTAAACGCAACCAAATCTCCGGTTTTAGCTGCATTTATAGTGGTGTTGTCTATCAGCTTCTGCGCTTCTGCTTCAGTATTAGCAAATGCTTTAATGTCTGCATCTACTTTAATTTCGTTCTTATCCCAGGTTTTTACGGTAATCGATCCGAATTGGTTAGATAGGTTTACTTTATCATCTTTCTCCAAGCTAAACGATTTTGAAAATGTTTTAGATCTTGTCGCATCGTCGCCTTGATCTTGCTGCCCATTATAAGTAATCACATTGGTATTAATACTGGTAGTTGCAGAAGATTTTGTTGACGTGGTGTTTATGGTAAGCATTGGGCCTGCGCTTATGTTAACATTCGTGCTAACCTCTTGCGCATTTGCTTGTACCGCGAACCATAACATGCTCGAAATACTTAAAACTAAACTTTTCATATTGTACTCTCCTTTTTATATTGATTAATTTGATTGATAATTTCTAATTGCTGACTAAGCACATTCGATTGGATTTCGAGATTCTTTACCATTGCTTTGACTACAATTTCTCTATTGGGGCTGGTTTGCAATTGTTTTTTAAGTGTATTGTAATCATTACTGAGTTTATTCATATCCACAATAAACTTATTGTACAATTCTGGGTTTTCCTTTTTATAAACCTGAAGACTGTCTTTCTTTTCTTCAATTAAACTGGCATAACGAACTACCTTTTTTCCAAAAGCGGCATTTACATCTGCAACTTCTATACGGTTGTTGGCTTGCCGGTAATTATATGTCAAATAAATTCCCAGCCCGATAACCAGAATAGCGGCAAAATTCATCCATGGATAAAATCTATTTTTTTTTCGCGGCTTTTCTTTATCCAACTCTGCAGCAATACGCTCCCATAACTGATTGGATGGGCTTTTTACTTCAAATTGTTTTTTGTTGTCTTTTACAAACGTTTCTAATTTATCGTTCATCTTACTACTCCATTCATTTCTAATAAACCATTCAACTTTTTTTTCGCCCGCATATACTGCGAACGCGATGTATTTTCTGTTATTTTTAAAATATAAGCTATTTCTTCGTGGTCGTAGCCTTCGAATAAATAGAGGGTTAAAACCACCCGGTACCCATCTGGCAATTCGGCCATTGCTTTTTTAATTGCTTCCACTTTTAGATGCGTGTCCATTTCGTCATTATTTGGCTCGTCTGCAATTTCTACTTCATCCAGGCTTACAAACTCGGCTTTTCGCTTTCTCAAGTAATTAATTGCCCGGTTAATTACAATCTGCTTTAGCCACAAGCCAAAAGTGGTTTCCTGCCTAAAGTCGGCTATACGGTTAAACGCGTCCAAAAATGCTTCTTGCAAAACGTCTTCAGCTTCTGCATCATCGTTAACGATGCGCAGCGCCACATTATACATTGCCTTTGCATAAAGCTTGTACAGTTCAAATTGCGCATTCCTGTTGCCTGTCCGGCAATCATTTATGAGCGATATATGTTTATCTATATATACAGTTTCCAAATTTTTAATGCGTTCAGGTTAATAGACAGCCTATTTTTTAAAACGTTGCATCAAGGTAAAGAAAAAGTTTTAAGACAACTTCAAGTTTTTTTCGAGAACAGAGCCAGTAGAACGGGCAATTGTCTTCTACTAGTATAGGACACAGTATAGAACAAAAGGTAAAGTGTTCCTAATTAATACAGGGTTTAGACAGGGTTCAGTCAGGGTTTGGTCAGGGTTATGACAATTGTACCTGAATAAAATCTGACCAAAGCCTGTATTAATTTTCATTAAAATTTGAAAGTATAGTAAAGCGGTCTCGAACAGGGTACGAAGCTAATCTTAACCTGGCATTAGGTTGGGGGGATAGTCGACAGTCGGTAGTCGAAAAAGCATAGCGTATTGCGCCTGTTCGCGCACCAATGTATATTAAGGGCTAATAAAAGCAAGCTATGGAGACCGGAGCACTCATTGCTATTTTTAAATATTGATTGTCCTAACTTAGGCAAGTCTCTACTTTATAGGTACTGCTTTCTAATATTAAAACAAAATCGGTATTTTTGCGGCTCAAAATCTGATTTAAAAATGTTAAGAACAACTACTTGTGGCGCTTTAAACCTACAAAATTTAGGAGAAAACGTTACCCTATGCGGCTGGATGCAGAATTCGAGAGATCTGGGTGGGATGACTTTTATAGACATTCGTGACCGTTACGGAATAACCCAATTGGTTTTTAACATGAATGATAATGCCGATTTATGTAAAAATGCCCGGGGTCTTGGCCGTGAATTTGTAATTAAAGTAAGTGGAACTGTAGTAGAACGTTCTAATAAAAACAAAGAAATTGCAACTGGCGAAATCGAGATTAAAGTTACTGCATTAGAAATTTTAAATGCGGCAAAGTTACCGCCATTCCTCATCGAAGATAAGACCGATGGGGGCGACGACCTGCGGATGAAATATCGGTACCTCGATTTACGTCGTAATCCGGTAAGAAATAACATGATCTTGCGCCATAAAATGGCTCAAGCCGTACGACGTTACCTAGATGCCTTAGATTTCATTGAAGTAGAAACACCGGTGTTAATTAAGTCTACGCCCGAGGGCGCAAGGGACTTCGTGGTACCTAGCCGTATGAATGCTGGCGAGTTTTATGCTTTACCACAATCGCCACAAACCTTTAAGCAATTGTTAATGGTTTCTGGGTTCGACCGTTATTTCCAGATTGTAAAATGTTTTCGCGACGAGGATTTACGCGCCGATAGGCAACCCGAATTTACACAGATCGATTGCGAAATGTCTTTTATCGAACAAGAAGATATTTTAAATACTTTCGAAGGCTTAATCCGCACTTTATTTAAAGAGGTGCGTGATTACGATTTACCAGAAGTGCCGCGAATGCAGTATGCCGACGCCATGCGCTTATATGGCTCTGATAAACCTGATACCCGCTTCGATATGCAGTTTATTGACATGAGCGAGCTCGTTAAAGGTCGGGATTTTGCTGTTTTTGATAATGCCGAGCTCGTTATTGCCATTAATGCGAAAGGTTGCGCGCATTATACCCGTAAACAATTAGACGAATTAACAGATTTTATTAAACGGCCACAAATTGGCGCAACCGGCTTAATCTATTTAAGACATCATGAAGATGGGTCATTAAAATCGTCGGTCGATAAATTTTACAATGAAGAAGAGCTTAAGAAATGGGCTCTAGCTTGTGCTACCGAACCAGGCGACTTGGTTTTGGTAATGGCTGGCGCAACAGATAAAGTTCGTAAACAATTGAGCGAATTGCGTTTAGAGATGGGAACAAGATTAGGCCTTCGTAATAAGAATACTTTTTCCGCGCTTTGGGTGCTAGATTTCCCATTGTTAGAATGGGATGAAGAAACCGACCGCTACCATGCCATGCACCATCCTTTTACTTCTCCAAAACCAGAGGATATCGCGCTTTTGGATACCAAACCGGGCGAAGTTCGCGCAAATGCTTACGATATGGTAGTAAATGGAACCGAAATTGGTGGCGGCTCTATTCGTATCCACGACAGGGCATTACAAGCATTAATGTTTAAACATCTGGGTTTTAGTACGGAAGAAGCACAGAAACAATTTGGCTTCTTAATGGATGCTTTCGAATTCGGAGCACCCCCACATGGAGGTATTGCTTTTGGTTTCGACAGGCTATGTTCTATTTTTGCTGGCTTAGATAGTATCAGAGACGTGATTGCTTTCCCTAAGAACAATTCTGGGCGCGATGTAATGATCGATAGTCCAAGTACCATCGACGATAAACAATTAAAAGAATTGAAGATTAGGACAGATTTATAAAAACTAACCGGTCTCATTTTGGCACAAGCATTTGCTTGTGCCTCCGAGATTAGGGCGGATATATCAGCGACTAACGAACAACGTTTCGTTAAAGCAAGAATAAGGCATTGGTAAACATCTGCTTCCCATTTTCCCAGAAAGAACGAAACAACACGTCTGTACCTAAATAAACAATAGCTCCTTTACCAAATTGCTGAACTCCAAAAAGCAAGCCATTTTCCAGTTTTTTCTTTACTTTATTCCCTGCGACGCCGGCCATGTAACTGTTTTCGCTTAATGTACCAATATTCCACCCATTCGTAAGTGGCTCGTATATTTTTTCGTCGGTTTTTAAGGTATAATAATAATTCCCTAGGCCTAGGGCCAGAGGGTGGCTATGGTCTAGATTAACCTTATAAATTGCACCGGGTATAGCGTTTTGCAAATCGTCTTTATCCCTGTCGGCATACCTGCGGTCGTTGATTTCTTTTTCATCTTTTTTCGGATATTCTTTCTTTTTGATATCGAAAGGTCGTTTACCAATAATCGAGCTTATGGCATCTTCCATTAAAATAAGCTTTCCGCCAGCGCTAATCCAGGCACTTAGTTGCTCTCCTATTTTATCGCTATAAGAACCATCGGGCAATAATAGCACATTAATTTTGTTGATATCCAGATATGCCGCACTTTGTGGGCTAATCATAGTAACCGGATAAGCTAACTCCTGTTCAAAAAAATGCCAAATTTCTCCAACATTCTGTGGCGAAACCTCGGGCCCTGTTACCACCGCGATTTTGGGTGCTGTTAATAGCCGGTAAACCGGAGAACCGAAGTCCTTCCCTTTTTCGACATAACCACTAGCTATCGGATAAAAGGCAACATTATTATCACTAGCTATAGCAGAAAGTTTTTTAATTAAATCCTTGTTCGTCTTCTCGTTTTCCGTCCTATAAACCAACAGCGACCCGGCTTTGTATACCCGGCCACCAATAGTAAAGCCCTCTTCAGCAATGCGAATCTTAATGTTTTGTTTTTGTAATGCAATTAACGTTTTACTATCTTCTACCTCACTCCATGGTATAACCCATGCATAAGGCTTGGCTATAACCGGAATCTCTTCCTTTTTCTCTTCAATAAAAGAGAAGTTTCCAGATAAGCTTTCTTTTATTGCATAGGTCTTTAATCCATATGCATAAGGCAGGGCCCAGGCTGTAATGTCGTAAGTATTCGAATCGGTAACCACCGTTTGTGGTTCGAAAAGTACGCTTGCCATTACCGAGTGTGGTTGCTGAAGGTTAACAATCAGATCGTTTCGTTCTGCTTTAAAACTCTCTTGTTTTTGCGTTTCAAAATTATAGCCACTTAATGTTTTATCGTTTCCAAAAGCAAAATTAATATGGTTTCGCTTCAATAGTTCCGCCATCTTTCGTAGTCGACCAATATTCTGCGCTTTAACAATATAGGTCTTATATATTCCTGGCGGGTTTGAAATACTTTGAGCAAAATATTTTTTAAACTCATTCAGTAATTTTTCGGTATTTGTTGCTACTGTTTCTAAGGTAGCCATTGAAGTCGTAAAATGATGGTCTATTCTATCTTTTAGGGTAAGCGTATCGCCATCTGCCGTTATAATTGCTAAACCAGCCCTAATTCCACCTTGCTCGTAAGTCATTCCGATAGCTCCGTTATACAAAGGATAAGTGTCGCCATACGATGGGTATAGTAAATCGAACCGTTCCTTAGTAAAATATTGCCAACCATTTTCGTCGAAATATTTTGCATTATTTTTACCTACTGTTACCTGGAATTCCCGCTGCCAGGGTGTAATATCCTGATGAACTGGTTCGGCAGCTGGTGCAAAATAATAGGGCTCGTTATAACTTTGTTCATGAAAATCTACATGTACCTGTGGTAACCAACGATGATAGGCCACCAGGCGTTGTTGGGTTTCTATTTGTGTTTGCCAAGCCCAATCCCTGTTCAGATCGTAATAGTAATGATTTGACCTTCCTCCAGGCCATGGTTCGCTATGTTCGCGTGCAGCAGGGTCGGGATTAGGCGTTTTTCCACTTACCATGTTAAAATAGCTCACATATCTTTCCCGGCCGTCGGGATTTAAACAAGGATCGATAATAACTACTGTATTCTTTAACCAGGCCTTAATATTGCTTTCCTGGCTTTCTGCTAAAGTATATAAAACTTTCATCGCCGTTTCTGTCGAGTTTGCTTCATTCCCATGCACATTATAACTGAGCCACAAAATAGCAGGCTGACTACTCGTTTTAAGTCCTGTTTTATCTCCATTTGCAAGACTCAGGTTATTAAGTCTAATCTGCTCCAGGTTAGCCATGTTTTCAGACGAGGAAACAATTGCCAGCATTAGCGGCCGGCCTTCGTAAGTTTTACCGTAAGTTATTAATCGAACATTTTGATGCGTTTCGGCAACCTTTGTGAAATAATCCGCCACTTTCTGATGCGGGGTAAAATGGCTGCCCAAAGCGTAACCTAAAAAAGCATCTGGACTTTGAGCTTTGGCCGAAGTGATCGATAGAAGCAATATATATAACGCAATAATTTTCCTCATTTTTTGAGACATTTTGATAAATTGAAAATTTAAACAATTAATCGATTACACAATTAACCTTCTAACAAGCATTTATTTCTCAATATTACTAAAAAGAATATTTTATTTGTCTTTGCATTTGTAATTTTACGATTAATATTTATTCGCCGCTAAAAATGACTCGTATAGAAACGCTTTACCAGCATTACCTAAAACACCCTGTAATTTGTACCGATACCAGAAGTATTACTATTGGTTGTCTTTTTTTTGCATTAAAAGGGGAACATTTCGATGCCAATACATTTGCTTTGCAAGCAATAAAAAATGGGGCGGCCTTCGCCATCGTAGATAACGAAAAGTACGCGGTAAATAACAAATGTATCCTTGTTGCCGATGTACTTATCGCTTTACAAGATTTGGCGAAGCACCATCGAAAACAATTAAAAATTCCCGTAATCGGATTAACCGGGAGCAATGGAAAAACGACCACCAAAGAATTAATCAAAGCTGTACTCGCAGAAAAATATAAAGTCTTTGCTACAAACGGGAATCTCAATAATCACATTGGTGTTCCATTATCTGTTTTAGCCATCAAGACTGATATAGAAATCGCGGTTATAGAAATGGGAGCGAACCATCAGCAGGAAATAGCGTTTTTATGTGAGATTGCAATGCCTACACACGGTTTAATTACCAATGTCGGAATGGCTCATTTAGATGGTTTTGGCGGCTTTGAAGGCGTAAAAAAAGGAAAGGCAGAATTATATACCTATCTTAAAAAAACACATGGATATGCCTTTATTTATCGAAATAACCCTTATTTGATAACAATGAGTACTGTAGCAGCCTTAAATAAAGTTGTATTTTATGGCGCCGAAAAAGAAAATAGCATTAGTGGTAAATTACAAAATGCAGATCCTTTAATCGAGTTAGCATGGGCAACTCCTAAAGCCAGCTTTAGCGCAAAAGCAAATTTAACCGGAACCTATAATTTCGAAAATATATTAGCCGCAATTTGTATCGGTCATTTTTTTAAGGTGGCTCCAAATGAAATCAATAATGGCCTGGCCAATTATTTTCCTGTAAATAATCGTTCTCAACTTAATAAGACCGCAAATAATACGGTAATCTGCGATTTTTACAACGCAAATCCGAGTAGTATGATTGCCGCATTAAACAACATCAGTGCATTATCAGGAAGTCACAAAACGCTCATTATTGGCGATATGTTCGAGTTGGGTGCAGAAGCACCCGTACAGCATGAGCATATTGCTGCCCTTGCCCAGCAAGGAGCTTTTGAAACGCTGGTTTTTATTGGCGAGAATTTCTTCCGGTTAAAGGACAAATACAAAGGGAAATTCTTTAATTCTACAGCCGATGCAGGCGTTTATCTTAGTCAACAGCCTATAAAAGGGAGCTTAATCTTATTAAAGGGAAGCCGGGGAATGGCTTTAGAACAATTATTGCCTTTATTGTAGTTGCTCACTTTTTTCGATAGTAAGCCCTGCGTCGCTTATCCCCACTAAAGGATTATCACGCATATTTTGCTCAATTTCGACTTCGTATTTTCCCGTTTTTGCAAAACGATAATTAGTTAACAACGAAAAATCACTGGTATATAAGTCCCCAGCACCCTTACCCAGCCATTGTCCATCTGGCTTGGCCAGTTTAAACTGATAACGCACGGCCTTCCCAAAGTCTTTTCCTTTGATGTGTAGTACAACATAAATATTAGCGTAGCGGTAGGCAGCGGTATTTCTAAGTCTAAAATGAAAATTATAGGCCTGAGTAGAGTCCTTTACTTCAAATGCCGCTTTAACGCTTTTAGCATAAAGCCAGTTATTCTCCGGAATTCCCATGTTTACCTCTACTAGGTTGTTCTTCGTGCAGCTACCCAGCATAAGCAAGCAAGCAAAAAGCGAAAATATAATACTGCGCTTAGTCATTTGCCGGTTTATCGGGTTTATCATTTGCCGGCCTGTTCCTATTCCGGTTTTTGTTCCGGTTTTTATTATTTTTATTTGCTGGCCTTGCTGCATTTGGTAAAGTCGTATCGGCTTCACCGGCAGTTGGGGCCTGTGGCCGGTTTGATCTTGGCCCGGTATTCGGTGTATTTGGCTTTTGTCCTTGCGGCCTTGGCGCATTTGTTTTCCCCTGTTGAGCTCCACCAGGTTGATTTCTATTGGGATTACGATCGTTCCTGTTATTTTTATTGCGGTTATTGCTTTTATTGCGCGATTTTTCGTCTAAGCGGGTCAGGCTATCCTGACCAACTACATTTTCGTAATCATGTACCTTTTCTGTAATAACTGTTGTCTTTAATTCGACAGCCTCATCTTTTAAATTAACTGGTTTTTCTCCCTTTTTATTCATGGCCATGATTTCTTTTACACGGTCAACTTTTAACGGAATCCAATCTTCCTGGTTTGCATAACTAAACCACATTAACTTTTTAAAAATATCTGTTTTTTGATGGCGGGCAACTCCAATTTCTGTTTGTAACGATTCGATTCGATCAGGAATATCTTTTAAAGCATCCAGGTAGGTATCCAATTCGTAATTTAAACAGCATTTTAATTTGCCACATTGGCCTGCAAGTTTTAATGTGTTTAAAGAAAGGTTTTGATAACGCGCTGCAGCCGTAGAAACGGTCTTAAAATTAGTTAACCAAGTAGAACAACAAAGCTCTCTTCCACAAGATCCGATACCGCCCAAACGACCTGCCTCCTGACGCATCCCGATTTGGCGCATTTCGATTCTGATACGGAATGTTTCCGCCATTTTTTTAATCAACTCCCTAAAATCAACTCGTCCCTCGGCTGTATAAAAAAATGTAGCCTTTGTTTTGTCGCCCTGATAGTCGACATCACTAATTTTCATCGATAAACGTAGGTCTAATGCTAAAGTTCGCGCTTTATGCATTGTTTCCCACTCCATTCCTTTAGCCAGTTTCCATTTTTCGACATCGGCTTCGCTGGCTTTCCGGTAAATTTTACGGGTAACCTGATCTATTGCAGTCTTTCGGCGTTTCATTTGCATGCGAACCAGCTCGCCTGTTAAAGAAATATGGCCTATATCGTATCCACCGGTCGCACCTTCTACTGCAACCAGCTCTCCTATTTCGAGATAAATATTATCGTTATTTAAAAAAAATTCTTTCCGAGCACCTTTAAATTTTACTTCAACTACCTGAAAAGGTGCATAGTTAGCGGGCATATCTAAATTTGAAAGCCAGTCGTAAACTTCCATTTTCTGACATCCGCCAGTAAGGCAAGAACCATTACTCTTGCATCCTGAAGGGGCACAGCCACCTCCTGTCGAACAACTTCCACATCCCATATTAATTATATATATATTGAGTCCCCTGAGGGAGCGATTTAAACTTAATAATTTTAACTATTTGTAAAGATACATCTAAAAACAGAATTTTCGGATTCGCGTTGCGTTCAATATGATAATGGGCGCTCTCCAACTCTATAATTAATGCTTCAACCATTGCTAAATCAAGCACATTGGCTGATAGTTTTATGGCAATTTCTAAAGCCTCTTGTGGGAGTTTTACCAAATCGTTAGCATCACTTAATAATAAACTGCATTCCCGCAGAAAGTTAATGCCGTATTTTAAAAAATTCTTTTGGTTCTCCCGACCCCAGCTTGCTGCGGTTTCTGTAAAAGCAATCATTGCCGGCACTTTATTTCCAAAGCCCATCCTTAGCCATTCTGCAAAATAATTTGCATTATTATTAGGGGTATTGCTTAATAGAGCCTTGGCCTCGATTAGATTTCCATCGGCTAAAAAACTATATTCTTCAGCTTGATGTGGCGCTAATTGTGCGTTTTGAACAAGAAAACCGACAATATCATCGTCTGGTAATTTTGGGATTTTTACAATTTGCGTACGCGATAAAATGGTAGATAATATTTGTTCCTGATTTTGTGCTACTAATATAAATAAGGTCTTTGCGGGCGGTTCTTCAATTATTTTTAACAAAGCATTACCCTGGGTATCTAAATACTCTGGAAGCCACATAATTAATACCTTGGTATCTGCCTCAAAAGCTTTGTAGCTTAATTTTTTGATGATATCGTGACATTCGGCAATGTTAATGTTAGCCTGTTTATTCTCTGCATTAAGCTTTGATCGCCAAATATCCAGGTTAAAATAAGGATCTTCCAATAACATACTCCGCCATTCTTCGAGTACATCGACTGCTATTTTTACCTCCTTACTTGCAAAAAAAGGGTAAGAAAAATGCAAGTCGGGATGAATGTATTTTTCGTATTTACGGCATGATGAGCATAATCCGCAACTGTCTTCTTCACTTTTATTCTGGCAGTTAAGGTATTGCGCATAGGCTATTGCCAGCGGTAATGCACCACTTCCTTCGGTCGATAAAAATAATTGCGCATGGCTGATGCGGTTTTCTCTTACTGTTTGTAGGAGCTGATCTTTTAAACGCTGCTGGCCAATAATTGCTTTAAACTGCATTGGTGCAAATTAAGGATAATTAGCTAATTCACCAATTAGCTAATTATCCTTTTGTAAAATAATTGTTGATATATCAACAATTGAAATCGCAACATCTATTTTTGTTTATTATTTTATAGTTATGGAAAAATTAAATGACACCCTTTTATATAAGATCGATAAGTGTTTTAGGAGCTATCATCAATTTGCACAAAAAAATGTACGGAAAGCAGGTTATGATATTACCATAGATCAGTGGCTCATTTTAAAAAGTGTAGCCGAAAACCCGGACATCACACAAAACGACATCAGTAAAATCGTTTTTAAGGACAATGCTTCCATCACCAGAATAGTCCAGTTGTTAGTAAAAGCTAATTATTTAAGCAGAGAAAATCATCCTCAAGACAGGAGAAGATTTGCTTTAGCCCTAACTTCAAAGGGAAAGAAAATAACGGCCGATGTAAATAAAATTGCTTTAAAGAATAGGGCTGCTGCTTTAAAAAATGTAAACATGGGAAGCATTGAGCAAATGAAAAGGTTGTTGCAACAAATTATAGAAAACTGTAAATAAATACCCTCATGAAATCCTTAGTTAACCTCTTTTTATTGCTTTTTTGCTTTGCAGGCAATCAAACGCTAATGGCACAAAATAGTGGCTCCGCTTTTAGCATAGTCGTTTTAGATGAGCAGCAGCAACCCATAGCAAATGCCACGGTCGAATTGCGTACGGTAGAAAATAGGGCTTTAATAAAAGCGGCTGTTACTTCTGCAAAAGGAATTGCCAATTTTCAAGTAGCTTTAGCAGGTAGGTACCTGGCTACATTTATTGCTGCCGGCTATGTGACCAAAGATTCCACTTTTCTTCAAATCCCTGCCAATGGCAAAATTTTAACGGTTACCTTACTTAGCAGCGCTAAAAATTTACAGGAAATAACAATTACTGGCAAAAAACAATTCGTGGAGCACAAACAGGGCAAAACAATTGTAAATGTTGAGGCTTCGGTTACCAATGCAGGTGCCACGGTTTTAGAAGTCCTGGAGAAGTCGCCAGGCGTAATGGTCGATAAAAATGGGAGTATTAGTTTACAGGGTAAAGCCAGCGTGTTGGTAATGATAGACGATAAACCTACCTATTTATCGGGTACAGAACTAAGCAATTTGCTGGGAAGTATGAGTTCGTCGCAGGTTAACCAGATAGAACTGATTACCAGCCCGTCGGCCAAGTACGATGCTAGCGGCAATGCGGGAATTATCAATATTAAAACCAAAAAGAATAAGCAGGAAGGCTTTAATGGCGCTGTTTCAACTAATTTAGGGCAGGGTAAATACTTCAAAAACAGCAATTCGTTAATGCTTAATTTTAGACAAGGAAAATTAAATGCCTTTATTAACTACAGCCTTAATTACAATAAAAATTTTGTCTCCATTTATGCCTATCGCAAATATTTTAATCTGCAGGGCGCTGTAACCGCTGCCCTAGACCAACCTAGCTATTTGGGTAACCGGGGTATAAATAATTTACTAAAAACCGGACTCGATTTTTATGCTACCTCAAAAACGACTTTGGGCCTTACCCTTACTGGTAGTTTAGTGGGGCGCAAAGGCAACGGAAATTCGGATGCCAATTGGTTAAGTCCCGAAAACCATCTTGATTCGGCCATAACTACCTATAGTGGTAGCGATTTTAAATTAAAAAATCTGGCGGTTAATGTTTATGGCCGACATCACATCAATAAAGCACAAGATATCGGCTTTGATATAGATTACTTAAAATACGGCATTACGAACGATCAGGATTTTCAAAATATCCGAACCGGAACCGTCGCTTACCATCAGGGTTCACGTGGAGATATTCCTTCGCATTTAGCCATATTTTCGGCAAAAACTGACTATACTTTACAATTGGGAAAAACAATTCGCTTTGAAGCTGGATTAAAATCGTCGGCGATTAGCACCGACAACACCGCTAATTATGAGCTTTTTAATGGCAGTATATGGGCTGCTGATCTTAAAAAAAGCAATCATTTCTTGTATAAAGAAAATATCAATGCCATATACACCAGCCTGGAGCATAAAATTAACCACTTAAGCTACCAGCTGGGTTTGCGCTATGAAAACACGCATTATACAGGTAACCAGTTAGGTAATGCATTGCAGGTGGGAAGTGAATTTTCTAAAAATTACCAGGATCTTTTCCCTTCGGGCTACCTTACTTTTGAAGCCGATTCGGCAAATTCATTTTCTTTTACTACTGGACGGAGAATAGACCGGCCAGCCTACCAAAAATTAAATCCTTTTGTTTTTATTATTAATAAGTATACTTATCAAAAAGGTAATCCGTTCTTCTTGCCACAGTATACGTGGAATTTCGAGTTGAGTCATTCGTACAAGCAGTTCTTAACAACAGCGATCTCTTATAGCACGATTAAGAATTATTTCTCCCAGCTATTCCTGTCCGAAGGAAACGATATCCTGGTCTATACCGAAGGAAATGTCGGGCAGATGCACAATTTAGGGTTCTACATTACAGCACAGCTTGCCCCCTTTAAATGGTGGTCCTTAACTGCACAAAGTAACTTTAATTATAAAAAACTGAGCGGTTATCAAAATGTTACTTACCGGTCGTCGGTTAAACAATTACACACTACTATTAATAATCAATTCAGGCTTAATCCGACTTTAAATGCCGAAATCTCTGGATTTTATACCACACAGGCGCGCAACGACCTACAAGAGCTACTATCTCCAACAGGGCAGGTTTCGGCGGGGATCGTTAAAACGTTCTTTAAAGGAAAAGGGAGTTTAAGATTAACGGCGAGAGATATTTTCTACACCCAGTCTATGGAAGGATTAACAGATTTTCCGGGAGCTAACGAATATTTCATTTTATGGCGCGATACTCAGGTTATTAATCTCGGCTTTAATTATCGATTTGGCAAGCCTTTAAAAGCCAGTAAGCGCTCGACTGGCGGGGCAAACGACGAAATTAGCAGGGCAGGCTAAGCCCGGCCAGATTTTTGCCCGAAACCAATAATCTTTTAAAACCTTATCTTTGCCTTATGCCCCGTATCCTCGCTTTCGATTATGGTACCAAGCGTATCGGCATTGCTGTTACCGATCCCTTGCAAATTATTGCAACCGGGCTGGATACAGTACACCCAAAAGATATTCTCGATTATTTGAAAAAATACCTGCAAACAGAGATGGTGGAAGCTTTTGTAATTGGTAATCCAATACAGATGGACGGTTCCCCATCAGATTCTGCACAGCATGCAAAAGGCTTTGCTACATTACTTAAAAAAGCTTTTCCTACCATACCCCGGCACTGGGTCGACGAGCGTTTTACGTCAAAACTAGCAGAGCGGGCTATTCAGCAAAGTGGTCTCAAAAAAAGTGATCGTCGCGATAAAGAAAGAGTAGATACCATTGCCGCTACGTTAATTCTACAATATTTTATGGAGGAATCCCGTTTATAAGCACAGCATGATGAGTGAAGAATTACAAAATTTACTTTTAAAATACAGCGACCCGGAAGACGAGTTACTTCAGCAAATAGACCGGGAAACCCACCTCAAAGTATTGATGCCCCGCATGTTAAGCGGCCATTACCAAGGCCGGGTTTTAAGTATGCTGAGCAAAATAAGCAGACCCAGCCGAATCTTAGAAATAGGCACATTTACTGGCTACGCTACCTTATGTCTGGCAGAGGGCCTTATCGAAAATGGCCTCATTTACACGCTCGATATCAATGCAGAACTCGAAGACAGGGTTCGGGCAAACTTTGCAAAGTCGCCATTAAATACAAAGATTAATTATATTATCGGCGATGCGCAAGAAAGTTTAAAAACAATTAAAGCAATCTTCGACCTTGTTTTTATAGATGCCGATAAAAAAAATAATGGTACGTATTACGATATGATCTTTGATCAGGTAAGACCGGGAGGAATAATTATTGTCGACAATGTACTCTGGAGTGGGAAAATATTAAACGGAGCTCAAGACAAGGATACCAGGAACATCAGTTCCTTTAACGATCGGATAGCAGCCGATACCAGGGTTGAAAAATTGGTTTTGCCGGTTAGGGATGGCCTTTTAATTATAAGGAAGAAATAACTACTATTAACTATTTAACAATGAAGAAAATCTTTCTTTTCTTTCTACTCCTCGTTTACACCGCCAACCTTAAGGCCCAAAGCACTGCAGACTATATTGTCGAACATGCGGCTCTTGCACAATCGTTAATGCGCGAACATCTACTGCCGGCAAGTGTTATTTTGGGCATCGCTATACACGAATCGGCCGCTGGGAAGAGCAAAATTGCTCAATACTTAAACAATCAATTTGGAATAAAAGGGCCCAATAGCAATACCGAAATCCACTCTGCTTACCGCGATTATCCTACAATAGATTCGTCTTATAACCATTTCGTATCCTTTTTGCATAGCCGCACTTATTTCGACTCTTTATTCGATAAATATAACCAGTATGATTATAAAAATTGGGTTCTCGGAATTCAACGTGGAGGTTATGCCCGTAGCCGCACCTGGGCATCGCAGGTTATTGCAATTATAAAAAAGTACGAGCTCTATCAGTATGACGAAAGACCTGAAGATTATATAGAGCCAAGTATCCCTATAAAAAAACCAGGTGTTAAAAAGACAAAAATTATTCTTCCTTCGAAGAGCAAAGTTTACACGGTACGAAGCGGTGATAACCTTAACCAGATTGCGGAGCGGAATGGCACCACATCGACCGCATTAATGCGTAAAAACGGATTAAAATCATCAATTTTACAACCCGGCCAAAAGATTAAATTATGACGAAGAAACTAACGCTCCTTCTACTTGTTACAGTAGTAGGCCTCAATGCTTGTAAATCGCGCCAGTATAGTCGCAACAACAAACAAATTGAGAAAGAAGCCATCAAAGAAAATCCTAATTTTACCAATTATACCACTATGGCTTATATCGACGCCTTTAAGGCCGTTGCCATCGAGGAAATGAATACTTATGGCATTCCAGCCAGCATTACCTTAGCCCAGGGTATTTCCGAATCGGCTAGTGGGAATAGCAGTTTAGCCAAGTTTGCCAATAATCATTTTGGTATTAAATGTACTATCGACTGGAAAGGGAAAGCCTATTATAAAGACGACGATAAGAATAACGATTGCTTTAGGGTATATAAAGATGCTCGCGAATCGTATAAAGACCATTCCGAGTTTTTAAAACGGAAGCGATATAGTTTCTTATTCGAGCTCGATAAGAACGATTATAAAAATTGGGCGAAAGGATTAAAAACAGCAGGCTATGCTACCAACCCTAAATACGCTGACATGTTAATTTCGATTATCGAAAAATATAGCCTGTTTCAATACGATCAGCCAGAAACTGAAAAGGAAAAACTTAATCGTGAAGACCGTGTTTTTACACAAATAAACGCCGATATTCCGCTAGAAAGCAAAAAATTTACCCCGGTAGCCGTTGCGCCAAAAGACCCACCACCCAACGCGGCCCAGACTAAAGGAACTTATTACACCGTTAAACAAGGTGATACTTTATATAAAATAGCCCACGAGAACAAATTAACTGTCGACGAATTAAAGGCAATCAACAAATTGCAGACCGATACCATCAAAGTTGGCCAAAAGCTATTAGTCGTTAAATAATGTTAAGAGAGCTTACTACTATTTATTATATTGTAGTTTTGTTGCCCATGAGATTTGTGACCTCGTTTCTTTTCTTCATGCTGCTCTGCAGCTATCTCTTTGCACAGTTACAGGCTGTGCAGGGTTTTGTGATCGATAAAGACAATAAAACGAGATTGGCCAAAGTGTACATCTACAACCCAGCTAACGATGAGGGCGTTTATAACAATGCAAAAGGAGAGTTTATTACTAAAGCAAAATTAGGAGATACTCTTTTTGCTGCTTTAAGTGGTTACGCCATGGATACCGCGATTTACAAGGGAAATGGGGCTATTGTTTTTCAATTAAAATCGCTAAGCATCCGGTTAAAACAAGTAGAGATTTATGGCAAAATGCCTACTCCAAAAGAACAGTATGCCAACCTGTCGAAAGCGTATAAATATGCAACAGATAAAGGCAGTACTAAAGATCTTTTAAACCTGGGGCTTGGTGGTGTTGGGCTGGGAATAGACGCCATTTATAATTTGCTAAGCAGAAAGGGTAGAAATGCAAGGCAATTACAGGCTATTTTAGAAAAAGATTATCACGAAGCGATTATCAATTATCGATACAGAGAAGATTATATAAAGACTGTATTAAATAATGAGAACTTTGACGTCCAAGATTTTATGCGGCAATACCGGCCAACCTACCCTTTCGTATTATCGGCAACAGATTATGCTTTTGTGCAATTCATTAAGAATAGTTACAGTGCTTACAAACGCAACCCCGCAGCCCTCAGGTTACCAAGTCTGCCTAAAATTTCGCCGACAACTCCACAAGGACAATGAAAACCCGTTTAATCGTCTGTGCTAAATTACCAGTAAATGGCATGGCGCTCTTTCCGTTTATTATATTAAAAGATAAACTATTTTTATACGACAAAGTGATCCTTAACCACGAAAGGATTCACCTTAAGCAGCAACTGGAATTATTAATTATTCCCTTTTATATGTTTTACTTGTTTCATTATCTTATTAACTTAATAAAATATAAAAGCCACGATCAAGCCTATCTCCATATTGTGTTTGAAAAAGAAGCATACGCCAATGATACTGATCTTGATTATTTAAAACATAGAAGGAGTTATGCCTGGCTTAGCTACCTTTTATCAGGCACTAAATGATGATTCAATTTGCAATAATTAACCTATTAACTTTTAATCTGTAAATTTTTTGTTTTTCTTTGTAGCAATGAAGCGTTTACTCTTTACTTTATTTCTTCTTTTTACGCTCTCCTTTGGCCTTTTAGCACAAGAGATAGATACCATTCCCATTAACACAAAAAATCTCGATATCAGGTTAAAGAGAAGCCCCCTACCTTCGCGGGTAGGATTTATTCCATTTAAACCGGTAAGCCTTAAGCCCGCAACAGTAAATGCCCGAGTAAATTACTGGAAAACTAAAACTCAGGTGGGCATTAATGTAAATCAGGCTGCTTTTAGCGATAATTGGAAGGGTGGTGGCGTAAACTCTTTTGCTCTTGGTGGTTTAATTAATTACAAGGCCGAGTATAGCAAGGAGAGTTATAGTTATGTAAGTGAAGTGATTTTACAATATGGTAAAATAAAGAACAAAAATCAGTTGCAGAAAAAAACAACAGACCGGATTTATTGGGATAATAAAGCAGCAATACAGCTCTCCAAAAACTGGTATTTCTTTGGTTCCATTAATTTCGAATCCCAGTTCGATAAAGGTTTTTCTTATACAAAGGATGCGCAGGGCCAGGAAAAGGAAAATTTATTATCCAAGTTTTTATCTCCTGGTTATTTAACAGAATCTATTGGTTTCGAATATAAGCCCAATAAATTTTTCTCAACTCGTATTGGTACGGGTACTGCCCGGCAGACTTTTGTATTAGATACCGCTTTGTACCGCACTAATCCCAATAATTTTGGAGTGGTTAAAGGTAAAAATTTCAGAAACGAATTGGCCTTTCAAATTGTAACGAGTTTCGAAAAAGAAATTGCAAAAAACCTTGTCCTAAAAACCAAGTATAACATGTTTATTCCCTACGATAATTTTGGGCATATAGACCATCGTTTCGATATTAATATCGTCGCCAAAATTAATCGTTTTATGAATGCCTCCATTACCGGTGTCGGGCTTTACGACCGCGACACCGATACTAAATTACAGGGTAGCCAGACACTTGCACTGGGGTTAATTTTTGCTTTTCCGCGTTAGTTATTTCTTTTTCTTAACCAGGTTTAAGTAATCTATATAATACAATACTTTAATAGATAAACTATTGTTTTGTGGTCCGGAAAGTACATGATCAAAATTGCGTGTATACCGTTTAGTATAAAATAGCTCATTACTTTCGGCAGCATTTTTATAGGTTATGCTTAATTCGCTCCCCGGGGTAAATTGCCAAACATAAACCAGGTCTATATTAAATACATTATAATTCCTGTCTACTTCTTGCAAGGCAGGTCCGGTATAAGGATCGAGGGTTCCAGATGTATTTAAGACATAAAAATCTTTATTTCTTCGGTCAGACCAGTAATGTCTAACCCCTAAATTTATACCCATTTTATTATTGAAACTATATTTTGCATCTAACGAGTTCTCTACGGTATTTCTGTCGTAGCGTGAAAAAACAGCCTGATTGCCGTTTTCTCCCACCCAATTTGCAAAGTTATAGCTTGGCTCGAAATTAAGATCGAGTCCCAAAGCCAGCTTATCGCTCAACCTCAGGTTCTGGAAGAAGTAAAAATTATAGTTAATCCCATCGAATAAATTACGTTTTTCGAGAGCGATATTTCCTCCAAAATTATACGCTTTCGCTCTATTTGGATTAACATAAATTGCAAGGCGATAGCTTTCGGGGGTTTTATAAACCTGGCCATTTCTCGATTCGTAAAAATCATTTGCCGAAGCCTGCCAATTCCCATTAAATTCTGTAGCCCAGAAGTTTTTATATTCGACATAAGCACCACCAAAAATTCCAAAACTTTGATAGTCGCCAGGCTTATATCTTCTCGAATATTCGAGCTCCGTCCATGCCTGGATTTGATTGTACCATTTCCCGGGTTTATAAATATTATAACCCATATTAAGCGACTGATCGAAAAAATTATTGTTAGTATAAAAACCCATATCAGAAGGGTCGTAATGGGTATCGGAAAATTCCTGGTCGTAATTAAAAGTAAAACTTCCGCTCTTTTTACCGGCACTAAATTCGTAACTATAGCCTGTGCGGTTTGCTTTAACCGGATTGGAGGTAACATAGCTCATTTTACCGGCCCCATCTAGGTAATATTTATTCTTTTTATCGTTAATGTTAAAAAGTGCGGCACTTACATTGGCATCGTAAGCACTCCCCTGCCTTAATACATTGGTATTAATTACGCTTACCGAGCTGTTATTCTTTAAAGATTGATCTAATACAAAAATATTGTAATTGGTTAGTGGCTGACTTACAAAGCTCCTTCTGTTTCCATTTACATCTTCCACTTCGGCGTACATTTTATTGGTAACGGCATTAAATAAACCCAGGCCCAGGCCATTGGCCGTACGTCCAGAGATTTTTGTTGCATTTATTACTTTTCCCTCCTGCGGGTTTTTAATTACTTTGTCGCCTGGCTTAAAGCCGCTCTTGTCAATATACGATGGAATAGACCCGATCCTTTTAGAATAGAATAAATCTCCTTTATTAAATAACTCTGTCCCTTCTGTAAAAAATTGACGATTTTCATTAAATTTTACTTCAAATGGGGTCAAGTTTAAAATCCTGTAATCGCTTTGTACCTGACCAAAGTCTGGAATTAAGGTCATGTCTAAAGTGAAACTTTGATTAATTCCGTATTTCACATCCATCCCGCCGTTTATAGTAGTCTGTGTGTTTTTAACTTCGGCGGTATTATAGGGATAATGGCTGGTTAAGCTTGAGATATAAGGTGAAAAAGATAAGCGTAAGGGTGCTTTAATGCTTCTGAGACCTTCTAGTATGCCACTTTGGTTAATAAATCCATTTACTTTTGGATCTACCTTATTCCAAAAGGTTTGCCGGTTGGTGCCCGTGCGTTTCCTTATAAAATTCAAGCCCCAGTTTTGGATATCTTTGCTCGAAAACCGCAGCGCAGAATAGGGGATTTTCATTTCGGCGGTCCAGCCTTGATCATCGATTTTAACTTCACTTTCCCAAACCGCATTCCAGTTAGGGTCTTCATCACCGATAAGCGAATATTTAGCATCAAATTGTACACCTGCAGCTGTTACAAAAAAACCATTCCCGTTTACTCCATCTAAAAAGGTATCGAAAACAACGCCAATAAAATCGGCATTTCCAATTTGGTCCCTTGCCACGAGTTCGCGTACTATACTATCGGGTTTATCAAACATCCTGGCCGAAAGGTAAATAGCATAATCATCATATAAAATTTTAACTTCTGTCCTACCCTCTTTAAGCTCAACACGGCCCGGAACAGGTCGCAACTCTATAAAATCGGTGGCTATGGGAACACCCTCCCAAACGGCATCATCTAAAATGCCGTCAATCTTTGGGCTTGTTGAGGTTCTTTGTGCCTGGAGTTTCTTCTTGGGAAGTATGGTTTGCGCAAAAGTGCCCGTAAAGCAGAGCGCAAATATAAGACAGGTAAAAATTTGTTTCATTTGTTGTGGGTTTAACATAAGACACCGGTAGGGGGTAAAAAGTTGCACGAAACGAAAAATAATTATCGAGCCATTTTTTCAATTAAATTGTATAGCAAAGCCATACAAACCATTCCTGACCTTCTCTAATCCTGAGAAATGGTTTGTGCAGTATTAAAAAAATTATCGTTTAAGTTTAGTCGATGGCAAGGACTTTCATCTGCACATATTTATCGATCGATAAATAATTATGCCCCTTTTTCTTCATGCTCGAAATAAAAGCCGGCGAGGTACCGGTTGCTTTTGCAGAAATTACATCGTCGATAGATAACCCTTTAAAGCCAAGTTTTCTATACGTATTAAATTCGTCGGCAGTAATCCCCAGCGATTTTAGAGAAATTGCTTCATCAGCTTTTATTTTGAGGCCAGCCTCTTCAAAGCTTTTTATATAATCGGCAGTAATTCCTAAAGATTTCATAGCAATTAATTCGCTATCAGAATTTTTTAAGCCAGTTTCGGCAAAACTTTTCACATAATCGCTCGTAATATTTAACGCTTTCTTTGCAATGAGCTCTCCCAGTGCCGACATTTCATCCTCAAGGTCGTTCTGTTCTTTTTTACTATTCCTAGTCGAAACCCGATTTTCGGCATTAGCACTCTTCGCATTTTTGATATAATTACCATCTATTCCTTGCGATTTTAAGGTTATCAACCTATCGGCACTAAGGTTTTTATAACCTGCACTTTTAATGTCTTTTATAAACTCGCCATCAACACCCAATGCCTTAAGCGGAATTAAGTCTGACAAGCTAGCATTCGCAATTCCTGCATCTTTAAGGGACCGGATAAAAGAGGCATTTACTTTTAGCGCGGCAAGCGGAATAAGATCGTTTTTTGAAATTTGTTGATAGCCTTCCGCTTTTAACATTTTAATAAAATCCTTATCAACATTTACCATGTAAAAAACCATCGCGTCTTTGCTGGCAACGCCAGTTATTCCTTCTTTTTTAAGGAAGTCTATAAAGCTATTGTCTGCATTAAATTTATAGGTTCCCATTCCTGTATTGCCCTCGAATTTTCCGGTAAATAAAATGGTTCCTGCATCTCGGGTTAAAGAAAATTCTCCGGTTTTACCTAGTGGCAAATTCTTAAGTTCCGTTAGCGAAAAAGTGTTACTGCTATTAGATTTGCCATCTTCGTCCGATTCGAAACGAAAGGTTACTTTTTCATTTTTAATCGTTGCAAACCATGTCCCTTCGTTCTCTACAAATTGGGTTTCGTTTGCCCGAGTTTGCCTGTTCGTTTTTCCATAGGCTACAGGCTCGTTAAGGAATGAAATAAATACCAGCAATAGTGGTATAATAAATAGATACTTCCATGTAGAATTTACATTAGATTTTTTTGCGTTCATCATCATTAATCTTTTTTTAAGTATGGATTGATTATAATTAGTCGTAAGGCTTATTGGAAAGTGCGGAGCCGAAACCTTTACCAAACTCATTTGGTAGCTGGACCGCTCTACATCAGTATGCGCCAGCAATTCGTTATCGGTAAGAAATTCCAGGTTATCTTCTATCGCTTTGCGGTAAAGCCATGCGAAAGGATTAAACCATTGAAATATAATGGCAAGCTCGGCGAAAAGAATATCGTAACTATGCCTTTGTTGAATATGGATTTTTTCGTGCATAATAATCTGGCTATAAGTATCCCAATCGTATTTATCAGGATTGATAAAGATATTATTGCCAAAGGAGCAGGGAGCCTGATTGCCAGAAAGCTCTACAATTCTAAAATTTCCGTCGACAATAACCGGCCGCGAATAAGCACGGTAAAGCAGAATAAGCAGCTGAACAATAAAATTAATTGCAAAAACAATTACGCCGAGCCAGTATAGCCAAACCGCACCCTTTACTATAGAAAAGTCTTTAAAGAACGTGTTTTTCTCGACACCTGTCTTGTTAATCGCAACTTGGGCCTCTTGTACCGGGGCTTTTACGACCTCCGATTCGGCTTTTTGTTTTACCGGCTGATCGATGGAGCGCTCTATTACAGTATTTGCTGCTCTGAAAGACCATTGCTGTGGAACTGGGATAAGGGGGATGCTAAAAGACAAAGCCAGACAAGCCAGGAGCACAAACCTGTTTAGTGGAAAAAAAGTTTCTTTTTGAAGCAAGACCTTATAAAAGGCAAGGCAACCTGCCAGAATAAGGGCTACGTTTAGGATATAAAATATCATGGCTTTTTATTTTTAATGAGGTTAAGTATTTCGGTTAATTCTGCCTCGGAAAGATTCTGTTCTTTAGCAAAAAAAGCCAACATACGTGGATATGAATTATTGAAATACTGGCTTACCACATCTTTTAGTGCATGCTTCTGATACTCCTCTTTACCCACTACCGGAAAGTAGCAGAACATATTCCCAACCACATCGTGCCCTAAGAAACCTTTTTCTTCGAGTATTTTTACCATAGTGGCTACACTGTTGTAATGTGGCCTTGGTTCGGGGAGCAAAGGGATAATATCTCTAATAAATGCTTTCTCGACCTCCCAAAACACCTGCATAATCTGCTCTTCTCTTTTTGCCAGTTTAATCATCTTATATAAAATTGTTATACGAAAGTAATACTAATAAATTAATAACAAAACTAATCGATTAGTATTAATGTAACATTTATGTTGTATTTTGGCTTGAGGTCTTGTCCATTTTAGAAAAATTAAACCTAAATAGCGGTATAAATGGCTTTTAGTTCAAAAATTAATACCTTTGTAGCTCAAAAAATTAAACGAGTATGTTCGAAAATTTACAGGATAAGCTAGACAGGGCATTTAAGGTTTTAAAGGGACAAGGAAGTATTACTGAAATTAACGTGGCCGAAACCATGAAAGAAATCAGGAAAGCTTTATTAGATGCCGATGTAAATTATAAAACAGCTAAATCGTTTACCGACGATGTTAAAGAAAAAGCACTCGGCCTTAATGTCCTTACTGCCGTGTCTCCTGGGCAATTGCTAACCAAGGTAATGAACGACGAACTGACTGCCCTAATGGGTGGTGAGGTAAATGAGATCGATTTAAAAAACAATCCAACGATTATATTAATTGCCGGGCTAAATGGAGCCGGTAAAACGACCTTTACCGGTAAACTTGCGCTTCATCTTAAAAGTAAGGGCAAGAAACCGCTAATGGTTGCTGGCGACGTGTATCGCCCTGCTGCGGTAGATCAGTTGCAGATTTTAGGCGAGCAAATCGATGTCCCTGTTTATGCAAATATTACTTCTAAAGATCCCGTTGCTATTGCTTTAGAGGGTATCGCCGAAGGGAAAAAGAATAATAACAATGTAATTATTATCGATACGGCCGGCCGTTTATCTATAGACGAAAGTTTGATGAACGAAATATCGGAGGTAAAAACACAAACCAAGCCACACGAAATCTTATTTGTGGTCGATGCTATGACCGGCCAGGATGCCGTTAATACGGCGAAAGTATTTAACGATCGCCTCGATTTTACAGGTGTTGTTTTAACGAAGTTAGATGGTGATACCCGCGGTGGTGCAGCTCTTTCTATTAAATCCGTCGTCAACAAACCCATTAAATTTATTGGTACCGGCGAGAAGATGGAGGCACTCGATGTCTTTTATCCAGATCGGATGGCCTCTCGTATTTTGGGCATGGGCGATGTGGTTTCGTTAGTAGAAAGAGCTCAACAACAATTTGATGAGAAAGAAGCTGCCGAACTACAGAAAAAGATCCGCAAGAATAAGTTCGATTTCAACGATTTTTATAATCAAATCCAACAGATCAAGAAAATGGGGAACATGAAAGACCTAGTAGGTATGATTCCTGGCGTTGGCAAGATGATGAAGAATGTGGATATCCAGGACGATGCCTTTAAAAATGTGGAGGCAATTATCCAATCCATGACTCCATTCGAAAAAGAAAATCCTGATAGCATCCAGCAAAGCCGCCGCTTACGTATTGCAAAAGGCTCGGGTAATAAAGTGGAGGAAGTAACCAAACTGATTAAACAGTTCGAAGATATGCGGAAGGTAATGAAACAATTCTCTAATCCTGCCGCAGCAGCTAAGATGATGAAAAATATGCCGAAAATGCCACAAGGTAGGTAGGCTGCCATTCCTATTTCATAATGTGTTAAAAAGCAATATTTTAGGTTAATACTTAAACTATTTTCTTGCTGGTTTGAATTTAAAAAAATAGCGTCGACTCATACCATAAATCAATTTTGCTTTCTCTAAATTTAGAGATATGCTAATCAAAACTTATGGAAGTGCGGTTTATGGAGTTAATGCTTTAACTATTACTATCGAGGTAAATGTAAGTAGCGGTACAAAGTATTTTATGGTCGGGTTACCCGATAATGCTGTTAAAGAAAGCATGTTTAGGGTTGCAAGTGCCATTAAAGCTTCGGGTTATCACATGCCACGTCAAAGGATTTTGGTAAACCTCGCACCAGCCGACCTCAAGAAGGAAGGGTCTGCTTACGATCTGCCAATTGCTATCGGAATTTTAGCGGCCTCTGGACAAATTGATACCAGTTCGCTCGAGCATTATCTGCTTATGGGCGAACTTTCTTTAGATGGGAGCCTGCAAGGCATAAAAGGTGCACTCCCTATTGCTATACAGGCTAGGAACGCGGGTTTTAAAGGCTTTATCTTACCTAAACAAAACTCGAAGGAAGCAGCAATTGTAAATCATCTTCAAGTTTATGGCGTAAATACCTTATTAGAATTGATCCGCTTTTTTAAAGGGACGGAAAAACTGGCGCCAATTATTGTTAATACGCGCGAGCAATTTATTCATCAGATAAATAGTTATGAAGAAGACTTTTCGGATGTAAAGGGTCAGGAAAATATAAAAAGAGCTTTAGAAATTGCAGCGGCTGGCGGTCACAATGTGATTTTAATCGGCCCTCCCGGATCGGGAAAAACAATGCTTGCTAAGCGTTTGCCAACCATACTCCCCCCTCTTAATTTGCAGGAGGCATTAGAAAGTACAAAAATATACTCGGTAGCTGGCAAATTATCTGCAGCCAATGCCCTCATTACCGAAAGGCCATTTCGTTCGCCACATCATACCATTTCCGACATTGCACTTGTTGGCGGTGGCACAAATCCACAACCAGGCGAAATTTCTTTAGCTCATAATGGCGTGCTTTTTTTAGATGAGCTTCCAGAATTTAAGCGCACCGTGCTGGAGACTCTACGCCAACCCCTGGAAGAAAGAAAGGTAACAATTTCCAGGGCTAAGTTTTCCGTAGAATATTTCTGCAGTATAATTTTAATCGCAGCCATGAATCCTTGCAATTGTGGTTTCTTTAACCATCCATCGAGGCAATGTACCTGTGCACCAGGTGCTGTTCAAAAATATTTGAGCAAAATTTCGGGGCCTTTATTAGATCGAATCGATTTGCATGTAGAAGTAACCCCTGTTAATTTTAATGCGCTTGCTTCATCCCGCGCAGCGGAAAAAAGTAGTGAGATCAGAGCAAGGGTAATGAAAGCACGAGCTTGGCAGGAAAAACGATTTGTAGACGACAAATATCTGCATTTCAACGCGCAGATGGGCTCAAATCGAGTTCGACAGCTTTGCGAAATAGATGAAACTGGGCAATCCCTTATTAAACAAGCAATGGAAAAATTAGGCCTCTCTGCTCGTGCTTACGACCGGATTTTAAAAGTTGCACGTACTATCGCAGACCTGGCCGATAGCGAAACCATCGAAGCCGAACACCTGGCCGAGGCTATCCAATATCGAAGTTTGGATCGCGATAGCTGGACAGGATAATTAAAATAAAAACAGGATTTCTTCCAGCGGGTAAAGCTAATGAGTTTAGCAATCTTATTATAGATAATCACAACAATCCATCGTAACCTCAAGTACTCCACCGCCGGTGGTTGTAGGTTATCAAATAAATCAGCTCTTTACATAAAAGAAGTATATTAATCCCATGATTAGGAACAATATTATCATTAAGATATCTTTGATACCGAAGAGTACTTTCATGTTTGCTTTTATTCCAGTTTTTGAATCGACATCCTCCTTTGTATTAAGTCGTCTATAAAAAAAGGGTATTGCTATCAATACAACTCCCAAGGTAGTGAAGTGTCCGTCAAATAAATTCCTATTAAAGACATTTATGAGGATGCATACGAAGCCCAGAATTGAGATAATTAGAATTATAGTGTTATTTTTCATAAATTAATTTATGTTTAAATTTAATAGTATTTATTTGTCTTGGCAATAAGGAATTTTTAAGCTTTTGCGATTTTGCATATTCCGTATTAAATTTTTGCTTCTGATTGAGGGCTTCGTCCACTCATATAACTATTAAATGTGTACAATTGTTCAGCGCTATCTATCTCATCATTTTTTTAAATAATAACCTGCCAAAACGAGAGTATTCGTTCGATGAATATAGAGTTTTTTTACACCCTGTAGTGATTATTACTAACAGAAATAAGGCGGCAAATAGTTTTTTAGCACGGGAGCGTGGTAAAATTTCTTATTAATTAATAAAATTAAAGCGAGTACGTCTAGAATATTTGATGTCTTAGTTCGAATAATTCAATAAAAAACATGAAACAGCTCAAACTAACATTGCTCACTTCAATGCTTTTTTTCTTTGTTGCATGCGAAAAAAGTGCTAAAGACGTGTACTTAACTCACATCGACATTGCGGTTTTAAATCAGCAAGGGCAAAACTTAATTGGTGCCGCGTCAACCTATAATGAAAGTAATATTAAAATCTATCAAATAATTAATGGGCAGCCACAACTGTATAATGAACCGAATTTAGATGCAGATAAAGGTTTTAGCATAATCAACGTTGAAACAGGAAATGAGAAAATTCGGGTATTTGCAAATTATATGATCCGTCAGCCCAAATCAGAAATCTTGATTAAGTTTGGGAATACGCAAGTCGATACTATTAATTGCGAATTTAGCATTAATGAGGGTTCAGCATTTCTAGAGAAGGTTTGGTATAATGGCGTACTTAAATCAAGAGAGTTTACCATTATAAAATAACAATTACCCCAATCTCTTTTTGGCCGAGCATGGTTGTTATCCCCCGTCATTGGCGTTCAACATCGAATCGATTTGCTTGTAGCATTTCGTCCTTAGCACTCGTTATACAGATATAAGGTTCAAATTATCACACGAATTTCTTTTCCTAAAAGAATGTAGATACTTATCGTTTTGGAGATTGGCCTTAAAAACATTATTTTAGCAACTCAAACGGAAAAATAAACCACAAATGAAATCAGCGCTTAACGTTTTCTTAATATTATTGGTAGTTCTAGGCACTTCTTGTAAAAAGGACTTTAAAGAGACCCAGGAAAAAGCAATTCTTTTAACTAAGCCCGCAGGCTGGTTAACCTTAAAGACCGAACTAAAAGTCGACGCCAATAACTGGGTCGATATAACAGGAACACCGCTACCAACAGACGCTGATAACTTATTAATTTTCGACCCCTGGTTTAGCTGGGCTGTGAGCGAAGGGTTAACCAAAGTTCCCGGAAATGCCCAGATTATAGCTAACGGAACCTGGAACTTTATAGATAATGGAACGAAAATACAAATTACCGATGGCAACCTTATGGAAATTACTGAATTAACAGAAACGAAGCTGACAGTTCTGGTAACTGCAGATGGGTTAACCAAGCGCTATACATACGGACATCCGTAAAGTATTATTCAACCGGCTCAATTCCATCTTCTTCATCTGGCTCCGGTTCTTCTATATGGCCTTCTATTAACTTACCTAGGGCATTAATTTCTTCGTCGGGCTCAAATAATGGAATTGCAGTCTCCTTATCGAACTTTATCCATTGTGCTGCCGTATCTTTTTGGACTTGCGCGAATTCCTTCCCGTTCTTAAAAATCACATAGGTATCGTTCCCTTCCGGAAAAACAGCATAGTCATTTTCTCCAATTTTTATATCGAATGGCTGTTTCATTTTTAATTCTTTAGTGCCTTGAGTTCTTTTATAAAATCTATAAATTTAGGACTTGCGTAATTAGCAGCTCCCTCACCACGATAAGCAACCCTGCCTTTTTTATCAAAGACAAGAGTAGTGGGTAACGAGCCTTTAAAAATAGTCTCGGGTAAGTCGCTGGCAAATGTAAAAACAGGCATTTTATATTTCTTCCTATCCATATAAGCCTGGGCTTTTAAAAAATCGTGATCAGCATCGATTAGCAAAAAAACAACTTCCTCATCATCAATAAACTGTTCGTATAATTTATTAACCGCCGGCATTTCCGCCAGGCAGGGTGGACACCAGGTTGCCCAGAAATTTAAAAACACAATTTTCCCATTTAAATCGGCCAAACTAAGTACATTACCTTTTGCATCTTTAAATTTAATTCCTGCTAAATCGACCTTATTTTCTGGCTTACTTTTGCTAATACTAGGCTTAAATAAGCCTATTTCCATTAGGCCTTGCATAAAGAGTGCCTTTGCAGATGGCACAATTAGTATGGTTAAAAAAATGACAATAAATAAGCCATTAATTATGTTTTTCTTGGTTAGCATCTTCTTTATCCTCATTATAATTATTCCTAAACACAGTGTTAATTTCTTTTTCTTTCCCCAAATTTTTGAAGGTTATAATTTAACCCAAAAGTAAAATACCGCGTAATCTGATTAGTTCGGTTATCAATGGTCGAATTTCCAGAGACAAATCTTGATAAATTATTCCCCTGGTTCAATAAATCGTATGCCTGCATATTTAAAGATAGGGATTTACTTTTCAAAAAGCTTTTATTAAGTGCCGCATTCATCATTAAAGGATTAGTATTAGCAAGCGCATAGCCAGAATTTATTCGTTTTGCTATATTGATGCTCATTTTATAGCTCTTAAAAAATGTTGCTCTGGAACTAATGCTAAAGTTCCATGTTTCGATAGCCCTGGAGTTCCCCTTTATTAAGGTATAATTATTGGCATTGATACCATAAGCCACACTTGCACTAAGAGCTGCTTTTTTAAAGTTTAAATTAGAGGAAATAGATTGTGAAAAATTTAAGCCTTTATTAAAGAATTTAACATTATCTGTAAAGATGATATTTTTATTGTAACTAAAGTTTCCTCTCGTCGAGATATTAATTTTGTTCTTGTTTAATGGAATACTATAAGCATAGTTACCGGTTAAATTATAGGTTCCATCCGAATTTTCATACCGGGTTTCCTGTCTTAAACTATTTAAAGTATCGCGTAAAAGCACCACATTACTAACAATTTGATTTTGTGTTGTAGATGCGGTTATGCCTAATTGCAATAATCTTCCGCTTTTAGGTTGATTATTATTAAAACTCAGGCCAATCGAGTGGTTAAACGATGGCTTCAAATTAGGATTACCAATAACTATGTTTTGCAGGTTCTGGGTATTGCGAACTGGCTGTAATTGATTTGCGCTTGGGCTATTACTACTTCCTGTATACCTGATCGAGATAGATTTAGAAATAGATGGGCGATAAGAGAAATTAAAATTAGGCGCATAATTTACCGTTCTGTTCTTTATTTTAACCGCTAAATTCTGATAATCCCCGGTTAAAGTATTTGGCCTCGCACTTGCACCCAAATAATAACTAATTTTTTTATTCGAGTAACCATAACTGGCAGAAATATTCTGTGATAAAAACAAAGACCTATATTGGGTGCTCAATGAATCAACATAACGTATGTTATTCAATTTATCAGTTACATAGGTCAAAATATTGTTATTCATATTACCCAAAGAAAAACTATAAGCTATACTGATATTGCTGTTAGCCAAGCTGTCTTTTGGCTGTTTTAGCGGAATGGAATAGGCAACAGACCCACCTAAATTAGCATTGCGACTTCTCGTATTTATCAACCTGTTTAATAATGAGTCTTTTGCTAATGTATTCGATATTGGATTATAATATAAGGTATTACTAATAATGTTTTGCTCCCCTTCGTTCTGGCCGTTGCGAATGTTGAAATTAATGGAAAGGTTTTTTCCCTTTTTTGACAGCCTTTTAGACCAGGATAAATTAGCATTAAAATTTGGGGATCTATAGGTCGAGTTGCTCTCGTTTATTAAATCTTGTTTGATAATTCCACTTTGCTTAGTTATTGAATTATTTATACCACCATTCTTAGAAAGGCCTATACTAACATTCGCATTCAGAAAGTTCTTCTGGTTATTTTGCTGAAGGCTGAGGTTCAAATTCTGATTATTCCCGCTATTATTTCCACTATTTTCGTTAACGCTATAAATCGTACCTAGGGTATTTACGGTTTCTATAAACGAATTGTTTTCGTTATCGCTATTATTGTTATTGAAATTATAGGCTACACCAATAGCCCCATTTTTGATGTTTCTTCGATAATTTGCAGCGGTACTATTGCTTTTACTCTGGCCAGCTCCATTGTCCGATTTGTTCGTGTTAAAATTCGATCCAATTTGCTCCTTTTCGCCCCAGATACTGATGCTAGCATTTAAGCCAATCTGGTTATTTGTTCCGCTATTTAAACCTATTCCTCCAAAAACACCCTTATTCATGCCTGGTTTAGTTACAATGTTTAGCATCTTTTGAGGTTCTCCAATTTTTAAGCCAGTAAAATTGGCTTCATCGCCATAATCGTCTACTATTTGAATTTTGGCAACAATACTTGCCGGTAGTTTATTGATGAAATCTTTAACGTCATTTGTAAAAAAATCCTTTCCATTTACCCTTAACTTCGTCATCTCCTTACCCATGGTCGTTACATTGTCGTCGTCGTCGACCAGTACTCCGGGTAATTGTTTTAACAAATCGCTTACCTTGTCGCCGTCTAAAACCTGATAAGCAGCTGCATTAAATTCTAAGGTATCTTTCAGTACCCGAACCGGGTTAATTTTTCCATGTATAACTACTTCTTTTAGCATCTGCCCGCTATTTTCCAATATAATGGGTGCTAATTGAAGGTGCCGCTCCCCTTTCTCCAAACTAAAATTCCCAGTATATGCTTTATAGCCCATCATAGTTACCTTAACCTGAAAATTAGCTGCTTTAAGCCGCCGAAAACTGAATTCTCCATACTTATCGCTCGTGCTACGCAAAGTATCCTTCCCCGAAATAAGTAGAATATTTGCATCGACAATAGCATTCTGGGTGCTATCTATAATACTGCCACTTACTTTACCTGCATTTTGAGCATAAGTATCCCAGCTCCAAAGTAAATGAAACATTAGTATAAAAAGTAAAAGCGTAATTTTTTTAAGTCTGGTTATCAAAAAATTTAAGGCCAAATGTTTGGCAAACTTAATGTTTAGTTTTCGGTGATTATATGATTTTATTAAAAATCGAATTTTAACTTTATTCCTGTTCCTATAAGTTTAAGGCTTTCTTTGTCCACTTCTTTCATCGGAAGTTTCATAAATGGTTCGATCGAAACCGCATTTCGTTTAGATATTTTCTTTCTATAACCAACCGAAAAATTATAGAATCCAAGAAACGAATTGTTCCCAATTACATCGGGGCTAGCCTTTTCTGTTGTCCGTTCACTTACCAATGCACCTATGGATTGCGATCCTGCAGGGCCAGCCGGACCAGCAATCCCCGAGGGGGCATTCTGAACCACTTTGTCCTGAACAAAGGTGTTGTGCTTTTTCTGATCGATAACCGCAAAAGCAGAGATGCCCACATTGGCGTAAATATTTTTATTAAAATGATACCTGATTTCTAGCGGGATATCTACGCCTACAATTTGCTCTTCGGTCGATTCCAGATTCTTCGCATTTCCACCAGAATTAACCAAGGATGTAGTAGAGGCGGGTACATGCATTGTTTTACCGGCCGTCATCTGGTTATAAGCAAGCCCGGAATTTATTGAGATTTTCTCCGATAAACTATAATCCATGCTTATACCATAGCCCATGTTCAATTTTTTACTATTCCCGAAAGATGGTGCAATAACCAGTCCTAATGTAAATCTATCTTCAGGCAAACTAACTTGCGCAAGTTCATTCTTTTTAGTTTCATTGTTTAAGAAATCGATAATATCTGGCTTCTTTTGCTCAATTTTCTTAATGGGAGCAATGCCTTGGTTTGAGGATTTTGGAGTGCCTGGATCTCCGGCATCAACTGCGAACAGTTGATCTTGAACAATTGTTATTGTTTCATTTCTCTTGCTGCTATCAGTCGCTGTGGCGATGGTCAACTGCGCTTTTACCAAGGCCGGTATTGCTTTTCTTTCGTTGGCAAAGAATGGTTTTGAGGTCGATAAGGATTCGGTCTCGTCGGGTTTTAAGGATGGGTTCGGTAAGGGATTGGTTTTTGTTGGTTTTACCGTTAGTATTTGTGTGTGTTTGTCTTCCGATTCTCTATGCGTAAATAAAAATGCAACAAAACCCAAAAGCAAGATTGCGGCCGCTCCTCTTAAAAACGCTGTCCAAAGTATTGGTTTTTTCTTTGCCTCTTCGGTAGCGCTAAATTTTTCCCATGCGCCCGCAACATAAGTCTCCTCATGTACAACTAGGCTTTCTTTAATATGAGCGACTAATTCCTTTTCTATTAGTGGCTTATGATCAGCTGGTTGCATTTGAATAAATTAATGATTTAGAATAAAGTATTCTCAATTTTTGTTTAGCTCTGGTTAAATACACTCTGCTCGAGCTCTCCGGAATATCTAAAAGCTTGGCTATCTCACTATGTGAAAACCCTTCGATTTCGAATAAATTAAAAATCAACCCCTGTATTTCGGGGAGAGATTCAATTAGTTTTAAAATATCCTTAACGTGTAATGCGGATACAACATTTACCAACGTTTCGGGAATCTGTGCTTCTGTTATCTCTTCGATCGATAAAAACACGCGCTTACTTCTCAAAAAATCGATAGCTGTACGGGATCCGATTTTTGCTATCCAAGCCTTAAATGCTTTTTCTAAAGCAGTTTTATCGGCCGGGGGAACAAACTGAACTATAGACTTAAAAATTTTAATAAAAGTATCGTTTACTATTTCTTCCGCATCGTTTCTATCCTTTACATAGCGTAAAATTACAGCCATTAAATAGCCATAAAATGATTTATATATCATTTCTTTACTCTTTATATCGTCTTTAAAACAATCTTTTATAACATCCTCAAATTTGAGCATTCCTTTTTACTGCTATTAAGGATTATTATTCATATCCCGCTAATACACAACACCTCTTCGTTTTAGTTTATTAGAAGCCGGCCTTTCGGCCGGCTTTATCGGCTAGCTATTTGTGTGTAAAAACAGCGACGCCAAGTTTTGTTTCGTCGGTAGCAGATTTAAGTCCCTTAACCCAAACCGTATAAATCTTCCCAGATTCTATTTTAACATCTGCAATAGAAGTTTCAACGGCTCCTGTTGCATCATTTTTAACATTAAAAGTAACTTTATCCGCAGCATCTATGGTTTCGAAAGTACTGTATTCTTTAAACGATTTATTGGTAACCAAATCGGTAGTCTGGCCGTCTATAGCTAAGCTCAAAGCATCTGCATCCGGACTTAAATTAACAAAACGAACCCTTGCTTTGCCAGTTGGAGCAATCGTTAAATCATCTTCCAAAAATAAGAATTTTACCGATTCCAATTTGTCGACCACAAAAAGCGAATACCCAATTTGAGGCTTAAGTGTAAATTGTTCGGTTGTCAATGGGCTTGTATTTCCTTTTTTGGTTACCGTAAGCTGTCTGCTCCCAGAATAAGCATTTAAATAATCTATTTTATCGCCAAAAGCAAAATCGGAAAGGTTTGCTTTTGTATTATCTACAAATACATCTAATTTTTCGTCAGTCGGTGAAGCATGAATAATGCTTAATCCGGAAATATAAACTGGGCTTTGATCGTATTTTTTTGAACAAGAGGTAAACCCAACGGCCAGTGCAAGTACAGCAATTATTGTTTTAATATTTATTGAGATTTTCATGATTTTATTTTAAAATGTAAATTAATAGTTAATGGCCATCAACTTTTTATTTTAAAACGATCGTTCTTGTATAAACGCTACAAATGTTGCAAATTTATACCCACAGGTTATCGAAACTCGGTTTACACTTCCCGTTTTAGTTCGATTACCGTTATTTCTGGCCAAATACCAATACGGCCCGAAAAGCCAAGGAAGCCAAAGCCGCGGTTTATGTTTAAAACCCGTTCATTTGCTTTTTCTATTCCCGCCCAATGCCGGTAACGGTATTTAACCGGACTCCATTTAATACCAAAGGCTTCGATGCCAAACTGCATTCCATGAGTGTGACCAGCTAAGGTTAAATGAATTTTTGATGGGTTATTTTTTACTTGCTCCTCCCAATGTGATGGATCGTGTGAGAGCAGGATTTTAAAGTCGTTAATCTTTGTATTTCGCAGTGCTTTTTCTAAATCGCCCCGTTCCCCAAACCCCAGGCCCCAGTTTTCGATCCCTGCAAGGATTAATTGTTCTCCATCTTTACGAAGTATAATATGCTCGTCTAATAATAGACGGAAGCCCAACTCGGCATGGTAGCGTTTTAGTTCTTGTAAATTGGCGGCCTTCGCAGCCTCGCTTGGCCATTTCACATAATCTCCATAATCGTGATTGCCTAAAATAGAAAATTGTCCATAAGGTGCTCTTATCTGAGAAAAATGACCTATCCATGGTTTAATTTCTTCTGCTTTATTGTTTACCAGATCGCCAGTAAATACAAATAAATCTGATTGCTGGGCTTTAATCAGCGCTATTCCCTTCCAAACTGCCTTAGCGTTGGTAAAGCTGCCTGCATGCACATCAGAAATTTGTGTAATCCTGAATCCATCAAACGCTTTTGGCAAGTCTTTAAAATACAAGGTATGCTTAATTACTCGGTAGGCGTATTTCCCGTTTAAGATTCCATATAAAAAGAGAAGTACCGATATCAGGAAAATCACTATCGCAAAGCTAATCCAGTAAGGATTTCGCGCAGGCAGTAAGAATTCTTGCTTAACCATTAAATGAATGGTCGCACATAACACCCGGTATAAATCGGCAACAAGCAACAAGAGCGCAAAACACAACTCGCTTACAAAAAGGATTAAAAAAGCATGCGCACTTAGTTTAAAAAGTCGACCCATACCACTATTCTTCATATCCCAAATCGCATAAAGCAAGGATCCGGCAACGAGAATAGTTATCGACCAAAAAAGCGATGGCACGTAGGCCTGATAAACAAGAACCTGTAACCCTGCTAATACATACCAGCTTATCAAAAAGAAGAAGCCCGCAAATATGCTTATGGGCAGGAATTGAAGGTTTCTTTTCATAAAAAAATTAAACCTTGCAGGTCGTTGCAACAGCCTGCGAGGTTTAGGATTAAATTAATTCAACGCTTCTGGTTACAAATGCAGTTAGTTCTGCGCCAGTAAGCATTCCCTGCGAAAGTAAAGCCAGATCAACTGCTTGTTTAGCATATTTTGTCTGCTCTTCTTCGTCGGTCGAAGCTATAATTTTACTTACCAGCTTGTGGTTTCCATTAATGGCCACCTTATAACTATCGGGCATGTTACCATAAAAACTCATTCCACCACCCATTTTAGCCATATCTTTCATTCGGCGCATAAACTCGTCCATTGTTACGGTTACCGGCGAATCGTCGGGACTTAAGCCAACCACCTCTACGCTAAAATTAGGTTTAACGATCGCCTTTTCGAAAATCGATTTTATCGCTGCCGATTGTTCTTCACTTAAAACGGATTCCAAAACCTCATCTTTTTCGATTAATTGGTTGGCTACGCTGGCATCTACACGCTTCAACTGGGTTTTCTCCAGCTTCTGCTCCAGGCTGCTTACAAAATGGCCGTCAATTGGTGTATTCATAATTAATACATCATAACCCTTTTTTTCGGCCGATTGGATAAATCCATCTTGTTTCTCGGGGTCGGTTGTATATAAATAAATCAAAGATCCATTTTTATCAGTTTGATTAGCCTTTACCTTTTCCTTATATTCTTCCAGGTTAAAATTTTCGCCCTTGGTATTGGTTAATAAGGCGAAATCTTTTGCCTTCTCGTAAAATTTCTCCTCGCTAATCATTCCATATTTTACGAACAAGCCAATATTGCTCCATTTTTCTTCGTAAGCTTCCCGGTCTTTGTTATAGAGTTCGGCTAATTTATCGGCTACTTTTTTAGTGATGTAGCTATTAATTTTTTTCACATTGCTGTCTGCCTGTAAAAAACTTCTCGAAACATTTAATGGAATATCTGGCGAATCGATTACCCCATGCAATAACATCAAAAACTCGGGAACAATATCTTTAACCTCATCGGTAATAAATACCTGACGGCTAAATAGTTTGATTTTGTTGCGTTGCATATCAAAATCGTCTTTAACCTTAGGGAAATATAAAACTCCGGTTAGATTAAATGGGTAATCTACGTTGAGGTGGATCCAGAATAACGGATCTTCAGAAAATGGATATAATTGTTTGTAAAAGTCCAGATAATCAGCATCTGACAAATCTGCAGGCGCTTTGGTCCAGATCGGATTGGTGGTATTAATAATATTAGGAACTTCTACCGATTTGTATTTTGTTTTACCCTCTTCATCAAGTCCGTCTTCTTCTTGCTCATTCTTAACCCCAAACTGAATCGGAACAGGCAAAAACTTAGCATATTTATCTAAAATTTCTTGCAGCTTTTGTTCATTTAAAAATTCTTCCGATTCGGCATTAACATGTAAAATGATACTCGTTCCGCGAGTGCTGCGATTACCGTCCGAAATTTCAAATTCCGTACTTCCATCGCAGGTCCATTTTGCTGGCGTAGCACCCTCCTGGTAAGACAGAGTCTGAATTTCTACCAAATCTGCCACCATAAAGGCCGAATAAAAGCCTAAACCAAATTTACCAATAATCTCATTGGCATCTTTTGCATCTTTAAACTTCTCGACAAATTCGCTCGCCCCAGAGAAAGCAACCTGATTAATATATTTTTTGATCTCTTCTGCGGTCATCCCCAAACCATTATCGCTGATTGTAATGGTCTTTGCGGTTGTATCTAAACTTACTTCTACTAAGGGTTCGCCCAGTTCCCCGTTATATTGGCTTAGCGCCGATAATCGTTTTATTTTTTGAACCGCATCAACTGCGTTAGAAACTAATTCCCTTAAAAAGATTTCATTATCCGAATACAGGAATTTCTTAATGATTGGAAAAATGTTTTCTGTGTGTATGGAAATACTTCCCTTTTCTGTTGTCATATTTGTAATTTAATTATTTCTTCTTCAGCCAATTCATCAAATAAAGTACCATAACTCAAATAATGCCCCGAACATCCATAATCACGACATATATGACAATTCTTCATGTTATAATAGCAGTTTATAAATAATTTTAGGTCTTTCTTTTAGTGTTTATCCATGAAAATCTCAAATGCCATTTGAGATTTTCATGGATAAACACTATCTTTGTTAGCAATGATTAAGCGAAAAATACAAGAGGAGTTAGCTAATTTACTTAAAATATTTCCAGCTGTAGCCCTATTGGGGCCAAGGCAGGTGGGAAAAACCACACTTACTCGTAAGCTGCTTAACAGCACCCTACAGGAAGTAGTCTATTTTGATCTCGAGAATGATGATGATCTCTTACGGATGGGCACCCCGGCTTATCTTTTTGGGCAGTATGAAAACGCTTGCATTATATTGGATGAAATTCAGCGAGTCCCTGATCTTTTCAGGCAACTTAGACCAATAATCGATCAAAACCGTAAACCTGGCAGGTTTATCCTTACTGGATCCGCATCTCCTCTGCTGGTTAAGGGGGTGTCTGAGTCTTTAGCTGGCCGTATTGCTTTCGCAGAAATGACACCAATTAATTTATTAGAGGCCACAGATAGCGGCATTTCGCAAGAACACCATTGGTTTAGAGGTGGTTTCCCAACAGCATTAACCAGCGCTACCGATCAGGAGTTTATCTTATGGGCCGAAAATTTTATCAAAGCCTATATAGAACGTGATCTTAGTCTTCTCTTTGGTGTAAATCTTTCGGAGGTTATCATCCGCAACTTTTGGTATATGCTCGCCGCCAATAACGGAAGTATATGGACTGCCGAAAATTATGCTCGCGCATTAGGGATTAGTAGTACTACCGTTAAAAGATATTTAGAGTTTATGGAAGGGGCCTATATGATTCGGCAGCTGCGCGCATGGTATGTTAATGTAGAAAAACGTGTAGTAAAAGCACCAAAAGTATATATTCGTGATAGCGGCCTATTGCATCAGTTAAATCGTATCAAAAATAGCCGAGAACTCCCTTTAAATCTCATTGTGGGTTCTTCCTGGGAAGGTTATGTAATTGAGCAAATTTATCAGTTAAAACCCAAGCACTTGGAAATGTTTTATTACAGAACCCACAACGGGGCAGAATGCGATCTCTTATTAGTAGAAGGTCTTATTCCTGTTATCGCCGTCGAAATTAAATATGCCACAAATCCTTCTCTCTCTAAAGGCTTCTATAATGTGTTAGACGACCTGCAAATCAAAAGGGCCTTCGTAATTACCCCCTCGGAGAAGCAATATAACCTGAACGAGAAAACAGTTGTAATTGGCTTATCTCTTTTCTTAAAAGACATTTTAAGCGAATTATCCGCTTAAAAGAGGCCTAAAGCTATCAAAAGGCTTAATATCCAAGCAATATTATATCTTTGCTAATCAATGGAATATAACGTTCATACCCTAAGTAACGGCATCAGGATTTTGCATGTACCTTCAGCATCTGCTATAGCTCATGCTTGTATTTTAATTAATAGCGGCTCGCGCGATGAAGAAGATGCACAAATGGGTTTGGCTCATTTTATCGAGCATCTTATTTTTAAGCGCACCGAAAAGCGAAGTACAAATCAGATTTTAAATCGTTTAGAGAGTGTTGGAGCCGACTTAAATGCTTACACCACTAAAGAATATACCTGCATCCATGCTTCTTTTTTACATCCCTATGTAGACCGCACGCTCGAATTGTTTAACGATATTGTCTTTCATTCTGTTTTCCCGCCCGAAGAGTTGGAAAAAGAGAAGGGTGTAATTTTAGACGAAATTACTTCTTATCTAGACCAACCCGAAGAAGCCATTAACGACGATTTTGAAGATATGCTATTTTCGGGTCATGGCCTGGGAAGAAATATATTGGGCACTCCCGAAACCGTCGCTAACCTGGATCGGGAAAATATCCGCCAATTTATTAAAGAGAACTATCGTACCGATCAGATCATTGTTGCGGTTTTAGGTAATTACAGTTTTAATAAACTCATCAAAATCGGGAACAAATACTTTGGTGAAATCCCCGAAAATACCACGGCCAGTAAAAGGATAGCTCCTATAAAAAATTTACCGGTGCATCTTATTGTGAATAAACAAATTATGCAGGCGCATAGCATGATGGGTACACAAACCTATTCCCTTAACCATCCTTATAAAACCGGCTTGCTATTGTTGAACAATATTTTAGGCGGAACAGGGATGAGTTCTATTCTTAATTTACAAATTAGAGAAAAATATGGCATCGCTTACACTATCGAATCCAATTATAGCCCCTTAAGCGATACCGGGATTTTTGCCCTCTATTTTGGCACCGATAAAGAAAAGGTCGAACGGGCAACACAATTAATTCTTAAGGAATTCAAAAAAATCCGATCTGTTAAAATGAGTGCAATACAACTACATAAAGCTCAACATAAGTTTATTGGTCAAATTGCATTAGGCGAAGAGAACAGAATTGGCCTAATTATCGCGATGGCAAAAAGTTTAGTCGATTACCATAAAATTGATGATTTGGAAACCGTTTTCAATAAAATACGAGCGATAACCGTTAACGACATGAACCAAATTGCTAACGAGGTTTTAGCAGAAGACAACCTAAGTTCCCTAACTTTTTACCCTGCAGAGTAATAGATGCCGTTCGAAGTTATTGGTTTAATGTTGTACCTTATTCCTTGCATTTTCTAACTTTCCTAATATTTCGTATTTTTGCAAGATGAAGTTACCAATTGTAGCCTATGGCGATCCTGTTTTAAAGAAAGTTTGTGTTTCGATCGACGAAACCTATCCCGATTTACAACAACTCATTAGCAATATGTTCGAAACCATGTACAATGCAAATGGAGTGGGCCTGGCTGCGCCTCAGGTAAATTTGCCAATTCGCTTATTTGTTGTTGACACCAAGGCCGACGAGGAGGAAGAGGTTTTCAAAAAGGTGTTTATCAATGCACAGATTTTAGAAGAAACCGGCGAACCCTGGGCTTTTAATGAGGGCTGCTTAAGTATTCCAGAAGTTAGAGAAGACGTAATGCGTAAACCCAACATTTTAATCAGGTATTACGACGAAAATTGGAAATTACACGAAGAAAAAATAACTGGTTTTGCTGCACGGGTAATTCAACACGAATACGATCATATTGAGGGTAAGCTCTTTACCGATAAATTGAGTTTGTTACGTAAGCAATTAATAAAAGGTAAATTGGATGCTATTTCGAAAGGAAATATCCATACCGATTATAAAATGCGTTACCCTAGGCAAAATAGAAGAAGATAAGCTTGGCTATTTATCTGCTTCCCTACTTTTATCGCCATTAAATATTTGCTGCATCAGCTTTCCCCAGGCAAAAGGATTGAGTAATGGATTGGTTTGTCGCATGTTAACATTCATCATTCGGTCGAAACCATAACGGTAATTGCTATTACTAATTTCTTCGGCATTTCTCGGTAATGATAAAATCATTCCCCGAATGCTTTTAGGTGATAAATTTCTTTTGGCAATCGCCATGTCGTCGTCGGCAATCCGCATTGATAAAAAATCCTTGTTAAACTCTTCAATTGTTGCCCACGGGTAAATTTGCACCGCTTTCAGGTAAACGATCTCAGGCTTCATTTTTACCATTTCGGTATAGTGATGTTCGGCTATTTCGCGGGGTAGGATAAGTATTTTAGGGTTAAAGCCAATGGCCGAAAACACTAACGAATCACCAGGATTAACAATAATGGAAAAATAACCCTGATAATTTGCTGCATGCTTCTGACCGTTATTGGTCATATTGGTAATGGTAACATAAGGCACAACCGAGTTACTGTCAGTATCGGTAATGATTCCCGAAAACTGCACCAATTTGCTGCTCTTATTCGCATCTTGTGCAAAAACAGTAGCCACAAATAATAGCAGTATGAGGGTTAAATTATACTTCATTTTACAAAAATAACTGTAAATCCCTAATGTACTCGTTAAATTGTGTTAAATATTGCTTATTCCTGTTCGGCTAAATCTATGGCAACCACGCCAGTAATTTCTGGAACAGCTTTCATAATGGCTTGCTCTATACCAGCCTTCATTGTCATGAAGCTCATTTTGCAAGAGCCACAATTACCCAATAATCTCAATTTAACAACATGCGCTGGCGTTATCTCCTCTATGGCAACATCTCCACCATCGGCTATTAAATAAGGCCTGATCGTTTCTAAAGCTTGCTCCACTCGTTCTGTTAAACTCATTTTATCTAAATTTAATTATAAAAATAGTAAATTTTTTAGCAATTAGCCAGCTTACTGTTGTTTATCGAGATTTGTTGTGCAATCTTACCCGCAATTGCGGTAAATGCAGCAGTTAAAGGACTCGATAAATCCATTGCAACTGGCATGCCTTTATCTCCGGCTTCGGTAATTGCCTGCACTAATGGTATCTCTCCTAAAAACGGCACCTCGTATTTTTCGGAAAGCTCCTTACCCCCATCTTTACCAAAAATATAATACTTATTTTCTGGTAGCTCTGCAGGAGTAAAGTACGACATATTCTCGATCACGCCTAATATCGGGATGTTTATCCCAGGCATTCTAAACATAGTTAATCCTTTTCTGGTATCTGCTAATGCTACTTGTTGGGGAGTTGTTACAATTACCGCGCCGGCAATAGGGAAACTCTGACTAATCGTAATATGAATATCCCCGGTTCCAGGTGGCAGATCGACAATAAGATAGTCCAATTCGCCCCAATCTGCATCGTTAAACAATTGTTTAATCGCATTCGAGGCCATTGGCCCACGCCACGGCACCGGCTGGTCTGGATCGGCAAAAAATCCAAGCGAGAGTAATTTTATGCCATATTTCTCGATCGGTAAAATTAAACTCTTTCCGTTTTCTGTTTCTCTGGCACTCGGTTTTGCGCCAACAAGGCCAAACATAATCGGCACAGATGGGCCATAAATATCGGCATCGATAAGGCCAACCTTGGCCCCATTTGCCGCTAAAGTTACCGCCAGATTGCTGGCCACGGTCGACTTTCCAACCCCGCCCTTACCAGAAGATATTAGAATAATGTTTTTTATCGCATTTAACTGACTAATATCTAATGGTTTGGTTACCTTCGAGGTAATATTGATGCTTACAACAGCCTCTGCACTTACAAAATGTTTAATCGCATTTGTGCAAGCATTTTTTAGCATGTCTTTCATCGGACATGCCGGTGTTGTTAACTCTAAGGTAAAGCCGATGTGCTTATTTTCGATTTTAACATCTTTAATCATGTTTAAAGTAACCAGGTCTTTTTTCAAGTCTGGATCTTCTACATTCCTTAAAGCCGCTAAAATCTGTTCATTCGTAATTATCATTCCCCAAAATTAACAAAACATAGCCATAATAAATTTTCTATCAGCCTTTTTATTGTAATTTTAACACGAAATAAACATTCGGTCTAAGCATTTGTTTAAGCAATAATCTCTAATTTAGTTTATGCAGTTACCAAAAATTAATATCCCCAAAAAATACCTTAAGGTTGGTGCCTGGGTTTTAGGTGTTCTTTTACTGCTGCTCGTTTCTTTGGGCGCCATTGCCTATAGCAAAAGAGAGGCGTTACTTAAAAGCATCATGGCAAAGGCAATTGCAAAGGCCGATAAAGATTATGGCTTAACCGTTAAAATTAGCACTGCTGGCTTTAGCGGGCTCAGTACCGTAAACATGAAAAATATCTCGATCGTACCAAAAGACCGGGATACTTTAAGTACCGTTCGCGATTTAACGGTCGGCGTTAAAATATTTCCATTGCTTTTCGGAAACGTCAAATTATCGGAAATCAAACTCGACGATGCAAAATTTAATGTCGTTTTAAAAGATTCGCTCAGCAATCTCGATTTTATCCTTAAACGAAAAAAGAAAGATAGTACCAGTAATAAGACCAAAGTAGATTTAAGCGAACTGGCCAGTAATTTATTGAACGAAGTTTTGTATAAAATTCCCGATAACATGGAGATCAAAAACTTTGGCATCTATTTAAATGACAACGATACCGCTTCACTAAAATTTTTAACGACTACGGCAACTATCGACGATGGTAAACTCCAGTCGACAATTTTAGTTAACGATTCGATAGCCACCTGGCATGTTAACGGAAAGCTAAAACCAGGACGGAAACAATTGGATGTGATGCTCTTCGCCGACCATAAAAAAGTCGAGCTGCCTTTATACCTTCAAAATAAGCTGCATACAAAACTTAGTTTCGACACCGTTAGAACCGAAATGAAAGATGCTGCTTATAGCGGCGGCGATTTTAAGATTTCCGGATCTTGGTCTGTTAAAAACTTATTTATTAACCAGGCCCGTATTGCAGCTACCGATATTGTGGTGTCGAATGCAAAAATAGATGCCGATATGCTTATCGGAACCAACTACCTCTGCCTCGATAGCAGTTCGACCATCTTTTTAAAGAATGCCTTTATTCACCCCTACATTAAATACACTTTATCGCCACACAAAATATACGAACTAAAGTTAAATGCAGACGAGCAAGAGGCACAAGACTTTCTAGAGGCTTTTCCACAAGGGCTTTTCGAGTCGCTCGACGGCATGAAGGTAAGCGGAAAAATGAAATATAAGCTCGATTTTTATTTAGATACCTCTATTCCCGATAGCGTAAGATTTAGCTCCACCCTAACCCCTAATCATTTTAAAATTGTGAAATGGGGTAAGACCGATCTGCAAAAAATTAATAGCCCCTTCGTTTATACTCCTTACGAGTACGGGAAACCAATGCGAAACATCGTAATCGGCCCTTCCAACCCGAATTTTACGCGGCTTGAAGATATTTCCTTCAATTTTAGAAATGCATTACTTACTTCCGAAGATCCTTCATTTTTTAGGCATAGAGGCTTTGTCGAAGAGTCGATCCGTAAATCGATCGCCGTTAATTTTAAAGAAAAGCGTTTTAAACGAGGGGGTAGTACGATCTCGATGCAATTGGTTAAAAATGTTTTCTTAAGCCGTCAGAAAACCCTAGCTCGCAAAGCGGAAGAAATATTAATCGTTTGGCTAATCGAAAATAATCGCTTAACCAGTAAAGAGCGAATGCTTGAGGTTTATTTTAACGTTATCGAAATGGGGCAAAATGTATATGGAATTGGCGAGGCTGCCCGCCATTATTTTGGGAAAAACCCTTCAGAATTAACCGTTGGAGAGGGTATTTTCTTGGCGAATATTGTTCCACGTCCAAAAGCCGCCTTGTATAAGTTTATGAGCGATGGCAGTCTTAAACCTTATCTATTGCCTTATTTTAATTTCATTGGCGGCACAATGGCGAGAAGGGGGTTAACAAGTGTCGACACGAGTGGTTATGGTTTCTATGATGTGCGTTTGCGCGAGGGCTTAAGACAATACCTTTTACCAGACTCGACCGTTATCGATACCGCAGCGATTTATTTAGATGAAGATAATATGATGACTCCCGCAGGCATGCAAGACCAATCAAAAACCCTTTTCGATCGTTTATTTGCCCCCGCCAAAAAAGATACCGTCATCCATTCTACAACTCCAATCGATACCCCAAAAACAAAAAAACAAATACGTCAGGATCGCCGCGAACAACGTAAAAAAGGGAAACAGGGCGGCGAAGAAGATTAATTAAACCCATACTGGAAAATGAACAAAATACAGGTAGATGGAAAAGATTTTGAGATTTTTTTAGAAAATGAGCTCATTAATAAGCGTATTCGATTAATTGGGATACAGCTAAATGTCGATTACGAAAGCCGATGCCCAATTTTTATTGGGGTACTAAATGGTAGTTTCCTTTTTATGGCCGATCTTTTAAAAGAAATCGATGTTGCCTGTGAAGTTGAGTTTATTCGTGTAGCTTCTTACGAAGGGGTAAATAGCACGGGATCGGTTAAAGAAGTGTTCGGATTACCTCATGATCTCGGAGGCAGGGATATCATAATTGTAGAAGATATTATAGATACCGGCCTTACCTTAAGCCATGTTTTGGAAAAAGTTTCGGCTCAAGAACCTGCTTCCATTCAGGTGTGTAGCTTATTGTTCAAACCTGCAGCACTCCTATCGCCAATGCCAGCTTTAAACTATATCGGCTTCGAAATACCAAACGAATTTGTAGTTGGCTATGGCTTAGATTACAATGGTTTAGGCAGAAATCTCAAGGATATTTATAGAGCGGTTTAATTAGCTACGATTTACCGCCAGTAATACCAAGTAATTTGTACAGTTTCGTAGCATGATCGACTTAAATCTCCTTTTTTTTTCCGAGTTTTGTAAAATATTAATTTAAAAGAAACTCAATGACCATACATAAAGAAGGTTATACAACCATTGCCATTTCCGTATTATTTATTATGGTAATTAATGCCATTGTAGATTATAAATTTGCCGATGTGGTTTGGCTTCGCTGGTTGATTTATATTTTATCTTTCGCATTATTTGTGATTGTTTTACAGTTTTTTAGAAATCCAAAACGCGTTTTTACTAGCGGTAATAACCTGGTTATTTGCCCTGCCGATGGTAAAGTAGTGGTAATTGAAGAAACTGAAGAGCAGGAGTATTTTAAAGATAAACGCTTGCAGGTATCCATCTTTATGTCGCCAATTAATGTACACATTAACCGGAATCCGATTTCGGGTGTCGTTCAGTTTTTCAAATATCATCCTGGAAAATATT